>NZ_KB904339.1:0-218279 GCF_000380045.1 Streptococcus marimammalium DSM 18627
GGCAAGTTAATGCCAATGAGTAGTAAAGCAGGTAATAAGGATAAAGGTATGTCAGAGAAGAAAGTTGACCAAACTTCTTCAACAACAGCTAAGAGCTTACCAAATACTGGTGATAATTCCGACTCAGCAGTATTAGGAACCATATTAGCTTTATCGTCACTAGCTTTATATGGCTATGGCAGAAAAAGACGTGAGAATGAATTATAATTGCTAATCAGTTCTCTCCAAAAAAAACATATCAGTGATATCACTGATATGTTTTTTTATGATTTGAAAAAATAATCAAAATCTTCCTGTGAAAGACCAATCATAGGATCAATGGTCAATAAATTTTGTTCCGTCAATCTTGTTGGTTGCCTATCATCTGTCTGATAACTTGATTCTACTGTTTTATCGGATATGACTTGATTTTCAGTAGTTATTTGCTCTGTCATTTTTTCAGGTTTAAAGCGTTCAATGAGAAAAGTGTTTCTTTGGTTGCCTACGTGTTGTGTGGCATATTGAAAGGCGCTAAAATCTCCCAACATGACGAGCTTATGTTTAGCGCGTGTAATAGCAGTATAAAGGAGATTTCGTTGTAGCATACGACTGCTTTGTTGTGTTATTGGTAAAATAACAACTGGGAACTCACTTCCTTGAGCTTTATGAATGCTCATCGCATAAGCAAGAGTCAATTTATGCCAATCATTACGCGCATAAGTCACTTCAACACCATCAAAATTAATGGTCATTTCATCTTGTTTGGATTCGGTATACTTAGCAGCTATCAATTCAGTAATATAACCAATATCACCATTAAAGACATTGTTCTCTGGATCATTCACCAGATGAAGAACCTTATCATTGACTCGAAAACGAGTGTCATTAAAGGAAAACTCTAATTGGTCATTCAAAGGATTAACTAATTCTTGGAGTAATTCGTTAAGATGAGTAATGCCAGCCTGTCCGCGATACATTGGGGCAAGAATTTGGATGTCTTTGGCAACAATACCACTTTTAAGAGCGGCAGAAACAATTTTTGCTACACTTTCCAAAATAAAAGGTGTCTGACATTCAAAGTAACTTCGGTCAGCTTTTTTCGTAGTAAAATCATTTGGCAAAACACCTTCTCTAATCTTGCTGGCTAAATCAACAATGGTTGATTGATTAGACTGTCTAAAAATCTTTTTCAAGCTAACCTTGGGAAAATCATCAATCTCTAGTAAATCTGCCAAGACTTGTCCAGGACCTACAGAAGGCAGTTGGTCACTATCGCCCACAATAATCACTTGCGTTGATGATGAAATAGCAGAAAACAATTGATTGGCAAGCCAAGTATCAACCATAGAAAACTCATCAATAATAATCAGATGGGCATCTAGATAGTCATCAAGGATTTGATAATCGTTATCACTATTTAAACCAAGATGCCTATGGATGGTAGCACTAGGTAATCCAGTCAACTCATTCATACGTCTAGCAGCTCTACCTGTTGGTGCGGCTAGAATAATTGGAGAGTTATTATCAGAAAGAGACAGTTCATGTAGGTTAGCAAAACTTTGAATAATGCCATTAATAATGGTTGTTTTTCCTGTTCCAGGTCCGCCGGTCAGAAAGAAAATTTTACTCGTTAAAGCTTTTTCAATAGCTTCTTTTTGACTGTCATCATAAGTCATATGATGGCTTAATTCAACTTTTTTAATTTCCTCTTTAATCGCCTCTACACTTGGAAAAGGTAGTGAAGGAGAATTATCTAAGATCCGTTCTATATGTTTTTTAATACCTGATTCAGCAAAAAATAAACTATTATCAAAAATTTTGGTATCACTATTTTGAATTTTTCCAGTCATCAATAACTGTCTAAGTTCATTAGCAACATCAGCCCCAGGAATGGGTGTTTGGCGTGCTTCTTCTAGAAGCAATAGGCTTTTTTCAAGTAATAGTTTGGCTTCAACATAGGTATCACCCGTCTCAAGAGACGTCTCAAGTAAGGCATGTAAAATAGCTGCTTGAAAACGCTCAGGGGAATCATCAGACACGCCAAGTTGCTGAGCTAGCTGATCGGCCATTTTAAAACCAATCCCTTTAATATCTTCCACTAATTGATAGGGATTCTTAGTGATAATGTCTAAGGTTTTTTCTTTATAGGCTTCAAAGACTTGAATAGCTATTTGATTTTTTAGACCATACTCTGCTAATTTCGATAAAATTTGTTCTGTCCCATAGTTGATTTTTAATTTTGCAAGAAATGCTTCTTTATTGACTTTTGATAAACCGCTTATCGTATCCAAATGAGAAGGATCTTTCAAAATACTATCAATCGGATCCTCTCCGTAAAGAGCAATAATCTTTCCAGCAATTTTTTTACCGATTCCTTTAAAATGTTGGCTAGAAAAGTAGTTAATAAGTCCTGCTTTTGAAGGTTTTTCACGTTCATATCGTGACATTTTCAACTGTTCACCATATTTAGGATGCTTGGTTAGTTCTCCCCAAAAGGTATAGTTTTCTTCTTCAAAAATATCAGCCATAACACCAGTGACAATAATTTCAAAATCATCAAAGTTACTATCAGTATCTTCAATTTCTAAAAGGATAATCTTAAAATAATTAGTTGGATTGTCATAGATTACTCGTGTGACTGTTCCAGAAAAAAAATGTGTCATCATAACCTCAATTAATTTTTAAATTGATGATAGAGAAAAACACGGCTCACCGTGTTTTAATCGTTATCCAATGTGCCAATTCTAGAAAGTGGCCAATAGCGAAACTTCACTTCACCAATGATGGAGTCCTTTGGAAAAGTTCCCACTTCACGACTATCTTTAGAGACAATTCTATCATCACCAAGAAGATAGTACTGACCTTCGGGGACAGTGATACTAAAGTTTGATTTTCCAGCATTATTTGTGGTAAAAGCTTCAGAATTAAGGGCTAATTCTTTAAAGAGAGTACTATAAGAGTATATTTTTTGTAATTTATCTTTTTTAAAAGCTTCTTGGTAATCCTCAAGATAGGGTTCATCAAAGATTTTACCATTTACAGTTAAAACATCATTATCGTAGCTTATAATATCTCCAGGAACACCAATGACTCGTTTAACAATTTTTTTATTTCCTTTTTCTTTAGCCACAACAATATCAAAACGATCAATCTTAGCAACTTTAACAACAAATAATCGTTCACCATTTGATAAGGTTGGATCCATAGAGTGTCCATCTACAAGAACATTGGCCCATAAAAATAACCAAGATAGGAAAAATAGTGTCATAAAGAGGATAAATCCTCCCCATTCTTTAATAAAATGTTTCATTAATATCCCTTTCTCTTCTAAAAATTAAATTAAATTTTTAGCTTTTTCAGTGTTTTTAAAGTGTAATTTTGCTAAGTGACTTAAGGTAGATAAGCCAAATTTTTTGATAATCTCACTAGCAACTTGATCTGATTGGTGTCCAGCCCCACTCGGTAGGTTAACACCAATTGATTCTCCAAGCTCATCAAGATTTTTTAAAAATAAATAACGTGCAATAATGGAACTAACAGCAACTGCCAAATATTTTCCTTCAGCTTTTTCTTCAAAGATTAAAGGATTTGAGAAGCGGTTTTGTTCTTTTGATAAGTAGGCTTCATAGTTTTTTTGACTAGTGAAGGCATCGATAACAATCTTTTTAGGTTTAACACCTTGTTGCAATAACAAATAAATAGCTTGATTATGAAGTGCTACTTTGACTGATACAGCATTGTGTTTTAATCCCTGGCCAACAACCTCATTGTATTTACTTGGAGATAGCAGTAAAGACTTATGCAGTATCTTTTCTTGTAATAGAGGAGCTATTTCTCTAATTTTGTAATCAGTCAAGGTTTTTGAATCATCGACCCCCAATTCTTTAAGGAAAGAATAATCCTTTGGTTCCACAAAACTGGCCACAACAACAATACCACCAAAATAAGAGCCATTACCAACTTCATCTGAGCCAATCATGGCAATATTTTGGTTGCTAGATATTGTTTTTTGTTCCTTCATTACAGGAAATCCTAAAGATTTTACCAATGGTTGTGGTTTTTTCCCTTGAAAGACTACCTTACCTGAGGTATAAATGGAAACACTAATCCCCTCTTTTTTAGCAGCAAATAAAATATAAGGATTATTGCTATTAATCTGATAGTGAGCTAATTTTTTTCTTAATTTAGTGAGTTCTTCTGTCTCATTCACTTGAATGACAATTGTATCCATATAGTTATTCTATCATAAAAAAGTTTTTTTAGGACTTACAGACTTTCAAAAAATAATAAAATCACAGTGATTATTATAAAATATATTAAATTAGTAGATAATGTAGGGTGCCTTGCTTTAATTTATTGAATGAAAACGTTATAATAAGATTATGATTAAAAACAAAAAAATAAAATGGTTATTATATAGTATAGCAATCAGTGTTTTAGCTATCATATTTTTGCTTGTCTTTTTACCTCAAATCAATTCTCAAAAGGAGAATGATTCAAAAGAATCAACAACAAAAACAACGATTTCTAAGGAAAAAAAGGTTGAATCGTCAAAACCAAAAGAAACTTATCATTTGAGTGAGGCTGAAAAAGAGCAATTAAGGCAACGTTTTACGAGTTTGAAAGAGATTAATCAAGAAGTGATCGCTTATATTTACGCTCCAGGAACGCAACTTGATGAGCCGGTACTTCATACGAGAGATAATTATAAATACTTGGAACAGACTATTACTGGGGAGTATTCACCTTATATGGGAGCGGTGTTTATGGATAAGGATAATTATCCAAATTTTCAAGATCGTTTGACTTGGTTATTTGGTCATGCAAGAGGAAGTACCGTTTCTGATCATAGAATGTTTAACGATGTTAATTTTTATGACAACCAAACTTATTTTAATGAACATCCTTATTTCGTGATCGAAACACCTGAACGTTATTATTACTATGAAGCGGCCTTTATGATTATTGTACCTGAAACGACTAGTTTTTATAGAACTAGTTTTGAAAATGATCATGTCTTTTTAGAGCAACTAAGAGAGGTTCAAAAAGAGGCTATTGTTAAAAATGAAGCTATTGAAATCAATGCTTCAGATCGTTATTTAGTACTTTCAACCTGTCGAGAAGAAGATAAGTCCATCAGGTCAAACTTATATCTAAGACAAATTCCAGATACTGAATTACCAGAATTTTTGGTAAAAAACAAAGAGAGATTAACCTATATGCCAACAAGATGAATCTATTTGAAAATATTGCTTTGAGATTGTCAAATTTTTAAAATTCGTTATAATAAAATGTAAGAGGTGACGTATGGATAATAAAAATCGATATAAATTTACTTTTGGAGACAAGTCATTAACACTAACAACAGACAAAGACAATTTATTTATGGAAGAAGTTGAACGTGTTGCTAGAGAAAAGTATGAAGCTATTAAACAAAAGCTACCACAAGCCGACAATGAAACAGTGGCTATTTTGATGGCTATTAATACTTTATCAAAACAATTAGTTAGAGAAATTGAATTTGACAAAAAAGAAAGAGAATTAGAAGAATTACGTGGCAAGTATATGGGTGACTTGCAAGAAAAAATCAATGCTAATGAAGTAGGTGACGACTACTAATGTTATCACTTATCATTTTATTGTTGTTGGCTTGGCATTTCTATTTAGGGTACTCGCGTGGGATTATTCTTCAAGGCTATTATTTTTTGGCAACTATTATTTCGCTAATTATCAGTACCTTATATTACAAACCTTTAGCAAAAGCAATTACTCTTTGGGTGCCATATTCTAATCCTTCTGAGGATGTTAACATCTTATTTTTTAAAGATGTTGCAGTTTTTGACTTGGACAAGGTCTATTATGCAGGAGTTGCTTTTTTAAGCATTTTTATTGCTAGTTATTTAGTTTTTCGGTTACTGGGTATTTTCGTGAATCTAATAGATTTGGACTCCTTTGACACTTTAACCTATAACTGTGTTGGTGGTGCGTTGTCTGTTTTAATAACCATGCTCTTTTTCAACATGGCATTAAGCATTTTAGCAACAATTCCAGTTTCATTTATCCAAAACATTCTTTCAAAAGAGATAATGACTAAGTTGTTGATTACATTCTTTCCTTCAGCATTTCTGATTAAAATGCTGTGGGTAACAAACATACTAAAGTGAGGAATTTCCTTGCTTTTTTAATTGGTAATCATGTAAAAATAAAAAGAAGTGGTTAATCATTAATAATAGAAAGGACAGCTTTTTCTGCTATAATATAAGCATGAATACAAAAATATTAGACGATTTAGAATTTAATAAAGTTAAAAAAAGAATAGAGTCTTTTTTAAAAACCAAACAGGGTCATGATGAACTACTTCATTTAGCACCAAGTAGTGATCGTGAAAAAATTGAAAAAAGTTTTTCAGAACTTTCAGAGATAGTAGACATTTTCACCAACTCACAAGGTTTTTCAATAGGTTCTACTGAGGACATTTCACATAGTTTAAAAAGGTTAGAATTAGAAGCTGACCTTAATATCCAAGAGCTATTGGCAGTTAAAACAATATTAAAAATCTCATCAGAACTCAAATCATTTTACAATGATTTAGAAAATGTACCTCTTAATCTTTTAGAGGATCTTTTTAATAAGATTAATCCCTTTCCTGTTCTTCAAGGAAGTCTTGAAGCTATTAATGATGCCGGGTTTATTGAAGATTTTGCCAGTCCAGAGCTTACAAGAATTAGAAGAATTATTCAACAAGTGGAGCGTCAAGTCAGACAGACTCTACAAGAAATTCTGAAAAATCAAGGTGATTTACTATCAGAAAATTTGATTACCAGCCGTAATGGCAGAAGTGTATTACCCGTTAAAAACACCTTTAGAAATCGTATTTCTGGTATTGTCCATGATATTTCTGCTTCTGGCAATACCGTTTATATCGAACCACGAGCTGTTGTCAAATTAAATGAAGAAATTACACAAGCTAGAGCAGATGAGCGCTATGAGATGGTTAATATCTTACGTCAACTCTCAGCCATGCTTAGAGACCATGTTTCTGAGATTAGAAACAATGCTTGGCTCATTGGGCATCTTGATTTTCTAAGAGCTAAATACCTTTATATGGCTGAATATAAAGCAAGTATCCCAACGATTACGACTGATCATTCGATAACTCTTTTAAATGCTCGTCATCCCTTGATTGAAAATCCTGTAGCTAATGATATCCATTTCACAAAGGAACTAAATACAATTGTTATTACCGGTCCAAATACTGGAGGTAAGACGATTATGTTAAAAACATTAGGACTAGCACAGCTAATGGCACAATCAGGTTTGCCTGTTTGGGCTGATAGAGGTAGTAAGGTGACTATTTTCAATCAGATTTTTGCTGATATTGGTGATGAGCAATCGATTGAACAAAGTCTTTCAACTTTTTCAAGTCATATGACTAATATCGTTTCTATCTTGAACCAAGCAGATAATAAGTCCTTAGTGCTTTTTGATGAGATTGGGGCAGGAACAGATCCACAAGAAGGGGCCAGTCTTGCTATCGCCATTTTAGAGCATTTACGCTTGTCAGACATAAAAACCATGGCAACAACACATTATCCTGAGTTGAAAGCCTATGGTATTGAGACTGATAATGTAGAAAATGCTAGTATGGAGTTTGATATTGTGACGTTAAGTCCGACCTATCATTTCATGCAGGGTGTCCCAGGTCGCTCAAATGCTTTTGAAATTGCAAGACGTCTAGGCTTATCAGAAATCATTATTTCAAAAGCCAACCAAATGACCAATCAAGACAATGATGTCAACAATATCATTGAACGATTGGAGCAACAAACCATTGAAAGTAGACGTCGCTTAGATAATATTAAAGAGGTTGAACAAGAAAACCTCAAGTTTAATCGTGCGGTAAAAAAACTTTACAATGAATTTAATCACGAAAAAGAAAAAGAACTTGAAAAAGCGATTGAAGAAGCTAGAGAGATTGTGGATATGGCTCTTTCAGAAAGTGAAGCCATTCTAAAACAACTGCATGATAAGTCACAACTAAAAGCGCATGAAATTATTGAAGCTAAAACCCAGTTGAAAAAATTAGTTCCTGAACCAGATCTTTCAAAAAATAAGGTCTTAAAAAAAGTGAAAAAAGCGCGTGCAGCACGTATGGGTGATGATATTATCGTTATTAGTTATGGTCAGCGTGGAACCTTAACCAATCAATTAAAAGACGGTCGCTGGGAAGCACAAATTGGTTTAATCAAAATGACTTTATCAGAAGATGAATTTAATCTGATTAAAGAAGACAAAGCTAAAACCACAAAAAAACAAGTACATGTTGTAAAAAAAATGGGTAATCATTCACCACAAGCCCGCCTTGATTTACGAGGAAAGCGTTATGAAGAAGCTATGCAAGAACTGGATATTTTTATTGACCAAGCCCTGTTAAATAATATGGCTCAAGTGGACATTATCCATGGGATTGGAACAGGTGTCATTCGTGAAGGGGTGAGCAAATATTTAAGGCGCAATAAGCATGTCAAAAGCTTTAGTTATGCCCCTCAAAACGCTGGTGGTTCAGGTGTTACTATCGTTAATTTTGGTTAGCGTATCAAATAGTGGTCAAAGTGATTATTTTACTGTAAAATAGTACTGTACAAAAATAAAGGAGAATTAAAATGGTTAAAGTAGTAACAGATGCAACTTTTGAAGATGAAACAAGTAAAGGACTTGTTCTTGTTGATTTTTGGGCAACATGGTGTGGTCCTTGTTTGATGCAAGCACCTATCTTAGATCAAATTGCTGAAGAAATGTCTGAAGATGAGCTTAAGATTGTGAAACTTGATGTCGATCAAAATCCAGCAACTGCTCAAAAATTTGGAATTATGAGTATCCCAACTTTAATGTTTAAAAAAGATGGAGAAGTAGTTAAACAAGTTGCTGGTGTTCATAATAAAAATCAAATCAAAGCAATTGTTGCAGAATTAAGCAACTAATAAAAAGAGCTAGCTAATCTAGCTCTTTTTTTCTAATTTAATTTTTTGATAGGTTTGCCACATTTTCTTTTGTGGTGTTGCAAAGGGATAATCAGGAAATTCTTTTTCTGACAACCAAATAAGAACCTTGTCAGAAGACAGACTAACTGATGAAGATATTCCTTCGATCAAATCTATTTCCCATTTTTGATGACTAAAAACATGTCTAACAAGGGGAAATGTTTGATTACCCCAAGTGATTTTTAAAGGATATTTCTCTAAAAAATTCTCTTTTTGAGATTTGAAATCTACGGTTTTAGAGTTTTCAGTCTCAAATAAATCAAGTTGTGTCTCAACAACTTCTTTTTCAAGAATAGGAAAAGACCAAAATCCAGCCAATAATTTATCTTGAGTATTTTTTTCAAGAAGGTATTCTCCTTTTTGATTTTGAATAATAAAAGCTTCTAGATAGATGGGACGAGGTTTCTTCTTTGGTTTTTTAATAGGATATTTGTCCATCGTACCATGGAGATAGGCACCACTAAAAAATCGAATAGGGCTCTCATCTGGACGAGGATTTTTAGCTGATTCGATATCTGTTCCTAAATCCATAAAAGCTTGATTGAAATCACCAGGCCGAACTGGATCAATCAATTGAGTCATTATAGCTTGGAATATTTTAATGTTTTTGGGGTCACCGATATCGTAATTCACTTCAAAAAGACGTGCCAAGACACGCATCACATTGCCATCAACAGCAGGAGTTGGCTCTTGAAAAGCAATACTTGCAATCGCACCAGCTGTGTATGGACCAATTCCTTTTAGCTTAAGAATGTCCTGATAGTGACTAGGAAACTGACCAGAAAAATCTATTTCTATTTGCTGGGCGGCCTTTTGCATATTTTTAACGCGTGAATAATAGCCAAGACCCTCCCAAGCTTTTAAGATTTTTTCTTCGGGAGCCTTAGCCAAATCGGAGATGGTTGGAAACCACTCTAAAAACCTAGTGTAATAAGGAATAACTGTGACAACTTGTGTTTGTTGAAGCATTATCTCCGACACCCAAATATGATAAGGATTTTTAGTTCTACGCCAAGGCAAATCACGCTTATTTTCGTCATACCAAGCTAAAAGTGTTCTTCTAAAAGAAATTATTTTTTCCTCATCCCACATCTTAATGCCATAATCATTTAAATCTAACATAAGCTTATTTTAATAAAACCTTTCTTTTTTAAAAACTTGATACTTCTAACAAAAAAAGATGACAACATCATCTTTTAGGCTATTTAGAAGTCAAAATCAGAAAAATAACTTTTTTCTTTATGACCTAGAATATATTTTAAAAGCTTAAATGGAAGAAGATTGATGGCACTGTTATATGATTCGATAGTCTCGTTATAAGATATTTTGTACTGATAGAGTTTATCTGTTGCATCTTCTAACGCTTCTTTGTCACCTTCTTTTTTAAGTAATCGAATCTGATCTTCCGTCATCATAATATTGCTGTTATAGGATGCTAATCGTTGCTCAAGTTGGGTGATGGCATTGGCTTGTTTTGATAGTAATAAAACGAAAGGTGTAAACACAGCAAATAATCCCGATAATCGTTCTGGAAAATCATCAATTATTTCAAAATCATCAAAAAGGATTCCAAAAATAATATTGTAAACAATAAAAGCACCAAAAAATTGCCAAATATAAGTCATTACATTAAATCGTTTAATGTTTATTTTTTTATCAGTCATGATTATCAAATCTTTCCTTTATTTTAAAACTATTATAACATTTTTCAACGGAAAGGACTATATTTTACTTGCAAAATAAGCAAGCATCCTGTATAATAGTGACTTGTGAGTATCCCTCACTTACTCATGACAAAGATCATGAGTCATTAGACCAAAAGGAGGAAAAATCAATGACTAAATACGAAATTCTTTATATTATTCGTCCAAACATTGAAGAAGAAGCAAAAACTGCTTTAGTAGCACGTTTTGACGCTATCTTGACAGACAACGGTGCAACTGTTGTTGAATCAAAAGATTGGGAAAAACGTCGTCTTGCCTACGAAATCCAAGATTTCCGTGAAGGACTTTACCATATCGTTACTGTTGAAGCAGAAAACGATATTGCTATTAAAGAGTTTGATCGTCTTTCAAAAATCAATGGTGACATTCTTCGTCACATGATTGTTAAACTTGACGCATAAGAAGGTAGTTTATGATTAATAATGTAGTACTAGTAGGTCGTATGACCAAAGATGCAGAACTTCGATACACACCAAGTAATCAAGCTGTGGCAACTTTTACTTTGGCGGTTAACCGTAATTTTAAAAATCAAAATGGTGAACGCGATGCCGATTTTATCAATGTTGTTATTTGGCGCCAACAAGCAGAAAATTTGGCTAATTGGGCTAAAAAAGGGACTTTACTTGGTATTACTGGTCGTATTCAAACGCGTAATTATGACAATCAACAAGGTCAGCGTGTGTATGTGACTGAAGTTGTCGCTGACAGTTTCCAAATTTTGGAAAGTCGTGCTACACGTGAGGGTGTAAATACCGGTGGTTTCAATCCATCACCAGCAAGTTCACAACCTACTTCACAAGCTCAAACGCCTAATTTCGCAAGAGATGACAATCCGTTTGGTAATGCCAATCCGATTGAAATCTCTGATGATGATTTACCATTCTAAGAGGATGATTAAAAGTATATAAGGAGAAAAATATGGCTCAACAACGTCGTGGCGGTTTTAAACGCCGTAAAAAAGTTGATTATATCGCAGCTAATAAAATTGAATATGTTGATTACAAAGACACTGAATTACTTAGCCGTTTCGTTTCAGAGCGTGGAAAAATTCTTCCACGTCGTGTGACAGGAACATCAGCAAAAAATCAACGTAAAGTAACAACTGCAATTAAACGTGCACGTGTTATGGCACTTATGCCTTTCGTTACTGAAGATTAATAATAAGAGATGGCTTTATGCTATCTCTTTTTTATGTTATCATTATTTTGAAAATCATTGCTACAAGTCATTTTAAAAGACCATGTGATAAGAAAAGGAAAAACAAATGAAAGCAAGTCAAAGACGTGATCAGATAGTAACTATTTTAAAAGAAAGTACCTCACCTATTTCTGCAACAAAACTAGCAAAAGAATTAGGAGTTAGTAGACAAGTCATTGTTGGAGATATTGCCTTATTAAGAGCTAGTAATATTGATATTATGGCGACTCATAGAGGCTATCTGATGGTTAATAATCTACCAAAGTTAAAGGCTCAATACATTAAAAAAATAGCCTGTCAACATTCAGAAGAAGAACTAGTAAAAGAATTGGAAATCATTGTCAGTGGAGGCGGTCAAATATTGGATGTTGAGATTGAACACCCGCTTTATGGTATTCTAACAGCGACATTAAATATTGTCACAAAAGATGACATAGAATACTTCACCCAACAAGTCAAAGAGAATCAAGGTACTTTATTAAGTCATTTGACAAATGGCATCCATAATCATACTATTTCTTGTCCATCAAAAGAAATGTGTGATAAGATTCTTGAACAACTTAAAAAGGAAAATATTTTATTAACATAATTGACAAGTGTCAAGACACATGATAAAATACTTGTTATCAACTTAAAGGAGATAATAAGTGAACAGTACACGAACTCAAAAGATGGCCCTGAGTGCCTTATTAACAGCCTTTGCTATTGCTATTCCCATCATTATGCCAGCCAAGATCATTATTGGACCAGCTTCATTTACCTTGGCCAGCCATGTGCCTATTTTTATCGCCATGTTCATCTCACCCAGCATTGCAATTTTTGTATCATTGGGCAGTACGCTAGGATTTTTTATGGCGGGTTTTCCAATAGTAATTGTTTTTAGAGCACTTTCCCATGTCATTTTTGCAAGCATAGGGGCAGTTTTAATCAAAAAACGCATAGTTACATTTGCTAAACCAACAACAACCTTGCTATTTGCCTTAATTATTAACCTTATCCATGGCTTAGCAGAATTTTTAGTCGTTATCGTGATGACAACAGGCTCACAAGTTGAAACCCATTACTGGTTTACTATGCTCTGGTTGGTCGGTTTTGGAACTCTAGTTCATGGGACGATAGATTTTTACCTAGCAAGAATTTGTTGGAGTTTTATGACAAAGAAAAAGATATAAAAAACAACACCGTGTCAAACGGTGCTGTTTTAATTTTATTAAGATTTAAGTTCATTTAAGGTATTACACTCAAAAGGTTATTGAAAATTTCTCCTACTAAATTACTATCTTAAAAGAAAAATGAATAATTTTTGATGATAAATTTTATTTTGATGCTATAATGATATTAGTAGATAACCTCATAAATTTAATAAAGAATATTAAAATTATCTTCATTAGAGAAAAAGAGAAATTGCTTTGTTTAAAAGATTAAAAAGATAAACATCCGAGAAATGGTAGGTGAAATATGATGAAGCTGGGTGAGAAAGTAATTCTAGTAGTTGCATTACTTGGAGCACTATTAGTCCTAGTGAGTATGTATCTGATTCCTATCATTAAACCAAATGATCAGTTTTTAGAGTTGGTTCTGTTTATTTTAGGAGCAGTTTTAATAATTTTTCCATTGATAAGAATGAAAAAGTATTAATTTGAGCATCTAAAGAATTTGCTACTAACAAATAGGAGAATTTTTATGAAGAATATTCTAATTTCGATTGTTCTTGCATTTATCTATCATAAACTTTCAGAACGCATTAAAAATAGCTATTTTGATTTTGCTGTGTTCCTATCATTAATTGCTACTCATTTTATCTGGGACTATTACTTTTTGCCAATTGAAATATTAATTGCGTTAAGTGGTGTTAATCTGCTATCAATTTTTTGGAAGAAACGACAAAAAAATAGCAATTTATAATAAGACTGACATAAAAATATTTCTTTATATACTAATCTACCTGTTGTGCTAGTTAATGAAACATAAGAATGGGAATATTTCAAACTCACGCAAACTCATTATGGGTGCTTTCAAGCATAAGAGAATAGTTAAATAATATCGCCTCTGTCCTAAATTTGAGTGCTGGCAGGTTGCGGATGGGATGGCACAAAGTACAAGGAAAACTGTCAATCACACCGAAAGAGCATGTTTGACACAGGTCTAAGACCAGAAAATAGCGCATACGCTGAATGCTTTGAGCAAGATTTTGGCAGATACGGCAAAATCGAGAGCGCTCCGGGAAATTGTCAGGGAAGAGTTTGTGGCGAATGGCGCGGTAAATAGCACTCGCAGTTCGACAGCCTTCTTAAATTACCCAGAGATAGCTAGCAATAAGAACCGCATTAGGCTGCTTTTGTAAGTGGATATTTCGTCTATTTCTAACTTCAATTGGGACAAAACGTTGATATCAATTGGTGATGCTATCACAACGATTTTGGCTAATAATGATGTCAATCCAAGAGATTCCAACCTAAACGCTTTGAGGTAATAATAATATGAATATTGAAGTTGAAAAAATTTTTGTCATTATCTTTTTTGTATGTCTATTAATTTCAGCCGCAACTTTTTAGCATATGATCATGTTAGTGAAGAAATAAAAAAATATATTCTTTGGATAAATATCATATTTTTTCTGTTAATCATAGCAATGATAATTTATGTAAAATTTTTTTAAAAAAATAATATTTTAATTGCGATAACTGTTGTATTTCTATATTAGGAATTTACGGGTGATTTGAGAATATTTACACTGATTTTACACTATCTTTGACTAAGAAATAGAATGGTGCTAACTTTATTATTAGCACGTTTAAATAAATAGTGGAATGAGGAGGTTATTTTCAAATGAAACATTTTTTTGCAGGAATTGGTGAAATTCATTTTTTGTTATTTTTATTATATCTAATGATGTCTACTAGTCCAATTATTGGACTAGTGATTGGAGTTACTAAAATCAATCTAAGAAATTCTATTATTATGGCTCTTGGTATGATATTGGCTTTAACTTTGGTATTATCAAGAGTGTATAGAAAATATTTTTATAAAGAATAAAAGAACTGCTCGTTTGTCCTTTTGTTTTAAATTTTAGATGGATGGTTTTTTAATGAAAAACAATATTTTTGGCATTTTTTTGATTTTCTTAGTGTTGTTAAGTGCTATTTTTTTGGGTGCACCATTTTTTATGGAAATGGATTTGGCTAGTGATCCCAGAAAAACAATTATACAGTATATTTTAATGGGACCTTTATATTACATATTTTCTCAATGTTTACACACAGTAATTTTATTAATAACTGTTGTTTTTTTAGGACAAAACCTATCTATTTTTATTTTTTATTGATGACTAAACTGGGATCAAAAATTTATCATGGCGTTCATTTTAATCAAGTGCTTGGTTTTAGTCCTGGAATAGCCATTTGGCATGAGAAAACAAAATCATTTAAGCTTTTTTTCAGAGTTTATTTTCTATTATACTTTTGTTCACTTATAGGTTATTATATTTTGTTTACCTCTATGTACAGAAATTTTATAGCTCTACTCTTGATTCCATTTTCTCTTATTATCGCACTGATTCAAAAGTTATATAAAACGGAATATCAACAATTATTTTTACTTAAATCAAAAGTATTAACAATTCTAGAAACAAAGAAAGATTGCCAGTTTAATCTGGAAGACTATTCTGCTATCTGGCAACTCAATTCAAAAAATGATGCTCCTTTTATTGCCTTATCTTATATTAGCTTAATTAAGAAATATTTATCAGAAGAGATGTGTCAAAAAATTGAACGGATTGAAGATGAGCGATTAAAAGACAAGGGGTATACTATGGGTTTTTATGGTATGCTTGATGTTATCAAATTGAATTTATACCTGAGTGTTGGTGAAAAGCACACGAGATATCGAAAAATGCTCAATAGTCTTTTTTCTAATGATCCATCATTTACTCTTGTTAGACAAGATACTGAAGATGGCTTGCTTGGAAAACGAGATTTACCCTTATCATTTGCTATTGCGGAAATTCAACAACTATTGCTTGATGTCTATTACAATGATTAACTTAGAATAAATTATTCTTAGCTACAATTGTTAGCTCCCAAGCATAGAATTTTTATCTAGTTAGTATATTTTCATTACTTTTAATTAGAGAGGAAAGATATAGCATTTGTTATTTGATATAAATAAACTTAAAAAGAGCCACTTACTTTTTGGCTTGTGTTTATATTCCTTTGACTGTTAGACAGAATAGTTATTTTTGGAGGTTTTAATGGATTATATCTACTATATTAGAGAAAAAGTAGGACATGATAAGATTATCTTAACCTTTGCTGGCGGTATTTTAGCTGATCGTAATGGTCGTGTTCTTTTGCAACTACGTTCTGATAAAAAGATTTGGGGTATTCCAGGAGGAGCTCAAGAACTTGGTGAGGATACTGTCAGAACTTGTCAACGTGAATTTTTAGAGGAAACAGGGATTGCTGTTGAGCCCACACGTTTACTCAATGTCTATACCAACTTTGAAGAGATTTATCCAAACGGTGACAAAGTTCAAACGGTTGTCTTTTTGTATGCTTTAAGAAGCCTCTCAGAGCCAGATATCTCTCATTTTCATAATGAAGAAACTTTATCGCTTCGTTATTTTTCAAAAGATGAAATAATGGTACTTGATTCATTGTCAGCTAAGCACAGATTAATGTTGGATGAGTATTTTAACAATCGTTTTGATATGGGACATTGAGGTTTATCAGATAAACCAAATAAACCATTTTAAATTTAATTAATCGGCACTGTGTTAAATGGTGCTGTTTTTATAATTAGAAAAAAGAAATTAGAAGATAAAAAATAAAGGTATGACATATTCTACTAGAAGATATCTCTTAGTAGTTTTTTGACTTGGATAGTGGATTGCTATTATAACAATAATATGGTATTATATTTTTGTTTATTGTAAGTTTATTAATTTTTTTTAGCTATATCCAATTATTGATGAATAAAATGATGATATAAATGACAACTATGGCTATTCTAATGACTATATTAAGTCTCCAAATAGTATTGGTTCAAAATCTTCAGTCACTAATTTTGGAGGGATATTAAGTCATCCGATTCTAAAAAATATGGATAGACAATATCAGGTTAATGATAAAGTCGGAATAATGTTTGATTAAATGCACATTGGAGTTATTTTAGATTTTAAAAATAGTTGATGAAAGCTAGAGGCCCAATGTATTAGGGCCTTTTATAATATAGGTAGGTGTTTATGAAATTAAAATTATCTGTTATTGCATTCTTCTTTTGTTTAATGGCTACAATTGGTCTTGTCAGTATCAGTGATAGTCAAGAACCGATACCTTTACCAATTGATGGAGCCTTTTCGATTCAAGGGGAAAGTAACCTTTCTAATAACGAAATATACCAAACAATCAGTAACCTATCAAAAACGAAAAAAGTTAAAATTTACAAGCCGATAGTTCAAAGTTCGGGTCAGTTGACTTATATAAATTTTGATGATGCAAACTATGAAGAATTAAAGTCTTTACCGACAACAGGCATGTATTATACCCTAGGGAAAATAGATTCAAATAGTTTAAAAACACTTGAGAACTCAGGATTACAAACAATCTATATGACTTACCCCTGGTATATAGGAGGAATGTTACAATTCACTGGGACATTAAGGGTATTGTTGATGATATCAATTTACTTAACCTTGTTAGTTGTTTTATTTGTTGTTAGAACAAGGCAGATTAAAGAAGGAATAATCAGACGTTCTTTAGGATTACCCATATATAATCTAAAAAGAGATTACTTCATTTCTCTTGCTTTTGAACTGGTTATTGCTACTTTGTTGATGATTTCTTATAGTTCTTTTTTGGGTGGTGGCTTCTTCACCTATAGTTCAAAGTTATTTTTCTCTATGCTTTTAACTAATTTTATACTATTTCAAATCATTGACATCATCACCTTTGTTTTATTTTGGCTGACTATTAAGGTTGAAAAACCTATTGAAATTATTAAAAACAAGGCAAAAAATAAACTTATTTTTATCGTATGGCTTGTCGTTATTTCTACTATAATCGTTGTCTCAGGATTTTTTTTACAAGAAACAAAGATTAGTCAATCAAGAATAAACATACAGCTAAATAATTTAGAGCCTTGGAATAAAGTTAAAAATTGGAAGAGGCTAGATCTATTGGGGATTGAAGATCACTCTGTTAATAATGGAGAACTGATTGAAATTGACCCACTATATCTACACATAGCCAAAGCTTTAAAAAAATTAGATTTTTTATATATCCAACCATCCGCTGCATACATTCCAGATTATGTGAAATCATCTGATTCTACAGAAGATTTTTCTAAACAATTAAAAAGTGATGGCATAACAAATCCAGAAGTAAACAAAGAGCTGATTTATATCAATCAAACTGGTGCTAATGTACAAAATAAAGTGAATGGAACAAACTATCAAGTTTTAGATGATAAGGTAGCAACAATCTATATTCCCGATAAATATAAAGAGAATAAGACATCAATTGAGAATACAGTTGTAGCAGAACAATTTAGAGGAACAAACTATACGAAAGAAAATCTCACGGTACAAGTCATTCCTAATGGGAAAAAAATTTTTTATTTCAATGAGAATGGGGACAATTATTATGAAAATAAAAACCTTTCACCTTTAACAAGTGTAGCAGATAGCCAAGATAATATAGTAGTTGTGTTAGATACTGATAAAATGATAGAAAACGGAGATTTTGTTTTGGCCGATAACATAGTACACAATTCACTTTTTAGTCCTGAAGCGATAAAGGAAATTAATGATGTGAGTGTTAATTCAAATTTTTCAATTAATCCAGTAGACGTTTACCAAATTGTGAAACTTAATATTCGATCCTTAGAACACCAAATTTTTCTTTCACAAATCCTACAGAAGATTATTTACGGCATTGTATTTATACTAATTTATCAGTATGCTCAATTATTTATTTCTTTAAAACAAAATGACTACGTTAAAAAAATCATTTTAGGTCTTTCAAAAACACGTATAGCAATATCAAGTCTCAAATATTTTATTATCACTATTACAATGGTTATTCTATTGACATTTATCATGACAGGTCAAATAGAGCTATTATATATTGGCATTGTTTCTTTAATAGTTTTAATTTTTTCAACAATAATGAGTTTTAGAAAATTATCGGAAAAATACACTCAAATTTTAAAAGGAGATGAACAATGACAATTGAAATTTTGAATGTCACAAAAAAATTTGGTTCAAAAAAGGTATTTACAGATTTAAATTTAACCTTTGAAGCTGGGAAAAGCTACGCACTGATTGGAGGCTCTGGTTCAGGTAAAAGTACACTACTTAATATTATAGGAAGACTAGAGAAAATTGACAGTGGCACTGTTTTGGTGGATGAACAAGATATTTGGAAAACAAAAGAAAGAACATTCTTTAAAAATATTATTGGCTATGTCTTCCAGAATTATTCTTTAATAGAAAATAAGACTGTATATGATAATTTGAAACTCATCAATAAAGACAAAAAAATAATATCTGATGTCCTTGAAAAAGTTGGACTCTCTAGTGACTATTTAAATCAGAAAATCTATGAATTATCTGGAGGGCAGGCTCAGCGTGTGGCGATTGCAAGGATGTTAATGAAGCCACGTAAAGTTATTTTAGCAGATGAACCCACAGGGGCTTTGGATGGTGAGATTGGAAAAGAAATCATTAATTTATTATTGAACGAAACAGCCGAAGATAAATATGTTATCATAGCAACACATGATCCAGCTGTATATAGCAAAGTTGATTTTATCATTGATATGAAAGATATAGGGAGTGAGATATGAAAAAGAAAATTATTATTAGTTTGGTATTAATAATTGGAATACTAGCCATTTTTTTAGTTGGAAAACAATTCTTAAAAACAGAAAATCCTAAACCCACGGTAGATTTAACAGTCTATACTATCTCCCCTGATGACACAGAAAAATGGAATAAAGTAAAACAATTAGAAACTAAAGATGCTATCTACCTAATAACGGTAAAAGAAGCAGCCTCTTCAGAAGAAATATTTTCAAATATCATTGAAAATACAGCTGCTGTGGGTTTTGGAGTAAGCGAGGAAGAAGTTCAACAATTTAATAATAATATAGAGGAGACTATAGAGGATTCTAGGAATAATAAACTAATTGGAATAGAATTTTTAACTTTTTCTAATGATGATGAAGGATTTGTGATAGCAGATTTTGACTATGGCAAAAAAGGGTTTAATTCACAAAAAAACGAAAAGAAAGAATTATATCGAAAACTATATGATGCTTTTAAGAAGTAGAGGACTATCTGCTTGATTGATTTTGGCTTGTTAGTCAAAACATTTAATCACCATATGAAGGAATTAAGCAAATCACTTCCAACCCTAAAAACCAGCACCGTGTTAAACGGTGTTTTTTTGATAATTGATTTAAAAAATTCACAAAAACATGCTATAATAAAAACACTACATTTAATGGAGAATACTATGGTATATTACAATCACAAGGATATTGAAAAAAAATGGCAAGCCTATTGGGCTGAGAATCACACATTTAAAACGGGAACAGATAAAAATAAACCTAGTTTTTATGCGTTAGATATGTTTCCATACCCAAGTGGTGCGGGGCTCCATGTTGGACATCCCGAAGGCTACACGGCTACTGATATTTTGAGTCGTTATAAGAGAGCACAAGGTTACAATGTCTTACATCCTATGGGTTGGGATGCTTTTGGTCTGCCTGCTGAGCAATATGCCATCGACACAGGTAATGATCCAGCTGAATTTACAGCAAGAAATATTGCCAATTTCAAGCGTCAAATCAACGCTCTTGGTTTTTCTTATGACTGGGATCGTGAGGTCAATACGACTGACCCTAACTACTACAAATGGACGCAATGGATTTTCACCAAACTCTATGAAAAAGGTTTGGCTTATGAAGCAGAAGTACCGGTTAACTGGGTGGAAGAGCTTGGAACTGCTATTGCCAACGAAGAGGTCTTGCCTGATGGCACTTCTGAGCGTGGTGGTTATCCTGTTGTTCGCAAACCAATGCGTCAATGGATGCTTAAAATCACTGCCTACGCAGAACGTCTTCTTAACGATTTGGATGAGCTTGATTGGCCTGAATCCATTAAAGACATGCAACGTAACTGGATTGGTAAATCAACAGGTGCCAATGTTACCTTTAAGGTTAAAGATACAGAACAAGAGTTCACTGTCTTTACTACTCGTCCTGATACCTTGTTTGGTGCTACTTATGCGGTTTTAGCTCCTGAGCATGACTTGGTTGATAAGATTACGACAAGTGAGCAAAAAGAAGCTGTTCAAGCTTATCAAAAACAAGCCAGTTTGAAATCTGATTTGGCTAGAACGGATTTGGCCAAAGAAAAAACAGGTGTTTGGACTGGAAGTTATGCGGTTAATCCTGTCAACGGGAAAGAAATGCCTATCTGGATTGCTGACTATGTCCTAGCAAGCTATGGTACAGGTGCGATTATGGCAGTTCCTGCTCACGACCAACGTGACTTTGAGTTTGCCAAACAGTTTGACTTAGATATTATTCCTGTTCTTGAAGGTGGGGACATCACCCAAGCTGCCTATACAGAGGATGGTCCTCATATCAATTCTGACTTCTTAGATGGTCTTGGAAAAGAAGAAGCCATTACAAAGATGGTATCTTGGCTTGAAGACAAGAAAATTGGTTCTCAAAAAATTAGTTATCGTTTGCGTGACTGGCTCTTTAGTCGTCAACGTTACTGGGGTGAGCCTATTCCAATTATCCACTGGGAAGATGGCACTAGTACGGCTATTGCTGAAAAGGAATTGCCACTTGTTCTTCCAAAAACTGATGATATTAAACCTAGTGGAACTGGTGAAAGCCCACTTGCCAACTTGACGGACTGGTTAAGTGTGACACGTAAAGACGGTGTTAAAGGGCGCCGTGAAACCAATACCATGCCACAATGGGCTGGATCAAGCTGGTATTATCTCCGTTATATTGATCCGCACAATAATGAGAAGCTGGCCGATGAAGAATTATTGAAACAATGGCTACCTGTTGATGTTTATATTGGTGGGGCAGAACATGCTGTGCTCCATCTCCTTTATGCACGATTCTGGCATAAATTCCTCTATGATATTGGAGTAGTTCCAACCAAGGAACCCTTCCAAAAATTGTTTAACCAAGGAATGATTCTAGGGACAAGCTATCGTGATAGTAGAGGAGCCCTTGTTGCTACTGATAAGGTAGAAGAAAGAGATGGACTCTTCTATCATCTTGAAACAAAAGAAGAACTCGAGCAAGGTCCAGCTAAAATGTCTAAGTCACTTAAAAACGTTATCAATCCTGATGATGTCATTGAAAAATACGGTGCTGATACACTTAGAGTGTATGAGATGTTTATGGGACCACTTGATGCTAGTATTGCTTGGTCAGAAGATGGTCTTGAAGGAAGTCGTAAATTCCTAGACCGTGTTTATCGTTTATTTACGACAAAAGAAACAACGACTAAAAACAATGGGCAATTGACCAAGGTTTACCATGAAACAGTTAAAGCAGTGACAGAACAGATTGAAAGCTTGAAATTTAATACTGCTATTGCTCAGTTGATGGTTTTTGTCAATGCTGCTAATAAAGAAGAAAAACTCTTCATTGATGATGCTAAAGGCTTTATTCAGCTTCTAGCACCATTTGCGCCTCACTTGGCAGAAGAACTATGGCAACACATCAATCCAACTGGTCAATCGATTTCTTATGAATCATGGCCAACCTATGATGAAAAACAATTGATTGAAGATGAGATTGAAATTGTTGTTCAAATTAACGGCAAGGTTCGTTCTAAATTAATCATTGCTAAAGATACCAGCCGTGAAGAATTAGAATCGCTAGCTAAATCAGATGACAAGATTGCTGAACTCATTGCTGATAAATCAATTATTAAAGTGATTGCTGTACCAAATAAATTGGTCAATATTGTTGTCAAATAAGAATCAAAAGTCTAACATTTTTAGTTAGACTTTTGTAAAAAAGTTTATGCAACCGATTGCTTAACTTTTTTCAAAAGAGTATACTAGTAAGAGTGACATATAATTAATTTGTTAAAGTAATCAAAATTTTTATCTTAATGAAAGGGCAAATGCAGAATTTTGTAAAAGATAGGGAACGAACTATTTTAACAAAACTATGCTTTGTAAATAACATTTGTATGATTGAAGCACAACACACAAGTTTAAACACTATCGAAATCATTTTTACCACTTTAGATGGTATAACAAAAGAAAGATTATTTGTAGATATTTCAGTCACTGATGCGTCACAACAAATACTATCATTGTCAGATATCTTGATTGATGAAAAAACAAAAATTGTGAGCTTGATGGGAGAATTTCCTCAAACAAGAGCACCTTATACTATTCACTTTGATGATAATGATTTTGAAACAGCAATGAACTGGCAATTAAAAGATAGTCTTTACCGCTATGATGGTCCCTTAGGAGCTCAGGTTAAAGAAAACGGGAAAGTTGTTGATATGACGCTTTGGTCACCAAGTGCTGATGGGGTTGATGTGGTTATTTATGATAAAGATAATCAAGTAAACCGTATCGGAAAAGTTGCGATGACAAAAGGTGAACATGGGGAATGGCACGTCCAATTAAGGGTAGAAACAACTCTAAATATCAGTGATTATCGCGGTTATTATTACCATTATGAAATCACCAGAGGACAAGATAAAGTTCTCGTGCTTGACCCTTATGCCAAATCTTTAGCTGTTTGGAATAGTGAGTTAGCTGAAAAAGATCCGTCTTATAGAGTGGCCAAAGCTGCCTTTGTTGATCCTTCTGAAGTTGGACCAAAAGAACTGACATATGCTCAAATTGATGGGTTTAAAACAAGAGAAGATGCCATTATTTATGAAGTACATATTCGTGATTTCACTTCAGATGAATCTATTTCTAATGGATTAAAGCATCAATTTGGGACTTTTTCAGCCTTTATTGAAAAATTAGATTATCTCAAAGATCTTGGTGTCACTCATGTACAACTTTTGCCTATTATGAGCTATTACATTGCTAATGAATTAGAAAATGGCAATCGTTTAAGCGACTATGCTTCAAGTGATACCAATTACAATTGGGGCTATGATCCTCAAAGTTATTTTGCTTTGACAGGCATGTATTCAGAAACACCAAATAATCCGCTCGCTCGTATCGCTGAATTTAAAAACCTCGTTAATGAAATTCATAGACGAGGGATGGGAGTCATTTTAGACGTGGTTTATAACCATACAGCTAAAACTTTTATTTTTGAAGATTTAGAACCCAATTACTATCACTTTATGGATGCTAATGGCTCACCTAGAACCAGCTTTGGAGGAGGTCGTCTGGGGACAACTCACCACATGAGTCGTCGTATTTTGGTCGACTCTATCAAATATCTTGTCGATGAGTTTAAGGTTGATGGCTTTCGTTTTGATATGATGGGTGACCATGATGCAGAGTCTATTGAGATGGCTTATTTGGAAGCCAAGACATTAAATCCTAATATTATCATGCTAGGAGAAGGATGGCTGACGTTTGTTGGTGATGAAAACAAACCACTTCAACCAGCTGATCAAACATGGATGAGTCAAACAGATACGGTTGCAGTTTTTTCCGATGACATCAGAAATCTTTTAAAATCTGGCTTTCCAAGTGAAGGACAACCAGCATTTCTTACAAATGGTGCTAAAAGTATTGAACAGCTCTTTAACAATATTAAGGCACAACCAAGTAATTTTACAGCAGACTCACCGGGAGATGTGATTCAATACATTGCGGCCCATGATAATTTAACCTTGTTTGATATTATTGCTCAATCCATTAAAAAAGACCCAGCTATTGCTGAAAATTTACAAGAGATACAAAAACGCCTACGTATTGGAAATCTTTTAGTATTAACATCACAAGGAACACCATTTATTCACTCTGGTCAAGAATATGGCCGTACCAAACAATTCCTAGGAGTAGGTTATGAAAAACCAGTAGCAAATGGTAAGGTACCAAGTAAAGCTCATCTCTTAGTGGATGAGAAGGGTGATCCTTTCAAATACCCTTATTTCATCCATGATTCTTATGATTCAACGGATGCTATTAATCAATTTGATTGGCAAAAAGCAACGAATAAAGAAGTTTATCCAGAACATACACTGAGTCAAGTCTATACTAAGGGATTAATTGCTTTAAGACGTTCGACAGATGCCTTTAGCCTTAAAACGATGGCAGACATTAATCAAAAAGTCAGTCTGATTACTCAACCAAATCAAAATGACATCAAAGCAGAAGATTTGGTGATTGCTTATCAAACCATTGCCTCAAATGGTGATATTTATGCCGTCTTTATTAATGCAGATACCAAAAAACGTCAATTTGTCCTATCAGATGATTATAAGCACCTGCTTGAAGCTGATATTATTGTAGATGGTCAAATGGCAGGAATAACACCTATTAGCCAACCATTTGGTGTCGATATAACAACAGATGCGGTTCATTTGGCACCACTAACAGCTACTGTCTTCAGACTAAAAGCAAGCAGAATTGATATAAAATAATATTAATAAATAATATCCCATCTTAGTGATCTAAGATGGGACTTTAAATGAAGACTAGAAAACGTTTACTTTTAATATATTAAGTTGTACAATAAGAATAGTTATAACTTTTGAAGGAGATTACTATGGAAATAACAACAAAAGTGATTGAAACAATTAAAGATAAAGAAGTCACTCAAATTCGACTTATCAATGATAATGGTGTAGAAGCACATCTGATAACCTTAGGGGCTACTTGGCAAGCCTTTTTAGTCCCTCAAGTAGATGGTACCAAGAAAAATATCGTCTTAGGTTTTGATACACCAAGTCACTACAATCAAAACGGTATTGCTGCAGGTCAGTCTATTGGACGTGTGGCAGGACGTATCAAAAATGGTCAATTTAGTATTTCAGACCAAGATTATCAAGTGGCTCAAAATAATAATGGCAACGCACTACATGGTGGACCAAATGGTTTTCATCGTCAACATTGGGATTATGAGTTGGTTGAAGATAAGGACACAATCGGTGTTAAATTCATCTATCATGCTAAAGAAGAAATCGATGATTTTCCAGGTGATATGACAGTTTCCGCCTTATACCTACTAGATAATGAAAATAAGTTAACCGTTTCTTACACCGCGACAGATGTTACAAAAGACACTTTGTTTAATCCAACCAACCATGTCTATTTCAATCTTAGTGATAAGCAAGATTTATCAAGTCATGAGCTAGCGATTAAAGCGGATTATGTCCTTGAATCAGACGATAATCTCATTCCAACAGGAGTGAAAAAAGAAGTCGCAAATACACCTTATGATTTTAGAATTGCAAAACCAATTGTTCCTGCAATTGAAGCAACTGGTGGTATTGACGATGCCTTTATTGTTGAAGCAACAGACAACCAACCAATTGCCATCTTAACAGATAAAGACAGTCATGATACTGTTTCAATCTATTCAGATAGAAATGCTATTGTAATTTACAGCTTTAACTTCCCTGAAGATAATGTTTATTTTGCAAGAGATAATGGTTTAGAGAATAAAAAACATGAAGGTATCGCTATGGAAGCTCAGACTCTACCTGATGCCATAAACCATCCAGATTTTGGTAATACTATTATTAAAAAAGGAGAAACAGTGACACATAGCATTACTTTTTCATACACAAAAGAAATATAATTGTTAGAAAATATTTGAGACTAGTGTGATTGGAGAATATATTGGAAAATAAAGTAACCATTAAGACTTATTTATGGAGATGTAAAAAAGAGAACAGCAAGTGGTTTTTGAGCATCTGACTCTTCATTTTGAAAAAAATAAAAAATATGCTTTGACTGGAACATCTGGAGTTGGAAAATCATCACTCCTCAAACTTATCAAAGGAGAACTCTTTCCTGATTCAGGGACTATCAGTTTCAATGGAATTTCTCTTCTAGAGATTGATAGGCAGTCCTTAAACGACAATATTAGCTATGTGTCTGCTGATAATCATATTTTCAATGAAAGTCTACGGTTTAATTTGACTTTAGGAAAAGAAATTGAGCAATCAGAGATTTTTCGAGTGCTAGATATCTTAAGCTTGAAGAATTGGGTCAGTGATTTAGACAAGGGATTAGAAACAAGACTATCACAGATTACCCAAGATATGTCAAGCGGTCAAAAACAGCGTATTCTATTGACTCGATTATTATTAGAAGACAAACCCATCTGGCTCATTGATGAAGGAACGTCTGCTATTGACAAAGATAATCGTGAATTGATTGAAGAAGAGCTCTTAAAACAACCAAACAAAACAATTCTTTTTGTAACACACCATCTATCGGAAACACTGGCAGAACGATTAGATAGCAAGATACATTTAGATGATTTCGTAGCGAAACATTAGTGTGTTAGAACTATTTTATCAAAAATCTTATACCAAGATTTGGTTTACAATGTCACTAACCCTTTCATATTTTAAAAACCACGATATTTATCGTGGTTTTTTATTAGAGGCAACTATCTCTGATGGTTAACTTGGTCGCTAGTCTAACCATTGAAGCAATTTTTGGAGGATTTGGCGATAGGGTTTGTGTCATCAAGTCAACTGCGATTTTCCCCATCTCTTCAGTATAGACCGTGACACTAGATAGGGCTGGAAAAACTTGTTTAGTGATGGGAGTATCATTAAAGCCTATGAGACTCACTCTTTCAGGCACAGCAATCTTTGCTTCTTGTAAGGCCTTTAAAGCTCCCACAGCCAAAGTATCATTAGCAATGAAAAAGGCTTGTGGAAGTTCATTTCCCAATTCTTGAATGGCTTTTTGCATCAAATCATAACCAGATTGGGTTGAAAATGGTCCTACATAGACAGATTTTGCCTTATAGATACCTAATTCACTCATGTAGTTTTTAAAGGTTCGAAAACGTTGGTCAATTAAATGTTCTAAGCCATCACTAGTGGATTCCTCACCTGCTATCATACCAATGTCTGAAAGATTTTGATTTAAAAAATAATCTATGGTATTAATGACTGAACTATCAAAATCCGTTGTTACACAAGAATAACCGTCATTAAGTGTATCACTATCAACAAAAATAAGTGTTGAAGTAATTTTTTCTAATTTTTCAATCTGTTTTTGACTAAATTTACCAATGGCAAGAATCCCTGAAATATCAGTATCAATTGAAAAAATAGCATTGTTGAAAAAGCGTAAGATATTATAACCTAATTCTTGAGCTCTTTTTTCAATGCCAATACGAATGGCATAATAATAAAGGTCATTAAGTTCTTCCTGCTCACTATACCATTGCAAAATAGCAATGGTTTTTTTCTGCCCATTTTTTTTACTATTTTTTTGGTGTTTGGTATAGTTGAGTTTTTCAGCAGTTGTTAGTATTTTTTCTCTGGTCTTTGGGCTAACTGAAAGAGTGTCGTCTTGACTGAGAACACGTGATACAGTAGCTATTGAGACCTTTGCTGCTTTAGCGATATCTTTAATCGTTGCCATAACCCTTCTCCTTTAGTCGTTTTTATTATATCACAAAAAATTAAAAAATTAGTAAAATTTTACTAAAATAATTGACTTTAGATTTTCTAAAGCGTAAAATAATAATGAACTATTATCATAAATTTAAAAGGAGAACTTTATGAACATTCAAGAACTACAACAAGCTTTTTTAGCTGTTTTTAATACTGAAGCTGATGCCACTTTTTTCTCACCAGGACGTATCAATTTGATTGGTGAGCATACTGATTATAATGGTGGTCATGTTTTTCCAGCAGCTATCACTATTGGAACATATGGTGCTGCTAGAAAACGTGATGATCAAACCTTACGTTTTTATTCAGCAAACTTTGAAGATTTAGGCATTATCGAAGTTGACTTAAATAATCTAGTTTTTGACAAGAAAGACAATTGGACAAACTATGCTAAGGGTGTTCTTAAGTTCTTGAAAGAAGCTGGTCATACTATCGATTCTGGGATGGATATTTATGTTTATGGTAACATTCCAAATGGTGCTGGTTTATCATCATCAGCCTCATTAGAACTGCTAATTGGTATTATTGCAGAAGAATTATTTAATCTTAAATTAGAACGCTTAGACCTTGTAAAAATTGGTAAACAAACGGAAAACAACTTTATCGGGGTTAATTCAGGCATTATGGATCAATTTGCAATTGGTATGGGTGCCGATAATCGCGCTATTTATCTTGATACTAATACTTTAGAGTATGACTTAGTACCACTTGATTTGGGAGATAACGTTATTGTTATCATGAACACCAACAAACGTCGTGAATTGGCTGATTCAAAATATAACGAGCGTCGTAGCGAATGTGAGATGGCTGTTGAAGAATTAAATACTGTCTTAGACATCAAAACACTTGGTGAATTAGATGCTAAAGCTTTTGATGAATATGCTTATTTGATTAAAGACGAAAATCGCCTTAAACGTGCTCGTCATGCTGTTCTTGAAAACCAAAGAACACTTGAAGCGCGTGAAGCCTTAGCAGCAGGTGATTTAGAGAGATTTGGTCGTTTAGTGAACGCTTCTCACGTTTCATTAGAGCATGATTATGAAGTCACAGGTATCGAACTTGATACTCTTGCTCACACTGCATGGGAACAAGAAGGCGTACTTGGTGCACGTATGACAGGTGCAGGATTTGGTGGCTGTGGTATTGCTATTGTTGCTAAAGATAAAGTTGATCAATTTAAAGAAAATGTTGGTAAAATCTACACAGAAAAAATTGGCTATGCACCAGACTTTTACATTGCTGAGGTAGCAGGTGGTTCACGTGTCCTATCAAGAAAATAAGACTATGAAAACAATAATAGAGGTCTTTGTTGCTAAAGTTATCGAGAATTCTCATTACACACCTTTAGATGCTTTTTATCTAAAAAATCGTATATTGGCTTTAGTAGGAGAAGAAAATACTCAAAAAGAAACTGATCTTACTGAACTTATTGCTTTAAAAGATGAATTGGTTGCCTTAGCAGTTACAAATGGTAAAGTAGGAGCACTTCAAGAAGAAAAAGATACCTTGGGTGCAGAATTGATGAATCTCATCACACCAATACCTAGTCAGCTTAATCATGATTTTTGGCAAACGTATGCAACTGATAAAAAGCAAGCTATTTCTGATTTTTATCAACTCAGTCAAAAAAATGATTACATTAAGTTAAAAGCTATTGCTAAAAATATTTATTATCAAGTGGCGACTGATTATGGCCATTTAGAGATTACGATTAACCTATCAAAGCCTGAAAAAGATCCAAAGGCGATTGCCATGGCAAAACAAATGAAAAGCACTAGCTATCCCATGTGTCAACTTTGTGTTGAAAACGAAGGCTATCAAGGTAGAATCAATCATCCGGCAAGAGCTAACCATCGCATCATCAGACTTGATTTAGGTGATGAAAAATGGGGATTTCAATATTCACCTTATGCCTACTTTAATGAACATAGTATCGTGTTAAACACTGAACATGTTCCCATGGTGATTAGTCAAAAAACCTTTGAACAGTTGTTAGATATTATTGATATTTTCCCAACTTATTTTGTTGGTAGTAATGCTGATTTACCAATTGTTGGTGGGTCAATTTTGACACACAATCATTACCAAGCAGGAAAACACACTTTTCCAATGGAAGTGGCACCACTAGATAATTCCTTTTCATTTGAAGGTTTTGAGAATATTCAAGCAGGGATTGTGAAATGGCCTATGTCTGTTCTTCGTCTAAAAGGTGATAATAAAAAAGAATTGGTTGCTTTAGCAGAAAAAATTCGCCTGGCTTGGAAATGTTATTCTGACATGAGCCAAGATATTATTGCAAAGACTGGTAGCCAAGAACACCATACCGTTACTCCTATTGCTAGAAAAAATAATGGCTTATATGAACTGGATCTTGTTTTAAGAGATAATCATACGTCAGAAGAATTTCCAGATGGCATTTATCATCCGCATCCAGATGTGCAACATATCAAAAAAGAAAATATTGGACTTATTGAAGTGATGGGGTTAGCTATTTTACCACCTCGTCTAAAAGATGAACTTCTCGATGTTGAACGTTATTTATTGGAAAAAGAAAATGAGATAAAAGACTATCACAAAACTTGGGCTAATGACATTAAAACCAAGTATGGTCAGTTTGAGCCAGAGACAGTATCAGACATTGTCAAAGAAGAAATGGGTCTGATTTTTGCTCGTGTTCTTGAAGATGCTGGTGTTTATAAACGCACAAAAGCTGGTCAAGAGGCCTTTATGGCTTTTGTGAGAAGTGTTGGGATTAAAGAAGGAGATTAAAATGACTGTTTTAGTACTTGGTGGTGCTGGCTATATCGGCTCACATATGGTTGATCGTTTGATTGAAAAAGGCGATGAACAAGTGGTTGTGGTCGATAATTTAGTAACAGGCCATCGTGATGCTGTTCACTCTGAGGCTGTGTTTTATGAAGGTGATTTAGCTGATAAAGACTTTATGCGACAAGTCTTCTCAAAACATCCTGATATTGATGCTGTTATTCACTTTGCTGCCTTTTCACTTGTAGCTGAGTCGATGAGTAATCCTTTAAAATATTTTAATAATAATACGGCAAAAATGATTGCACTACTAGAAGTGATGCTTGAGTTTGAAATTAAAAATATTGTCTTTTCATCAACAGCAGCTACTTATGGTATCCCAGAAAAAATGCCAATTCAAGAAAATGATAATCAAAAACCAATCAACCCTTACGGAGAAAGTAAGTTGATGATGGAAACAATCATGAAATGGGCTGATAGTGCCTATGGTTTAAAATCAGTAGCTCTTCGTTATTTTAATGTCGCAGGAGCAAAACCTGATGGTTCTATCGGAGAAGATCATGGCCCTGAAACCCATCTTTTACCGATTATCTTACAAGTTGCCCAAGGAAAACGTGATAAAATCATGATTTTTGGTGATGACTACAAAACACCAGATGGCACTAATATTAGAGATTATGTTCATCCTTTTGATTTAGCAGATGCTCATATCTTAGCGGTTAATTACTTACGTGAAGGCAATCCTTCTACTGCCTTTAATTTAGGGTCATCAACTGGTTTTTCTAACCTAGAAATCCTTGAAGCAGCTAGAGAAGTGACAAAACATCCCATTCCATCAGAAATTGGTGAGAGGAGATTAGGAGACCCAGATACCCTTATTGCTGACTCAAAAAAAGCAAGAGAAATTCTAGGATGGAAGCCTCAGTTTGATAACATTAAAAAAATTATTGAAACAGCTTGGGCTTGGCATTCTAATCACCTTAATGGCTACGATGATAGGAAATAGAAATTTTTCTTGAGGTTTAAAAATAATATGCTTGTCTGTCTTATTTCTGACAGCAGGCTTTTTTTAAACTTAGATATAGTTAAAAACTATAACATATTCAATGAATTAACAATTTGATTCTTATAAGAAGATATGAGAGAATGAATTCATTCATTTATTAAAAGAAAAAGAGGAAATATTATGTCATTAAAAAAATTAGTTTCATTACTTACGATTACATTATTAGCTGGATTTATTTTAACAGCATGTGGTGCTAGAAATGATGACGATGATGCTAAAACATTAAAAATCGGTGTGATGTCAATGACAGAATCTGATGAAGCACGTTGGGATAAAATTGCTGAATTGTTAGAATCAGAAGATATCGATCTTGATTTTGTAGAGTTCACTGAATATTCTCAACCAAACAAGGCTTTAGCAAACAATGAAGTGGATATTAATGCTTTTCAACATTACAATTTTTTAAACAATTGGAATGATGAAAATAATGGTGATTTAGTAACCATTGCTGAAACTTATATCAGTCCAATTCATCTATTTTCAGGAACAGATGCTTCTGGTAAAGCAAAATATCAAAATGTTTCAGAATTACCAGATGGTGCTCAAATTGCTGTTCCAAATGATGCTACTAATGAAAGTCGTTCTTTATACGTCTTACAATCTGCAGGGCTCATTGAGTTAGATGTGTCAGGTGATGAATTAGCAACCATTGCCAATATCAAATCAAATCCTAAGAACTTGGATATTAAAGAGCTAGAAGCTAGTCAAACAGCTCGCTCACTCATTTCTGCAGATGGAGCCATTGTTAACAACAGTTATGCTGTGCCAGCAAATATTGATTATGAAACATCACTTTTTAAAGAAGAAATTAATGATGATTCAAAACAATGGATTAACATTATTGCAGGACAGAAAAATTGGGAAAAATCTAAAAAAGCCGATTTAATTAAAAAAGTAATAGAAGCCTATCAAACAAATGAAGTTAAGAAGATCATCGAGGAGACCTCAAATGGTATTGACTTACCAGTTTGGTAAAAATAATACAATTAAGCGTGTTATTCACACGCTTAATTGTATTATATGCTTTAATGATGGATACTAAAAGAAAATAAAGAAAGGGAAAACTATGGCTCAAACCATTATCTCCTTAGACAACATTGACATTACTTTTCGTCAAAAAAATAAAGTAATAGAAGCTGTTAAAAATGTTAGTCTAACAATTGATAAGGGACAAATTTATGGCATTGTCGGTTATTCGGGTGCCGGGAAGTCAACGCTTGTGCGTGTGATTAATCTTTTACAAGTACCTACAGCAGGTAAAATTACCATTGATGGTGATGTAACATTTGATCAAGACAACATTCAAATTAGTCCCAATGAACTACGAGAAAAACGTCGTGATATTGGAATGATTTTTCAGCATTTTAATCTCATGGCTCAAAAAACAGCAAAGGAAAACATCGCATTTGCCTTAAAGCACTCGCCACTAAGTAAAAGTGAAAAAGAGCAAAAAGTCCAAGATTTGCTAAACTTAGTGGGACTATCAGACAGGTCTGATAGTTACCCTGCACAATTATCAGGTGGTCAAAAGCAACGTGTAGCTATTGCTCGTGCTCTAGCTAACGACCCTAAAATCTTGATTTCAGATGAAGCAACATCTGCACTTGATCCAAAAACAACCAAACAAATTTTAGCCTTACTACAAGATCTCAATAAAAAATTGGATTTAACAATTGTTTTAATCACTCATGAGATGCAAATCGTAAAGGATATTTGTCACCGTGTAGCTGTCATGCAAAACGGACAATTGATAGAAGAAGGATCTATCTTAGAGATATTTTCACATCCAAAAGAGAGTCTAACCAAAGACTTTATCAATGTGGCAACTGGTATTGATGAAGCATTGCCAAAAATTGAAAAACAAAAAATTGTACAACAATTACAAAATAATGCTGTCTTGGTAAAATTAAATTATGTTGGCTCATCAACTGATGAACCGATACTTAATAGGATATATAAGCAGTTTGATATCAGTGCTAATATTTTATACGGTAATATTGAAATTTTGGATAACACACCTGTTGGAGAAATGATTGCTATTTTAGAAGGTAACGAAGAAAATCTTGAAAAAGCACTCTTGGCTATCAATGATTCCAATGTCACAGTAGATATTTTAAAGAAAGGATGTTAAATGATTGAGTTAATTCAGACTTATCTTCCCAATGTTTATCAACTTGGTTGGGGTGGTGATAATGGTTGGGGAACAGCTATTTATTACACACTTTATATGACTTTTATTCCTTTTATTATAGGTGGAAGTGTTGGTTTAGCCGTTGGTTTACTGCTAGTGATGACAGCTCCTCAAGGTGTTTTAGAAAATAAATATATTTATTGGATTCTTGATAAAATAATTTCAATTTTTAGAGCTATTCCTTTTATTATTTTACTAGCAATTATGTTTCCTATCGCCTTATTATTAGTTAATTCTGTCATTGGACCGGATGTTGCTAACATCTCACTTTCTGTTGCCGTGTTTGCCTTTTTTGTCAGACAAGTGCAAGTAGTTTTATCAGAGCTAGATAAAGGTGTGATTGAAGCCGCACAAGCTTCAGGAGCAACAACTTGGGATATTGTGCTTATTTATATCACAGAAGGACTACCAGACATTATTCGAGTGTCAACAGTAACCATTATCTCTTTGGTCGGTGAAACTGCCATGGCTGGAGCAATCGGTGCGGGAGGCCTTGGACATGTGGCCATTTCCTATGGTTATAATCGCTACAACAACGATGTCACTTGGGTCGCTACCATCTGCATCCTCCTCATCATTTTTGGTGTTCAATTTTTGGGAGATTTTCTTACTAAAAAAATAAATCATAAATAGAATAAATATCACTAGGTAAGTTTATATCAATAGAAAAACGTCTTCTTACAACTGTAAGAAGACGTTATTTTATATTATTTTAGTGAATTACAATGATTGTGCTTTTCTTTTGACAAAGGAAATGATAAAACTGATAACAAAACCAAGAAAGGCAAAACTAATCCACCCCATAGAGTACTGGCCTAAGAAAACAACTTTTGTAAAGTAATGTATAATGCTTTTAGGTAATGTAAAGAAACCTGTCATTTTACTTAAAGTATGAATGGCATCAAATAAAGCTGGAATGAGTGTAAACCCTGTGGTAATCTGATAAACCAAACGATCCCCTTTAAACCATCCTTTTGTGAGTGATAGAAAAATCAAGGTAATGGTGAGAGGGTAAAGTAAAAAGAGCACAGGCACTGACCAATTGATAATCTCAGCAAGACCACCAAAATAGAAAGTTGTTGCAATGATTGTAAACAAGGTTACCCAAACAAAGTAAGAAATCTTAGGAACCAATTCATTAAAATATTCCGCACAAGCTGTAATAAGACCGGTTGAAGTGGTTAAACAAGCAAGAAAAATAATGATTGATAGGATGATTTGCCCAATTTGTCCTAGGTAGAAGTTGGCTGATTGTGATAAGATATGACCACCATCAATAGCAGAATTATCCATCATGAATTGACCATCTAAAAAGGTGAATAAACTTTGTGAAGTAGCTCCGATACGAGTGATAAAAATATAGATAAGAGCCAATAAGATAGTTGCAATCACTCCAGAACTCATGGTTGTTTTAGCCAGTTCTTTATTTGATTGATCACCAAAACTTTTAGCAGCGTTAATAACTAGAATAGAAAAAGCGAGTGATGCTAAGGCATCCATTGTTCCATAACCTTGAATTATACCAGCAACAAAAGGTAGACTAGAAAAAGCATTTTGAACGTCACCACCAATATCAGTAGGAGTTCCTAAGCTACCGGCTGGTTTGATAAATGAAAAGATGATCAAGATAGCAATGACAACTAAAAGAGCAGGAGTTAAGTATTTACCAATACGTTCTGCAATTTTATTAGGTTTAATGGCTAGCCAATAAGAAATCCCAAAAAAGACAAGAGCATAAAGAGCTTTTGTTAGTAAACTATCACCAAAAATTGGTGCGATACCAACAGAGTATGACGTTGCTCCCGTTCTTGGAATGGCAAAAAAAGGACCAATTGATAGGTAAAGAGCTACTGAAAAAAAGATGGCATAAGGCTTAGCAATTGGTCTTGCCAACTCTTCAGGGTTAGTGGCTCCTGTATAGGAAATGGCAATAACACCCAATAAGGGAAGTGTGACAGCGGTTAAGAGAAAACCAAGCACAGCTGGCCAAATATTCCCACCAGAATAAATCCCTAAAAAGGCGGGGAAAATTAAGTTACCTGCTCCAAAAAAGAGAGCAAATAGCATAAAACCAATAATGAGAAATTTATTTTTTTGAGTTGTATGATTCAATAGATGGCCCTTTCTATAATAACAAAGGTAATAGAAAACCTATTACAGAAAAAAAGTATATTATTAGGATTATATTATAATGACTTGGGCCTGTCAATAACATATTAGAATAATTTTTAATTAAAATATCCTAAATAATCGTATTTTTCAAATGTTCTAGAATTAGCAATTGCAACAATAATTGCGTTTTCATCAAAAGGTTCATTAATTGGAATAGAAGTATCAAGTGGTGAAGATTTACCAATTCTTGTTCCAATCAAATTGAGATCGTACTTACGACGAACGTCTAATTCTTGAACTGTCTTTCCAACCCATTCTTTAGGAAGTTTAAATTCAACGATAGAAACATCTCCTTCAAAATGATAAATGCCTGCAATAGTATGTCTTAAGATATCAGAAGCAACCACTTTTCCAGACTCTCTTTCAGGAGAAATAACTAAATCAGCACCAATCTCATATAGAACTTCTTCATAATGACTACTTCTTGCCTTAGCAATAATTCTTGGAATTCCAAGTTTTTTACAGTGCATGACAGCTAAAACAGAACTTTCCAGATTATTTCCTGTTGCAATAATAACGACATCACACTGATCAATACCAGTATTTTTCAATATTTCTATATCAGAAATATCACCAATAGCTGCTTTACTCACGAAGTCTGCAACTTCTTGAATATGTTGTTCTTTACTATCAATAGCAATGACTTCCTGACCAAATTCACTAAGTTCAGCAGCAATAGTACGTCCAAAAATACCTAGTCCTAGAACACCTACAATTTTTTGTTTCATAAATATTTTCCTTTTCTATCCGATAAATATATCTGTTTTAGCATAATGTATAGTTTTTTCTTGCCGTTGTCTTAGACTGAGTAAAACAGTGACTGGGCCTACACGACCAATAAACATTAAAGACATTATAATCAATCTTCCGATATTTGATAACTCAGGTGTCAGATTCATAGATACCCCAACAGTTGCTAAGGCACTAATTGTTTCAAATAAAAGAGCAAAAGGGTTAAGAGATTTCTCAAACTCTAATAGCAAGAGATATCCAGTAATTAAAACGATAAAATAGAAGATTAAAACGGTCAGAGTTTGTTTAATTAATCGTTGTGAAAAACTTCTATAATTAAAGGTTACCTCACTCCTACCTCTTAATTCTGCTTTAAATAGTAGAAATAAAATTGCAGCAACAGTAATCTTTACCCCACCGGCAGTACCACCAGGGGCACCACCAATAATCATTTGCACCATGTATACAAAATTGGTGGCAAAGTTAGTTTGAGTAAAATCAATAGTAGAAAAACCAGCAGTACGCATGGTTACTGTTTGAAAAAAACTAACCATAATTTGTTGGAAAAAATTGTAGTTTCCAATTGTTGCAGGATTATCATGCTCAAATAACCAAGATAAAAAAGTCCCAATAGTTAAAATAATCATTGTTGTTGAAAGAACCAACTTTGTTTGAATACTTAATTTTTTAATAGTTAACTTAACATTCCTTGGACGTTTAAAGATGAATTGCTGTAAACGATGAATAATATCACGCCAATTTCCAAATCCTAATCCACCAGAAATGATTAAAAAAGCTACTGAAAAGTTAATAATGGGATTTAGTGTATATTCTCCTAAACTGTTTGAGCCTAAATTATCAAAACCAGCATTACAAAAGGCTGAAACAGATAAAAAAATACTGTTAAAAATTCCATTTTTCCAACCATAATGTGGAATAAAATCAAACATTAAAATTAAAGCAAAAAAAGCTTCTATAAAAAAAGTTAATTTATAAACAGAATAGAGATAGCGTTTTAAATCTTTTGAAGAATCCTTACTTAGAGAGGATTGTAGCATGGTTTGATCAGTGATAGAAATTTTTTTTCTTAAGGTATAGTAGCTAAAAGCGATTAAAGAGACTAATCCTAGCCCACCAATTTGCATTAAGATAATAGCAATAGTTTGTCCAAAGCCATTGTAAACATCCCCTATAGGAAAGACAGCTAAGCCTGTCACTGACACCATGGAGGCAGAAGTGAAAAGATGTTCAAGGAAGGTAGTTTTTGGAGCATGAGGATAATGCATGATTGGTAGAGATAATAAAAAACTACCAATCATAATAACGATGAGAAAGCTAGCACTTAAACGTTGTGTAATAGATAAAGGTGCTAGTTTGAATTTTTTTTTCATTGAGTGATTCTCCTGTAAAAGTGGTTAAAAGGCATCACAGCTCGTCAATTAAAGTGGTTTTTTATTTGGGATACCTGCTTTTCTTGGAAAACGATTAGGCGTTTCTTTTGCTTTAGTAAGTAATATTATATTTCTAGGGTCTCCATTTGGTAGTTGGTAATCAAATGATTCCGTCACTTTTGCAAAAAGTGTTTCTAAAGCATTTTTGGCCTCATCTAATTCTTCTTCGACAGCACTGGCTTTTAAAGCAATTACTATTCCACTGATTTTTAAAAATGGTAAAGTTAGTTCAGATAAAACAGGCAAACGAGCTACTGCACGAGCAGTTACCACTTCAAATTCTCCTCTAAAGTCTTTATTTTGACCAAAATCTTCAGCACGACCGTGATAAAAAGAAACATTTTTTAAATGTAATTTTTCAGCTAAAAGTGTTAAAAATTGGATTCTTTTATTTAAGGAGTCAATAATGGTTACTTGAATATTTGGAAAAATAATTTTGATAGGTAGACTAGGAAAGCCAGCACCAGCGCCAATATCAAGCAATTTTATAGGTTTATTTGAGAGAAACCCAAAAAGAATTGGCGCAATTGAATCAAAAAAATGTTTTAAATAGACTTCTTTTTTTTCAGTAATAGTAGTTAAATTGATTTTTTCATTCCATTCAATTAAGAAGTGAAAATAATCTTCAAATTGTTGTTTTTGAAAATCAGAAAGAGTAATGTTTTTTTTTGCTAAAGCGTTATAAAATTCTTCAGGTGTCATAGGTTATTCCTTACTAAATAATATTCGTTTATCATTTTAACATAAAATAATGGTTTATGATAGAGAGAGAAAGTTTCCATTGACAAGGACTAATAGAACGATTATAACAGATTTTTAAAAAATATTTTGTTATAATAGTTTAAAAGATTTTAAAGGAGACTATTATGTTTTTTATTATTTTGGGAATTGCTATTGCTCTAGCTTTGTATGTTACTGGTGTCTATAATGGGCTGATTAAAGCTAGAATGCAAACACAAGAATCTTGGAGTCAAATTGATGTTCAACTAAAACGTCGTAATGATCTGATTCCAAACCTTATTGAGACTGTTAAGGGGTATAGTCAATACGAAGGTAAAACGCTAGAAAAAGTGACTGAACTTCGTTCTCGTGTAGCTACTGCTAAAACACCAGGAGAAGTAATGAAAGCAAGCGATGCCTTAACACGTCAAGTTGCGAGTATCTTTGCTGTGGCTGAAAATTATCCTGATTTAAAGGCAAATGCTAATTTTTTGAAATTACAAGAAGAATTGACTAATACTGAAAATAAAATTTCTTATTCACGTCAACTCTATAATACAACCACTGCCAATTATAATGTGAAGCTAGAAACCTTCCCAACCAATCTTATTGCTGGTATCTTTAGCTTTAAGCCTAAAGAATTTCTTGAAGTTCCTGAGTCAGAAAAATCAGTTCCTCAAGTTAAGTTTGACTTTTAAGGTAGGAGAAGATTATGCTATTTGATCAAATTACCAGCAATAAAAGGCGAACTATAGTATTATTGATAGTCTTTTTTGGGCTCCTTGGTATGATTGGTGCCGCTGTTGGTTATCTGATGTTTAATAATTATTTGGGTGGTCTTGTTATTGCTTTAGTCATTGGCTTTATTTATGCCTTTAGTATGATTTTTCAGTCAACGAATGTTATCATGTCAATGAACAATGCTAAAAAAGTTAATGTAGAAGAAGCACCAGATCTTTATCATGTTGTAGAAGATATGGCTATGGTTGGACAAATTCCAATGCCAGGTGTGTTTATCATTGATGACCCTGCTTTAAATGCTTTTGCTACAGGTTCGAAACCAGAAAATGCAGCTGTTGCTGTCACAACAGGTCTTTTAGCCGTAATGAATCGTGAAGAATTAGAAGCAGTTATGGGTCACGAGGTTAGTCATATTAGAAATTACGATATTAGAATCTCCACCATTGCAGTAGCTTTAGCAAGTGCTATTTCCATGCTGTCTTCTATGGGCAGCCGTATGTTGTTTTATGGAGGAGGTAGAAGGCGAAGTAACAAAAATAATGGTGGCACGCAAATAATTGTTTTACTTTTTGCGCTAGTTGCCCTCGTATTAGCGCCTCTAGCAGCAACCCTGGTACAATTAGCTATTTCTAGACAAAGAGAATTTCTAGCAGATGCTAGTAGCGTTGAATTGACTAGAAATCCGCAAGGAATGATAAATGCTCTACAAAAACTTGATCAATCTGCACCTATGTCTCAACCAGTTGACAGTGCTAGTGCAGCTTTATATATTAATGATCCAAAGAAAAAAAATGGCATTAAATCTTTGTTCTATACCCACCCTCCCATTTCTGAGAGAATTGCACGTTTACAAAAAATGTAAGTTTATTTTTAAAAACATTAAATTTTTGACTATTTAAAATAGTTTAAAAAAGACTAATTTGTTAAAATTGAAGGATTGTCTTGAATGATTATATTGTTAAGTTTTAAGAGTATAAAATATGAAATGATATTTTTAACTTATAACTATAATAGTAACCTTATCCTCTAAATCAAATAAAAATAGCTATTTTTTAGTCAAAATTTATCAAAAAAGCAGGGTTGTCTTGAGATAACTCCTGCTTTTTGAATAGTTTAAATAAAGAAAAGTTTAAGGATTATAAAATACTTATCTTGTTATACAGATTTTAAGGCTGATAACATGTCAATTTTTTTAATGTGTAGATTCATGATAAACATTACAATAATAGTAAAACTAAAGACTGTGCTAACCGAAACAATAATATTTGACCAAGTTAATCCCTCGATGGCTATCAGATTTTCAGGTAGTAAAATAGCCATGATAAAGGCATGAAGAAAATAACCAAGACCAATTCCTAATAAAATACCAATAAAGGTTAGCAGAATTGTTTCTTTAAAAATATATAGGAGAACTTCTTTTTGATAGAATCCTAATACCTTAATCGTGGATAATTCTTTTTCTCTTTCTGCAACATTAATGCTTGTCAAAGTGAATAAAACAATAAAGACTAATAAAATAGAAATAACAACAATAATTATGATAATGCCATTTAATCCCTCAAGAAAATCATTGGCTTCTTGTTTTAAGGTTGTGTTTCGAATAGTATACATGTGAACTTTGTTATTAGATATTTGCTTTAAAAAAGTATCAAAAGATTTTTGAGTCTTTATAAGGTAGGCGTTTTCTTGGTAAGGCTCATTGAAAATAGTTTCATAATAATTAGGAGTCATATAAATTATATGACCAATATAGTTTGTAGTTGTATCGCTAATTTTCAAAGTCTTTGAATAACCTTCCTTATCTTTAATTATGAGACTATCTCCTTTTTCTAAATGAAGAGATTGAGCTAATTTTTTAGAGACTACAACTCCATTTTTTGTTGGTTGACTATCCAAGTTAACATAATCATAAAAATCATTTGCAACAAATAATTGTACAGATTGAGGCTCGATAAAATAATGATTATGAATTGTTAGATTTTTAAATACTATTTCCTTTTTTTGTTTTGAAAAATTAGTTATTTTTTTTTGAAAATCTTTTATTTCTAAGGAGTAGGGATTAAATATTTCAATAGCATCATATTTTGAAATAGATTGATATTGTATTGGTACTAATTGGGATAGACTATCTTTTATACCAATACCAAGTATTAGTAAACTTGTCGATAACATAACTCCCAAAATGGTCATTAGAAGTCTTGACTTGTAGCGAAAACTGTTCCTAAGGGTTAGTTTATTTGAAAAAGAAATAGAATGCCATAATTTTGGAAAATATTCTAGAAAGATACCATTCTTTTTTTGAGGAGGCTTTGTATAGATTAATTGACTTGGGTGTTCTTTCAATTGTTTTTTAGCTGATAAATAAACGGCTAAAAAAGTACTTGAAAGAGATAAAAAGAAAGATATTAAAAGAATTGGCCACTGATAAACAATAATCATTTCATCTAGAATATAATTACCATTTGAAAAAATATTAAAAATCATTTTGGGTAATAAATGGATTCCCAGAAAGCAACCTAATAAGCTTCCTAAAACAGAGGTTAGGGTACTAAAAATTAGAAATTCTCTCATCACTTCACTTTTGGTAAAACCTAGAGATCTTAGGGTACCCATTTCAATTCTTTTTTCATCAACCATTCGTTTCATAGTTGTTATACTCACCATAAGAGAAATAACAAAAAAGATAATTGGTAAAATTGAAGCAAGAATATCAATTCTTATGGCCGTATTACCATAATCAGAATATCCAACAGAAAATTGAGAACGGTCTTCTACAGTAATTAACAAAAATGATTGTTGTTTTTTTAAATTCTCTAATGTTATTTTTTGACGTTTTAGTTCATTTATCTGTTTTGAAATTTGTTTTACTTGAGTTTTTAGTTCATTTTTTTGTTGTATGTATTCATTTTGATCTAGGTTAACTGGATTTTGATTACCTACTTTCTCAATTTGTTTTATCATTTCATTTAAACTTTGTTTACTGAGCATCAAATCGTCAAAATTTAAATCAATTTTTTTTATCTTTTCATCAATCTCTTGTGTAAATTGTTGTCTTAATCTTATTGTTTGTTGTTGTGTAATATGTTGCAAGGAAGAAATGTTTTTTTCGATTAATTTGGTGTACTCCTTAGTATAAGCTTCTTTATTATAAGTATTTTTAAAGATAATTCTTGCAAAGTTGTCTTCATTTTTAAATAAATTTTTATTTATAACCCCAAAATAATGGATATTTCCATCAGCTAATGAAGTAATTCCTAAACTTCTTTTGGACATGTATTCGGATGATTTGACGATACCAACAATTTTGAAAGTGTTTGATTTTAAATCGTCTGAGGTTATTTTTAAGACATCACCAACTTTATAATTTAATTGCTTCCCTATAGCAATTTCATTTTCTTCAATTGGCAAACGCCCTTCAATGAGATTAAGTTTTGAAATTTTTTCAGGAGTACTAATCAGACGGATGACTTTGTTTTTTAGTTTGGCATCAATTTGCTTACCATATTCTATGGATTTAATAAGAGGACTTTGGGACAGTTCTTTTTTGTCATCATTAGCTAAGTTAGTTGAGGAAAAAACAATAGCATCAGCGAGATTTTCTTTTTGGTAAGTGTTTAAAATGGTTTCTCGCATATTAGGACCTGTACTAAATAATCCAATAAAAACAAAATTTGATAAAACAATTAAAATAGTAACAGATAAAAGTCTTGGCCAATTTTTTTTAATGGCTCTAAAGCTATTACGTGCTAGTTTTTTCATTTTTACCACTCCAAATCAATAACATCGTGTACTTTTTTGTTATAATAGTTTTGTCTAATATGACCATCTGATAATTCAATAACATGGTCTGCCATGGCTTTCAATGCTGAATTATGAGTAACAATGATAACATTTTTCCCGGTTTTTTTGGGGTAATCTTGGAAGAGTTTTAGAATCTGTTTACTTGTTTGGTAGTCTAGAGCACCTGTTGGCTCATCAGCTAATAATATTTTTGGATTTTTTGCCATTGCTCTTGCAATAGCTACTCGTTGTTGCTCTCCTCCGGATAATTGGCCTGGGAAATGATTCATACGATTTTCTAGACCAACATCAATCAACATTTGCCTTGGATCTAGATGATCTTGAACTATTTCACTTGCCAATTCAACATTTTCTAAAGCTGTTAGATTAGGGATTAAATTATAAAATTGAAAAACAAAACCAACATCTTTTCTTCTGTAGTTTGTTAGTTCCTTTTCAGAAAAATTAGAAATTTTTTTATCATCAATTGTCACCTCTCCAGATGTAATCTGATCCATTCCTCCCAAGATATTTAAAAGTGTTGACTTACCGGCCCCACTATTTCCTAAGATAATTGTTAATTCACCTTTTTTAATTGTAAAACTTACATTATCTATTGCTTTTACTTCATTGTCTTGATGTTGATGGTATATTTTTTTGATTTTTTTTAATTGAATAATAATTGACATTCTTTTCTCCTTTATGGTACCTTATGCATATATTATACTAGATGGTTAATCAATTACAATGTACACAAAAAGATAAAATGTTTACTTTGTTTAGGAGGAATTATGTCTGAATATAATCAAAAAAAAGAACAAACAAAACTTTACTTAACAAAGGCATTTGTTATTTTACTAAAAACAACACCTCTTCATAGAATTAATGTTTCTCAATTAACCAAAAAAGCAGGTATTTCACGTGGAACATTTTACTTGCATTATATCGATATAGATGATTTTATCAAAACAACTAGAGATGATATAATTAAACATATAAAAAGCCAACTGTCTTCGGAAATAATCATTAGACCAGAAAACAATTCAGTTATTCAATTGGTTTGCTATGTAGAAGAAAATTTTGAATTATTTCAAAGATTATTAGGCTATAATGGAGATAGACAATTTGAAGCAGAAGTGATTAATTTAATTAGAGATTTTATCTTCGATAATCAAAAAGATAAATTAGAAAAAGCTAGTATTCCAGATAATTACATTATAAATATATCTGTTATGAGTATTTTATCTATTTTTTTAACATGGTTTCAGGAAAAAAATCCACGATCTAGTAATGAAATTATTGACATTCTACTCAAGATTCGCCAAACGACTCTTTGTAGATTAATAAAAGGAGAAATTTAATGTTTCGTACCACTGAGATTAAGAAAAATTCAGATCCTATTTCTTTTGATAAAAGCTTGGATATTAAAGATTTATTATTAAAAAGACAGGATAGTATCATTGATATTAAAAATGTAAGAGCAAAAGGACAAATTAGTTATGAAAATCATTTGTTTTTATTAACTTATGATTTAGATTACCAGATTGTTCTACCTTCTAGTCGTTCGATGGTACCAGTTGAATTGACAGAACATTTTCTTGTTACAGAAGTCTTTTCAGAAGAAATAGAGCAAAGTTATTTTGAAGACGACTCTCATGATAAGTTGATATTATCTATAGAAACAGATATTATTAGCTTGGAAGAAAGTGTGATTGACAATATTTTATTAAATATTCCTTTAAAAGTATTAACCGAAGATGAAGAAAAAACAGATGAGCTCCCAAGTGGAGAAAACTGGTCTGTTCTAACCGAGGAACAGTATCAAGCACTAAAAACACAAAAAAAGAAAGAAAATAATCCCTTTACAGCTCTAGAAGGATTATTTGATGATGACTAATAGCTAAAATGAGTAAGCACATGGAAAATCTGTGTGCTTTTGTTATTGTTGAAAATATGTTAAAATGAAGTATTAGAGAAATATTAAAATTATTAGAAAGAGGTGCTCTTGTGCGTTGTCCAAAATGTCATTATACCAAATCCAGCGTTGTTGATAGCCGTCAAGCTGAAGAAGGAAATACTATCCGTCGTCGTCGAGAGTGTGAGAATTGTCAAACTCGTTTTACTACTTTTGAAAGAATTGAAGAGTCGCCACTCTTAGTGATAAAAAAAGATGGGACTAGAGAACAATTTTCAAGAGATAAAATTCTCAATGGAATTATTCATAGTGCACAAAAGCGCCCAGTCTCAAGTGCTTCTATTGAAAAAATTGTTAGTGAAGTGGAACAGCAGTTACGTAGCGAATATGATAGCGAAGTATCAAGTTCTGTTATTGGAAATTTAGTGATGGATCAGTTAGCTGAATTAGATGAGATTACCTATATCCGTTTTGCCAGTGTGTACCGTAGCTTTAAACATGTGGATGAAATTGAAGCTCTGTTAAAACAAATCACAAAACGAGAAAAAAGCAATAAGAAAAGTAAGATAACAGATGAAACCAATTGAACCTTTTTATTTTATAAAACAAAACAACGTTACTTATAATACAATCAGTTTAATCCAATCCTATTTTCCAATTATAGGTAGTGATGCTTTAGCTTTGTATGCCTATTTTGTTGCTTTCTATGATAATGGACAAAAACAACATAAATTTAGCGATATTTTAAATCATTTACAGTTTGGTATGCATCGCTTAGAGTTAGCTTTAGATATTCTAACTGCCTTTGATTTAATTGTTTTTTATCAAGTTGATAATATCTATTTGATTAAACTTCATTCTGCTTTACCAACAGAACTATTTTTGGAAAATCCTATTTATCGAAAATTATTAGAAAAGAAAATTGGTGAAGTAGCTGTCGAGCAACTTATTAGCCAAGCCCCCTTAGATGCTAAAATAATTTCCAAACAATTTTCAGATGTATTTTCAAGTGTAGGGGAATTTAAAAAAATAGTCAAGAAGCCAAAAAACTTTTTTGATTTGGCGAATTTTAAACAATTAATGTCAAAAGATGGCCTAAGTTTTAGTAATGAGACAGATGATGTCATCGGTCTTCATCATTTTGCAGAACAATTTGGTTTTAATTGGTTTGAAACCTATCAACTAGCTAAAGAAACAGCTATTAACCATAAGATTTCTCTTAAAAGAATGCAAACTAAGAAGCAGTCCTTACCAGAATCTGAGGGTAAAACTGAGTTTTCAAAAGAGGAATTGGTCGTCATAAATGAAGCTAAGTCAGATAAAGCAGATGTTTTTTTAGCAAAAATTAAAAAAATTCGCCAAGCAACAATCACAGCAACCGAAAGAAAAATTTTAATTGAACTGGCTGAGCTGGGATTTTTAGATGAAGTGATTAATGTCATGGTTTTATATACCATGTCAAAAACAAACTCTGCTAATCTTAATAAGACTTATATTATGATGATTGCTAATGATTTTTCCTATCAAAATATTACATCATCAGAACAAGCTGTTATTAAAATGCGTTCTTTTACTGAAAAGAAAAATCATACGAAACAAGAGAAAATAAAACCACAAAAGAGTAATGTACCAAAGTGGAGTAATGATCGCTATAAGAATGAAACCACTGAGGAACAACAAGCTAAATTAGAAGAAATGAAGCGTCGTCACTTAGAAAAATTGAGAAAGAAGGAAGACTAGATGGAAAAAGTTGGAAAAACGATGAAGCATAACCATCCTCAAAGCTTCAGGGTATCTGATGAGTTGATAAAGACCATTTTGGCAACTCCCGTCATCTCTGATTTCATTACTTCTCATCAATTGAGTCAAGAGATAATCAAATTGAGTTTACCAAAATTTAATCAATTTCTGATGGAAAAAGAACGATTTGAAAACCAAGACCCAAGTTATATTGCAAAAGGCTATGAGCCAATTCTAATCATGAATGAAGGCTATGCGGATGTCACTTATAAAGAAACACTTGCATTAAAAGAAAGACAATATCAAAACGAAGTGGCAAATCGTATTAATGTGGTTAGTTTGCCAAAATCATATAAAAACATCAATTTTGATGATATTATCCTAGACGATGTTAAACGCTTGCCAATTTTTGAGTCTGTTGTTGAATTTGTAAGGCAATACCCAAATACTAATCAAAAAGGGCTTTATCTCTATGGAGATATGGGTGTGGGAAAATCCTATCTGATGGCTGCCATGGCTAGAGAATTGTCTGAACAAAAACAAGTGTCAACTACACTAATTCACTTTCCAAGTTTTACTATCGATGTTAAAAACGCAATTAATACAGGAACTGTTAAAGAAGAGATTGATGATGTTAAAAAAGCAGAAGTTCTGATTTTAGATGATATAGGTGCTGAACAAAGTACCTCTTGGATAAGAGACGAAGTCTTACAAGTGATTTTGCAGTACCGTATGTTAGAAGAATTACCAACTTTTTTCACTTCCAATTATAGTTTAGAAGATTTAGAAAAGAAATTAGCCAAAATGAAAACTGGCGATGAAAGCTGGCAAGCAAAAAGAGTGATGGAGAGAATTCGTTTTCTTGCCAAAGAAGTTCATCTAGAAGGTGAAAATAGACGCTAAGAGATAAAGGAGAATGAATGGCTTTACCAACAGTTGCTATTGTCGGGCGTCCTAATGTGGGAAAATCGACCTTATTTAATCGAATTGCTGGAGAGAGAATTTCCATTGTTGAAGATGTGGAAGGTGTGACACGTGATCGTATTTATACTAATGCTGAATGGTTAAATCGAAAATTTAGCATTATTGATACTGGTGGAATTGATGATGTTGATGCTCCTTTTATGGAACAAATTAAACACCAAGCAGAAATTGCTATGACCGAAGCAGATGTGATTGTTTTTGTTGTTAGTGGTAAAGAAGGTGTCACTGATGCTGATGAATACGTTTCAAAAATATTATACCGAACTAATAAACCAATTATCTTAGCTGCCAATAAAGTGGATAATCCTGAGATGAGAAATGATATCTATGATTTTTATTCTCTAGGTTTGGGAGATCCTTATCCGGTTTCATCTGTCCATGGTATAGGAACAGGTGATATTTTAGATGCTATCGTACAAAATTTGCCAGAAGAAAGTGGTGATGAGAATCCAGATATCATTCGCTTTAGCTTGATTGGACGACCAAATGTCGGTAAATCAAGTTTAATCAATGCTATTCTTGGTGAAGAGCGCGTGATTGCAAGTCCAATCGCTGGAACAACTCGTGATGCGATTGATACTCATTTTGTCGATAGTGATGGTCAAGAATTTACGATGATTGATACGGCGGGGATGAGAAAATCTGGTAAAATCTATGAAAACACTGAAAAATATTCTGTCATGCGTGCCATGCGTGCTATTGACCGGAGTGATGTTGTCCTAATGGTTATTAATGCTGAAGAAGGTATTAGAGAATATGATAAACGCATTGCTGGTTTTGCTCATGAAGCTGGAAAAGGGATGATTATTGTTGTTAATAAATGGGATACCATTAAAAAAGATAACCATACCGTTTCTAAATGGGAAGAAAATATAAGAAATCATTTTCAATATTTATCCTATGCTCCTATTATTTTTGTATCAGCTGTAAGTAAGCAAAGACTTAACAGGTTACCTGAGATGATTAAGTCTATTTCACAAAGTCAAAACACACGCATTCCTTCTGCCGTTCTTAATGATGTGATTATGGATGCGATTGCGATCAATCCAACACCAACTGACAAAGGAAAACGTCTCAAAATTTTCTATGCCACACAAGTAGCTGTTAAACCACCAACATTTGTTATCTTTGTTAATGAAGAGGAGTTGATGCATTTTTCTTATCTCAGGTTTTTAGAAAACCAAATCAGACAAGCATTTGTCTTTGAGGGGACTCCGATTCATTTAATTGCAAGAAAACGCAAATAAAAAGTAGAAAGAAATATCTTTCTACTTTTTTGTTAGTCTGGTTTGATAACGTCAATATTTCCCATGTAAGGTTGTAATACCTTAGGGATGGTCACTGAGCCATCTTCGTTTTGATAATTTTCAAGAATAGCAGCAACCGTACGACCAACAGCTAGTCCAGAACCATTGAGGGTATGCAGAAGTTTTACCTTGCCATCTGTTTCGTTACGATAACGAATTTGGGCACGACGAGCTTGAAAATCTTCTGTATTGGAACAACTTGAAATTTCGCGATAAGTGTTTTGAGCTGGGATCCATACTTCTAAGTCATAAGTTTTAGCTGCTGAAAAGCCCATATCTCCCGTACAAAGAGTTAAAACACGGTATGGTAATTCTAATTTTTGTAGAATATTTTCGGCATTAGCAGTCATTTTTTCAAGTTCTTCATAAGACTGCTCTGGGGTTGCAAATTTAACCATTTCAACCTTATGGAATTGATGCAAACGAATCAAACCTCGGGTATCACGACCAGCCGACCCAGCTTCAGAGCGAAAAGAAGGACTCATAGCAGTGAAATTGATTGGTAATTCTTTTTCATCAATGATTTCATTGCGATAGAAATTGGTTAATGGTACTTCAGCAGTAGGGATAAGGACATATGGACTATCAGCTAATTCAAAGGTATCCTCTTTAAATTTTGGATACTGACCTGTACCAAACATTGAATCATGATTTACCATATATGGTGTAATCATTTCTTGATATCCTTCTTTAAGGTGCTCATCTAGCATAAAATTGTAGATAGCACGTTCTAATCTTGCCCCTAGTTTTTTATAGAATAAGAATCGTGAACCAGTCACTTTGGCACCACGTTCCCAATCAAGAATGTCTAGTGCTTCTCCTAAATCCCAATGAGCCTTAGGTTCAAATGTAAATTCTCTAGGCGTTCCCCATCGTCTAATTTCAATATTATCTTCTTCATCAGTACCAATTGGAACTGAATCATGAGGAATATTTGGTAATCTCGTTAAAATAGTATTTAATGTTTCGTCAATCTTAGCTAGTTCGGCATCAATAGTTTTAATTTTTTGAGATAGTTCCTGCATAGCACGAATCTTCTCATTAGCATCTTCTTTGAGGCGTTTAGCTTTAGCGATTGCTGCAGAAGAGAGATTACGCTCAGCTTTTAACTCTTCTGTCTCTACTAAAAGTTCACGACGTTTGACATCTAACTCTTTCAACTTTACGAGTATTTCTTTTTCTACGCCTCGATTAGCTAATTTTTCATTGATGAGATCAAAATCTGAGCGAATACGTTTTAAATCTAACATAATTTCCTCCATTAAAAAGCACAAAACATGACTACTGGAGCGATTTTATCGCGGTTCCATCCAGCTTCACACTTTGTGCCTTAATTGTTTATTTAATTGATAAGAACGGTAGAATTTCACATTAATTTATTATCTACTCACAACAACCGTAGACTCTCTGAAAATAAATTAATCTTACTTATCCGTTTTAGCTATTATACTAATTTTTCTTTTTTTTCGCAAATAGAGAGCTAATTTTTTGTAATAAAGTTGGTAATTTAACAATTTTGTCATTACCTATTTGTTCTCTAGCTAATTTTAAAATCTTCCCAGAGTCTTTAGAGGCAAAAAGAAATTTCCCTTTGTCAGTATATACTTCAAAATGACGGCTGATTTTTTTACCAAAGACATTTGCCCCGATAGAATCAATACTTTCCCAAGGAATTTGGATATAATCGGCAACATTATTGTCACTATAAAATTCAATTGCTTTATCACCGATAAGAAATTTCCCCACTTTTCCACCAAGTCCTAAGTAAGAAACACCTGTGCTTTTTAAAAATACAGTTTTATTTAGTGATTGTATCATTTGTTAATCCTTTATTTCTAATACTACTTTAATACCATTATATCACAAGACAAAAAGAAGTGGGAAACCACTTCTTTTTTATCAGTAGTAGTGAAATAAATTACATTAATCCTGCTAGGTGGGCTAAGATACCAATTGCGAATAATCCAAGAATCATTACGATAGGTGATACTTTTTTCTTAAGCAACCACATACAAATTAGAGTTAGGATAAGCCCCATAAACCCAGGGATAAGTGAATCCAAGTTTTGTTGGAAACTAGTTACTTTTTCAGGTGATTGTGATAACCCTTGACCCACTTGAGCAAAGGCTTCTTTAATACCTTCGCTACCTTCTGGCAATTGATCCCAGTGAATATAAGCTTTTTCATCTAACTGTACTTTAGCAACATCAAAGGCAAATTTAATAGAGACCCAGCGTTGCACAAGAACAGCAAGGATAAACATTCCTAAGATTGAAGCACCTTTAGTAATATCTTGAAGGATACCTCCAGACATATCTTTTGTAATTTCTGATCCAGCCTTGTATCCCATTTCTTGTGTATACCATAAGAATCCCATACGAATAACATTCCAGGCTACGAAGAAAATGATTGGGCCCATTAGGTTACCAGTGACTGCTAATGAAGCACCGAGTGCTCCTAAGATTGGACGAACAGTAAACCAAAAGACTGGATCACCAATACCTGCAAGAGGTCCCATCATACCAATCTTAACCCCTTGAATAGCTGCATCATCGATAGGAGCACCATTTGCTTTTTCTTCTTCTAAAGCAAGTGTTACACCAATAATTGGTGCTGCAACATATGGATGTGTATTAAAGAATTCTAAATGACGTTCAAGAGCGGCAGATTGGTCATCTTTATTTGGATATAGTCTTTTAATAGCTGGGATTAAAGCATAAGCCCAACCCAAGTTTTGCATACGTTCATAGTTCCATGAACCTTGAAGGAAAGTTGAGCGCCACCAAACTTTCTGACGATCTAATTTTGAAAGTTGTAATTTTTCTGACATGTTAGTTCTCCCTTCTCTTAGTAATTTTCTAGAATGTCGCCAATTGGGTCATTTGAGCCAGCACCGCCATTTGAGTTACCACCTTTTTTAGAAAGGTTAAGGTAAATAAGAGCGATAGCAACACCGATAACACCAAGAGCGATAAGAGTAAGGTTGCTAACGGCAGCAAATGCAAAACCTAGAGCAAAGAACGGCCATACTTCACGAGTAGCCATCATATTGATAACCATAGCATAACCAACGGCAACAACCATACCACCACCGATAGCCATACCATCTTTCAACCAATCAGGCATTGCTGTAAGCACTCCTTGAACGGCTTCTGTTGGAATAGCAAGAAGTAGAGCAGCTGGAACAGCGATACGTAAACCTTGAAGAACAAGAGCAAATAAATGATAACGTTCAACAGCTCCAATATTTCCTTTTTTTGCAGCAGTGTCGGCACCATGTACAAGTCCAACAGAGATAGTACGAACAATCATTGTAAGGAATAAACCAGCAACAGCTAATGGGATAGCAGTAGTTTGAGCTACTGAGATAGCTTGATTTGAGAAATCGCCACCTTTAACAAGAATGATAGCAGCAGCTACAGAAGCAAGAGCAGCATCAGGCGCTACTGCAGCTCCGATATTAGCCCAGCCAAGAGCGATAAGTTGAAGTGAACCACCAAGCATAACACCTGCTTCTAGGTGACCAGTTACAAGACCGATTAGGGTACAAGCAACAATAGGTTGATGAAATTGAAATTGGTCGAGAATACCTTCCATTCCTGCTAGGAAAGCAACGACGACAACTAAAATAATTGAAATAATTGACATCTTATAAATCCTTTCGTTTTTATAAATAAGATTATTGAACGTTTGCTTTATTGATTAAATCAAACAAGTTCTTTTTAGAATCATTTGGTACTTTACGCACGTCGAAAGCAACACCTAAGTTACGAAGCTTTTCAAATGTAGCTACGTCTTCCTTATCCATTGAAAGAACGTTGTTAATCATAGTTTTTCCAGTTGAGTGAGCCATTGAACCAATATTTAGTTCTTTAATCTCAACTCCTCCTTCAATTGCTTTTAGGGCATCTTGAGGAGTTTCAAATAAGACAAGAGCTTGAGTATTACCAAAACGAGGGTCTTTTGCAGCTTCAATTAATTTGTTAATTGGAACAACGTTAGCCCTAATACCTCCCGGAGCAGCTTGTTTGATTAATTGTTTTCGAAGGTCATCTTTGGCAACTGTATCAGAAGCAACAATAATACGGTTAGCTTTTGACTCAGGTGTCCAAGCAGTTGCAACTTGGCCATGAAGAAGGCGTGTGTCAATACGGGCAAGGTTAATTTTTAATTTACCATCTCCAATAACTGTTCCTTCTGGGATAGCTCCTTGTGCCACTGCTGTTGCAGCAGGTGAGGTTGTTTCTTGAGGTTGAAGTTCCTCAGGTAAAACTCTTACACCTTCTTTTGCTTCCTTAATAATATTTGCTGCGACTTCCTCCACGCCTGCTTTTGCATTCATCATGCGTTCAGTGTAGGCTTGGATAAGCATTGGCAAGTTGAGACCAGTGATGATTGCAAATTTACGATTTGGATTTTCCCCCATAATACGACTAGCTTGATTAAACGGAGAACCACTCCATAAGTCAGCTAAAATAAGCACTTCATCATCAGCATCAAATTGTGCGATAGCATTGCTGAAATGATTGTATAAATCATCAGGTCCTTCACTTGGCATGAAAGTAACAACTTGAACGTTTTCTTGTTCACCAAATATCATTGCACCTGATTGATGTATGCCTTCAGCAAATTTGCCATGACTGGCAATAATAATACCGATACCCATTCTTGACTTTCCTCCTTTTTTTATATTTTTCATTGGGATGAATAAGAGAAATCTTCTATTTAAAAATAAAAGTCGACTCTTATTTATTCCAAAGAATTTCAAGAACACTATTCATTGTAAAACGTTTACAGACAAAAAGCAAGAGACTTGAATTTGTCAAAACTAGCGTTTTTAGTAAGTTATCAAATACAATCAAAATAAAATCTAAACAAACAAAAATAATTATTTTCATTATTTTCATACCTCTAAATAGCTAATCTAAAAGGTTTTTGAAAATAAAATCTTTTTATATTAAAAATAAATTTTTAGGATAATTATTAAAAAATGACGATTTTCATGGAATTTTCATTGATAGAAGCATTATAATATGATTGAAATTGGTTTAAAATGTTTTCAATCGTTTGGAACAAACTTTTTAAAACATATTTAATTACTATAAAAAATAAAAAAACTTCCATTTTAATTGGAAGTATCTTTAAGAATTATAGAAATAGTTTTTCTAATTTTTTTGCGACACCATCTTCATCATTAGTTTCATTAAGTTGCTGTTTTGCATATGGCAAAAGAAGAGGTGTAGCATTTTTCATTGCATAACTGGTGGGTGCAAAATGTAGCATTTCTATATCGTTATGTTCATCTCCAAAAGCGATGAGATGCTCTTTAGAAATATTTAAAGTTGTTAATAAATAGTCTAAAGCATAAGCTTTATTAATACCTTTAGGAGAGAATTCAAGAATTTGGAAAGCTCCTCCCCATGAATCAACCTCAAGCTCATAGTTAAAATATTCTTTAATTTCTTTAGCTAATTCGTAGCGATCAGATGCACGAGTTTGCATTAATAATGCATTGGGATCCTTTGTTATTTTATCTGGTACCAAAAACATGTGATCAAGAAATTCTTTTACACCAAAAAGTTCAGGATTAACATTGCTGTCACTATTAAGAGCAATATAAAAATTTTTACGATATTGACTAGCAATGAAATCGGCTTGAAATTCTTCTTGACATTTTAATACTTCAAAAAGATATTTTTTATCAATTCGAACAACATGCTCAAATTTCCATTTTTTCCTAGGAATATAAGTCAGGGCACCGTTGAAATTAATCATTGGTGTGTCTAGTTCTAATATATTATAGTAGTCAATGGACATAAAGGATGGTCTTCCAGTTGTAATAATAATATGGTGCCCCATGGCTTTAATTTTTTTAATGGTTTGAATGGTGTAATCAGATATTGTATTATCACTACGTAAAAGAGTACCATCCAAATCAATTGCTATTACTTTTTTAATCATGTGTGTATTATACCAAATAAATTGTAGAATAGAAAGAAAGAGGTCTACGATTCTAAATAAGTTACTGCTGTTTTAAATTAATCTTTTATGAAAAATTTTGAAAAAGTATTGAAAAATGAACTTTTTTGTTATATTATATATCTATCGTTCGTAAATAAAGGGGATTTCATAAAAAATGGAAAAATTTTTTAAGCTAAAAGAGAACAATACAACTGTACGTACAGAAATTATTGCTGGTTTGACAACCTTTTTTGCAATGAGTTATATCTTATTTGTAAACCCAGCGATGCTCAGTCAGACAGGAATGCCTGCACAAGGTGTTTTTCTTGCAACTATTATTGGTGCAGTTGCTGGGACGTTAATGATGGCATTTTATGCTAATTTGCCCTATGCTCAAGCACCTGGTATGGGATTGAACGCCTTTTTTACCTATACTATTGTTTTTTCACTTGGTTATTCTTGGCAAGAAGCATTAGCTATGGTTTTTCTTTGTGGAATTATTTCAGTTATCATTACTTTAACTAAAATTAGAAAAGCGATTATCAATTCTATTCCTCAAAGTTTAAAATATGCTATTTCTGGAGGAATTGGTATTTTCCTAGCTTATGTAGGGATTAAAAATGCTGGTCTCTTAACTTTTACGACAGATCCAGGTAATTATATTGCCCTTGGAGAAGGTGCTCAAGAAGGTAGTGCAACAATTATCTCAAATTCTTCTATTGTACCTAGTTTAGTTTTATTTACAGATCCAAAAGTTATTGTTGCGATTATTGGTATCTTTATTACTGCTTTTTTTGTCATTAAAAACATTAAAGGTGGTGTTATGTTATCAATTATTTTAACAACTATCATTGCTATTTTTGCAGGTGTTGTTAATCTTTCACAAATCGACTTTGCTTCAAACAACATAGGTGCAGCTCTTTCTGATCTTAAAGTTGTTTTTGGTTCTGCATTAGGCAGCCAAGGATTGGGCTCTCTATTTTCTGATGCTGCAAGAATTCCAGAAGTTCTTTTAGCCATCTTAGCTTTCTCATTGACAGATATTTTTGATACTATTGGAACTCTTATTGGAACAGGTGAAAAAGTCGGTATTGTTGTTTCTGATGACAATGCCGGTGTAACGCATGAATTAGATAAAGCACTTTTTTCAGATCTTGTTGGGACAACAGTTGGGGCTATTGCTGGAACATCAAATGTAACCACTTATATTGAAAGTGCAGCAGGTATTGGTGCTGGTGGTCGTACTGGTCTTACTGCCTTGGTAGTTGCTCTCTTATTTAGTGTTTCAAGTCTCTTTAGTCCATTGCTTGCAATTGTTCCTTCTGCTGCAACAGCACCAATTTTGATTATTGTTGGTATTATGATGTTAGCTAGTATGAAAAAAATTAAATGGGATGATATGAGCGAAGCTATTCCAGCATTCTTTACGTCTATTTTTATGGGATTCACTTATAGTATCACTCATGGTATTGCTGCTGGATTCATCTTTTATACACTCGCTAAAATTTTTAAAGGTCAACTAAAAGATGTTCATCCAATTATTTGGATTCTTGATGTTTTGTTTATTTTAAACTTCATTAGTTTAACTATTTTATAGAAAGAAAGTAGTAAAATCCTTTACTTATCAACTTTAGTTGATAAGTAAAGGATTTTTATTATATGGATAAAACTAGAAATGATAATTTTTTTCTTATTCTTTTTAATAAAAAATCAACAATGCCTATTAATTTTCTTTTGTATTAAAATGGTTGTTCTTTTAAAATTTTGATATAATGTTTTTATGTTTGATACAAAAAATGAAAAAGAACTCATTGCAATTGGTCAACGAATTGGCCAACAATTACAAAAGAATGATCTAATTATCTTGACTGGTGATTTAGGTTCAGGAAAAACAACTCTTACCAAAGGGATAGCAAAAGGTTTAGAAATTGATCAAATGATTAAAAGTCCAACCTATACCATTGTTAGGGAATATGAGGGCCGCCTACCTTTGTACCATTTAGATGTTTATCGCATTGGTAATGACTCGGAGTCTATCGATTTGGATGATTTTGTTTATGGAAATGGTGTTACTGTTGTTGAGTGGGGAGAGCTGATTTTAGAAGATTTACCCAGTGATTACTTACAAATTACAATCAGTAAGACCAAAGCAGGTAGGAGCTTGGAGTTAACTTCTAATGGAGTCATTTCAGCTAAGCGTTTGGAGGCGATTTTAAATGCCAAAAATTGAGATTGACTTTTCTGTTGCACAATCAAATGATGCTCATTCACTTATCGCTTTTTTAAATCATGTCGGTAAACAAACTGACTATATGACACTGGATGAGACAGGCACTAAGATGTCTTTGTCTGAAATGACTACCTTTATTCAGGAGAGTCAGAATGCTCAAAATAAATTGTGTATACTAGCTAAAGCTAATCAAGGTATTATTGGAATATTAAATATTAGTAATGATTCTCATGAGAGAGTTGCTCATATTGGCGAATTGTTCATAGTGATTGATAAAGATTACCAAGGTTATGGATTAGGTCAACTATTAATGGAAGAAGCTATGGATTGGGCTAAAAATTACAGCCAATTGAGAAGATTGGAATTAACGGTTCAAAAAAGAAATCTAGTTGCAATTCATTTGTATCAAAAATTTGGTTTTATAATAGAAGGTACCAAACAAAGAGGTGCTAAAACAAAGAATGGAGAATTTCTTGATGTTTACCTGATGGGTAAACTGATAGATTAAAAAATATAATGACTATTGGGAAAAAAATCTTTTTAATGCTAAGTGCCATTATCATAATAAGTGTAATAGCGATTGGAGTCTATACGACATCAGCTTTTAATTTTTCAACAGATGCCTTATCAAAAACCTTTAAGGTGTATAAAACTTCTGAAGAAACTAGTCAAGCTATAAAACAAACAAAACCATTTTCTATTTTATTAATGGGGGTTGACACAGGTTCTGCTAGTCGTACTTCTAAGTGGGAAGGCAATAGTGATACCATGATTCTCGTCACTGTTAATCCTAATACTAATAGGACAACCATTACCAGTTTAGAACGTGATATTTTGATTGCTCTAAGCGGTCCAAAAGATAACCCACAAACAGGTGTTGAGGCTAAATTAAATGCTGCTTACGCTTCAGGAGAAGCTCCAATGGCCATTATGACAGTCCAAGATATGCTTGGTATTACTATTGATAATTATATGCAAATCAATATGGAAGGGCTTGTTCAACTGGTTGATGTTGTTGATGGCATTACGGTCACCAATTCATTTGATTTTCCTATTTCTATTGAAGAACAAGAGCCGGAGTTTACCTCTTTTGTTGAACCCGGAACTCATAAAATTAATGGAGATCAGGCTTTAGTTTATGCAAGAATGCGTTATGATGATCCAGAAGGTGACTACGGTCGACAAAAACGTCAAAGAGAAGTGATTCAAAAGGTTATTAAAAAAATATTGGCTCTTGACGGTATTAGTAGTTACCGTAAAATATTATCAGCAGTCAGCGATAATGTTCAAACAGATATTGAAATTAGTGCACAAACAATTCCTAGTCTTCTTGGTTACAAAGATGCCATTAAAAATATAGAAAGCTATCAATTACGTGGTGAGGATGCAATGATAAATGGGATTAGTTATCAGATTGTAACGGCCGAGCATCTTCTTGAAATTCAAAATAATATTAGAAGAGAGCTGGAGTTAGACGAGGTAACAGAGTTGAACACGACAGCTATATTGTATGAAAATATTAATCAATTTGATACTGGAGATGTCTATGGAACTGAAGATTATGCACCACCATATGATGAAACACTTCCTGTGGAAAGTTATTAAATAAAAAACCGACTGAAATGTCGGTTTTTATGATGTTGTTTTTTTAATATTTTCAATATGTGTTTGAGCGTCTTGTTTAAAACCTTCCAATTTATTTTTTAAGTTATGAGTAACGTCATCTAGTTGTTCTTTTTCAACTTTTATGGTTTCTATTTGCTGTTTAATTTTTTCAAGACTTTTTTCACCATTTGACCATAACACTTCCATTTCATCAGCTTCTTTTTTAATTTTATCACGATTTTGATAGATAGAATAAGCGTAGAATCCTAATGCTGCACTCATTAAAAATGTTCTTATTTTCATACGACCACCTCTTTTTGAATTGTTTTTGCTAATTTTGCTAGTTTGACAAAATCAGGTTCATGTTGCACAAATTGAAAGTCGAATTCATCGCCTTCTTGGTATCGTGGGAGAAGATGAATGTGGGCATGAAAAACAGTTTGCCCAGCAACTTTTTCATTATTATTAATAATGTTTAATCCTTGGGCGTCCATTGCTTTTTGGATGGCACGAGCTAATTTTGGAACTCTAGAAAAAAAGGTTTCAGCAGTTTTCTCATCCATTTCAAGCACATTTCTGACATGTTTTTTAGGTATCACTAATGTGTGACCATCTGTTGCCTGCGTGATGTCTAAAAATGCAAGCACATCATCATCTTCATAAACTTTACTTGAAGGTATATCTCCAGAAACAATTTTGCAAAAAACACAATCTTCCATATTATATCTCCTATCATTGAATTTACTAATAGTATAACAAAAAATTGCTAAAATAAGGATGATTAAGATCATATCTTACTACTTTGTCCCTTTAATCATAAATTTCTTGCTCATTTAGTAACAAACACTCAATCTATTTTCTTATTATGAGAAAGGGATGAAATCGATTAGTTCTGTCATTTTAGTCTGAATTAATAATTACTATACAAAAAGATAACCAATCTAAATGATTATACATGATAGGAAGTTATAAACAATTTTAATAAAATCTTTTGATAATAAGTATTTTGGTGTGAAATGACATAATCACCACAATTGTTTCAGTTGTTATAAACGATATCTTTTTTGATGTTAGGTGCCATGTCAATTGTGATACTGCAACATTATAATTAATCTTAATTAATTATTGCTTTTTATTATATGATTTGTTATAGTTTGTGATAAGAATCTAATTAGGAGAAGCCAATGAAGTTTTTAGGAAAATTTATAGCTAATAAATTATTAACTATTGCTATTATATTAGCTTTAGTTGGAGGGATACTTTTTACGTTTAAGAATTCTCTAATGAGCATGTTCAACGGAACCAATAGTGCGGACTACGAATTTGTTATTGAACGATTTTCCAGACAAACAAAATTAGTTGTGGCTGATGCAGATGTAAAAACTACTAGAAATCAAAAATTTGAGAATGATAATTTAAAAGATTGGCCAGATTGGACTAAACCAATTACAAAAGTATTTGTTGGTAGAAATTTAGTCGTAGATATTCCTGTCAAAACCGAGTTTAAAATTGATTTAAATGATATTAGTTCTAATAACATCACCATTAAAAATAATGTGTTAACATTCAATAAAAAATTATTAATAGAAGTAGACTCACAACAAGAGGGAGACATTACGATTTCTAAACAGAGTAATGGTGTGGTAGATAAAGTTGTTGATGCCTTTACATCGGGTACAAAAGCTCAAGAATTTCTAAGTGAAAAAACAAAGGAGACAGTTCATAAAACATCTAAATATGTTTTAGATGAAAAGAAAAATAACGTAATAGAACATGCTGAAGAATCTTTAGAGCAAGTTATTAATTTAGACTCTGAACGAAATATTGATGTAGTTTTAAATGAAGATGATATTGAATTCAAAATTGTCGATAAAAAATAATATTTGTTTTTATTATCAATTTTATGATATATAACTAAATCCATTAAGAAAGGAATATTTCTTAATGGGTTTTTACATTCATAATAAATTTTAATTTTTTCTATGTTATGTTTCTATGTTATAATAGATGAAATAACATCTCTGTTATCTTTGTCTTATTATTTTTGATGATTTCGAAGTAGAAAATTAGAATAGGAAAACACATGTTAAAAGTTGAAAATGTCACTGGAGGTTATTTAAATTTACCAGTATTAAAACGAATTAGTTTTGAAGTAAAAAATGGTGAAATGGTTGGATTGATTGGTTTAAATGGTGCAGGCAAATCAACAACTATAAACGAGATTATTGGTTTTTTAATCCCTTATGAAGGCACGATAAGTATCGATGGATTAACTTTGGCTAAGGATCAAAAAAATTATCGTCAAAAAATAGGATTTATTCCTGAGACACCAAGTTTGTATGAGGAATTAACCTTGAAAGAACATATTGAAACGGTTGCAATGGCTTATGATATTGAGATTGAACTTGCCTTTAAGCGAGCAGAAAAATTGTTAAAACAGTTTCGTCTCAAGGATAAATTAGATTGGTTTCCAACAAATTTCTCTAAAGGGATGAAACAAAAAGTTATGATTATTTGTGCTTTTATTGTTGATCCAACACTTTTTATTATTGATGAACCTTTTTTAGGTCTTGATCCTCAAGCTATTGAGGATTTAACGCAATTAATGGCTGATGAAAAGGCCAAAGGAAAAGCCATTTTAATGACAACTCACGTCTTAGATGCTGCTGAAAAAATGTGCGATCGTTTTGTTATTTTGCATCAAGGAGAAGTCCATGCTTTTGGTAGTTTGATTGAATTACAAGAAAAATTTGCCATGCCAAATGCCCGTCTAACCGATATTTATATGATGCTTACAAAAGAGGTTTAAGATGGAACAATTATTTAATAATCGTCGTCGAGAATTTTTTGACAAAACCAGCAGATATCTTCGCTATGTTTTAAATGATCATTTTGTTCTAGTACTTCTTGTTTTACTGGGATTTATGTTAGTACAGTATCGTTATTTACTCAATCATTTACCAGAAAATACTTTTGCTATTTGGATTGTTATTGGTTTCATTTTTACTATATCTCTTAACCTTGGCAGTATTGCTACTTATGTTGAACCAGCTGATAAGCAGTTTTTAATTGTTAAAGAAGACTATATGATGGTGATTATTCATCAAGCAACGCATAGGGCTTTCTTTTTTTGGGGAGCTATTCAACTGATTATTCTTATAATAATGGTTCCAATTTTATTAGCTTTAGGTCTTTCTCATCTTCATCTTGGGGTTCTGGTCGTTTTGCTACTTCTTATTAAATATGTTATTGTTAAGAAAAAAGCCTCACGTTTTTTGAATCATGATCGTCTGAATTGGGATGATTTAATTACTTATGAGTTAAAGCGAAAACAAAATATTTTGAAGTTTTATTCTTTGTTTACTACTGTCAAAGGATTAACAACTAGTGTTAAAAGACGTTCTTATCTTGATGGATTACTTAACAAATTACCAAAACATCATAAGAAAATTTGGCTTTATCTATTTATGAGAGCTTTTTTAAGAAGTGGTGACTATCTTGGTTTAGCTATTCGTTTACTTATTTTAAGTACGATAAGTCTTCTTTTTGTACCAAACCCAATTATTAGTATTGGTCTAGCTCTTTTATTTAATTATTTATTATTATTTCAGTTGTTAACTCTTTTCAATCATTTTGATTACCATTATCTTACAAAAACCTACCCTATTGATAGCTCTTTAAAAGCACAGAATATGTTTTTCTTTTTAAGGGGCTTAACTCTTAGCCTTTTAGTCATTGAATTACTCTTATCTTTTTCTGTCTTAGGAGCTTTGTTATTGATAGGTGGTAATTTGTTAATTAGTGAATTATATTTACGTTACAAAGTTAAACAGATGATTGACTAAGTATCTTAAAACGAGTAAAATAGTAGGCAACGATATCAAAGGAGGGGGAAAAGTGACTTTAATAGATAAAGATTTAACATTAAAACCATTATTAGGGAAGAGTGGACAAGCTTTTTTAGGGATTTATCCAAATGGTGATCGTATTTTTGTAAAAAAAAATACTACCCCTATTTTAGCAGCACTTGCAAAAGAGCAAATCACACCTCAATTATTATGGGCAAAACGTTTGAGTAATGGTGATATGATGAGTGCTCAAGAATGGTTAAATGGTAGATTATTGACAAAACAAGATATGAACAGCAAACAAATTTGTCAAATTTTACAAAGAATGCATAAATCACGTTCATTAGTTAATCAATTATTACAATTGAATTTTCAAATTGAAAATCCTTATGATTTACTCATTGACTGGGAAAAAAATGCACCTCTTCAATTACAAAAAAACACTTATTTAAAATCAGTTGTTGAAGAATTAAAACAAAACTTACCAGAATTTCGTGCAGAAGTTGCAACAATTGTTCACGGAGATGTAAGACATAGTAATTGGGTAATTACAACTAGTGGTTTAATTTATCTTGTTGATTGGGATTCAGTACGTTTAACAGATCGCATGTATGATGTTGCTCATATTTTAAGTCATTATGTTCCAAGAGTTCGTTGGGAAGAATGGTTGATCTATTATGGTTATAGGTATAGTGAAAAAGTGTTGAATAAGATCAAATGGTATGGGCAATATACTTTCTTATCACAAATTTTGAAATTTTTCAATATGAGAGATATGGAGCATGTCAATCAAGAAATTTATGAGCTTCGTAATTTTAAAGCAATGTTTTAGAAAGGTCACATGAGAGTCAGAAGAAGAAAAGGTGCGCAAGAACATTTAGAAAATCATCCTAATTATGTTGTTTTAAAGCTTGAAGATAGTAAAGGCAAATGGGCAAAGATTTTTGGTAACAATAATCCAATTCATGTAGAAGTAGGTAGTGGCAAAGGTCGTTTTATTACAAAAATGGCTGAGAAAAATCCAGATATCAATTATATTGGTATTGACATTCAGATGTCTGTTTTAAGTTATGCCTTAGACAAAGTTTTGGCATCTAAGTTACCAAACATCAAATTATTGTGGGTGGATGGTTCTGAGTTAACTAATTATTTTGAAAAAGGAGAAATTTCACTCCTCTACCTTAATTTTAGTGACCCTTGGCCCAAAACAAGGCATGAAAAACGTCGATTAACATACAAATCCTTTTTAAAAATCTATGAAATGATTCTTCCTAAGCATGGTGAAATTCATTTTAAAACTGATAATCGAGGTTTATTTGAATATAGTTTAGCAAGTTTTTCTCAATATGGGATGACCTTAAAGCAAGTTTGGCTAGATTTACATGCTAGTGATTATGAGCAAAATGTGATGACTGAATACGAAGAAAAATTTTCAAATAAAGGCCAGGTTATATACCGTGTTGAAGTACAATTTTAATTTGCTATATTGGTGGGTAACCACCTTATGGAGAGGTCGCATAGTGGCTGAGTGCGCTGGCTTGGAAAGCCAGTAGTGTCTGTATGGGCACTCGTGGGTTCAAATCCCATTCTCTCCTTATATTGTGTTGATATGATAATATTTTTTGCTTTTATCTGCGAAAGTCATTAATTTAAAACTGTTTTTAATTTTTTTAAAATAGTATATACGAAGAGTTTCTATTGATAAATAGTTTGCTTAACAAGCTTTAATCCTTGCAATTTCTAAGGATAGGTGTTATAATGAATTAAATAATACAAAGAGGGGCGAAGAAGAACTTCGCCTCTTATCTGTGTAAGGAGGTAACTACCATCACATCTATTATTGAATTAGTAACAAATGCTATCGTACCCGCTATTAAGGATCCTTTTGAATTAATTGATATTGAGTATGAAAAGATGAGAACAGACTATGTTCTTCGTGTTTTAATTGATAAACCAGGAGGAATTACGGTTGAAGATACATCACTGCTATCAGAAACTATTAGTCCGCTGCTTGATAATATTAAGCCCGACCCCTTTCCTGAGCAATATATACTGGAGGTTTCAAGTCCTGGTTTGGAACGGCCCTTAAAGACCAAAGAAAGTCTTTTAAAAGCAATTAACCAGTACATTAATGTTAGTTTATACCAAGCTATTGATAAAATGAAGGTCATTGAGGGTGTTTTAACAGATTTCGATGGTGAAACACTAACATTAAATTACATAGATAAGACACGTAAAAAAACAATAACTATCCCTTACAAGGTTGTTGCAAAAGCACGCCTTGCCGTGAAACTTTAAGAAAGGAACTCTCTTTGCCTAGCAAAGAAAAAATAGATATGAGCAAAGAAATGCTAGAAGCTTTCCGAATTTTGGAAGAAGAAAAACATATTAATAAGGAAGATATCATTGACGCTGTTAAAGAATCTTTAAAAGCAGCTTACCGTCGTCGTTATGGACAATCAGAAAGTGCTGTCATTGAATTTAATGAAAAAACTGGAGATTTTAATGTCTTTACAGTTCGTGAGGTTGTTGAAGAAGTTTTTGATAGTCGTTTAGAAATTAGTTTAAAAGATGCTTTAGCTATTAATTCAGCCTATGAATTAGGTGATAAGATTCGATTTGAAGAATCACCAAAAGAGTTTGGAAGAGTGGCTGCACAGAATGCTAAACAAACGATTATGGAAAAAATGCGTTATCAGTATAGAGAAGTAACATTTAACGAATTTAAACAACATGAAAATGAAATTATGACTGGAACGGTTGAAAGATTTGATGATCGTTTCATCTATGTTAATTTAGGTAGCATTGAAGCACAATTATCAAAACAAGATCAAATTCCTGGTGAAATTTTTAAATCACATGACCGTATTGAAGTTTTTGTTTATAAAGTTGAAAATAATCCTAAAGGTGTCAATGTTTTTGTAAGTAGAAGTCATCCAGAATTCATCAAACGTATTATGGAGCAAGAGATTCCGGAAGTTTTTGATGGGACTGTAGAAATTATGAGTGTGGCACGTGAAGCTGGGGACAGAACAAAAGTTGCTGTTAGAAGCCACAATCCAAACGTTGATGCTATTGGAACTATTGTTGGTAGAAAAGGTGCTAACATTCAAAAAGTCATCAGTAAATTCCATCCTAAACGCTTTGATTCAAAAACGGGGACTACTGTACCAGTAGAAGAAAATATAGATGTTATTCAATGGGTTGATGATCCAGCTGAATTTATCTATAATGCTATTGCTCCTGCTGAGGTTGATCAAGTTATCTTTGATGATATTGATCCAAGACGTGCTTTAGTTGTTGTCCCTGATGATAAATTATCACTTGCTATTGGACGTCGTGGTCAAAACGTGCGTTTAGCAGCACATTTGACAGGCTATCGTATTGATATTAAATCTGCTAGTGAATTTGAAGCATTAGAAGAAGAACTAACCATCAATGAGGAGTTGGATTTAGCAGAAGCTTCTCTTGAAGATACTGAGTAAAAGAAACGAGGTGCTCATGCCAAAAAATAAGAAAGTGCCTTTAAGAAAATCAGTTGTTTCAGGTGATATTATTGATAAAAGAAACTTACTTAGAATTGTTAAAACTAAAGATGGTGAAATAGCAATTGATCCAACTGGTAAAAGAAATGGTAGAGGTGCATATATCAAATTAGATAACCAAGAAGCATTGATTGCTAAGAAAAAAAGGATTTTTAATCATAGTTTCTCAGTGGATGTTCCAGAGAGCTTTTATGATGAGCTTATTAGTTATGTTGATCATAAAGTCAAAAGAAGAGAGTTAGGTCTTGAATAATAGTAAACAATTATCCAATTTGTTAGGTTTAGCACAAAGAGCAGGAAAGCTTATTTCAGGAGAAGAATTAGTCGTTAATGCGATTCAATCCCAAAAAGCAATACTTATTTTTCTTGCAAATGATGCTGGTCTCAATTTGGTAAAGAAAATAAATGATAAAAGTCATTATTATAACGTAGAAGTCTCCACAGTGTTTTCTACACTGGAATTAAGCGCTGCTATCGGCAAACCTAGAAAGGTTATAGCTGTCTGTGACGCTGGATTTTCAAAGAAAATGAGGACTCTTATGAGATAAAGGATAGGAGGACAAGATTTGTCTAAGAAAAGATTACATGAAATTGCAAAAGAAATAGGGAAAACGAGTAAAGAAGTTGTTGAACAAGCAAAATCACTTGGATTTTCTGTTAAAACACACTCAAGTACCCTAGATGAAGCAGACGTTAAAACATTGGTTTCAAGCTTTTCTAAACCATTTAATAAACCGTTAGAGAAAAAAGAAACAAATGCTTCTGTAAAAGAACAAAGTACAAGTAAAAACAAATTAGTGAAAACAAAGGAATCTGGTGACCAAAAATCTAACCAACAGGTTAAAGAGGTTGACAAAAAAGAAGTTGTTCAACAAGCGACAAATCAACTAAAACCCAAGAGTAGAAATTTTAAGGCTGAACGTGAAGCAAAAGCAAAAGCAGAAGCAGAACGTCGTAAAAAAGCTAAAGAAAATACGCATCAAAGAGATATGTCAAATTCTTCTAATCGACCAAAAAATAGAAATCAAAACAAAGTTAAGTTTAATAATAAACGTTTTGATAATCAAAAATCTGGACGAAACGAAGAAGTGAAGATTGAAAAACCAACGACTCCTAAGGTAGATTTTAAAGCACGTGCTGCAGCTTTAAAAGCTGAACAAAATGCTGAGTATTCTCGTCAAAGTGAAAGTCGCTTTAGACAAGAACAATTGGCAAAAATTCAGAAGGCAAAACGTGAAAAAGAAGAAATAGAAAAACGATCAAATGAAGTAAAAACTGAAACTATTAAGGTTCAAGAAGTTAAACCAGTTTTAGAGCCTAAAACTAGTGTAGGAGTTGTTGTTGCACCTCCAAAACAAAATGTTGATACGAGACGTAAAAAACAAGCTCGTCAAGAAAAACTTCGTCATGAAGCTGCTAACCTTGAAGATGGACCAAAACAAGGTAAAAATAAGAAAAATTGGAATAATCATAATCAAGTGAGAAATCAAAGAAATAGTAACTGGAATACTAAAAAGAAATCTAAAAAAGGTAGAAATAACAAAGATGTTGCTCCAAAACCAGTAACAGAACGTAAATTTCATGAATTACCAAAAGAATTTGAATATACAGCAGGAATGACTGTTGTTGATATTGCTAAAAGAATTAAGCGTGAACCAGCTGAAATTGTTAAAAAACTCTTTATGATGGGTGTTATGGCAACACAAAATCAATCTCTTGATGCTGATACTATTGAACTTTTAATGGTTGATTACGGTATTGAAGCACATCAAAAAATTGAAGTGGATAATGCAGATATTGAACGTTTCTTTACAGAAGATGGCTATCTTAATCCTGGGAAGATGATTGAAAGGGCACCGGTTGTTACAATTATGGGGCACGTTGACCATGGTAAAACAACTCTATTAGATACCCTTCGCAATTCTAGAGTAGCAACAGGTGAAGCAGGAGGGATTACACAACATATTGGTGCTTACCAGATTGAAGAAAATGGTAAAAAAATTACTTTCCTTGATACCCCTGGGCATGCTGCGTTTACAAGTATGCGTGCTCGTGGTGCTTCTGTTACTGATATCACTATTTTAATTGTTGCCGCCGATGATGGTGTGATGCCTCAAACAATCGAGGCTATTAATCATTCAAAGGCTGCTGGTGTACCTATTATTGTTGCCATTAATAAAATTGATAAACCAGAAGCTAATCCAGAAAGAGTTATTGGTGAATTAGCTGAGCATGGTGTTATGTCAACTACTTGGGGTGGTGATTCTGAGTTTGTTGAAATTTCGGCAAAATTTGGTAAAAACCTTGATGAACTACTAGAAACAATTCTACTTGTTGCTGAAATACAAGAATTAAAAGCAGACCCTACTGTTCGTGCAATAGGTACGGTAATTGAAGCTCGTCTTGATAAAGGAAAAGGAGCAATCGCAACATTACTTGTTCAACAAGGGACACTTAATGTTCAAGACCCAATTGTTGTTGGTAACACATTTGGACGTGTACGTGCTATGACAAATGATTTAGGTCGTCGCGTAAAAACTGCACCACCTTCTACTCCAGTTTCAATCACGGGTCTAAATGAGACACCAATGGCAGGAGATCATTTTGCCGTTTACGAAGATGAAAAAGCAGCTCGTTCAGCTGGAGAGGAGCGCGCTAAGCGTGCACTGATTAAACAACGTCAAAATAATCATCGTGTTAGTCTTGAAAATCTTTTTGATACACTTAAAGAAGGACAAGTTAAATCAGTAAATGTCATCATTAAAGCAGATGTTCAAGGTTCGGTTGAGGCTCTTGCTGCATCACTTGTCAAAATTGATGTGGAAGGTGTTAAAGTAACTGTGGTACATGCTGCCGTTGGTGCTATCAATGAATCAGATATTACTCTTGCCGCAGCAAGTAATGCTTTAATTATTGGATTCAATGTTCGACCTACACCACAAGCGCGCCAACAAGCTGAAACTGATGAAGTAGATATTCGTCTTCATAGTATTATCTATAAAGTGATTGAAGAAGTTGAAGATGCAATGAAAGGAATGCTTGATCCAGAATACAAAGAAAAAATTCTTGGTGAAGCTATTATCCGTGAAACCTTTGCTGTCTCTAAGGTTGGAACAATTGGTGGGTTCATGGTAACTAGTGGTAAGATTACTAGAGATTCTAGTGTTCGTGTTATTCGTGATAGTGTTGTTGTTTTTGATGGTAAACTAGCTAGTTTAAAACATTTCAAAGATGATGTCAAAGAAGTGACAAATGGTCGCGAAGGTGGTCTCATGATTGAGAAATATAACGACTTACAAGTAGACGATTTAATTGAAGCTTATGTGATGGAAGAAATTAAACGTTAATAGAAACGAGGTCATAAATGGGAAAATCATTTCGTATTGATCGAGTAGGTATGGAAGTTAAACGTGAGATTAATGAAATTCTTCAAAAGAAGGTTCGCGATCCACGGGTTAATGGTGTAACCATTACTGATGTTCAAATGCTTGGAGATTTATCGGTTGCCAAAGTTTACTATACTATTTTATCTGGTTTAGCTTCAGAAAACCAAAAAGTTCAGGAAGGGTTGACAAGAGCTAAAGGCACTATCAAACGAGAATTAGGGCATAATCTAACTATGTATAAAATTCCAGACTTGGTATTTATCAAAGATGAGTCAATTGAATATGGTAATAAAATTGATCGGATGCTTAGAGAACTTGATAAAAAGAATTAAAGAGAACTGTTAAACAGTTCTTTTTTATTGACAATGATAAGCAAATTGCATATAATATCTACATATGTAGACGTTGAAAGGAGGAGTTTATGAAATCTATCTCAGATGCTGAATGGGAAGTGATGCGTGTCATTTGGACTTACCGTGAAACAACTAGTAAAGAAATTATCAATGTCTTAGGTCCCAAAAAAGGATGGTCAACATCAACAGTTAAAACACTTCTTGCTAGATTGGTAGAAAAAAAACTTATTTCAAGCTACAGCCAAGGGAAACGTTATGTTTATTTTGCTCTTATTTATGAAGATGAAGCACAATTTCTTGCGTTAAAAAAAGTATTTTCCCGTATTTGTCAAAAAAAACAACCTAGTTTATTGTTAAAACTATTGGATGAAACCTTAATGACTCAAGCAGATGTTCAATTATTTTGTGACAAATTAGTCGAAAAAAACAAACATACTCTTAGTAAAATATATTGCAATTGTGTAGCTGGTCAATGTTTATGTATGCCTCATAGAAAGGAAATCTAATGACAAAAGATATTTTTTTAATTAGTGGTATGACTTGTGCATCGTGTGTTGTAAATGTTGAAAATAGTATTAAAAAAATGGAATCTGTAGATAACGTTGTTGTCAATTTAACCACTGAAAAAATGATAGTTAATTATGATGAAACAGTTCTATCTAAGAATGAAATTATTAGTGCAGTGCAAAGAGCCGGTTATGATGCCAAACTGTTTTGTGATGATAAGAGTGATTCCTTAGAACATCGAGAAAAAAGAAAAATACAAGCTTTAAAAAAAAGACTTGTTGGCTCTATCATCTTTACTATTCCTTTGTTTTATCTTTCCATGGGAAGTATGTTAAGTATGCCAATTCCATTATTTTTATCTCCTGAAAAAAATATAGTCTTTTTTTCATTAGTTTTGTTACTATTAACTATTCCAGTTGTTTTTTTAAATCATCATTTTTATACTAATGGTTTCAGGGCTCTCATTACTTTAAGAGCTAACATGGATTCTTTAGTTGCCTTAGCCACTACTGCTGCATTTTTATATAGTCTTTATAGCACTGTTACTATTTATCAAGGTTATATCCATAGTCATTTTTATTATGAATCTGTTGCAGTGATTTTAACACTGGTTACTTTGGGAAAATATCTTGAATTACTCTCGCGGGGCAAAACTTCTCAAGCTATTAAAAAACTTCTTGCCTTATCTGCTAAAGAAGCAACCGTCTTTGAAGATGGAAAAGAAATGAAAGTGGCAGTTGATAATGTCTTTGTTGGCCAACAAGTTATTGTTAAACCAGGTGAGAGCATTCCACTTGATGGAATTATTCTTAAAGGTCACTCAACTGTTGATGAATCTATGTTAACTGGTGAGAGTTTACCAATTGAAAAAGCACAGGGCCATAAAATTTATGCTGGTACGATGAATGGTAAAGGTAGGCTTATTTATCAAGTTGAAAAAGTATCAAAGGATAGTTTTCTCTCTCAAATTATTAAACTAGTTGAAGATGCACAACAAACCAAAGCTCCCATTGCAAAAATTGCTGATCAAGTATCGGGAGTTTTTGTTCCAGTGGTAATTGCTCTTTCTTTTATCAGTGGGTTTTTTTGGTTCTTTGTTTTCAGAGAAAGTTTTCAATTTTCAATGACAGTTGCCATTAGTGTTTTGGTGATTGCCTGTCCTTGTGCTCTTGGTCTTGCAACACCTACAGCTATTATGGTTGGCACAGGAATGGCAGCTGAAAAAGGTATTTTATTCAAAAGAGGAGATGCTTTAGAGTTAGCTCATCAAGTCGATACGGTTGTTTTTGATAAGACAGGAACGATTACCCAAGGAAAACCAGAAGTAACCTCTCTTTTTACTTATGCACTAGAAAAAAAAGAGGTACTGCGCTATTTAGCCTCTTTTGAAGCCATGTCTGAACATCCTTTAGCTCAAGCAGTTGTAAAAGAAGCTGAAAAAGAACAATTAACCTTGTTAGAAGTTGATCATTTTGAATCTCTAACCGGATTTGGTATTAGGGGTAGGGTTGACTCTTCAGAATTTTTAATAGGAAATGATACCTTAATGCTAAGGGAAGGTATTTTTATAGAGAAAGCTCAATTAGAATTTGAAACTATTACCTCATCTGGTCAGACACCTATTTTTATCAGTAAAGATAGACAACTCATTGGATTAGTTGGTGTGGCTGATAAGATTAAAAAAGATAGCAAAGAAACTATTAGACGTCTTCAAAAAATGGGAAAAGATATTGTGATGCTTACTGGTGATCATCATCAAACAGCACAAGCTATTGCTAAAGAATTGAATATAAAAACAATCTTTAGTCAAGTTTTACCAAATGAAAAACAAGACATTGTGATGGCTTTAAAAGAAAAAGGAAAAAAAATAGCAATGGTTGGTGATGGTATTAATGATGCTCCAGCTCTTGTTACGGCAGATATTGGTATTGCCCTTGGTTCAGGAACAGATATTGCGATTGAATCGGCCGATATTATTCTTGTACGTCCTAATATGCTTGACTTAATCACTTTATTAGATATTAGTCGTTTAACGATTAAAACCATTAAAGAAAATCTTTTTTGGGCATTTATCTATAATGTTCTCATGATTCCAATTGCTATGGGAATTTTTTATGGCATTAGTGGTCTATTATTAGACCCCATGTTAGCAGGACTGGCGATGAGTTTTAGTTCTGTATCAGTTGTTCTAAATGCTTTAAGATTAAAAAGCAGAAAATTATAAATAACATCAAAATGGAGATTAGAATTATGGAAAAAACGTATGAAATCACTGGATTAAAATGTCAAGGATGTGTTGATACAGTCACAGAAAAATTATCTACCTTAAAAAGTGTAGAAAATGTTTTTGTCAATTTGGATGCTAAGAAAGTGACTATTACAGGAAGACCATTAAAATGGTCTTTACAACGTGCTCTAAAAGGTACAAAGTTTGAAATTGGTCAGGAAATAAAAAATAATGATTAATGAGATTAAAATATATGAAAAAGATACCTGTTTTCCTTAATTCATGGTAAACTAATAAGGACAAATGAGTTAGGTGAGGGTATGGAAAATACAATTTGGGAAATTTTAAATATTATCGGGACGGTGGCATTTGCATTTTCAGGTGCCATTGTTGCTATGGAAGAGGATTTTGATGTTTTAGGGATTTTTATTCTTGGATTTTTAACGGCTTTTGGTGGAGGAACCATTAGAAACTTAATGATTGGTCTGCCGATGAGTGCCCTTTGGAGCCAAGGAACAGCTTTCCATTATGCTCTAGGTGCTATTATTCTCATTCTTTTTTTTCCAAATCTTATTTCAATGCATTGGAAAAGAGCTGGTGTTTTTACAGATGCTGTTGGTTTAGCAGCCTTTAGTATTCAAGGTGCTTTATTTGCTAAGAACTTAGATCAACCACTTAGTGCTGTCATAGTAGCAGCTGTATTAACAGGTGCAGGTGGTGGCGTTGTTCGTGATGTCCTTGCTGGTAGAAAACCAGGGGTTTTAAGAAGCGAAATATATGCAGGTTGGTCCATTTTAGCAGCTACTATGATTCATTTTAAAATTGTTAACGATGATTCTGGCTACTACGTATTAGTTTTACTCATCACAGTACTAAGAATGGTTGGCTACAAACAAAACTGGCATTTGCCCAAGGTAAGTTGGAATAATACTAAGGAGTATAAAGAATGATTAAATTAATTGCTATCGATTTAGATGGTACTTTATTAACAGATGACCATAAGATACCAAAAGAAAATATTGAAGCTATTCAAAATGCTGTTCAAAGAGGGATTAAAATAGTTATTTCAACGGGAAGACCTTTATCAGGAGTAAAACCAATTTTTGAACAATTAGGATTAAGTGAAAAAGAATTTGTTATCATCAATAACGGTTCTTCTACCTATGAGACAAGTCAGTGGGACTTGATTGATTATTTCAATCTATCAGATGAAGAAATTAGGTTTCTTTATCATTTGGTTGAAAACGAAAAAGATATTCAGTTAACTGTTTTTGATGAGGATGCTCATTATTTTGTTTTGGCTGAAAAAGCCTTACCGGTTGTAATGTTTGATGCAAATATTGTGTTTGTTAAGCCTACATCAATTACTTTAGAGCAATTATTAAACCGTCAAAAAATTAATTTTCAAGGCATGTATCTAGCAGAACCAACTATTTTAGATGATTTTCAAAAAGAACATCAAGCAATTTTATCATCACGTTTTAGCACAGTTAGAAGCCAAAGCTATATCTTTGAAACCCTACCTCAAGGAGCAACAAAAGCTTCTGCATTAACGAAATTAATTAAAGTATTAAATATTTCTAAAGAAGAAGTTATGGCAATTGGTGATGGTAATAATGATATTGAAATGCTTGAGATGGCTGGTATCAGTGTCGCTATGGGGAATGCTCAAGAAACTGTTAAAAAAGTTGCAAAATATCAAACTGATACCAATAATAATAATGGTCTTTCAAAGGCTATTGAAAGACATGTTTTGAAGTAAGTATATCTTTGTTTATTTTTTAATTGAAAAACCTTTTTGACTAATTTGGTCAAAAAGGTTGATTTTTTTTGAAGGCTAAGGCATTAATGGTAAGCCTATAGCTGCCATTTCCTCTGCAGGTGTAGTCATACCATCATTAATCCAGTTGGCTAAGACAGAAATAATTGCAGTACTAAAAAAATTAGTAGAATAATTTGAGATTTTTCTATTACGGTATTTTTGATAAGCTTTAAAACGTCTAGCAACTAAATCGGTTAAAAAATGATGTAATTGATGTTTTAAAGCTATCTTTATAATATAGGCTTCTTTTTTGGTTTCAGTAAATAAGTAAAGCCAAGCTTGATAAGTTTGTGTTTTTAGATTAAAAGGTTTTATCCCACGAAAAATTTTTCTAACAGTTCGTATAACTAAATTTTTTAGAATATCTTCTTTTGAGTGATAATGTCGATAAAAAGCATTTCTTGATACTCCTGCTTTTGCCACTAATTCAGAAATTGTAATTTGTTTGATAGTTTTATTTTCAAGAAGATATAATAGAGCTATTTCAAGAGATTCTTTGGTAATTTTTTTGGATTCTTGATTGGCTTTTTCCAAATTTTTAATGGATATGGGAGAAATATCTTTTTTTGTCATAACAACTCCTTTTAAATTGTGACATCTGATGAAAAGCAGTCCAATTATTGTTGCTTTCATGTTATAATTCTATTTGAAGATAGATATTTTGTCAACTAACAAAAGTAAAACAATGAATGGAGAATTATTATGACTTGGAAAATTGTAACAGATTCAGGAAGTGATTTCAGGACGTTACCTGATTTGGCTTCAAATACTTTGTTTGAATTAGTTCCTTTAAGTCTAACGATAGGTGATCGTGTTTTTGTAGATTCTAAAGATCTTGATATAGAAGAAATGATGACTACCATGTACTCCCAAAATACAGTGGCTCTTTCTGCTTGTCCTAGTCCAGAAGCTTTTAAAAATTCTTATAAAGGGGCTGATAACATCATTGTTATCACACTAACCGGTACGTTATCAGGTAGTAATAACAGTGCCCAAGTGGCAAAAAAAATGTTATTAGAAGAAAACCCAAGCGCTAAGATTCATGTATTTGATTCTTTATCAGCTGGTGGTGAAATGGATTTATTCTTGCTTGGAGCTAATAGGTTAATCAAAGAGGGACTAGAATTTGAAGATGTTATTACTAGATTAGAGAACTATTTATCCAAAACGCGTCTACTTTTCATTTTATCTAAAGTTGATAATTTAGTAAAAAATGGTCGACTCAGTAAATTAATTGGCACTGTTGTAGGTTTATTGAATATCCGAATGGTTGGAAGAGCTAGTGAAGAAGGTAAGCTTGAATTACTTCATAAACCAAGAGGGCAAAAGAAGGCAGTTGTTGCTGCTTTTGAAGAAATGATTAATTCAGGCTATAATGGTGGACGTGTAATGATTGCTCATGCTAATAATTTAAAAATTTGTCAACAACTGGAAGAAAAGATTAAAAATAGATTCCCTCAAGCAGAAGTTAATGCCATACCAACATCTGGTTTATGTAGCTTTTATGCAGAAGACGGAGGTATTCTTCTAGGTTATGAAATAGAATAAAAACTACTCCCTCTCTTTATTATAAAGAGAGGGAGTAGTTTTTATTGTTCAGTAATTGGTGTGTTTAAAGATTGATTGTAAGCATTGATATTTGCAATCACGATATCTAGTCTTGCTTGCAGTTCAGATTTTTTAGTTTGATCAGTTAAACTATTGATAGCATTTTGAGCTAAATCAACGTTAGATTGAACTTGGTAGCCTTCTGCATTTGAAACAGCAGTCTCGGCATTAGCTTGATTGGTAAATTCAGTAGAAAGAGAATCAAGTATATCTTGTAATTCTTGTTTTTTAGCAACATCATTTATCCCTTCAATAGCTGATTGGGCACTTATTTTTGTTTCATCATTTGGTGTCAGACGATAATTTGTTAATTTTTCATTTGCTAAATTGATAAGTTCATTGTCTTTATTATTTTCAGTTGTTGTTTCATTACTAGTTTCAACTCGAGTTATTTGAGTATCATCAATTTTGGTCATTTGATTGGTTTTACCAAAGACAATATAAATAAAACTAGCAAAGGCAATGACAATGATACTAAGTATTAAGTAGACCAATTCATTTTTTGATGTTTTCATAATTTATCCTTCTAAAATTAATATATCTATTCTATTATAGTCCAATTTCTTCAAAAAACCAAGTCTTTTCAATATATTTCATTGAAAGTAAAAAAAAATAAAAAAGACTTGTTTGTTGACCAACATTGTTTTAAAATGGAAGTATCGAGTATTCGATAATTTATAGTTAATGAGGAGAAAAATGTGTCAGTAAATTGGCAAACGATTGCATTTGATTTTTTTGGAGGTTTAGGGCTCTTTTTATTTAGTATTAAATATATGGGAGATGGCTTGCAACAAGCAGCCGGAGATAAACTTCGTGATTATATTGATAAGTATACTAGTAATCCATTTCTAGGTGTCTTGATTGGTATTGTATTTACTGGTCTAATACAGTCGAGCTCAGGTGTTACTGCTATTACAGTAGGATTAGTTTCTGCAGGTCTTTTAACGCTCAGACAAGCCATTGGTATTGTTATGGGGGCCAATATTGGAACAACAGTAACATCTTTTTTAATTGGATTTAAATTAGGGGATTACGGGCTCCCTATTCTATTTGTAGGTGCTGTTTTATTCTTATTCATTAAAAATCGAAAAATTAACAATCTTGGAAAAATCTTTTTTGGACTAGGAGGATTATTTTTTGCACTTCATTTAATGGGGGATGCGATGACTCCTTTAAGAGAAATTCAAGCCTTTAGGGATTATATGGTAACGCTAGGTGATAATCCTGTACAGGGTGTTCTTTTAGGAACAGGACTAACAGTTTTAATCCAATCCTCATCAGCAACTATTGGTATCCTACAAAGTCTTTATGCTGGAGGCTTATTAGATCTAAGTGGAGCACTTCCTATTCTTTTTGGAGATAACATTGGGACAACTATTACAGCTGTTTTAGCTGCTCTTAGTGGCAATATCTCTGCTAAGCGGGTTGCTGGGGCTCATGTGATGTTTAATGTTATGGGAACCCTAATTTGTGTGATGTTACTAGTGCCATTTATGTCTTTGGTTGAATGGTTTCAAACGAGTTTAAACTTAACTCCTGAAATGACTATTGCTTTTGCTCACGGAACCTTTAACATTACTAATACTATTGTACAGTTTCCTTTTATTGGGTTACTAGCTTATATTGTTACTAAGCTTATTCCTGGTGAAAATGAGACAATTAAATACGAAGCTATCTATCTTGATAAACTTCTTATTACTCAATCGCCATCAATTGCTCTTGGGAATGCTAAGAAAGAATTGGTTCATTTGAGTGCCTACGCTATTCAGTCCTTTGAAGCTGCTTTTAGGTATATCATGACAGCAGATGAGAAATTTGTTGAAAAAGTAACTAAGTATGAAACTGTTGTTAATTCAATTGATGAGGAATTGACTCATTACTTAATTCAATTGTCTAATGAAACATTGAGTGAAAATGAAAATGAAATTTTGGCAAGTATCCTTGATTCTTCTAGAGATTTAGAAAGGATTGGTGATCATGCAGTTAACTTAACCAATCTTTCAAGTTATAATTTTTCAAAAAATATTACCTTTTCACCAGATGCCATTCAAGAATTAGAAGATCTTTATAAAATGACACATGGAATGATTCTAGATGCTTCTCGTGTTATAGCCGATCATGATGTTGAATTAGCAAAAGAACTTCAAGAACGGCATAAGGAAGTTCAACGTTTTGAACGGAAAATTAGAAAAACTCATATTAAACGAATGAATATGGGGATATGTACGCCATTAGCAGGTATTAACTTTATCGATTTAATTACGCCATGTACAAGAATTACTGATCATGCTTTAAATCTTTCTGATAAGGTTTTAGAAAATCAATTATAATAATTAAAAGAAGATTCAATCTTCTTTTTAGTTGGCATAAAATATCTTTTTGGTATATACCGTTTACAAAAATACTTATAAGGAGTATAATATTAGCAAAGAAGGAAAGGTGATTTAAAATGATTAAATATTTTAAGGCAGATAGTTTCTTTTACCCTTACGAGGAAAAAAAAGGAGGCTATTTAACTATTGTTGATGGTAAATTTGGCGATTGGGTAGCCGAAGTTCCTACTGATGCAGAAATTGTTGACTATTCAGGATATGTCATTGCTCCTGGTCTTTTTGATTCTCATGTTCATGGCTATCATGGTTCAGATGTAATGGATAACACACCTGAAAGCCTTGAGACTATCAGTAAAGGATTGCTATCGACCGGTGTGACAAGCTTTTTACCAACAACATTAACAGCTTCTTTTGAAGAATTAGATGATGTGTGTAAGACAATCGCTTCAGTTAAAAACAAGGTGTCAGGTAGTAAAATTAGAGGTATCTATTTTGAAGGTCCATTCTTTACTGAAAAATTTAAAGGAGCTCAAAACCCCACTTATATGAGAGATCCTAAAATTGAAGAATTCGACCAATGGTATGAAAGTTCAGAAGGACTTTTACATAAAATTGCGATTGCACCAGAAAGAGATGGAGTAGAAGAGTTTGTTTCACATGTGACCTCAAAAGGAGGTGTTGTGGCATTAGGACATTCTGATGCAACATATGAAGATGCGTTACATGCTGTTCAAGCTGGAGCTAGTGTTTGGGTTCATGCTTACAATGGCATGAGAGCTCTTAATCATCGTGAACCAGGTATGGTTGGTGCTGTTTATGGTATTCCAAATACCTATGCTGAGTTAATCTGTGATGGTCACCATGTATCACCAGAAGCTTGTCGCATTTTATTAGATCAAAAAGGACCTAATCACGTAGCGCTTATTACAGATTGTATGCGTGCTGGCGGAATGCCTGATGGAGACTATGTTTTAGGCGAGTTCCCAGTAATTGTAGAAAATGGAACAGCTCGCTTAAAAGAAGGTGGAAGTCTAGCAGGGTCAATTTTGAAACTCGATGATGGTGTTAAAAATGTTGTTGATTGGGGTCTAGCTAATCGATTGGAAGCTATTCGTATGGCAACATATATCCCTGCTGTTTCATGTCATTTAGAAGACAAATGTGGTCAAATTAAAAAAGGTCATGATGCAGACTTTATTGTTTTAAATCAAGACATGTCCTTAAAAGCAACCTTCCTTGATGGTAAAAAAGTGTTTGAAAACTGAAATCATTTAACTGATAGTTTATGTCTAATAATCAATAGACAAGTCCAAAAAAATGTGTTAGAATTAGTATTGTAGAAAGCAAATATCAGGTTCTTTTCTAAGCGAGTCTGGGAGGGTGTAAGCCAGACAAAAGTAATGATTGAGGCACTTTCTTGTTTAACATAATAAAACATATTAATGAAGTCAAAAAATAGGGTGGAACCGCGTTTCTAACGCCCCTTTACGTTATTGTAAAGGAGAAGAAATGTGGTTTCACTCTATTTTTATAGTGTAAAGGAGAAAAGATGGCAAAAAAATTAACCTTTCAAGAAATTATTTTAACACTTCAAAATTTCTGGAATGAACAAGGGTGTTTACTTATGCAAGCTTATGACAATGAAAAAGGTGCTGGAACGATGAGCCCGTACACATTTCTTCGTGCTATTGGACCAGAACCTTGGAATGCAGCTTATGTAGAACCAAGCAGAAGGCCAGCCGATGGACGTTATGGTGAAAATCCTAATCGTCTTTATCAACATCACCAATTTCAAGTCGTTATGAAGCCAAGTCCAAGTAATATTCAGGAACTTTATCTTCAAAGTTTGGAGGTTTTAGGGATTAATCCCTTAGAGCATGATATTCGTTTTGTTGAGGATAATTGGGAAAATCCATCAACCGGATCAGCCGGACTCGGTTGGGAAGTATGGTTAGATGGTATGGAGATTACACAATTTACATATTTTCAACAAGTTGGTGGGTTACCAACCAGTCCAGTTACTGCTGAGGTGACTTATGGCTTAGAGCGTTTAGCGTCATATATTCAGGAAGTGACTTCTGTTTACGACATTGAATGGGCAGATGGGGTTAAATATGGAGAAATATTTAAACAACCAGAATATGAACACTCTAAATATAGTTTTGAAGTGAGTGATCAAGAGTTATTACTAACTAATTTTGAGAAATTTGAAAAAGAAGCCAATCGCTGTTTAGTCGACTGTTTAGTCCATCCTGCATATGATTATGTTTTAAAATGCTCTCACACTTTCAATCTTTTGGATGCTAGAGGAGCAGTTTCTGTGACAGAGCGAGCAGGTTATATTGCACGAATCAGAAATTTAGCACGTGAAGTGGCAAAAACGTTTATAGCAGAACGAAAACGCTTAGGTTATCCTCTTTTGGATGATGAAACAAGAAAAGCATTACTTGCAAAGGAGGATAAATAGAAATGACAAAGAATTTATTAATTGAACTTGGCTTAGAAGAGATGCCTGCCTATGTTGTCACATCAAGCATGAAGCAATTACGTGATAAAATGGGACAGTTTTTAAAAGAAAAACGATTAAGTTTTGATAAAATTGAAATGTTTTCAACGCCAAGACGTTTAGCTGTTAGAGTTATTAATTTAGCTGATCGACAAACTGATTTGATTGAAGAATTTAAAGGACCAGCAAAATCAATCGCTTTGGATGAAAATGGTGCATTTACAAAAGCTGCTCAAGGATTTGTAAGAGGAAAAGGGCTAACAGTTGAAGATATTACTTTGCGTGATATCAAAGGCACAGAATATATTTATGTAACAAAAAAAGAGGTAGGAAAACCAGCTAAAGAAGTACTGCAAGCTATCCCAGAACTTCTAAAAAGTTTGACATTTCCAGTCAGTATGCACTGGGCTTCAAATCGCTTTGAATTTATTCGTCCCGTTCATACATTGATTGTTTTATTAAACGATGAGATGTTGACAATGGACTTTCTTGATATCACAAGTAACAGAATTAGTCGTGGTCATCGCTTCCTCGGGAAAGAAGTTGCCATTACGTCTTCTGACAGTTATGAAGATGATTTGAGAAAAGAATTTGTCATTACCAACAGTGTTGAACGTGAAAACATGATTATTGAGCAAATCAAAGCTATTGAAAAAGAAAAAAATATTGTGGTTGAAATTGATGAAAAATTACTTAATGAAGTGCTAAATCTAGTAGAATACCCAACTGCCTTCATGGGAAGTTTTGATATCAAATATCTTGATATTCCAGAAGAAGTTTTGATTACCTCAATGAAATCACATCAACGTTATTTTGTTGTAAGAAATCAAACTGGTCAACTTTTACCACACTTTATTTCTGTACGTAATGGTAATGATCAAGGACTTCAAAATGTCATTCAAGGTAATGAAAAGGTCTTGTTGGCACGTTTGGAGGATGGCGAATTTTTCTGGCGTGAAGATCAAAAATTGAAGATTGACAATTTAGTTGATAAATTAAAACAAGTAACCTTCCATGAAAAAATTGGTTCTCTTTATGAACATATGGAGAGAGTTGAAAAAATTGCTAATCTTATTGGAAGTCAATTGGACTTATCGAGTAATGAACTAGCTAATCTTATTCGATCCAGTAAAATTTACAAATTTGATTTACTAACTGGAATGGTTGGTGAATTTGACGAATTGCAAGGTATTATGGGTGAAAAATATGCTCTTCTTGCTGGTGAAAACTCTGTTGTAGCTTCTGCTATTCGAGAGCACTACATGCCAATTAGTGCTGAAGGTGAATTGCCAGACAGTTTAGTAGGTGCCGTTCTTGCTATTGCAGATAAGCTGGACACTCTTTTATCATTTTTCAGTGTCGATCTTATTCCAAGTGGCTCTAATGATCCATATGCTCTTAGACGAGCAACACAAGGTATTGTTCGTATCTTGGATAAATTCGGTTGGTCTTTATCTTTAGAAGATTTGATTACTAGTATTTATCAATTAGATGTGACTCCTTTTAGCTATAGGAATCAGTCAGAAGTTATGACTTTTATTTTAGCAAGGATAGAAAAAATGATGGGAGCAGATATTTCCAAAGATATTATTGAAGCTGTTTTATCAAGTGAAACATCTGTTGTTCGTACACTTCTTGAGACTAGTCTAGCTATTTCCGAAAAAGCAAGACAAGATAATTTTAAAACATCAGTAGAAAGCTTATCACGTGTCTTTAATTTAGCAGATAAAGCAAATATAGACAAGGTTGATGAGTCCTTGTTTGAAAATTCTTTTGAAGCTAAATTATATCAAGCTATCGAATCGTTAGATTTAGCTAGTGACATTTCAGATAATTTAGATAACTTATTTGCATTAAGTCCAATCATTGATGCTTTTTTTGACAACACTATGGTTATGGTGGATAATCAAGCGTTAAAAGACAATCGTTTAGCAATTTTAGCACAATTAAAAACTAAAGCTAACCAAATCGCTACCTTCAATAAAATTAATACTAAATAGGGAGATTTTATGAAGCAAGAAAAAATTAATCGTATTAATGAATTAGCAAAAAAGAAAAAAATGCAAGGTCTTACTGAAGAAGAAAAAATGGAACAAGCAATTCTTAGAAAAGAATACATTGAAGGCTATCGTCGTTCTATTAAACATCATATCGAAGGTCTAAAATTAGTTGATGAAAAAGGGAATGATGTGACGCCAGAAAAATTAAAAGAAATTCAACGCCAAAAGGGGTTGCATGGTCGAAAATAAAGTTTATGATGATTAAAAAGTCACTAAAACAAGTGACTTTTTAATATTAACCTAATGATAGATTTATGCTATAATGAAAGAGATAAAAAATAGAGAGAGGTCACATTAATGACATTTGACAATATTGATCAGTTGGCAGTTAATACCGTTCGTACCCTATCAATTGATACTATCCAAAAAGCTAATTCCGGACATCCAGGTCTCCCAATGGGAGCAGCTCCAATGGCTTATGTGCTTTGGAATTATTTCTTGAAAGCAAACCCAAAAACTAGTCGTAAGTGGACAAACAGAGACCGTTTTATTTTATCTGCTGGTCACGGTAGTGCTATGCTCTATAGCTTGTTACATTTAGCGGGTTACCAATTAAGTATTGAGGATTTAAAAAACTTCCGTCAATGGGGTTCAAAAACACCAGGTCATCCAGAAGTTAATCACACTGATGGTGTTGAAGCAACAACTGGTCCATTGGGCCAAGGTATTGCAAATGCAGTTGGTATGGCTATGGCTGAAGTTCATTTAGCTGCTAAATTTAATAAACCAGGGTTTGATATTGTTGACCATTATACCTATGTTCTTAATGGTGATGGGGATTTGATGGAAGGTGTCAGTCAAGAAGCTGCTAGTCTTGCTGGACACTTAAAATTGGGTAAATTAATTTTGTTTTATGATTCTAATGATATCTCTCTTGATGGACCAACTTCAAAAGCTTTTACAGAAGATGTTAAAGGTCGTTTTGAAGCATATGGTTGGCAACACCTTCTTGTCACAGATGGTAATGATTTAGAGGCTATTAGTGAAGCTATAAAGCAAGCACAAGCTGAAACCAATAAACCAACTATCATTGAAGTTAAAACTGTTATTGGGTATGGCGCTCAAAATCAAGGAACTAGTGCTGTCCATGGAGCTCCACTTGGTAAAGATGGGGTGAGCTTTGCAAAATCAATTTATGGATGGTCTTATCCAGAATTTACTGTTCCAAAAGAAGTGACTGAACGTTTCCAAACTAGTTTAGGGCAAAGAGGAGAAGAAGCAGAAAACTCATGGAATGACCTTTTTGCACGTTATAAAAAAGAATACCCAGAATTAGCTAAAGAGTACCAACAAGCTTTCTTTGATTCACCAATTGAAGTGACACTAGAAGATTATGACGTAGAGACTAACCTTGCTAGCCGAGTAACTAGTCAAAAAGCCATTCAACAGATTGCTGAACAAGTACCATTATTATGGGGTGGCTCTGCTGACCTTTCAGCATCTAATAACACAATGATTGCTAATGATACAGACTTTCAAGTGGATAACTATCAAGGACGCAACATCTGGTTTGGCGTACGCGAATTTGCTATGGCAGCAGCTATGAATGGGATTGCTCTTCATGGTGGTACACGTGTTTATGGTGGCACCTTCTTTGTTTTTTCTAACTACCTTCTTCCAGCTGTTCGAATGGCTGCTTTACAGGAATTACCAACAATATATGTAATGACTCATGATTCTATCGCTGTTGGTGAAGATGGTCCAACACATGAACCAATAGAACAATTAGCAAGTGTTCGCTCAATGCCAAATCTTAATGTTATCCGTCCAGCTGATGGTAATGAAGTTAATGCAGCTTGGGTGCGTGCCTTAGCTGAAACGAAGCGACCAACAATGCTTGTGTTAACACGTCAAAACCTTCCAACTCTTGAAGGAACAAAAGAATTAGCAAAAGCTGGTGTTGATAAAGGTGCTTACATTTTATCTAAAGAAAAAGGAAACCTTGATGGTATCTTGATTGCCACAGGCAGTGAAGTTAAATTGGCACTTGATGCTCAAAAAGAACTGGAAGAAAAAAATATTTATGTCCGAGTGGTATCAATGCCATCACAGAACATTTTTGATGAACAAGATAAAGATTATCAAGAAAATATTTTACCATCACACATCACTAAACGTTTAGCTATTGAAGCAGCAACAAGTTATGGTTGGGGTAAATATGTTGGTTTATCAGGAAAAACACTAACCATTGATACTTGGGGAGCTTCTGCGCCAGGAAATTTATTATTAGAAGAGTATGGTTTCACAGTTGAAAATGTTTTAAACCATTATCATAGTTTATAAGAATAGGTACTAACCTTCATTATCTCTTTTTAAGAGTTAGTGAGGGTTTTTTATAGGACGTTAACAAAGGTTTTCTTTAAATTTGCTCTTTATAAAGATAATTTATTCTATAATTAAAGAGGTCAATGTACTTTATGTTATTGTTTTTCTGGGAACAACTATTTTAGAGAATCATTCATTATGTTTGTTTTAAAACCAAATTTTAGTAATTCGAAAGTGAATTTATCATAAAATGAGATCCTGATTCAAAGAGTAGAAAAAGTTAAAAGAAAATTTCTTACGCGTTAAAGCTTTTAAATCTTAAAGTCTTTAAAATATTAGCTGTTAGATATGTTTGTGAAAATAAGTGGGGTCCTAATGAAAAACAGTTTATAAAAGACTAAGTTTATGTTAAAATAAAGGTTATGACTAATGATTTTAACCACACAACAGTTCTTTTGCAAGAAACTGTCGATATGTTACATGTTAAACCAGATGGTATTTATGTAGATGCTACTTTAGGTGGTTCAGGACATAGTAACTATTTACTTTCAAAGTTGAATCTCAATGGACATTTGTACTGTTTTGATCAAGATCAAACAGCTATTGATAATGCTAAAAAAGAACTTGCAACTTTTATTTCAAATGGTCAAGTGACTTTTATTAAAGATAATTTTAGAAATCTCAAACAAGCCTTATTAGCTCATAATGTTAAAGAAATTGACGGTATTCTCTATGATTTAGGAGTGTCAAGCCCTCAACTTGATCATCGCGAACGAGGCTTCTCCTATAAAAAAGATGCACCCCTTGATATGCGTATGAATCAAGAAGCCAAACTATCAGCATACCATGTTGTTAATCACTATGATTACCATGACCTAGTTCGTCTCTTTTTTAAATATGGGGAAGACAAGTTTTCAAAACAAGTCGCAAGAAACATTGAAAAATCTAGACAAGTAAAACCTATTACAACAACAACAGAATTAGTTGATATCATTAAAGCTAGTAAGCCGGCTAAAGAATTAAAGAAAAAAGGTCATCCGGCCAAACAACTTTTTCAAGCGATTCGTATTGAAGTTAACGATGAGTTGGGTGCAGCTGATGAGTCTATTCAACAAGCTTTGGAGATGTTGGCTGTTGATGGCTATATATCTGTTATCACCTTTCATTCTTTAGAGGATCGTTTAGTCAAACAATTATTTAAAGATGCAAGTACTGTTCATGTACCAAAAGGTCTTCCTTTTATTCCTGAAGGAATGAAACCACAGTTTGAATTGGTTAACAAAAAACCAATCTTGCCGCAACCAAAAGAATTAGAAAAAAACAATCGCTCCCACTCGGCTAAATTGCGAGTGGCAAGAAGAATTTGGAAAAAAGCTAATGAATGAAAAAAAGAATGAAGTCATCATTAATGTGATTCAAAAAAGAATAAAAACATTTACGAGAATTGAAAAAGCCTTTTATGGTGCCTTGATTATCACAGCTATTATTTTATCTGTTGGTATTGTTTATATTCAAAGTCGTAATTTTCAGCTACAGCAAGAAATTTCACAACTGAATAAAAAAATTAATAACCAAAGGGATGAATTTGATAATGTTAAACAAGAAGTTAATGAGCTAACACGTTACGATCGCATTTCTGAAATTGCTGAAGAAGCTGGTTTAACTATTCAAGGTGGAAATAGTCAAAGGGTGGAATGACATGAAAAATTTGAAAAAGCGATTTTTACAATTTGTTACCAAAAACAGAAAAATTCCTGCTGAAAATAGAGAGCATGTTGGTCAAAACATGATGATTTTAGCCATTTTTATTTTTCTAGTCTTTATGATTAATTTTATTATTATCATTGGAACTGACAGTAAATTTGGGGTAGATCTTTCTGAAAAAGCAAAAACTGTTTATCAAACTACCCAAAAAGTTCAGGCGAAAAGAGGTTCAATACTTGATAGGGTTGGTGAGGTAATAGCAGAAGATTCAACAACCTACTCTATTTATGCTGTTATTGATAAAAATTATATCTCAATTAATGATGAGAAATTATATATACAATCTTTTCAATATGATAAGGTTGGGGATATCTTAAAAGATTATCTTGATATTGATAAAGACTATGTGATTGAGCAACTTAAAAGAGATGCCTCACAGGTTTTATTTGGTCCAAAAGGAGACAATATTAGTTATGGTGTAATGACAAAAATTACTAAAGCCATGCAAGAAGCTAATATTCAAGGGATTGGGTTTACTACTAGCCCAGGAAGAATGTATCCAAATGGTGTTTTTGCTTCTCAGTTAGTTGGTTATACAACGGTTAAAGAAGATAAAAATGGAGGTAAAACCCTTACAGGGTCCGGAGGATTAGAGTATACTTTAAACGATATTTTATCAGGGACAGATGGCATCGTGACCTACCAAAAAGATAAAAATGGCAATACTCTTCTTGGGACAGCAACGACAGTTAAAGAAGCTCTAGATGGTAAAGATGTCTACACGACTTTATATGCACCTCTACAAACTTATCTAGAAGCTCATATGAATATTTTTCAAGAAAAAGCCAATGGGGTTAATGCGAGTGCAACAGTTGTTAATGCTAAAACTGGAGAAATTTTAGCAACAACACAAAGACCAACCTATGATTCTGACACAAAAGAAGGTTTTGGTGTTGAAGGTTTTGAATGGCAAAATCTACTTTACCAAACTAGTTATGAACCAGGTTCCACTCTGAAAGTGATGACAGTTGCTTCTGCGATTGATAATAAAACCTTTAATCCAAATGCTACCATTGACAACAGTAAAGGTATAACAGTTGCTGATACAACAATTCAGGACTGGGATATTAATGATGGCAGTTCTCAAGGAACAATTAGAAATTTTGTTCAAGGATTTGCCCATTCTAGTAATGTTGCTATGACACAATTAGAGCTTAATATGGGACATGACACTTGGTTAAATTATTTAGAGAAGTTTCGTTTTGGTATCAGAACACGCTTTGGTATGGGATACGGCGATGTTCAAGAAAACCCAGGAAAAGTCAATTCTGACAATGTTGTTACAACAGCTATGAGTTCGTTTGGTCAAGGAATAAATGTTTCTCAAATTCAAATGTTAAGAGCTTTTACAGCTATTTCTAACGATGGGATTATGCTACAACCAAAATTTATCAGTCAAATCTATGACCCAAATACTGATACATCGCGTGTTGGAAAAACTGAAATTGTTGGGAATCCTATTTCTGCGCTAGCTGCTTCTCAAACACGTCAATATATGGTAACTGTTGGTACTGATCCTATTCATGGAACGCTTTATAGTCAAGATTATGGGCCAGTTATCCAAGTTGGTAATGAGTCAGTTGCAGTTAAATCAGGTACTGCTCAGATTGCTAAGGAAAATGGCGCTGGTTACTTAGAAGGTGAATTAAATAATATATATTCAGTTGTAGCAATGGTTCCTTCTGACGAACCTGATTTTATTATGTATGTTACATTGCAACAACCTGAACATTGGTCGTTTCTTTTTTGGCGAGATTTGGTCAATCCTGTTTTAGAAGAAGCAATGTCTATGAAACCAATTTTAACAGAGCCAGTTGTTTCTGTTTCAAATAAAAAAATGACTTACAAACTTCCAAAAGTTATTGGCGAAGACCCTGGTACTATTTCTGATGAATTACATCGTAATCTGGTTAGCCCTATAATTTTAGGACTTGGCGATAAAATTGAAAAATCTTCTGTTTTGAAAGGCAAAGAGCTAAAAGAAAATCAACAAATTTTATTATTGACAAATAGTTTTGAAACTTTACCAGATATGTATGGGTGGACTAAAAAGAATGTTGAACAATTTGCTAAATGGTTAGACATTGAAATCACTTTTAAAGGAAGTAAAGAAGGAACTGTTATCAAACAAAGTAAAGATGTTGGTACGAGTTTGAAAAAATTAAAAAAATTAACAATTACACTAGGAGATTAGTATGTTACTAAGTCTAGCAGCGAGTTCTCTCGCTTTTCTGGCAACTACTTTATTAACACCTCATTTTATACGTTTTTATCAGTTGAAAAAAATTGAAGGACAACAAATGCATGAAGATGTTAAACAACATCTTGATAAAGCTGGAACACCAACAATGGGTGGAACTGTCTTTTTAGTAATTTCTTTTATCATTTCAACATTTTTAACTTTATTATTTTTGAGAGGAGATAAAGTTGATACAAATGCAGTTCTTGGTATCTTATTAGTAATACTAATCTATGGAATGATTGGTTTCTTTGATGATTTCTTAAAAATTTTTAAAAAAAGAAACGAAGGTTTGAAAGCCTGGCAAAAATTATTGCTTCAACTTTTAGGGGGTACCATTTTTTATGTTTTGTACATACAAGGAAGTGGTACAAATGCTTTAAATATATTAGGATTTTCCCTTCATTTAGGAATTCTTTATGTGATATTTGTTTTATTCTGGTTAGTTGGCTTTTCAAATGCTGTCAACCTAACAGATGGTATTGATGGGTTGGCTTCTATATCAGTTGTTATTAGTCTATTAACATACGCTGTTATTGCTTATAAACAAGGACAAATGGGAATTTTACTTGTTATTGCAACGATGGTTGGAGCTTTACTTGCATTTTTTGTCTTCAATAAGAAACCTGCTAGGATTTTTATGGGAGATGTGGGAAGTTTAGCATTAGGAGCAATGTTAGCGGCCATTTCAATTGCTTTGCACCAAGAATGGACACTCTTATTGATAGGTATCGTCTATGTTCTTGAAACTAGTTCTGTCATACTTCAAGTTGCTTATTTTAGATGGACAAAAAAAAGAACCGGACAGGGGAAACGAATTTTTCGAATGACTCCACTTCATCATCATTTTGAATTGGGTGGTTTTACAGGACGAGGTAAAGCTTGGTCAGAATGGCGAGTGGATATTGTGTTTTGGGGAATAGGTCTACTTGCTGGTCTTATTACCTTAGTGATATTATATGTTTAAAACAAAACAGCAGATAACTGCTGTTTAATTTGTTATGATATAGGTAATAAGAAAAGAGGAAAAAATGTTATTTAAAGAATTTAAATTTAAAGATTATATTAATGAAGCCTTGATTGATTTAGGTTTTAAAGAACCAACAGAGGTTCAAAAACAGTTAATTCCAATCGTGAAATCAGGAAAGGATTTAGTTGGAGAATCTAAAACTGGATCAGGTAAGACACACACTTTTTTACTTCCAATTTTTGAAAAAATTGATGAAACAAATAATACTGTCCAAGTTGTCATTACATCTCCAAGTAGAGAACTTGCAATACAAATATATGATGCGACACGTCAAATTGCTCAATTTTCTAAGATCCCCATTCGTATTGCTAATTATGTGGGTGGAACAGATAAACTTAGACAAATTGATAAGCTGAAGAATAATCAACCACATATTGTTATTGGAACACCAGGACGTATTTATGATTTGATCAAATCAGGAAGTCTTGATATTCATCTAGCTCAAACACTGGTGATTGATGAAGCTGATATGACTTTAGATATGGGTTTTTTAGAAACAGTTGATCGTATTGCCAGCCATCTACCAAAATCAGTTCAAATTTTAGTTTTTTCAGCTACAATTCCTGAAAAATTAAAGCCTTTTTTAAAAAAGTATTTGACACAACCAGTGATTGAAAAAATAAAAACTAATACAGTTATTTCTGATACTATCGAGAATTGGTTGATTTCAACCAAAGGACGTGAGAAAAATAACCAACTTCTAACGATGATTAAAGCTCTTCAACCATACATGGCTATGATTTTTGTTAATACGAAGGAACGGGCTGATGAACTTCATACTTTTTTATCATCAAATGGCATGAAAGTTGCTAAAATTCATGGTGGAGTGCCTCCGCGTGAACGAAAGCGATTGATGTCACAAATCAAAAAATTAGATTATGAGTACATTGTAGCAACTGATCTTGCGGCAAGAGGTATAGATATTGAAGGTGTTAGTCATGTGATTAATGATGCGATTCCTCAAGATTTATCCTTCTTTGTTCATCGTGTTGGACGAACAGGTAGAAATAAGTTGAAAGGGACTGCTATTACACTTTATCAGCCTAGTGATGATTCTGATATTCGTGAACTTGAGAAAATGGGTATTCGCTTTATCCCTAAAGTCATTAAAAATGGTAGTTTTGAGGATACTTATGATCGGGAGCGACGTCAAAATCGTGAAAAAAAGCAAGAAAAATTAGACATTGAAATGATTGGTCTAGTAAAGAAAAAAAAGAAAAAAATTAAACCTGGTTATAAAAAGAAAATCAAATGGGCAGTTGATCAAAAACGTCGTAAAGAAAAACGAGTTGAAGCACGTACCAAGAATAGAAATGCTAGGAAAGCTAAAAAACAGAATTTTTAATCAGATATTTTTCCGATTAAAAAAATAGTGATAACTAACGAAATATTATAAAATAAAATTTAGGACAGATTGATAGCTAAAGCAATTAATATCTGTTATAATTTGAAATTGAATGAGGAACTAGTTTAGGTGAAAATATGCTAATAGAAGTATTTAGTCTTTATTTACAAGGCTTAGCAGCAGCAGTCATGATGGTTTTTTTATTGCTAGTAATATGGATGCTTTTTAGAGTTTTAAAACGAAAAGATAAAACAGCAGTTGATCGGCAAGCTGCTTTATATGATGCTTTTTTAATAGCTATCATTACCATTCCAATCTTATCATTTGCTTTTATGACTGTGATTTTAATGGTTAAAGCTTAGAAACCTCATTACAAAAAACAAGAAATTTATAGAAAGAATTATAGGTAAAGATATGTATGATTTAATTGTCATCGGTGCCGGTCCTGCAGGAATTACTGCTGCACTTTATGCAGCTAGAAGTAATTTAAAAGTAGCTACAATTGAACAAGGAGCACCAGGTGGTCAGATGAATAATACCGCAGACATTGAAAACTATCCGGGATTTGAATTAATTTCTGGCCCAGAATTATCAATGAAAATGTATGAACCACTTGCTAAAATGGGAGTTGAAAATATATATGGTATCGTGACTTCTATCGAAGATAAGGGTAGTTACAAAATTGTAAAAACAGATGATAACATTTATGAAACAAAGACAGTGATTATTGCAACTGGTGCTAAACATCGTTTGTTAGGAGCACCAGGTGAGGACACTTTTAGCAGTCGAGGTGTATCTTACTGTGCTATTTGTGATGGGGCATTCTTTAGAGATCAAGATTTATTAGTTGTTGGTGGTGGAGACTCTGCAGTTGAGGAATCTATCTTTTTAGCACGATTGGCTAAAAGTGTTACTATTGTTCATCGACGGGATGAATTACGTGCTCAAAAGGTGCTTCAAGAAAGAGCGTTTACAAACGATAAAATTAAATTTATTTGGGATACAGTGGTTAAAGAAATTAAAGGAGATAATGTTAAAGTTAAAAGTGTTGTTTTTGAAAATGTGAAGACCAAAGAAATCACAGAACAAGAATTTGGAGGTGTTTTTATTTATGTTGGTCTTATTCCAGTTTCAAGCATAGTTTCTAACTTGGGTATTACTGACGAATCTGGTTGGATTATCACAGATGAAAATATGAAAACAAAAATTCCAGGAATATTTGCTGTTGGTGATGTGCGCCAAAAATCCTTCCGACAGATTACTACTTCTGTAGCAGATGGAGCTATTGCAGCACAAAACGTTTATCAATATGTGATAGAAAATAGCTAATTATTATTAAAGAGCAAACAATTATTTTTCTTAATTAAAGATTTAATAAAGACTAAAAACACGGGATTTCCGTGTTTTTTTGTTCTTATGTTATAATAGAAAGAAGATAAAAGAGGAGAAAAATATGTATTCAGACGATAGTTTAAGTTTACACACTGATTTATATCAAATTAATATGATGCAAGTTTATTTTGAAAGAGGCATCCAAGATAAAAGAGCCGTTTTTGAAGTCTTTTTTAGGAAACAACCCTTTAATAATGGGTATGCTATATTTGCTGGTCTTGAGCGAATTGTTAACTATTTAAAAGATCTTAAATTTTCAGAGAGTGATCTAGCTTATTTAAAACAATTGGGATATCCTCAAGATTTTTTAGATTATCTTTCAAATTTTGAGTTGAAATTAACGCTTAGATCTGCTAAAGAAGGTGATTTAGTTTTTGCTAATGAACCAATTATTCAAGTAGAAGGACCACTTGCACAGTGTCAACTTATCGAGACAGCGCTTTTAAATATTGTTAATTTCCAAACTCTAATTGCTACAAAAGCAGCTCGTATAAAATCGGTGATTGAAAATGAACCACTACTTGAATTTGGTAGTCGTCGTGCTCAAGAAATGGATGCTGCTATCTGGGGGACGAGAGCAGCAGTCATTGGTGGGGCTGATGCAACAAGTAATGTTCGTGCAGGTAAGATTTTTGATATTCCTGTTTCAGGGACTCACGCGCATTCATTTGTTCAAGCCTATGGTAATGACTATGATGCTTTCATAGCTTATGCTAAGTCACATAAGGATTGTGTTTTCTTAGTAGATACTTATGATACTCTTCGACTAGGAGTTCCTTCGGCCATTAGAGTTGCTAAAGAACTTGGTAATAAGATTAATTTTAAAGGTGTTCGTATCGACTCTGGAGATATGGCTTATCTTTCCAAAAAAGTTAGACAACAATTAGATGAAGCTGGTTTTTCCAATGCTAAAATTTATGCTTCTAATGATCTAGATGAAAACACTATTTTAAATTTAAAAATGCAAAAAGCTAAAATTGATGTTTGGGGTGTTGGAACCAAACTTATCACAGCCTATGATCAGCCAGCTCTTGGTGCTGTTTATAAAATTGTTGCTATTGAAGATGATAATGGACAACTACGTGATACTATTAAGCTATCAAATAATGCTGAAAAAGTGTCAACGCCAGGTAAAAAACAAGTTTGGCGTATTACAAGTAGGGCTAAAGGCAAATCTGAAGGAGACTATATTACTTTTGCAGAAACAGATGTGAACCAATTAGATAAAATTGAAATGTTCCATCCCGTTTATACCTATATTAGAAAAACTGTTAAGGATTTTAAAGCAGTACCATTATTGATTGATGTCTTTAAAGAAGGTCGACTTGTTTATGACTTACCTAGCTTAGCAGACATTAAAAACTATGCTAGAAAGGAATTTGAACAACTTTGGGATGAGTATAAACGTGTGCTTAATCCTCAAGATTATCCGGTTGATTTGGCATTAGATGTGTGGCAAAACAAAATGGACTTAATTGATTATGTGAGAACAGAAGCTTTTTCCAAAGGAGTTGATAAATGAGTTTACAAAAAGATATTATTAAACAACTTGGTGTTAAACCACAAATAGATCCTAAAGCTGAAATCAGAATATCAATTGATTTTTTAAAAGACTACTTAAAAAAACACGATTTCTTGAAAACCTATGTTTTAGGTATTTCAGGAGGTCAAGATTCTACACTTGCAGGTCGTTTAGCTCAAATGGCAATAGAGGAATTGAGGCAAGAAACAGGTGATGCAAATTATCAATTTATAGCTGTCAGATTGCCATATGCTATTCAAATTGATGAAGCAGATGTTCAAATTGCTCTTGATTTTATCAAGCCAGATAAATTAATTACTGTTAACATAAAAGAATCTGTTGATGCTCAAGTCAATGTATTAAAAGCAGAAGGTGTCAGTATATCAGATTTTAATAAGGGGAACATCAAAGCACGTCAGAGAATGATTACCCAATATGCTATTGCTGGAGAAACTTCCGGAGTTGTTATTGGAACAGATCATGCAGCAGAAAATATTACTGGTTTTTTTACTAAATTTGGAGATGGTGGTTCAGACATCTTGCCTCTTTTTCGTCTTAATAAAAGGCAAGGCAGAAGTCTTCTAAAAGAATTAGGAGCTAATTCTATCTTGTATGAAAAGATACCAACTGCTGATTTGGAAGATAATAAACCAGGCCAATCAGATGAAGTAGCGCTTGGTGTTACTTATGATAACATCGATGATTATCTTGAAGGTAAGAAAATAAATAAAGAAGCTCAAGATAAAATAGAAGATTGGTGGCAAAAAACAAAACATAAAAGACACCTACCAATCACAATTTTTGATGAATTTTGGAAATAAAAGATTTTAGTAGATAGATTATAACTTCTTATGATGTACTTATGTGAGACATGCTGATTGATACTATTAATTTACTAAGCATAAGTTTTAATTTCAGCAACTGTCTCTTGATGGTTTATCAGGTAAATTTTATCAGAAAGAAGATTTTTCCTTTTTATTTTTAGTGGATTTACTATTTATGATTGGTTTGTTATAATGTTGATTGCAGTTCAATTTATTAAGGAGTTAATACTAGTGAAAAAATTCATTGCAAGTGTAACATTTTTAATGTTACTATTTTCTACCATCACATTTGTTTTTGCAGATGATACTACAGAGGATCTTGTGACACTTACAAGGCAGGCTGGCTATGAAGTAGATGAAAATAATAAACCTAAGGCTTCTATTACAATGGATGCTGATACAGGTGAGGTTTTATGGGCAGAAAACGCTGATGTTCAAAGAGACCCGGCAAGTATGTCTAAAATGATGACTCTTTATTTATTATTTGAAGAGTTACAAAAAGGTGATTTAACTCTTGATTCAACAATTGTAGCAACTGAGACAGATCAAGCAATCAGTCAAATTTATGAAATTAGTAATAATACTATTGTTGCTGGCGTTGCTTATCCGATTAAAGATTTGATCACAATGACAATTGTTCCCTCTTCAAATGCTGCTACCATCATGATTGCTAATTATCTTTCAGAAAATAATGCCTCTAATTTCATTGATAAAATGAATGCTAAAGCTAAAGAATTGGGAATGACAAACACTCAATTTAATAATGCTAGTGGTGCTGTGGCATCTGCTTTTAATGGCTATTATAGTCCTGATCGATATGATAATGAAGCAACCAACCTAACAACCGCAAAAGATTTTGCGACTCTTGCTTACTACTTTTTGAAAAATTTCCCAGAGATTGTGAATTATACCAATCAAACTAATGTAACAGTAATGGTTGGAACTCCATATGAGGCTTATTTTACCTCTTATAATCATTCTTTACCTGGTGGTGTCTACCCTTTTGAAGGTGTTGATGGTCTTAAAACAGGTTCAAGTCCTTCAGCAGGTTTTAATGCAATGACAACAGCCAAACAAGGAGATAAACGACTGATAGTTGTTGTTATGGGAGTTGGAGATTGGTCTGACCAAAATGGAGAGTTTTACCGTCACTCTTTCATCAACACCTTATTTCAACAAGGTTTTATTGAAACACAAAAAAAAGAAGAACTAGCACAGAACACAACAAAAAAGACCCCTGATAATGATCAAATGACTCAAGAAAATACTTTTTTAGAACAATCATCCTTTGATTATCTATTACCTGTTTTATTTATTGTTGGAACAGCCATCATTTCTCTTTTAGGAATTCTTATTTATCTTTTAATAAAAAAATAACACAATAAAAAAGTCATTATAATGACTTTTTTATTGTGTTTCTGTTATTTGTTCACTTGAAAAAGTAGTTTCTTGGGATTCCTCAGTAGTAGTTTCCTCGGAGGTTGTTTCTTCAGTAGTAGTTTCCTCAGAGGTTGTTTCTTCAGTAGTCGTAAAGGTATTGGTATTATAGCTTCCTCTTAGATAGAGAAAATCACCACTACGATATAGTCCGGTTGGCATCTGCCAGTCTTCATTTCCATTTTGAGTCAGATAAGTCATCATATGACGATAAACTCTAGCTGCAATATTTAAACCATCACCATACACAGGCATTAACCGATCTTTATAACCTGTCCAAACGGCCATAGCATACTGTGGTGTGTAACCAACAAAGTTTTCATCAGGAGCCATAGTACCAACTGAATAAGGATTGATACCTAATCTTTCTTCAATAACAGCTAGCTCTTCATCGGTATAGTTAGAAGTCCCCGTCTTACCAGCTTGATAAATTCCTGGTATAGCAGCTTCTGTTCCTGTTCCATAAGTGAGAACTTTTTTCATCATATCAGTCATCATATAAGCAGTAGTCTCTTCCATAGCTTTACTGCCACTATCTTCATAAGTTTTAACGGTACCATCGTTAAATTCAATTTTATTAATATATTGTGGTTTGTAATAAATACCTCCATTAGCAAAAGCTGCATATGCTGCGGCCATTTTCTCACTACTAGCACCATACTTTGCTTCTCCACTACTTGTATTACTAGAAATGGCATTAGAATAATGCATTTGAGGATAATTAATGTTGAGTTTTTCTAGAAAGTCTTGAGTTTTTTTCAGACCAGTTGCTTCTAAGGTTTTAACCGCAGGAACGTTTCGTGATTGAACAATAGCTGTTTGCATCGTCATCCAACCATAATATTGTCTATCCCAGTTGAATAATTGATCAGAAGTACCAGGCCAATAATAAATTGAATCATTTAGTGATTGGGCAGTTGAAGTGTAGACTCTATTTTCAATGGCAGGTGCATAGGCAGAAATAGGTTTCATCGTTGAACCCCAGTCTCTATCTGTTAGGACAGCTTGATTTGTTCCAAATGAGACATTTGGATCTTGGTTACGTCCACCCAACTGAGCAATAACTCTTCCATTTGTCACATCAATAATTGTTGCTGCAACTTGAAACTGTGCATCAGGGTAATTAATATAGGTGTCTGAATTGTAGATATCCCAAAGATAGCGTTGAGCATCTATGTCTACGTTAGTGTACACTTTTAGACCAGCTGAAAAAATATCTTGTTGCGTTTCTTTTTCAACTTCTGTGATAACTTCTTTTAGATAGTTATCAAGATACTTAGGATAACTACTATTTTCTTTTGCTTCTTGAAGACCATCGGTAACTGGTGTGGCTATAGCGTTTTCATACTCTTCTTTAGTAATATGTTTTAGTTGATACATTTGACCTAAAACAATATTTCTTCTTGATTGAGCTGCTTCTGGATTACCGTAAGGGTCATATTGACTTGGAGCTTGGGGAATTCCAGCTAAAAGAGCTAATTGAGGCACACTTAATTCAGTCAAATCTTTTCCAAAATAAGATTTAGCTGCAGTCAACATACCATAATTACCATTTCCCATATAAACTTTATTGATATAAAAGGTTAAGATTTCTTCTTTGGTATATTGTCTTTCCATCTGAAGAGCTAACCACGCTTCTTGAGCTTTTCTTTTCAATGTTTGATCAGCTTCACTGGTTGAAAAATAGGCTAGTTTGATTAATTGTTGGTCAAGGGTAGATCCTCCTTGAGTGGTAGAACTTGTTAAGTTGTGTAGGGCTGAGCCAACAATACGGTAAATATCAATTCCCCTATGATTAAAGAAACGGTGATCTTCAATAGCAGTAATCGCATTGACTAATCCGATTGGAATATTATCAGAAGATACACTTTCTCTTTTTTCTGCCCCTAAATCAGCAATAAGATTGTCATTTTTGTCAAATACTAAACTTGAACTTGTTGCATTGAGTTTTTCTTCTGACAAAGTAGGGGCACTACTAACGTAGTATGCAAATAATAGCCCACCAGCAACAATAGCCAAGATAACAAGACTGACACCAATGCTGATTGCGTATTTTAAAATTTTAATAATTTTTTTCTTATTAATGGGAATCACCACCTAAAATAAAATGTTCAATAATATCTAAATAAGGAATTTGAGGAAAAGCCTTTGTTTCAATCTGAAAACCATTTTTTTTGATATAATCAAGAGGCATAGATTTACTTCCGTTATCAATTTCATAAAAATCAATAAGATAAGTTGCAGGCAGATAGTAGGTTTCCTTAAGAGATGAGAAATGAAGAAGGACAAAACAAATACCATCTTGCTCAATCACTTTTTTCATATGAAGAATTTGATGTCTATGAAAATTTTTCATAGGCATAACCGATTTTTGCCTAGTTTCCTTAGCTTCAAAGTCGATATAATGTCCTTTGTAGACACCAGAGTAATCAGTTGTTGAGGCTTGTCTAAAATAAGCTTCAACAATTTTGGCTCGACTTCTTTGAGGATAATCAACCTTAACAATTTGAACTGGTGTTGGTTTTTTATGTATCACCGCCAGATGATGTGCTAGGTAATAATTATTTGTACTGTTTATAGCAGATTCAAAAGACATCCCTCTATTTGCAAAGTTAACAGTTTTAAGAGTCTGTTTTTTTGTAGATGCCTTACGAATAAGTTTATGAGGAAAGTTAACCATGAGACTCCTATACCTAGTTCTAGATAAATGATAACATAAGTTACTAATATTATAACATAAATTTAAATAAGGAGACAAATGATGACTGTGTTTCTTGTGACCGGCTATGGAATGACTGAATTAGGGATTTTCAAAGATAAGGATATTCGGATAAATATTATTAAGAAAGTAATAAAAAAAGATTTTATTGATTTTTTAGAAAATGGAGCAAATTGGTTTGTTTTTACAGGACGATTAGGGTTTGAATACTGGGCTTTAGAAGTTCTTAAAGAATTACAACAAGATTATGATTTTAAGATTGCTACTCTTTTTGCTTTTGAAAATCATGGGAATCAATGGAATGCTATTAATCAAGAAAAATTGCAAGATTTTAAAAAAGTTGATTTTCTAAAATATAGCTTTCCTAGTTATGAAAATCCTCAGCAGTTGTCACAATTTAACCATTTTTTACTACATCATACCAAGAGTGCTTATCTTTTTTATGATGAGGAAAAAAAGTCAAATTTAGATTATCTTTATCAGTTGATGAAAAAAGAAAAAAATTATACTATTCACCAAATTACCTTTGAAAGACTAAATAATATTGTTGAGGATTTAGAGTAAATACTTGCTTTTTAATCTAATTTTCGGTATGATTGAATTGATAAAGAATTTAATAATTCTTATAAATATAGAGATGTTTGGAGAAAGATATGGCTGGTATAAAGTTAAGTCCTAAAGATATATTTGAACAAGAATTTAAAACGAGTATGCGTGGATATGATAAGGATGAAGTCAATGAATTTTTAGATGATATTATTAAAGATTATGAAAATTTCATGGCTCAAATTCAGGCATTACATAAAGAAAATGAAAAATTAAAAGAACAAGTAGCTCAAAGTAAAATTGCTGAAGCATCTTCTACTCATTCTGATTTGTCACGTGTTTCAACTTCTGCAACCAATTTTGATATCCTAAAACGGATTAGTCGCCTTGAAAAAGAAGTTTTTGGAAAACAAATTATCGAGTAGTTTAAACATTAAAATAGACAAACAATATATAATGATTTGCAATTTTTGGATAATCGCATGATTTTATAAAATTATGAGGAAAGTCCATGCTAGCACTGGCTGTGATGCCAGTAGTGTTTGTGCTAGGTGAAACAATAAGCCTAGGGATGTCTTTTGACATTACGGCAATCAAAATAGCTAAGTCTAAGATATGCTAAAGTAGATTTGAAAGTGCCACAGTGACGTAGTTTTTGCGGAAACGTAAAAAATGGAACGCGGTAAACCCCTCAAGCTAGCAACCCAAACTTTGGTCGGGGCACGAGATAGATGGAAACAGAACGTACTATCTTGACTGTTTAACAGTAGACAGATGATTATCGAAAAAGACAAGACCTAGTTGTCTTTGGAACAAAACATGGCTTATAGAAAATTGCATAATAGGTTAGACTAGCTTATGCTAGTCTTTTATTTAATATAAAAAGAGGAATTATGAAAAATCAATTTGAGTTAATCGCGACTTGTGCAGCTGGGATAGAAGCAGTTGTCGGAAAAGAAATTAGAAATTTAGGAATAAATTGTCAAGTTGAAAATGGTCGTGTTCGTTTTTCAGGAGATTTAAAAACAATTATTGAAACCAATATTTGGCTTAGATCAGCAGATCGTATCAAAATTATTGTTGGTGAATTTTCTGCCAAAACCTTTGAAGAATTATTTCAAGGCGTATATGCTCTTGATTGGGAAAATTATTTACCTCTAGGAGCACGTTTTCCAATTTCAAAAGCAAAATCTGTCAAATCAAAGCTACATAATGAACCAAGTATCCAAGCCGTTTCTAAAAAAGCAGTTGTTAAAAAATTACAAAAACATTTTCATAGACCAGAACACGTGCCTTTAATGGAAACAGGTGCAGAATTTAAAATTGAAGTATCTCTTTTAAAAGATAAAGCGACGATTATGATAGATACAACGGGTTCCAGTCTTTTTAAAAGAGGCTACCGTGTTGATAAGGGTGGTGCTCCTATTAAAGAAAATATGGCGGCAGCTATTATTATGCTTAGCAATTGGTACCCCGACAAACCTTTTATTGATCCGACATGTGGTTCTGGGACATTTTGTATTGAAGCAGCCATGATTGGAATGAATATTGCTCCTGGTTTTAATCGTGATTTTGCTTTTGAGTCTTGGGATTGGGTTGATAAAGATTTAATTCAATCGGTACGTGATGCAGCTGATTTAAAGGCAAATTATGAGATAGAACTTGATATTTCAGGTTTTGACATTGATCATCGTATGATTGAAATCGCTCAGCAAAATGTGATTGAGGCTGGTTTTTCAGATGTCATTAAATTGAAACAAATGAGGCTTGAAGACCTACATACCAATAAATTAAATGGTGTTATTATTTCAAATCCACCTTATGGGGAGCGATTAATGGATGACGAATTAGTGACAAAATTGTATAATGATATGGGGAAAACGTTTCATCCGTTGAAAACATGGAGTAAATTTATCCTCACCAGTGATGAGAACTTTGAAACAAAATATGGTAGTCAAGCCGATAAAAAGCGTAAACTTTATAACGGTACTCTAAAGGTTGATCTTTACCAATATTTTGGAGAGCGTGTTAAACGGACTGTAAAATAGAAGAGGTGATTTTTTGTCTAATAAAAATAAAAAGAATTTGGATTTTGATGATGCTAAAAACATGACGGTTGAAGAAGCTATTCGTAAAGATTCAGAAATCAAGGCTGGTATCGACGAAAACGATAATATCTTAGATAGGTATATTAAGCAACATCGAGATGAAGTTGGAAAACATAAATTTGAAAATAAAGTAAAAGCTTCGCAAGAAGCACCAGAAGAAATAGATGATTTTATTCAAGAGAAAAGAGAAGAAGTCAACCCTTCTCAAGAAAATTTAGATTTTGATCATATTAAGCCAGAAGAGTTACCAGAAAATCAAGATTTGTCCGATAATATTATTCTTGGCGAAACAAAGAAGTTTTCAAATAGTAAGAGTCTTATTATTGGTGGGTTAATTGCTTTGTTACTAGCAATTTTTGCTTTTGGCTATATTTTAAATCATTTAAATAGTTCATCAACAATTGACAAAGAGACAACTGTCACTAAAGAAAAAGATACAAAGGCTAATGATGAAGATATTAAAGCCTTTAACGATATGTATGCAAGTTATTTTGTTGACAAGGAGTTGACAAAACTTAAAAATAGTGAATTTGAACGTTTATCTGAATTAGAAGTTGCTTTAAATAAACTTAAGGGAACCTCAACTTATACATCAGCAAAAGAAAAATATGATTCTTTGAAAAAAGCCATTGATGCCATTAAAGTTGTTAATGAACAATTCACTGATCCTGTTATCGTAGATGGTGAAAAGGTTTCGGGCACCATTAAAGAATCTGCGAATTTTGATACTTTATCTACTACTATGTTAAACACTGGAAAAGCGAATCTTGATAATTTATTGCAAAATGCTGTTTCTGAAGGTCGAAAACAATTAACAGATAAAGCAGAAAAAGAAAAAATAGCTTCAGCAAATCAAGCAGCTACTGAAGCTTCTGTATCACAACCTTCAAATGGTACTGAAAATAGTGCACCTCCTGCTATAAATAATGCAACAGTTACTAATAATGCTGCTTCATTATTTGGTATTAGTAATTATGATCCAGCTAGTTTACAACGTGATTTGAGTCGTGTGCCTTATAATAATGATATGATTGCTGATGTTAATAATCCTTCTTGGTTATTTAATGATGGTATTTTAGAAAGAATTGTTGCCGTAGCACAAGAAAGAGGTCTTATTTCTGGTAACAATTATATATTAGAACGTGTTAATATCATTAATGGAAATGGTTACTATAATATGTTTAAGCCAGACGGCACTTACTTATTCTCGATTAATGCTAAAACTGGGTATTTTGTTGGAAATGCACCAGGAAGAGCAGATGATCTTGATTATTAAATAAGCAAAAACACTTCAGTATTGCTGAAGTGTTTTTTATATGAGTAAACAAATTTAGGATATTCATTAAGCTATTTTTTCAAGCCAGTCTTTGGCTTTTTTTAATGATTCTAGGTTAATTTCATGGCTATTAACCCAAAAAGTATCGACATTAGCACCACGCTTTTCAAACTGTTCCACGACATTACGACTATCTTCTAAGGAACAGATAGGGTCTTCTTCTCCCATAGAAATGAAAACATATGTCTTGTCTTTTAACTGTGTTAAATGATCAGTATCTACTGGATACATTGGTGCAAATAAGATGCCCTTATGAAATGGTGTATGATCTGCCAATAAAAGATTAATGGCCATATTAGAACCATTTGAAAAACCAACTAAAACAACATCTTTTAAACCAAATTGATAGTTTTCTGCCATTTCTTCAATAAATTTTCGAATGACACCACCACGATAATTAAGGTCATCAACATCATAGAGGCCTTCTTCTAAACGTTTAAAGAATCTTAGCGCTCCATACTCATTAACCTCACCACGCAAACTCAAAACAGAAGCTGCGGGATTAAGAAATTCTGCGATAGATAATAAGCTGTGTTCATCCCCACCGGTGCCGTGTAATAAAACAAGCACTGGTGCATTGTTTAACCCTTTTTTAAAAATATGTTCCATTGATTTCTCCTAAGGTCTTTTTAGGTCAGTCAACTTACCAAGTTCAGCATAGGTTATTCCAGCCAAACGACTCATGGGTTGTAAGTTTTCAGGAATGATATAAGTATTTTGATAAACCTTGTCGTCTAAATGATAATGAAGTACTTTTAATAAGAGTAAATCAGAAATCACTTCATTGTTTTTATTTTTAATTTCAATATGATCATAAAGAGTCGTTTCAAATCTTGTTTTAGCTTCATTGACTCCGGGTGTTTTAATAGCACTAGAAGGGGCAAGCGTCATACCTGTAGCTTCTAATTCACTTTCTTCATAAGGAAGTTGAAGAGCTGCTTGATTAACCATTGATAGATTATCAAGACTAACACTATGAATAACTGCCTCTTTTTGTTCGAGAATGTTTCTTGCGGTATCTTTCATTTGACCATCCACTCGTTGAATACTTAATGATAAAATGGCCGGTCTATGAGAAACAATATTATAAAAACTAAAAGGGGCTAGATTAACAACGCCATTTTTTGTCATGGTTGAAACCAAGGCAATAGGTCTTGGAATAACACTTCCAATTAGAATCTTATATTGTTCTTTATCAGTTAGCGCTTCTTTAGCAATAGAAATCATTTTATCTCATCCTTAAATTCTAGAGGTTTTAAATTTGCTGAAATTTCTTCACGGCGTTTTTCATACATATGAGGAAGTTGTAATTTTCTTCCTAAAAATTCGTATTCCTCATCAACAGTCATACCAGGTCCGTCTGTAGCAAATTCAAAGATAACTTTACCTGTTTCACGAACATAAATTGATTTGAAGTATTTACGGTCTCTAACAGATGTAACATTGTAATCTTTTTGAATAAGGAACTCCCGCCAAGCTAATTCAGTTTCATCATCTGGTAATGACCAAGCAATATGGTGAACAGTTCCAGGTCCCCAAGAGCCACGGTCATCAGAGACATTAGGAATAACTAAATCGTGTTTTTCCATACCAACTGTTTGAAGACGGTAAGTATCATCGTTTTCAGTCAGGTCATCTAACCCCATAAATTCTTTTAGAAAATTGCGACTACCAGCTGGGTCATTTGAAAGGAGGATAGCACCGTGGAAACCGATAATATCAGGTTTAACATTTGCTTTTCCAGACTCAACCATAGCCAAATCTAAACCATGAATATCTTGGAAGTAAAGAGCATTGAATTCAAACCAAGGTTTTTCTTCAACTGTAATATTGTTGGTAGTAAGACGTTTTTTCCAAAATGCAAGTGAACCTTTAGGAATTCTAAAAGCAATACGTCCTACTTGACCACTTCCTTTTTCTCCAGGATCAGCATTTTCCCATGGGAAGAAAGTAATTAGTGTACCTTGATCATAGTTTTGATTTGAGAAATAAAGATGATAAACACTAGGATCATCAAAATTGACAGTTTGTTTCACTAATCTTAACTTTAAAAGATTGTGATAAAAATCTAAGTTTTCTTGAGCACTACCAACAATAGCAGTAATGTGATGAATACGTTTAATAGCTTCCATGATATATGATCTCCTTTTAATTAATGACGTTTTGTATTGAATGGACGAATAGTATTTTCAATTATTTCTCTTTGTGACTCTAAAAATGGTGGCAAAGAAAGTATGATAAGTATGGTTATCATCTTGCTTAACTATTTTTTAACCAAACACATTCCTAAAATTTCTGTAAAGATTTTATAATTACACTCCACATCGTCAGTCATTGCGCTCACGTGGTGAATTCCAATTAAGTTAGTGTCTATCATAGTTATCCTCTTCGATTATTTCTGTTTCGAAATATTTAGCAATAGATTAAGTGCCTATAAGCACTTGAATCCTTTTAGCAACTAGATAATTTTTTTAAAAGATTATTTAAAGTTTTGATTTCTTCATCTTCTAAATTATCAAATAGTTTAGTTAGCATCTCAGCATGCTTTGGAAAAGATGATGCGATTAGCTCTTTACCCTCAGACAATAAATAAACTTGAGTAATACGCTTATCTTCAGGATTTGTTCTACGTTCAACTAATTTCTTTTGACAAAGCTTATCTAAGGTATACGTTGTACTGCTGTTTGCGACTAAAATTCTTTCCTTGATTTCTTGCATTGTTTTAGGACCTTTGTGGTATAACAACTCTAAAACAGCAAACTCACTAGAATTTAAGTCATAAGCTTGTACGTCATGTTTAACAGCTTGCTCAAATTTATCAGATATTCTTTTTAAGCCAATAAATGTTTTTAAAGCTAATTCTTGACGTGTCATACTTCCTCCTTTATTTAAAATTCGAAATAATTTTAACAGAGAAAAAGTTGGTTGTCAATCGTTTTGCTATAAAAATAATTTAAGAATAGAAATAAAGAAATATTACCATGAAAGGTTAAACAATGTGACGTTCAAAAGGATCATCAGAAATGCCTCTTGATAAAATCAGTTTTGACCATTCCTTAGCAGAAAATAGACTGTGATCCTTGTAATTTCCACAAGATTCAATAGTTGTACCTGGAACATCTTCCCAAGAAATGCCATCAGCAATCTCTTCTAATGATGCTTTGATCACTGTAGCAATATCTTTGGTTGTATGTTCACCCCACATAATCATATGAAAACCAGTTCGACAACCAAATGGTGAACAATCAATCATTCCATCAATTCGTTTTCTGATAAGTTTGGCTAATAAATGCTCTATAGTATGTAGTCCTGAGGTTGGAATAGCATCATCATTTGGCTGAACTAAACGAATATCATAATTACTGATAACATCCCCTTTAGGTCCAACTTCTGTAGAAATTAAACGAACATAAGGTGCTTTAACAATAGTATGATCAAGCTCAAAGCTTTCAACAATAACATCTTTGGTCATAATTTTCTCCTTTAACTCTTCTTTAATCATATCATATTTTTTTTGGTTCTGTTGTTTTTTGGATTGTGAAAACTTTCTTTTTATGGTAAACTAAAATAGGTTTTCATAAGAAAATCGAATAAATAAAATAAAAAATTTGAGGTAAAAACATGACAAACATTTTTATAATGATTGCTTGTGCCCTCATTGGTTTGGTTATTGGTTATGTAGCAATTTCAGTAAAAATGAAATCTGCTAAAAATGCTGCAGAACTAACTCTTTTAAATGCAGAACAAGATGCTGTTAATTTACGTGGTAAGGCTGAAGAAGAAGCCATCCACATCAGAAAAACAGCAGATCGTGAAAGTAAGGCTTATAAAAAAGAATTACTTATAGAAGCTAAAGAAGAGGCTAGAAAATATCGGGAAGAAATTGAACAAGAGTTTAAGTCTGAAAGACAAGAACTTAAACAAATGGAGAATCGTTTAAGTGAACGTGCTTCAACTCTTGATCGTAAAGATGAAAATTTAACAAGTAAAGAAAAAACACTTGATTCGAAAGAGCAAAGTCTTTCTGATAAATCTAGACATATTGATGAGCGTGAGCAAGCAGTTGCTGCTTTAGAACTTAAAAAGACAGAGGAACTTGAAAAAGTAGCTTCTCTAAGTCAAGAAGAAGCTAAGGAAATAATCTTGGCAGAAACAGAAAAAAATCTAACTCAAGATATTGCTAACCGTATTCGTGAAGCAGATAGAGAAGTTAGAGATCGTGCTGATAAGACAGCTAAAGAACTGCTAGCTCAAGCTATGCAACGTTTAGCTGGTGAGTATGTAACTGAACAAACAATTACGTCTGTCTCTCTTCCAGATGATAGCATGAAAGGTCGTATTATTGGTCGGGAAGGTCGCAATATTCGTACACTTGAAAGCTTAACTGGAATTGATGTGATTATTGATGATACACCAGAAGTGGTTGTTCTATCAGGATTTGATCCTATTCGTCGAGAAATCGCTAGAACAACTCTTGAAGCTTTAATTCAAGATGGACGAATTCATCCAGCTAGGATTGAAGAATTAGTTGAGAAGAATCGTCTAGAAATTGATAATCGTATTCGTGAATATGGTGAGGCAGCTGCCTATGAAATTGGTGCACTTAACATGCACCCTGACTTGATAAAAATTATGGGACGCTTACAATTTCGTACTAGCTTTGGCCAAAATGTTCTTCGTCACTCTATTGAAGTGGGTAAATTAGCAGGTCATCTTGCTAGTGAAATGGGTGAAAATGAAGCGCTTGCCCGTCGTGCTGGTTTTATGCATGATATCGGAAAAGCAATTGACCGTGAAGTTGAAGGAAGTCATGTTGAAATTGGTATGGAGCTTGCTCGTAAATATAAAGAGCATCCAGTAGTTGTAAATACCATTGCTAGTCACCATGGTGATGTTGAACCTGAAAGTGTAATAGCTGTTTTAGTAGCAGCAGCAGATGCTCTTAGCTCTGCTCGACCAGGTGCTCGTAACGAATCGATGGAAAACTATATCAAGCGATTACGTGATCTAGAAGAAATTGCTAATGGTTTTGATGGTGTTCATCACAGTTTTGCTTTACAAGCTGGTAGAGAAATTAGAATTATGGTTCAACCAGAAAAAATTTCTGATGACGAAGTCACTATTTTAGCACACAAGGTTCGTCAAAAGATTGAAAATAATTTGGATTATCCTGGAAACATTAAAGTGACGGTTATTCGTGAATTAAGAGTTATTGATTATGCTAAATAACATAAAGTAAAAAGGCTTGGGCTTCCCCCAAGTCTTTTTGATTAGTAATATAATAATTCTTTGGATGTTTTGGTAAAAAGTTCAAAACCATTTTTTGTGACATGACCACAGTCCTCAATACGAACCCCCACTTTACCAGGAATATAAATGCCAGGTTCAACTGAGAAGCACATCCCCTCAACGATGGTCATATCATTACCAGCCATAATAGAAGGAAATTCATGAACACTCATTCCAATACCATGACCAAGTCGGTGATTAAAGTATTCACCATAACCTGCTTTTTCAATAATATCACGAGCAGCGGCATCTACTTGGCTAGCAGTAACTCCTGGTTTAATAAAATCAATGGCAGCTTGTTGAGCCTCGCGACAAAGATTGTAAATATCTTTTTTAAACTGGTCAGGCTTTCCAACCGCAACCGTTCTTGTCATGTCACTAGTATAACCAAGTGCTTCAACACCAAGATCAAACAATAATAAAGAATCATTTTCAATCTTATTAGTTCCTGGAATCCCATGAGGATTGGCAGCATTATTACCTGTTAAAACAAGAGTATCAAAACTCATTTTTTGGATACCTTGTTTTTTCATACCAAATTCAATTTGACTAATGATATCTGCTTCTGTTTTGTCAAGTGAAATATTATCAAATCCAATTTGAACTGCTTTATCGGCATAATCACCAGCAATGAACATTTTTTTGATTTCATCAGAAGACTTGATTAATCGCATGTGATTAATTGTGGGTGTTAAATCAACAAATTCACCAGTAAAGACTGTTTCCAAACCTTTTAGTTTAGAAATATTTAAGTTTTCAAATTCTACAGCAACTTGTGGATAGTCTATTTTTGGAAGAATAGCTTTCATTTTTTGCCAAGGGTGCTCAGAATCAACATAACCAATAACTGGGAAATCAAGGACTTCTTCTGCCCGTTTAGCATCTAATTGAGGAAGAAAAAGAAGTGGTTTTTTATCAGCAAATAAAAATAGGAACATCAAACGTTCATGAGGATCACTGTAAAAACCTGTTAAATAGTTGATAGATACCGGATCAGAAACAATAGCAACATTTATCATTTTTTCGGTTAAGGTATTAGTAAGTTGAGTAATTTTTGTCATTAGATTCACCTTTCTTTTTCTTATATTTTTTCAAAAAAAAACTAAAAAAGCAAGATAAAATATCAATTTGTTTAAAAAAATTGATAAGTTGCTTTAAAAAAAATATTTTTATGGTTGAAAGTGTTTTCAATTAGTGCTAAAATATTCTTGAAAGCGTCATTTTCAAAAAGAAAGGAAGTACTGTGAATGAATACTGATGATACTATCACGATATATGATGTTGCACGTGAAGCTGGTGTATCAATGGCAACTGTCAGTCGTGTTGTAAATGGTAATAAAAATGTAAAAGAAAATACTAGAAAAAAAGTATTAGAAGTTATTGAACGTCTTGATTACCGTCCAAATGCTGTTGCTCGTGGTTTAGCTAGCAAAAAGACAACAACTGTTGGAGTTGTGATTCCTAATATTTCAAACAGTTATTTTTCAATTCTAGCAAAAGGAATTGATGATATTGCATCAATGTATAAATACAATATTGTTTTAACCTCTAGTGATGAAGATGATGATAAAGAAATTAATGTTGTTAATACTCTTTTTTCAAAACAAGTTGACGGCATTATTTTCATGGGTCATCATCTCACCGAAAAAATTCGTGCAGAATTTTCAAGAACAAGAACACCAATTGTACTAGCAGGTACAGTTGATTTAGAACATCAATTGCCAAGTGTCAATATTGATTATCGTAAGGCTGTCCAAGAAGTAACAGATATTTTAGCTGAAAATCACCAAGAAATTGCTTTTATATCAGGACCATTGGTTGATGATATTAATGGTAAAATTCGTTTAAAAGGCTACAAGGATAGTTTGAAAAAAAATAACTTGCCTTATAAAGAAGGTCTTGTATTTGAAACAAAATATAACTATGAGGATGGCTTCCAATTAGCTAACCGAATTATAACATCTGGTGCTACAGCTGCTTATGTTGCTGATGATGAGCTTGCTGCAGGTCTATTAAATGGTTTGTTTGCAGCAGGGAAAAAAGTTCCTGAAGACTTTGAAATTATTACCAGTAATGACTCACCCATTACCAAATATACACGTCCAAATATGAGTTCAATTAGTCAACCGATTTATGATTTAGGAGCTGTTAGTATGAGAATGTTGACCAAAATTATGAATAAAGAAGAATTGGAAGAAAAAGAAATTATTCTTAATCATGGGATTAAAAAACGTCAAACGACAAAATAAATTATAAAGATAAAAAGCTTTACTTATTCAGCTCAACATCAAGTAAGGCTTTTTGTATGCAAAAATAAATAAACTAAATTTTATTTAAGTGGGAAATGATTAAATTAAGTTTAAAGGTATTTATTTGCTTGTGAAAACCTGCTTTCTATTAGCAATAACACTTAGAAAGCTAAAATTATATCAGTGAAATATAGCATTATCTAAACAATGAAGCTGTGTCTTGAGACAAGTATCAATTGGGATAATTTGACATCGAATATTATTTAATAAATTTTCAATATTAAACCTCCATCACTTTTTCTTGTGGAGAGTATTTTAAAAATTTTTATATAATTTTCTAGTTTTGACAAATCATAATATGTTTTCTTTAATCGTTTCAACTGTTTTTTATCTTTTAAAATATTATATCTTCATGGAAATCCTTAGAAAAGGTTAATCATTTGGTTATCGTAAAATTATCATCCTTAAAAACATTATTTATTAATTGTTGGATGAAAAATAAAATAAAATAAGATATAATAGAGCTATGAAAGTATTATTGTATTTAGAGGCAGAAAATTACTTAAGAAAATCAGGAATTGGTAGAGCTATTAAACATCAAGAGAAAGCTTTAAAAATGGTTAACCAATCCTATACGACAGATATTAATGACACCTATGATTTGATTCATATGAACACTTATGGTTACAATAGCTGGAAACTAATGAAAGAAGCTCAAAAAAAAGGTAAGAAGGTGATTATGCATGGCCATTCTACTGAAGAAGATTTTAGAGATTCTTTTATATTTTCTAATTTAGTTAGCCCCTTGTTTAAATGGTATCTTTGTCAATTTTATAAAAAAGCAGATGCCATTATTACACCAACAGAGTATTCAAAAACATTAATTGAAAATTATGGCATTAAAACACCAATTTTTGTTTGTTCAAATGGTATAGATTTAAAAAAATATGGTAAAAATCCTAAAAAAGAAACAGCGTTTAGAAATTATTTTAACATTAAAGACAATGAAAAAGTAATTATGTGCGCTGGTCTTTATTTCAAACGAAAAGGAATTGAAGATTTTGTCAAAGTAGCTGAAAAACTCCCAAATGTTCGCTTTATTTGGTTTGGTGAAACTAATAAGTGGGTTGTACCTCATTCTGTTAGAAATATCGTGACAAAAAATCATCCTCCAAATGTTACCTTTGCTGGATATATCAAAGGTGATGTTTTTGAAGGAGCAATGACAGCTAGTGATGCTTTCTTTTTCCCTAGTAAAGAAGAGACAGAAGGCATAGTTGTTTTAGAAGCTCTAGCAAGTAAACAAAAAACAATTCTTCGAGACATACCTGTTTATGACAGTTGGATAAATGAAAATGCAGTAGAATTTGGCAAGAATGTTCCAGAGTTTGTGGCAGCCATTCAAAGAGTTTTAGATGGAAAGAGTCACAAAGAAGATGAAGGATACAAAGTTGCTGAGACAAAAAGTATTGATAAAATAGGTCAAAGGCTTGTATCAATTTACGAGAAAGTGATGGCACTAAAATAATGAGAATAGGTCTTTTTACTGACACCTACTTTCCACAAGTATCTGGTGTTGCAACAAGTATTCGCACCTTAAAAACAGAGTTAGAAAAATTGGGTCATGATGTTTATATTTTTACAACAACTGACAAACATGTTAAGCGTTTTGAAGACCCAACTATTATTCGTTTACCAAGTATTCCTTTTGTATCATTTACAGATCGTCGCATTGTTTATCGTGGTCTTTTTTCTGCTTATAAGATTGCTAAAAAATATGATATCGAAATCATTCATACACAAACTGAATTTGGGATGGGTTTACTTGGAAAAATGGTTGGTAAAGCCTTAAGAATTCCGGTTGTTCACACTTACCACACACAGTATGAGGATTATGTAGGCTACATTGCTAAAGGGAAAGTGATTCGACCAAGCATGGTTAAATATATTGTTCGTGGTTATCTCAATGATTTAGATGGAGTAATTTGCCCAACTAGGATTGTCTACAATATATTAGATGACTATGATATTAAAATCCCTAAACAAATTATTCCAACTGGGATTAAGTTGGATCAGTTTGTTAATAGAGAAGTTTCTAAGGATTCGACTGCTGTCTTACGAAAGCAATTAGGAATCCTATCAGACGAAACCATGCTTCTTAGTCTATCTCGAATTTCCTATGAAAAAAATATTCAAGCTATTATCCAACAATTTCCTCTTGTATTGGCTGAATATGATAAGATTAAATTAGTGGTTGTAGGGGATGGTCCATATCTAGGCAATTTGAAAGATTTGGTTAATCAACTTAATATTCAAGACCATGTTATTTTTACTGGGATGGTTAGTCATGAAGAGACTGTTCTTTACTATAAATCTTGTGATTTTTTTATAAGTGCTTCAACTAGTGAAACACAAGGGCTAACCTATATTGAAAGTTTAGCTAGTGGAAAACCTGTTATTGCTCATGGTAATCCATATCTTGATGACTTAATCAATGAAAAAATGTTTGGTACCCTTTATTATCGTGAAACAGACTTGTCAGATGCCATTTTAGATGCTATAATTAATACTCCTAAAATGACTTCTAAACACTTAAGAGATAAACTTTGCGAAATATCAGCTGAAGAGTTTGGTAGATCTGTTTACACTTTTTATTTAGATGTTATCATTGCAAAGAAAATGGCTTCAAAAGAAAAGCTTTCCTTATCAGTTGAGGGTAGTAAAACAGATACATCAATCAAATTAGTTAAAAACACGATGTCATTACCCGTTAGAGCTATTAAATTAACGGCAAAAACTTCGGTTAAAGTCGTTAAAACACCTAAAAAAATTATCAATCGTATCAGAGATTTCTTGGAGTAAAGCCTTGAAATATTTATAAATCATGCTATAATGTCAATTAGAGACACGTTTTATCTCATCCTTTCTTTCTAGAGAGCGCTTGGTGCTGAAAAAGCGTAAGAAAAGAGATAAGATACTACTCTGTATCTTTTTATGAAAACATAAAACGGTGGCCACGATATAGCCAATTAGAGGTGTAGAGTTTTCTACATAAACTAAGGTGGAACCACGTTACGACGTCCTTTTGGATGTCGTTTTTTTGTTTTGATAAAGTTATATCTATTTTATATTAAAAGGAGAATCAAATGATTAATATTACTTTTCCTGACGGTGCTGTCCGTCAATTTGAATCAGGAGTAACTACTTTTGAGATTGCTCAATCCATCAGTAACTCACTTGCTAAAAAGGCCTTGGCTGGTAAATTTAATGATAAATTGATTGATACCACAAGAAAGATTGAAGAAGATGGTAGCATTGAGATTGTGACACCAGATCATGAAGATGCTCTTGACATTTTACGCCATTCCGCGGCTCATTTATTTGCACAAGCAGCACGCCGCCTCTTTCCTGAAATTAAATTAGGTGTCGGCCCAGCTATTCAAGACGGTTTTTACTATGATACCGATAATGATGCTGGACAAATTTCTAATGACAATTTGGAAGCCATTGAAGCTGAGATGAAAAAAATTGTCAAAGAAAATTTCCCAAGTATTCGTCAGGAAGTTTCTAAGAACGAAGCGCGTGAAATCTTCAAAAATGACCCTTATAAATTAGAATTGATTGAGGAACATTCTGAGGATGAAGGTGGCTTAACTATCTACACTCAAGGAGAATATGTTGACTTATGTCGTGGGCCACATGTTCCTTCAACTGGTCGTATTCAAGTTTTCCATTTATTAAATGTAGCAGGTGCATATTGGCGTGGCAACAGTGATAATGCTATGATGCAAAGAATTTATGGTACAGCTTGGTTTGATAATAAAGATTTAAAAGCTTATCTCAAAATGCGTGAAGAAGCAAAAGAAAGAGATCATCGTAAACTTGGAAAAGAACTTGATTTATTTATGGTTGACCCAGAAGTAGGACAAGGTCTCCCATTTTGGCTACCTGATGGTGCAACCATTCGTCGCACGATTGAGCGTTATATTACTGATAAAGAAATTGCTTCAGGGTACCAACATGTTTATACTCCCGTTATGGCAAATGTCGAGTTTTATAAAACATCAGGCCACTGGGACCATTACCATGAAGATATGTTTCCGCCAATGGATATGGGTGAGGGAGAACAATTAGTGCTTCGTCCAATGAACTGTCCACACCATATACAAGTTTATCGTAACCATGTTCATTCTTACCGTGAATTGCCAATTAGAATTGCTGAACTTGGCATGATGCACCGTTATGAAAAATCTGGTGCCTTATCAGGTTTACAACGAGTGCGTGAGATGACACTTAATGATGGTCATATCTTTGTGGCTCCAGAACAAATTCAAGAAGAATTCAAGAAAACTTTACAATTGATTATTGATGTTTATCGTGATTTTAATCTGACTGACTACAGTTTCAGATTATCTTACCGCGACCCTAATGACAAGGAAAAATATTTTGACAATGATGAGATGTGGGAAAAAGCACAAACCATGTTAAAAGCTGCAATGGATGATATGGCACTTAACTATTATGAAGCTGAAGGTGAAGCAGCCTTTTATGGTCCTAAGCTAGATATCCAAGTGAAAACAGCATTAGGTAATGATGAGACTTTATCAACCATACAACTTGATTTCTTGTTGCCTGAACGTTTTGATTTAGCATATACTGGTGCTGATGGAGAAGCACATCGTCCTGTTATGATTCATCGAGGTGTAGTGTCAACAATGGAGCGCTTCACTGCCTACTTAATTGAAACCTATAAAGGTGCCTTTCCAACTTGGTTAGCACCAACTCAAGTGACAGTTATTCCAGTATCAAATGATGCTCATACTGATTATGCTTGGCAAGTCGCTAATCAATTAAAAGAAAAAGGAGTGCGTGTTGTTGTTGATGAACGTAATGAAAAAATGCAATACAAGATTCGTCAAAGCCAAACACAAAAAATCCCTTATCAATTGATTGTTGGAGATAAAGAAGTAGAAGCTAATCTCGTTAATGTGCGTCGTTATGGAAGTAAAGAAACACACTCAGAAGAAGTGGATGTATTTATCTCTAATATTTTAGCAGATATTGCTAATTATTCTCGTGTTGATTAATCAACTAGCCTAGAAATTTTTTCTAGGCTTTTTCAATAGTCATTTGCTAAAACCTACAAAATGTTATTTAATATTAGTAAATAAGATATGGCATTGTTAAAGGAGTATAAGATGTCAACAAAATTTTTAACAGATATAGAAGAGCAATTAATCAAACACGGGTGGTCTGAAAAATTAATTCTACAAATGAAAAAAGAAGGTCAGGTTTTTTTAGATGTTAGGGTAGGTTCCCCAATTTTTCTGTCCTTATGGTATCAAACACTTAAACAGACATCCGACAAAAAAGTGTGTTTAAAGACCTTTTTAAATCATATCGGTATGACAAAAGATGATATCAAAATAGATAACCTTGGTATTAAAATGTTATTAGAAAAATTTTCACCAGTATTAAGACCTGATCATCATTTTTGGAAAAGTTTAGCCCAAACGGTTTCAAAAGCATTTCCAGAAAATGAACTGTGTCAAAAAACATTTTTCGCAAGGCAAATTCATCAGCTCCGATATCTCATATCAGGACAACAAGCACAGTGGATTAGAGATCATATAAAAACTGATAAAATGACTGATCAAGAGGCTTTAGCAGTCTTTTTAAAAGATAAAAAAGAGCAATCATGGATTCCCTTAGATTATGATTACAGTTTGAATGAATCGGCAAGATTACACAATAAATATTATCTTAAAAATGGTAAAAAAATTTTCCCCGATCAAGAAATAACTGCTAATTTTAAAGTGTTAATTCATTTTCATACAGAGTTTATTATTGATAAAAATGGCCATTTTGTTAATATGATAGATTGTGAAAGTCAATCAGAAAATGGCATTATTAATACAGCAAGTTTTAATTATGCAAATGGTAATTTTAAAAGACATAAAGAACTAGATATTAATCCTGTTTCAATACATGATCCTAAATGTAGGAAAAAATTCTTTCCAAGATTTAAAGCACCTCTTAATCTAAAAAAAGAATGGTTTTTCTTTGAGCCAAAAAATTGGCAAAAAAGTTATTTTCATGATGACAATGTCTATAAATACGTGGTAAGACAGGTAGATCATTTTAGAAAGACCATCAAAAAAGAAAGTTAAAAAGTGTTGGGCAAATTTGCCTAACACTTTTAATCAGATATTTTATAAAAGACACTGTGTTCAAAATGGCTACCACCTTCTAATTGTGTTTTGGTTGCTACCATTCGATCTCTTTTACTATCAGAAGTATCACCATCATCAGAAATAAAACTAGAAGCAGGAATAATCGTGTCTGCTGGAATAAGAATCAGCGAGTAGGCCTCATCATTATTACCATCTGGAACAATGTTAAGTTCGAGATTGTTTCCTCTTAAAAAAGCGCCTTGTATGACAAGATTTTCTGAGTCTAAACCATCTTGATTAAAAATAAGCATATCTCCTAGTTCATTTTGCCAAGTCCCGAGGATACTATTATAATCGCCTTTTTCAATGGCTTTTAAGGACATTCCTATTTGGGTGCCATTATCTTCATTATCACTAGTGGTTTGAGTAGTTGTTGTGACTGTTGTTTTCTCTTTTTCTTGATTATTGGTCTGACACGCTGATAAAGAGATCAGAAAAAAAGTTAGGAGCAATAATAAAATGATTTTTTTCATAGGTTATTCCTCTCATTCTAATACTTTTATTATATCACTTTCCCTTAAAAACATTTAATTTAAGAGAATCAGCATCTATTTCCCAAAAATTGATTAAAATTTGATAAAATAAAGGGTAAGTGAAGTTAAAGGAAGGGAGTTTTATGACTCAGATTAAATTATTAGCTTTAGATTTGGATGGGACCTTGTTTAATAACCAAAAAGAAGTTTCCTTTTTGAATAAAATGGCTATCATCCAAGCTAAAAATAAAGGAGTGAAAATTGTTATTACAACTGGTCGTCCCTTAAAAGCAATTGGAAATCTTTTAGATTTTTTAGATTTAAAAAGTCAAGAAGACTATAGCATTACTTTTAACGGAGGCTTAATTCAAAAAAATAACGGTCACTGTCTTTTTCAAAAAACATTAAGTAGAGAAGATGTGGAAAATATTACTGAGATGTTACTATCTTTAGGACTTCCAGTTGATATTATTAGTGATTCAAAGAGTTATACTCTAACAGCTCCTAACCATAATTCGCTTTACCCTACTGCTAATGTCCAATTAGATTTTCATGATATTAAAACACTTGATGAGCTTCCACATGGCATTGTTTATAATAAGATTGTTACCGTTTTTGATGCCAATTACTTAGATCGACAATTGCCTAATATTCCAAAGCATTTTCATCAAGAGTTTGAACTCTTTAAATCAAGAGACATCATGCTTGAAATTGTGCCAAAAGGTGTTAATAAAGGAAGAGCACTTGCCATTTTAGGTGAGCATTTAGGTATAAAAAAAGAAGAGATGATGGCTATTGGAGACGAAGAAAATGATCTTTCTATGTTAAGATGGGTAGGACTTCCAGTTATCATGAAAAATGCTTCAGTTGCTGTTAGAAAAGAATTTGAAAGAACGACCAGTCGCACAAATGATGAGTCAGGGGTAGCAGAAGCAATTGAAAAATATATACTAAGAGAGGGAAAAGATGGGATTATTTGATCGATTATTTGGCAAAAATAAAAAGGAAGATATCAGTGAGGAACTTGTTTCAACTAGTAAGCAAACTGATAAAGATAAAGTGTTAAATTTTAAAGATGATGACAAAAAAGACGATTTAGCAGTATCAGTTAATCCGCTAAGAAATGATCTCTTAGTTGAAAATCATCAAGAAAATACTTTTGTAACATTGAGAAACGGGCAAATGACAGAAATATCTGAAAATGATGATGAAAAACCAATCTTTGAGGATTGCTCTAACTCAGTTGAAACAAAAGAGCCAAAAACTGAAACAGAGAATCTTCAAGAATCTGATGAAGAAAAATATCACAGGACACTCAAAAAGACCCGAACAGGATTTGGAGCTAGATTAAATGCTTTTTTAGCAAATTTCAGAAGTATTGATGAAGACTTTTTTGAAGATTTAGAAGAAATGTTGATCTTATCAGATGTTGGTGTTTTAGTGGCGGCAAATTTGACCGAAGAATTACGCTATGAAGCAAGACTTGAAAATGCTAAACGACCTGAAGATTTAAAACAGGTTATTATCGAAAAATTAGTAACAATCTATGAAAAAGATGGTGAATTCAATGAAAAGTTAAATCTTCAAGAAGACTTAACAGTAATGTTGTTTATTGGTGTTAATGGCGTTGGTAAAACAACATCTATTGGTAAGCTTGCATACAAATACCAACAAGAAGGAAAGAAAGTCATGTTGGTAGCAGCAGATACCTTTAGAGCAGGAGCTGTTGCTCAATTGGTTGAATGGGGTAAAAGAGTAAATGTACCAGTTGTAACTGGAGCTGAAAAAGCTGACCCTGGTAGTGTGGTTTATGAAGGTATTGAAAGAGCTATTCAAGAAGGTGTTGATATTCTTTTAATTGACACAGCAGGTCGTCTTCAAAATAAAGACAATCTTATGGCAGAGTTAGAAAAAATAGGCCGTATTATTAAACGAGTTGTTCCTGATGCACCACATGAAACCTTGTTAGCGTTAGATGCATCAACGGGTCAAAACGCTCTTGTTCAAGCCAAAGAATTTTCAAAAATCGCTCCTGTCACTGGAATTGTTTTGACTAAGTTAGATGGTACCGGTAAAGGTGGTGTTGTTCTTGCTATTAGAGAAGAGCTTGATATTCCAGTTAAATTGATAGGTTTTGGTGAAAAAATTAATGATATTGGAGCTTTTAATTCAGAAAGGTTCATGCAAGGTTTATTAGAAGGGCTTATTTAAAAAATCTCGGAGTAAGAAATCTCTGAGATTTTTTATTTTTTAAAATACACGATAGACATAAGGATTATTAGGTTCTTGTACTTTTTGAATCGTTTCTATCTCCAGAACTGGTAAGGTTTGATTAAGATTTTGATTATATTCAAGATTTAGTGTTCCTTTGACCTTAACCCAGTTATTATTTTCTAGACTAATATTTTCCCCTTTGGTTAAAAGTCCATAAACGCCTGAGTCTGCGATGCAGTGAATAATTCCAAACCGAAAAAGAAATTGATAATTTTCAGTTTTAGGATCATTATAAACAAAGCCCAAAAAATTAATCTCTCTGCCGATGAACTCATCCGGGAAGAGATAGATAAGTTCCATCACTTCCATATAATTACTACTTGTAATCTTTAAAGGATTAGAATTTTTGTATTTGTCTAGAGCTTTTTTCATTTCATTATTATAAGAAGTTTTAGTGAAATAAAGACTAGTATCTGGTTTTAAATATTGTACACGCGTGCCATCACTACTTATACCTGTTGGTGAAGAGCCACTAGCAAGAGGGAAGTGATAGCCTTTTGCAGAAACGGTTGTAGAGTCAAGAGTTACTGTAGGAACTAAAAGGCCAACAAAAATTGGAAAGAGCAAAAGAATGATGCTAGCCGATTTAGATGATTTTGTCACCAAATGACTAGATATTTCTAATTTTTTCACCCAAATTATTAACTGGACAATAGCTAGTATGAATGATAAAATCATTGAAATATAAGCGAGATAAGAATAGTGAATGTTGATGTATTGATCCAATTTTCCAGATAATTGCAAGTACATCCCTAATTCAAAATAACCGACTAATATTAAGAATCTAAGCATCATATCACCCCCAAGAATAAACAGTAGAGAATAACAACAACACTAGATGTTGCAATGAATTGCAGGATAAAACGCTTCTTAAAAGAATTGATCATCATGAGAAGATTTTTAATGTCAATCATTGGACCAAAAAGAAGAAAAGCCATGACGGGTGCCATTCCAAAAGTTGATAATAAAGAAGCACCAATAAAAGCATCTGCTTCACTACAAAGTGACAAGATAAAAGCAAGCACCATCATGATTAAGATAGCTGTTAATGGATTGTGACCAATAGTTGTTAGAATACGAGAGGGAACATAAATTTGCATACCTGAAGCAACGAGACTACCAAAGACCAAATACCGTCCCACATCGAAAAATTCATCTATAGCATGTGCAAGGGCATAAAAGAGTTTTTGGGACCAATTTTTATCAGAATAGTCATGAAAATGTGTACTTTGACGATTAGGTTTTTGAATATTGCTATCAACCACAAATCCAAGCATAATCCCTAAACTAATTGCTACTAGCATAGCACCGACAAGTCTTAAAAATAAAAAACGAAAAGAATTACCAAATGCTGAATAAGTTGCAAATAAAACAATTGGATTAATGATTGGAGCAGTTGCTAAAAAAGGAATAGCAGTGTAGCTAGGTACTTTTTTTTCGATAAAGCGATTGACGATTGGGACTATCCCACATTCACATGATGGGAAAACAAAGCCAATCATTGTACCAAATAAAATACGGAGCCACTTATTTTTTGGAAGGTATCTCGTTACCATATCAGGTGTTAGATAAACTTCAATAGCCCCAGCTAAAATACTCCCTAAAAATACAAAAGGGAGGGCTTCGATGATAATTGATAAAAAAATAGCAAACCATTGTAAGACACTGCTTGGTAATTGATTAAAAATAGACATGAATTAAATCATCTCCTTATTGTTTGAGATAACAAAACAAGTTATCCTGAGATAAGTAGTATTCATTATAACATTTATTTCTTTTTTCGACAGTTTTTAAAAATAACACTCTTTTTCAAAAAAGATCACCCTAAAAGATGATCATTATTTTTTATTCGGAGTATGAGTTGCCTTTTCCTTTGTTTCATCAGGAGGAGAAGGTTTTGTTGCAGTTGGTAAGGTTGCAAAATTTTTCAACATTTTTTCTAAATCATCTTGCTTTTTATGAGTAATTGCCATAGGAACCCAACTTTCTAGTTTAAGATATTTCTATTATACTACAAAATCTATAAGAAGACATAAATGCTTTCTCATACTATTAACTGTAAAGGAATGATATATAGACTTTAAAGAGGACAACGCCATGATAGAGAATATAGGTAAAATCAAAGCACTATATTCCCAACTTTCAGTTGGTGATGAAGATAGGGACGATGGTGAGAGTAATAGTATTGTCAATAGAAATAATATACGCTTTATCGTCATCAACAAGGGTATAGACAGTAAAGCCCAAAATACATTGGAATTTGCTCCTTATTAACATCATGTCAGAATAGGATGCAAGAGCTATCAGTAAGAAAGTAAAAACAGGAATTAAGGCCAAAGGAGCAAATGGAAAGCCTGTCGCAACAAAAGACCCTACGTCTATATAAAAAATCCTGAAAACAAAGATTATTGGATAGTCGATAAAGAAGCTGTCGAAGTTGTAAAACTCATTTTTAGGCTATCTATGGAGAGGAAAAACAGAAATCAGATAGCAATTCATCTTAAAACAAATGAGATACTCATCCAACATTTTATATGAAACAGCAAGACAGAGGAACAGCGAAAAACAACTCCCTCAAGGAAGAAAACAGATATAACTGGAACAAAGCAAGCATCGTCTTTTTTTGCTCAAAACTAAAAAGAAGAAAGCGTTCATAAATCTAAAAAGGTACTTGACAAAATGCTTCCTGAGGGAAATACCATTTCTTTTAAAACGTCAGAAAAATAGTAAATAATATCCATTCATTGGTAAAGATGATATAATATAGGGTATGGAAAATAGTCAAATTATCGCTCAAGAATTGGGCATTAAACAAGCACAAATCGCAACAGTTTTACAGTTAACGACAGAAGGAAATACCATTCCTTTTATTGCGCGTTATCGTAAGGAGATGACTGGTAACCTTGATGAAGTTGACATCAAAGCGATTATCGATCGAGACAAGCAATTGACGGCTCTTTCAGAGAGAAAAGAAACCGTTCTTGCTAAAATTGCTGAACAAGGAAAACTGACTTCTGAGCTTGAAAAAGCAATCACAGATGCTGAAAAATTAGCAGATGTTGAGGAACTTTATCTACCCTACAAGGAAAAACGTCGCACCAAAGCAACGATTGCGCGTGAAAATGGTCTATCTGATTTAACACGTCTTATCTTGCAAAATGATGCGAACCTTGAAGAGAAGGCCAAGAATTTTCTCAATGACACCTTTGATACAGTTGATAAAGCTTTAGCTGGCGCCGTTGATATTTTAATCGAATTTATATCAGAAGATCTTAAATTGCGCTCATGGACCTATAACGAAATCTGGCAATACAGTACGCTAAGGTCAAGTTTAAAAGATGAGACAGCAGACGAAAAGAAAGTCTTTCAAATCTACTATGATTTTTCAGAAAAAGTGAAAGATTTACAAGGCTATCGTGTTCTAGCATTGAATCGTGGTGAGAAGTTAGGTGTTTTAAAAGTCTCCTTTGAACACAACTTGGACAAGATGACACGTTTTTTTGAGTATCGTTTTAAAGAACAAAATAGCTATATTAAAAATAGTATTCAACAGGCCCTTAAAAAGAAAATTATTCCTGCTATGGAGCGTCGAGTTCGTTCTGAATTGACTGAAAAAGCAGAAGATGGCGCAATCTCGCTCTTTTCAGAAAACTTGCGTAATCTCCTTTTAATTGCGCCTTTGAAGGGGAAAATGGTTCTAGGATTTGACCCAGCTTTTCGAACTGGTGCTAAATTAGCCATAGTTGATCAAACTGGGAAACTAATTTTGACTCAGGTCATTTACCCAGTAAAACCTGCCAGTCAAAAACAAATTGAAGAAGCCAAAGATGTTCTGAATCAATTAATCAAAAACTATGGTATTGAGCTGATTGCTATTGGAAATGGAACAGCTAGTCGAGAAAGTGAGAGTTTTGTTGCAGAAGTTTTAAAAGACTATCCTCAAGTTTCTTACGTGATTGTTAATGAAAGTGGAGCGTCTGTTTATTCAGCAAGTGAGTTGGCAAGGCATGAATTTCCTGATTTACCGGTTGAAAAACGCTCAGCCATATCTATTGCTAGACGTCTCCAAGACCCTCTAGCAGAATTAGTTAAAATTGATCCTAAATCCATTGGTGTAGGTCAATACCAACATGATGTGAGTCAAAAGAAATTATCAGAAAACCTTGATTTTACAGTTGAAACAGTAGTAAACCAAGTCGGTGTTAATGTTAATACAGCTAGCCCTGCCCTTTTATCATATGTCTCAGGATTCAACAAAACCATTTCAGAAAATCTTGTCAAATACCGTGAAGAAAATGGTGCAATAATGTCTCGTTTTGACATTAAAAAGGTACCACGTTTGGGAGATAAAGCATTTGAACAAGCAGCAGGCTTTTTACGTATTCCAAATAGTTCAAACATTTTAGATAATACTGGTGTTCATCCTGAAAGCTATCCGGCTGTTGAGCGTTTATTTGCCTTATTAGCTATTGAAGAATTAAACCAAGAAGCCCAAAAGAAATTAAAGGCACTTGATTATAAAGAAGTCGCTAAAACGATTGCTATTGGTGAAGCAACTCTAAAAGATATTATTCAAGATCTTTTAAAACCTGGTCGAGATTTACGTGATGATTTTGAAGCACCAGCCCTTCGACAAGATATTTTAGATTTAAAAGACCTTAAAATTGGTCAAAAACTTGAAGGAACCATTAGAAATGTTGTTGATTTTGGTGCTTTTGTTGATATTGGTATCCATGAAGATGGTTTAATCCACATTTCTCAGATGAGTCATCACTTTATTAAGCACCCTAGTCAGGTGGTTTCAGTTGGAGATATCGTTACTGTTTGGGTCTCTAAAATTGATGAGGAACGAGGAAAAGTTAATCTTTCCTTGGTAAAATTGGATGAATTTCACTAAATACATTAAAAGAGTTTCTGAGATGATTTTAGCAAACAATTAACCACCAAATTGTCTGGAGTAGTTGCCTAACGACAATGAGTGGGAAAATTTGCCCCAAAGACTGTTATTTGGATTTTAGCTCAAAAATCTATCAAGAACTGGCTAGCTTTATTTCGAAAAATTGTTCATCATGAATTGTGGCTCCTTCGTTTCTTTTTTGAAAAAGGTTATTTCCACAGAGGCAAGGATTTTAAAACTTTACTAAGAAAAGTTGATGGTATTAGACATGTTCTAAAAAATCAAGTCTGTCAAATACTATTATATTTGTCAAAATTGTGGTTTTATCTATCCAAGAAATTGTTGCTATCACACACACAATATTGTTGTGGTAGGAATCAATGCATCTTATCTAAAAATCATTCGTAAGACCGATGTTTAGATTACTATTAATGCTTATAATAAAATTGTGTTCAAATGATAATAATACCTGGCCTTTGACATAGAAAAGTATAACAACAGGGGAGAGATTATAATGACTAAATGGTATAAAAAAAGAGAAAATAGCTGGCTTGCAGGTGTTCTCTCTGGGATTTCAGATAAATTTTCGTGGGACTTGAGTTTTCTACGTTTCCTCTTTTTGTTAATTTTTTTATATACTAGGAGTATTTTATTAATCTATTTCATTTTGGCTCTTGTTTTACCTTATAAAGAGAATGGCACTGATAAAACTTTTCATCAAGGACCACGTAAACGAAAAGAAGCTGAACCCCTTGATGAGAAAGAAGAATGGTTTTGGTAAACCAGCTAGGCATTAGTCAGATTAAATATAAGTTTATTCAAATAGTTTTCAAACTTATTTATTTTAAATAAAAAATGACTGGTGGTCTTAGAGCATCTCTTTTCTTAATAAGATACAAACTTATCATTTTCTCTAAAATGTGATAAAATGAATAAAAGGAGAAAAAATGAAAGTTACAGTAAAGATGTTAGCAGAAAAGATAAAGCTTAATGTTATATATGGCAATGACATGCTTTTAAATAAAGAAATCAGCACATCAGATATTTCCCGACCGGGCTTAGAGATGACTGGGTATTTTGATTATTATACCTCAGAACGTATTCAGCTGTTGGGGATGAAAGAATGGTCATATCTAAAGGCGATGACGTCTCATAATCGCTATTCTGTTTTAAAAATGATGCTAAAACCTGAAACACCAGCTATTATTGTTTCACGAGGACTAGAGATTCCTGAGGAACTTCATCAAACTGCGAAAGAAAACGGTGTTGCACTTTTACAAAGTCGTGTACCGACGAGTCGTTTATCAGGAGAAATTTCTTGGTACCTAGACTCTTGTCTTGCTGAAAGAACTAGCATTCATGGTGTTTTAATGGATATTTATGGAATGGGAGTTCTCATTCAAGGTGATAGTGGTATCGGTAAAAGTGAGACAGGTTTAGAGTTAGTTAAAAGAGGCCATCGCTTAGTCGCCGATGACCGTGTTGATGTGTTTGCCAAAGATGAGGAATCTTTATGGGGGGAACCTGCGGAAATCTTGCGTCATCTACTTGAAATTCGTGGCGTAGGGATAATTGATGTTATGAGTCTTTATGGTGCCAGTGCCGTCAAATCATCTTCACAAGTTCAACTTGCTATTTACTTGGAAAATTATGAGGCCAATAAGGATTTTGATCGTTTAGGAAATGGTCAAGAGGAAATTGAATTGTCAGGCGTTAAGATTCCTAGAATACGAATTCCTGTTAAGACTGGTCGTAACGTTTCAGTTGTTATAGAAGCAGCAGCCATGAATTACAGGGCAAGACAAATGGGATTTGATGCTACAAAAAGTTTTGAAAGACGACTATCAGCATTAATTAAGAAGAATGGAGTACCACATGATTAATCCAGTAGCTATTGAGTTAGGTCCAATTAGCCTACGCTGGTATGCTATTTTTATAGTCTCAGGTTTGATTTTAGCAGTCTACTTAGCGATGAAAGAAGCCCCTAAAAAAAGGATTAAACCTGATGACGTTTTAGATTTTATCTTAATAGCTTTTCCTTTAGCCATTGTTGGTGCGAGATTATATTATGTCATTTTTGAATGGGCCTATTATGCCAAACACCCCTTAGAAATCTTTGCCATATGGAATGGTGGCATTGCCATATATGGTGGATTAATCACGGGTGCCTTGGTATTAGTAATCTTTTCTTATTATCGTATGATTAATGCTTTAAATTTCTTAGATATTACTGTACCTGGTGTTATGATTGCTCAAAGTATTGGTCGTTGGGGTAATTTTGTTAATCAAGAAGCCTATGGAAAAGTAGTTTCCAATTTGAATTATCTTCCAACTTTTATTAAAAATCAAATGTTTATTGATGGTAGTTATCGTGTCCCAACTTTTTTATATGAATCAATTTGGAATTTAGTTGGATTTGCTATTATCATGACTTTAAGAAGAATTCCAAAATTTTTAAAAGAAGGTGAAGCAACATTCTTTTATCTAATTTGGTATGGTATCGGTCGCTTCGTGATAGAAGGTATGCGAACAGATAGCTTAATGCTTGGTGGTTTAAGAGTTTCACAATGGTTATCCGCCATTTTGGTACTGGTGGGTGCTTTCATGATTGTTTTGCGACGTTCAAAAAAAGAATTACCATTTTATCGTGAACAAGTGAATAATCAATTATCAAAATAGAGATATAGGAGAAATATATGGATTTAGTTGGACTATCTTTGTTAATCATCGCGATTGCTTTTGTTGTTTTAGTTTTCTTTGCTGTTAAGTTGATAAAAAATGTTTCAGAAACTGTTAAAGAAAGCAAAAAAACAATCACACTATTAACTGGTGATGTTAATGTTACTTTGAAACAAACCAATGATTTACTAGCAAAAGCAAATATTTTAGTTGAAGATGTCAATGGGAAAGTAGCCACCATTGATCCCTTGTTTAGTGCCGTGGCAGAATTATCAGAGAGTGTTTCCGATTTAAATACTCAAGCAAGAACCTTGGGGCAAAAAGCAACAGATGCCTCATCAAATGTTAGTAACGTAAGTAAAGCTTACACTGTTGCAAAAATTGCAAAAAAAATATTTAAAAAATAAGGAGAATAATTATGGGTAAATTTATGAAGACAGCAATTATTGGTGCTATTTCAGGAGCTGCTGCAGCTTACTTTTTAACAACTAAAGAAGGAAAAAAAGTTAAAGATAAAGTAACAGACGCTGTTGAAAAATTTAAGGAAAATCCTGAAACTTATCAAGAATTAGCTAAAGAAAAAACAAAAGAATATAAAGATCTTGCTGTTGATACCTTTAAGGAATACAAAGAAAAATTAGAAAAAGGTGAGATTACTCCTGAGGAAATAGCAAAAAATCTTAAAGAAACAGCAAAAGAAGGTTTTACTTCAATCAAAGAAACTATCAAAGATATTCATTTGACAGATGATAAAACTGTTGGAGACGAGTTAGAAGAAGATGACATCATTATTGATTATGAAGATGTTGCTAATGATATCAAAGAAAAAGTGTCTGATGTTAAAGAAAATGTTGAAGAAACAACAAGTGACGTCAAAGAGTCTGTAGAAGAAAAAATTGATGATATTACCAAAGAATAGTCGATAATAGAAAAAATCGTTTCAAAGAGGAAGTTATTAATGGTAACTACTTATAAGAAAAAAATTATAAAAAATTATATTTTTTAAGTGTTTTTTAGTGTATAATATTTTCAAAAACATAAGGAGTATTGTTATGAAGTATTATAAGGATTATAAGGATTATATAATGAAAATTATTGGTGTGTTATTAATTGCTTCAGCTTTTATTAGTGGTTATTCTATTTTAAATGATAGATCTATTTTTTCACCTGATGGACCGATAATAGAATATTATTTATTATCTAGAAACTTACTTATCATATTTATTTTAAATTGGACTTTTTTACTTGGTTTGAAATTAATAAAAAAATAGAGCAATATATTGCTCTATTTTTTTATTGATATATAAGTTTATACTCACCGTATTGAGGTACTTTTACAGTATAATTTCTTTTATAAACTACTTGACCATTAGTTATTGATGTTTGTGAGGTGTTGTAATATGAATTTGCTAGCAAATATTATTATTTTAGTACTATTATCACTATTTTTCGCAAAAATTATGACAGATAAAAAATTCTTTAAAAAAGTATTAAGCGTTATTAAAGATATATCAATTGACTTAGTACAAGAATTTTTTCCAAATCTATTTAAAAAAGAAAATAATAGTTTTGGCAACTATCAACAAATAATGAATGCAGATATCGCTGAAAATCTATTAGAAAAAAAAACTAATTGACAATTGGCGATAGTATGAACAAAATAAGCTAGTTTTCTATTTAAAAGAAAGTTTAACAGATGAAGAATTTGAAACGTTAAAGAGTATCATTTTTTAATTTTGAATGAGTGTAAAAAATAAAAAGCACCTCTCTTAAAAAGGTGCTTTTTATTATGCTAAGGGTACTTACATTTATCATATAAATAAATACAAAAACTAATTCCATTATATAAAAAATATTTTGTAGATTAGAAGTGCGAATCAATGAGTTGATAATATAAAATAATTTATCTTCTAATTGTACAAATGTAATATAACAACCTATATTAAAATTGTTAATAATATTCTTTCACTCTTGGAGTATATGTATTCCTTGAAAAATAGAAAAAAGTTCCAGAAAAATATTTTCTGGAACTATTTTGTTGTAAAAATAAAAAAACTTCCTCTATCAATAGTAAAAGAAAGTTAGGTATTAAATAGTTTAATTAAATAAGGGATGAGATGAATAAGCGCTAGACCACAAGAAAAAGCAATTGGAAAAGCAATTAACGGTTGAAAGTTAACTGAAAGTAATACAAATGTTAAAGCAACAGTTGTAAGGCAAAAAAAAGCTACTTTTAAGAAAAAAACAAGCTCTCTTAATTTTCTTTTTTGAGTATTTGAAATTTTATATTCACTATATCTAGGGGCAGAATCAGAATAATAATTTTTATTTTCTTCATTGGCATTCTGCCTATTTAATGGCACTGGCATAGGCATCTCCTTTAAGTACCTTATTATAGTATCATAAAAAAGTAAAATATTTGTTACAATTTTGTTACATTCTATAAAAAAAGCCCATTTTTAGCGATTTTTGATAAAATATTAGGTATGAATGAAATTATTATAACAGCAACTGCTGAAAGTATTGAACAAACAAAACACTTATTAGAGTTAGGTGTTGATCGTATCTATATCGGTGAAAAGAACTTTGGTCTTCGTCTACCAAATACTTTTGAATGTGACGAGATGAGGGAAATAGCAACTCTAGTTCACCAAAAAGGAAAAAAATTAACTGTAGCAGTAAATGCTTTAATGCATCAAGGCATGATTGATCGTCTACCAAATTATCTTGATTTTTTAGAAGCGATTAAAACAGACTTCATTACAGTTGGAGACACTGGTGTTATTTATCTAGTTAATCAAGAAAAAAGATCTTTAAAAATGATTTATGATGCCTCAACAATGGTAACTTCTAGTCGTCAAATAAATTTTTGGGGAAAAGTAGGTAAGGTAACTGAGGCTGTCTTAGCCAGAGAAATCCCGTCTGAGGAACTCTTTAAAATCTCTCAAAATTTGGATATTCCAGCAGAAATATTAGTTTATGGTGCTAGTGTTATTCATCATTCTAAACGACCATTACTCCAAAATTATTATAATTTTACTAAGATTAATGATGAAAAAACAAAAGAAAGAGATTTATTTTTAGCTGAACCAAGCGATCCGAATTCTCATTATTCTATTTACGAGGATAATCATGGGACACATGTTTTTGCTAATAATGATATTAATCTCATGACCAAGTTAACTGAATTGGTTGCAAACGGCTTAACACACTGGAAATTAGATGGTATATACACACCAGAAACAGCATTTGTAGAGATTGTTGGCTACTTTATAAAGGCAAGGGATTTAATAGTATCAAATCAATTTCAAAAAGAAAAAGCTTTCTTATTTGATAAAAAAATAAAAGAAAAACATCCAATTAATCGTCACTTGGACACAGGATTTTATGATTTTGATTCTGATCTTGTAAAATAATTTGTTTTGAATGAGGAAATAAAATGATAAAAGTAGAAAAAAAACGTCCTGAAGTTTTAGCCCCTGCTGGCACTCTTGAAAAATTAAAAGTAGCTATCCACTATGGTGCTGATGCTGTTTTTATAGGTGGGCAAGCTTATGGCTTAAGAAGTAGAGCTGGTAACTTTACCATTGAGGAAATGGTAGAAGGTGTTGCTTTTGCTAAAAAATACGGTGCGAAGGTCTATGTTGCAGCTAACATGGTTACCCATGAAGGTAATGAAGAAGGTGCAGGGGAGTGGTTTTGTCAATTGAGAGATATTGGCATCGCTGCGGTTATCGTTTCTGATCCTGCTTTAATTGAGATATGTGCAACAAAAGCTCCAGGTTTAGAAATTCACTTATCAACTCAAGCATCGGCAACCAATGTTGAAACTTTCAAGTTTTGGAAAGATTATGGGCTGACACGTGTCGTTTTAGCGCGTGAAGTATCAATGTCAGAATTGGCAGTGATTAGACAGCGAACGGATGTTGAAATTGAAGCTTTTGTTCATGGAGCAATGTGTGTTTCTTATTCTGGTCGTTGTACCTTATCCAATCATATGAGTCATCGTGACGCTAATCGAGGAGGTTGTTCGCAGTCTTGTCGCTGGAAATATGACCTCTATGATATGCCATTTGGCCAAGAACGCCAAAGTTTAACAGGTGAAATTATTGAACCATTTTCAATGAGTGCTGTTGATATGTCAATGATTGAGCATATTCCAGAATTTATTGAAAATGGTGTGGATAGTTTAAAAATAGAAGGACGAATGAAATCCATTCACTATGTTTCTACTGTTGCTAATTGTTACAAAACAGCTGTAGATGCTTATATGAAGAGTCCAGCTAAGTTTGAAGCTATTAAACAAGATTTAATAGATGAATTATGGAAAGTAGCCCAAAGAGAGCTCTCAACAGGATTTTATTACGGAATCCCAACAGAAAACGAACAACTTTTTGGTGCTCGTCGTAAAATTCCCCAATACAAATTTGTAGGAGAAGTGATGGATTTTGATAAAAAAATGATGAGAGCTACGATTCGTCAAAGAAATGTTATCAATGAAGGTGATATTGTTGAGTTTTATGGTCCAGGTTTTCGACATTTTGAAACATCCATCACTGATTTACGAGATGAAGAAGGAAACAAAATTAATCGAGCTCCAAACCCAATGGAATTATTAAGCATAAAGGTACCTGAGATGGTTAAACCAGGAGATATGATTAGAAGTTGTAAAGAAGGTTTGATTAATCTTTATAAAGAAGATGGTAGTAGTAAAACCGTTAGAATATAAAAAACTCACAAATTTGTGAGTTTTTTAATAACTTTTTGATTGATTTTGGGAAACTTTAATAGCATGAGGGACAATAGAGATTTTATGGATATCAGCAATAGCAATAATTACTGATATATTACGTTGAAAATTCTTTAAAATTAGTTTTTCACTAGTCTCTTCATAACGAAGGATATCACCTGTAAAACTCTTATCTTGATATATCACATGTACCGAAGACTCATTCTCAATAGCCTGCTTAATAATATTAAGAAGTTGCTTTTTTGTAATTTCTTCTAAACTTGGTTTTTCTTTTGGGTCAATAAAGTTTTTAATAGCTTCTATTATTGGCCTAAATATCTTTATCATAGTATTTTCTCATTTAAATTGATAAAATAATTATATAATATTTTAATGTTAAATAAAATAGCAATTAGAATAAAAATAGGTTACAAAATCATTTTTTAAAATAAATCATTATATTTAACATTAGTTTTCGAATAGAAAATAGGAGGATCTAAAATGTCAGAATTTAGCTTTGAAATCGTAGAAAATTTACTTATTTTATCAGAAAACGAGAAGGGATGGAAAAAAGAATTAAATAGAGTCAGCTATAATGGTGCAACGCCAAAATACGACATTCGTTCTTGGAATAGTGATCATACAAAAATGGGAAAAGGCATTACCTTGACTAATGAAGAATTCGATGTTCTTTTACAGGCTTTTAGAAAATAACCCTATTTATAATAGTTTTGTCTTTTTAGAAGATTAAATAATGGTTTTGAGATAATGGTTACTAGAACTAATTTAAAGAATTCTGGAAGAATAAAAGGCAAAAGACCTACTTTTAATGCATCTGTAAGATTGACTTTTAAAAACAACATTAATCCCAGTATACCAAAAGCAAAAACGATTACATCACCTAAAATATTTGCCAACAATATTTTTGAAAGAGAAGCTTTTGTGTTCGTCAGTAGTGAGGTTATAAGAGAAAAACCAACCATTCCTAACAAAAAACCACCAGTTGGTCCAACTAATACTGGAAGACCACCTGTACCACCGGCAAACACAGGAAGGCCAATTGCTCCCAAAATAAGATATAACAATGTGGCTGTTGTAGCTTGCTTAGGTTTTAATAGAGTTGCCACTAAACCAATAGCAAGGGTTTGAAGACTAAAAGGGACACTTCCAAAAGGAATGGTAATTTGAGCTAAAATAGTAATCAAAGTAGTAGCAACAGCAGTTAAAGTTAATGAAACTGTTTTTGAATGTCTCATAAACACCTCCTTAGTTAACCTAAATTATAAAACAGTTAACTAATGTTATAATAATTTTCAAAAAAAGTCAATATAAAAATAAAAAGTTTAGAAGATGAATTCATCTTCTAAACTTTTTTATTATTTCATTGTTGGGAAAAGAAGAACATCACGTATAGTGGTTGTATTTGTTAATAACATCACCAAACGATCAATTCCAATACCAAGCCCACCTGTTGGTGGCATTCCATACTCAAGAGCCTCAACAAAATCATAATCAATACCAGTTGCTTCATCATCACCAAGCTCTTTAGCTTTGGCCTGTGCTTCAAATCGCGATAATTGGTCAATAGGATCATTTAATTCAGTAAAAGCATTAGCATATTCTTTAGTCACGATAAAGAGTTCGAAACGATCGGTAAAACGATTATCATCGGGATTCTTTTTAGCAAGAGGTGAAACTTCAACAGGGTGTCCAAAAACAAAGGTTGGTTGAATTAGAGTTTCTTCTACAAAAGCTTCAAAGAAAGCATTGATAATCTGTCCCACACTAGTAAAGTGTTTTTCAAGAGTTACTTTATACTCCTTAGCAAGTGTGACAGCATCTTCAAAGGTCATTTCCTGCCAAAAATCAATACCAGTAACTTCTCTAATGGCATCAACCATATGGATACGCTTAAACGGTTCATGAATGTTGATCTTCATTCCTTGATAATCAATTGGTCCCTCACCTTTAACGGCTTTAGCGGCATGTTGGATAATACCTTCTGTGAGATTCATAATATCCTCATAATCAGCGTAGGCTTCATAAACTTCAATAGAAGTGAATTCAGGATTGTGAGTAGCATCCATGCCTTCATTTCTAAAAATACGACCTATCTCATAAACGCGTTCCATACCACCAACGATAAGACGTTTTAAATGAAGCTCAGTAGCAATACGAAGCACCATATCAATGTTTTGAGCATTGTGGTGAGTGATGAAGGGTCTTGCTGCTGCCCCACCAGCTTCGTTATGAAGAACAGGTGTTTCCACTTCTAAAAAGTTTAGTCCGTCTAAGTAACGTCTGATTTCTGAGATAATTTTTGAACGTGTTACAAACCGATCAAAACTCTCACGATTAGAAATTAAATCTAAATAGCGTTTACGATAGATGGTTTCAATATCTGTTAAACCGTGGAATTTTTCAGGTAGTGGACGTAGGGATTTTGAGAGATGAGTTAGTTTGGTTGCTTTAATGGACAATTCGCCCATATCAGTACGCATAATTTCCCCTTCAACACCAAGAAAATCACCTAAGTCCGCTTTTTTGAAAATTTCATAATTCTCATCACCAACGGAATCTTTACGAACATAAATTTGAATTTGACCGTCTTTATCTTGAAGATGAGCAAAACCAACTTTTCCTTTACCGCGCTTGGTCATCAAACGTCCAGCAACAATGGCTGTTTCTTCAAGATCATGTAACTCTTCTTTACTCATGTCAGCATATTTTTCTTTTAATTCAAGAGAATTAGCTGTACGCTCAAAACGTTTTCCAAAAGGATCAATTCCTTGTTCAGCTAAAGCAGACATTTTTTCACGTCTAATAATTTGTTGATCGTTTAATTCTTCATTGTATGGGTTAGACATCTTCTTCCTCCAATAATTATTCCATCCTATTATAACACAAAAGCTCTAGAATAAATGTTACATTTTTCAAACTATGTTTGAAATTTATTTCAAAAAACGTTATAATTTATAGCATACTAACTTCTTAGGAGTAATTATGATAACTTCAATTGTTTTTGACGTTGATGATACAATATATGATCAAAGACGTCCCTACCAATTAGCTATTGAAAAATGTTTTCCTGATTTTGATATGAAATATATCAAAGAAGCCTATATTCGATTTCGTCATTATTCTGATACGGGTTTTCCTAAAGTAATAGCTGGAGAGTGGACAACAGAGTATTTCCGTTTTTGGCGTTGTAAAGAGACATTAATGGAATTTGGTCACCCTGAAATTGATGAAGCAATGGGAATTCGTTTTCAAAAAATTTACGAGCATGAATTAGCTAATATTACTATGCTTGATGAAATGAGAATGACCTTAGATTTTTTGAAGTCAAAAAATGTACCGATGGGTATTATTACTAATGGTCCGACTGAGCATCAACTTAAAAAAGTTAAAAAATTGGGATTATATGATTATATCGAACCTAAAAGAGTCATTGTCAGTCAAGCAACTGGTTTTCAAAAACCAGAGAGGGAGATTTTTAATCTAGCAGCACAACAATTTGACATGAACCCAAGAACGACATTGTATGTAGGAGATTCTTATGATAATGATATTGTTGGTGCTCATAAGAGTGGTTGGCATTCTATGTGGTTTAATCACAGAGGGAGAAGCTTAAAGCCCGGAACAAAGCCTGTTTTTGATTTAGAAATTGATAATTTTGAGCAGTTATTTGGTGCTGTTAAGGTTTTGTTTGATTTACCTGATAATAAATTTATTTTTGATACCAATGAAAAAAGCAACCCTATCTTACAGATGGGAATTAATAATGGCTTAATCATGGCTGCTGAGCGTCTATTAGAAAGTAATATGAGTATTGATAAGGTAGTTATCTTACTTCGATTAGATAAAAAACAAGAACAATTTCTTCGCATGAAATATCGTCATTAAACATAAAAAGAAACAGAAAAAAAATACTTTCTGTTTCTTTTTAATTTGATATAATTAACGTTTCTTGTGCTTTTTCGAGATGCTCCGTGTTATTCCACTTAACAAGGTGAAACTCTTTTAAATTAGAGGTTTCAAGAATGGTAAGACTCGTATTATCTAAGTGACCTAATTTTTTAAAGGCACTTGGCTCATAGCCAAGTAAACAGTGGATAGTAGCACTAAGACTTGCTCCATGTCCAACAATTAGAATATTTTCATTTTTTTCATTAAGTGATTGAATCACATCAATAATACGGTGAGTGACTTGATAGAGTGTTTCTGCATCAAAAATGGAAGGTGAAAATTGTGCTAGGTTATGGTTGAAAGCTCTAATTTGTTTAGGGTAGATAGCTTTTGCAATACTAATTTTTGTCCCTTCAAGACTACCAAGATACCATTCACGAAGTTGCTTTGTTGCTTGTATCGTATAAGTGTGCTTATTTTCATCTAAGATTATTTCAGCACTTTTGAGAGCTCTTGGTAGATCACTAGAATAGACTTCATCAAATTTAATATGACGAAGTTCTTGACCTAAAAGACTTAGCTCATCATAAGCTTGAGGTAAAAGTTGAGAATCTATCGTACTACCTTGAAAACGACCTTCAAGATTTGACAGGGTTTTACCATGCCTAACAAAATATAATTTCATAGTATCTCCTTATTATTACTTTGCTCTATTGATTATTTACTTTATCAAAGCAACAGACATTGGATTAGCAAGATTAACTAATTCTTAGCTATCAATTTTGATAAATTTTTTAATATTTCAAACACAAGCATCATCTCACCATTTAATTGAACTAGCTATTTAATATTAATGAAATAGTGATGTATTTGTTAAATTTTATATATAATTATTAAATTTATGAAAATAAGCACTTTTAAATAGAAATATTAAAAGCAGTTGATTAGTTTTATTATTTGTAAGGGTTTAGTCTTTAAAGAGTAATGCGGATAAATGAATTTGATTTACTTTTTCTAATAACAATGTAACATTTCACGTTTTATTTTTGATTTGTTAATCATCTGTTTGATAAGTGATGATGGGTTTAATTTACTTACTCATTTATATTTTTCTTCAAGTTGACTCATCCAATAGCCAAGTATAATACCACCCATGAAAAAGATAATGGTAAGAAGTAGTGTCCAAAAAGAAATACCATTGTATGAGATGCTTTCATTATTATTGACATTAGGAATCACAATTAAAAGGGTACTGGATGAAACAAGGCCAATGATAAAATGATAGACTCTTGAATGATAGTGACTTAAAGCATAATCCATTAGTTTTGAAAATAAGAGCATGGTGATAGCTCCACCAATTGCAATTGGTAGAAAAACACCAAGTAAATCCAGATTTTTAAACCCTGTCAACATGGGTGTGTAAAGTCCCATAATCAATAATAGGTTAGATGGGCTTAATCCAGGGACTAAAACACCTAAAGCAATCAGGGCTCCTGCTAGTATAAATGTAGCAAAATTAGCTGGAATAACACCGACTAAATTATTTAAAAAGTATAATATGAGACCAGAAATAATAAATGTTCCTAGTAGTATAAAGAGGTCAGTCGTATCTCTTTTTTTGTTCTTAACGGATTCCTTAAAGAGGCTGGGAAGTGTTCCAATGATAGCTCCTGAAAACGTCCATAATACAATAACCTGATGATTATCTAGTAAGTATTCAAGTGGGGCAGAAAAAATAGCGATACCAAGAATGCCACCAATACCAACGGGCACAAAAAATAAGAGGTTTTTGATAAAGTCTTGGCGAATGTGAGCCAAAAAGGAGATGATGCGTTCATATAATCCTAAGATGGAAGCAAGTACACCTCCAGAAACACCAGGTAAAATAAAACCAAGAGCAATAACAATCCCCTTTAGTAGTCTTGTTAACCAAGAAATCATGATTTCCTCCATAAAAAAACAGTATAATATAATATTATACCATTTTATAACAATTATTGGAGATTAATATTTCTTTTTTACTTAGCACTAAAAAAAGTAGGTTTCACTTTGAAAAGAGTGATTAATAAAATCAAGGCAATGATTGCTGAAGGAACAAGATAGCTAGCATTATAAGTTAGTGAGTAAATCCAAACAGGTGTTCCTTCAGGAGCATAATCACTCCAAAAAACAATTCCAGCCAAGACATTTGATAGTAATCTTGCAAGACTTCCAACAAGAATTCCTAAACTTAGGAGAAGAATTTGTTGATTTTTAGAAGTTTTGAATTGGTGATACAATAGACCAGATAAACCAACACCACCATAAGAAAGAATATAATCAAGTAAAACTTGAGGCACACTTAGGTAGTAACCACCAAAGAATAGTTGGATGAAACCGACTAAAAGGCCACCAGTTACAGCAGCAGATAAGCCTCTTCTAAAAGCAAGAATAAAGATTGGAAGCATGGTTAAAGAAACGCTACCTCCCTGTGGCATTTGAAAAAGGATAATTTTGTCTAAAATAATAGCGAGAGCTGCCATGATAGCAACTTCAGTAAGAACAGATAATTTTAAATTTGACATGAAAAGACTCCTTTGAAAACACAAAGAAGCCTTGAAACATTGTCATTAGGTATCACAATTCCTACGCTAGTTTTAACTAGATCAGGTTCTTAGGATTTCGCAAAACGATCTCAGCAAAAGCACTCCTTTGTGTTTATTATTTAATTATAATTCATTATAAGATATTTTAAAGATACTTGTCAAGTTGATTTTTAAAATAGTATAGGCAAAGGCTTATTCTTTTATTTTGCCAAATAATTTTTCATAGGTTGTTTTTCGATCTTTAGTGACAGCTATTTGATTAAGGTCAAGAGGATTGGGAAAACCATTGATATAGCCTTTAGAAGTATATTGATGTAAATCATAATCAATTGAAGTATTAGGAGCAGCATCATAATAGCCAGAATCTGCTCCATAAGTTGGGATCCAAACGGCATCAAATTTTTCAGTAGAAATATCATGTTCTTCTAAAAAATAAGTCCCTATATAAATCCCAACATTTTTAGCACCAAGTTTTTTGAGTTCTTTACGAAATGCCTCAACACCTTTATTCATATCAGGCATTGTTTTTTCTTCAACATCAATCCAGTAAAAAGTAGGATTGTAAGGAGCAGCATTTTCATAGAATAGTTGTGCTTCTTCTTTCATATCTTCCACATTTTTACCAAGAGCATAAGCATAAACAGCCACAGGAACATCTCTTTTTTGAAGTTCTTTAATATGTGTTTTAAATGATTTATCAATCCCAGTTGTATAAGCAGCATTGTTTTCTTTTGTGATTTGGGATCCACCAAATACACGTACAATTGCTCCTGAAATATTTAGTGATAAGGTATCGTAATCCATATCACTAGGAAGCTGCCAACCAGAAATATCAATAATCGGATTTAGTACAAAAGGTTCTTCTTCAGTCGTTTCGACTGTTGGTATTATGGTTTCTGTTACTTTGGGAATATTATTTTTAGCAATTTCTAAAATGGCATTATTATCTGCCTCAATGGTGAGTTTTGATTTGATTAAAAATAAAATTATTAAACCAAAGAAAACAACCACAATAACCGGTTTTATTCTTTTTCTCATTTCTTCTATTTTATCCTAAAGCTGTTAAAAAATCAAAACATCAGTATTACAAATATTTTTCAATTGTATCCCTTAGAGTCCTTGGTTCTGCTTTGGATGAGAACCGCTCAACAACATTCCCATTTCTATCAACTAGAAACTTAGTGAAATTCCACTCAATTACTTTACCTAAAGGTCCTTTTTTCTTGTTTTTTAGCCATTGATAAAGTGGGTGGGTTTCCTTACCATTAACTTTAATTTTATTAAAACGGTGAAAAGAAGTTTGGTAGTTTAATTGGCAAAAGCTATTAATTTCTGAGATTTCTTCAGATGCCTGTTGTTTGAATTGATTGCACGGAAAGTCTAGAATTTCAAAACCTTTTTCATGGTAGTGATTATAAAGTTCTTGTAAGCCATTATATTGAGGAGTAAATCCACATTTTGTAGCTGTATTTACAATTAAAATCACTTTACCATCAAACTGAGATAGACTAAAATCTTCATCTAGCATTGTTTTTACAGTGAAATCAGATAGTTTAGACATTCTCAATCTCCTGACTGTATTTTATAATTTGCTCTACAGTTTCTTTTAAAAATGTTATGGTTTGTCGTAGTGGTTTTTCAGTAGTAATATCAGCACCAATAATTTTAGCTGTTTCTATCGGTGTTTGGCTACCACCTGATTTTAAGAAATCTAACCATTGTTTGGCACCATCAGGATTATTTTTAATATTTAGGTAACCAACCGTTGAAATAACAAGTCCTGCTGAATAAGTATAGCTATAAAGTCCCATGTAATAATGACTTTGACGCATCCAAGTTAAGGCAGCATCATCGTCAATAACAATAGCATCACCCCAAAATTCTTTTAATACTGACTTCATTAGATGATTGAGTTGATCTGCTCCAAAGGTTTTCCCCTCTTCTATGAGAGTGTATACTTTTCGTTGGAAAGCTGCTTCTAATAGATGTGTAATAAAATTATGAAAATAAGTATCTGTTAAGCGATGAGCTAGGGCAAACCTTTTTTGTTTTGGATGATCAAATTCTTGTTCAAGATAATCGCTTAACAGCAATTCATTCATTGTAGAAGGAGCTTCTACATAGTAAGTAGACATGTGAGTGTTAAAGTAACTTTGATGATTATCAGAAAAAATAAACTGCCCAGAGTGACCAATTTCGTGAATGAGTGTATAAACATCACTCATTTTTCCAGTCCAACTCATTAAAATATAAGGATGAACTTTATAAGGATCTGCAGCATAACCACCAGAATCCTTTCCACTATTTGCAGCAAAATCCACCCAACGCTCAGACTGATAGCGGGCAATTTCTTTTTGGTATTCTTCACCAAGTGGCAAGGTTGACTTCATTACTAAATCATAAGCATCATCAATTGATATTTCTGGATTCATTTTAGCATCAAGATCTAGCTTCCAATCAGCAAAAGTCATTTTTTTAATACCGTTTACTTTTGCGACATGTTTGATATATTGTTGGGCAATTGGTGCAAACTCGGTCATAATTAAATCAATTTGACGGTCAAACATGGTTTTATCAACTTCTTGCTCAGCTAAAAGATAGTCAAATACGGAATCATAACCTCGCATATCAGAAATAATCTTTTCGGCTCTAACTTGTGCTAAATAGCTTGCAGCTGCAGTATGTTGATGCTGTCTTAACCCTTCTGAGAAGGAACGATAGGCTTTTTGTCTTACTTCAGCATTTTCGTGATTTTGATAAATATTTTCATAAGTGATAAAACTATTAGGATATGTTTTTCCATTGACAGTAAAATTATTCATGGAAAAATCACTAGCACGCATTTTTGTATAAATATCTTGAGGTGTATTAAAGAGTTCTCTTAGGTTAGCGATGGTTTTCTCAACAGTTGGCTCAAGATAGTGTTTTTTCTTGATTTTGGCTTCACGAATAAAAGCACTAAAGTAACTGTTTTGCTCTAATTCATTTAAAATGGTGTCATCAGCCATGACTAAAGCATTTTCAAAAAAATTTAAAAGAACAGTTGCTTTGGTCATGAAATCGTTACCTACTTGAGCAATTTGAGCAAATTCTTCATTACTGAAATCAGTGGTTTGTGGCATAAATGAGTAGGTGCTGATATGACTAATCTGGATATATATTTGCTCAAGAACCATTAGAGCTTCTGTAAAGTCATCAACGGTGTATAAGTTATTTTTGTAATTGAGTGAGAACTGTTTAATGTCAGCTAGCGCTGTTTCAATAGCATTTAAAAAATCTTCTCTGTCTTTATAAAGAGCAGTTAAATCCCAAAGCTCATTATCAGAGAATTCTGAACGTTTCTTTTGTTTCATGATTATCCTCCATTTTTTATTAGAAATAGTATAACAAAAAAAATAAGAAGATAGTAATTTTGATAGCTTTTTAAAAATTTTTTTAATCAGAAGGTTTCTCTCTTTAGTTTACTTTTTTTGGTAAAATGATATGATAGTTATTAGAAAATAGGGTAGGAGTCGAAAAAACAGTGGTTATCAGAAAACTAGAAAGCAGAAATAATAAAAAACAAATCAATGAGGATGTGATTGTTCTTACCAACCTGTTAGAGGAAGTGACATGTCAAATGGTTGGAAATGATTCCTTTGAAACGATAAAATTATTAGCTAAATTATCTATCAATCATGACTATCAAGCGTTAGAGAGAGCTATTTCAGGATTAAACACTGAAGAAACTGAAATTGTCTCACGCTATTTTTCTATTCTTCCTTTGCTAATTAATATAGCTGAAGACGTTGATTTGGCTTACGAGGTGAGCTATCAAAATAATACAAAAAAAGACTATTTAGGTAAACTTTCTCTAGCAATAGAAGATGTTTTAACTAATGAAAATGGTCAAGAAATATTAGAAAACCTCAATGTCGTTCCTGTTTTAACTGCTCACCCTACTCAAGTACAACGTCAATCAATGTTAGATTTGACTTATGAAATCTATTTGTTGTTAAGACAACACCGTGATACAAAGGCTGGTCTTATAAATACTAAACAGTGGCTAGATGATCTTCGTCGTCATATCGAGATGATTATGCAGTCAGATATTATTCGTGAAAAAAAATTAAAAGTTAAAAATGAAATCAGTAATGTTACTGGATACTACGATAGATCATTAATTGTTGCTATTACTGATTTGGTTTCAGAATATAAAAGATTAGCAAGAGAAAGAGGAATTGTTCTTAATCATCCTAAACCCATAACAATGGGCATGTGGATTGGTGGTGACCGTGATGGAAATCCTTTTGTTACTGCTGAAACTTTGCGTCTTTCTGCCATTACACAAGCAGAAGTTATTCTCAATTATTATATTGAAAAAGTTCAGTCCTTATATGCTTTATTTTCAATCTCTGTGACTATTTCTAAAACTTCAAAGGAACTTGAAGAATTAGCAGAATGTTCATCAGACACTTCTGAATTTAGAGAAAAAGAACCTTATCGTAGAGCTTTTCACTATATTCAATTGAAATTAACAAATACCTTAACCTATCTTACTCAGGATAAAAAAATCACACCTCTTTATCTCAGCGTGACAGAGTTTGAAAAAGATTTATTAGTGATAAAAGATTCTTTACTAGTCAATAATGGTCAAAATTTAATCAAAGGGGACTTTGGCGAATTATTACAAGCTGTTGATATTTTCGGATTTTACCTAGCTAGTATTGATTTGCGACAGGATTCAAGTATCCATGAAGCAAGCGTGTCTGAATTATTAAAGACAGCTAATATTACTTCAAACTACTGTGACTTATCTGAATCAGAAAAATGTCAGTTATTGTTACAACAATTAACAAAAGAACCTCGGATTTTATCTGCTACTCATCTGCCAAAGTCTCATAGTCTTGAAAAAGAACTAGCCATTTTTAAAATGGCTAGAGAGTTAAAAGATAAAATGGGAGAAGATATTATAAAACAACATATTATTTCGCACTCAGAAACGGTTTCTGATATGCTTGAATTAGCCGTCCTGTTAAAAGAAGTAGGTCTTGTTGATAGTGAAAAAGCGCGTGTCCAAATTGTACCATTATTTGAAACAATTGAAGATTTAAATAAATCACCTCAAATTATGGACGACTACCTATCAATTGATTTGGTCAGAAAATGGTTAGAGCATAATCGTAATTATCAAGAAATAATGCTTGGTTATTCAGACAGTAATAAAGACGGTGGGTATTTATCATCGGTTTGGACACTCTATAAAGCTCAAAAAGAATTAACTGAAATTGGTAAGAAAAACAAGGCAAAAATTACATTTTTCCACGGAAGAGGTGGAACAGTAGGTCGTGGTGGGGGTCCTTCTTACGAAGCTATTACGTCACAACCTTTTGGCACAATTAATGATCACATTCGTGTTACTGAACAAGGTGAGGTTATCGGGAATAAGTATGGCAATAAAGATGCAGCTTATTATAATCTTGAGATGTTGATGTCTGCCACATTAAATCGCATGGTTACTCAGTTAATTGTTGATTCAACTGAGTTAGAGGAATATCGAGAAATTATGGATGCTATTGTTGAAGATAGTTACCGTAATTATCGTCATCTGGTTTTTGAGAATCCTAAGTTTTATGATTATTTTTTTGCTGCAAGTCCTATTCGAGAAATTTCGAGCTTAAATATTGGTTCAAGACCTGCAGCTCGAAAAACCATAACAGAAATCACAGGACTTAGAGCCATACCTTGGGTTTTTTCATGGTCTCAAAATCGTGTGATGTTTCCTGGTTGGTATGGTGTTGGTACAAGTTTTAAAAACTTTATTGATAAAAAAACAGGAAATCTTGAAAAATTACAAGCTATGTATGAAAAATGGCCATTTTTTAGATCGCTATTATCAAATGTTGATATGGTACTTTCAAAATCTAATATGAATATTGCTTTTCGTTATGCTCAAATGTGTGAGGATGACAATGTTCGAGATATTTTTCATACTATCTTGGATGAATGGCAGTTAACAAAAAATATCATTCTCGCAATTGAAAAACAAGAAGATTTGCTTGAAGATAATCCTTATTTAAAATCAAGTTTAGATTATCGTTTACCCTATTTTAATGTTTTAAACTATGTTCAAATTGAATTGATTAATCGAATGAGACGAGGAGAACTTAGTGAAGCTGAAGAAAAACAAATCCATATTACGATAAATGGTATTGCCACTGGTCTTAGGAATTCAGGTTAGCCATCTTTTCTTTTTGCATTTACTATAGATGTGTAAGGCGATAGCAATTACGTGTTAAAAATCTTATAATGCTCATACAATTTATCACTATTTAGGAGAAAATATGAAAATTGATAAAAGACATCTCTTAAACTATTCAATTTTATTACCTTATCTAGCCTTGTCAATTATTGGTTTAATTATTGTTTATTCAACAACTAGTGCTAACCTAATTCAACTAGGTGCCAACCCATTTGCTTATGTTAAAAATCAGGCAATGTTTTTTGTGGTGAGCTTAGTAACTATTTGGTTTATTTATCGATTGAAACTGAATTTTTTGAAAAATCAAGTCTTGTTACGATTAGCAATTATGACAGAAGTTGTTTTACTACTAGTTGCCCGTTTCTTCTTTGATCCAGTAAAAGGGGCTCACGGATGGATTACTTTTGGACGGATTAGTTTGCAACCAGCAGAATATTTGAAAGTTTTAATTATTTGGTATTTGGCCTTTTATTTCGCAAAAAGGCAACAGTCTATTGAAATTTATGATTATCAAGCCATAACAGAAGGTACGATATTGCCTAGACAATTTACTGATTGGCGTATTATTTCAGGATTTTTAATAGGATTAGTTATAATGATGCCTGATTTGGGCAATGCTACTATCATTACTTTGATTGTTATTATTATGTACACTATAAGTGGTGTCGGGCATAAGTGGTTCACAGCCATTTTAGTAACAATTACGAGTATTTCTGTAGCTATTTTGTCCTTCATTGGTTTTGTAGGAGTTGAAACTATTGAAAAAATCCCTCTATTTGGTTATGTTGCAAAACGCTTTACAGCCTTTTTTGATCCTTTTCAAGATGCTCAAGGAGCAGGACTTCAGTTGGCCAATTCTTATTATGCTATGAGTAATGGCGGTTGGTTTGGCCGTGGTTTAGGTAATTCAATTGAAAAGAAAGGTTATTTACCTGAAGCTCATACTGATTTTGTGTTTTCTATCGTTATTGAAGAATTAGGTTTAATTGGAGCAGGACTGATTTTAGCTTTAGTATTTTTCCTAATTCTTAGAATTTTGCTGGTGGGTATTAAGGCAAAAAATGCCTTTAATTCGATTTTAGCTCTTGGTGTAGGTGGTTTATTATTAACACAGGTATTTGTCAATGTTGGGGGAATTTCTGGTTTAATTCCATCAACCGGTGTCACTTTCCCTTTTCTTTCTCAAGGAGGAAATAGTCTTTTAGTCTTGTCTGTTGCCATTGGTCTAGTATTAAATATTGATGCCAATGAGAAACGAGAAGAGATTTATCATGAAATTGAAGAAAGCTATGAAGACGTTGATGAGACTTATTATGAAGAGGATTATTTTCAATAGTTAAAATCTGCTTTGCAGATTTTTTTCGTTTTGTAACCTTTTAATCATCTTATTCGTTATATTAGTGAAGGGGTGAGGATAATTAAACTAGATGCTTATGAAACTGAATTGGTGAAGATAGCTCAAGAAGTTAGCTTTTATCTAAGAAAATCAAATATTTCTAAACAAGATAGCCTTGATATCTCTCAGGACATTTTAGTGAAGCTACTTGAAAGTAAGATTATCCTTTCTTATGATAAATTGCGTTCTTGGTTTTATCGATCAGCAATCAGGTTATATATTGATCGCTATAGACGGGATAAAAAATACCATGAGTTAATTCAAAAATCTTTTTTCAATGAAAAAGATTGGCTTAAATATGATGATGATAGTTATTCCTACTTATATGAATCTATTGAAGAACTGAGTGACCATTATCAACTGGTTTTAGATTGTTATTATTTTCAAGGATTTACTATTAAAGAAACCGCAAAACTTCTTGGTATGAGTCAATCACAAGTCAAAACAAATTTATACCGAGGACGACAACAATTGAAATCTATATTAATTCAGAAAGGATATTACAATGAAGACAAACCTATTTGAAAAAATTGCTCAAAAAAATAAAAGAAAGCAGCTTATTAAAACAGTTGGTGCTAGTGTTTTGATAGTATTCGTTCTATTAATTTTAGGGTATAAAGGATTGAATGAGCTGACTAAAAAACATGGTGAGGAAATAAAAAATAGGTATCTGCTTCTTTCTGAAATCGCTTATCCTAATATTTCTTATAGCAATTGGCATTTTCATGCGACTAGCCAATTTACTGGTATTTTTGAATCACATCGATATAAGAATATTGATGGTATTGAAATTCCATTTGAACCTTATCAAGGATACTATTCATTAAGTACTCATTTAGCTAATAATAGTGATGGTGAATATTTACTAGAAGCTGATGGAGGACAATCAAGCTATACTCATGGCAGTCATTATAAATTTCCTCGTTTCTATAACATTAATGTCAATTACAATGAAGATAGCTACAATAAGCTGACTCAAGATATTATTTTTGTTCCAGATTTAAAAGGACAAGCAGTAGAGATAGCTATTACCTTTGATAAACCATATAGCTATAATGAAATCAAGACAATGATACCTAATCATTTAATGATTAACTGGTACTGGATTGGTACCACTAGTAATCTTGATACGGTTGATTTTTATCCAAGTGATTTATATGGAATGAAATCATATGAAGATTCTAATCAATCCTCAGATGAGGTTGATTTTGATAGTAATTATGATAGTTTTATCAAAAATTTGCAATCAGCACTTGATAATAAATGGATTGAAAGTAGTTATGGTAGAGAAAATAATCAATTTGAATTAAAGGAAGATATTTTAAACTTCATTAAAAATAATCCAGATAGTAAAACTGCTAAATTTTCGGGGGTTATTTTAACAGGGCGCTCAGAAAATTTTGAAGTATTAAAAAATAAAGAATGGATTTATGCATCTAATCTTGGTCAAACTGTTGAAGTAAGACCTTATCACCAGCTAACAAAATAAAGAAATTGGTAAAAGAGTCATAAAAAGCTTGCTTTTTCGCTGTAATTTGTTAAAATAGTAAGGTAAAGTTAGACTGTGTGAGTATAGTCTATCTATAAAATATATTTTATTGGAGGCTTTTCCTAAATGGCAAAAGAAAAATACGATCGTAGTAAACCCCATGTTAACATTGGTACAATTGGACACGTTGACCATGGTAAAACTACCCTAACTGCAGCAATTACAACTGTACTTGCACGTCGTCTTCCTAGCGCTGTAAACCAGCCTAAAGACTATGCTTCTATCGATGCTGCTCCAGAAGAACGCGAACGTGGAATCACTATCAATACTGCTCACGTTGAGTACGAAACTGAAACTCGTCACTATGCACATATTGATGCTCCAGGACACGCGGACTACGTTAAGAATATGATTACTGGTGCTGCTCAAATGGACGGAGCTATCCTTGTTGTAGCTTCAACTGATGGACCAATGCCTCAAACTCGTGAGCATATTCTTCTTTCTCGTCAAGTAGGTGTTAAACACCTTATTGTCTTCATGAACAAAGTAGACTTAGTTGATGATGAAGAGTTGCTTGAATTAGTTGAATTGGAAATCCGTGACCTATTGTCAGAATATGGATTCCCAGGAGATGATCTTCCTGTAATTCAAGGTTCAGCACTTAAAGCTCTTGAAGGTGATACTGCAGCTGAAGATATTATCATGGAATTGATGAAAACTGTTGATGAGTATATTCCAGAACCAGAACGTGATACTGACAAACCACTTCTTCTTCCAGTTGAGGATGTATTCTCAATCACTGGACGTGGTACAGTAGCATCTGGACGTATCGATCGTGGTACTGTTCGTGTTAACGATGAAATCGAAATTGTTGGTATCAAAGAAAACAAAACTAAAGCAGTTGTTACTGGAGTTGAAATGTTCCGTAAACAACTTGACGAAGGTCTTGCTGGAGATAACGTTGGTGTTCTTCTTCGTGGTATCCAACGTGATGAAATTGAGCGTGGTCAAGTTATCTCTAAACCAGGTTCAATTAATCCACATACTAAATTTAAAGGTGAAGTGTATATCCTTTCTAAAGAAGAAGGTGGACGTCACACTCCATTCTTTAACAATTATCGTCCACAATTCTATTTCCGTACAACTGACGTAACAGGTTCAATTGAACTTCCAGCAGGTACAGAAATGGTTATGCCTGGTGATAACGTGACTATCGATGTTGAATTGATTCACCCAATCGCCGTTGAACAAGGGACAACATTCTCAATTCGTGAGGGTGGACGTACTGTTGGTTCAGGTATCGTTTCAGAAATCGAAGCTTAAGAAATTAAGTTCCCAGATAACAATTATTTGTCAGACAACAAATAAAAAGCTCTATTTCGATAGAGCTTTTTTGTTGTTATCAGATAAATCTTTTAAAGAATGGTAAAATGTGATATAATATACATCGTAAATAAAAAAAGAAGAGGTAGTGAAATGTCACGTAAACCAATTATTGCTGGAAACTGGAAAATGAATAAAAATGTGCTAGAAGCAGTAGATTTTATTAATGCTGTCAAAGATAATTTGCCATCAAATGAAGTTGTAGAATCTGTTATTGGTGCTTCACCAGTTTTACTCCATAGCTTGAAAGAAGCGAGTAAAGGTAGTCAACTAAAAGTAGCTGCACAAAATACTTATTTTGAAGATGCTGGTGCTTTCACAGGTGAAACTAGTCCAAAAACGCTTTCTGATATAGGTCTGGATTACGTTATTATAGGTCATTCAGAACGTCGTGAATACTTCCATGAAACTGATGAAGACATTAATAAAAAAGCACACGCTATTTTTAAAAATAACATGACTCCTATTATTTGTTGTGGTGAAACACTTGAAACTTACGAAGCTGGTAAAGCAGTAGAATTTGTTGGTGCACAAGTCTCAGCTGCACTTAAAGGCTTGTCTGAAGAACAAGTGTCATCATTAGTAATTGCATATGAGCCAATTTGGGCAATAGGTACTGGTAAATCAGCAACTAAAGATGATGCCCAAAACATGTGTCAAGCAGTTCGTGAAGTAGTAGCAGCTGATTTTGGACAAGATGTTGCTGATAAAGTACGTGTTCAATATGGTGGTTCTGTTAAACCTGAAAATATTGCTGATTATATGGCTTGTCCAGATGTAGATGGTGCTTTAGTTGGAGGAGCTTCTCTTCAACCAGATAGCTTTTTGGCACTTCTTGATTTTAATAAATAACAATATTAACAATAAAAACACTTGTAATGTTACAAGTGTTTTTATCTTATTTATCTTCTTAAAATTTTCTTAATACCTTGTAGTAGTTTAAATTTGAATGGATTGGGATAATATCTAAAAGTCCCTATTTTACGAGTGATATACCCATTGAAATTTTGTTTAAACCTTAAAACACCATCTTCATTTTCGAAGTCTCCTGTAATACCAAGAAAATTATATAGAGGAATTTGTTTTTTAATAGCTTCTAACATGACATATTCTTGTAGAAGTGCTGGCGCATAAAATTTGTTAAAAGCAAGATATGAGCCACTAAAGAGATAAACAGCTTCTTGTTTAGTATAGACAAATAGACTACCAGCTAAAACAACTTCTTGGTCACCGTATTCAACAATAAACTGTTTTGCCTCTTTTTTTCTGATATCAAATGTTTTAATTTGTTGCTGTAATTCAGATAATTGGTTCTGTGTCTTATTTGTGGGTGTTTTTTTGAAACGTTGTTTCAACTGTTCCATTTTTTCTTTTAATTTTTCTTGGTCCTGGTTCAAATGTTGAAGATAAGTATTAAAGTTTAAAGTAGCTATCATAAATTCTGCCTTATCTTTGAAACTATCGAAAAAATCTTCATAATAATCCAGTGGTTTATCAACATTTCCATGTTTTTCAGAAGTAGAAGTGGTTATATCTTTAAAAATAGATAGCTCTTCACGTTTTAATTTCTTCAAAGTGATCCCAAATGTTTTAGCTTTTTTCACAAGTGGTTTACCTTTTTTGCTAAAGGATTGTAAGAGATTGTCACTAGTGATATCTTTTAAATCTTTCACATAATGCCAATCAGGCTCACCACCAGGATAGCCTGTCAACAAACCATCATGATGATAACCTAGATTGTTAAGTATTTCAATTAATTCTTTTTTTGGTTTACTTGTTGGCTTGCCATTATTATCAAACGTTTGATAGGTGTCAAAGGGTTTTACGATTAATTCGAGAACTCCATTTTTTTTGGCATAGCTTGTTAACTCCTTATAAAAATCAGATAAAAAATAACTATCAGAAGAAACAGGGCCACTGTTGATTTCCATATGAATTCCACCAGTCATTGGAATCATATAAACTAGGGCAGAAACTTTAATATCTCCCTTTACTTTCAGACCAAGATATGAAATCTTATAACCTCGTTTGATAAATAGCGTTGCCATTTCTTCAGATTGCATAAACGATTTGAAACTAACCGATTCGATATGAGAGAGAAATTCTTCTTTTGTAAGTTCAGTAAAGACCATTAGTGTTTACTCCTCATTTGTTTACGTAATTGATAAGCTTTTTTTGATAGTCCGTATAAAATTGAGTTGACAGGAATATCAAATTCACCTATATATTCTTCAATCGTTGGATTAAAATTAGATTTGAATTTTGTTAAGCCATCATCAAGAGTTCCTTCGACACCACCCATATTAGCCCAGATAATCCCATCTTGATAGGCATCTTCAAAAACTTTAGGATAAAGGGTATATTGAGGGAAAAAACTTTTGAATTCATCATTCATTCCAGCATAAAGCATTTCCATAACATTCCCAAAACGGATGGATAAAATACCAGCAATCACTAATTCATCCGGGTATTTTTTTACAAATTCTCCAAATTCTACAACGTATTTTGCAACAGATTCTTTTTGATCTGTTAATTTGTTCAACCGTTTTTTTTGATGAGGTTGGGTTTGAGCAATTTGTGCTTCAATGGTTTTTAATTGTTTTTTATAATCAGAAAGACCTTGTTTTAAATTAACTTTTGCTAGGTGTAAGTAGGCATCATCTCCAAAAATAGTCATCATCTTTTTGAAATAATCTTTATTACGAAGAAAAACGCCTTTTCTTTCTTCTGTTTGAGCCACAACATTAGCAAAAGCATCTATTTCCTCTTTGGTAGCTCTATAAGTAATAACACCACGATTATTAGCTTTTTTTAAAAGTCTTCTAGTGTGTTTTGGAAAGCTTTCTTCAATGTTTTCTTGTGTATAGATATTAGCTTGATAGCGAGGTTGAATGCTTTCATCAATTTTTATGGTACAACCACTCCATGATGCCCCTGCTTGTTTGAGTGTTGAAATCATTTCAAGGGTTTCTCGATTATCTTTAGCTTCTTCCCCAAGATGGTACTGGCGTAATAAGATGGCTGGATCAAATTTAATAAAGAGAGCTTTTTTAGTTTTGCCATATTTTTTGAGAGAGTCTATAACAAATTGAACCAATTCTTTGTCAGTATAGTCCATGACTGGACCTCTAGGGACGTATAACATAGTCATTCCAAGTGGTAACTGTTTGATTAAAATAGCAGCACTTGCAACTAATTGTTCGTCTCTATAAAAACCAATAATGTCATTGTTCCAGTTATCTTTTACTTTAGACCACTGACTGCTTTGTAAGAGGTTGGTTTGTGGACTATTTTTGACAAAGTCGTCATGTTCTTTTGGCGATAGTCCTATTTTATAGGTTAACATTATTTTAATACCCATTGACGTATGGCATAAGCTACGCCACTTTCTTCGTTTGATTTAGTAATATATTTGGCTATTTTTTTAAGATTTGGGTTACCATTTGCCATCACAACAGGATTAGCAACAACTTCTAACATTGCACGGTCATTTTCCTCATCACCAATAGCCATTGTCTCAGACATATCAATGCCTAATGATTTAGCAAGGTGGATAATAGCATTACCCTTACTTACTTTTTTATTAACCACTTCTAAATAGAATGGTTGTGATTTAACGAGAGCATAATCTTGTTGAAATTTTTCAGGAATCTTTTTAATAGCTTGATTTAAAGTATCTGGTTCGTCAATAAACATGATTTTAATGATATCTTTATTAGCCATCTCTTCAGGTGTGCGATAAAAAACGGGCATATTAACAAGTGATGCTTCATATATCGTATATTTTCCAATATTTTTATTGGCAGTGTATATCCCATCTTTAGTGATAGCATGCATATGAACACCTAATTTTCGGCTTAGCCATTCAAAATCTAGGTAGTCATTGTAACTAAGCCCTTCTTTAATTAGCTCATTTTGAGACAGAGTTTCTTGCACTAATCCCCCATTGAAAGTAATGACATAGTCTCCTTTTTCTTTAAGATTTAGTTTTTCTAATATATTTGTTACACCAGCAATAGGTCTACCAGTGGTGATAACAATTTTAATCCCAGCTTGTTTGGCATCTTGAATAGCTTTATAGACGTCATCAGTAATTTCTTTTTGATTGTTGACTAATGTGCCATCAATGTCGATAGCGATTAGTTTAATTGTCATGGTTAACTCCAATTTATTGTTATTGTTAAATGCTTAACTACTATATTACTAAAAATCTTCTTTTTTGTCATGGACTACTCTTTTGGCAGAAGAAGAGAGATAAAACGAGTTCGTTATTCATTTTTCTTGTGGTATAAAACTTCGTTTAAAAAATAAGAATGATTAGTTTTCATATTTACCTAATACAAAAACCAGTCAAAAAATGAGAGACTAGATATTCTAGTCTCAATTTTTTTGTCTTGTAACTTAAAAGTTTTGTGAAACTGGCAGTTGTCTTTCAAGCATTTCTTTTGGAAAATAAAAGCGTTGATCACCATGAATAGTACCTGAGAGAGCTGAAACTAAGGTTGATAGTTTTGATAGTTCAATAATTTCATTATTTTTTTGTTTAATTTCAATTTGTGTTCTTGGATTTTTGACATCAGGGCGGTAGATGTCATAAGGTAAGTCAAAATTACGGTGAATGGCGGTATAATAATCAGGATCATAGCCAGCTTCTTTGACCATTTCTTTTAACTTATCAATATTTGTATGCCCCTTACTATCAAATGTTATTGATTTAAACACTTTACGATTAACAAAACGATTAGCTAAATCTGAAAGAATAAAATCAGAGCAGTTAATCCACCTTTGGAAATAGGTGTTCATCACACCATCGTCTAAATTTAGATAATCATCAAGTGTAAAATTTTGTTCTAAGAAAGGAACTAAGCAAGGAGATGTTGCCTCAAAAAATTCTTTTTCCTCTTCATATAGATATTTTGCTCTTTTAAGAAGATTTTGAAGTAGAACTTCCATCGCACGACTAGCAGGGTGGAAGTAGACTTGCATATACATTTGGTAACGACTAATAATATAATCCTCAACAGCATGTAAACCGCCCGCATCAAAAATAATCCCATTTTCAGTCGGTTCAATACTACTTAAAATCCTTGTTAAATCAAACTCACCATAGCTTGCTCCAGTGAAATAAGAATCTCTTAGAAGATAATCCATGCGATCTGCGTCAATTTGGCTTGAGATAAGTTGCACCACTTGCTTATTTTGGTATGTGTGATTGATAACACTGGCAACTTTTTTAGGAAAATCTATTGACACCTTTCGAAGAACAGCATTAATTTCAGTGGAAGGACAGGTAACAATTTTTTGAGTAAATTCTTCATGGTCTGTGCCAAATAAATTTTCAAAAGTATGTGAATAAGCGCCATGACCAATATCATGAAGTAAAGCAGCTACAATGGTCAAAAGAGTGTCTTCAGTATGCCAAACAGTTTCATAATTAGAATTAAACCGCTCAGTCATACGCCTAGCAATATCATACACGCCAAGACAGTGAGAAAATCGGCTATGCTCACCCCCATGAAACGTATAGCTAGTTGTTCCAAGTTGTTTGATGCGACGTAATCGTTGAAATTCTTTGGTGTTAATTAAATCATAAATAATTTGCTCTTTAACGATAATGTCGTTATGAACAGGGTCTCTAAAAATTTTTTCTATCATAGGATTATTATAACAAAATAAATAATTTTGTCCCAGAATTAACAATAAAAGAGAAAATGATGTTATTATTGCTATCCATTAATAAAACTGATACAATAAAATCCAATCACTAAGGAAGTTACTGAAATGAAAATAAAATTAGAAAATTCTATTACAATAGATAATCAAATTGATATTATTACAGAAGAGTATGAGAGTGAGTGGGTCATTAAAGGAGATACTCATTACTTTAGTTACATTAATAACGAAAAAGAAAAAGTTGTTATTAAATATAGAGAAAATGAATTAGTGATGAGTCGTTTTTCATCACCAACGTCTGTAATGCGATTTCGTTTAAAAAAATTTGACAATGCTAAAATATTAACACCATTGGGGTTACAAAATTTAGTTACCAAAACTCATTGTTTAGAGATGAGTGCTCATGAAAAAAGAATTTTTCTACACTATGATTTATTAATCGAACCAGAAACAGATAACATTTTAGCTTCATATCAATTAACGCTTAATTGGTTTGATTAAAGACCATGAGACTTGTTATTAATGCTAAATTCCTGTATAATAAGAAGATATCAAGGGAGTAGCAGACGGTATAACCGTGATATGGTCGTCAATCCGAAAGAAATTTCCGGCCATATCTTAAACAGCGAGACTTGTTTTGAAAAAAACAGGTCTTTTTCTATGAAAAAGACTAGAGGGGGAGACTAATTTGTCTAAAAAGCAAAAAAGAGAATTATATTATATCCAAAGTGAGGAAGCTGTTTTAGCTACTTTAAACTCTTCAAAAGAAGGCTTAACGAATCAAGAAGCTCAAAAACGCTTGACTGAATTTGGCCGTAATGAATTAGAAGAAGGTGAAAAAAGATCAATTATCGCTAAGTTCATTGACCAATTTAAGGACTTAATGATTATCATACTTGTAGCCGCTGCCATCTTATCAGTGATCACATCAGGTGGTCATGATTGGGCAGATGCCATTATCATTATGGCAGTAGTTGTTTTAAATGCTGCTTTTGGTGTTTACCAAGAAGGCAAAGCAGAAGAAGCTATTGATGCTTTGAAATCAATGTCTAGTCCAGTTGCTCGTGTTCGTCGTGACGGTCATGTCATTGAAGTGGATTCAAAAAACTTAGTGCCAGGAGATGTGGTTTTGTTAGAGGCAGGGGATATTGTTCCTGCAGATTTGCGCTTATTAGAGGCCAATTCTCTTAAAATTGAGGAGTCAGGATTGACAGGAGAATCTGTTCCAGTTGAAAAAACTTTAGATGTCGATTTAAAAGAAGATGCACCTATTGGAGATCGTTATAATATGAGTTATCAAAACTCAAGTGTCACCTACGGGCGTGGAATTGGTGTTGTTACAAATACTGGGATGTATACTGAAGTGGGTCATATCGCGGGAATGCTTCAAGATGCAGATGAGACAGATACACCACTTAAACAAAATTTAAATAATCTATCAAAAGTTTTGACTTATGTTATTTTGGTAATCGCTGTTGTTACTTTTATAGTTGGTGTCTTTTTAAAAGGTCAAGATCCACTTAAAGGCTTGTTGACATCTGTTGCCTTAGCTGTTGCTGCTATACCAGAAGGCTTACCTGCTATTGTTACAGTCGTTTTATCATTAGGAACACAAGTTTTAGCCAAAAGAAAATCATTTGTTAGAAAGTTACCAGCGGTGGAAACACTTGGATCAACCGAAATTATTGCTTCTGATAAAACTGGAACACTAACCATGAATCAAATGACTGTTGAGAAGATCTACACTAATGGGCAATTATTATCATCGAGTGAAAAATTAGATGAAGGAAATACCACCTTACGTATTATGACCTTTGCTAATGATAGTAAGATTGCACAAGATGGTTCCTTAATAGGAGACCCAACAGAAACTGCTTTGGTGCAGTTTGGATTAGATCAAAATTTCGATATACGTGAAAAATTGTTAACACAACCTCGGGTGGCTGAGATGCCTTTTGATTCAACAAGAAAATTGATGTCTACCATTCATCAGTTAGAAGATAATCGCTATTTTATTGCTGTTAAGGGTGCACCAGATCAATTGTTGAAACGATTAAGTCATATTGAAGAAGATGGTAATATTCGCCCAATTACAGATGCAGATAAAGAAACCATTTTAACTACTAATCATGATTTGGCTAAAAAAGCTCTTCGAGTCTTAATGATGGCCTATAAGTATGAAGAAAAAGTACCACAATTACAAACAGAAACCCTTGAAAACAATCTCATTTTCTCAGGTTTAGTTGGAATGATTGATCCAGAAAGACCTGAGGCAGAAGAAGCTGTAAGAGTGGCTCGTGAAGCGGGTATTCGTCCAATTATGATTACTGGTGACCATCAAGATACCGCTGAAGCGATTGCTAAACGTCTTGGCATTATCACTGACGATTCGGTTGACCATGTTATGACTGGCGCTGAGCTTAATGAATTAACTGATGAAGATTTCCAAAAAGTAGTTAATCAGTACTCTGTCTATGCTAGAGTATCGCCTGAACATAAAGTTCGTATTGTTAAGGCTTGGCAAACACAAGGTAAAGTTGTTGCTATGACAGGTGATGGGGTTAACGATGCTCCAGCACTTAAAACTGCTGACATTGGTATTGGTATGGGTATTACCGGAACAGAAGTTTCAAAAAGTGCTTCTGATATGGTCCTTGCTGATGATAACTTTGCGACAATTATTGTGGCAGTTGAAGAAGGGCGTAAAGTCTTTTCAAATATTCAAAAAACCATTCAATACTTGCTTTCAGCAAATACTGCTGAAGTGTTAACTATTTTCTTAGCAACCTTGTTTGGTTGGGATGTGTTACAACCAGTTCATCTCTTATGGATTAACCTAGTAACAGATACTCTCCCAGCAATTGCTTTAGGGGTTGAACCAGCTGAACCAGGCGTTATGAGTCATAAACCACGTGGTAGAAAATCAAGTTTCTTTGCTGGAGGAGTATTGGAGGCTATTATTTATCAAGGTATTTTGCAAACAGTACTTGTTCTGGGTGTCTATGGCTATGCTCTTATTTTTCCAGAACATAACACCTACCAAGAAATACATGCAGATGCTTTAACGATGGCTTATGCAACACTTGGTTTCATCCAGTTATTCCATGCTTATAATGTGAAATCGGTCTATCAATCTATTTTTAAAGTTGGGCCATTCAAAAATAAACTCTTTAATTGGTCGATTATTATTGCATTTTTACTATTATTGTCAACCCTAGTTATTCCAGGTTTCAACAAATTCTTCCATGTTAGCCTATTAACGCCAGGGCAGTGGCTAATAACCTTTATAGGAAGTTTTTCAATGGTAGTGATTGTTGAGCTTGTCAAATGGATCCAAAGAAAATTTGGTATGGACAAAAATGCTATCTAAGTGTTTGTTAATAGAATGATTTAACTAAGAGAGAGTAGATTTACTACTCTCTCTTAATTATCATAAAAATAATTAAAAAAATGGTTTCAAATGTTATCGACTTGCAACAAAAGTAATAATTAGTAATGTTTTCGTCTTGCAGACTTTATAATTTTCCTTTAAAATAGTACTGTAGAAGTGTATTCTATTATTTTATAGTTTAAAAACATTTTCTTAGTAATATTTAAAGTTTCTGAGAAAACTGTTCAACAAAAATATAGAACCAATAAGATAGTCAAAAAGTGCTATAGTCTACTATCAGACTAGTATTTTTATTTTTCCTAGCTTTTTAGGTCAATAAAAGAAAACTTTCTTAAATTATTGTAATAAGAATAGCAATACAAATTCTTCTATGATAAAATAAATAGAATTATATAAAAGAGGTATGAAATATGGATATATCAGAAATCCGTCAAAAAATAGTAGAACACAATGAGAAGTTGACTAGCTTTAGGAGGTCTCTTTGACCTAGAACAATTAGAAGAAGAGATAGCACTAGTTGAAAATGAAATGACTCATCCTCAATTTTGGGATGATAATATTAAAGCTCAAAAAGTATCTCAAGAATTAAACGATTTAAAATCAAAATACCAAACTTTTCAGACAATGCTTGAACTTAGTGAAGAAATTGAAATCTTAGAAGAGATGGTTTCAGAGGATGCTTCAATTCAAAATGAATTAGAAGACTCTTTAAATAGACTTGATAAAATGATGATTAGTTATGAAATGACACTCTTACTCTCAGAACCTTATGATAGTAATAATGCTATTTTAGAAATTCATCCGGGATCTGGTGGGACAGAAGCACAAGACTGGGGAGATATGCTCCTTAGAATGTACACGCGTTATGGTAATGCAAGAGGTTTTAAGGTCGCAATTTTAGATTATCAAGCAGGAGATGAAGCTGGTATTAAAAGTGTGACACTTTCTTTTGAGGGTACCAATGCTTATGGTTTGTTAAAATCAGAAATGGGTGTTCATCGCTTGGTAAGAATATCACCTTTTGACTCAGCAAAACGACGTCACACATCATTTGCATCAATTGAAGTAATGCCTGAGTTAGATGATACGATTGAAATTGAGATTAAAGATGATGATATTAAAATGGACACCTTTCGCTCAGGTGGAGCTGGTGGACAAAATGTTAATAAAGTCTCAACTGGTGTTCGTTTAACACATATTCCAACCGGAATTGTTGTGTCATCTACCGTTGATAGAACACAGTATGGCAATAGAGATCGTGCCATGAAGATGCTACAAAGTAAACTCTATCAACTAGAACAAGAAAAAAAAGAACAAGAAGTTTCTGCTTTAAAAGGTGATAAAAAAGAAATTACTTGGGGAAGTCAAATAAGATCTTATGTTTTCACACCATACACAATGGTTAAAGACCATCGGACAAACTTTGAAGTTGCTCAGGTTGATAAAGTGATGGATGGAGACATTGATGGTTTTATCGATGCTTATCTTAAATGGCGAATAAAATAATAGGAGAGGAAAAAATAATGGCATTAATTGAAATGAGAGATGTAAGCAAAAAATACCATCGTTCAACAACAGCACTTAGAAATGTATCTATTACTGTTGATAAGGGTGAATTTGTTTATATCGTTGGCCCTTCTGGAGCGGGAAAATCAAGTTTTATCAAATTGCTTTACCGTGAGGAAAAATTAACTAAAGGCTCTTTAAAAGTTGCTGGTTTTGATTTAACAAAATTGAAAAAAAGAGAGGTTCCATACCTACGTCGTAGTATTGGAGTTGTTTTCCAAGATTATAAATTACTTCCCAAAAAAACTGTTTTTGAAAATGTTGCTTATGCGATGGAGGTTATTGGTGAGAGACAACGTGTTATCAAAAAACGGGTGCCTGAAGTACTAGAACTAGTTGGATTGAAACACAAAATGAGATCATTTCCTGATCAATTATCTGGTGGTGAGCAACAACGTGTTGCAATTGCGCGTGCAATTGTTAATAACCCTAAATTATTGATTGCTGATGAACCAACAGGAAACTTAGACCCTGACAATTCTTGGGAAATCATGCAATTATTAGAAAGAATTAACCTTCAAGGGACAACGATTTTAATGGCAACGCATAATAAACATATCGTTGACACATTACGTCATCGAGTGATTGCGATTGAAGATGGTCGTGTTGCTCGTGATGAAGAAAAAGGAGAGTACGGTTACGATGATTAGAAGATATTTCAGACATTTGTGGGAATCAATGAAAAATCTGAAAAGAAATGGATGGATGACATTTGTTGCCATTAGTTCAGTATCAATCACTTTAATTTTAGTGGGAATTTTTTCAGCAGTTATTGCAAATACAGAACGCTTAGCAACTGGTATTGAAAAAAATATTCAAGTTAATGCCTTTTTGTTAGTTGATTCAACTGATTACATAGAACAAATTCCCAATCAGGATGGCACATTAGTACCTAATGAAAATTTTCATAAAATCTATGATCAGATTGCATCCATCCCAGAAGTTGAGACAATTGATTTTTCAGATAAAGAGGAACAACTAAAAAATCTTCAAGAAACATTTGGGGATTCATGGGAAATTTTTGAAGGCGATGCTAATCCACTTAGTACTGTTTACATTATTACAACAACATCACCTCAAGCCGTTAAACGTGTTGCTAAACAAATAGAAGATATTAATGGTATTGATTCTGTCGAATATGGTGGAGCAAATACTGAGAAAATCTTTAAAATAGCTGGTGTTATTAGAACATGGGGACTTGTAGGAGCAGGTTTATTACTCTTTGTTGCAGTTTTTCTTATCTCAAATACTATTAGAATCACCATTATTTCTAGACGAAGAGAAATTATGATTATGCGCTTAGTTGGTGCAAAAAATTCTTATATTAGATGGCCATTCTTTCTTGAGGGAGCATGGGTTGGTCTTATAGGAGCTATTTTACCATCATTAATTTTATTTTATGGCTATCATTTTGTTTATCAAAAATTCAATGTGGCTTTAATCAAACAGAATCTATCAATGTATGAACCTGATATCTTTTTACTATACGCTATGGGAGCTTTATTCTTAGTTGGGATTTTGATTGGCTCTGTAGGATCAGTTTTATCAATGAGACGTTATTTGAAAGTGTAATAAAATTGATTAATTAAGAAGTTAACATTTATAAAATAAGGACTGGAGAAAATTAATTTCTCCAGTCCTTATTGTTTTATGTAAGATAGGGATTGAATATTTTTTCATGACTAATGACAGTACTTGGTCCATGACCAGGAAAAACACGATAATGTTTTGGTAAGGTTAAAAGTTGAGTTTTGATACTAGTTATGAGTTGGTTATAGTTTCCTGTTGGTAGATCAGTTCGTCCAATTGTTTCCTTAAAAAGCGCATCACCAGTAAAAACAGCCTCAAATTCTGGGAATATTATTGAAACACTGCCGATTGTATGTCCAGGTGTTTTGACTACTTTGAAACGAAACCCTGATAACTCATATTCTTTATCGTAGTCATAAAAATAATCTGCAGCTTGAATAATAACGTCCCCCAGACCTTCAAATCCTCCAAAAGCTGAAAGATTGTCTTTAGGCGAAAAAAGCCAATTAGCTTCTTGTTTTGATACATAAACAGGAACCGAGCTAAATGTTTTTCTAATGGCATCAACACTTATGATATGATCACAGTGGGCATGAGTGAGGAGTATACCTGTTACGGATTTTCCTAGAGATGAAATTTTATTTAAGATATCATTTGTATTACTACCTGGGTCAATGACAAGAGTACCTTGATGATTTGTAAGATAGTAAGTATTTTCTTGTGCAATATGATTAACAGATTTTAAAATAGTCATAACTATAGTCTACCAAAAAAATAAGAATTACAAAATTAATTCTTTAAAATAAAATCCTAACTAATAGATGAAAGTATCATATAAGTTGGAATTATTTTAAATTATAGATATTTTTGAGCCAAAACCTTATCTCCCTCATAGGATACTTTTTGGCCATCAACAATCTGATAGGTATCAGCACCTTTACCAGCTATAATAACGGCATCACTAGCTTCCTTTGTTAAAGTCATTGCTGTTTTAATTGCTGTGTCACGATCGGTTATGATTTCAACAGGACGAGTGATGTGGCTAGCAATTTCTTGTGCAATAGCAAGAGGGTCTTCGAAGTTTGGATCATCTGACGTTAAAATGACATGAATATGAGGAAATTGATTAATAACCTCTCCAAAATCTTTTCTACGACTTTCGCCTTTATTACCAGTTGCACCAATAATAAGAATAATTTTTCCTGTTTGATGGTTATTGACTACTGTTAAAAGCTGCATTAGACTCACACCATTGTGGGCATAATCAACAAAGACTCTTGCTCCATTTTTTTGAGTTAAAATTTCCATTCTACCAGGGACGACTGTTTCAGCAATACCTTTTTTAATATCTTCTAGGCTAGCTCCTAATTGGAGTGCAGCTAAACCGCTTGCCAAGGCATTTTCTTGATTGAAGTGGCCAATTAATTGACTTTTATAGTATCCAGCTAATTTACCGATTACTTCAAATGAAAATGGTTGGCTGTTCAAAATAGTATTCTCAGAATTCTTTCCATAGAAATCATGTGGTTGTTTGGCGACTTGTTCTTTAATCAGATCAAAGTAATCCATTTGATGATTAACAATAACAAAACGGCTGTTTTCAAGTAAGAGGCGTTTGTGGTAAAAATAATCTTCAAAAGAAGGATGTTCAATCGGACCAATATGATCTGGGCTAATATTTAAAAAGACTCCAACATCAAAGATTAAACCGTAAACACGTTTCATCAAATAAGCCTGACTTGAGACCTCCATGATGAGATGACTGCAACCATTTTCAACAGCTGTTGCCATCATTGAGAAAAGATCAATGCTCTCAGGTGTGGTTAGAGTAGACTTGAAATAGGTTTTACCATCTAAAGTTGTATTCATAGTGGATAATAAAGCAGGTTTATGGCTTTGCTTAAGGATATGATAGGCATAATAAGCAGCTGTTGTTTTTCCTTTTGTGCCAGTAAAAGCCAAAAGTTTTAATTTTTTTTGTGGATAGTCATAGAAAGTCTGAGCAATTAAACTCATGGCTTGTTTAATATCATTCACTAGAATAACTGGGATGGACATTTTATAATCTTTTTCAGAAATATAGTATTGTAAACCATTGGAAATAGCTTGTTCTAAATAGCTTTTATTAAATTCACGTCCTTTAGCAAAGAAAAGAGTCTTTTTTGATACTTTTCTGCTATCATAGCTAAGTCTATCAAACACCTCTTCTTGCCAATCATAGTAGAAGTGATTATTCAATATAATTTCTCTAAAGTTATTATCTTTTTTTAAAATAGTTAAAGTTTTTTTCATTGTAATCATACTTTATATTTTAGACTTAAAGTTCTCAATTTACAAGTCTTAAGCAAAAGTTTATAATAAAAATATCACGAATGAGAAAGATTAAAAAAATGAGTAAAGAAAAATCAAAAATGACACAACAAGAAAAAATGGTTCAAGGAACTGCTTGGTTAACTTTTGGAAATTTTTTAAGTCGCTTATTAGGAGCAATTTACATTATTCCTTGGTATGCTTGGATGGCACCACATGCAGCAGAAGCCAATGCTCTTTTTGGAATGGGCTATGAAATTTATGCACTTTTTTTATTGGTATCCACTGTTGGAATACCCGTTGCAGTTGCTAAACAAGTTGCTAAATATAATACACTTGATAAACCTGAGATGAGTTTTTATTTGATTCGTAAAATCTTTATGTTCATGCTCTTATTGGGACTCATTTTTGCTGTTATCATGTTTTTTGGCTCCCCAATTTTTGCTGACTTAAGTGGTGGTGGCAAAGATTTGATTCCTGTGATGAGAAGTTTAACATTAGCAGTTTTGGTATTTCCAGCCATGAGTGTTTTAAGAGGATTTTTCCAAGGTTTTAATAATCTAAAACCTTATGCTATCAGTCAAATAGCAGAACAAGTCATTAGGATTATCTGGATGTTATTAACAGCCTTTTACATTATGAAAATGGGAACAGGTAATTATGTGGAGGCTGTTACCCAATCAACCTTTGCAGCCTTTATTGGTATGTTTGCTTCATTATCTGTTTTGGTTTATTTCTTATGGAAAGAAAACCTACTTTATCGTGTATTCTTAAAGGCACCAAAATCAACAAGCCTTGACACCAAATCTATTTTAATGGAAACAATTAAAGAAGCTATTCCTTTTGTTGTTACTGGCAGTGCAATTCAAATTTTTCGCTTGATCGATCAAATGACTTTTATTAATAGTATGGAGTTGTTTACAGATTATTCTAATCGTGAATTGCGAATAATGTTTGCTTATTTTTCATCAAACCCTGGTAAATTAACAATGATTTTAATTGCTGTAGCAACAGCAATAGCAGGAACGGGCATTCCTTTGTTGACTGAAAATATTGTTAAAAACGATAAAAAAGCTGCAGCTAAATTAGTGATTAACAATACACAAATGCTCTTTTTATTCTTATTACCTGCTATTTTTGGATCAGTTGTTTTAGCGGGACCACTTTATACTATTTTTTATGGGGTACCAGATGTATTAGCGCTACATTTATTTATTGTTTCATTACTACAAACCATTTTTTTGGGATTATACACCGTAGCATCACCAATGCTACAAGCCTTATTTGAAAATCGTAAAGCTGTGCTTTATTTTTTGTATGGGGTTATAGCAAAAATAATTTTACAGATTCCCTTTATCTTTGTATTTCATTCTTATGGCCCTTTATTATCAACGATGGTTGCACTCATTATCCCAATTGTTTTTATCTATAAAAGGATTCATGAGATTACAAACTTTAATCGTAGCTTACTTATTAAAAGTAGTACACTGATGATGATTATGACAATAGTAATGATTTTAGCGGTCATTATTATAAATAGTCTTTTAGGTTTAATCGTTACCCCAAATAATCGTTTAATAAGTACTGTTTATCTATTAGTTGTTGGTAGTGTAGGAATTATTGTTTATGGTGGACTTGCTTTATGGAGTGGAGTAATTGATTTGTTACTTGGAACAAAAGCCAATTCTTTAAGAAAAAGACTAGGTTGGGAAAAATAATAGACTATTTTTCAAAATGATTAGGACCGTTTATCAAAAAAATGTTAAAAGATTAAAAATATACTTTTATCATCCTCTTTTAGAGGATTTTTTGATATAATAGAGAGAATAAAAAAAAAGGTGGTAATTAAAATGGGAAAATTTCAAGTCATTTCACACCCACTAATTGAACATAAATTATCCATTTTGAGACGAACAAAAACGTCTACAAAAGATTTTCGTGAGCTTGTTAATGAAATTGCAATGCTAATGGGTTATGAAGTTAGTCGTGATTTACCTCTTGAAGATGTTGAAATTGAAACACCAATTACAAAAACTGTTCAAAAACAACTAACAGGGAAAAAATTAGCAATTGTTCCAATTTTAAGAGCTGGTATTGGTATGGTTGATGGCTTATTAAGTTTAATCCCAGCTGCTAAAGTTGGCCATATCGGTATGTACCGTGATGAAACAACATTGAAACCTGTTGAGTATTTAGTTAAACTACCTGATGATATTGCACATCGTCAAATTCTATTGGTTGATCCAATGCTTGCTACAGGTGGTTCAGCAATTCTTGGTGTTGATTCCCTAAAGAAACGTGGTGCCACTCATATTAAATTTGTTAGTTTAGTAGCAGCACCAGAGGGTGTTAAAGCACTTCAAGAAGCACATCCTGATATTGATATTTATGCTGCAGCTTTAGACGAAAAATTAAACGAAAACGGCTATATTGTTCCAGGGTTAGGTGATGCTGGAGATCGTTTATTTGGCACAAAATAAGTAAATGTTAAATATTTGACCAATTTTGACCAAACAAGTATAATAAGGTCATCATTAAAAATAAAGGAGAAATTGATACATGATACCAGTAGTTATTGAACAGACTAGTAGAGGCGAGCGCTCATACGATATCTATTCTCGTCTTCTTAAAGATCGTATTATTATGCTCACGGGACCTGTTGAAGATAATATGGCCAATTCTGTTATCGCTCAATTACTTTTCCTAGATGCTCAGGACAGTACCAAAGATATTTATCTCTATGTTAATACTCCGGGAGGTTCAGTATCGGCAGGATTAGCTATTGTTGATACGATGAACTTTATTAAAGCAGATGTCCAAACTATCGTCATGGGTATGGCAGCTTCAATGGGTACAATTATTGCTTCAAGTGGAGCCAAAGGCAAACGTTTTATGTTACCACATGCTGAGTATATGATTCATCAACCAATGGGTGGCACTGGTGGAGGTACACAACAAACTGATATGGCAATTGCAGCTGAGCACTTATTGAAGACACGTCGTACTTTAGAAAAAATCTTAGCAGATAATTCTGGTAAAAGTGTTAAACAAATTCATAAAGATGCTGAGCGTGACTATTGGATGAGTGCAGAAGAAACATTAGCTTATGGTTTTATTGATGAAATAATGGCAGCAAATGAGTTAAAATAAAAAATAACAAAAAACAACTTGAATGATTTCAAGTTGTCTTTTATTATCTTAATTGCTAATTATTTAGTTGTTGTTTTTCAAATAAACTAGAATTTCTAAAAAAAAAACTTTGTGCTATAATTTAAACATAGAAAAAAATAATTAAAATGAACAGATCAGTAATAATGATGAGAAAGGAAAATAATAGTGTCTATTAAAACTAAACGTGTTGGGATTATTGTTTCTCTTTATTATAATAGAGATGCAAAAAAATTAATGAAGTATGGTGACTTTATCTATCATTCTCGTCGTATGAGATACCTTGTTTTATATGTTAATCAAGATGAGGTCAATCTTATCTTGGAAAAATTGAATCAGTTGAAATTTGTCAAAGAAGCTTATTCCTCATATTTTGAAGATATTGACTTTAATTTTGTTGGTAATTTATGGGAAAAATAAAAATATTCAGAAAATTTTGTAAAAAAAGAGCAAAAAGCCTTGACAATTGTCAGATAATTCTGTAATCTTAATAGCATATCTAGTTACAATTAATTAAGGAGAAAATTTATGAAGAAAAAATTGTTATTATTAGCAACAACGTTCTTAACAACAACGGTTCTTGTTGCTTGTGGTGGTGCTCCAACAACTTCCTCAAACTCAGAGGGAAATGAAATTGGTGATACTGTCAAAATTGGTCTTAATTTTGAATTGACTGGTGGTGTGGCTGCATATGGTGTACCTCAAAAAAATGCAGCAGAGTTAGCAGTTGAAGAAATTAATGCTGCAGGTGGTATCGATGGCAAACAAATTGAGTTAATCTCTAAAGATAATAAATCAGAAAACAGTGAAGCGGCTTCTGTAACAACTAACTTAGCAACTGAAAGTAAAGTTAATGCAATTGTTGGACCTGCAACATCTGGTTCTACAGCAGCAGCTGCACCTAATGCAACCTCTGCAGGTGTTCCTCTTGTGACTCCTTCTGGTACTCAAGATAGTTTGACTGTTAATGAAGATGGTAGTGTACAAAAATACGTTTTTCGTGCAACCTTTATTGATAGCTACCAAGGAAATGTTATCTCTAAATTTACTACTGATAACTTAAAAGCTGATAAAGTCGTTCTTTATTATGATAATTCAAGTGATTATGCTAAAGGAATTGCTAAGGAATTTAAGGCAACTTATAAAGGTGAAGTTATTAAAGAATTAACTTTCCAATCTAAAGATACGGACTTCCAAGCAGCCTTAACTGAAATTAAGGATTTAGACTTTGACGCCATTGTGATGCCAGGCTACTATAATGAAACTGGACTTTTAACCAAACAAGCACGAGACTTAGGGATTTCACAACCAATTGTTGGTCCAGACGGTTTTGGAGATGAAAAGTTTGTTGAATTAGCTGGTGATGCTGCTACTACTGATGTTTATTACTTATCAGGATTCTCTTCAGAAATTTCAGACAGTGCAGCTGGTTTTATTGAAAAATATAAAGCAAAATATGGTGAAGAACCATCAATGTTTGCAGCTTTAGCTTATGACGCTGTTTATATGGTCGCTAAAGCATCAGAAGGCGCTAAATCATCTAAAGATATTGCCGAAAATCTTGCAAAACTTTCTGATTTTGAAGGTGTTACTGGTTCTATTACTATTGATGAAAATCATAACCCAGTAAAATCAGTTGTTATGATTGGTCTTAAGGATGGTAAAGAAGATTCTGCTACAGTTGTTTCAGCTGATTAATCTTGCTTTATCTTCACAATCAATATCTGGAAAGGCAATAGTCTTTCCAGATATTATATTTTATAGAAAGTTTGGTGAATACATGCTTCAACAACTTGTTAATGGGCTAATATTAGGTAGTGTTTATGCTTTATTAGCATTAGGCTATACCATGGTTTATGGTATTATTAAGCTAATTAATTTTGCCCATGGCGACTTGTATATGATGGGGGCTTTTATAGGCTACTATCTAATCAATCAATTCAAAATAAATTTTTTCATCGCTCTTATTTTAACAATGTTAATAACAGCTGCTTTAGGTGTCCTAATAGAATTTTTAGCTTACCGGCCACTACGTCAATCTACACGTATTGCAGCTTTAATCACTGCAATTGGTGTCTCTTTTTTCTTAGAATATGGGATGGTCTATCTTTTTGGAGCTAACACAAGAGCTTTTCCACAAGCTTTACAAACCGTAAAATATAATCTTGGGCCAATTAGCATTACTAATGTTCAATTAACGATTTTAGGTGTCTCTTTATTATTAATGATTCTTTTACAATTTATTGTTAAAAAAACAAAAATGGGGAAAGCCATGCGAGCTGTTTCAGTAGATAGTGATGCAGCAGAGTTAATGGGAATTAATGTTAACAGTACCATTAGTTTTACTTTTGCTTTGGGTTCAGCCTTAGCAGGTGCAGCAGGTGTTTTAATTGGTTTATATTATAATTCTATTGATCCTCTTATGGGGATGACACCTGGAATTAAAGCTTTTGTTGCTGCAGTTTTGGGTGGTATTGGTATTATTCCTGGGGCTGCCATTGGTGGATTCGTTATTGGACTTTTAGAAACATTTTCAGTATCATTTGGCTTATCAAGTTACCGTGATGCAGTTGTGTATGCTGTTTTAATTATCATATTATTGGTTAGACCAGCAGGAATTTTTGGTAAAAATGTGAAAGAGAAGGTGTAAGAATGAAAAAAAATTTAAAAGTCAATCTTCTTTGGAGTCTCTTAGTTATCATCTCTTTCTTACTCGTTGCTATATTATCAAGTACAGGTTTGCTTGGCATTTATTACCTTCAAATTTTGATGGGGATTGGTATTAGTATGATTATGGCTCTTGGAACAAATCTTGTATTAGGTTTTTCTGGGCAATTTTCTCTTGGACAAGCAGGATTCATGGCAATTGGTGCTTATGCCACAGCTATATTAACCAAATCAATGCCAACCTATGCAGGTTTTTATATTTCAATGTTTGTTGGTGTTTTAATTGCAGCGGTTGTTGCTCTTATTATTGGTATTCCGACCTTGCGATTAAAAGGAGATTACTTAGCGATTGCAACATTAGGTGCATCAGAGATTATTAGGATCATTATTGTTAATGGTGGTGAATTAACTAATGGTGCAGCTGGTTTATCAGGGATCCTCCAATACACCACTTGGCCAGTTGTCTTTCTTTTTGTTGTTCTTATCAGTATCTTAGTTTTAAACTACTTAAGAAGTCCACTTGGTCGTCAAGTGATTGCTATTAGAGAAGACGAAATTGCTTCAGAATCAATGGGCGTTAATACAACAAATATCAAAGTTTTGACTTTTGTTATAGCAGCAATGACAGCAAGTATTGCTGGATCGCTCTATGTGGGTTATATAGGAACTGTTGTTCCTAAAGATTTTACTGTAATGAAATCGATTGAATATTTGATTATTGCTGTTTTAGGAGGATTAGGTTCTGTTACTGGAACAATTGTAGCAGCTCTTGTTTTAGGTATTTTAAACATGTTTTTGCAAAATGTTTCTGATTTACGTATGATTATTTATTCATTAGCATTGATACTTGTTATGGTCTTTAGACCTGGAGGGCTTTTGGGGACCAAAGAATTGATTTTATCCAAATGGTTTGGAAAGAATGTTAAGGAGGTCAAAAAGTAATGGCACTTCTAGAAGTAAAAAATGTTACTAAAAACTTTGGCGGTTTAACGGCAGTTGGAAATGTTAGTATTGAGCTTAATAAGGGAGAACTTGTTGGTCTTATCGGGCCAAACGGTGCTGGTAAAACAACTCTATTTAATCTTTTGACAGGTGTCTATGAACCAACTGAGGGCAGTATTGTTTTAGATGGTACTGAATTGAACGGAAAAACACCCTATAAAATTGCTTCTTTAGGCTTATCAAGGACCTTTCAAAATATTCGACTCTTTAAAAATATGACTGTTCTAGACAATGTGTTGGTTGGGATGTCAAATAATGAAAGTTCAGGTTTTTTAACCTCATTATTAAGACTACCTAACTTTTATCGTAAAGAGGAAGAACTTAAAGAGAAGGCCATGTCCTTATTAGCTATTTTTGATCTTGATAAGTATAGTGATTATCTGGCTAAGAACCTTCCTTATGGTCAACAAAGACGTCTTGAGATTGTTAGAGCTCTTGCTACAAATCCTAAAATTCTCTTTTTAGATGAACCAGCAGCGGGAATGAATCCGCAAGAAACAGCTGATTTAACAAACTTAATTAGACAAGTGAAAGAACAATTTAATATTACCATTATTCTAATTGAACATGACATGAGTCTTGTTATGGAAGTGACTGAGAGAATTTATGTTTTAGAATATGGTCGTTTGATTGCACACGGCTTACCTGAAGAAATAAAAACTAATAAACGTGTTATTGAAGCTTATTTAGGAGAGGAGGGATAATGATGTTAACTGTTAAAAATTTATCTGTTAGCTACGGTGTTATTGAAGCTGTAAGAGATGTTTCTTTTGAAGTTAATGAAGGAGAAATTGTCAGTCTAATTGGTGCAAATGGTGCCGGTAAAACCTCTATTCTTCGAACAATTTCAGGATTAGTTAGGCCAGCCAAAGGAGAGATTTCTTTTCTTGGTGATCTTATTCATAAAATCCCAGCAAGAAAAATTGTGGCTTCTGGCTTATCTCAAGTACCAGAAGGAAGACATGTTTTTTCGGGATTAACTGTTTTAGAAAACCTTGAAATGGGGGCTTTTTTAAAAACAAATCGCGAGGAAAATCAAAAAAATTTGAAAAAAGTATTCTCACGTTTTCCTCGATTAGAAGAAAGAAAAAACCAAGATGCTGCAACTTTATCAGGTGGTGAGCAACAAATGTTAGCTATGGGAAGAGCTCTTATGAGTCAACCCAGATTATTACTTCTTGATGAGCCTTCAATGGGTCTTGCTCCAATTTTTATTCAAGAAATTTTTGATATTATTTTAGATATTCAAAAACAAGGAACAACCATTTTATTGATTGAGCAAAATGCACATAAAGCTTTATCAATTGCTGATAGAGGTTATGTTTTAGAAACTGGTAGAATTGTCCTTTCAGGAACTGGTCAAGATTTATTAACATCTGATGAAGTGAAAAAAGCTTATCTAGGTGGTTAAAAAATAAAAACCTTATAGGTATTATAAGGTTTTTATTATATTCAATTTGTTCTACTCAATGTTTGAATTGTTTTTCATTTCATTGCCATCTGTTTCTAAAATTTCAGCTTGTGGGGGGTTTAACTCGCTATAACTTGGAGCATTGTAGAGGTCTTGAGTTGAAGAGTTATTGTTTTGACTGTAAAGACTTGTTGACTTTTCTCCAAGTTCTTCTTCAATTTGAGTTAGAATCTCAAAGGAATTATTGTAAGAAATGACTGAAGGATCAACAGGTGTTAGGCCACTATCATGGTAAAAACGAAGAAGATCACCTGTTTGGATACTATCACTAATATCTAGTTGTGTTTTAGCTATATATTTAATCTCATCGATGACAAGATTTGTGTTTTCATCAGGATTAGTAATCTCCTCACCAGTGACTGTATTATATAGTCTGCCACCATAACTAGTATACTGAGGCGTAATGAAATACCCAGAAGTTCTTAATGCAACAACCTGACGATTTTCTTTAGAGAGTAAATCTTGTCCAAGTTGGATATATTGCTTTGTGTCAATTCCTAGAAGGTGTAGTAGAGTTGGGAGATTATCGATTTCACCACCATAGGTATCACTGATAAATCCTTTATCTGTTCCAGGTATATGAATCATATAAGGAACTCTTTGGAGCATGGCATTGTCATATTCAGACCAAGTTTCAGAATCTTTACCTAGTAATTCTGCGAGGCTTGGATTTCTTGAGTTAGAAATACCATAATGGTCCCCATACAATAAGATGACAGAATTATCATAAAGGCCACTTGCTTTTAAATAATCAAAGAAGCTTTTAACAGCTGAATCTAGATAATTAGCAGTTGCAAAATACCCATTAATGGTTTCGTCGTCTGTTTGAGCAAGAGGGAAACCAACTTCATTTCCTGAAAGATTTTGGTAGGGGTAGTGGTTCGAAACGGTAATAAATTTGGTGTAGAAAGGTTGTTGCATCCGCTCTAAGTATTTGATGGAGTCAGAAAACATGATTTTATCATTCAATCCGTACTGGAAGGAGTTATCATCAGTAGCTTCAGACATATAAGATTGATCAAAGAAGTAATCGTAATCTAAAGCCTTATAAACATTATTTCTATTCCAAAAAGTAGCTATATTACCATGAAAAACAGCACTACTATAGTTGCCATTTTCAGCTAAAATATGAGGGGCAGCTTGTTGGGTATTATCACCGCCGTATTGAACAAAGAATGAACCTTGATTAAGACCAAATAATGATGTTTCCATCAGAGTTTCAGAATCAGAAGTTTTTCCAGCTTTAACTTGATGGAAAAAATTAGAAAAAGAAAAGGTCTGATTTGAATGGTAAAGTGAGTTGATAAAAGGTGTTACTTCGTACTCTTTGTTGTCCACTGTTAATTTGTAGTCGACTAAAAATTGTTGGAAGCTCTCTAAGTGAATAATGATAACATTACGACCCTTGGCAAGCCCAAAATAATTAGGATTTGGATTAGCGAAGTGTTGATTCACATAAGATTTGACTGTCTCAATTTCTTCTGGTTTAGCTTCAGCACGAACTTTTTGTGTCTGGTAAGTTTGATTGGCATCGTATCCTAAAAAGGCAGTGATTCCAAGAGCTCTAACTACATAAGTATTTGAAAAACCTCTTGATAATAGTTCTGGTCTATCAATTTCTGCTAGAAAAAGATTTATTGAAAAAAACAAAGTAGACAGAGCAGTTACTGCAAAGCTGGCTCTTTTATTAAAGGGGCGATTATCAATAGAGATATGTCTTTTGATCAATAAAAAAGAAATAATAAAGACATCAAAAAGATAAATTAAATCCCATGGGCGTAGGAGGTTAATGGCAGAGTCACCAAGACCTGCTGATACTTTACTAGTTGCTAACATAGTATTAATCGTAATAAAATCAGAGAATTCTCTAAAGTAAATAGCATTAGCAATTAAAAGCAAGTTAAGTAGGCTATATATAATAATGGCAACACTATAAAATAGTTTTGAATTTTTAATGTAAAGAGCCAATCCAATTAATAACAAACTAATTGGAATTGGGTTGATTAGGGTTAGAAAAAATTGATAAGGATTTTCTAAACCAAGATTAAAGTCCATAGTGTTCGCCCACATTGTTTTTAACCAGTAAAAACTAAGTAAACTAAGGATAAATCCCAATCTTGTGCTCATGATATTTAAGATAAATTTCTTTATATTTTTCACAAAATTATTTCCTCATTCTATCTATTCTTAAAAGAGTTTCATATTTAATTATAACATAAATGAGAATAGTTGAAAAAAGAAAACATCTCTTTTAAAATTGTTCTCATTTCATTGTTATTAAAAATTGTTATAGAATAGTTTGGAAAATGTTCCTACTACTATTTTAAAGGGATTCAGGGAGTAATTCACAAACTTTTTGTAGGAAAAATATTAAATTTCTGTTATAATATAGAGTATGATTAAACTTGTAGTAACCCCTTTTATTGAGAAAAAAATTAAAGAGGGTATCCAATTGTTGGATGCTAATGATTTTGAAGACTTATCAATTGATAATCAATTGGTTGAAATCTTTTCAAAAACACAACAATTTTTAGGAGTTGCTTATCTTTCTAAGCAAAATAAAGGGATTGGTTGGTTTCTTTCCCATCAGAAACTCACTCTTGATGAAAACTATTTTAAAGCACTTCTTGAAAAAGCAAAAAAAGAACGTGATTACTATTTTCAATCTGATTTGACAACTGCTTTTCGTGTCTTTAATCAAGATGGGGATGATTTTGGTGGTTTAACGATTGATTTATATGGTGATTATGCTGTCTTTTCGTGGTACAATCAATTTGTATACCAGTTAAAAGAAGTCATCATTTCAGCTTTTAAAGTGATTTTTCCTGAAATTAAGGGTGCTTATGAAAAAATTCGCTTTGCTGGAATTGATTATCAATCAGCTCATCTTTATGGTCAAGAAGCACCGGAAACGTTTACTATTTTAGAAAACGGGGTTAACTATCAAGTCTTTTTAAATAAGGGATTGATGACTGGTATTTTCTTAGACCAACATGAAGTAAGAGAAGCACTGGTTAGTCATTTCTCTAGTGGTAAAAAAATATTAAACCTCTTTTCTTATACTGCGGCTTTCTCGGTCGCTGCGAGTATGGGTGGTGCTCTTGAAACAACATCAGTTGATTTGGCTAATAGATCTAAGGAAATGTCTGCAGCTCATTTTAAAGCTAATCATTTTGAGTTAACGAACCATCGATTTATTGTGATGGATGTGTTTGACTTTTTCAAGTATGCCAAACGACATCATCTTAGCTATGATGTGATTATTATCGATCCACCTAGTTTTGCTAAAAACAAAAAAAAGATTTTTTCTGTCACTAAAGATTACCATCAATTGATTAACCAATCACTTGATATACTTGAAGATAATGGCCTAATTATCGCTTCAACCAATGCTGCTAATCTTAGTTTGACACAATTTAAAAAAGAATTAGAAAAAGGTTTTGGGAACCAAAGACATACCTATGAGTCTCTTTACCAACTTCCATCTGATTTTAAAATAAACAAAAATGATGAAAGAAGTAATTATTTAAAAGTATTTACAATAAAGGTGAACAAATGAAAACAGTAGTAACAATTACCCCAAAAGGGTTTGAAGAAGTCCAGCAAATGGACATTGAAAAATTCTCTGGAGCAGATGTTATTGAATGGCGAGCAGATTTTTTATCAAAAGACAATATTCTTAATGTTGCTCCCGCCATCTTTGAAAAATTTTCAGGTTTTGAAATTCTTTTTACCTTGCGTACACAAAAAGAAGGTGGCATGATAGCTTTATCTTCAGAAGAGTACGTTGCTATTTTAAAAGAAATCCAAGCCCTTTATTCGCCAGACTATATTGACTTTGAATATTTCTCCTATAAAAATGTTTTTGACGAGATGTTGGATTTTTCAAACCTTGTCTTATCCTATCATAACTACGAAGAAACACCTGAAAACATTATGGAATTATTCTCTGAATTAACAACTTTAGGACCACGAATGGTTAAAATTGCTGTAACTCCTAAGAGTGAGCAAGATGTTTTGGATCTCATGAATCTAACAAGAGGTTTTAAAACTTTGAATCCTGAACAAGATTATGTCACTATTTCCATGGGTAAATTAGGACAATTGACACGTTTGGGTGGCTATTTAACAGGTAGCTCATGGACATTTACTTTTATGGATGATCAAATAGCATCTGGTCAGATTTCACTTATTCATTACAAAAAAATTATGGAGATGTTAGATGCTGATTGATGGGAAAACTCGTCTAGCTGCAGTTATAGGAAATCCGATTAAACATTCACTGTCACCCTTTATCCATAACCTGAGTTTTCAAAAAACAGGTATTAATGGTATTTATCTTGCTTTTGAATTAACTTTTTCTGATATTGAATTAACATTAGAAACCATTAAACGATTAAATATGTTCGGTATTAATGTTTCTATGCCTTATAAACAAGCAGTTCTTCCTTTTTTAGATTGTCTCTCCAAAGAAGCCCAATTAATGGGGGCTGTGAATACAATTTGTCATAAAGAGGGACAACTGATTGGTTATAATACAGATGGCCTTGGCTTTTTAAAGAGTCTAGAAAATCATAATAATTTTAAAATAGCAGAAAAAACAATGGTTATAATTGGTAGCGGTAGCGCAGCTACCGCTATTATTGTGCAAGCAGCTATTGAGGATGTAAAAAAAATTATTATTTTTACCAAGGAGTCTTATCTTAAGGAAACAAAACAAAAGATGACCTTACTGGCTAAAAAGACCAGAACAGTTATTTTAACCTATGCCTTATCACAAAAAAAAATATTTGAAGCAGTTATTTTAAGTGCTGATTTATTGGTCAATACTACTCGTATAGGAATGGATGGTAAAAGCTTAGCTCTTCCTAGTCATGATGTGAGATTACCTAAAAATCTCTTAGTGGCTGATATTATTTATTATCCACTTGAGACGCCTCTAATCGCTTATGCTAAAAAACAAGGTTTGAAAACTTTGAATGGATTAGGTATGCTTTTATATCAAGCATCAATTTCTTTTGAATTGTGGACAAATGAGAAAATGCCGGTTCAAGAAATTTTACCATTGTTAGAAGAGTATTCTCAGCAGTCCTTAGGAGTCTAATGATGAAAATACATGTTAATCTTACTAGTCATCCCTACGATATTCTTATAGAAAAAGATGGCCTTTATCGTGTTGGAGAATGGGTATCATCTCTTTGGCAACCACAAAAAATCGTTATTATTTCAGATAATCTTGTGGCTACTTTATATGCAAAACATGTGAAATTGCAGTTGGAGAATCAAGGCTTTCAAGTGGCTGTTTTTGAATTTTTAGCTGGTGAACAATCAAAAAATTTAATAACAGTAGAAAAGATATATGACTTTTTGTCTTCATTTGGAATAAGTAAAACAGATGGTATTATCGCTCTTGGTGGTGGTGTTGTTGGTGATTTAGCAGGGTTTGTTGCTTCAACTTATATGAGAGGTCTTCATTTTTTACAAATTCCAACCAGTCTTATTGCTCAAGTAGATGCTTCTATTGGTGGTAAAACGGGTGTTAACACTAAAACCGCTAAAAATTTATTGGGAACCTTTCATCAACCAGATGGAGTTTTAATTGACCCAGAAGTTTTAAAAACTCTAGGTGAACGTGAATTGATTGAAGGAATGGGTGAGGTGATTAAATGTGCTTTGATTGCTGATACTAACCTTTGGCAATTATTAGAGGAGATGGCAGGAACAAGAGAGTGTATTTTGAAAAATGCTGAACGTCTTATCTATCAATCCTGTCAAGTTAAAAAAGAATTTGTTCTAGCAGATGAATATGACATTGGTTTAAGGCATTTTCTTAATTTTGGTCACACGATTGGTCATGCTATAGAGCAAACGGCTGGTTATGGTGAGATTTATCACGGTGAAGCTGTTGCGATGGGCATGATACAAGTCGCTAAAATAGCTGAAGAAAAAGGATTAATGGCTAAAGGTATTTCTAATGAAATAAAAACCATGTGTCAGAAATTTGGTCTACCTGTTGCCCCTTTAAAATGGGATAAAGAAAAGTTGTATCAAGCTATCACACATGACAAAAAAGTAAATGGTAAACAATTAAAACTGGTTCTTGTTTCAGAAAAAGGGCAAGCAAAGATGGAGTCAATTGCTTTAGAAGATGTTAGAGATTATTTGGAGAAAAAATGAGATATTTTACTGCGGGTGAATCTCACGGCCCACATTTAACAGCCATTATTGAAGGTATCCCAGCAGGTCTTTTTTTGAATGCTGATGATATTAATAAGGAATTACAAAGACGCCAAAAAGGTTATGGTAGAGGTGATAGAATGTTGATTGAATCTGATCGCATCGAGATAACATCAGGTGTTCGACATGGATTGACTTTAGGAAGTCCAATCACTTTAACTATGCCAAATAAAGATTTTAATCATTGGTCTCAGGTTATGGCTGTTCATGAGATTGAGGAGCATAAAAAGTACCTACGTCAGTTAACCAAACCTCGTCCTGGCCATGCAGACTTGGTTGGTGGAATGAAGTATGGTTTTTCTGATTTGAGAAATACGCTGGAGCGATCTAGTGCGCGTGAAACAGCTATGAGAGTAGCTATTGGTGCAGTGGCAAAAAGACTTTTGGAAGAATTATCAATCACAGTCTTTCATCATATCACTATTTTTGGTGGTATGACTATTGATCTTTCAGATGAGTTGACCTATCAAGAGATAAAGATAAAAGCTGGACAATCAGACCTTTCGATTGCTAATGAAGCTTTTGAAATGGCTATTAAAGAACAAATTGACAATATCAAAAAACAAGGAGACACACTAGGTGGTGTTATTGAAACGATTGCTCTAGGAGTTCCAGCTGGACTGGGTTCTTATGTGCAGTGGGATCGAAAACTAGACGGTAAACTAGCCCAGGCCGTTTTATCGATTAATGCCTTTAAAGGTGTCGAATTTGGACTGGGTTTTGAATCTGCTCATCTAACGGGTAGCCAGGTTATGGATGAGATTGTCTGGGAGAAAGAGACAGGTTATAGTCGAAAAACTAACCGTTTAGGAGGCTTTGAAGGTGGCATGACAAATGGCCAACCCCTGATTATTAAGGGAGTGATGAAGCCTATTCCAACGCTTTATAAACCCTTGATGACCATTGATATCAAAACTCATAAACCGTATAAGGCAAGTGTAGAACGAAGTGATATAACGGCTCTTCCTGCAGCAGGTGTTGTCATGGAAAATGTTGTTGCTACTGTTCTTGCTTCTGAGATTTTAGAAACATTTGCTTCTGATAATATGACAGCCCTTAAACAATCTTTTAACAGCTATAAGGAAAGATTAAAATTATTTTAACTTATTTTACTAATTAGAAAGTTGTTTAATATTTTTATACTATATGATAAAAGCTAAAAAATAAGGAATATGTTATAATGATAAGGATAATTAATCACTTGATTAATAAGACTTATCATAAAGGAGAAAACTATGTCAGTAAATATCTATGACCTTGCTAATTCACTTGAAAGAGGCATTCGTGGTTTAGAGGAATATAAAGCAGTTGTTGCTGCTAAAAAAGAAGTAGATGCTAATGAGGATGCTAAAGCTTTATGGCAAGAATTTTTAGAAGCACAACAAAAAATCCAATCCATGATGACAACTGGACAAATGCCTGGTCAAGAAGAACAAAAAACTTTACAGGAACTAGGAGAAAAAATTGAAAAAAATGAACTCCTTAAGCATTTCTTTGATAATCAGCAACGTTTATCCGTTTATATTCAAGATATTGAAAAAATTATCTTTAAACCATTACAAGAATTAGCAGAATAAAATCTATTAAAACATCTTAATGTTGAGTTTTCTCTCACATTTTAGGTGTTTTTGTTTATTGTCTAAATGATAAGTCATATAAAATAGTAACAAGGATTAACTATGAAATTAAGAACACATGTATCATCATTAAAGGGAAGTCTTCGTCTTCCTGGTGATAAATCTATCAGTCATAGAGCCATAATGTTTGGTAGCATTAGTCAAGGGACAACGCTTATTAATGGTCTCTTAGAAAGTGAAGATGTTTTGGCAACCATCAAAGCCTTTCAAGCTATGGGAGTGAGGATTTATCAAGAGGGACAACTTATTAAGATTATTGGTAGTGGTTTTGAAGGGCTGAAACAGCCGGATACTTCTTTAGATATGGGTAATTCAGGAACATCCATGCGACTTATTGCTGGGATTTTAGCTGGTTTTCCTTCTAAAGTTCATTTGGTTGGAGATGCAAGTTTATCGAGACGTCCAATGGATAGAATTGTAATCCCCTTAAAGAAAATGGGGGTTTCTATTTCTGGCTATGAGAAGAAACAGTTTCCTCCTTTGACTCTTAAAGGCTCAAAAAATCTCTCTCCAATAAGCTATCATTTGCCAGTAGCTTCTGCTCAAGTCAAATCTGCTTTGATTTTTGCTGCTCTTCAAGCCCAAGGTGAGAGTATGATTGTAGAAAAAGAAATAACGAGAAATCATACGGAAGAAATGTTACATCAGTTTGGTGGCAGAATTAGTTGTGAGGGGAAGACTATTCGTGTCTATGGTAAAGAGAAGTTAAAAGGACAAGAAGTAACAATACCAGGTGATATTTCAAGTGCAGCTTTTTGGTTGGTTGCGGGTTTGATTGTTCCAAATAGTCAAATCAGATTAGACAATGTTGGGATTAACCCTACAAGAACAGGTATTTTAGATGTTATTGAAGAAATGGGTGGAAAACTCCTTATCTCACATCGTGATGAGAAAAACCAATCTGCCAGCATAACAGTTTCTTCTTCATCGTTAGTAGGTACCACTATTTCTGGCACTATCATTCCACGTTTGATTGATGAATTACCTATCATTGCTTTGTTAGCAACTCAAGCTCATGGTCAAACGATTATTAAAGATGCTAAAGAACTAAAAGTCAAAGAGAGTAATCGCATAGCCCTTATTGTTTCTTCGTTGAAATCTATGGGAGCTGATATTTATGCCACTGATGACGGTATGGTAATTAATGGTCCGACAGCTTTACATGGCGCTATACTTGATAGCCATAAAGACCACCGAATTGCTATGATGATTGTGGTTGCCGCTTTGATTGTTTCATCAGGTCAGGTTCATTTAACTGGGGAAGAGGCTATTAAAACCAGCTATCCTAATTTTTTCAATGATTTGGAGGACTTAATTGATGGCTAAGTTTTTAATTGGTTTTATGGGTTCTGGCAAGACAACTCTAGCTAAAGCTTGGTCAAAAGATGCGATTGATATGGATGATTATTTGGAACAAAAATATAGACGTCCTATTTATGATTACTTTGATCAAGGAGAAGAAGATTTACTTAGACAAAGAGAATCAGAAATCTTACAAGAATTGTTAGCAACTGATCAGATCATTGCTACTGGTGGTGGGATTGTTGAAAAAGCCATTAATAGAGAACTGTTCAAACAGGCAGAAGCTGTTATTTTTCTACGATTAGATTTTGAAGCTCTTTATGAACGTTTAAAACAAGATAGCATGGCCAATCGTCCGTTGTTTTTGTCGCTGAAAAAAGAAGACCTCTTTCATCTTTTTCTAAAAAGACAAAGCTTATATGAAGAGGTAGCAACTTTGATTATTGAGGTGGGAAGTAGAACTCCTAGTGAACTAATCAAGATTTTATTGCTCAGTGAATGACACTAAAAAAGAAAAAACAGCCAATAACCTTGTAGTAATAGCTTGTTTTACTGTGAATAGTTGACAGTTCCTTAAAATCAGTATAAAATTTTAAATGATTGTGGGACAATTGAAAAAAATTCATCGTGTCACAGAAAAAAAAGTACAGATAGGAAAAAGCAATGGCAAGAAAAAGAGATATAGGCTTGACTCACCATGAAGAACTGCGCTATCAGTACCTCTTAAAAAATATTCATTATTTAAATCAGAGAGAAGAAGAGGAATTTAATTATTTACATAGTAAATTCCAAACTTATAGGGCACAAAGTGGGAGTTCTAATTACTTTACACAAGATCGTCAAGCACCACAACCAACACTAAGAAGACAAAATACATATAGACCTTCTGATTATGATAGGAGTTCTCAATATACTAGACAAAGATATAACGAGCAGGATGATTATAACCAATATGATGATTATGATAATTATAATCATTATGACAATTATGAGGATATTGAAGAAGATAACTACGTGATTGATGGGTTACCCAAGTATCGTGCAAGTGAAAAGAGACGCTCAAGAAAACAAAAACGACTTGTGCGACGTGATATGGTAGAACCTGATGCACCTTTTGTTAAGAAAAAACCAAGGAAACGTCGTTTTCGTTTTAAGACCTTTCTTAAGCTCTTTTTAGCCCTCATTGTTTTAACCTTTATTGGTATGCTTATCATGTTTTTCAAAGGAATGCATGATGTTTCATCTGATAGTGCCAACTTCAGCCCAGCAATTGAAGAAGTTTTCAATGGAGAAGACACGAGTGATGGTACTAATATCTTAGTATTAGGTAGTGATAGACGTGTTAGTCAAGGATCTGATGAAGCAAGAACTGACACAATTATGGTGGTTAATATTGGCAATGAATCAGGTCAGGTTAAGATGGTCAGCTTCATGCGTGATATTTTAGTCAATATTGAAGGCGTAAGCTATGATGACTATAGTTATGATAGCAAGCTCAATTCAGCTTTTGCGATTGGTGAACAAAATGATAATCAGGGGGCTGAGTTTATGCGTCAAACCCTTAAACGTAATTTTGATATTGACATCAAATATTATGTTATGATTGATTTTGAAACATTTGCAGAAGCGATTGATACCCTTTTTCCAAACGGGGTTGCTATTGATGCTCAATTTTCTACTATTGATGGCGAAGTAGTTGAGTCAGTTGATGTGCCCGATGATTTAAGGATGGAAAATGGTATTGTACCTGATCAAACTATTCGTATTGGAAGACAGCGAATGGATGGTAGAACACTTCTCAACTATGCTCGTTTTCGCAAAGATGATGAAGGGGACTATGGTAGAACAAAGCGTCAGCAACAAGTGATGGCTGCTGTAATAAATCAAATCAAAGATCCGATGAAACTATTTACAGGTTCTGCAGCGATTGGAAAAATTTATGCGCTTACCTCAACTAATGTTTCTTATCCATTTTTGATTAGTAATGGTTTATCTGTAGTGAGCAGTGGCAAGGAAGGTATTCATCAAGAGACTATTCCTGAGATGGGTGATTGGATTGACGACTATGATATGTACGGTGGCCTAGGTCTTACTATTGATTTTGACAAGTACCAAAACCGTCTTTCTGAATTAGGTATACGATAATATGATATAATAGAGTGGCTTGCCACTCTTTTTTGTGGAATGAAAGAAATGTATAAAAGAAAGTAGTCTTTATGATGTTGAAAAAAAATGATTTAGTAGAAGTGGAAATAGTTGACCTAAGTCATCAAGGTGAAGGCATTGCTAAACATAATGGTCTTGTTTTCTTTATTGAAAATGCTTTACCTGGTGAAAAAATCACCATGCGGGTCTTAAAAGTGAGCAAAAAGATGGGATTTGGTAAAGTTGAAAGTTACCAAACTTACTCACCTTACCGAGAAAAAAATGTTCATGTTGATTATTTAAGAACTGGAATTGCTGATTTAGCGCATCTGTCTTATGAAAAGCAATTAAAATTTAAGCAAAAACAGGTGGCAGATAATCTTTACAAGATAGCTAAACTTACTGATATTCCTGTTTTAGAAACCATAGGTATGACCAACCCGAAACACTATCGCAATAAGGCACAGATTCCTGTCCGTCGTATTGATGGTCAAATCGAGACAGGTTTTTTTAGGAAACATTCTCACGATCTAGTACCGATTTCTGATTATTTCATCCAAGAGCCAGAAATTGACAAGCTTATCAATTATTTGCGAAACTTGTTTAGACGTTTTGAATTGACTCCATATGATGAAACGAGTCAAACAGGATTGATTCGTCATATCCTTATTCGTCGCGGACACTATACGGGTGAAATGATGTTAGTTCTTATTACCACACGTCCGAAGATTTTTAGGATTGAGCAAGTCATTGAAGCAGTTGTATCAGAATTTCCTCAAGTCAAATCCATTCTTCAAAATATTAATGACCAAAAAGGCAATGCTATTCTTGGCAAAACTTATAAAACACTTTATGGTAAGGACACTATAACAGATACCATGTTAGGCTATGAGTTTTCAATATCAGCACCAGCCTTTTATCAGGTAAACACACAAATGGCTGAAAAACTCTATCAGATAGCCATTGATTTTTCCGAATTAACAGCTGATGATGTGGTGATTGACGCCTACTCAGGTATTGGGACAATTGGTTTGTCTGTGGCTAACCAAGTCAAACACGTTTATGGCGTTGAAGTGATCAAAGAAGCAGTCAAAGATGCGCAACACAACGCCAGCCAAAATAGCATTACAAACGCTACCTATGTCTGTGATAGTGCAGAAAATGCCATGGCTAAATGGGTGGAAGAAGGTATCAAACCAGATGTGATTATGGTCGATCCACCAAGAAAAGGCTTGGCAGAGAGCTTTATCGAAGCCAGTACCAAAACAAAGGCCCGTAAAATCACCTATATCTCATGTAACCCGAGTACCATGGCGCGTGATGTCAAACGCTATCAAGAGCTAGGCTACCACCTTGAAAAAGTACAACCCGTGGACTTGTTCCCACAAACGCACCACGTGGAGTGTGTTGGAGTATTGGTGAGAGAAGAATAAAGCCCACCGTTTCAGAGTTTAGAAAAGGCTTGATTTCTAGGCTCTTTTAGTATGGTGCGGAAGTATTAAAGTAAAAGTAAAATTTGAGTTAGTACAAATGCTGATAGATCTTTATGAAATATATTCCCATAGACGGTTAGGGGGCAAAAAGGTAATTTTAATAGGGAGTATGTGGAAATGAAATTGCACTCCAACGTCAATCTATTTATTGTAAGTTAGATCCTATGAAATTTCATCGTTCATTTTCCCGTGAGTGGTTATAAATTTTTTTCAAAATAACATAGTAAGAAAAATAGTTGGTATATTTGTGTGATATAATTTATGTTGTAAGAAATTGTGGCAGATTTGTAACAAGCTTACAACTTTAATTATTTTAGACTTATAGATAATATTAGCGTATTGTAAAATACAAGTGGAGGTTAGTTTGAAAAAGAAAGATCAATTTGATTGGGTAGATTTTTATAAGGAATTCTCGTCAAAACTATTAGATTATAAAGACAGAAGAGATGAACTCGTAGAAAAGGTGAAAGCGATCTATACTATGACAGGTATGAATATGCCTACTTTGGAAAGGGATAATAATCTCATTGACATTGACCCTTTTACTGTGTTTGGCCTCTTCAACAAGAAACTGAAGGATGAAAATCGCATCAAGATTTTAGCAGCAGTTGCTGAACAATTTGATGTTAAAGCAGCAGTACCTACATCGTTTGACAGTCTGCCAGTGCTTAATCCTCAGAATGCCACTTTCTATTATTTTATTGATGAACGTGGACAGAGTGACATTGATGATTTATGGCAGCTATTTGCATCCGCTTTGGCTTATGCTCAGGAGCCCACTGTTGACTGTAGAGAGAAAGTTGCACACTATTTTGACTTGGCTATCAATAAAAAAGGTAATGGAAATAGCAAGATTACAATGGCTTTGTACTGGATTTCACCGAATTCGTTTCTGAACTTGGATAGTCGAAATGAATGGTATATTTATGAATCTGGAAAGGTTCCAGCTGATATTGTCAGTGGGTTACCAGAGATTGAAGCTAAGATTTCTTCATCTAAATATTTCCAAATAGCAGAGTCTTTGCGCAGTTATTTGCAAAGCTCCAGGTGTGAATTGAAAGACTTCAAGGAATTGTCCTTCGATGCATGGAAGTATTCAGAACAGATTAATCAGGAGAAGGCTATAGAGAAGAAAGCTACCACAAAGGTAAGTGATACGCTTGCGGATGATGTTGCTACTGTCCACTATTGGATTTATGCACCTGGTGAAGGATCATGTATGTGGGATGAATTCTATAATGTCGGTATTATGGCAATTGGTTGGGGTGAGATTGGTGACCTTCGAGAGTTTAATTCAAAGGATGCAATGAAGGTGAAAATGAAGGAAACCTTCGACGAAAAACTTTCCTATAAAAACGCTGCCCATGCTACATGGCAGTTTGCGAATGAGATGAAAGTTGGAGATATTATCTTTGTAAAGAAAGGTATGCATCAACTGGTAGGCCGAGGTGTTGTTACATCGAATTATGAATTTGATGAAGAGCGTTCTGACGAATACAGAAATACCCGTCAGGTTAATTGGACTCATAAAGGAGAGTGGCCCCATCCGGGTCAGGCAGCCATGAAAACACTCACAGATATTACTGCTTATACAGATTATGTTGAAAAGCTTAATGCTTTATTTGAAGATGAGTCTGAAGAGGATGTTGAAGAGGTTGAAAAATCTTATCCAGTATATACAAAGGAAGATTTCTTGTCCGAGGTCTTTATGCCAGAAGAAGAGTACGACAAATTAGCTAGTATTCTTCGTATCAAGAAAAATATTAATCTTCAGGGTGCTCCCGGTGTCGGTAAGACTTTTGCAGCTAAAAGGCTCGCATTTTCTATGATGGGAGTAAAGGATGTAGAAAGAGTCATGATGGTTCAGTTCCATCAGAGTTATTCGTATGAAGACTTCATCATGGGCTTTAGACCTTCGACGGATGAATTTGAACTGAAACGAGGTGCTTTCTATAACTTCTGTAAGAAGGCAGAAATTGATGGAGACAATGATTACTTCTTTATTATCGATGAAATCAACAGAGGTAACCTAAGTAAAATATTTGGTGAGCTGTTTATGCTTATTGAGAATGACAAGAGAGGCGTTTCGTTACAGCTTTTATATTCTGATGAGAAATTCTCTGTTCCTAAGAATATTTATATTATTGGCACGATGAATACTGCTGATCGTAGCTTGGCTATGTTGGATTATGCACTTAGAAGAAGATTCGCTTTCTTTGAAATAAAGCCAGGTTTTACAACGGACGGATTCAGAGAATATAGAATGAGCTTAGAAAATGAAAAATTTGATAAGTTGATTGACTGTGTGGAGAGCTTGAATCATGTGATATCTAACGATGAATCATTAGGCGATGGCTTCTATATAGGTCATAGCTATTTCTGCAATCTGTCACCGGACACGATTGATGACCGAGTATTGTCTGGAATTGTTGAGTATGAATTGATTCCGCTTTTGAAGGAATACTGGTTTGATGAGCCAACAAAGGTGAAAGATTGGAGTAGTAATTTAAGGAGTGCTATTAAGTGATACCCATTCAAAATGTCTACTATATGCTGTCGTATGCCTTCAAAGTTCTGAATGAACAGGGGTACAAAAGAATAGCTACTGAAGAATTTAATAATACCGCAGAGCTGATGGCAGCAATATTGGCAAAAGGTATCGTTACCCAGCTGAAGCGTGGACTTGGGAAAGAGTATATATCTCAGACGGAGGAATTATCATCACTCCGAGGCAAAATTGATATTGCCGAATCCATAAAGATACAGAGTATGATTAGAAAAAAGTTGATTTGTACATATGATGATTTTTCTGTAAATAGTACTATGAATCGAATCATCAAATCAACCGTGGAGTTTCTTCTGAAGGCGGATATTGCAAAAAACAGAAAAAAGGAACTTCGTAAGCTAATGGTATTCTTTGTGGATGTAACACCAATTGATTTATACTCTGTGAACTGGAATATGCAATATAACAGGAACAATCAGTCATACCAGATGCTGATTTCTATATGTTATTTGGTAGTAAAAGGGTTGCTCCAGACAAACACTGATGGAACAACAAAGCTAATGGATTTTCTTGATGAGCAGAGAATGTTCCGGCTGTATGAGAAATTTATCCTCGAATATTATAAAAAGCACTATCCGGAGCTATCCGTGAGTGCTTCTCAGATACCGTGGTCATTAGATGACGGAATTGGAGATATGCTTCCAATTATGCAGAGTGATATTCACTTACAAAGAGGAAATACGGTATTGATTATTGATGCAAAGTATTATACGAGTATGACACAAGTCCAGTTCGATAAGCATACTCTTCACTCGAATAACTTATACCAGATATTCACCTATGTAAAAAACCGTGAGTATCAGTTTGGTGACATTGATAATACGGTTTCAGGAATGTTGCTATATGCGAAGACGGACGCTGAGATTCAGCCAGATAATGTGTATCAAATGCATGGAAATCAGATTAGTGTACAAACCTTAGATTTAAATTTATCATTTAAGGATATTGCTGAGGAATTAGATAAAATTGTAATATCTCATTTTGAAGATATTAATAAGGTATGTTGATAAATTATAAAGTGAGAACATTTAAAAAATGTCCTCACTTTTTTATTTTTAGGAGAAATATGAAGAAAGGAAAAACCTTGAAAACTGAACTGCACCCCAAAAGTTAGATACAAAATCAAAGCATTTATTTCATATGATAAGGGAAATTTTTGAACTTCTAAAAGTGAAATTGACAGAAGTTTTATTTCGGTAGTTTTTGATAGTATGATAGCGAGTTTCAAGAGTATGTAGTAAATAACGAATATTTTTGTAATATACGAGTCATCAGCATATTTTTTGTGTAGTTGCTTGGTTTTTATTATATCAAGGTTTCTTATTTTTCTGATTTTCTCTCATCAAGTGTAATAGTGCATTTTATACAAAACTATTAATCAAACCAACGATTTTCTTCTGATATTTATGATAGAATAGTAGATAATATTATTTTTTTGGAGGCCATATGAAAGCACCTTTTAACCGTGAGAAAAGACAGAAATTTTCCTTTCGTAAATTATCGATTGGATTTTTGTCTGTTGCAATAGCCAGCCTATTTGTGGGATTTTCTGATGGACCAGCACAAATTGTTTCAGCTAATCAGTCAACATCTAGTACAAAAGCTCTCAAAACAATATCCTACCACTATGTTATTGATTCCGAATTGACAAAGAAAGAGTATGATCAAATCATAAAAGGATTTCCTTCACAAATTGAAGAGAATGATACCGCCTATTATTTTGTCTATAAGCCTCAAGAAAAAATAGTATCAGATTCTCAAAATAAAACTCTACCTAAAACTGGTCAACAAACATCAGATATTATATTAATGGCATCTGGTCTCATACTTATAACTATTGTTATTACAAAAAGGAAGCATAAAAAAGAGGTTATAGTTAGTCTTTTGTTATTGACAGCTAGTGGAATAACAATGAGTTCACAAGAGGTTTTAGCGCTAAAAAATGATGTTTTATCTCAATTTAACCAAACATTCCAGATTGAATCCACTCAACCTTTACCAAAGCCAGTCACTATAAATGGCTATGATTATATTGGTTATTTTAAAATCCCTAAAGATAATATCAAAGATGTTGAGACAGACAGTTCGACATCATCTAATATCGTAAAAGTTCCTGAAACAGCACCTAGACAAGCAGAACCAGAAGAGGCAAGAGTTGAGAGTCGACTAGAAACCACAACATCTATTATTCCATTTACTGAAGAAACGCAAGACAGTGATGAACTTTTTGTTGGCGAATCAAAAGTCATTCAGGAGGGAGTCACAGGACTTCGCACCATCACTACCAAAATTGATACCATTGATGGTAGTGTGATCAGTAGCGAAGAAATCTCAAACGAAGTCAGTAAAGCTCCAGTCAATCGAATTGTTGTCATAGGCACAAAGGTTGAAGAGAGTAAGGTTCCTGAAACAGCACCTAGACAAGCAGATCCAGAAGAGGCAAGAGTTGAGAGTCGACTAGAAACCACAACATCTATTATTCCATTTACTGAAGAAACGCAAGACAGTGATGAACTTTTTGTTGGTGAATCAAAAGTCATTCAGGAGGGAGTCACAGGACTNCGCACCATCACTACNAAAATTGATACNATTGATGGNAGTGTGATNAGTAGCGAAGAAATCTCAAACGAAGTCAGTAAAGCTCCAGTCAATCAAATTGTTGCTATAGGCACAAAGGTTAAAGAGAGCAAGGTTCCTGAAACAGCACCTAGACAAGCAGANCNAGAAGAGGCAAGAGTTGAGAGTCGACTAGAAACCACAACATCTATTATTCCATTTACTGAAGAAACGCAAGACAGTGATGAACTTTTTGTTGGTGAATCAAAAGTCATTCAGGAGGGAGTCACAGGACTACGCACCATCACTACTAAAATTGATACTATTGATGGCAGTGTGATTAGTAGCGAAGAAATCTCAAACGAAGTCAGTAAAGCTCCAGTCAATCAAATTGTTGCTATAGGTACAAAGGTTAAAGAGAGTAAGGTTCCTGAAACAGCACCTAGACAAGCAGACAATGTAGCTGAAGTTATTTATAAAATTGAGACAGAAATTGAGGACATTGATTTTAATCATGTAGTGGTTAATGATGCTGATAAATACGAAGATGAAGAGGCTGAGATACGTCCTGGAGTCAAAGGTAAACGTGAAATCGTTAGGCGTATCCATCTTATTGATGGTCAAACTATTAAAACAGAAGAAATATCGTCTACACAAACGTTAGCTCCTGTTGATCAAATTACCACCATTGGTATAAAAGTAGATAAACGACAACTTCAAGCTGAATATGATGATAAAGACATTGTAAAACAGGATTTGTTATATCGATTAGCAGAAAATTTTAAAAAGAATGCATATGATCAAGCGCTTTCCAATGCTTATGCTGTATTAAATGATAAAGAAGCCAATAAAACAAATGTTAAAAAAGCACTAGATGATTTAAAATCTGCACGTCAAGCTTTAGATGGTCAATTAAAAAGTGTCCCAACGTTGGCTATTAAAGCAATCACTAAAAATGAAGAACGTAAAGAAGCTACGGTAACATTTACTTTGAATGATCAAGATCAAGCCGCTCTTTCGTCTAAGCTTTATCTTTATCAAGATTCTAATCTTCTTAGAGAAATAGAAATTGCTAATATAAATGATTCTGTAACCTTATCAAATCTTGATTATTATACTGACTATACTCTTAAAACTGAACTTCAGTATAATATTGGTAATGGCAATATCACTAAGCTTTCAGACAATACTGAAATATTCCGACTTGACTATAAGAAAATTGAATTCAAAGATGTAGATGAGATAGAAATTTATGAAAAAGAAGAGCAAACCTTTAAACGCTTAATGTCATTTGCTGAAAAACCAACGCAGTTAGATAATTTCTTCATCAAGATTAAATCAGATCGATTCAAAGAGAAATTATTGCCTATTTCAGATATTTCAGAAGATCCAAGTCATCTAAACGCTTATAAAGTATCAGTGATGTTTGATGAATTAGTCCAAGATAAACAGATGGCAGAAGATACACAATATCAATCAGGTTTCCACTTTTTTGTTGCTAAATCTCAAAGGGATGATGCTGTCTATACAAATTTTAAGGATTTGATAGCAGCCATCAAGAATAATCCATCTGGTTCTTACACAATAGGTGCGAATTTAACCGCTAGTGGTATTAACGTTTCACAAAATGATATCTCATATGTTGATGAATTTAGTGGTACTTTAACAGCAGAATATAATGGCAATAAGTATGCCGTCTATGATTTAAGAAAACCATTATTTAACACCCTTAAAAAAGCTACTATAACGCATCTTGATCTCAAAAATGTCTCCATTGAGGCAGAAACATCAGAGCTTGGGACCTTAGCCAATACTGTTAGCAACAGTCACTTAGAAGATATTGCTGCGATGGGTCATATCACAGGCTCTAATGTTGTAGGTGGTATCATAGGTGCTGGGATTGAAAATAGTACTATTCAAAATGTTAGCTTCGAAGGAACGATTAATAGTTCTGCCAACAGGCAAACTGGATACATGGTTGGAGGGATTGCTGGTCGATTAAATAAAGCCAGTCTAAGCTCTGCTTCAACTAATGTGACATTGAATTTACCAAACACTGGTCAAACACATCGTGGTGGTGGACTAGTTGGTTTGATGGACAATAATGCCCATTTATCAAACGCCATTGCTAGAGGAAAAATTAACTATTCTGGAAATAATCAAGTTGGTGGAATTGTTGGTTCAACATGGTTTAACGGTCAAGTTAATGATGTTATTAGTGATATTGACATTCAAAATGGTAATCTTATCCACGGAGATACTGCTCATAAAAATGCTAATATCCGTCAAGCATATGCTGTCACAACAGACAACAAAGGACGAGTTGACAAATGGACAACACAGATTTCACCTGATGATATTACTAATAAACTGACTAATTATCATATTACGGCAACGATTACTGATAGTAAAAATCTATTAGAACGTCATGAAGATTTAGATTATACAGTTCTTAAAAATGCTGTTTCTGAACGTTCTACTGCTTATTATAATGTGGAAAAACTCGTTCCATTTTATAATAAAGAATGGATTATCTATCAAGGGAATAAAATATCTATTAGCGATAAACTGTATCAGACTAAGCTTCTTGATGTTGTTCCAATGAAAGACTCTGAAGCTATCATTGATATTGCTAATCAAAAGAATGCTATCAATAAACTAATGTTACATTATGTAGATGGGACTATCGACTATCTGCCATTAAACGTTATTGGTCAGTTTAAAAATACAGATATCTTTGAATATCAAATAGCTGGTACAGATCTTATCTATACACCTGAGGAATTTATTTCAGATTATACCGATGTTATCAACCAAGTGCTACCTGAACTAAATACTGTTGTTTTTTCTGAGGAAAGTTTGAAAACTACTCTTAAAATGACAGATAATGATAAGTTATACGAATTGTTCCTTGAAGAAAGTTTTGCGGACGTTAAAAGCAATCTAGCTAATCAAATCAGAAAAGTATTAACCATGAACCAGTCTATCAACACAAAAGGTAAGAGTGTGAAAGACTATCTGATTAGTACTATTAAAGAAAATAAAGAGGCTATTTTATTAGGTCTAGCTTATATGAATCGTTGGTACGACATTAATTATGATGACCTAAATACAAAAGATTTAACAGCATTCAAGCATGACTTCTTTGGTTCTCAAGATAGTAATAGTTTAGATGTCATCATAAATATTGGTAAATCTGGTTTTGAACAATTAAAAGGTAAAAATACCGTTCAGACCTATAGTAAACTATTGGCATATCCTAAACATCAAAATACGCTCTTTAACTTATTGGAAACCTACCGTCAACTCTTTTTACCAAACAAATCAAATAGTCGTTGGTTCAAAGATAATAGCAAAGCATACATTGTTGAAACATTGTCTGATATTCCTGAGGTTAGGTCTAAACAAGAAACTGCTACACGTGATGATCAATTTGCTATTGGATTGTATGATAAACTAACACAAAATAGTTGGTTATTTAAAAATATGATTCTTCCTTTATTAACTATGAAAGAAGAAAGTCTTTATATTATTTCAACCCTTTCAACTATTTCCTTTGGTGGTTATGAAAGATATCTCTATAATAATGAAACGCCAAATGGTGAAGATTATAAGACGTACATGCACCAATTAGTTGATACAACAGCTAAATGGCATCGTGATCATTTTGACTTTTGGTATAAAATATTAAGTCCAGAATCACGTGAAAAATTAGCAAAAAGTATTCTCAATTATGATGGATTTAACTATCGAAATAATGCTACCCAATCAAGTTGGAGAACTTTAGAATCCAAGGACGCCTCTATTAGAGATTTCTTTGGTCCAGTTGGTAAATGGTATGCAAATAATGGTGCTGGGGCCTATGCCACTGGCCATGATGTTAGTTTTGTCTATTATCGTATTTTAGATAGAGTTGGTGGCTCTACCATGACTCATGAAATGGTTCATAATTTTGATGGTAATATTTATTTTGAAGGAAATGGTAGACGAACAGGACTTGGGGCAGAACTATTTGCCTTAGGCTTACTACAGTCTCCTGATAATATTGATGAGGCAACGATAACGATTAATCACCTCTTTAATGATTATCCTGACTCTGATACGAGAATGCATACTATTTCACCTAAAACTAGGTTTAATAATGCTGATGATTTACAACAATATATCAGAGGGATGTTTGATGTTGTCTATAGCTTAGAATATTTAGAAGCACAAAGTGTTTTAAAAGCAACTCCAGAAGTTAAAAAAGAATGGTATCGCACGATTGAAAATTATTATGTTACTGATGAAAAAACAGGTAAAAAAACACATGCTGGAAATAGTGTACGAGCATTAACTGATGAAGAGGTTGCAAAAATAACTGATTTTAATAGTCTTATTGATAATAATATTCTTAATAGACGTGATTATAGAGAAGGAAGACGTGGTCGTAATGGTTATTATACGACTAGCTTACACTCTCCTATTTATGCTGCTTTAGATAATAAAAATGGTGCACCAGGAGATGTCATGTTCAAGCGTATCGCTTTTGAATTACTGGCAGAAAAAGGTTACCATAACGGTTTCATTCCTTATGCATCCAATCAATTAGGAGATGTTGCTATTGCAGATAACTCATTAACGTGGTCTAGCTGGTTTAATAAAAATGTACCATTGATTACAGACCAACATGTCCTAGAACATATCTTTAATGGAAAATATGAAAGCTGGGCAGCCTTTAAAAAAGCAATGTATCAAGAAAGAATTGATAAGTTGCCAACTCTTAAACCAATCACTATACAATATGAATTAGGAAATCCTCAAAGTACTACAACTATTACTATCAGTAGTCTTAGTCAATTACAAGAACTTATGGATGCTGCTGCTCAGAAAGATTTTGACAACTTACCACGCTCTACTAATCATACTGCTGCAAGCTGGGTTAACTTGTTGAAAAAGAAAATCTATAATGCTTATCTACGTGAAACTGATGAGTTTAGACAATCAATTTTTAATTGATAAAAATTTTCTATCATTTCAGTTCAACTCTATTTTAAGGCACATTGTCAACTGTAGTAGGTGACTAGTCATCTAATTCGAGAGAGAATCATTTGATTCTCTCTTTTTATGTGCAAAGCAATGATCATTTTTGTTTTAAAATTGCCAAATCCAAAGCCTGTTCTTTGATAGCTTTGATGAGTTTATTAGTCATTTTTAGTTTTGCGTTTAAATAAGGAGATTTAATTGCATCTGAGATTTATTTTTTAAATATTCTTAGGATAGTTGAGAAAAATATGATTAACTAAGAGGGAGTTGCTTTTTTGTATCGATGAGAAAATAATGAGATCTTATTTTATAAAGATCTCATTATTTTCCAAAATTCATAGTATAATAGAAACAACAATAAGAGTTAATACATTTAATCAAAATTGTTATTGTAAATGGTAAAAAAATAAAAATGTTTTATATAAAAATGATATAAAGTTGACACAACGATTAGAATCAGATGAACAATTGACATTAATAGATATTGATTGGATTTCTTAAGTAAAGGTGAACAATAAGAGAGATACAATCAAGTTTAACATTAATACTGGAGAGTTTTACGGGCAGTACAGGAAAGGTTTATTAGTTATGCTTAAGCAATTCATTTTAAAAAAGCATCTATTTTTATATAGTCTATTCATCGCTGTGACTTGGTTAGAGGCTGTTATTATTCCCGGCCTTATTTCTATGATTGTCTCAAGTTTTGAAGAAAAGACTCTTGATGTTCTTTGGCAAGCGCTATTTTTAGGTGTTATTGGTAACCTCATTATTTTAGTTGGTTTGGCAGGGAAACGGTATTACTATGCTAGGCTAGTGGCAGATTTTACATTAGCCATGAAACGTCGGCTATTCAAACATTTCCTTTACGATAAAAGTATTGGACAAGGTGATATTTTGTCTAGTCTTGAAAATGATGTTAAGCAATTGGAAGTCTCATACCTTGAACCTGCTGTCATCATCATGTCATCGCTTGGTTTTACCAGTGTTTCAATTATATATGCCTTAGTCACCAATTTTTGGTTGGGCTTGATTTTTGTCTTTTTTTACTCTATTCCAACTCTTTGTAGTGGTATTGGTAGTAAAAAACTAGATCACTTTCTAAAGAAAAATCGACAGTTAATCAAGATTATCTGTCTCAAGTAACCAATATTATTGATGGTGAAAGAGTTATTAAAAATTATGGCGCCAGAGATTTCTTTTTCAAACGTTTTTTAAAGTATTTGAAGGTAAGGATTAATCAGGATATTCATTACGAGCAGCAACGAACAGTTAATAATGTGATTATCAATAGCATTGATGCTTTTTGTTCAGTTGTTCCCATCATTATTGGAGGGGTGATGATTTATTATGACTATTTATCTGGCGCTAGCTTTGTAGGGATTTATCTCGTTTCTCACAATATTAGCTATCAGTTTAATGAATTGTCTTATTTCATCAACACCTACAAATCAACAAAGAAACTAAGAGAACAGTATGCTTTCTTACTTCAAGACAATAAGTCTGAAAATATTGAGCTGACTTCTAAATCTTTGTTTCCTATCGTATTTAATCATGTTAGTTTAAAACTTGGTGATAAAAACATCTTTCAAAACTTATCTTTTACTATTCAACAAGGTGAAAAAGTTGCTATCATCGGTCCAAGTGGAAGTGGAAAGACAACACTTTTAAACATGATTTATGGAATGATTGTGCCAGATTCTGGGGAAATTAGCTTTTCTGGTCAGTTTTTAGAAAAAAGGCAGTATCCTATGTTGATGAGCTATGTTTTACAAGATTCCTTTGTTTTTGATGGGTTGAGTCTTGAAGAAAATATTGCTCTAGGAAAGTCTATCAATAGTCATAAAATCCATCAGATTTTAACCTCGATTAATCTTTTGTCATTGAAAAATCATCAGCTAATTTATGCTAATGAGCTCTCTGGAGGAGAGAAGCAGCGCTTAGAAATCGCACGTAGTTTGTATCATGATAGCCAACTGATTTTGGCAGATGAGATTAAATCAAATCTTGATAAAGCAAATGCTAGTCAAATTTCAGATATTTTGATGACATTACCTCAGACTCTGGTGGAGGTAATCCATCATTATGATGATGAGACACTAGCAAGATATGATAAGATTATTGATTTATCACAGTAGAGAAAATCTAATTTCTAATGGATAAAAATAATATTGAATTGTTTATAAAATTGTCATTCACGAGGTGGATGGCTTTTTGTGATATTTATTTCAAGGAACTCTTGTTATGATAGTGCTATCTTAATGAAAAAGGAGATGGCAACAACGATGTTAAATAAAATGAAAGTCAGGCTTTTGATTAGTTTGGGAAGTTTTGCTATTATCAGCTTTATTGTGATGATTGGGTATACTATCGGTTATCAGTCGGTATCAACTCAAACAAATAAGCAAATCAAGGCTGAAGCTCATAAATTGTTTACTAAGGAGAAACAAAAAGAAAAGGAAACGGTCTTATCGGATGAACTTGTTAATGAATTTTTAATCCAGTATTATACAAAGAAAAAACTAGGGGAGAATAATATCTGTATTGCCCCTTATATGACAGATTCAGCTTATAAAGAAGAAGTTACTCGTCAAGAAGACTCTATCAATCAGGTTTATAAGGATTATATCTTGGATTATCGTTTTGATAAGGCTAATATTTATATTAATACTAAAACCAATGAAGCAATTGTGGAAGTGTCTTACCGAGTTACTTATGTATCGGATATTAGTGAAAAAGCTCAGAAAACCAATCAAACAGAAACAAAGTCTTTGAAAATATCATACACAAAATTTTCAGATAAACTCCTTGTCAACCAATTAACCATTTGGAATGGAAAACTAGACGACCTCAAAGAATCCTCTACGGATGGTAACTCAAGCATCCCAGAATTACAAGGAAGTATAACAAGGGAGTCAAACTAGCAGGAGAAAATCTTCTGCTTTTTTGATAGGGAGATGAGATGACAAAAATTGAATCTGTTAAACAAAAAGCTATCTTAGATGTGGCAGCAAGTCTAGGTTATTCCTTTAGACAATTATCAGGGCAAGTGTACGAACACCCAGAACATGATTCCTTTCGTATTTTTGCTGATACCAATACTTTTAAGTGGTTTTCACGTAATATACAAGGGGATGTGATTGACTTCGTTCAATTGGTTGCGAACGTTTCTTTTAAAGAAGCATTGTCTTTTCTTGAAACGGGTGACTTTAAACAAGCCAAGGTTACTGAGAATACTTACCGCCCATTTCATTATTATTTATCTGAAGAGCCCTTTGTTCAAGCTAGAACCTACTTAAATCAAGTTAGAGGATTAAGTGATGAGACAATCAATGCTTTTGGTAGGCAAGGATTGCTAGCCCAAGCAAATTACAAGACAAAATCATTCAAGGAATCTGTGCTTGTCTTTAAGAGTTTTAATCATAAAGGACAATTAGAAGGAGCAAGTCTTCAGGGAATTAAAAAAAATAAAAGCAGATATGAACGAGAGTATTTAAAGAAAATCATGAAAGGTTCTCATGGTTATGTTGGCATGAGTTTTGATATTGGCAAGCCCAACCGACTTATCTTTTGTGAGTCTGTTATTGATATGATGAGTTACTACCAATTACATCAGAACAATCTATCAGATGTTCGTTTAGTTTCTATGGAAGGCTTAAAACTTTCTGTGATTGCCTATCAAACGTTACGTTTAGCTGCAGAAGAAAGAAACAAGATAAATTTTATGGATACTGTAAAATTAAATAAGTTGACACAATATCTTCAGATCATACAAGATACAACAACCTTTTTTAAGACTCATCCAAACATTGTGACTTTAGCTGTTGATAATGACGAAGCTGGGCGGGAGTTTTGCAAGAAACTATTAGAGAAAGGCCTACCTGTTAAACAAGATTTGCCAGTTTTACAGGAAAAGGAAACAAAATCTGATTGGAATGATGTGGTTAAAAATTATCAGAATCCTTCCCTAACTAAAATTATCCACTCAGCACAAACACAACTCATTAGAAATAAATCATTTTCTCATTCAAAGGCGGTCTTAGAGTTGTGATAACAAAATCAAGACGGTTCACATAAGATAGAAAATGATAAGGAGGACTACTTTATGAGTGTGATTGATCGCCTGACTGATAAGGTTGCTAGGCAAGAAGAAAAAGTTTTTAAGGAGACTGAAAAGTTAGAGGTCTATCGTGAACAACTGCAAAGTGCTATGTATAGTACTTTTATCAAACGTCAAAAACTGAGTCGATTAAGTTTTGATGAAGCCTTAAATCAAGCCTTTGGTCAGAACACTATTGTTTCAAACCAAACTATTAATAGAAACGAGGAAACTAACACATGACAAAAGATTGGACTTTTGACCAACCACTAGACGAAAAAACAGCAACATCTTTAACAGAAGAACGTGCTAAAATCGCTGCGCTATTTAATAAGGAAAAGCAAGAAGAAAATGAAGAAGTAGACTATGTGACAGACTTTAAAAAATCACAAATACAATCCAAGGAAAAAGTAGAATCAGAATCAGAAACACAAAATCAATCAGTTCCTAACAAAACTTCTACTTCAACAATTACTAATGATTATAAACAACACTTAGCTGATGTAATGGCTCAAAACAAGGAAGATATGATACAAAGTCAGAAAAAAATTGAAGAGTTACACCAGTTAATTGATGATAAAAATAAGCAAAATAAAAAATTGCAAGCTATATCAGTTGCAATCTATGATTTATAAACGAAAGCAGTCTTAGTCAGACTGCTTTTTATGAGGAGGAAAATGATGCAATTATTTAAAAAGAAATCTCACCATCAGGATAGTTTTAAACGTCTTATTCATCGCTTGTCGATAATGTCTGAAAGTGAATTGAGCAAAGTTAATCAATTGCTTGATGTGGTTTTTGATTCAAAAAGCCAAAATATAAGTTTAGAAGAAGTTGTCAAAACACCAGTAGCAAAAGAACTGATCTTGGATGATTCGATTACTGAAGCAAAGAATAAATTAAATACAGAACAATTAGAAAGACGGATAGAGCAATTTAAGCAAATGAAGAAACCGAAATAATAGCATGGACTAGGATAATTTTAAAAAAATCCACATTATTTCTTCTTTTTAGGAGTTTTTATATAATATTAGAAAATTCTTCAAATATTTAATGTATAAATACTTGACATATGCCTATTTTAATATTAAAATATACTTATAAATATAATTTTTGAATTATTATTGATATTTTGAACAGTATTAAAATGAAGTTCTGCTTGTTTTCAGTTCTCAAAAAATGGTAAATATTATAAATAGGTGTTGGTTTTTAGATTGGAAAGGAGAAATAATAGAAAAATATAATGAGTTTAAATACCTAATGTAGATTGTAGTCAGTTTGGTTTTTTGTTTATATAATAAAGGAGATATGTTATGTTAAAAATTAGAACAGTAATTGGAACAACTCCTGCTATCTTATTATTTTCTGTGACACTTCTTGTTTTAGCTGTTTCTTATCGTGGTGGTGAGTGGACTTATGGCGGTTACCATGATCCAAATAATTGGGGAGCAATTTCAAATTATTATCACCCTTCAAGATACCATAGGTCTTATGTCGGAAGTACAACACGAAATAGACAAAAAACTGCTTATGCTGGTGCGTCCAGAACATCTTATGCTTTTATTAATACAGATTTTGGTGAAAATGTTGTATTTGATGCAGGATGGTAAAATTCTAGTAAGTTATCATGATACTATTAAATAAAGAAAAGTATATATAAGATATGGGCGGGCTTAGTCCCGCCCTCTTTTAGAATGAGAGGACTTTATGAAAAGAGTTTTTATCCTTTTATCTAATTTACTTGTTAGTCTCTTTTTGGTATGGGTCATTACCATCTGGTCAGATACTTATGTCTCTTATTATTATCCTAGTGTTGCGGTAATGGATGCTTCCTCTGATGTTAGTTTTGATGAGGTTGCTGAACGTTTGGAAAGATTAGCACAAGAAACGGATAGTGTCATTGCCATTCAGCATCAAGAAACTGGACCAGAAGGCAAAGCAGTCTTTTCTTATACAACATTTGGGACTGGAAAATTACCAGAAGGGCTTACTGAAAGATCACTGGAAGCTTCTAAAAATAGTAGTACTTTGACTAACTATTTTATCTTTAATGGTCATTTGGACTTGGATTTGTTGAGAACAGCATTAAATGAAGTAGGATTGACGAGAATTTATTTGGTTAATCCCACCTTTTTCACTAGGTTAGCTTCTGTATTTGGCAATGGTTTTCAACTCATCGGATTATTAATTTTCTTCTTAACCTTTGGAGCACTTAGTTTAATTAGTCAAATTCGTGCCTTAAGAACAGCTGGTATTCGCTTAATTTCTGGTGAAAGTCGCTGGCGAATTTTTGTGAGACCACTTACTCAAGACTTGATTAATGCTTCTATAGGTCTAGTAGCTAGTTTAATTTTAGTCATTAGCTTAAAAACAGTGGTTTCAGTTCCTTTAATTGTTTTTTATAGTATTTGCGCTAGTCTAGTTCTCTATAATCTATTATTACTGGCTATTTCCTTGTTTTTCACCAGTTTATTTGCTATTGGGATTAAAAAAGTCCACTTGATGCAGGTTATCAAGGGACAAATTCCAGTCAGAGGGATCATAAGCCTGATTTTAATCGGTCAACTTTTAGCGGTCATCATTGTTGCCATTGGTGTCAGTCGAACACTGATATATTCACAAGCTTTTCAACAACAAGATCAAGGGCATGAGTTTTGGCAAAAAGAAAATCAGCTAGTTGCCTTGAGTTTTGGGCGTGAGGCCGCTTCAATAAGCTATGACGAAGAAACAATCGAAAAACAGAAAACGTGGTATCAAGTGATTGATCAAGCAGTTGAAGAACAAAATGCCATTCTTTCCAGACACTATCTCGTTGAACAAGGAATGCAAAGTAGTCAAGCCATCTCATCCTTTCATGAGAATTACGAGCCTGAAGGCAATGTTGTGATTGTTACTCCTGACTATCTAAAACGGCAAAAAATCACAGTGGCGCCTGAAATTGAAGAAAAAATCAATCAATTAGATGTTGGTGAGTTTGTCCTCTTATTACCTGACAAACTTCATTCAGATGAAACTCACTATAAAACCGTTTTTGAAGACTATATCACTAATATCATGGCTAGTGAGGATAGCCGTCAAGAAATGCGAGCAATAGTTTCTTACGTGGAAACTGGGTATCAGCGATTTGTCTATAACACAACTCCTCTATCGTACCAACAATTTCTTAGTGATCCTATTATCATTGTCTTAACACCCCATTCAACTGGACAACAATCTTATTCTTTCTGGGAGGCTTCACTACAATCCTATTTCTTTTTTGATAATTTAGAAGACACCCAGTCTCTGATTGCAAAACACGGACTTGGCAACTGGATTTCGGAACTTCAGACAGGTTATCATATCCATCAAACCTTACTAGATAATATAGAAAGGGAGGTTTGGGTAATGACTGCTGGCGCAATATTAGGCATTTTGACATCTATTTTGCTCTTTCATACAATGAATCAACTGTATTTTGAAGAATTTAGACGAGATATTTTGATTAAACGTATAGCAGGTCTTCGTTTCTTAGAAATTCATAGAAACTATCTGCTAGCACAAATAGCTGTTTTCTTTCTTGGTTGTCTTGGAAGTGTTTTTCTCGCGACGGATATCATGATTGCTTTCTTGGTACTATTATTGTTTATTGGCATTTCTGTGATGCAACTCTCTCTACAAATGAAGAAGGAAAATCAAATGTCAATGCTTATTTTGAAAGGAGCCTAAGATGATTCGATTAGAAAAAGTTGGCAAACAGTTTGGTGAACGTGTTTTATTTTCAGATATTTCCATGACTTTTGAAGCTGGCAAGGTCTATGCCTTGATAGGTTCAAGTGGTAGTGGTAAAACAACACTCATGAACATGATGGGTAAACTTGAAAGTTATGATGGCACGATCTTCTTTCGTGATAAGGATTTGAGCAAATATAAACCGAGTGATTTTTTCCGTCATGAGTCGGGTTATTTATTTCAAAATTTTGGACTGATGGAAAGTCATACCATAGAGGAAAATCTGAAGCTAGGTCTCATTGGTCACAAACTAAGTAAGGCTGAACAACACAAGAAAGAAAAAGATGCCCTAGAGCGTGTTGGTTTGTCTTATCTCAGTCTGAACAAGAAAATTTTTGAGCTATCTGGTGGTGAATCACAACGTGTGGCCTTGGCTAAGGTGATTCTAAAGAATCCTCCGTTCATCTTAGCAGACGAACCAACAGCCTCAATTGACCCTGAAACAGCTAAAGTGATTATGGACATTCTTCTGTCATTGAGAGATGAGAATAGAGTCATTATTATTGCCACTCATAATCCATCCATTTGGGCAATGGCAGATGAGATTATTTCCATGGATAACTTGTGAGAGAATAGTAGATACTATTAAATATTTAACAATGACCATATGACTATTGTTGAATTAGTGAAAGGATTTTAAAAAGTTTCAACTGTTCACGACTTACCGTGGGCAGTTTTTAGCTTTTCAGGTTTATTGTCAACTGTAGTGAGTAATAATGTTGTAAGAAAAATAGACAAAGAAACTTAAAAATTTAATTTTTATGAGTTTTTAAAAATCACAAGTTGTTAAATTTTGAAGAATTTAATAGCGATTTAAATAGAATTGAATGTAACTTAGTGGTAAATATCAGATAGTTTTACGCTTTCTAAAATACACTTTAGTTGATAAACAAAATCATAGAGATATGACACCCTTCACAGAATTGAACAAAGGAAATTTCAAGAAAATAGCAATATTGTTGATGCTTAGAAAAGGAATAGAAAACATGAGTCTAAAAAATGATATCTTAGGATCTTGGATTATGGTAGAACATATTTCAGAAGGTAATATCAATGTAAATGATAAAAAAATAATATCTTTTACAGAACTTGAGAATGATAACTATTATCAATTATTTAATAATGAAATAAAAAAATGTGAGCACTAAGAGTGAAACGATTATACTTCAAAAGGATATGCCTGTAGAAGCTCGTATTGTTTATGATAATGAAACTTATCTTGATTGGATTTTAGAAATGTTGAGTTTTAAACAATAATTTGGGTTTATCCTAAGACAATCTATAAATTACAATAAGACTGAGAAAGGATGTCTTATCTAGGTGTTTAAGGAAATATAAACTAAGTTGTCTATCACTTGTTAGGAGTGATCCTAACCATGCTTAATTACGAAAGGAGAATTCTTATGGAATTAGTATTACCAAATAATTATGTAGTTCTTAATCAAGAAGAGATGACGTATCTTGATGGAGGAGCATTCTACGTACCTAAGTGGGCAATCACAGGAGCAATTACAGGAGCGGCATATACAGCGTTAGCAGCAGCAGGTGGCGGCGGACTTCAATTAGTTCTTGGATCTTACGGAATGCGTTCTGCCTTATTGGCTGGTATTGTCAAGGGATTAGGTGTACTAGGAATTCATATCGGAAATGCTTTTGCAAATACAATCATTAGAACCATTGCATCAGCTGGAATTGGTGCAGGAGCAGATTGGATATTTACTAATGTTATTGACGGCTGGGATGGAAAACGTGATAATCGATTAAGAATAGGATAGTCTTATGAAGATTATTCTAATCTCGATTGTTCTTGCATTTATCTATCATAAACTTTCAGAACGCATTAGGAATAGCTATTTTCATTTTGCTGTGTTCCTATTATTGATTGCTACTCATTTTATCTGGAACTATTACTTTTTGCCAATTGAAATATTAATTGCGTTAAGTGGTGTAAATGTGATATCAATCTTTTTAAAGAAACTACAAAAAAAAATAGCAATTTATAATGAGACTGACATAAAGATATTTCTTTATATACTAATCTACCCGTTGTGCTAGTTAATTAAACAAAGGATTATATCTTTGATTATCGTTTTAATAAGTCTAAGATTACAATCGCCTGAATCAAATAGAAATTCAACTGAGTTTGTAGGTCAATTGAGATTCTAACAGCTTGTTATAGATTTCTTAAAAAAATCAGAAGATGGTGAAGTGTATTATAAAATTGAAGAGACGACTATCGAAAAAAAATTTGGTCGTCGCATCTTTATCAAGTTCTTAGACACTATTAAGGAGGACATTCATGTTTTTATTCCAGAAGAAAGATAATCTTTTTACAAAATAAAGATTTGACTTAAGCAACTGAGATAGTGTGGTGTTTATGTTTCTGGATATCATTAATGTCTGAATATAAATAATTTCAGAGATAAAAGGTTCTAGTAAAGTTAGTAAAATAGTAATTATTGGGATAGTCATAAAAATTACATAATGAAACAAATGCAGAGGTTGTAAGAAATATTTTTTGCTTTTCCTTGTTGGTGTGGAAATACATAGGGTTGCCCACTTCTTAATCGTTAAAAGAGTAATGGCAGCTAACAAGCTAAAATTAATATCATTATCCATAATAGTATTAGGCATTTGATAAAAGACATGATACAATAGTCGTAATGGGCACAAGTCTATATAATATAAGGATCAATGATGATAATGCCTGTTTCAAGTTATTATTTCATATGAAGGAGAAATTATGCATCACATTTTGACGGTTATCATTCCATACGTTACGCATTTTTTGGAATTGTTTGGTGTACTCATTATTGTTATAGGGACAGGGAAGGCTATTTATGACCTATTTAAAGCACGGTTAGATTTTGGAGATATAGCAGTGAAAATCAACTTTGCCAAAGCTTTAGCACTTGCCTTGGAATTTAAGTTGGCAGCAGAGATTTTAAATACTGTTCTTATACATACAACAAAGGAACTTTATATTTTATCGGTTATTGTTATTCTAAGGGTGGTCATGACATTTGTTATCCATTGGGAAATAAAAAATAGTGAGCGTGACATGATAGAATAGATTGTTTATACAATTGTTATCCCCATGATAAAAGAGAATGTGGGGATTTTTAAGTCCATCTACATCATGTCTTTTTATTTAACGAACTTTATAAATTATTATGACTAGATTATTTATGTGATTAGAGTAAAGGAGTGAAGCCAATTTGATAAAAGAAGATATTAAAAAGCAAGTATTGGAAGCTTATGATTGATTGTGTGAATATGGTTAGAATTTGAAAAAGGTGATAGCAATGAGGCAAGATTTTCAAGAGTTATTGATGCTTTAGTACCTCTTATTAATCATTTGACAGTTTCAGACAATAATTATAATCCTGACAATATTTCTGCTGAAACAGTCTTTGAGAAGAAAAAGTTTATAGCCGATGAATCTGAGGAGTTATGGAATTTAGCACAGGAATTAATTGAATTAAGTGTAGATAAGGGACTATATCTGTAAGAAGTAAAATATGATGGAGTTAGGTATTATACATGGCAAACTATGTTTATCAGCAAATTATTTGTTCAAAGGATTTTCTTGAGAAATATTTAGTAGATTATTTTCCATTTTGCAAGGAAGAGAAAATGGAACCACCTTATATTAGTTTTAATAAATTGCTTGGTGTCTCTAATCTTAATGATTACAGGGAAAAATATGGGCAATACATTTATTATGGTGATGGTTTTTCCTACAAGAAGCAAGAAAATGGAACCTATTTAGTGAAATTTACGACAAGATGGGATTATCCAATTGCTGCCATTCGACAGGCTATTTTACTTGACCATACGGTTGAATGGTATGCTATAGAAGAAAATTGTATTTATGTTTCGCATTTTTATTGGTCTCATGGTGTCCAAGAATCAGTTAATGTTCTTGATGATACCTTTGGAGAGTGGTCATGGGATAGGTATGAGTTTGAAGAAACTCTTGATAGTTGCGATCATCTTATCTGGTATTACTTACTGGAACACAAAAATAAATGGCAAGCTTGGTCAAGTGAGTTAGAGTTACCAAGATTTTTTAGTGAATAATTTTTATATGATGATTGTTACTCACTGGCATTTATTAAAAAAGTGGAATATTATATAAAAAAACTTTCAAAAATAAATGTGTTACACTATTATTATGAGATTAGACAAATTATTGGGTGAATTGGGTTACGGATCCAGAAATCAGGTTAAGAAAATGATCAAAATGAAGCAAGTCACGGTTGATAATGAAATCGTGCTTGATGCTAGTCGCAACGTTGACCCGAGTATTCAGGAGGTTAGGGTAGGGAGTGAGCCAATCGCTTATCACCAAACGGTTTATTATCTGATGAACAAACCTCAGGGTGTCGTCACGGCAAAAAAAGATAAAAAAATCCAAACGGTGCTCGACCTTCTAAAAGAGTCGGATAAACGAGCAGATATTTATCCCATTGGTCGTTTGGATCGTGATACCGAAGGATTAATCCTCCTCACCAATAATGGGCCGCTAGGCTATCGGATGCTTCATCCTAGCCATCATGTTGACAAAACCTATCGAGTTATTGTTAATGGTTTTCTTGATGAAGATGCCATTTCCTTCTTCCAAGCTGGTGTCGTCTTTTTGGATGGTACTGTTTGTCAACCTGCTGACTTAACGATTTTATCCTCATCAGAAAAGGAAAGTGAGGCTTTAGTAACGATTAGAGAAGGGCGTTTCCACCAAATCAAAAAAATGTTTTTAAGTTATGGGGTCAAAGTCATTTCACTTAAACGAATTTCCTTTGGACCATTTACTATTGAAGAGTCTCTTTTACCAGGTGAGTATCGTCTATTGACCGCAGAGGAAAAAGAGAAATTGAAACAGTTTTTGGATTAGCTTAATATTTCCAATAATTAGTTTTGTACATTTATTGGTTGAAATAATAATTTATACCTCAAATAATATCATAGAAGAAAGAGGAATTTTCATAATATATATATTCTTGATGAACAATTTAGCTATGATTAGCCTACTAGTTATTTACTTTAAAGTTAGAGAAAAAATGGACAAGTTTGCCAAAAAACTGAAATAATAAATGAAGATTGGTCGAGAAACCTTAATTATTTTGTTTCAAAAATATAGTTCTAAAATAGGATAGAAAACATAAAGTCCATAACTATTTAATAAAGAAAAAGCATTCACTGAAAATTAGTGAATGCTTTTTCTTTAGACTATAATTTTAAGTCAATAGTTTTGATAAATTTTAAAATATCATTACATGAAGTTATGCGTATTATTAAATAAACAATTACTCTTAAGTCATTTGGTTTTTTAAATCATTATATTATACTGAAACGAAATATATAACAACAGCAAAACAAATATTATGGATAGTATCCAAATTAAGCCCCATTGTCTTTTTGTAAATTTACTTTTTTTAGTGCTTTCCACAGACTTGACAATATCTATGATATAAATTTTTATCCAAAAATAAATAGTTGTAATAAAAAATAAGACTAACAATAGGACAACAAACCATACTTCTAGCAATGTTTTAGCTCCCTTCTACCAATTCTTTTCTTCAATAATAACTCTTTATATTTTTTGGAAAGAGTTACGCCAAAAATAGAAATCATCTAATCTGTCTTTAGTTGAGAGAGGTTTATGTTTTGCCTTATCTCTTTTATAGATATGTGTTTATTTTACCATTTTTTAAAGAAATTCAGCAAGCAGATTTCTAATTATTTTAATCTTTTCTACTAAATCAAAAGTTTCATTTTATTCAATTTTTTTGTATTATAATCAGTTGACAAAAAGTTGCTTTAAGTGAGAAAATAGTCTTAGAAATGAATAAAAAAGTAATGTGATAACATTTTGTTTTTAGGTATAACAGATATTAATTTAACCTTTTTGTGGGTTATTTATTTCTAAATTTTGGGCAATGGTTGATGAGGTTATTTCCATGGATAACATGTGAATGGTACTTGTTGAAAATAATAAAAATTTATTTTATCTCTAATAAATAAAGTATTTAAGAATTACAAAAGTTATTCAACATTTATATTACAAGTGAATCAGTTTTAGCAAATAATTACTATTAAATTAAGGAGGATATGGTGGAAGTTAAGTTTTTAAAAAAGAATATTGATGAGATATTAGTTGACAATCGCCTTCGTATTCCATCTTATCAACGACCATACAAGTGGAAAAGGAAACAGATTCGTAATCTTTTTTATGACGTTAAAGAAGTTATGAAAAATAATAAAAGAACTTCCTATCATATTGGAACTTTAATTTTGTATCATAATAAAGATGGTAAATTAGATGTCGTTGATGGACAACAACGACTATTATCTATTTCTCTATTATTATTTGCTAGTGGTAATATTCAAAAATATAATGGTGCAAAAAATCTTTTAAATCAAAAATTTGGTACAGAAAGTTGTCAGCATGCTAAAGAAAATTTTAATGAATGGCAAAATTTGATTGACTTAGTTGGTAAGAAAGAATCCTTTGAAATCATTTATTTTCTATTAAATCAATGTTATCTATCAGTTATTGAATTGCCCAAAGAAGGATTATCGGAAGCTTTTCAACTTTTTGATTCACAAAATAATCGTGGGAAATCTCTTGAACCTTATGATTTATTAAAAGCCTTTCATTTGAGAAGTATTAGTACTGAACATCAGACAGAAAAGACTGTTTCTGGGTGGGAAAGTATTGTTAATAACGAAGTGTTAAATTTAAAAGATTTATTTGATAAACATTTGTTTAGAATTAGACGTTGGTCCAATGGTGAGACAGGTTTAACACGAAAACGCTATGGCTCTCTTTTAAGATTTACAGAAGACTTTATAGATGATTTTAAAGGAGTTGATCTTTCTCAAAAAAATTATCCTTATCTAGAAATTTACCGATTATTAAAAGCAAATCATCAAAAATTTCCTATTGCCTTAACGATGCCTATAATCAATGGTCAAAACTTTTTTGAGTATATTGAAACATCACATCGTCAATTAATTAACATTCAACACATTTTTGAACCATTTAATCAAGGTAATGTTAAAGTTGTGATTGGCCAAAAAGCTAATAAGTATCAGCGCAATAATAATTTATTTTTTAATACCCTGGCTTTGTTTATCGATCGATTTGGAGAAAGTTCTCTGAATCATGAAGTTGTAGAAGTTATACTTATTTGGGCTTACTATCCAAGGAAAGCAACACGAATTATGGACTCTACACTGGCAAAATATGCTGCAGGTGGACATTTTCAAAATCAGGAAACACAAAAACTATTAAAGTTGTTAAATGAATCTTTAACGCCTGAAGAATTTTTATTAAAAATTGATAGAGATAAATTTGACAATTGGAATATAGAAAGGTTAATTAAGGAGATTATCAAATGATAGAGTCTCATCAAAAACTAACTGTCACTGAATTATTTAACAATAGCTATCAAATTCCCATATATCAAAGAAATTTTTCTTGGACTTACAATGAAATTGAGCAACTAATACAAGATATTGATGATGCCTGTATTGAACAAAAAGAGCGTTACTATATCGGTACCTTGGTCGTTGATTCTAATTATAATATCATTGATGGTCAACAAAGAGCCACAGCACTAGTCATGATTGCTTTAGCTTTACAAAATGAGTATTCACAAACAATACTGAATCAAATACCGATTTTATTTAATGGTAGAAAAGTATCAAATCATACATTAAATATATTGCTTGAAAGAAAGCTTGTAGAAGAGAGTAATGAAATCAGTAAAGGTTTTAATAATGTTAAATCTATTTTGAGATTAGTGGATGATAAAATAGCTTTTACAGACTATTTTCTTAATCGTGTGATTATATTTCAATCTATTTTACCTAAGCATCTTGATCTTAATCTATACTTTGAACGCTTTAATTCAAGAGGAAAACAGCTAGAAGCTCATGAAGTTATTAAAGCACAGATGATGTCCAAATTAGATGTGATGACAAGCTTAAAATTTGCTAAAATTTGGGATGCCTGTTCAGAATTTGATAAACCAGTTGTTCTTTATTTTAAAAAGAAAAACAAATATACTGATACTAATTGTGAAAGAGAGAAAATTTTTCCATCTGAAAATGTCGGGTACTATTCATTTCGAAATATTTTTAGAATCGGTCTAAGTCAAAATTTTGATGAGATTGAGATTAATTCTGAAAACAAGCAAACCCTTATTGAATATATAGAAACTAACCATGATTCTGCTAAAACAGCAACAGATATTAATTATGAAGAAGAGATCAATTATCGAACAATCATTAATTTTGAAACATTTTTATATTATGTCTATTATTTAACTACTGGAACGACCAATCTTAAAGAGATACAACTAGATGATAAAAAATTACTTGCAACCTTTGAGGAAAAGTTACAAGCCAATAATGCTAAGGAATTTGTGATGTCATTTGCATACAATATGTTACAAATGAAATTTATTTTTGATAATTTTATTATTAGGAGTTCTCTTGAGACTAGAAGCGATGGCCGTAGACAAGAAGGGGAATGGTTTTTACAAAAAGTCTATCGTGAAGATGTTAATCAAAAACATAGAGGACATCGATACGTACAGTATCGTTTTGATAAGAATACTTTTAGCCAGTATAATAAAGACATTTTGATGCTTCAGTCTATGTTTGCTGTGACCTTTACTTCAAATAGAGATAGTCGCTGGTTGTTTGAAATAGCACAGTTTCTCTATCATCATATTGATGATTTACACCAAGATGATTTTGCAAAAGTATTTTTTGAGATGTTAGAAACAATGGCTATTTCATATGCTAAATCTCGAGTATTTACTGATGATTCTTTTTCAAAAATAAAATCTTATCAAGAAGGAATTTCTGTCTATGCCTTTAATTTGATTGATTATATTTTTTGGAAAAATAGAGAAAGATTAAAAGAACATTTTTTTGATACGAGTCATTTTAATTTTTCCTATCGTAGGTCCATTGAACATTGGTATCCACAGCACCCAACTGAGAATTTAGGAAAAATAAGATTAGAAGATGAATTTCTTCATTCTATTGGTAATTTAGCAATTATAACAGATGGACAAAATTCCAAATTTAGTAATCTTTCGCCACAATCTAAATATAATGAGTGGCAAAAAATTTTTAGTAGACAAAGTTTAAAATTGCAATGGATGGCAAAAGTAACAGAACAACGAATGAAAGAAGGACACGATTGGAATAAAAAAGATATTTCTGATTTCTCTTCAATTATTGAAAAAGAAATGATTGAATTCATAAATTCAAAAAAATAAGAAAGATACCTTTTTAGGCAATGCCATGCCAATTGGTAAAGCAAGTACAAACCCTGGAATAATCGAACAACGTTTGAAACTACGAATTATGGCAGCCATGATGTGAAAAAATAATAACCAATGGACTGAAGACTTGCAAAAGAACATCAAGCTAAAATGTTTGATATTCTTAGCAAGAATATTTGAAAAGGGATGCGTTTCTAACCAACTAAACTCACAACTCTATTTCATTAAGGAGGCGATCATGCTTATTTCTGAAATTATTGCAAAAACAAAAGCATTATACAAGGGTGGAAGCTATCTGGGTGTCACTTTTGATGAGAAAACGACACGTGACAAGGTGTTATACGGACAAGAATGGCTTAACAGACCTTGTACTGGTATTATAACGACTTGTTGGGCTAGTGTGGATGTTATCAAAGAAGCAATTCATCAGGGGGCGAATCTGATTATTACTCACGAGGCTATTTTTTGGAATCATGGTGACCACAGAGAGTGGTTAATTGATAATCAAACTTACCATGCTAAAAAAGAATTACTTGATAAACATGAGATTGTTGTTTGGCGAAATCATGACTATGTGCATTCAGGCATGAGGCAGTCAGATGGGACTTATGTAGATGGTATTCTCCACGGCTTTGTTAAGAAAATGAATTGGGAAAATGCCATTAGTGACCTCACTAAGTATCCGATTGTGTTTCGTTTTTCGGAACCAAAAACTCTCAATCAGTTAACCAGAGAAATGTTTGAAAAATTGGGAATTGAAGGCTTACGCTATGCTGGTAATCCGAATCAAGTAATAAAAACACTAGCCATAGGACTACATGCACTTGGAAAAGACAATGAGTTGATTACACTACTAAATCAAGAGGGCATTGATGCTATGTTACTAATGGAAATGGTTGAATTTACCATTTTAGAGTTTGTTCATGATTGCTTAAGCGTTGGACGGCAAAAAGCTATCATTAGCCCAGGACATTTCAGCGTAGAAGACCCAGGAATGAAACACATGGTAGCATATCTTAAAGAAAACCTCGGTTTTAAAGGCAATATTCAACATGTCCCATCAGGTAGAATGGTGAGTTATCAAGTGGTAGAGTAGAGAATGCTTATCCTATCATTTTTATTAACATTTTATTTAATTTTTTACTTTAGATACTAAGATTTAAAAACCTTGGTCTCTTTGTTATATTATAGAACATCATGAGTATTAAAAATAATGGTAAGAATATGTATAAGTAATAGTTTCTTTATTATCTTTATGATATTGAGTTAGTCGAAAATTCATTAGAAAAAAACTATGGTTCTCTTCCACAAAATCGTTTTACCATAAAAACAATGATGATTGATAAAGAGGGTGAGCTCGCTTTATTATTTGATGATAAAGAAGATTCCGATGAAGGAATTGCAGTACAAATTATTCCAGAATTGCTGATTAGTGATCAATCAAATTATTTATAAATTAGTATCTAAAAAAACATCTAGAGCTAGATGTTTTTTTATTTAAGAAAGTATTATCATTCAGCTATTGTTTGAATTAAAAAAAAACATAGCTATTCAATGTTATTATTTATGAAATAATCCACCTTTAAATACCAAATTATCTGTTATAATAAAAACAACAACCAAACACTCAAGCTTAGAATCCCAATCACCAATTTTCAACCAAATCAACTTTGTAGCATTAACAGGAGACTTCAGATGAATTTAAAAAAAAAAATTAAACAGTAGTGAAAAGCTTACTATCTCTGACGCCGAGTTAGCCTATATGTTGGAAAACATTGGCCATCCTGATGCTGAACTGCGAGATGAGACGATTTACGCTTTATTTGGAGAAGCTTTCTATCAAAACGTCTTTTCTTTAGAGCAGGTGACAAGTCTTTATCAGGAGGTGATGAAGCGTCAATTGCTCTTTTATCACAGCAATCAAGAGGAAATGTCATATGAGTTGGTGCGTAGCTTCTCATCCTTGCTTTTAGCTTTGATTGTTTTTTATGATAATAATGACGACTCAATCTATAAAGGGGTTTTGGATGATGAAACGAGAAACCAGATTTTTAGAGATGCCATCAAGCACATCAGTCAAGAACCTAATTCCCATGGCTATCTTAAGGAGTTTGGCTGGGTTCACTCCATTGCCCATGCGGCTGAGTTATTGCTAAGAGTTGTTCAGCACTCGATGTATCCGAAATCCTTGAACAAAGATTTGTTAGAAGCCTTGACAAGTTGTTTTACCAAACAAAAACGCTTGTTTTCAGATGCTGAAGAAAAAAGGATTGGTCTCGTTTTAACTTCTATGATTAAGCACAACAAATTATCCTTAAAAGCATTTGAAGAATGGCTTGATGCACTAAAAGGTCACTACAATACGTTAGATACCTTGTCCGTTATCACTTTTAGAAGCCAAGAAAACCTTGTGAATATGCTTAATGATATGAATGTATATCTTGATGATGAAAACTTCACCAGCATTATTAAAACATTTCGTACGATTTATGATGTTTAGGATGGTTTGCTGACAGAAGATTAAAGCTGGAAAGAGTGGAAAGTGAGTAGCTGCTCAGAAAAAACATCACTTTTTATGGAGAATAACTAAAATGAGATTTAAAAAAATATTACTGCCAATTCTAGCAATTTTGAGTATTACCATTATTCTAAGTGGATGCAGCACGACAAGTCACGAAGAAACAGTGACAAAAGAGCAACAAGATAACATCGTGAAAAGAATTGCTAGAAATTATAATATTAATAAAATTGAATTTTTGAATTTTGAACAAGATCTTTCAACGGGAACTTATGATATATTGTATCGAATCAATGATAAAAAAAATGCTGCAATGGTACAAATAGAAAAATTAGAAACACTGGACACATCACAGGGAGCCATAGGTTTAGATCCCATTGAAGACTATGAGGATATCAAAAAGAGCAATAACTATGATGAAGAGTCTCCAGTTGACATTAGTGACATCACCATCATTTATTTAGAGGAATAAGAAGATGATAAGTCAAGAACAAAACAGATGGCTGTCAACAGACTATTAAAAATTCAATTTTCTAATAATTTTATAAACAATTGTGAAAGAATATTTTTTTATTAATAAGAGTTTTAAGAATAATATGGTATACTAATATCAACTAAGGGGGCTAGTCTAATGAAAAAGATTTTAAGAATTTGTTTAGGGCTATTGTTTGCCATTGTTATTTTAGGAGGATGCAGTATGACAAGTCAGGAAGAAACCTTGACAAAAGAGCAACAAGATAATGTCGTGAAAATGGTTGCGAGAAATTATAATATTAATAAAATTGAGTTTGTGCATTTTGAAAAAGATCTTTCAACAGGAACTTATGATTTATATTTTCGTGTCAATGACAAACAAGATGGTCCCATGCTTCCAATAGAAAAATTAGAAGAGCTTGACACGGATCAAGGAGCAATTGGACTAGATCCGATTGTTGATTATGAAGATATCATAAAGAACGAGGACTTTGACAAAGAGTCTCCAGTTGACATTAGTGACATCACCATCATTTATTTAAAGGAATAAGAAGATGATAAGTCAAGAACAATACAGATGGCTGTCAACAGACTATTAAAAATTCTATTTTCTAATAATTTTATAAGCAATTGTGAAAGAATATTTTTTCCCCAATTGTCAAGTCAAGTGCAACAAAGTATTCATCTGACTAAGTCAATAATTTTTATACTGTTTGAGCTAGCTCAAACAGTTTTTTGGCAGACTGATAGTTGTGTATTCTTCTTAGTCTGTCATTGATAGCTTGTGTATAGGTAGCTAATTCTTCTTGAGTTAGCTCCTTTAGCGATATCCCTTTAGGCACAAACTCTCTAAGTAAGCCGTTAAAATTCTCGTTGGTTCCACGTTCGTGAGATGTGTAAGCATGAGCGAAATAGATAGCGACACCCTCTAATTCACTTANTAAAGCGAACTCACTCCCATTATCAGCGGTTATAGACTTGATAGGATAGTCTTTCATANAGTCTAAAACAGCCTGATTAACGTACTCAGCTTTCTTTTCAGGAAGTTTGATCGTCAGGGCATATCTGGTTTGGCGCTCAACTAAAGTCATGACAGAAGGTTCACCAGNAGTTTTCAAACCAAGGACAGAGTCAATCTCCCAGTGTCCAAAAGTTGAACGATCATTGATGTGAGCAGGTCGCTTGTCAATGGAGATTCCAAGATGTTTCTTAGTGGATTGGCGGAGCTTTTTTCGCTTACGAATGCGAACAGCTTTAGGAAGGTCAATTGGTTTGATGTCTAGTAANCCTTNATGAATGTAGGTGTATAGTGTCTTGGTACTTGGAACGATTTCTTTAGGATTCTCAAGCTTGTAGGAATGAATAAAGGTATCGACACTGTGAATTCTAGGTTTAGCTGTCATCGCTTCAGTAAAAGCTGTTAAAAAGGACTTTGAGACCTTTTTCAGCTTCAAATAGTAACTTCCTTTTCTAGATTCAGTATAACGATTTTGTGCTNTATCTGCGAAATACTGTCGGAAGTAAACTTTCTTTGCATTGACCTGTTTGACTTGTTTAACAGTCCCGCGTTTGAGCTCACGAGAAATGGTAGAGCGATTTCTTCCAAGACGTCTTGCAATTTCAGCGGGTTTCAAACCTTCTGAGAGATAAGCTTCAATTTTACCTCGTTCAGCTTCTGAAAGGTGGCGATAGGACTGTTTTGTGGTAGAATAGTGAGTGGACATGTTCATCTTTCCTTTATACTTTGTTCGCAACTTTAGTATATCAGATGAACATGTCTTTTTTGTTGCACCTCATTTTACAACGGGGCAAGAATATTTTTTTATTAATAAAAGTTTTAAGAATAATATGGTATACTAATGTCAACTAAGGAGGCTAGTCTAATGAAAAAGATTTTAAGAATTT
>NZ_KB904339.1:218514-321467 GCF_000380045.1 Streptococcus marimammalium DSM 18627
TTGACAAAGAGTCTCCAGTTGACATTAGTGACATCACCATCATTTATTTAAAGGAATAAGAAGATGATAAGTCAAGAACAATACAGATGGCTGTCTCAACAAGTTTATAGTGTGGATATTAACAAAACAGATGGTCAATATCGAAATATTAAAACTGAAGATTACTACTATAATATAAAGAATACTGAACTAGGAAAATTTAAAGTCCTTGAAGTTTCTGACAATCAATCCAATGGCATGCAAGCAATGGCTATTGCCCCAATTGTAGATGGAAAAGTGGACTACTCTAATATTACTATAGCTTATGCTGGTACAAATTTTAAAGATCCAAATGATCGTCGAACTGATATAGAAAATGTTATTTGGGGTCAGGAAGGTTTAACTAGGGACAGCAGGGGTTCAAAAAAGATTGATAGTCAAGTGGATACTGCTATGGCATTTGCTGCTGAGATACAAAAGAAATATCCTCAAGCTAATATTTCAACAACCGGTCATTCTTTGGGAGGCTATTTAGCCACTATAATTGCTATTAAAATGAAGTGGCAAGCGACCGCTTTTAATGCGCCAAATCCTCAAAACATGCTCACCAAAAAAGAACAGGAATGGGCTAAAGCAAATACTGATATTATCATTAATTTTCGTAATAATATGGATAATATTGGTAATTTTGGAGGAGATCCATTAGGAATAGCACGCTATGTTGATACTTACAAACCCCTAAATTCTCAATTATTTCATTATCATAATCTTTCTACATGGGACTTTGATGACAACGGGAATTTAGTTGACAAATATGGTTTAATTGTTGATAAAAAGAACTATAAGACAAGCATTGATATCAATGAAGATGGTGTCATAGATATCAGTTTGAATTCCTCTAATATAGAACCAAAGAACCTCTTCTTATCTAGTGGGAATGTAGGTTTATCTGATAGTAAAATTATTAAGGTTAATCCAGATAGTTTAAGGGCACTGTCTAGCAATCTTAATTTACTAGCCTTAATAGAGTTACCAGCCATGATTAGGGTATGCCAATTGTGTTTGGAAAAAAATGCTAAAATACAGAATGATTTTGAAACAAGAAAACAAAAAGTGGAAGAGACTATTGTTCAACGATTCAAAGAAACCCGTTTAACAGATGCCTTTTATGAGATATATGAATCTATTGGAAAGATTATTAGAAAAAAACATATTTTTGATTATTTATCATCACCTAAAACTTTGGTAGATACCATCCCTGAACCAGCCTATTTTGAAAGTGGTGCCTATTTAGAGTTATCTTCTTATAATAGAACACTTACAAATCTTGCAGAAAAAAGCAGGAATTTGGTGCAACATTCGTCACAGGAAAAATCAATCAGTTTTCAAGATGGTACCTTGATTAATCCAACTCCAACAGCCCTAAAAACTTCTGTAGTTTTGGAAGATACAGCAAAAAGACTAAAGAAAAAGAGTGAAAAAATTTTTGAAGGAAGAGGTCTTCGTGAAGGAAAGAAAGATGGGATTAGTGAATCACTAAATGACGTCTTAGAAGTAGAACAAAAAAATCTCTCAGAGTTAACATTGGCTGTTGAAAATGTCGCAAGGCTCACTTTAAGCTTAGCTAATAATTTTAAACAAATGGATGATTGGCTAGGTGGTCAAATAGCATCAGGTGGTCATTTAGAAGGTATGACAGTCCAAAATGTTCCAACCTCTTATAAAGCATATCTTGATGAGTCGGGAGTTTTTGATGATGTTAAAGATGTTCTTCAAGCCTTTGATGAACAAGTTGAAAAAAATAGTAATACTTATGCTCGAGAGGTTGCATTAGAATTTTCAAACGCTTTCCAACAAGTCCAATATTCTTTGGATAACTGGTCAACACAGATGAATGATTTCAATAAAGCAGTGAATTCTATTGAAGAGTCATTTGATATTAAAATATATATTGATGAAACGAAAAAAATTAACAAAAAGTTTGTAACAAATCGAACCTATTGGGGACAATTAGTTAGACTATATGATGCAACAACGACTTCAAATATTCATTCCGCTAAGAGTGAGTTGCAACCACTATCAAATAAAATAATGGTGGCACTTCAAGTGGCGCAGACGGTTAAAAATGATTTGCAAAATTTAAAACCCCAACTAAAAACGATTATAGAAGAAGGGGTTTATACTGTATTTGAATTGGATGAAATAGTAGCAAGCCAAAAAGCCATCCAAACCATGACAAGTCGTATCATGCAAGAATTAAAATATGTGCTTGATACGATTGCAAGTCAAATGTCTGGTCAAGCAATCTCTACCTTGACATTACAATTGAACAATGTTTATCACTTAACAGAATATTTCAATCAAATGGTTGGTGATTGTTTTGGTGATCAAACTACAGCTCAAACTGTTTTGTCAACGGGAGTATTGAGTTCTCAAGCCAATCAATTTTCACTAAACAATTAGAGAATAATATAATCAGCTTAGTTTTAGAAACTAATTAGTTTTCATTAATTATTTGCTAGCTTTTAAAAATAGAATATCAGTTGAGGCACCTACTTTTAAGGTGTCTTTTAATTTTTTTAAAAATCAATTATTTAACCAATTAAAACTAAAAGGAATATTGATGAGATAACTCTTAAATGGTATAATTATTTCTATAAATATACTTTAAAAAGGAGATTATTATGGAAAAACAAGATTGGTTGGATTATTTTGAAGCAGTGAATGGACGTTCTCCAGAACCCAATGAGATAGAAGTTGCTAAAAAAGCAGGGGAATTTGTTGAAGAAGATTCATCTGAAATAAAAGAGCAAGTGTCTCAAGAAGTAAATAACACTGATATAGAAGAACAGTTAACGCAAGAAGAAAATAACGGTGGAGTAGAAGAACAAGTGTCTCAGGAGAAAACTTCACCTGAACCAGAAGAATTACAGACTCAAGAAACTAAAATTTCTGATACTGAAAAGCCATTAAGTCAAGTGGAAAATAATCAAAATACAGCTCAGCCACAAGCTTTTTCTGGGTCTTCAAGTCAACAAAATAATCATGTGCCGTTTCCTAATCAAAATATGCAACAACCAATTCAACAAACACAACAAATGCAACAGGTTGCTCCATCGCCATTTAGCTTATTTATAAAACAATTCTGGCAATGGCTTTTGAATGCTTGGAAATCACCTACTAATACTTTTCCAACTCATAAGTATAACGGACTTACAGCATTTGGTCTTTTAGTTCTTTTTACCACTATTAATATTTTGAAACCTATTGCGCAGTTCCAATCAGATGGAATAAGTCTTTTTATTAGTATAGTAGCTGCCATTTCATTGGTCTTCTTTTCAATTATTTTTGGGGGCTTTATTGTTAAACGATTTGTATATAATGAAAAATCATTTACCTTTATGTATAGTTTTGAATGGTTTGGACGTTTGCTTTCGCTTAATATTTTATTTTCAGCATTATCTTTGCTATTTTCATTTGTTAACGTCTACACAGTCGTTACATTATTAACGATTGCCAGCTATATTGTCTTTGGTGCAGCGACATCTTTTACCATTTTTCACAACAACAGTGATAGTAACATAGATATATTTTATAAGAAGATTATTGCTTCAATTATCTACTTTTTGATAGTAGCTATTATTGTAAGTATTGCACTTGCAATTGGTGGAGAAATGATTTTCAATGGTTTTTTTAACAATATTGAAAATCAAATTTCTAACTTTGGTGGCTACGGGTATTAATAATAGTTAGAGGAGAAAATATGAACAATAAGGAAAAGTGGGTCGACTTATTTGAAAAAGTTATTGGCAGAAAACCTACGCCAGAAGAGTTTGTAAAAGGAAAAAAGACAGATTTTGATTTTAAACAAATTAAACATATCGCAGGTATTTCTAAGGATGATACTTTGGTAGATGAAGGTGCTAAAAAAATAGAGCAACAACTTCTAGAACAAAAGCATACAGAAATATCGCAATCACAGTTACCTGAAAGTCAGTTGATTGATAATCAAGTTGATAAATTAGAATCCCCTTTGTCACAACCTACTCCAGAAATAATGACTACTGCAATTAAAAAACCAAAGCGTGTTCTTTCACCAAAAGAAAAAAGAAAACGAGTAGGAATAATTATTATTGGACTTTTATTAACTGTCCTAATTGGTTTGTTCTTCTATTTTCGTTCTATTACTGGAAAAGAAGTTGCAGGAAAAGAATTTATTAAAGCTGTTGAGGCTAATGACTACGCAAAAATTGCAACTATTTTTTCATCTGGAAAAGAAAAATGGTCTGATGAAGAAGCTAAACAATTTATTAGTTATCTAAGAGATGAAAAGATAGATATAGAAACTGTTGTTAAGCATATTTCTGAATCAAAAAACGACCATGACTATAAGGATAGCAACTATAATAGATTGTTCGGGTTTGAAGAATCAGGAAGAAAATTTGGTATTTTCCAAGAATATCAAGTAACACCTTATCCTATTGAAATTAGTGTTAAGACTAATATGAAAAATCTTAAAGTCAATAACGATTCTATTAAAGAAAATGAAGAGACAGTATTAGGGAAATTTAAATTTATTCCTACTGAACTCGTTATGGAAGGAGAGACTGATTTAGGAAAACTGACTTCTAATCTCTCTGTTGACTTGAGTAAAGTAGAATACAATCAATTATTACTATCTCTTGAAACAAAAATGGTGATGCTTCAGGCAAGTCTACCAAAAGAAGCTGATTCCTATAAAGAGCTTAAGCTTTTTGTTAATAAAAAAGAAGTGGCCAATAGTTTGACAAAGGAATTAGAGCTTTTAAACAATCAAACGATAGAAGTATATGCCACATTTAAGATTGATGATAACCAGTACAAGACAAAAATCTTAAAAAAGACTGTTCCTGAGGAAGATATTGTCATAGATTTACCTTTAGTCTTTGATGATGAGTCGATAAAACAATTAGAAGATAGTGTTAAGGCAAAAGCAGCAAAAGAAGAAGAAGCAAAAAAAGCTGAAGAAGATAAAAGAAATATTGGTTACTTTTTGGAAGATTATCGTGAGGCTGTTTTTGACTCTATTGATAATAGAACTAATACTTATGCCAAATATTATGATACTAATAGTACAGTTTATAAAGAGATGGTTGAGTTTACTGAAGGCGGTGGTGTTGCTAAAGCTCAAATTTCATACTATATAGAAGGCGCTCTTGATGTTAAGAGTGTTTCAAAAGAAGGAGACACTTATATTGTAAACACATACGAAGAATTTACGTCAGTTTATACAAACAACAATCCTAATAAAGTTTTTCGAAAAAACAAGACATACTACTTGAAAAAAACTGGTGAATCATTTATTATTTCTAATCTAGAAGTTAGTGATTTGAGTTAGAAATGAGGTAATTCAATGAAGTGGATTAAACATAGCTTAATTATTTTGGCTTTGACTAGTTTAGTTGCTTGTCAAAAAGACATGAAAACGGATGAAACAAAAAAAGAGACAACGACTAGTCAACAATCAGTAATACCTAATAAGAGCCAAGAAAATGAAAAAAGTGTAACAACTACACAAACTCCAAAAGCAAAGAAGTCAAAAGATTCTAAAGAATTCAATGATAAAGCCACTTATAAAGGTAATTATTACAGTGTTCAAGGTAAATATGACGAAATTATCATTGTTAATAAGCAACATCCTTTATTAAGTTCATATAACCCTGGTGAGAATCCAACAGCCAAAGCATCACTTTTACAAATAATAGCTGATATGCAAGCACTAGGTTTTGATGTTAGTAATAACTATAGTGGCTTTAGAAGTTATGATACACAAGATAGTTTATATCACTCGTATGTTGAAAGAGACAGTAAAGAGAATGCAGATCGTTACTCTGCTAGGCCTGGTTATAGTGAACACCAAACTGGACTAGCCTATGATTTGATTGATAATTCTGGTCAATTATTAGAAGAACCAAATGCTTCTGCCTGGTTAAAAGAACACGCCCCTGAATATGGTTTTATTGTTAGGTATTTGCAAGGAAAAGAACACATTACAGGTTATCAATCCGAAAGTTGGCATCTACGTTACATTGGCAAAGAAGCTAAAGAAATAGCAGATTCGGGATTAACACTTGAAGAATATTTTGGTGTTTCTGGTGGTGAATATCCTGATTAATTTAGCTATAGTCTTTCATTATTGGCTAAAATACAATTAATATCTAAATGATATAAAACTAATAACTGTTTCATTTTGATAATTAGTAAAATAGTTTGATTGTAAATAGAGTAAATAGATGGGAAGAAAAAATAATCCTATGCTTCATATGGGGGTTTGTGGAGAACATGGAGGAGACCCCTCATCAATTAGATTTTTCCATAAGCTAAATCTTGATTATGTCTCTTGTTCACCATTTAGAGTGCCTATCGCAAGACTTGCAGCAGCACAAGTAGCTATATCAAACAAATAATATTAAAAATAAGGCAAAAGACAATAAACTTATTCTTACATTATTGTCACTATCAATAAAGGTTATCTTTTGTACTCAGTACAAAAGATAACCTTTATTTATTTGTTCTCAAACGTTCTCTCCACCTTGTTTTCAAAGCTTTTCAGAAGTAATCAATAAGACTTTTGTTTGAAATTGAAATAACTAAAAATCTATCCTATTCAGAGTCTATTTTTTAAATCCATTTGACAAATCAGTTTCTGATATGCTATATTTTATATACCTAAGGGGGTATGTAACACTGAGAGGATAGGAAAAATTTTTTTCTACGTTATAAATAAGGACCCAAAAATATTTGGAGGAAGAGATGGCTAAAATAGTAATTATTGGTGGTGTTGCTGGTGGTGCTACTGCTGCAACAAGATTGAGACGTTTAAATGAAAAGGATGAGATTATTTTATTTGAAAAAGGAGAATATATTTCTTTTGCTAACTGTGGGCTTCCTTATCATGTTGGTAATGTCATTAAAGACCGTGACAATCTTTTGTTGCAAACTGTCGAAGGAATGAGTAGTCAATACGGAATTGATATTAGACATTTATCAGAAGTAATTGACATCAATCCAGACGAAAAAAAGGTTACTGTTTATGATGTCAAAAATAATTATGAGTATGTCGAAACTTTTGATTATTTAATTATCTCAACAGGAGCTAAGCCAATTATCCCGCCTATTAAAGGTTTGGAGAGTGCAAATAATCTTTTTACTCTCAGAAATATTCCTGATATGGATTTAATTAAAGACTATATTGCCACTCACGCCATTCAAACAGCAACAGTTGTTGGAGGAGGCTTTATTGGTCTTGAGATGATGGAAAACCTTGTTGAATTAGGGATTCAGGTCAATTTGGTTGAAATGGCAAATCAAGTCATGCCAAACATTGATTTTGAAATGGCTCAACAATTGCACGCGCAAATTAATATGCATAAAGTCAATCTGATTCTTTCAGATGGTGTGACTGAAATTAAAGAGTTTGGTCAAAAACTAATCCTATCTAGTGGTCAAGAATTAGCCACAGAAATGATTATTTTAGCGATAGGTGTTGTTCCTGAAAATAGTCTTGCAAAAAAAGCTGGTTTGGAGCTAGGGTTTAAAGGTGCCATCAAGGTAAACAAGCGTTTAGAAACATCTGTGAGAGATATTTATGCCATTGGTGATGCTATTGAAGTTGTCAATAAGGTCACAAAAGAGGCGACGAATATTCCTCTTGCTTGGCCTGCCAATCGTCAAGGACGTTTGGTGGCTGATATTATTAATGGTATTGATACTAGCTACCCAGGCACACAAGGAACCTCAGTTGCAAAAGTATTTGAATTAACAGCAGCAAGTACTGGAAACAATGAAAGACAATTGAAAGCAATTGGCATTGATTATGATGTCATTCACATTCACCCTAATTCACATGCTGGATATTACCCTGGTGCTTCACCAATAGCCTTAAAAATTCTTTTTACAAAAGAAGGCAAAATCTTGGGCGCACAAGCCATTGGTACTGAAGGAGTAGAAAAACGAATAGATGTTATCGCAACAGCAATGACATTTGGTGCTAAAGTAGAAGAATTGGCAAGTATTGAATTAGCCTATGCCCCACCCTATTCTTCTGCAAAAGATCCTGTCAATCTCCTTGGCTACACAGCTGATAATATCAAAAAAGGGATGGTTGAAACATTTCAGTGGCACGAAGTTGATCAACTGCTAGCTTCTAGTGCTTATTTCTTAGATATTAGGGAAGTATTTGAATTAGCAACAGGCAGTTTTGAAGGCAGTAAGCATATTCCTTTGAATAAGCTAAGAAATCGACTTGATGAATTACCAAAAGATGTCACCATTCATGTCTACTGTCAAGTAGGTCAACGTGGCTATAACGCAGCTAGAATTTTAAAACAAGCTGGTTTTAAGGTTAAAAACCTAGATGGTGGTTTCAAAACTTATAAGCAATCAAAATACCAATTAGTCTCTTTTAAACAAGAAGTCATTCCAGCAAAGAAAGAAGAAAAAATGATCCCTATTTCTGAGAAATTAGATGCTATCACTCTTGATGCCTGCGGTTTACAGTGTCCAGGGCCTATCTTAAAAGTTAAGGAGTCAGTTGATGGTATGACAGATGGCCAAGTCCTTAATATCCAAGCGAGTGATTTTGGCTTTAGTGCAGATATTGAGAATTGGGCTAAAAACACTGGTAATACGATTGTAGATAATAGAATTGAGGGCAATAAAGTTCTCGTTAGCTTAGTGAAAGGAAAAGACCTACCTAGTGAAAAAGAATCAAGTTCTCTTTTAGCTCAAGAAGGAGTTTTACAAGAAACCAAAAATGGCATGACTATGGTTGTTTTTAGTGGTGACTTGGATAAAGCTCTAGCATCAATGATTATTGCATCAGGCGCTGCAGCTTATGGTAAAAAAGTGACCATCTTCTTTACTTTCTGGGGCTTATCAATGCTGAAAAAACAAAAAGTGAAGAAATCTGGTTTAGCGAAACTATTTGACATTTTCCTTCCTTCAAAAGCAAATGATATGCCACTTTCCAAAATGAATATGGGTGGTATGGGACGTCAAATGATTAAACACATCATGAAAGAAAAAAATGTGGATTCCTTGCCAGATATGATTGAACAAGCTCATCAGTTAGGTGTAAAATTTGTCGCTTGTACAATGAGTATGGATCTGATGGGGATAGAAAAAGAAGAATTATTTGATTTTGTTGAATATGGAGGCGTTGCGACCTTTATTGGTGATAGCGAAAACGCCAATATGCAGCTGTTTATCTAATACTTTCAGTTATTCAAGATAAAAAGAGGGCTAACGAAGTCCTCTTTTATAATGATTGTATCACTTTTTGGCTTTCAATAACTAAAAACCAACCTTTTAAACTTTTGCTCATTATAGTGTATACTAGAAGTCAGATGTTACTTATTATAAAAAAGTAAAAGAGGTTAGCTATGAAAAAGAAAAAAATTGCTTTTTTATGTGTCCATAATTCCTGTCGCAGTCAGATTGCGGAAGCTTTGATGAAAAAATATGGGGCACACGTCGCTGATGTTTATTCGGCAGGAACGGCACTTAAAAATCAAATCAATCCAGATGCAGTGAGGCTTATGAAAGTGCTCTATGGTATTGATATGGAAGAGTCTCAAACACCTAAGTTACTAACAGATATTCCGACAGTTGAACAAGTGATCACCATGGGTTGTAATGTCAGTTGTCCAAGTCTCCCTTATCAGTATGATACTGAAGATTGGGGTTTAGAAGATCCAACAGGGAAATCCGATCAAGTCTTTCTTGAAATTATTTCTGAAATTGATGAAAGAGTGAGAAACCTTATCCAACAATTAGAACAATCACAAGATTTTTAGACTCTTATTTCTTTAGTATAATAGGGGCTATTTGATTTAAAGGAGAAGAAAACTAATGCAAGACATTCATTTTAAGGAACTAAGAATTTTTGAAAACTATCGTATAGAGACAATTGAAGAAGGGCGTGTAGTAATGACAACTAAAGTGACTCCTTCTTCTCTCAACTACTATGGTAACACTCATGGAGGTTACTTGTTTGCCTTGTCAGATCAGGTAAGCGGTTTGATCGTAAGAACGACTGGTTTTGAGTCGGTCACCTTACAATCAAACATTAATTATTTAAAAGCTGGTCATTTGGATGAGGTTCTGACGATTGAAGGAATGATTGTTCATAATGGTAGAACGACCAAGATTATTGATGTTTTGATTCGAAATAGCAAAGAAGAAATTTTGACTAAAGCAAGCTTTACAATGTTTGTGATAGGTAAAAGAGAAGATAGAACCAAGGTCGAAAGTAGTGACTAATTTAAAAAATTGATAAACTCTCAACCAGATACTTTTTGTTTTCTTGTTGAGAGTTTTCTTTTTACTTTGATTTTTAATCTCAGTGATAATAAAAATGGTTTCAGAAAACAAATGAAAGGCAAAAAAGATGTTTCAATGAAAAACACTTTTCTTCTTACAATACAAATCAGTTTATATGTAATATTCAAAGGATTTTTCAATCATTTTTCAAGTTTTAAATATTTTTGTAAGCGCTTTAAAATTTTACCTATTTTCTATTGATTTTATAAGAGGCGATAGGTATAATACAATTGAAAGGGGGAGATAACCTATGAAGAAATTATTCTATTTCGTAGGCATTATCATGTTGTGTTTTGTTTTCTTTAGTGTCACTATGACTGTAGATGCTTGTACAGGTTTTATTGTTGGTAGTGATTTAACTGAAGATGGCAGTGCTTATTTTGGTCGAACTGAAGATCTTGAAATCAATCACAATAAGGTCTACCAAGTTCATGAAGCTGGGAAATATAAAGCAGGAGATAAAATTGTTGATGTTTCTACCAGTGAAGAGGGTGGTTATGAGTATATTATGGAAAAAGACTCTAACCAATTCACTTCAGTAAGTGATACCACACCAGAATATGGTATTTTTGATGAAGCTGGATTTAACGATAAAGGCTTAATTGTTGACATGACTGTTTCTGCCAGCTACAGAGATGAAATTGGTGAAGTTGACTCTTATGTTGAAAAAGGGGTAACTGAAGCAGTTCTTCCAACAGTAGTTTTGGCTAATGCCGATTCAGCTGATCAAGCTGTTGAACTTATTGCCAATGAAGTGGCTACAAAAGGTGCTTCAGAAGGTAATGATTTAGTTGTGGCTGACCATAATGATATTTGGTATATGGAAATCTACAGTGGTCATCAGTTTGTAGCAATGAGATATCCTAAGGATAAATTCTCAGTGATGCCAAATACATTTTGGCTCAATGAAGTGACTTTAGATATTGGCCAAGAATTTGCTAATTATATTGTTTCAAAAAATGGTCAATTTCTCTACTCCAAAGCTATCTTTGATGTAGCAAAAAAAGCTGGAACTTTTAAAGGAGATGAGACTAAACGAGTGATTGATTTGGCAGGTTCTTATGCACCAAAAGATTTAGCTGAGTCTGATCGTTCACGTGTTTATTCTGGCATCAAACACCTTAATCCAGAAGCAAAAGTAACTTTAGAAGATCAATATTATCATTTCCTACAAGATGCACCCAAAAAAAGTATTAATTTACAAGATTTAATAGCACTTACCAGAAATCGAATGGAACATATTGGAATAGTAGCTGATGAATTAGGTGATCCAAATCTTTACCCAATCGGAAATCGTAACACCATGGAAGCTCACATCTTCCAACTTAATCATGAAAAAATGACTGAAACTTATCCAGGTGTCATGTGGCTTGCTATGGGTTCTCCGTTAGTATCTCCTTATGTGCCATATTACCCAAATCAAACAACAGGAATTACGGCTATTCAAAATCAAATCAATGAGTTTGCTGAAGATTCAATGTACTGGGTAGCAATGGATATTTTACACATGGTGGAAACAAACCGTGAAGAATTCATGAAAATTGTTAATAACAAATTAACACCAACCCAACAAGAAATCATGAATCAGGCTATTTTAGATGGCCCTCAAACCAGTGAATCAGCAACTACAAACAATAATGAATTAGCTGAGAAAGCTTTTGCTACCATGAAAGAAATTCGTGAGGAATTAATGGTAGCTCACAAGAAATATCTTGCTGAAAATGACTACGTTGTTAAATATCGTGTTAATAGAAGAACAAAAAAATTTACTGGTTCAACAGTAACTGTTGAAAAAGGAACTTCAGAAAAGAAGGTTCTCTTAAGTATTAATGGTGGTGGACAAATAACAGCAACCGATGTGTATGGTAATGTTCTTCCAACATTAAACAAAGAATTGACTTATTCTATCGCTAAAGCAGCTATTGACAATCCAATTTTCTTTGATGATCAAAACAAGATGATTGCTTATGATTTAGTGAATGACTTCTACATCTTTAAGACAAAATCAACACATATCACTTTTAAAGAAGGAATTGATTACAAGATTATTGAAGGTGCCAATCAAACCTGGCAATCTGATCAAACAACTAATCTAACAATTATTTCAGATGCTGATTTGACTAAATTCCTCAATTTAACTATTGATGGTCAAGTCGTTGATGCTAACAATTATGAGCTTTCAGACGGTTCAACCAAACTGATTTTGAAAGCAGACTACTTAAAAACTTTAGCAATAAACGAAGATAAGGAACACGATGTAGTACTCAATTTTAACGATGGTAAAGCTAGCACAAAACTAACAATTACTAAACTTTCAGACAAGAAAAAGACACCTTCTACTAAAAATGAAGACCCTAAAGACACTAAAAAAGGTACTATTTCTCTACCAAAAGATAATCAAACAAGCAAAGAACATACCAAAATGTCGGAAGAAAAACCAAATAACGAAAAAACTTTGCCAAAAACAGGAGATGAATCTAACGCACCCTTGTTAGTAGGCTTGATGATTTTAATGGGAAGTTTCTTTATTGGACACAAAGAAAATCAAAGACAAAATAAATAATTGATTATACTATTTTTAAATGACTTCAAGTGATTTTGAAGTCATTTAGTTTTTAAAAATAACTGAAAGAAAAAGAGAGTTTATCTATTTTAAAATTAAAAACAACTTGACATAACCAGTTATAAACGATACAATACTATTTGTAAGGAAGCGTTTTCATCCTTTTTTTAATTTCTTTTTAAAAAAAAGGAAGTTAAAATTGTTGAAAACAAAATAAAAAAAGGAGCATAAAAATCTTATGTCAAAAAAATTATTTGAAAAACAAAATAAGTATGCTATTCGAAAATTAACGGTTGGAATTTGTTCTACTGTTATTGGGTTAAGTTTTTTGACTGGACAACAAGTTTCTGCTGATGTTAACACTCAAACTGCAGCTGAGGAAACTACTGTTACCGAAGCTATATCAAAAGAAGCTATTCCTGAAGCTGAAAATGTTGACGCTACTACAGTAGGAGCTGATTTAAATGCAATAGTAACTGAAGCGCCTGAAACTACCTTAGCAACTGAAGAAGTAGCAGCTGTTACTGATGAGTCTGCTGAGACTTCAATAAACCCTGTTGTAAATGAAGAAGGTCAACTTGATGAGGTGGGAGCTGAGGAAGAAACTGAAACTGATGCACTAGAAGAAACTGAAGCAGAAGAGCCTGTTGTTTCTGAGATTGGTTTAGACTCAAGAAATTCCACTAGAAGTATGAATAAATTCATCTTCACAGATGGATGGACTTTTGAAAATGGTGAAGCCTATAATGCAGTGGCAAAATCTGATCCAAATATTGGGGAGATTGTTTATGCGATTCCTTTTGTAGGTCAAAAGATTGAATTATTAGCTACTAAATCTCATAATCATGGAGTTGTCGAAGTTAGTGTTGATGGTAATGATTGGGAAGAAGTTGATCTTTATCAAGCAAACCGTGGAACACCTACTGTTGTTTATTCTTCACCATTGTTAGAAGATAGAGACCATATTTTAATAGTTCGTTCAACTAGTAAGTCAAACGCAAGTGGAAATAATCATGTTAACCAAGTTAACGGAGCTAAAATTACACATTTTCCGTATTATGCTGATACCCTTGAATATCCAGAACATACAGAAACTACTATTACTTTAGATACTAATACACCAATTGATTTAAACCCTGTTGTATTGCCAGATTTTATCGAAAATCCTACTATCAACTATACTGTTGAAACAGAAGATAACGAAGCTATTGCAAGAGTTGAGGGTAATAGACTCATTGGACTCAAAGCTGGAACAGGTGTTTTAAAAGCAAGTCTTGACGGTATTACAAAACAATGGACATTAACTGTTACAGGATCAACTAATGAGACAAATACTCCTGAAGAAGAAAGTGAAACAACAGAACCTGTTGTGACTGAAATCAGTTTAGAATCAAGAAATGCGACAAAAACAGTTAATAAATTTTATTTTACAGATGACTGGACATTTGAAAATGGAGAAGCTTACAAGGATGTACCAAAATCAGACCCTAACATTAATGATGTTGGTTACGCCATTCCTTTTGTTGGTCAAAAGATTGAATTATTAGCCACTAAATCTCATAATCATGGTACTATTGAGGTAAGTCTTGATGATACAGAGAATTGGACACCAATCGATTTACACCAAAGCACAAGAGGAGAAGTAGAGGTTATATATTCTTCTGAAGAATTAGAAGAAGGGCCACATGTCCTATATGTTCGTTCGACTAGCACAGCAGCTCCTGGCCACACTAATCATGTTAACCAAGTAAATGGAGCTAAAGTTACACATTTCCCATATCATGCTTCTAGTCTTGAGTATCCAGAGCATACAGCTTCTACAATTACTTTAGATGTTAATACACCAATAGATTTAAACCCTGTTGTTCAACCTGATTTTATTGAGAATCCTACCATTAACTATACTATTGAAACAGAAGATAATGATGCGATTGCAAGAGTTGAGGGTAACAGACTTATTGGACTTAAAGCAGGAACTGGTATTTTAAAAGCAAGTCTTGACGGTATTACAAAACAATGGGCATTAACTGTTACAGCATCAACTAATGAGACAAATACTCCTGAAGAAGAAAGTGAAACAACAGAACCAGTTGTAACTACAATTGATTTATCTTCAGTTAACTCTCCTAGCAATACCAATAAATTTGTCTTTTCGGATGGTTGGGTTGTCTCTGCTGATGAAGCCTATAAAGATGTACCAAAAAATACTCCAAGTATTGAAAATATCAAATATGATATTCATTTTATTGGTCAAAAAATTGAGTTACTAGCAACAAAATCGCACAATCATGGTATTGTTGAGGTAAGTCTTGATGATTCTGGGATTTGGATTCCAGTAGATTTATATCAAAGCACAAGAGGACAAGTAGATGTTGTTTATACTTCTGACTTATTAGAACATGGACCACACAAATTAACAGTACGTTCAACTAACCGTACTTCTTCTCCTGGTCGCAACAATCATGTTAACCAAGTAAATGGCGCAAGAGTGACCCATTTACCTTATAAAGCAGAATCTATTTCTTTTACAGAAAGTAGCATAACACTTAAAGAATTACAAACGTTGGATACTCATCTAGAGATAGCTCCAACTTATGCTGATGCTTCGCAAGTAACATATCGTATTGAAGATGACTCTATTGCAAGCGTTGATGCTAGTGGACGAGTCAAAGCATTGTCAAGAGGAACTACTAATTTAGTTGCAACTCTAGGAGATTTGACAACTACCATTCCAGTTACTGTAGAAGCAGCAATTGCTAATTATCGTGGAACTTTTGTTGATAATAATCGTCATTATTATGGTGATGCCTATAACGAATTGAAGGCTCAAACAAATGACGTTGCTAGTCAAACACTTGTCGGTTGGAAAAAAGAAACAGTAAATACTCAATTAGCCATTTTACCGATTGATTCTGGCTTGAAGAATTTACGTTTTGAGTTAGTAGATTTAGAAGATGGTAATGGAAACACTATTGATAAATCTAATATCACTGCTAATTTCATTAAGGAAATTTCAGGTTATAGAGGAAATGCAGGTTATCATAGAGCTAATAAATTAACTATCAATAAAACACCAAGTATTTCCCGCCCAGATATTTTATCAAATGCATCAAGTGTTCAAGTTGACTACAATACCATTCAAAATCTTTGGTTATCTGTAGCAATCCCGGAAAATGCAAAAGCTGGTAGTTATACAGGAACAGTGAAAGTATATGCTGATGATATTGCAACACCTTTAAGCTTTACCTTGAATCTTAATGTTCAAGATGCTGTTTTAAGTGAAGAGAAATCTTTTGATATTGAGCTTTGGCAATACCCATATCGTTCAGCAGAATACTATAATGTTACACCTTTCTCAGAAGAACATTTAGCAATCTTGCGTCCAATGATGGAAAAATATAAATCTATCGGTGGAAATGGTATTACTGCCTCAATCGTAGAAGAAGCTTGGGGTGGACAAACTTATGCTGATGGTGATGTTAGAGTTCCTTCAATGATTAAGTGGACTAAAGAGATAAATGGTGAATTCTCATTTGACTATACTGATTTTGATAAATGGGTAACCTTTGCTGATAGTCTTGGTTTAGCTGATAAGATTGTTGGTTATTCTATGATTCCTTGGGGTAATAAGGTCACTTATCTTGATAAGGCAACTAACCAAAAAGCTTTTGTAGAAGTTCCAGTGACTAGCAGAGATTATGCTACTGTTTGGAGACCATTTTTAAATTCTCTAGTAGCTCATTTAGATGAGAAGGGTTGGTTTGATCGCTTTTATGTTGGTATTGATGAAAGACCTAACATGGAACTTGCTTTTGGTCTAATTGACAGCGTTAAAAACAAAGAAGATAAAACGCTTAAGATTGCAGCAGCAGCAAATCATTTTTCTGGTAATTTTGCTTCTACAGCTGAAAGAATTGATCACCTAAGTATTGGAACGCCACATATGAAGTCACAAGCAGCTGAATTTAAGCAAATGGTGGCTGATAGAGCTAAAAAAGGTAAGAAGACAACACTTTATACCGCTACTGAAGAATATCCAAACTCACTCTTGTTCAATATGCCTGGAGAAAGTTATTTCTCAGTTCTTTATGGTGCTAAATACAACACCAATGGATTCTTACGCTGGGCAATGGATGCTTGGGTTAAAGATCCATTGAAAGATTTATCACACTGGGCATTTGAATCGGGAGATACGCAACTTGTATATCCAGATGAGAAAACAGCAACAAATCCAAAACCTCAATCAAGTGTACGTTTAGAAAAAATGGCTGAGGGTGTTAGAGATGTTAATAAAATCTATCAAATGAGAAAAGAGTTTCCTCAATTAGGATTAGAAATAGATAATCTTTTAAGTTCACTTGAGGATCGCTATGATAGAACAACTCCAAATAATGCTATTGGTGAAAGAATTGCTAGAGAACCAAGTGAAACAACGCTTGATCGTATTCCAAAAGATTTAGCGGCCTTTAAAGTAAGATTAAATGAAATTATTAATCGCTACCTTGAGTTGAAAGCATCTAATGCTGAACCAACTGAAACTCCAAATATCTTGGATGTTTTAGAAAATAATATTAAGGCTCGTTTTACTTTCGATGAAACTGATAAATTAGCTAATATTAAAACAAATATATCAGGAGCTATCCAAAACGATGCTCAAGCAGAATTTGGACAAGGAATTGATGGTAATTCATTAATTGTTCACCCAGATAGAGCTTTGATTGTTTCAGAAGATATAGATTTAACTGAAAACTATAGTTTATCGTTTTGGATGAAACCTGGAGAATCAAATAGTGGTATTTCTTCAATCTTCTGGGATGGTACTAATCCAACAAATAATGGTAGACAAAGTATTTCATTTGATCTAAAAGTAGGTCAAGGTAATTCAGCTAATAATATGGGAATTCATGTTAAGGAAGGTTACTTGACTTATCAATATGCTGAAAATGGAAGTGGTTGGAAACATTACACTATTGTAAATGACTCTAGCAATGGCATGTTAAAACTTTACGTTAATGGCGTAAAACAACCAGATATTCTTTGGCCACCAGCTGGAAGACCAATGGAGCTTGTTAAGTTACCAATCAAATATATTGGTGGTAAAAACTTTAATGGTGAATTAGATGATATTATTGTTTTTGATAAGGTTTTAACTGACTTTGAAATTGTTGAATTAGCAAGCAGACCTGGAATAAATGCTCCAGACTCTGTTACTCTTTCAAAAGATCAAGTTAAACAAATTCCTGTAACACTTTCTAAAATAACAGGTGATATTGTTTATCAAGTTGCAAATGAAAATGTTGCAACAGTTGATACAGAAGGCAATATTACTCCAGTTCATGTTGGAGAAACATCAGTAACAATAGCAACTACAGATGGATTGTATTCTAAGGTTGTTAAAATCATAGTTTCTCATGCTCTTCATAGTCAAATTCCAACATATGTTTTACCTGAAAAATATGCCCAAGAAATGGATCGAGTTCCAGGTGAATATCTTGGTCAACCTGATATGGTCATGCTTGCTGATGGTCAAACGTTAATTTCTGTTTATCCTAAAGGTCATGGGCATGGTGAAATTGTACTTCGTCGCTCTGAGGATGGAGGTCTTACTTGGTCTGAACGTTTACCAGTTCCAGAAGAGTGGAAACATTCACGTGAAACTCCTACGCTTTATACACTTAATTTTGCTGATGGTCATCAAGAAGTAATACGTATTACTGGTGGACCAAAACAAGCAGGATGGGGTGATGGTAAAGGTGGATTCTATACTTCAATTTCTAAAGACAAGGGTCTTACATGGAGTAAAGAAAAAGAATTCTATACTGATGAAACAGTTGTGGTAGGTATGGCGTCATTGGTTCAAATCTATGAAAATGGACAGCCAATTGATAAATGGATGGGTGTCTACCATGATCATACTAATTTTATTAACTATAAAACTTATCTTACTTTTGATGAAAATGGTAACGAATCTTGGACAACTCCAGAAGCCTATCTCTCAGAACATCGTGCTGAGGAAGCCCATTATCAAATCTGTGAAGTTGGTATTGTAAGAACACCTGATAAATCTAAATTAATTGCACTTGGAAGAACACAAGCTCATAATGATTTATCAACAATCTTCATCTCTGAAGATGAGGGTCAAACATGGAGTAAACCAAAACCAATGCCTGCTTCTCTTTTAGGAGAGCGACATAAGATTGCAGTTGATCCTGTTTCTGGACGTTTAGTCATTACTTTTAGAGAAATAATTCAAGATTATAATAACAATGGAATTCTTGAAAGAAATGACTGGATGGCAGGAGATTGGATTGCTTGGATTGGAACTTTTGATGACTTATTAAATGGTGGAGATGGCCAGTACCGCATTTTACTTGGAGAAGATTTCACACCAAATGCAAAATCTGGTGATACAGGTTATACAGGTCTTGTTATTTTAAGTGATGGAACGATTGTAGCTAATTCATATGGTGTTTTCAATGAGGCAGATGCTAGAGTCAAGCCAAATAATACTGCTGACAACATCAGATGGACAACTTCTATTAGAAGTGTTCGATTCAAATTAGAAGACATTGATTTGTTGTATGCTACACCAGAAGAAAAAGTTGATTATGCAGAACAATTAGACCAGTATGTTAAAGAAATATTAGCATATACAAAAGAAGATGGTCTTATTACTCCTGAAGAGGCTTACTGGTTAACTGAACTAAATAAAGAAATCATTGCTAAAAAAGAATTAGCAGATGCAGCGGTCAAAGCAATGCCAGATTCAGATACTGATAAAGCAAGTCTACAAGAAAGACTTGATGCCCTTACAGGTATTACTGTTCCAGAAGTAACAGATGCAAATAACAATGGTAAAGCAGATACAGTTGAGTTATCAGAAGCAACAGAGATGGTAATAGCAGCTGAAGCAGCAGATACTTTAGCAAAAGAAACATTACGAACAACTAATGAGGATGATAAGGTTACTCAAGAAGAAGTTAATCTATTAATATCTTATAGTGATGATGCCAAAGCTAAGAAATTAGCGGCAGATGAAGTAGTAAAAGCTCTACCTGATTCTATTTCTGAAAAATCAGCATTACAAGAAAGGCTCAATGTTTTAGAAGGTATTGTTGTACCTGAGGTTAGTCAGCCTAATGACAACAATAACACACCACAAGAAACAATTGAAGAACATAAAGAAATTGTTGATGCAAATTCTGGTATCCGTATCACACTTGAAAAAGGGGAATTGGCTTCAATTAAAGATGTATCTGTTGCTCAAATTGAGACTGATGATCCTAAGACACCAAATATATTAAAAGCACTTGATTATGACTTATTTGATATAGAGCTTCTTGATGCTAATGGTGATAGTGTAAACCCTCTTAAAGATGTATTAGTTGTTTTACCAGTTGACAAAGATAAAGAAGTAGCACGTGTGATTTATCTTCCAAATACAGAAGAAGAAGAAATTCTTGATTTTACAATGACTACTTTTATTGATCAAAATGGCGAAACACGTCAAGGTGTAGTCTTTGTCGCAAAACACTTTAGTGAATATGGTATCGTTTATAAAACTAAAGTTACCAAAGTGCCAAATGTTGCACCGAGCTATGAACTTCCAGAGTCTGATTTTGTTGCAGAAACAGCTATTCCATCAACTGCACCAAATTATGAACTTCCAGAGTCTGATTTTGTCGCAGAGACAGCCTTACCTAAGGTAGCACCAACTGCAGAAGATAAACCAACATTTGAAGGACCTTTAGTGATTAAAGTCCCATCAACTGCACCAAATTATGAACTTCCAGAGTCTGATTTTGTTGCAGAGACAGCCTTACCTAAGGTAGCACCAACTGCAGAAGATAAACCAGTCTTTGACGGGTCATTAGAAATAGCAGTGCCAAATAATGCACCAATTGCAGAAGATAAACCAGTCTTTGATGGTCACTTACAATCATTGAGCACTGAGCCAAATGCAATGGCTAAAGATAAAGAAACAAAAGAAGTAGTGAAAACTTCTCAAACATCACAAACTAAGACATTACCTAATACGGGTGATTCTACCAATTCAGCTGTGATTGGAACCTTAGTGGCTTTATCATCACTAGCTTTGTATGGTTATGGCAGAAAAAAACGTGAGAATGAATTGTAAAATTTGTCACTTGTTTCACCAATCAAAAATCAAAAATGTTTTATTACCTTAAAAAGTTGAAATGAAACTAATTTTGAGAGAGAACGATTTTCGTTCTCTTTTTTTATATTTTTTGAAGATAGAAAATCTAATTTACCAATAACTTTTATTAGCAAAATGATAAAAATTTAAATAATTTTGACAAATTGCTAGTTGAAAACTAGTGTTTTATGATTACATTTACCCTAAAAACACCTAAAAAGATTTTCATTATAATTAATCTCTTTGTTTTAAAGAAGTAGTACATTTTATTTTCTTATATGAATCTGTTACAATTAAATATAAGAAAGCAAGAATTGAGGAGAATGAGATGACATTATATGATTTTAATGAAAATGCCGAAAGATTTGGAAAAAATTCTATCAAATGGCAACTGGCTGAAAAAGATCTTGACATTATTCCTGCTTGGGTGGCTGATATGGATTTCAAAGTTTTTCCTGGTCTAAGAGAGGCAATTAAAAATTACTCAGAGAAAGATTTTTACGGCTATAGCTATCAAAATCATTCTTTTTCTGATACTGTGCTTAATTGGTTTCAAAAGGAACACAGTTATCACTTTCATCGTTCATCTCTTTTTTTTATTAATGATGTTCTCTCAGGTATTGTTACAGCCCTTCAAGCATTTACTGAAGTAAAGGATGCTGTTCTTATAAATGACCCAGTATACCCTGCTTTTAAAAAAATTATTGAGCAAAATAATCGTCTTGTAGTAAGAAATAAATTAATTGAAAAAAATGGTATATTTACATTTGACTTGAAACAATTTGAAGAAGATATTATTAACTTTCAGGTTAAAGTCTTTATTTTGTGTAATCCTCATAATCCTGGAGGTCGAGTTTGGGATAAAGAAACACTTTTAAGTATTGGGATTATATGCAAAAAATATGGTGTGTTGGTTATTTCTGATGAAATACATCAAGATTTAACATTATTTGGGCACAAGCATCATTCTTTTAATACAGTTCATGATGACTTTAAAAATATTTCAATTATTCTTTCTAGTCCTTCTAAAACCTTTAATATGGCAGCATTTAAAATAGCTTTTGCTATCATTGAAAACAAACTCTTGCAAAACGCCTTTCAAGAAAGATTATTAGCCAATCACCAATCTATTTCGACTATTGCTTATGAAGCAACTGAGATAGTTTACAAAGAAGGGAAGAATTGGTTAATAGAATTACGATCCACCTTAGAAGATAATATTAATTTTGTGATTAATTATTTTGAAAAACATGCTCCAAAAATTAAGGTTATGATTTCTCAAGGAACTTATCTTCTTTGGATTGATTTTTCTAACTATCATTTAAGTGACAAAGAACTTTATAGAATTTTAAAATATGAAGCTAAAGTAATCTTAAATAATGGCTTAGACTTTGGTGAAATGGGAAAAGGGCATGCACGATTGAATGTTGCCACTTCCAAAAATCTTTTAAAGGAAATTGTGGAACGAATTGTAACTAGTTTAGAAAAGATTTGAGTATAACATTAAAATACTCTCTAGTGAAGAGAGTATTTTAATGTTATAATAACAATTAATTGTTATTATGGTATTGAAAAGGAAAAGCTAATGAGTATTTTAGAGGTTAAAAATTTAAGCCACGGGTTTGGTGATCGAACTATTTTTGAAAATGTCTCTTTTCGCCTGTTAAAAGGAGAACATATTGGACTTGTCGGTGCAAATGGTGAGGGAAAATCAACTTTTATGAGTATTGTCACAAATCGCTTGCAACCTGATGAGGGAAAGATTGAATGGTCAAAGTATGTGACAGCAGGTTATTTGGATCAGCATGCTGTTTTAGAAAAAGGGCAAACAGTTCGTGATGTATTACGAACGGCTTTTGATGATTTGTTTAAAACAGAAGCTAAAATTAATGATTTATATATAGCCATGGCTGAAGAAGGTGCTGATATTGACCTTTTGATGGAAGAAGTTGGAGAATTGCAAGATCGTCTAGAAAGTCGTGATTTTTATACGCTTGATGCTAAAATTGATGAAGTGGCAAGGGCTCTTGGCGTTATGACTTATGGTATGGATACTGATGTCACAGAATTGTCTGGTGGGCAAAGAACAAAAATTCTGTTGGCAAAATTATTGCTTGAAAAGCCTGATATACTGCTACTTGATGAGCCTACTAACTACTTAGATGCCGAACATATCGACTGGCTAAAACGGTATCTTCAAAACTATGAAAACGCCTTTGTTTTGATTTCTCACGATATTCCTTTCTTAAATGATGTGATTAATATTGTTTATCATGTTGAAAATCATAACTTAGTCAGATATACTGGTGACTATGAACAGTTTAAAGAAGTCTATGCCATGAAAAAAGCTCAACTTGAAGCAGCCTATGAACGCCAACAAAAAGAAATTGCTGATCTTCAAGACTTTGTTAATCGAAATAAAGCACGTGTGGCCACTCGTAATATGGCCATGTCTCGTCAGAAAAAATTGGATAAAATGGAACTCATTGAACTACAATCTGAAAAACCCAAACCATCCTTTGAGTTTAAAATGGCTAGAACGCCAGGACGTTTTATATTCCAAGCCAAAGATTTAGAAATTGGTTACGATCGTTCATTAACCAAACCCTTGCAACTTAGCTTTGAACGCAATCAAAAAATTGCTATCATTGGTGCTAACGGTATCGGAAAAACAACTCTTCTAAAGAGTTTACTAGGCATTATTCCACCAATTGCTGGTCAAGTAGAACGTGGAGATTATATTGAATTAGGTTACTTTGAACAAGAAGTTAAAAGTAGTAAACAAACTCCTTTAGAAGCTGTTTGGGATGCCTTTCCAGCTTTAAATCAAGCAGAAGTTCGTGCTGCACTTGCTCGTTGTGGTTTGACTTCAAAGCATATTGAAAGTCAAATTCAAGTACTTTCAGGTGGTGAACAGGCAAAAGTTCGTTTTTGCTTACTGATGAATCAAGAAAATAATGTATTGATTTTAGATGAGCCAACCAATCACCTTGATGTTGATGCTAAAGAAGAATTAAAACGAGCCCTAAAAGCCTATCCTGGTTCAATTTTAATGGTTTGTCATGAACCTGATTTTTATGAGGGTTGGGTTAATGATGTTTGGGACTTTAATCATTTGTTATTATAAAAAGACTTGACTTAATATAGAAAAATTAAAATTTACAGTAATAATTATTGATATAGTATAAACCAACCATTTACATGGTTGGTTTAATTTTTTCCAATGTATTTAAAGTGAGAAACTTTAGAAAGAATATAATTTCCCGAAAGTCCAACAAGTAATCCTGATAAAATACCACTAAATGATAGAATGGGTAGATAGTTTAAGACAACCAATGATTGTGCAATAAATGAAAAAACAAGCAGTTGACCGATATTGTGTATAATGCCACCAAAAATTGAAATACCAATAACACTAACACGTTTTGGTCCTAATTTTTTTGCAAGAATCATTGCAATAAAACTAAGTACACTACCAGATGCACTATATAAAAAAGTTGAGAATGTGCCACTTAAAAAAGTTGTAATAAATAATCTTAGTATAACTACTTTTGCACTGTCTTTAGTTGAAAGATTAAAGAGGGCAATAATTGTAATTAAATTACCAAGCCCTAGTTTTGCTCCAGGAGCAAATGTAAAAGGGGTTGGTAATAATTGTTCGACTAAGGAAATAACAACTGCTTGTGATGCAAGCATTGTAATGAAAATCAGTTTATAATATTTTGAAGTCATTATTTTTTCACCGTTAATAGTTTTATATCTCCATCATACAGTTTTTTAAAAAGGGAGACAAGTACTTTTATATTTTTAATCAAAAGGAAATGAAGTAGTAACTTATCAATTATTTAGTGTATAAAATGAGTGTTGAACACTGTTTGATAAAACTTTCTAAAGTCTTGTTTCTTGCCTTAAAAAATAGTATAATAAAGAGCAATTAATTCATTAAAGGAGAAACAGGCTTGACTAAAGATATTGTTATTGTTGGAGCTGGTTATGCTGGTATTTCTGCAGCAAAAACTTTGGCGAAAACGTTTAAAAAAAAGGATGAGATAACAATTACTCTCATCGATAAAAATTCATTTCATACTTATATGACTGAATTACATGAAGTAGCTGCAGGACGAATTGAACCTGAATCTATTAAATTTGATTTGCAACGCATTTTTAGTAAATATCCTAAAGTCAAACTTGTCACTGATAAGGTAGTTTCTATTGACTATGATCAAAAAAAGGTATTTGCTGAGCATACAACATTAGCGTTTGATTATCTTATTTTAGCCATAGGAGCAGAAGCTAATGATTTTGGTATTCCAGGGGTTAAAGAAAATGGCTTTACACTTTGGTCTATTGAAGCTGCTGAGCGTTTAAATAAACATATGATTGATTGTGCTTATAGAGCTATGAAAGAGCATGATATCAACAAACGAAAGGCTCTTTTAACATTTACTGTTATAGGAGCTGGCTTTACAGGTATTGAAATGATTGGAGAGTTGATTGATTGGATTCCAATTATTGCTAACCAATTTAAATTAGAACCAAATGAATTTTCACTAAAGCTTGTTGAGGCTACACCAAATATTCTTCAAATGGTGACAAAAAAAGAACAAGAAAAAACAATTAACTATCTCAACAAGAAAAATGTAGAAATTTTATTAAATGATGCTGTTACAGAAATTAATAAAGAAAGTCTAGTGCTATCATCAGGTCGTACAATTTCAACGCATACTTCTATTTGGACTTCAGGAATTAAAGCTAATAGTGATACCAAAGATTACGGAATAAAACAAGCTCGAGCTGGTAGATTGGTAGCTAACCAATATATGGAAGCTAAGGATAAACAAGGTGTTTACGTTGCTGGTGACTTAGCTTATTACGAAGATCCTGAAAATGGTAACACACCAATCCCTCAAATCGTTCAAGCTGCTGAACAAACAGGGCACACTGCTGCACAAAACATTATTGCATCAATTAATGGTGGTCAAAAACATGCCTTTAAAGGTAAATATGATGGATTCATGGTTTCTATTGGTGCCAAGTATGGTGTTGCCTATATTATGAATAAATATCATATGACTGGTTTTTTTGCTATGCTTATGAAACACATCGTCAATGTTATTTATTTTCTTACGATTAGAAGTTTTTATAACGTTGGTGCTTATATTCGTCATGAATTCTTTGACATTAAACATAAGCGTAATATTTTTGGCGGTCATCTTTCAAGTAAAGGAAACAATTTATGGCTTATCCCACTTCGCGTTTTCTACGGATCAGTTTGGCTTTATGAAGGGATAAAAAAAGCTTTTGGTCTTTTTGGAACTACTTCATGGTTTGGAGATAAAGTGGTCTTTCCATTTCCTTGGCTACAAGAAGCCGTTTCAGGTGCTTCTGAAGCTGCTGAAGCGACAACAAGTGCTTCTCAAGCAGGAGATGCAAGTGCTCAAATAGCTGAGCAAGTTTTTAGTTTAAACTATACTTATGGTGAGGAACCTATGCAAGTTCTAAAAGAGATGCCAGATTGGTTTGCTGCTATTATGAAATTGATGATGCCTAATCAAGAAGTTGCTTTATTCATGCAAAAAATGATGACCTTGCTTGAAATTGGTATTGGATTAGCTTTAATAGGGGGAGCTTTTGTATGGCTAATCAGTGCGCTAACAGTTGGTCTAGTAGCAATGTTTTCTCTATCAGGAATGTTTTTCTGGGTTAATATGTGGTTTGTTCCAGTAGCAATTGCTTTAATGGCTGGTGCGGGGCGTACTTTTGGACTAGACTACTGGATTATGCCATGGATTGGTAAGCGATTAGATAGACTTATTTATGGTAAAGTAAAACATATTTATGGTTTTGAAGAAAAATAACTATCCTTAAGAAAAATAATAATAAAGCATTCATCGGTAATTCTTAATAAAATGATTTATCATGGGTGCTTTTATTTATAGTAGAACTGGTGAATAAAATGATACATACATTGTGGGAAAATTATCCTGATATTAATGATGCTTTGGAAGAAGTTAAGGAGATTATGCTGAGTAATATCTCAGTGATTCATCCCAAAGTAAAACAAAAAATAACGCAATATATTAATGCTCCCGGTAAATATGTCAGAGCAGGTCTTTTAGTGATGTTAGCAAAGGCAACTGATGGTGAAATAAAAACGGGAAAACTCTATTTAGCAGCCTCAATTGAAGCATTCCACCTTGCGACTTTAATACATGATGATGTCATTGATCAAGCTGATACAAGAAGGAATATTGAGACATTTCACCAAACATTTTCAAATAAAATAGCCATTTATACTGGTGATTATCTTCTTTCTTATTCATCAAAATTAGCAGCTCTAGGCCTTGAAGAACTTATTGGTGATCAAAGAGAAATTGATTATTCAAAAAAGAATTTTAAAATTGTTGAAAGAATCTTATCTGGAGAATTATCTCAATTAATGAATTCTTTTAACACTAATATTACAGTCAAAGATTACTTGAAACAAGTTAGAGGAAAAACTGCATTTTTATTTGGTATTGCTGCACAGATGGGTGTTTTAACAGCAAATAGTAAAACTAAGGAATTAAACTTAGCCTTTAATTTTGGTCAATCTGTTGGTATGGCTTTTCAACTAACTGATGATTTGATTGATTTCAAAAAAACAGAAAAATATTCAGGAAAGCCACGATTACAAGATGTCCGAAATGGTATTTATACTTTTCCAGTTATTGTAGCTAAATCTCAAAATCCAACTATTCAAGATTATTTACTAGATAAAAAAAATCAAGAATGGCAACCGGAAGAGTTAAAAGAATTTTATGATTTATTAGAAAGAAGCAAGGCTTTTTTAGAAACAGAAAAGCTAATCAATCGCTATATTGATAAATCATATAAATGTTTGACATGTTTTTTGTCAAAATCTGATTGCTTAGAAATTATAATGTTATTAAATACATTATTTAATTTTTCTGATTAAAAAAAAACGTACAAAATACTAGTTTTTTTTAAAAAATTATTATATGATATAAACGAATCAAATACAAAGGAGCTTTAAAATGAAAAAAAATTTATTTTTAAAAACTTTAGCACTTTTAAGTGCTACAACACTGCTTGTTGCATGTAGTAATAACTCAACAAAGTCAAATTCAGAAGTTGAAAAAACTACTACAACAACAATGGATAAAAAAGATGATTCTCAGATGGAAATGATGAGTAATCTAAAGGACGGAACATACACTGCTGAATCAGAATATGATGAACATGATTACAAAGTGATGCATACTATTGTTGTAAAAGACGGAAAAATCACTGAATCCGACTTTGACTATTACAGCAAAGAAGGAAACATGAGAAAAAGTGAAAACGAAGAATACAACAAAAATATGAAAGAAAAATCTGGCATTTCTTCAAAAGAAACTATTGAAAAACTAAATCAAGATCTAGTCGATAAACAGACTGCTGATGTTGAAGTTGTAACTGGTGCAACTCATACTACTGATAATTTTAAAACAAGTGCTGAAGTATTGTTAAAAGCTGCAAGTGAAGGAAATACTGAAACTGTTTCATTCAAATTTGGTGAGTAATATTTGAAGTTGAAATAACTTGGAATGAGGAGTTGAGAAAAATCTCACTCCTTATTTCTATTTTAAATTATATTACAAAGTAAAAGAGATAAGTTTATGAAATTAAAATATTGGCTGTTATTATTGTTATTATCACTGATTTTTGTAGGTTGTAGCCAATCTAATCAAAAAATAAATAATTCCACACAAAGCCACCTCCCAATTGTTAAAACACCTGAAAAAAGAAATGAAACCTTGCTTCATACTGTTGTGCAAATAAGCATTTATCATAAAAATCAAGAAAAAGTTTTAGATGAAGCTATTAGTTATATTGAGGAGATGGAAAAACTCTTATCAACTAACATAGTAGGTTCAGATATATATCGTATAAACCACGCTAAGGGGAAGCCAACTAAAGTTGATGAACGAAGTTTTGAGTTGATTAAACAGGCTCTAGAAATATCAAAAGAAAGTGATGGAAAATTTGATATTAGTATTGGGGTTGTCACTAATTTATGGCAAATTGGTTCTGAAAATGCACGCTTGCCAAGTGATGAGGAAATCAAACAAGCCCTACCAATGATTAATTATCATGATATTGTTTTAAATGATTCTGATAAAACTGTTCAAATAAAAGAAGGAATGATTCTTGAATTAGGTGGAATTTCAAAAGGTTATATTGCTGATCGTGTTAAAGATTTTTTAGCTAGTAAAGGTGTGACAACGGCTATTATCAATTTAGGAGGTAATGTTGTTGTTATGGGAACCTCTCCTAATAATTCGGAGGGTTGGAAAGTTGGAATACAAGACCCTGAAAAAACGAGAGGAGTAACTGTAGGATTTGTTTATCAAGAAGATTCATCAATTGTTACTTCAGGTATTTATGAGCGTTATTTTGAAGAAAATGGTAAGAGATATCATCACATTATTGACCCAAAAACTGGTTATCCAATCGAAAATCAAATCTCAGGAGTTACTGTTTTTACGAAAACGTCAACTCAAGGAGATGGCTTATCAACCTCATTATTCTTATTAGGAATAGATGAAGGGTTAGAGTTGGTTAATCAAATAGAAGGTGTCGAAGCGATTTTCATTGATAAAAATCATGGTATTCATCTTAGTAATGGCCTTAAAGAATCATTTGAATTAACCCATGGAGATTACTACATTGAAAAATAAAAACACTCAAACCTCATTATCTCTAATTTCTTTTATAGAATTTGTTGAGCTAAAAACAAAAGTTGCAAGTATTTTTCCTATGCTAATTAGTTTTTTATGGTCACAATACTATTATCATATTTTCAACACATTAAATAGTTTGATATTTATCATTGCAGTCATTAGTTTTGATATGTGTACAACAGCAATTAATAACACTGTCGATTACCATAAGGCTGTTGATTTTTCTTACAAATGGCAGGAAAATGTCATTGGTAAATATCAACTTAATGTTAAACAGATGATAAAGATTATTTTTTTATTACTTGGAATTTCGACCTTTTTCTCATTATTGTTAGTATTGCTTACAGATTTTTTGCTTTTGCCTATGGGAATTGTTTGCTTTTTAATCGGTATTTTTTATACCTATGGCCCAAAACCATTATCAAGATTACCACTAGGAGAGTTTTTTTCTGGCTTCACGATGGGATTTGGTATCTTTTTCTTAGCTCTTTATATTCAATTTCCCCAAAGGTTAATGACTAGTCAAATAACACTATCTCAAGTCACCATTTCCTGGGATATAGGTGAAATAGCACTTGTCTTTCTTATGAGCTTACCATTAGTAACATTGATTGCAAATATCATGTTAGCAAATAATCTTTGTGACTATGAGCAGGATGTCAAAAATCAACGTTATACTCTAGTACACTATATCGGAATACAAAATGCTTTAGCATTGTACACTGTTTTTAATCTTTTTCCCTGGATTGTTTGGTTAGTCTTTCTTTTTGGACAATTAATTCCTTGGTATGGGTTATTAATTTATCCTTTTTTTCTGCTTAATTGGAAGAGCCTCAAACGATTTAAAAAAGAACAAATCAAATCAAACACATTTATTGAAGCTATTAAAAGCTTTTCCCTTTTTTCAGGTCTTTATATACTTACCTTGTTATTGGGGTTATTATTTTAAAAATTTATACTTGATTTTTTTATTGTAGTGGTAATATAATCTCATTTTCTTCACTAGGATTAATACTATCTTGTTTTGTTATCTCAATCATTAATTGATGAGGTAAACAGACTAGTATTTGGCCATTTTTTTCAATCCATCCCGTGTTAACAGCGATTTGATCAGGACTATTATCTTCTTTTACTCTAATTTTATTTTGTTTGATTTCAATAATATTGTATTGTCCTTTGTGTGGATAGTAAGTTTTGGTTTGATGTGGTCCGTTTGAGCTAAGTTCATATGTGTCAACAACTTGACCATCAATTTTAACCATTGCAATTAATTGAGAATTTTCAATTTGATTGGTCTTCAAGTAAGTATAAGTAGAAGGTATGAAAGATAATAATATTGTTAGAAAAATCAAGATATAATCAAAGGGTTTTAATTGTTTTAAAATACTTCTCATAGTTCTCCTTTTTATAGGTTTAATTATTCAATATTTAAGTTTACTTTGAAGTATTAAAAATTAAAAAATTTTAGTGAATGTAAAGCTTACTTTTTAGCTGTAACTATATTATAACATTTCTACTCATAAAGTAATATTGCAAGAAGAAATTAGTTTATTGTTAATAACAAACATGAGACATCGTTTTTAAAATGACAACAATCAACAAATTGATTGCTGAAGTGTAAACCTACTTACCTCACTTGAAACTACCAACAATTTATAGTTTCAGAAATTATTTCAAAAAAATTACTAATTTTTATAGAAAATAAAAATATAATCTTTTGGAACAATAGCTTTATTTCAATGTAAGGTTTTGAAGTAGATTTATAGTTAAATAGAAAATAAGGAACTGACATGTATATATACGTTGAAAACATAAAAAGATATGAAAATTTTTATAAAAGTGATTTTTATAACTATTTAAAAAAAGAAAATGAACCTTTTATATATGATATTTTAGAAGCTTTAACATTAGATGCTGATGCTTTTGATGAGGAATTATATTTAGAATTATCCAATAAAATAAACATTAAAGTTGCTGTAAGAAAAAAATGTTTGATTGATGATAATGGCATAAGACTATCCTCTGATGTGATTTGTGGAAGAAAACAATTTTATAAATTATATAATGGAGATCCTACAAAATGGATTCCAGCATATGAAAAAATAAGAAGCAATGTCAATTTTCATTTTTTATGGCCACAGCATAAAGCTCCAACGATTAATACTCTAAGATATGCAAAATTTAAAGACAGAATAGACTATACATTATTTGATTTAAAAAATTATTTCGAAAATAAAGAATGTAAATTATATAAAGCATTTACAAGTCCAAATACAAAAAAATGGTTAGAATCCTTCAATGATTTTACTGATCTTGTTGATAAAATGAATTTAAATCATTTTGTAGATGAAAATTACAATGTATATGATATATCTACTCTAAATAAAGAAATTATCAAAGAATATATTGATATAAATGAAATAAATAGAACACTAAATAAATATCTAGAAAATTTATTATATTTGGAACTTATTACTCAATAGAAGCCTTAATTTATGTCTAAAGATTTGATTGCTTATTAGAGTGAGTTGAAAGTTTTTATTAGCTCAAAAAGAATGTGTATAGAGAGAAATAAACTTATCAATGAAAATTGAATATTTATTGTTAGGAGAATATTAGTTTTAATTTTTTAGATTATTTAATGTCACAAAATTTTAAAGTAGTGATTAATAGACAATTAGTAAATGCGTAAGCTAACATGATTTTGTTATACTTCTTTATTTGAAGATAAAAAACTAGAAATTATAGTAAACATCCCAAGAGTTGGATAATAAATCTAACGATTGGGTTTTTTTATGAATTTTAAATCTAAAATAACAGCTACTATTAAAATTTTAAAAAATAATGATGGTAAATTTGATATCTTTCGAATTATTTATATTAATAAAAATAATCCTCTCAAAAATTATTCTATTTTCCTTTGCGATAAGGAAATAGATTGTTTATGAAAGGGTTTACATTAGTAGTTTTATTTTTTATAATGCAATTAGAAAAATAGTAAATTATACTTTATTTATCATAAAAGAGAGGAAAACAAAATGACTGAAATAGCAAAAAAAGAATATGTTTTTCCAAAAGGTTTTTTATGGGGAAGCTCCACCTCTGGTCCTCAAAGTGAAGGAAATGTTGCTGGTGATGGTAAGGGGATGAATAATTGGGATTACTGGTATAGCATTGCACCAGAAAAATTCCATAATGGCATTGGACCTGAAAAAACCTCTACCTTTTACACCAACTACAAAACAGATATCGAATTATTACAAAAAACAGGACATAATGTTTTTCGCCTATCAATTCAGTGGTCTAGAATTTTTCCAAATGGCATTGATGATGTTAATCCTGAAGCAATTCTTTTTTACCGAGACGTTTTTCAAAGGATTATAGACACAGGTGTTAAACTTATTGTTAATCTCTATCATTTTGATTTACCTTATGCACTTCAAGAAAAAGGAGGTTGGGAAAACAAAAAAACAGTTTGGGCTTACGAGCAATATGCTAGAACTTGTTTTGATGTTTTTGGTGATCTGGTGGATACTTGGATTACCTTTAATGAACCAATTGTTCCAGTTGAGTGTGGTTATCTTGGAGAACTTCACTATCCCTGTAAGGTAGATGCTAAGGCAGCTGTTCAAGTGGCCTACAATACGCAATTAGCAAGTGCCCTAGCGATAAAAGCTTGTCATGAGATAAATCCCTCTCATAGCATTAGTATTGTTTTAAACCTGACACCAGCTTATCCTAGAAGCCAGTCAAAAGAGGATATTGATGCTGCTAGAATAGCTGAACTATTTCAAACAAAAAGTTTCCTAGATCCATCTGTATTAGGGGTTTATCCACAAGAACTAATTGATATCATTAAAAAACATGATTTAACTCCTGATTATACTAGCGAAGAACTAACAATTATCAAAGAAAATACCGTTGACTTTTTAGGAGTAAATTATTATCAGCCTTTACGTGTTAAAGCACCTGAAAAAAAGCCTAAACTTACAGAACCTTTTATGCCTAGTTGTTATTTTGAACACTACGACATGCCTGGTAAGAAAATTAATCCTCATCGTGGTTGGGAAATTTATGAGCAGGGGCTTTATGACATTGCAATGAACATCAAAGAAGATTATGGTAATATTGAATGGCTTGTCACTGAAAATGGTATGGGAGTAGAAGGCGAAGAAAAATTTAAAGTAGATGGGGTCATCCAAGATGACTATCGTATTGATTTTATCAAAGATCATCTCATCGAACTCCATCATGCTATTTCAGATGGAGCAAACTGTAAAGGTTATATGTTGTGGACTTTTATTGACTGTTGGTCATGGTTAAATGCCTATAAAAATCGTTATGGACTAGTCGAACTCAATTTAGAAACACAAGAACGTGTTATTAAAAAATCTGGGTACTGGTTTAAAGAATTAAGTTTAACTAATAGTTTTAGTAGTTAGAAAAAAGAAGGTGTCTCATGCCACAACTAGGTTTTTCAATTTATCCAGAAAAATACTCGCTAGAAGAAATATATGATTATATTAACTTACTTCATCGCTATGGAGCAAAAAGAATGTTTATGAGTTGGTTACAAAATATTGATAACCAAGAAAAGACATTTGAAAAATATCAAAAAATTATTCACTACGCAAATTTACGAGAAATAAGTGTTGTCTTAGATCTTAGTCCTTCTGTTATTAAAAGTAGTGGTTGGGAAAACCAACTAATTGAAATCGCTAAACAGTTAGGGCTTTTTGGATTACGATTAGATGAAGCATTACCTATAGAGGAAATTGTGAAACTAACTCATAACTCTTATGATATTAAAATAGAATTAAATATGAGTACGGACAAGACCTTGTTGACAGAATTATTAGCAAAAAAAGCTAATTTGTCCAATATCATTGCTTGTCACAATTTTTACCCTCATGAATTTACAGGCTTGTCTTTAGAGTATTTTTTAGAAATGTCACAATTTTATAAATCATATGAAATAAAGACAGCAGCTTTTGTTTCAGCCCAAACAGCTAATGAGGGGCCTTGGCCATTGTCAGAAGGTCTTCCAACTTTGGAAAAAGATCGCCACTTACCCTTACGTTCTCAAATAAAATTTATGAAAGCAATCAAATGGATTGATGATATTATTATTGCTAACCAATTTATTTCTGAAACAGAATTAGAAACATGTGTTGAAGTATTTAAAGAGAATTGTATCACTTTTGATATTAAACCCATCGTATCTCTAACAACTATTGAAAAACAAATTATTAAATTTTTTCATCACTATCGTGGAGATAGATCAGATTATGTGATTCGTTCTACCCAACCACGGCTTATTTTTGCAGATTTCTCTATCCCAGAACGAAAGAATAATAAAAAAGTCAGTCGAGGAAGCATTATTATTGATAACGATTTATATACACGTTATAAAGGTGAGTTACAAATTGCACTAACTTCATTTACGATAAGTGAAAAGGCAAATCTTGTGGCTCAAATTATACCAGAAGATATTTTATTATTGTCCTATTTAGATCCTTGGCAGGAGTTTCGCTTGCATTTATTATTGGATTAATAAAATTTCTTTATCGATGAGGAAAAAACTAGATCTGTTTCTTAGGAGAAATTTGATAAAATAGAAATATAAGAAAGCGCTTTCTTTGTTGAGATTGAGGGAGGAGTAGATGTTATCAAAAAAAGAAATTGCTCTCATGAGCATCTTATTAAAACAAAAGAATTCCTATGTCTCAAGTAAAATGTTGGCAGAGGAAATAAAAGTAAGTGACCGTACGGCTAGAAAATATTTAAAACAATTATCACATGTTGTAGAGAATCAGGGAGCCAAAATCCAATCAAAACAAGGACAAGGTTATCTTTTAACGATTGAACACCCTATAGAATTTGAAGTTTTTTGGCAGGAAATTTTAGAGTCGAAAAAAAAGATGACAGACATTACACAAGTTGAAGAAGCCAGTGATAGACAGCATTATGTTCTTAATAAATTATTTTTTGAGGAACCTCGACAATCTTTTAAACAACTCACAAACGATTTATTCATCAGTAAGACAACTCTTTTAGGTGTTTTGAATAATATTAAAAAACAAATTAAACCTTATGCTTTAACATTAAAAACAACTCAAAAAGGGTTATCGGTTGAAGGAAAGGAAGAAGATATCCGTCACTTTATTATGGATTATTTCTTTTTGGATAGTTTTGATGAGTCAATGTTTGCAGTTGTAGGTAGTACAATTCTTGATAAAATTAATTTTGCAGAACTAACTATTTTTGTTCTAGATGAATGCCGTGATGCCAAACTGCGCCTATCAGATTTTGTTATTCACAATTTAGTTTTACATATTGCACTGATGATAAAACGTATTCGTTCTGGCTACCCTCTTGATATCTTTTCAATTTCTAAAAATATTGAAAATTCAATAGAATATGAAGTAGCAACACGAATTTTAACTAAAATAGAAAATGCTTTATCCATTACCTTTCCAAAAGAAGAAGCTAATTATATTGCACTTCACTTAACTGTCAAACATTCGACAAACAATTTAATTGAGAAAGATGCTTCAAAAAATCTATTGAAAATACATCTCAATGAAAAATTAAAAGACATTGCTGAAGTCATACAAATGCCGTTAAATCAAGATACAAATTTAATTAATGGTCTTTTAGCCCATTTTAATCCTTTACTAATTAGAATGGAAAATAAAATTCAAATGAGTAACCCACTTCTTGAAGAGGTGATAGAGCACTATTTTGATATTTTTGTACTGACTAAGGAAACCTTTAAAATGATGCCTGAACTCATTCATCATGAAATTGGTGACGATGAATGGGCTTATATTGCTCTTCATATTATGGCTGCTATTGAAAGATATACTAATCGTCATAAATTACAAGTATTAGTTGTCTGTGCAACTGGTTATGGGAGTGCCATGATGTTGAAAAATCGTTTAGAAAAAGAATTTGCAGGAAGTCTCAAAATAGTAGACGTGGTCAGCTATTATGAGGTTGACGAAGACAGATTAGAAAATATTGATTTGGTCATCTCATCGATTAGTTTAGATCATTTGTTATTTTTAACACCAATTATTCATGTTAGTGTGCTTTTAAATAAGGAAGATGTAGAAGCCATTCGTCAATTTATTGGTGAGCAATCTCATTATAAACAAGAAAAGTCGTTAAAATCTCTTTCTGATTTTAAAAAGGGTAAACAAATAGCAACAACTGTTTTTTCAAAAGATAAGATCATTTATTTTGATGAAGAAACCACGAAAACAAAAGCTCTAAAACAACTGATTGAACAATTGAATGAAGCAGTAGAACCGCAGTTTAATCATCAATTTTTAGATCAAATCACTCTAAGAGAAAGTTACAGTCCGCTAGTTTTTGGGGAGAGTTTAGCTTTTCCTCATCCGGCTGTACCAATGACTTATTCTGAACAGATTGTTGTTGGGATTTTTAAACATCCTATAGTTTGGGATGACAAACATAATGCCATCAGATTTATCTTTTTATTATCGCCATCAAAAGGTAGAAATCACTATTTAAAATTTGTTTCACCAAGTCTAGTAGCTTTTGTCGATAATAAAGAGCTACAAACAAAGCTTTTAGAAACACCAACTTATGAAAATTTAATTAACATATTTGCCCAATTGATTGAGGGTTAAAGGAGGAAAAAATGAAAAATATTATGTTAGTTTGTAATGCCGGTATGTCAACAAGTATGCTAGTTACAAAGATGTCTTTTGCTGCAAAAGAAAAAGGAATTGATGCAACTATTTGGGCTGTTCCTGTTTCTGAAGTTGATAATGAAGTCTCAGGTAAAGAGATTGATGCTATTTTAGTAGGGCCACAAGTTAAATTCATGCTTAATGAATACAAAGAAAAATTTGAACCAACTATTAAAGTGGCAGATATTAATATGGTAGATTATGGCACCATGAATGGTGAAAATGTTCTAAATTTTGCTTTAGAGATGATGGGAGAAGACTAATGACAGAACCAGCAAATCTAGAAGCAGTCATGGGACTTATCATGCACGGTGGTGATGCTAAAGGCAAGGCTGTTGAAGCGATTAGAAAAGCTAAAACTGGTGCTTTTTCAGAGGCTCATCACTTAATCAAACAAGCTAACGATGCCTTAAACATTGCCCATCGGTCACAAACAGAATTTTTGACTCAAGAAGCAGCAGGAAATACTGTTGAATTATCTTTATTATTAATTCATGGTCAAGATCATTTGATGACAGCTTTAACATTTATTGATTTGGCAAAAGAAGTTATTGCACTTTATGAGAAAATAGATAACTCTCATTAAGGAGAAGATATGATTGTAAAAAAACTTGGGGATGTTTCTCAAAAAGCATTATTTGAAGCCATCGTGGCCTCTTTAAAAAAAGATTATTATGAAAGCACTAAAAAGGTTTTAGAAGATAGTGATATTAAAACTGGTTTAACGTATATCAAATCTTTTGGAGCTAAAAATCAAAATCAGGTTCGTATCACGCTAGAGCATTTTGAAGCACCAAGTGTTTACGGTGTTACCTTTAGCTCAAATCGTGGTAAACAACATATTTCATATTTTTTGGAAGAAAAAACACCTCAGTCAACATTAATTACTTACCAGCAAAAAAATGAAATCACTGATGTTTTTCAAAAAGCCAATCAATTTCTTATGGAAAAAATTTTGAAAAAAAGTCTAGAAAGACAAATCGATGCACAATTAACAGGTATGATTAAATATGTTAAAGAAAATAATCAAGAGTTAGAAAATGAATTGACTTTATGATGAATATTAAAATGTAAAAAATAAAAGAGGAGATTTTGAAATGTCAAATTTATCAACTAAATTTATGGAAATTTCGGGTAAAATTGGTTCACAAAGACATTTAGTAGCTGTTCGTGATTCCTTTGTAGCAATGATGCCCATCACGATGGCTGGTGCTGTTGCGGTATTACTAAATGTTTTTTTACGAGACATTCCAACTAGTATGGGGATGACAGGCTTTGTTGAAGCTATGCAACCAGTAATTAATATTAATGGCTATGTTTATTTCGGTACCATTGGTATCATGGCACTTGTCTTTTCTTTTGCTTTAGGACATAACTTAGCAGTTATGAATAAAGTAAATCCTTTAGCAGGAGGGCTTATTTCAATTGCAGCTTTTATTGCTACACTTCCTCAATCATTAACTATTACAACTGCTTTAGAAGGGGTAAATTCATCAGTGGTTAACTCTCTAAAAGAGTTGGGTTTAACAATTATCTCATCTGATGGTGTCTCTTCTCTTGAAGTAAGTGAATGGGGAGCTATTGCTTTAAAATACGTAGGTGCTACTGGTTTATTTACAGCCTTAATCACAGGCTTTATTGCATCATTTGTTTATGCTACTTTAACGAAACGAAACATTACTATTAAATTACCTGAAAGTGTACCTCCTGCTGTTAACAAAGCATTTGTTGCTATCATTCCTGGTGCAGCAGCTATTTACGCTACATCAATTATTGCCTACTTAACTTTTGTTTTATCTGGTTTAGCAATGAGTGATCTTATTTCTGAATACATTCAAAGACCTTTAATGGGACTTTCACAAGGACTCGGTTCAGTTATCCTTTTAAGTTTTTTAGTGCAATTATTCTGGTTCTTTGGACTTCATGGTCACAATGTTCTTGGACCAATTTTGGATGGTATCTATATCCCAGCTCTTAATGAAAATACTGCCGTTTATGAAGCAACTCAAAGTGCTGCCAACCTTCCATGGACTTGGACACGTGGCTCCTTTGATGCCTTTGCGCAAATGGGTGGATCTGGTGTTACTCTAGCTCTTATCATTGCAATCTTTATCTTCTCAAAACGTGAAGAGCATAAGGCGGTCGCTAAATTAGCAGCACCAATGGGATTATTTAATATTAATGAGCCTATTACCTTTGGTATTCCAATGGTTCTTAACCCAATCTTTGCTATTCCTTGGTTAATTATTCCACCAATCTGTGTCACTATTGCCTATCTTGCAACGGCTTCTGGTTTAATTCCACCAGTATTTTTAGCAGTTCCTTGGATTACACCTCCAGGATTATACGCTTATCTTGCAACAGGTGGTAATATAATGGCTGCATTAGTATCACTCTTTAATCTATTTGTTGCCTTTCTCATCTGGACCCCATTTGTTATTTCTGCCAACAAAGTAAAAGCAGGCGAGTAAAATGACACAAAAAAATGGTTCACTATTTTTAATGGCAATCGGATTCTTTCTTATTGCCATTAGCCCAACAATGGGTAATAAATACCTTAATATCCTATCAGGTCTCAGTCTAGTCTTACTTGGACTTTATCTGATAAAGAAAAAGAAATAAGAAAAATCACCGATAAGGTGATTTTTTTGATGGAACAAACTTTTAACAATAAAATATTACAAATCAGATATTTATTTAATTAGGTGACAAAGAGGTGTATGATAATGATACAAAAAAGATTAGGAGATTTATCACGTAAAACACTTTTAATTAGTAGCTATTGTTAATGGTTTCCGTACTTGGCAACTAATCAGCAAAACCTATTTTGAATAGTAACAAGACATAAGGCTAGAGAGAAAACATCTAGCCTTTTAGTAAAAAATTATGATATAATTGAGATGAATATTTTATCATCTTTATCTTTTAAAAAGGAGATTAAAAATGGCAATAACAGTGACTCGAAAAGTTTTAAAATGGACGTTGTTTAGTTTTCCTTTTAAGTTATTTTTAAATGGAAAAAAGATTAGTAAAATTGCTGAAAATGAAACAATAACCATTCCGATGATTGATTCTAATGCAACTTTATCTGTCAGTCCCACTTTAGGAAGAATAGTTTTTTTTAAAGTTCTTGACGGTGATCAATTGCTTGTTCAATTTAACACGTTTGGCAAACTTTATAGACTATGGCCACTACTTCTAGTTCTTAGTATATCAATGAATTTATTCATTAATATTGCTATTTTCACTTTTATACTAAGTCCTTTTTTATTCCCTATTTTTGAAATTAAAAAAATAGAAGCATCTCAAGAAAATAACCCTATCAAAATAGAGTAAGACAGTTATCTTACTCTATTTTTTCATGCTTTTATTTTTTAGAAAAGCTACGTTTTAAATTTTTAATAAAGCCTAAGTCATCTGTTTGAAGAATGAGACCAGAGTAGGATTTACCAATATAAATAATTAATCCGACAACAGAAGCTAGTAATATTATTAAGGAAATAATACTTTCAGTTGTTGTTGCATAGCCATTGATTAATCTAATTGGCATAAAGAATGATGATAAAAACGGAATGTATGAACCAATTTTTAGAAGAATTTGATCATAACCTTGTTGTCCTAAAGATAATGCCCCAAAAAATCCTGTAATAACAAGATAAATAGCTGGTTGGACAGCTTTTGCAGCATCTTCAACTCGAACAATAAGAGAGCCACAAAGCGCTGCTAATATGACGTAAATAAAGATACCCAATATAACAAATAACATCATACTCCAATCAAGATGTTCAAAAACACTAGACAGAAGTGGTTGAATACCCGCAACCATTTCCTTGGTGCCAGAAAATTGAGATAAGCCAAGAAAGCTAAGATAACCACCTAAAACATATATACCAACGTGGGTGATAATAACACCTAAAAATCCGGTGATACGACCATAAAAATAAAGGTTTGCTGGAATACTAGAAAAGATAACCTCCATAATTTTGGTTCCTTTTTCATTGGCAATTTCTTGAGCAGTTGTGCTAGCATAGGTGATAATTATAATATACATCAGCATGACTAGGCCAAAAAATGCAATTTGTTTACCACTATTTTCAAGTTGTGCCCCTTCTTTAATGTCTTCTTGTAATTGTGGTTCAGTTGCTAGAAGAGACATTTGTTCTTGTGATAGTTGTGCAGTCATGACATTTCTAGTTTGTTGAAAACTGGCTAGCAGTTGAGTAATAAATCCTTTGTCATAGTCAGATAATGGATTATTGCCATGATAAGTAGCTTTCAGTTGCGTTTCACTAGTGTCGACTTCTAAATAGCCTGCAATATCTTCTTTGTCAAGTGCTTTTTTTGCTTTTTTGGTATCAGAGTAATCATTACTATAATCTAGTTGACTCATAAAAGCTTTTTCAATTGTTTTATCTGTAGTAACGATTGCAACTTGGGTACCTTTCATCGCAGTACTGGCCCCGATATAACCCATAATAGATGAAAAGAAAATAAAGATAAATGGTGATATCACCATGAAAAAGAAGGCCCAGGACTTAACTTGTCTAAAATAAGATTCTTTGGCAACTAATAATAATTGTTTCATAATGCAACCCCCGATTTCATTTTAAAGATTTCATCAATTGTAGGAGCTTGTTGGTCAAATGTTGCCACATATTGACCTTTGGTAATTAGTTGGAATAATTCTTGCCCAGCTTCTTCGTCATCCAAAACTAAACGCCATGTTCCTTGATTAGTATGGTTAACAGAAACTACATGAGGTAAACCTTCTAATAGTTCTTTGTCAAGGTCATCAGAAACGAAGAGACGTGTTTTACCAAATTGATTTCGAATAGCTTGTATACTACCATTTAAAACAAGTCGTCCCTCACTAATCATAATAAGCTCATCACATAGTTCTTCAACATTTGTCATGACATGATCAGAAAAGATGATACTGGCACCTCGTTTTTTCTCTTCAAGAATAATCTTTTTAAGTAGTGCCGTGTTAACTGGATCAAGTCCTGAAAAAGGTTCATCTAGGATAATGAAGTCTGGTTCATGGATTAAAGTGATAATCAATTGAATTTTTTGTTGATTTCCTTTAGAGAGACTCTTAATTTTATCCGTTAATTTTCCTTTAACTTCTAAACGTTCCATCCACACAGGTAATTTTTTGGTAATGTCACTTACTGACATTCCTTTGAGTGTCGCCAGATAGCGTACTTGCTCAAAGACAGTTAATTTGGGCATTAGGCTTCGTTCTTCTGGCAGATAACCAATATGTTTATAATCTTTTGTTGTCAAGGGGTGATTATCCAAGTGGATACTACCCTCATAAGTTACAAAATTTAAAATAGAATGAAAAAGTGTTGTTTTTCCTGACCCGTTTTTACCAATCAAACCACAAATGCTACCAGAAGGGATATCAAACGAGATATCTTTTAAAACCTGGTTGTCACCATAGCTTTTTGATAACTGTGAAATTGAAATCATTTCTAATCCTCCTTACCATCATAAAACGCACTTATTTGTCATTAAGACTACAATAATTGTACAGTTTACTTTACATTAAAAGTATAGAAGACTTTACATTGCTTGTCAAGAATTTTTTAATATTTTTAAATTATATATTTCTATTAATTTTAATTTTTGTTACCATTATTTTTAAAAATATAAAGTTATTGGATTATTTCAGTTGTAAATAGGATACTGTTTCTATAAGGATTTGTAATCTCTTAGAATAATCGAATGTTAGTTTGCTAAGAGTTTCTTTAATCAATGAAAGTAAAAAGAATGATAACTCTCTCAAAGTTTATCTATTAGTAGAAAACTAATTTTTAAAAATTCATTATAAATAATAAGCTATTAAAATAGTCTAATTTTTCATTCCAAAAGGAAAAAGTTATATTTTATTAATTTACACAATTTAGTAATCATTACAATCATTCTTAAACTTCATTGAAACAAAATGTAGTAAAAAAAGAACAAAATCTGACAATAAGTATAGAAAAAAAAGAGATTATATGTTAATATAACAATGATAAAACGCTTACAGTAATCATTGTATTATTAGATAGCAACAAAGAATGCCAATAGTATTTAAGGGAGGTAGTTATGGCGTATCACAAACAAAATAAGGGTGAGAAAGAATTCCATTATTCCATACGTAAAACATCTATCGGAGTAGGATCAGTTGTTATTGGTATGTTATTTTTTGGTTTATCACCAGTTAGCGCTTTAGCAGAACAAAATCAAGAAACAGTAGTAACGACTACTGATGTGACAGTTGACCAAGAAATAGCTTCTGAGACTGAAACCATTGCTAAACAAGAAAACAGTCAAGTTGAAGCAGCAACTAATGTTGAGTTTGATGAAGCAGATGCTTTAGAAGCACCAATCATACCAACAAACACTACCGATGATAATGACTCAAAAGAAGCTACATCAAATGATATCGAAGTAGCTCCTGATGGGACCATAGCCCTAGAGAATCAATATAAAGCAACACCTGATTTTTCTAAAGAAGAGATTGATAGAGCAACTACAGATCAAGCTTATCTTGAAAAAGAGTACGTGATTTACCCATCACCTCAAAAAATAACATATGGTGATGCCGTTTTACGTCTTGATCAAGGTGTTCATTTAGTGGTTGGTCAAGATGTTGATATCTACACAAGTAATCGTGCTAAAGAAATTCTTCAAGCAAATAAGATTTCCTATACTACATCAAATGTATTAGATACAAAACTACCAAATATCTTGTTGGGAATTCATGGTAAAGATACTTTAGCGAGTCAACATCAAGCATCATTACAAATTGATTCAGAACTATTCGATAAAAACGATGCCTACTCATTAGTGATTAAAGATAAGGCTATTTCTGTTTTAGGTAAAGACACTGATTCTGTTTTTTATGGATTGACCAGTTTAAAACATATGCTAAGAGATAGCGAGTTACCAATTCTACGTGAACTTGTTATTGAAGATTATGCTGATATTAAAAACCGCAGTTTCATTGAGGGTTATTATGGAAATCCTTGGTCAAACGAAGACCGATCAGAATTGATGCGCTATGGTGGTGACCTCAAAATGACACAGTATGTCTTTGCACCAAAAGATGACCCATATCACAACAGTAAATGGAGAGAACTCTATCCAGATGATAAACTTGAAGAGATTAAGATGTTAGCGCGTGTTGGTAATCAATCAAAAACACGTTATGTATGGACCATCCATCCCTTCATGTCAAACCCTGTTCGTTTTGATAAGGATGAACAAGGCAACTATCGTTTCTATCAAAATGATTTAGACATCATTAAGGCTAAATTCACCCAATTATTAGATGTTGGTGTTCGTGAATTTGGAATCTTAGCTGATGACGCTCCAACTCCAATTGGAGGAGCTGAGAGCTATAATCGATTAATGGCAGATTTAACTCAATGGCTAACAGAAAAACAAGCGGATTATGCTGGATTAAGAAAAGAAATGATTTTTGTTCCTCATGAATATTGGGGTAACGGAACAGAAGCAGAACTACGTTCTTTAAATAATGGTTTACCAGAAACATCATCGTTAACCTTGACTGGTGGACGCATCTGGGGGCAAGTAACCAATCAGTTCCTTAATAACTTAAAAACAAACCTATCAGCAAACGGTGCCACTTATCGACCTGTTCAGCTTTGGATTAACTGGCCAACAACAGATAACTCTAAACAACATCTCATTTTAGGTGGAGGTGAGCAATTCTTACAACCTAATGTTGATCCAAGTCTTATTGCTGGGATTATGTTAAACCCAATGCAACAATCAGAACCTTCTAAAATTGCATTATTCTCAGCAGCAGAATACACATGGAAACTCTGGAAGTCAGTGGCACAAGCAAAAAGTGTTAATGATATGGCCTTTAATTTTGCTGAGAATGGCACATTTAAAGAATCACAAACCGCTAATGCCTTTAGAGAATTAGGAAAACACATGATTAACCAAAATATGGATAGTCGTGTTGTTAAACTAGAAGAATCAATTGAATTAGCACCAAAACTCACAGCTTTCCTCACCAAATTAAAAGCTGGCGAAGATATTTCAGCACAAAGAGATGAATTGCGTCAAGAGTTCACCAAGCTAAAAACTGCTGCTGAAACATATAAAGCTAATGGCTATAGTCGTATGAAAGATCAGATTATCTACTGGTTAGATAATACTATCGATCAAATGAATGCCTTAGATAAATTGCTGACAGCTACCCAATACATTAAAACTGACAATACAACTCAACTCTGGGAAAATTATAAGTCAGGTTTAGATTTTTATAATACCTCAAAAACTCATCGTTTTTGGTATGTTAGTGGTTATCAGAATGCAGAACTAGGTGTACAACATATTAGACCATTTATTTTGACTCTTCTAGATGAATTATCAAAAGAAGTCGAAAATTCTTTAGATCCTAGTCAAGTGCAACAATCGTTTATTACAAATCGAGCGATTGCTAGTGGCGATATCAACAGTATTTTAGATGGTGATTTATCTACGAAAATTCTTAGTACCACACCAAATAGTATTGCTGTTGGTGATTATGTAGGTCTTGAATTTAGTAAAGCTCAAGCAATCAATTCTCTTATCTTTGCGATGGGAACAAAAGAAAATCTGCGTGATACCTTTAGTCAAGCTAAAGTAGAGTACCTTAATGAAGCAGATGAATGGGTTCAAATTGAAAAAGAAGGACTTGTTGGTAATGAGGCTCTTATCCAATTGGAAGGTCTAGATATCACTGCAAAAGCAGTACGCTTAATCGCCACTGCCGCTAAAGGGAATACATGGTTAGGTGTTCGTGAAATTGCTATTAATCGACCATTAGAAGCTAATAAAAATAGTAGTGATTTAGAATTAACAGTTAGCCACAGTAATAATCTTATCTATAAGATTGGTAGAAATCAAAATAATATTTTAGATAACGATCCAAACACTGAAGCAATGCTAGCCAATGCTAATAATCAAGATAACACACCTCAAGGTGCTTGGGTTCAAGTAGAAATTGAAAACCCAACAAAAATCACTAAAGTGACAATTACTCAAGGTCAAGGTGATAAGATTGATAAAGGGATTATTGAGTATTCTGATGATCTTGTGACCTGGCATAAGCTAAGAGATGTTAATGGTGAGAGAAAACTTGAAATTAACACTGAAATTATTGCAAAAGCTGTCCGTATCACTAATAATCAGACTATGAACAAGTGGTGGCGTATTTCGCAATTTATGTTAGACACTCACTCAGGGACTCTTGACTATACTGATACTAATGTTGAGTCATTAAAAGATAGCAAAACTTATGTAGAAGACAACCAATACAAGCTAATCCTTGAAGGTTCTCATCAGCTAGCATCTGGTGATTATGTTGGTCTACGTTTAGAACGTCTTCATGAATTGCAAGACTTTAACTTAGAAACATCTAGTGGAGTAGCGATTAATACACCATTAAGTCTACTTTATTCACCAAATAATGTTGAGTGGTTTAGTAAAGATCAAATCGCAGATCACAATCTAGTCAGATACCTTCGTCTCGTCAACCAAACAAATGAGACACAATCACTTGAAGATTACCACTTGATTTTAGAAACTGTTGAAGTTCTACCTAATAGCTTGGAGTCTACCACAATGGGAATTAATAGCTATTATGGGGCAAATGATGTTCGCAATATCAACAACTTATCAGATCTTTTTGATGGCAAACTAGGTCGCCATGTTGAGTTTAGCGATTTCCAAAGACGTGACGGTGAAGTTGTCATTAAGCTCGGAACAACAAGAAATATTAAAACGATAAGAGGTTACATTCAAGACGGTACTCAAAATTACTTGCGTGATGGTAAAATTCAAGTTAGTGTAGATGGTACTAACTGGGTTGATGTGGTAACGGTCGGTGATGGTGTTATAAATGCTACTCGTGATAATTCACTTGATGATGGTTGGACACATGATTCAGAAAATCCTGGAAATCGTTTTATCGAAGGAACTCTTTCAGCACCTGTGGAAGCTAATTATTTAAGAATTCTTTTTACAGCTGATTACCTTCAACGTTTCATGGCATTTACTGAGCTTGTAATAAACGATGGTGAATTTGTTAAGACAGTTAATGATCCAACGGTTGAAACGAAAAATCTTGAAACAAGAGATTCATTAGCTAATCATATTGTTGATGGTAAAATTTTAACGACATATCATTTAGACAAAGCAGCTGGTAAATTAGACTACCATCTTTCTGAAAATACAGATCATAATCATATCACTATTTTGTCAACAGCGACTTCTGAAACACCAATAAGATTACGTGCTAGAGTTGCTGAAAATAGTGAAAACCATGATCGAGATGTGACTAGCCGTTGGATAAGTTTGGGTAATCTGCAATCGAGTTTTGCTAAGGTGACGCTTCCAAGTAGTGTTAAACATCTTCTTGATTTGGAGTTAACATGGGATAATTATCCTATCGAAATCTATGAAGTGAAAACATACTATGATGATATTTCTAATGATCATCTTGTCCAAAATGGGAAGGGAGTCTTTGTAGAAGAATTACCAGAATTTATGGGTATACTGGAGGAAAAGGTTCCAGATAGAGCACCAAGTTATGAATTGCCAGAGTCAGACTTCGTTCCTGAAACTAAAGTGCCAGACAGAGCACCAAGTTATGAATTGCCAGAGTCAGACTTCGTTCCTGAAACAAAAGTTCCAGACACAGCACCAAGTTATGAGTTGCCAGAGTCAGATTTTGTTCCAGAAACAAAAGTGCCAGATACAGCACCAAATCATGAGTTACCAGAATTCGTGGGTAAATTAGAAGAAAAAATTCCAAATGCTTTCCCAAGCTATGAATTGCCAGAGACAGATTTTGTCCCAGAAACTAAAATCCCAGAAACAGCTCCTACAGTTGAAGATTTGCCAAGTATTGTTTTTGAAACAGGAAAAGGGACAAATCATCAATTAGAAGAAGTGACCTTCTTAGAAGAAGCAAAAGAAATTGTTGATTTGAAATCAAGAGTTCGTATTCAGCTTGAAAAGGGTGAGCTTTCTCTAATCACAGGTGCTAATGTGGCGCATAAAGAAACCTTGGACAAAGAAACACCTCAAGTTCTTAAAGGATTAGACTATGATCTTTATGATATTGAATTGATAGATGATTTTGGTCAAGTTATTGCTCCACTAAAAAATAGTCTTGTCATTTTACCAATAGATGCTGGTAAAGAAGTTTCTCAAGTTATTTATTTACCAAATAGTGATAAAGCTGAAGAGTTAGAGTTTACACCAACATCATTTATCGATGAAAAAGGAAAAACTCAGTTTGCAATTGCCTTTGTGGCTAAGCATTTTAGTAATTATGGAGTGGTTTATAAAACTCTTCAAAATACAAAAGCACCATCATCTGAAAAAGATGCTACCAATGAGCAAACCAATCAAATGTCTTATGGTTCTTCTTCTGACACTAAAAAAGAATTACCAAAAACAGGCGATTCTAATATGACAAGTGTTGTAGGAGGTTTAGCTTTATTATCAGCTCTAAGCTTGTATGGATATGGTAAAAATAAAAGAGAAATCGACTAATTTTTAACAAAGGACAATAGTTGATTTAGCTTTATTAAAAAATTCTAAAAAGAGGGAATACTTTATTTCCTCTTTTTAGTTTATATCACATAAAATAGAAATATTAATTTTTAAAAAAAATTAAAAATAACTTTATTAAAGTAAAATAAACTAAAAGTGATTGTTTTTTTTATTTTTTATCTATATAATCATAATTAAGGATAATGTACTTTTAATTTTGGTCCTGTTTTTTGATGTTAGAAAACTAATATTACTACAAAAGAATATAATATTACTGTTAAATTCATCATAAAGAAGCAAAGAGGACAAAGGAAGATATAATAATGCTGTTGATTATACCACCTATATTATTCGCTATATAAAAAAGAGGCAAGTTTGTAAAAAATGAATTCATAAGGAGATTAAAAATGAGACTGATTTTATTTAATGCTAGAGAAGATGAAAAAGTAGCTCTGGAAACCTACCAAAAGTTGCATCCAGAAATTGAATTAGACATCTACACAGAATCGATTGATGAAAATACCATGTCTTTTATTACAAAAGGTTATGACGGCTTAATTGCCTCACAGGTCAAAGCTATCCCAGAAAAAGCTTATCATTTAATGAAAAAATCTGGGATTAAGGTATTTGCTACTAGATCAGCAGGATTTGATATGTATAATTTAAAATTATTAAAAAAATTAGGCATTCGATTTACTAGAGTACCTTTTTATTCGCCTTTTGCTATAGCTGAATTTGCTTTTACCAGTGCTATGTACTTTTCGCGTGATTTTGATATTATTCAAAATAATGCTCAAAAAGGAGATTTCCGTTGGCAAGATTCTATTACAAGTACTGAAATCCATCAAAAAACTGTTGGAATTGTTGGAACCGGAAATATTGGACGAATTGCTGCTGAATTATTTAAAGCAATGGGTGCAACAGTATTAGGATTTGATCTTTATCCAAATAAAGAATTAGAGAGTGTTTTAACTTATGTTTCGAGTGTAGAAGAATTGGTTAAAAAATCAGATATAATCTCACTCCATGCACCAGCAACTGAGGAAAATTATCACTTATTTGATGTTGAGTTGTTTAAACTTGCTAAGAAAAACCTAATTTTGATTAATGCAGCTCGTGGAAGTTTAATTGATACAAAAGCTCTTTTAGATGCTCTTGATAATAATCAAATACGCGCTGCAGCAATTGATACTTATGAATACGAAGGACCGTTTGTTAATCAAATTGTGTCATTAGATGATATTGATGACAAAGTTTTCTTAAGGCTGCTTAAACATCCAAAAGTTCTTTATTCCCCGCATGTAGCTTTTCATACACACACAGCTATTGAAAACTTAGTACATATCGCTATTGATGGGGCAAAAAGAATTATTCTTGGTGAAGAAGTTGAAGAAGAAGTTAAGCTAGACTAGTATCAAAAACTACCATTATAATCACTATCACGTAGGTGGTAGTGATTTTTTCTTACCAAATGTGTCAATTAGCAGATGCGATAAAATGACAAAAAAAAAGAAGTAGGATATAATGAGAAAAGATTATTTTGAGGAGTTTTAAATGTTTGAACGATTAAAATTATGGTATTACAATCATAAAACTTGGATATATAACACGCAGTATATTTTATACTCAATCATTTTAGTCACTATTGTTATGCTCATTGACTTAGGAATTTTTAATGTTAGAGATTATATCCCAGCAATTTTCTATACAAAAGTGTCGTTAGCTAAGACCATTCTAGCAACACTTGCGGGTGCACAGTTGACCATCACGACCTTCACTTTTTCAACTATTTTATCAGTCATGTCAAACTACATGTCTAATTTTTCACCGCGCGTGGTTGAAAATTTCGTGGATACTAAAATTACGATGAAAGTGTTAGGTATCTTCTTTGGTGGCTTCTTCTACAGTATTACGGCACTTGTTTTTATGCGAGATGTTTTAGAAAATCAGCAAGTTATAGCAGGTTTTGTCTCAGTGGTTTATGCCATTATTTCTATGACTTATTTCATCATTTTTGTACAAAATGTTATTAGAAGCTCTAAGAGTGAAAATCTTTTATCAGACATCTATAATGTGACTCTAAAAGTTATTGAAAAAGAACTTGATAAACGTAAGGAATACCAGGGATTTTTTAGTGATATTGAAACACAGTCTATGCAACTTTATCCAAACAACAATGGTTTTTTAAGTATCATTAACTTTGGTGAAATTGCAGATTTACTAAAAGAAAATAGAGCTGAACTTATTGTTGATTGTAAAATTGGAGATTTTATCAATGAAGAAAAACCTCTAGCCCACATCAATAAGGCTGAAAGCACATCTTTTGATGATGATTTAATGTCCAAAATAGCTGATTGTTTTATCTTGTCTGAAAATAAAATTTACGAAAATGATTATAGACATGGCATTGATAAAATAGAAGAAATCGCCGTTAGAGCACTCTCGCCAGGAGTTAACGATCCAAATACTGCCATTCAATGTATTCATAAGATAAGTCTCTTATTAGTGCCAATATCAAAAACAGTTAACAATCATATCATCGTTCAAGAAAATAAGAATGCTAAAATTGCCTATACAGCTTATACGTTTGAAGAAGATCTATATCATTCCTTTAATCAGATTGTTAACTATGGAAAAGAAGATATTGATGTTATGTACACTGTTTTAGAAGGATTAGAGACACTTTATTATTCAGCTGCTGTAGCAAATAAAAAGGCAGTTCTTAATTTTGTCAAAGACATGTATGAGCACATCATTCCAAAACCAAACGGTCAACTTAATCAGAAACGTTTGGATTACATCTATCAAAGAATTCTAGAAAAAAGTCAAGAATAGAAAAAAGTTTAATTGTAAAATTAATTTGAAAATAACAATTAGAATCAGCAGTTAGGTGGAAAAGTTTATGAAAATTGTTTTTGCTTCAGATTCTTTTAAGGGGTCATTATCTTCAGAAAAGATTTCAAAATTGTTAGAAGAAGTCACACCCAAGGTCTTTCCTCAAGCACAGCTAGTATCTCTTGCAGTTGCTGATGGGGGAGAAGGAACGATGTCAGTTCTTGTTAAAGCGTTAAATGGTAGTATTAAAGAAGTTATTACAAGAAACCCTTTGGGAAAAAAAATAAAAGCTAGTTACGGGCTTCTACCTAACCAAACAGCAATTATTGAAATGGCAAGAGCTTCAGGTCTGCCTTTGATAGAAAAAAAGGAGCGTCATCCAATGAAAACCAGTTCTTATGGAACAGGACTGTTAATACGTGATGCACTTGACAATAAGGTTAATCATATCCTAATCGCTTTAGGGGGTAGTGCCACAAATGATGGTGGTATGGGAGCTATGTCAGCTCTAGGTTTTCGTTTTTTTGATAAAAATGGTCATCAGCTAAAAGGATCTGGACAAGACTTGTGGCAAGTTAGTGAGATTGATGTTTCTCATGCTCATCAAAGATTAAAAGAAGTCACTATAACGATTTTATCAGACGTTACTAATCCACTTCTAGGTGATAAGGGTGCTACTTATACCTATAGTAAACAAAAAGGTGCAAATAGTAGTATGCAAGAATTATTAGAAGCAGGGATGACTCATTTTGCTAAAATTGTTGAAAAAACGACCAATAAACAACTGAAAAATTTACAAGGAACTGGAGCAGCTGGAGGACTTGCATTCTCACTTATGGCATTTCTAAAGGCAGACATTACTCCAGGTATTGATACGATTTTAGATTTCTTATCTTTTGATAACCTTATTAAAGACGCTGATTTAATCGTCACCGGAGAAGGTAGATTAGACAAGCAATCTTCTTTTGGGAAAGTTGTCTCTGGAATTTCTAAAAGAGGACAAAAATTTGGAATACCAGTTGTTGCTATTGTAGGAGGCTTATCTGAAAATTATGAAAACATTTATGCTGATGGTCTATCAAGCATCATAACAACAGTTAATAGAATAATGCCTTTTGAAGAAGCTCTAAAAAATAGTGAAGAACTCTATAAAGATGCAGCTTACCGTATATTGAATGCTGTTAAAGTAGGCATGACAATTAGCCAAAAAAATAAAAACATATAAATTTTCCATTGATATCATTTTTAGTTTGGTATAAAATAAAAATTAGAAGAAAAGGAGTCAAATATGATTTTAATAACGGGAAGCAAGGGGCAATTGGGAACAGAATTATGTCACCTACTAGATGAAAGAAATGTTGATTATGTTGCTGTAGATGTTAGTGAAATGGATATTACTAAAGAAGAACAAGTAGAGTCTGTTTTTGAACGAGTAAAACCAACGCTAGTTTATCATTGCGCTGCCTATACAGCTGTTGATGCAGCTGAGGATGAGGGAAAAGAATTAGACTATGCTATTAATGTTACTGGAACAGAAATTATTGCAAGGGCTTCTGAAAAATATGGTGCAACCCTTGTTTATATTTCAACAGACTATGTCTTTGATGGTGATAAACCAATAGGAGAAGAATGGTTAGAAACAGATACACCAAATCCAAAAACTGAGTATGGTCGTACTAAACGTCTTGGAGAAGAGGCTGTCGAAAAATTCTCAAGTCAATACTATATTATTAGAACAGCTTGGGTTTTTGGAAATTATGGTAAAAATTTTGTCTTTACAATGCAAGAACTCGCCAAAAAACATTCTCAATTAACAGTGGTTAATGATCAATTTGGTCGTCCAACTTGGACAAGAACTTTAGCTGAGTTTATGACTTATTTAACTGATAATCGCAAAGAATTTGGATACTATCATTTATCAAATGATGCTGATAAAGAAACGTCATGGTATGATTTTGCTGTTGAAATCTTAAAAAATACAGACATTAAAGTAGTACCAGTAGATTCAAGTCAATTTCCAGCAAAAGCCAAACGTCCATTTAACTCAACGATGAATTTAGAAAAAACAAAAGCTACAGGTTTTGAGATTCCTAGTTGGCAAGATGCCCTAAAAGAATTTTATCGTCAAGAAAAAAAATAAAAATGCTAACCAAAACAGGCCAACAGCCTGTTTTTTTCTAATCGCCAAAGAAATGAAAATATGATATAATGAAATGATTGTATTGTATAGAATGAGGTTATTACTTTAATTTTTATAGAATTTATATACAATATCAATATAATCTTTAATACACAACTAATAGGAAATTTAGAATGCAAAAAAATAATAAAAATATTTTAATAATGATTCCAGCATACAATGAAGAAGAATCTATTGAAAAGGTTATTAATAATCTTATCAAAAATTATTCTCAATTTGATTATATTATTATTAATGATGGTTCAAAAGATAAGACATCAAATATTTGCCATGCAAATGGCTATAATATCATTGACTTACCAGAAAACCTAGGGTTATCAGGTGCACTTCAAACTGGCTTTAGATATGCTTTTAATCATGGTTATAAGAAAGCGGTTCAATTTGATGCTGATGGTCAACACTTACCTGAATATATTGAGCAATTAAGTAATGCTATTGATGAAGGTAATGATTGTGTTATTGGGTCCCGTTTTGTTTCTGTTTCCAAACATAAGAGTTTACGTATGTTGGGAAATACATTAATTAGTTTTATTATTAAGCTAACAACTGGTAAAACCATTACTGATCCAACCTCCGGAATGAGAATGTTCAATGAATATTTAATAAAAACTTTTGCTACAAACATAAACTATACACCAGAGCCTGATACAATTTCCTATTTAATAAGACAAGGACTACGGGTGAAAGAAGTTCAAGTTAAAATGCTTGATAGACAGGCAGGGCAATCCTATTTAACTTTGTCCAGATCAATAAAATATATGTTTCATATGTTTGTATCTATTATTTTAATTCAAAACTTTAGAGAAAGAGGAATAAAATGATTATTGGATTACAAATAGTATTAGCTGTAGTTGCAATCATAACTGCTTCACTTATTTTAATAAGTATTAGAAAATCCAACATTCAAATTGAAGATAGTTTCTTTTGGCTAGTTTTTTCTATCGTATTATTAGGGTTATCAGTTGTTCCAAGCATATTTGTTTGGATTTCTGACTACATTGGATTTGAATCTCCATCCAATTTTATTTTCCTTCTTATTATTTTCCTATTAATCATTAATCAATATCGATTAACGAAGAAATTATCTTTACAATCCATAAAGTTAACCAAACTTATTCAATATATTGCTTTATCAGAGAAAGAGAATAGAGATAATGATTTTAAGTAATAGGAATACCGTTTCGAACAAAAATATTTTTATTTGGAATATGCTTGGAACGATCTCCACTGCCGCTGTATCAATTTTATTACTTATGATTGTCTCAAGACTGCTTACAAAAATTGAAGCTGATATTTTTAGTTTTGCTTATGCGATAGGTAATCAATTAATAACTATTGCTTTATTTCAGGTGAGAAATCTACAGTCAACAGATATTAATCAAAAATATAACTTTAAAGATTATTTCTATACAAGATTAATAACTTGTTTAGCCATGCTTACTGTATCCGGGATATATATATATTTCACTGATTATGATATGTATAAGGATGCTGTTATTTGGATTATATGCTTATATCGCTGTCTTGATGCTCTTTCCGATGTTTTTCAAGGATTTTTTCAACAAAAAGAACGTTTAGACTTTGCTGGTAAATCACTTTTTTATCGAAATAGTTTTGTTTTAATTACGTTTCCTTTATCTTTAATTATTTCAAATAATTTGATTTTTTCATTAATTCTAATATGTTTGGTATCGATTATAAGTCTTTTTCTATTTGATGTAAAACCATTACAAAATTTCAAGATCGATTCATCTCTTAAAACGAAAGAAAATATAAAAATTATTAAACTGTTATTAGACAGCTTTCCTTTATTTATCAATGGTTTTCTATTAATTTTTATTTACAATCAGTCAAAATTTTCTTTAGATAAATTATTGGAAATGGGTCAACTTGAACCTGGCATTCAGACACAATTTAATATTTTGTTTATGCCAATTTTTGTGATTAATCTTATTTTTTTATTTTTAAGATCTTATATAACTACAATGGCAGTTCACTTTGTAAAAAAAGAATTTGTTAAATTTAATCGTATTGAACATTTATTGTTTAAATATTTAACTGGAATTAGTATTATTGTTTTAATTATTAGTTATTTGATTGGAATACCAGTTCTTTCAGTAGTGTATCAAATAGATTTATCTCACTACAAAACTATATTTATTATGCTAATTTTAGGAGGCATATTAAGTACATATGCTACTATGATTGATAATTTTCTCACAGTTATGCGTTATCAAAGGTTTTTAATCATCCCTTATTTTTTAGCGTTTGTTGTTTCTTTTTTTTCATCAGATTGGTTAGCATATCAATATGATGTTTGGGGCGTTACAATTAGTTTTAACCTAGCAATGATTGTATGGTTAAGTTTATCATTAGTTATCTATAAAATATTGAAACAGAAGATGGAGACAGGAAATGGTGCTTAAGCGTTATATGATAGATTATAAAAATCTTTTACAGTCGAATTGGAAAAACTTATTAATGTTAACAATTGTTTTTGTTGTTACAATGATATTTTATTCTCAAAGTTTTGATCTTCCTAAAAAATTATTGCTTCTTCTTTTTATTATTAGTAGTCATTTAATTATGCTTCTACCTAAAAAAATTGAATTAGCAACCTTTAGTATTATTTTGACTTTAGGTATATTTTCAGCAACAATAACTCCAATAAACGATATACCAGATGAAACTGTACATTATGCTCGCTCATTTTTTCTGTCAGAGGGAAATTTGAATCTAAGTAATGATTTAGAAAATTTACAAGTTTCTGAAGATGTCTCAGCCATTATTGACCATAATTATCAGTCAATTTTGAGAATAGAAGATGATATCGAACATAGTAATGAAAAAGTTGCTATCAAAGATATTAATTCTACAAATGGTTATTATAATTTTTCTTATATTCCTCAATCACTGGGGATAACAATTGGAAATATTTTAAACCTTGAAATTATAGAAACTTATATACTCGGACGTGTTTTTAATGTTCTTGCTTATGCAGGATTAGTATTTATTGCATTATCAATTCTTGTTGTTGGCAAGCAACTATTTGCAGTTGCTAGTTTAGTTCCAATGAACATTTATTTATCAGGATCATATAATCAAGACAGTGTATCGTTAGGACTTATTTTTTTAATCTCTGCTCTTTTTATAAAATTTTTAACTGACAAAAATAAAATATCAAATAAACAAATTGTCATCTATACATTGTTGTGTAGTATTGTTGCATTTACAAAACTGCCCTATATTCTACTAATTTTTTTACTATTATTTATTCCTTCTAACAGATTCAATGATAGTCGTAAAAAAATAATTATTTATAAATTTTTGGCTATCATTTTGGTACTTACAGTAACTCTCTTCTGGTTAAAAACTTATCGTCAGATAATATCTCCACAACTTGAAGTGGCTGATTTTTTACAAAAAGTTGACGTGAAAAACCAATTTATAAGTATTATGTCAAAACCTTTTACATATGGAACTTTATTGTTAAGGCACCTTTTAATTCATTTATTTAATCCTCAAGGAATAACTGTTTTTGGGCCATTAACCTATGGAATGTCCGAACTATTTTCATTAAATATGATTTTTTATGCATTAACAATTTTTAATAATGCTAATGAACTCAAAATATCAAAATGGTCAAAAACAGGTATTTTCTTTATAGTTATGGGAATTATTGGGAGCATTGTTTTGACTTTTTATCTCACCTATACTCCTGTAGGAGAAGTAAATGTCTTAGGAGTACAAGATAGATACTTTTTAGGTATTATCCCTTTAATGTTTATCCTTTTAGCTAGTAATAATAAATTATTTGAACGTTGTTATAAGATGCTTTCAGATAAATTTATTTTAAATAGTTCTATTCTCTTTATTGTAATCATGATTATACGTGTTTTATTAAATTATTATCTTTAGTACATAAGTTTAGAGAGGGTTTACATGTCAGTTAAGACAATAGCAATTTTTACGGCATTTATATATCCACATTTAGGTGGTGTAGAAAGATTCACTGTTAAAATAGCTGAAACATTAGTAAAAAAAGGATTCAAGGTTATTATTGTAACAACTAATAGTCATAATCTTTCTAAACAGGAGGAAAATGGTGATATTAAAATTTACCGTTTTCCTTCTAAAAAACAGTTTAAATCAAGATATCCTATTTTTGAAAAAAATAATATCTATAAAGAATTATTAATGCAATTGTCAAACGAAAATATTGATTTTGTTATTTGTAATACTCGGTTCTATTTGACTACACTAATGGGATTAAAAATAGCTAAAAAAAGAAATCTCAAAGCTATAGTTATTGAACATGGTGGAGGTTATGTTCAAGTTGGAACTACAGTAAGAGGTCATACTATTTTAGATTTTTTAGCTAAACTATATGAACATCTAATTACTTTTGCAGTTAAAAGATACTCGCCAGATTTTTTTGCGGTTTCTGAGAGAAGTATGACTTGGTTAAAGAATTTTAGAATATCTCCTAAAGGAGTTATTTATAATTCTATTGATAAAGAATTATTAAATAACTATCAAAGTAAAATATTATTACCAGAACTAAAAAACAACTTAATTATAAGCTATGCTGGAAGAATTATAGAAGAAAAAGGTATTATACTTCTATTAGAAGCGTTTTCACAATTAGAAACATATAAAAAAATTCACTTAGCAATTGCAGGAGATGGTCCACTTTTAGAAACTTTAAAAAGAAAATATAAGAATGAAAGAGTTTCTTTTTTAGGAAAATTAGACTACAACAACACTATGATATTGATGAATCAATCTGATATTTTTGTAAATCCATCAATTTATGCTGAGGGTATGCCTACAGCAGTATTAGAGTCGGGTATGATGAAATGTGCTGTTATAGCAACTGATAGAGGCGGGGTAACTGAAGTTATTTCAGATGAAAAAACTGGTATTATTGTAGATGATAGTGTTGATTCAATAAAAAATGCTTTAGAAGTATTAATTACGAATCATGGAAAACGACAATTGTTACAAGAAACCATTCATCAAAAGATTAAATCTGGTTTCACATGGGATGTAACTGTCAAACATCTAATTGATGATATTATGAATATATAGTGGTAAAGGAGTTAAAACATGGCTACAATTTTAGTGACTGGTGGAGCAGGGTATATTGGTTCGCATACCTGTATCCAATTACTCAATCAAGGATATGATATTGTCGTTATAGATAATCTATATAATGCAAGTTCTAAAAGTTTAGAAGTAGTGAAAAAAATAACGGGAAAGTCATTGACTTTTTATAAAGGTGATATTCGCAATGAGAAAAAGTTACAAGAAATTTTTGAAAATCATGAGTTCTCAGCTGTTATCCATTTTGCAGGATTGAAAGCGGTTGGTGAATCTAGTGAGATTCCTTTGGATTATTACGACAATAATATTAGTGGCACTTTGACTTTACTTCGTGTGATGAAAAAAAATGGTTGTCAAAATATTATTTTTAGCTCATCGGCTACTGTTTATGGAGATCCTGAAACTGTTCCAATAAGAGAAGATTTTCCACTTTCTGTGACTAATCCATATGGTAGAACCAAATTAATGTTGGAAGATATTTTTAAAGATTTATATGCTTCTGATAAAACTTGGAATATTGTTTTATTGCGTTATTTTAATCCCATAGGTGCTCATAAATCTGGTGATATAGGGGAAGATCCTTCAGGAATTCCAAATAATTTACTTCCCTATGTATCACAAGTGGCTGTTGGGAATTTGCAATATGTAGGTGTTTTTGGAGATGACTATAATACACCAGATGGAACAGGTGTTCGAGATTATATTCATGTCGTTGATTTAGCAAATGGACATGTCGCAGCACTAAAAAAATTAGAACCAAAATCAGGGTTAAACATATATAATCTTGGTACAGGAAAAGGCTACTCCGTTTTAGAAATTATTAACACAATGTCAAAAGTCGTTGGAAAAGAAATTCCTTTTCGTATTTTACCAAGACGAAAAGGTGATATTGCCAAGTGTTATGCTGACAGTTCAAAAGCAAAAAAAGAGTTGAAATGGCAGGCAAAATACGATATCGTTCGCATGTGTGAAGATAGTTGGAGATGGCAAAAGAAACACCCTAATGGTTTTTCTGATTAACTCAGGACAATTATTTATTTAAAATCCACTCTCAAACAGGCTTTTGCCTGTTTTTTTCTAATCGCCAAAGAAATGAAATTATGATATAATGAAATGATTGTATTGTATAGAATGAGGTTATTATGCGTCACGTTTTTATCCTTGGTAGTAGAGGCCTCCCAGCAAGTTATGGAGGTTTTGAAACTTTTGTTCAAGAACTGATTCAAAATCAAGTGTCTCCTGATATTAAATATCATGTGGCTTGTCTTTCAAATGAAGAGCAAGGTCATCATTTTGATTATTCAGGAGCTGATTGTTTTACTATTAAACCACCAAAGTTAGGTAGTGCGCGTGTTATTGCCTATGATATGATGGCGATTAACTATTCCTTGTCTTTGATTCAAAAGCAGCAAATAAAACAACCTATTTTTTATTTACTAGGTAATACCATCGGTGGTTTTATTTATCCATTTGCTAAAAAGATTAAAGCAATTGGTGGAAAGCTATTTGTCAATCCAGATGGACTAGAGTGGAAACGTTCTAAATGGCCAAAACCTGTTCAAATGTATTTGAAGTATTCAGAAAAAATGATGACAAAGCATGCCAATCTTATCATTACAGATAACCTTGGCATTGAAGACTACATTAGAACCTCTTATCCTTGGTCTAAGACATCATTTATCGCTTATGGAACTGATACCGAATCGTCTAATCTATCACCAATAGACACAACAGTGAGAGATTTTTATCAAAAATGGCAAATCAGAGAAAAAGAATATTATCTAATATTAGGACGCTTTATTCCTGAAAATAATTATGAAACTATTATTAGAGAATTTATGGCTAGTCAAACCGAAAGGGATTTGGTAATTATTAGTAATTACGAAGGCAATGCCTACTTCGAAACTCTTCGTCAAAAAACTCATTTTAATCAGGATGAGCGTATTAAGTTTGTAGGTACCGTCTATGATAAAGAATTAGTTTCCTATATTCGTGAGAATGCCTTTGCTTACCTCCATGGTCATTCTGTTGGTGGTACTAATCCAGGTCTTCTTGAGTCACTAGCTCATACCGATCTAAGTTTAGTCTTGGATGTTTCTTTTAATCGACAAACCGCTAAAGATGTTGTTTATTACTGGAAGAACAAAGAAAATGATTTAAAAGACTTACTAAATAAGATGGATAAAAAAAACGATTTCAAAGAACTTGGTAAAGCGGCCAAAAACCATATTAAAGTAAACTATACTTGGTCAAAAATTGTTAAAGAATATGAGGATTTATTTTTAAGTGAAAGTTAATATTGTGATGGCTACTTATAATGGCGAGAAGTTTCTTGCGGAGCAGATCGAAAGTATCCAAAAACAAACTTTTAAAGATTGGACTCTTTTAATAAGAGACGATGGCTCAAACGATCAGACTAGAACTATCATTCAAGCCTTTGTCAAAAAAGATTCACGCATTCATCTTATCGATTCTGAAAAATTTGATAATGTGGGAGTTATTAAAAGTTTTTATACTCTTGTTAAGCGTGAGCCTGCTGATTTTTATTTTTTTAGTGACCAAGATGATGTTTGGTTGGAAGATAAATTAGAAATCACCTTGGCTAAAGCACAAACTTTTCCTAGCGATAAGCCATTACTGGTTTATACCGACTTATCTGTGGTCAATCAAAATCTTGAAATGATGACTGAAAGCATGATAGAAAAACAATCACATCATGCCAATACGACTCTTCTTCAAGAATTGACAGAGAATACGGTAACTGGTGGGACCATGCTGATTAATCATACTCTGGCTGAAAAATGGACAGTTGATGATAATATTTTGATGCATGATTGGTATCTTGCTTTGTTAGCTAGTGCAATGGGTAACCTTGTTTATATAGATAGAACAACTCAATTATATCGTCAACATGACAATAATGTTCTTGGTGCAAGAACATGGACAAAAAGAATGAAAAAGTGGTTAAAACCACACTTACTATTAGAAAAATATTGGTGGCTTATCACAGAAAGTCAAAAACAAGCCCATCATCTCTTACAATTTGACTTATCAAAACAAAACAAAGAGATGATTATTGCATATATTTCTCTACTTGAACAACCATTACCGAGAAGATATACTACATTAAAAAAGTTTGATTTTAAAAAGAATCGACTTTTTCATACCCTCGTGTTTAGAGGACTGATTCTTACAAAAATAGGCTATAGGAGAAAATAAAATGATGTTATTTCGTAAAGAAAATTGGATTCTTTTACAAGAAATGGTAAAAACGAATGAGACTATTTATTTTTTAAAATCTCATTTTAAAAAAGTAGAAAAAGGAGATAATAATGTATAACTTTTCGACAAACAATCTTATTATATTAAAAGAAATGATTAAGACAGATTTTAAACTGCGTTATCAAGGAAGTTTGATAGGTCACTTATGGTCTATTTTAAAACCAATGCTATTATTTACTATAATGTATTTGGTATTTGTTCGTTTTTTAAGATTTGATGACGGTACCCCACATTATGCTGTAAGTTTACTCTTAGGAATGGTGACATGGAATTTCTTCACAGAAGCAACAAGTATGGGAATGTTATCAATTGTATCTAGAGGAGATTTACTTAGAAAAATAAATTTTCCTAAGGAAATAATTGTTATATCTTCAGTTTTAGGGGCGACAATAAATTATTTTATCAATCTTTTAGTTGTACTTGTTTTTGCTTTTATAAATGGTGTTGATATAGGTATTGGGATTTTTATTTTACTACCTCTCTTCTTTGAATTATTTTTGTTTGCTACAGGTATTGCTTTTATCTTATCAACTTTATTTATTAAATATAGAGATATGGGACCTATATGGGAAGTTATTCTCCAAGCTGGAATGTATAGCACCCCTATTATCTATTCAATTACTTACATTATTCAAAGAGGACATACTTTAGTTGCAAAAATAATGATGTTGAATCCTTTAGCTCAGATAATTCAAGAATTACGTCATTTTATTGTTTATTCTGGTGCTGAAATTAATTGGGATCTTTTCGAAAATAAAATTTTTACGGTTATTCCAATTGTTATATCTATTAGTTCATTCTTTATAGGTTATTATATATTTAAGAAAAATTCAAAGAAATTTGCGGAGATTCTCTAATGTTAAGAAAAAAAGTTGTTTTATCTGTTAATTCAATAAGTAAATCTTTTAAGTTACCAACAGAAGCAAGTCATAGCTTAAGAACTAGTTTGGTAAATTACTTTAAAGGAGTAAAAGGTTATACTGAACAACACGTTCTTGATGATATTTCATTTCAAGTAGAAGAAGGAGATTTTTTCGGAATTGTTGGAAGAAATGGTTCAGGAAAATCTACTTTACTTAAAATTATTTCTAAAATCTATACACCGGAAAGTGGTACAGTTGAAGTAAATGGGAAACTAGTTCCTTTTATTGAGCTAGGGGTTGGCTTTAATCCTGAATTAACTGGCAGAGAAAACGTTTTTATGAATGGAGCTTTACTAGGTTTTTCAAGAAGTGAAGTTGATTCAATGTATGAAGAAATTGTTTCTTTTGCTGAACTTAATGATTTTATGGATCAAAAGTTAAAAAATTATTCTAGTGGAATGCAAGTTCGATTAGCATTTTCAATTGCAATTAAAGCAAAAGGAGATATCTTAATACTCGATGAAGTATTAGCTGTTGGTGATGAAGCTTTTCAAAGAAAATGCTTTGATTATTTTGCTCAATTAAAACGAGAAAATAAAACGGTAATTTTAGTAACTCACTCAATGGAACAAGTTCAACGCTTTTGCAATAAAGCCATGTTAATTGATAAAGGACATAAAATGAAGGTAGGGAGTCCACTTGAAATTGCTCAAATTTATAAAGAACTTAATGGGATAGGTGTTGAAACTGAGTCAAATAATAATACAAAGAAAAATAATATCGCTTTGTCTTCTTATTTTAAAAATATAAATCAAGAAAATTTAGAGTTTAACTTTAATTTGGAAATAAAGCAAAATATTGACGATCTTGTGTTGACTTTTACAATTCATAAAGATAGTGGTGAACTACTTTATAGGTGGGTTTCGGATGAAGAAGTTGATGATCCAATATCAATTGCTGATTCTAAAATTAATATTAAATTTTTAGTTCAAAATATTTTCCCAAATGGGAAATTTACAACTCAGTTTGGTGTCAAATCTCGAGATAGATCAAAAGAATATGCTATTTTTAATAATGTTTGTAATTTTGAGTTGATTAACAGAGGTAAATCAGGAAATAACATATATTGGAAGCCTAACGTATCATTTAGATTAAAAAAGTGAGGTTGAAATGTAGATATGTTTAAAGAAAAGAAATTTTTATTAACTCACATTTGGTTACGAGGTTTTAGTGGTGCTGAGATTAATATTTTAGAATTAGCTTTATATCTTCAATCTCAAGGAGCAGTTGTTGAAGTTTTTACTTACTTATCTCAATCACCGTTGAAGAATAAATTTGAGGAAAAGAATATTAAAATTATTGATGATATTAATCATAAATTTGAAATAACAAATTATGATATGGTTTTTGTATCACAAAATATTATTCCACCTCAAATAATTAGAGAACTTGGGCAAAATCATGAAAAATATCCTAGATTTGTTTTTTTGCATATGGCAGCTTTACCTAGCCATGTTTTAGAACAACCATTTATTCATGATTTAGAACAAAAAATTTCATCTGCTAGTTTAGTAGTTTCAAAAGAAATAGTTAAAAAAAACTTATCTCGTTTTTTTAAACAAATTCCTAACTTACATTATTATCCCAACCCTGTTCCTAAATCTTATACTAATTTAGAACATAGAAAGAAAACTTCAATAAAATCCATATTGGTTATATCGAATCATCCTCCTAAAGAAATTCTGGAAATTGAAAAGTTATTAATTGAAAGAAAAATAAAAATTGATTATTTTGGAGTTTGGTCTCAAAATTACCAACTAGTAAACCCAGAATTAATTAATAAATACGATTGTGTTATAGGAATAGGTAAAAATGTTCAATACTGTTTGGTAATGGGAAAACCAATATATGTATATGATCATTTTAAAGGTCCAGGATATTTAAATGAAGATAATTTTATTTTAGCAAAAGAAAATAATTTTTCGGGTAGAGGATTTGAAAAAAATATTAAAACTTCAGAGGAAATAGTCAAAGAGATATTAAGCAATTATAAAGAAGCTCAAATTTTTCATAATAAAATAAGAAATCAATCGATTAATAAGTATCTAATTTCTAACGTTTTTTCCAAAATTTATAAGAGTGTAAATAATTTTAATAAAAAAATAGAACCATTTGATTCAAATTATATTGAATATGTAAATGCCATTAATTTATTATTAAAAAATACAGTGGTACGTTTAGAGAATGATAGTGTTAATTTATGGCAGTCTATTCATAAATTAGAAAATGTTGAAAAAGAAAAAGAAAAAGAAATTGATTCTCTGAAGTTGCAAATTAATTTGCAAGCGGACGAATTGAAAAATATTAAGAAAGCATACTATTATAAAATAAATCAGTTTTTCATAAAATTTTATAGCTTGTTTATCAATAATAAGTTAATTCGACTATTAAGGAGAAAAAAATGATATATAAACTTTTAAAAAGTTTTAAAGAATATGGTATATATGTGACTATTAGAAAAATTCTTCACAAATTAACTGGTAAGCCTTTAATGAAAAAAATACATAAGATAGACTTATCTAAATTACCAATTATGCCTAAATTTGAAGACATAGTTTCAGCAGATTATATTAATAATCGTTATAAAAAGCCATCTAAAATTGATAAAGAAATTTTAAATATAGCATGGGTTTCTCCCCCTATAGGAAAAGGAGGAGGAGGACATACGACTATTTCGAGATTTGTTAAATATCTACAATCTCATGGTCATCGTATAACTTTTTACATATACAATAATAATACAATTCATCAAACTTCAAAAGAAGCTTACAAAATTTTATTACAGTCTTATCACATTGATGTTTCTGTAGAAGAACTTGAAAATTTTAAAAATCAAGATGTTGTATTTGCTACAAGTTGGGAAACTGCTTACGCTGTATTTAATTTAAAAGATCAAAAGCTTCATAAATTTTATTTTGTTCAGGATTTTGAACCTATGTTTTATGGAGTAGGTTCTAGGTACAAATTGGCTGAAGCAACATATAAATTTGGTTTCTATGGTATTACAGCCGGTAAATGGTTAACAAAAAAACTAAAAAGCTATGGAATGGAATCTGATTATTTTGATTTTGGTGCTGATATAGAAATTTATCAGCCTACGGCTCCAATTAAGAAGAAGAAAAAGATTGCTTTTTATGCTAGAGCTCACACTGAGCGAAGAGGATTTGAACTTGGAATCATGGCTCTTCAAATATTTAAAGAGAGATATCCCGATTATGATATTGAATTTTTTGGTCAAGATATGAGTGATTATAACATACCTTTTGAATTTATTAATAGAGGAATTTTGGGTAAAGAAGAACTTGCAACAATTTATCAAGATAGTGTTGCTTGTTTATTGCTATCATTAACAAATGTCTCTTTATTACCACTGGAATTATTGGCTTCTGGATGCGTTCCAGTTATGAACTCGGGAGAGAATAATACCACTGTTCTTGGAGAAATTGATGATATTGCTTATACGGAAGCATATCCTATTTCTCTAGCTAATAAATTATGTGAGATAGTTGAGAAAACTAATATTAATGATTATGCAAGTGAGATTAGCAAGAAATATAATGATTTTTCTTGGGAAAAAAGTTATAAAAAAGTAGAACAAATAATTATTAGAGAGGTTATTAATGAAAAATAAACTCAAAGCGACTGTTTTCATTCCTGTATTCAATGGGGAAAATAATCATCTAAAGGAGACTTTAGTTGCATTATATAAACAAAAAACTGATTTTCCTTGGGATGTTATCATTACTGATTCAGAATCTCAAGACTCTTCTTTATCAATAATCAAAGAGTTTTTGTCTAAATATGATAATTTAAGATTAATTAAAATTAAAAAATCAGAATTTTCTCATGGTAGAACTAGGCAAATGGTAGCTGAAATATCAGAGGCGCAGTATATTGTTTATTTAACCCAAGATGCCATACCTATAAATAGTAACTGGTTATCAGAAATGATTTCACCATTTAGTCTAAATGAAAAGATTGTTGCAGTATTAGGAAAACAGAAACCTAGAGATAATTGTTTTCCTGCCATGAAATATGATATTAATTTAGTTTTTGAAGAACAAGGTGTTCCTGATGCTATTACACTTTGGACTCGAGATAATAAAGAATTTTTTGGTAAGTATACAAAAGAGTCTTTTTACAGTGATGTTTGTTCAGCAGCCCCCAGAGATTTTCTACTTAATAATATAGGATATAGGACTGTTGATTATTCTGAAGATTATGAATATGGTAAAGATATTTTAGATGCTGGTTATATTAAGGTATACAATAGTAGAGCAGTTGTTGAGCATTCTAATGATGTTAAGTTATCTGATTATAAAAAACGTATTTTTGACGAAAATTATAATATTCGTCTAAATAGTGGTAATACTACAAAAATTTCATTTCTGAATGTTATAATTAATACCATTAAATTTTCATTTAAAGATAGTATAAAAATTTTAAAAGATAGAGATTATACTCTTAGAAAAAAAATTTATTGGTCATTTATAAATCCTTTATTTCATTTCGAAAAATGGAGAGGAATTAGGTTGGCAAATAGTATCGATTTAAATTCAAATATTTCAAAATATTCTTTGGAAAAAAGAGAGAAATGATATTAAAATTTGAATAATAAAAAAATTTATCTAATTTTAAATTAGTTGGTTTTTAGATTTTGTTTCTATAATTAATACAACTATCAATAATCAAAGATACAAGACCAAAAGTTAAGAGAATAAAAACACGAGCTCATTGAACTGCACCCCAAAAGTTAGACACAAAATCTAACAATTGGGGTGTTTTTTTGAGTAGAATTGAGACAATTTTCGAAGTAAATTATTTGGAAGTTTGAGATATTTTTTATTCTTCAGGATTACTTTTTTAGGTTGAATAAATTTTTGTAGTCTATTAAAGTATTTCATAAGTATGTTGTTAAACAGAATTTTTTATTATATATTTGTTATGAGAATATTATTTTTTATTGGAAGTTAAGTTAATTATAGAAAAGTGTTTTTGCAGTAGCATAGCAAAAGTAAAACTAAAAAATTTTTAAATAGCAGCATATAATTGTTTGTTCTTTCACAAACATAATGCTATACTTTCTGTGAAAAGGAGGAATAAAGCAATATGAATAAGAAAAAGAAAAAAATATTGTTTATTTTATGTTTATCTATAGGTTTAATTGCTACATCCACTGTAGTGTTTGCTGACACGGAAAATGGAATAACTCAAAATCAAATATCAGAGTTTGATAATTTGACAAATAGTCAAGATAAAAATTTCGTTGAAATTATTAAAAATGATGAATCAAACGAAGATGATAATGTATTATCTGATCATCATGATTTGGAAGTTCCAAATAATTCTAATAATGTAGAAAACAATGATTTCAAGAATTTAGATAAAAATACTATTCAAGAGGATAATTTATTAAATGAAGAAGATGTTGATTTAGAAAATAATGAATTTTCAGAAGAATTACTTCAGAAAAATTAATAGAAACTCCTCATCTAAAGAATTCATTTAGAAACTCTTCTGAGAATGCAAATAATTTATCTGTTACAGAAATTTCAGAAGGTTCAACAGCACTTCGTATTCAATACAATCGAGAAATATCCAAAAACTCCACTATAATGTTTGCAGTTTGGTCTGACAAAAATGGTCAAGATGATTTAAAATGGTATAAAGCTGATAATGGAGGAGTTGCATACGTAAGCTATAGTAATCATAAAGCCTATGATCTTTATCATATTCATACATATGCTAATGAAAATGGGAAAATGCGAGGACTTAATGCAACAACTTTCAGTATAGAAGAGCCTAACATTAATTATCAAATAGATAAAATTTCTAAAAATGAATATAAAATTGTAATCAGTGATATTCCGAAAACAATAACAGAAATTAAAGTACCAACTTGGTCTGATAAAGGTGGTCAAGATGATATAAAATGGTATGTGGCTAAAAAAATATCGCCTACAAAATATGAAACTATTGTAAATGTGAATAATCATAAGAATGATTTTGGGCAATACCACATCCATCTATATGGTTATAGTCAAATTACACAGTCTCTAATTCCTTTAATTGGAACAACCGGATTTAATCATGAAAAAGAACCCGAAACTTATGCAAAAATAAATATTGAAGATTATAGTGAGAATAAAACCACATTCAATGTTACAATAGATAAATCAAATGCTAATCAGGTAATAAATGGTATTAGAATAGCAGTTTGGTCAGAGACCAATGGTCAAGATGATTTGAAGTGGTACACATATAATAATACTTCAAATAATAAAGATAAGTTCAAAATTGATGTTACCAATCATAGTAATAAAAGCGACTTTTTTATAGTTCACGTATATACTGATTATGCAAATGGTAAAACTATCGGAACAGATTTAGGAAAATATTATTTTAAAATAGAGGCTAAAAATGAATTGCAAACAGATTTAACTCAAAGTGGTATTTCTTTGAGATTTAAATCTAATATTATTCATGATTTAAATAACATCTACTTTGCTGTATGGTCTGATGAAAAAGGTCAAGATGATATAAAATGGTATAATGCTAACAATATGGGAATTGCACTTGCTAATTATACTAATCATCGCAACTATGGTATATATAATATACATACATATTTAAAAAAATCAGGGAAAATGGAAGGGATTATGGCAAGTCAAATAAATATTCCTATTCCAACTGTTAATCATAATATTTCAAAAATTAGTGATATAGATTTTGAAATTATAGTAACAAATGTTCCCAAATACATTAACTCAATTGTCATTCCTGTATGGTCTGATAAAGATGGTCAAGATGATTTGAAATGGTATAGGACACAAAAGATTTCTGATGGAGCATATAAAGTTAATATTAAACTGAAAAATCATAAATACGTACTAGGGAAATATCAAGCACACATATATGCTGAAGGACCTTTGTCTGATGGAATTTTTGGATTAACAAGTACAAACGGTTTTCAAGTAAACAGTATTTCAAATTACAAAGATCCTAAGATGGATATTGTTAACTATACTCCTAATGGTCATAGTTTTAGTGTTAAAGTAACTGAAAATGATGATTCCAAATTCATTAAACTAATTAGAGTAGCAGTTTGGTCTAAGGATAATCAGAGTAATATAAAATGGTATGAAACAAGTTTTAAAAGAGGAAATACTTTAAGCATTAGTGGTGATGTTACACAACATGGTAATATTACTGGTAAATATCAAGTCCATGTTTATGTAACGTATATGGATAATGAGATTAAAGGTTTTCAATTACCTCAGATTAATTTAGTTAAAAAAGCAACTCCGAAAGTGACTCCTTCAAAAAATACCTATGAAGTTGGCCAATGTACATGGGGAGTTAAAGAATTGGCTCCTTGGGTTGGTAACTATTGGGGTAATGCAAAAGAATGGGGTGCAAGTGCAAGAGCTGCTGGCTTTTCAATTGGATCAAAACCAGTTGTTGGGGCAGTTGCAGTTTTTCCTAACGATGGTGGAGGTTATGGGCATGTTGCCTATGTAACAGCCGTTGAAAGTTCAAAGAGAATTCAAGTAAAAGAAGCTAATTATGCTGGTAACACATCTATTGGTAACTATCGAGGGTGGTTTAATCCAACTACCCAGGCTGTTTATTACATATACCCATATTAATAATGAGCCTATGAAATCAAATGTTTTTTGTCAAGTGGGTAGTAGTTAACTAGTCATTAACATCCAGAGAGAATCAATTTAATATACTCCCCTTATAGTGGACAGTGAAAAAAGCAAAGATTCACTAGAAATGATAAGGGGAGTTTTTGTATGTTCAAAAAATGGAAAATATCTTCAGAAAATAAAGATGAATATGGGGATAGTAAATAAAGAGAAAAGTTGAACTTGAAGAAACAAGAATGGGTGTACAATGATAAAGAGATAAAAGAGACTTCTGTATAGGCTTATTAGAAAGTGGAAGTGTTAATATGAAAACATAGAAACTTATGCTTAATCATAACTAGGTTCTTTTGATAAGATAAGGGTATATTATTTATAAGAGTTTCCTTTAAGACAAATGTTGAGTTTTACCTAAATTTAATATAAATGGTATTTCTTGTCTAATTCATTTTAAAATTGGTTATATTCCTAAAATCTGTTTCTGAAATTAACTATTTTACATTGTGTAGAAAGGATGTTAGAATATATATCATAGCTTAGAGACTACGATTTTTTAATTTCTAAAAATCCTTTGATTTTACCTCCTTTTGTAGATATCAATTTACTAAATAAAAAAGATGATCTAAACTTCAGTCCTGCATCAGTTATTGACTTTACTTATTATGGTGGAATAAAAGGAGCATTAAAATATTTTGTAAGTGCAAACATTCAAATTTTAAAATATATTGTAAAAAAAATATTGAGTAAATTCAAAGGTAACCCATGAAAATTTTAGAATTTGAAATATTTAAGAATTTAAGGTGGATTTATTAATGAAAATATTAACTTCTTATAATATTAATAATATAAAAAAAATATTTTTGAATAATATTATTAGTATTATAGTTCAAATCCTATTTTTTGGAATCATTTTTCTAAAATTTTTGTTTATTAATTCTTCTCAATTTTCCTTTAATTTTACTTCAAAAATCATTATATTTTATAGTTTATTATTAATTTTAATTGGTTTTTTTGTTCACAAAGTCTTTAATTTAAAATTGTTGATATCAACCATTGTATCGTATTATTTATTTTTAATAAGCTCTTATTTTTTCAAAATGACCTTATTGCTTAATGATGAGAATTTTGAGTGGGATAAGTATAATGATTTTTATGAAACAAATTTCTTAGAGTCGTTATTTTTAATTGGATTAAGTATTTTGTTTTGTAAATTAATTTCAAAAATATATGAACAACTACAGAAAAAAGGTTTTTTCAATACAGTACATGATAGATATGAATTACTAAAGACAAATTTAAACTCTTCAAACATTAGATTTATATTCATTGGTCAAACACTAACGGCATTAATAATAACTGGTTCACAGTTTTTAGATCGTTTTTATTCTAATAATCTTTTGCCAATTGAATCTATTTCTTCAATTTTTAGTAATAATTTAATCATTTATTTTTTAATTTCATACATCTCTTACTCAGTATTAAGTATTATTTTGGTAATTGGTTTTTATAATTTAAAAAATAATAAATCAACCTTTTTTCTTTCTTTAACGACAAGTATTATTCTTGCTACTGTGTTTAATTATTATATTCAATCTGGCATAACAGTTACTGGAATGTGGTATGACTATTATATTGTTTCTGGAGCAACTATTTTTCAAATTTTTGTTTTAGCATCTCTTTTCATGTTGTTCTACTCAATAGTTAATAGATTTTTACCTGCTACTTTAATTTCAATTATTTTCGGTTTCATTATTTCATTTGCAAATGCTAAAAAATTTGAATTAAGAAATGAGCCATTACTATTGTCAGATTTGTCTTGGATTAGAGAATTTACTTTCTTTTTTGATTTTATTGATTGGAATATAGTTATAACTTTTATTATTGTTCTGCTAATTGTTATATTGTTGTTAATTGTTTATAGAAATAAAATTCTTTCTGGGCCAATTTTTCAATCTAAACTATCAAGGTTAATGTTAATTTCAAGCGTTTTAGCTTCTTTTATAAGTATTAAAATAATATTTGAAAATTCCGAGAATGGATTAATTAATCCAAATATTCCTGTCCTTTCTTCTGTCTATAATGTTTATGATATTGATTGGCAAGGTTTGAATGCAAATTCTCGATTTCAGTCTCTTAGCTTTGTATGGTTTAAACAACTAACAACGAAAAGTATGGAAAAGCCAGATAATTATAGTAAAAAAACAATTGATTCTCTTTATGAAAAATATCAAAAAGTAGCAACTACTATTAATGAATCTCGTACAGACAATATTAATGATCAAACAATAATCTATATTTTAAGTGAAAGTTTAGCAGATCCAAAACGTCTTGAACAAGTAAATGTTTCTCAAGAGTTGCTTTCCAATATTAAGTCAATTCAAAGTAAGACTACGAGTGGACTAATGCATGCAGATGGTTATGGTGGTGGAACTGCAAATATGGAATTTCAATCACTATCTGGCTTACCAAAATATAATCTTAATGGCACCATATCAATTTTATATACTGATGTTGTTCCTAAGATGAGCTATGTTCCTTTGATAAGTAATTTTTTTGACGAAAATAACAGAATTGTAATCCATTTAGCAAATGCTAATAATTATTCTCGAAAAGCTATTTACCAAAAATTTAAATATGATAAATTTATTGCGACTGAAGGTACTAAAGATGAACCAAATTTTATTGAAAATAGAAGTTCTAGTTATAGTGATAAATCTAGTTATCAAAATGTTTTATCCGAACTAGATGAGTCAAAAAGTCAATTTTTTTCAGTTATGACTATGCAGAATCATTCACCTTGGTTTTCTGAAACCCCAGAAGATATTCAAGCTGAAGGTGATGATTTTAATGATAAGGAAAATAATGATCTACTTAGTTATGCTAGACTATTAACTTATACTGATAAGGATACATTAGAATTTTTGGAAAAACTTAGAACTTTTAATAAGAAAATAACAGTTGTTTTTTATGGTGATCATTTACCAGGATTATATCCCCAAAGAATATTTGAAAATCAACCTGAAAATCAATATTTAACTGATTATTTTATTTGGAGTAATTATGATGTCGAGAGAAAGCTTGATTATCCTCTTGTTAATTCTAGTGATTTTGGAGCAGAACTATTAGCACATACCAATTCAAAAGTTAGTCCCTATTATGCTTTGTTAACTGAAGTTTTAAATAATGCTAGTATTGATAAAAAAGATTTAAGCGAAGAACAAAAAATTATAGCAGATGATTTAAAATTGATACAGTATGATTTAATGGAAGGTAACAATTATATCCTTGAACATCCAGATTTTTTTGAAATGACAAAGTAAGATTTAATTCTATTTATAGAATTAAATCTTTTTTACTATGTTTAAGTGAAATAAATTTAAAATGTTCACTTTATTATTTGAAAGATTAGAGACTATTTTCGAATAAATAGTATGTAATCTATTTTGGAAAAATAATTTTTTTCAAAATTAGATTATAAAAATTTTTTAAGGAGAATATATTGAAAAAAATTCTGCACCGTTTACTTAGTTATACCATGTTATTTCTTATTTCAATGTTAATCATTTATAGAGTAGAGGCAACTGATGTTGCTGAATCAGAGGTAACAATAAAAAATTTCAATCAATATGAAGGGACATTTGATGTTATAGCAAATGAAGCTGAAAATAGTAAAACGATTTCTTATATTGACATCGCTGTCTGGTCAGAAAAAGATTGGCAAGATGATTTAAAATGGTATAGTACAGACAAAGTATCTAACAATAGCATTCAATATCACTTTAATATTAAAGAACATGGGGGTAAAAGTGGAAATTATATTGTTCATGCATACATAACATATAATAATGGAAGTAAAAAAGGATTTGATTTAGGTAAGAAAAGCATAAAATTATCGAAACCAGAATTAACAACAACTGGAGAAGGTATTAAAATAAAATCTAAAATAGTTCCAGAAGAAGGAAGATTAGTAACAGCAGTTTGGTCTGAGGAAAATGGTCAGGATGATCTTAAATGGTATTATTCTAATTCAGATGGTATTGCTTTAGCGAAATATATGTATCATAAAAGTTATGGTAAATACAATATTCATACATACCTACAGAAACCAGGTGAGATGAAAGGTATTTCAATACAAACTCTCCAAATTGAAAAACCAAATCTCAACTATCAAATCACCAAAGTAAAAGATACAGCTTATCAAGTGACGATAAATGATGTGCCTGAACATATGACCTCTATTCTTGTCCCTATTTGGTCGGATAAAAATGGTCAAGATGATCTTAAATGGTATCAAGCGACAAAAATTGATGCAACCACTTATCAGGTTATGGTGCCTCTTAAGAATCATCACTTTAATTTAGGACACTATAGTGTTCATCTTTATGGAAGAAGTGATCTTTATACTGGATTAAAAGGGTTACAAAGCACATCTGGTTTTTCTGTGGATGCCATTACCAGTTATGATAGTCCTCAAATGGGGAGTTCTATGACTAATAGTAATCAATTTTCAGTGACAGTGAATGAAACTGAGCATTCAAAAGTGATAAAAAGTATTAATGTTGCTGTATGGTCAGATGCCAATCAAGGGAATCTCAAATGGTATCAGAGTCAACATTCAAATAATGGCTCGTTTTCAATTAACGCAGATATTAAAAATCATGCTAATAAAAGTGGTCTTTACCATGTCCATGTTTATATCACTTATAATGATGGTGAAACGAGAGGTTATCCCTTATCGCAGGTCTCTTTATCGGCAAGGATTGAAACGAGTTATACTTACTTTTCACAATATTATATGCCATCAAATTATCAAAACGTATTAACGTATAAAGCACCGACTTCAAGAACAATATATGGAGGATATGACAATATCGGAACAAGCTATAGTCAAGGGCAGTGTACGTTTTACGTCTATAACCGGATTAGAGAAACACACGGAATTTCTGTTTATCGTTGGTTGGGTAATGGTCAAGATTGGGTGAATAGTTTGACTAGTCAAGGTTGGCATCGCAGCAATCAACCAAGTGTAGGAGCTGTTTTATCAGTCAAGGGAGGTTATGATTATACTTTATCTCAATATGGTCATGTGGCCTTTGTTGAACATGTTAATTCAGATGGTAGTTTCCTTATTAGTGAATTAAACTATAATGAGATTCAAACAAAAGTTCATTGGAGAGTTTTGAGACCACAATTTTATTATAGTTTTGCGAGTTACCAATAAGAAAAAAAAAGTCTCTTTAAGAGGCTTTTTTTATTTATTATTTAGCTAATATCATTGGCATTAATCTTGAAGAACCGCCCTAAAAATGCTAAAATAAAGGAAAAATTTCAAGATAAGAGGTCAAATGATGTTATTCTCTAAAAAGAAGTGGACAGTCATTCTACCTATTGCTACCAGTATCTTGCTATTTCCTTCAATGATTTTAGCAGAAGATACAACCACTCAGGTAGAAATCCCAAAAGTAGCTGAAGTTATTATCTCACAACCATCAACTGCTACAACCATTGCTGAATCAAGTCCAACCACAACGAATGCTTTAACTTCTTCTCAAGAAAACTTATCATCAGAAGAACCAATTTCCTCTGAAAAACTTTTAATAGAAGAATCTAGTGCAGTTGATGAAACACAAGATTTTGTTTCTGATGGTGAAGAAGTGGATTCTTCCAAAGAAAATCAAAAGACAATCAACAATGATGGCACTATTAAAGGAGAAGAAGAAATTGTTGGTCAAGAACAGGAATCAACTAACGTAAGTGCCTTCAGAGCAAAACCTGGCTCAGCTAATTCTCAAGCTGTGACGGATGTTTCAGAAGGAACAACTGGATTACGTCTCCAATATCAAAGAAAAATACCACAACAAACAAGTATTTTCTTTGCTGTTTGGTCTGATAAAAATGGTCAAGATGATTTGAAATGGTATCAAGCCAAGAAATTATCCCCTACAAAATACGAAACGATAATTAACATCAAAGATCATAAAAATGATTTTGGTTTCTACCATGTGCATCTTTATGGTTATAGTGAGATAACCAAATCACGCATTGGTTTAATGGCCACTCAAGGATTTAATCATGAGAAAAAACCAGCGGATATCTATGCTAAAGTCAGACTGCAAGACTACGATAAAAATAATAGTACCTTTAATGTAGCTATTGATGCCAGTCAGTCAACTAAAACCCTTCGCTATGTTCGTGTGGCAGTTTGGTCTGAAAGCAAAGGTCAAGATGATTTGAAATGGTATACACCAACTATTTCAAATAAAAAAGCAACTGCGAAAGTAGATATTGCAAATCACAGTAATTTGAGCGATTTTTATATTGTCCATGTTTATACTGATTACAGTGATGGTAAAACAATTGGAACCGATCTTGGTAAACACTATATTAGCCCAACGTTAGTAAATACTCATTTAACGACAACTGGTATCGAAATTGCATTTCAATCTGATAGCGTGAGAGATTTAAGTCAAATTCGTTTTGCCGTTTGGTCAAATGAAAAAGGACAAGATGATTTAAGATGGTACGCAGCTAATTCTAATGGTGTTGCAACAGCCAATTATAATAATCATAGAGGCTTTGGTATCTATCATATTCATACTTATCTTAATCAAAGTGGGCAATTAAAAGGATTAAAAGCAAATCAGATAACAATAGCTAAACCATCAATAAAAGTAGCTATTAACAAAGTATCTAACACTAACTATGAAGTTGTAGTTAGCGACGTACCATTATATATTAGTGGTATTGTTACACCTGTTTGGTCTGATATAAAAGGTCAAGATGATTTGAAATGGGTAGGAGCTGTTAAATTATCTCAAACGACTTATCGATCAACTATTGATGTGAGAAATCACAATTTTGATAGCGGGCATTACAGTGTTCATATTTATGGTTATAATCAACTAGAAACAAACCGTTTGATTGGTCTAGCAGGTAGTCCAGGCTTTGATGTAAAAAAAGTAGAACAAGGTAAGATAACAGCAGTTGTTACCAATCATAAACCAAATGAGGGTACTTTAAATGTCCTAATCTCTGAAACACCACAATCTCCTAAGATAAAATCAGTTCGGATAGCAGCTTGGTCAGAAAGCAAACAAGAAAATCTTTCTTGGTATGTTTCAGATAGTGTAAGAAATGGCAAAATTGTTGTTCATATTAATCAAGCTAATCACCAACATAAAAAAGGTAATTATATTGTTCATGCCTATGTGACAAATACTAGTGGTCAAGAAATAGGCTTTAATTTAGGTAACTATGCTTTAAATTCAAATATTAAGAGTTCTGCTTCACAAGGAGATTATGAAGTAGTTAACCGTATAGTCTACTTAGATGCTGGACATGGTGGTAGAGATCCTGGTGCAGCTTACTTTGGTCATTCAGAAAAAGAGTTAACCACTATTATGCAAAATCTTGTGAGACAAAGATTAGAAAAAGAAGGATATAAGGTGGTGACTACACGTGAATCTGAAGAAATCTATGTTGATTTGTTAGATCGTTCAAAAAAAGCAAATGCTTCTAATTCGGATTTATTCCTAAGCATGCATTTTAATGCTTCGGTTAATAAGAATATTAGTGGAATTGAGACCTATTGGTATCAATATTATAAAGAGTATCCGTCAAGGATTAATAAAAATTACCATAACAATTCTGAAAGACTAAAAAGAAGTCAAGTATTGGCAAATGCTATCCACTCAGAAACTCTTAAAAGAACAGGTGCTCCAGATCGAGGAGTAAGACGAGAAACTTTTGCCGTTTTGAGAGAGACTACAGCACCAGCTGTTTTAGTTGAACTAGGTTTCTTATCAAATCGTTTTGAAAATACTAAAGTTAGTCAATTAGCTTATCAAGAAAAGTTGGCCGACGGAATTGTGGCTGGTATTAAAAAATATTATCACACTTATCCATAGATTATAAAGCTAAAATTATAAAAAACCTTTTTTTGCCAAATAATTAGCAAAGAAAGGTTTTTTTGCATTAATATTAAGTAATATCAAAGCCGATTTATGATATAATAGTAAGGAAATTAGACTAAGAGGTAAAAAAATGACTTACGATAGATTGTTAGAACGATTTTTAACATATGTTAAGATTAATACTCGTAGTAATCCTAACAGTACAACAACACCTACAACTGAATCACAAAAAGAATTTGTTTTAAATGTCTTGAAACCTGAAATGGAAAGTATTGGTTTAGAAAATGTTCATTATCTTGAACATAATGGCTACCTTGTAGCTACTCTACCTGCCAATGATAAAACTATGACTAGAAAAATTGGTTTTATTTCTCACGTTGATACCGCTGATTTTAATGCAGAGGGTGTTAATCCTCAAATTATACGTAATTATGATGGTGGTGTTATTCAACTTGGTGATACTGATTACCAGCTAGATCCAAAAGACTTTCCTAATCTCAACAATTATCATGGTCAAACTCTCATTACAACTGATGGTAGAACACTTTTAGGTGCTGATGATAAGTCTGGTATTGCTGAAATCATGACAGCGATGGCCTATCTAATAGAACATCCTGAAATTAAACACGGGGAGATTCGTGTTGGCTTTGGTCCTGACGAAGAAATTGGTATTGGGGCAAATAAATTTGATGTTGTTGATTTTGATGTTGATTTTGCCTATACAGTTGATGGTGGGCCACTTGGTGAATTACAATACGAATCATTTAGTGCAGCAGGTGCAAGTATTCAATTTTTAGGAAGAAACGTTCACCCTGGTACAGCTAAAGGGCAAATGATTAACGCTCTTCAATTGGCTATGGATTATCATAAAGAACTACCTGAAACAGATCGCCCAGAATCAACAGAAGGCTATGAAGGTTTCTTCCATCTTTTAAGTTTAAATGGAACAGTAGAAGAAGCTTCAGCAGACTATATTATTCGTGATTTTGAAGATGATAATTTTATAAAACGCAAAAAAATAATGAAAGAAATAGCTCAACGTATGAATAATCAACTTGGTGAAGAACGTGTGAGTGTTACATTATCTGATAGCTATTATAATATGAAAAAGGTCATTGAAAAAAATATGACTAGTGTTGAAATAGCTAAAAAAGTAATGGAAAATTTAGAAATTAAGCCTGTTATTGAACCTATTCGTGGAGGAACTGATGGTTCAAAAATATCGTTTATGGGTATTCCAACACCAAACATCTTTGCTGGTGGTGAAAATATGCATGGTCGTTTTGAATTTGTTAGTCTTGAAACCATGGAAAAAGCTGTTGATGTCATTATTGGAATTGCTAGCTTTAAAGACTAAAAGCTTGTTTTTAATATGCTTCAATAGAGGGGAGATTAACTATGATTAAGATATTTGGTAAAATTAGATATCATTGGCAACCAGAATTATCTAAGTTGATTAGCTACTGGTCTTTGACATTTACTCCAATTTTTATAGCCTTATCTTTGTTATATGAACGAACAAGCCCCTCATCCAATATTTTTATTTTATTTGGTATTTTTATTTTTTTAACAGGGTTTGGACTCCATCGCTATTTTATCATAGAAGAAACTGGTTATCTTAGAATAGTTACGTTAAATTTTTTTTCTAAACAGCGACTTTTAATTGCTGATATTGCTAAAATCAATGTTACGAAATCAACAATGACAATTATCTTAACAAATGGTGAACAGCGCTTATTTTACATGAGAAAATGGCCTAAAAAATACTTTTTAGATGCTTTAGTAATCTGCGACTCATTTCAAGGAGAAGTTGAGTTACTTGATAACTTCATTCAGCTTGATTATTTTGAAGTTTATAAGGATAATAAAAAAGCTCCTACGGAGTCGTAAGAGCCTTTGTTGGGCATGATTTGACAGCTAAGAGTGTCTCATCTGAGTAAGGGACTTCTTGTATTAAATCCTCACTATTTGAAAACTTAACAATACCATTGTCATAGTAATCAAAAACATCGGAGTAAGTTTGGCAAAGTCCACAAGCAATACATTTTTCTGGAATTATTGTTACTTTCATAGTATCATTGTAATACTAATTTTAAGAATTAACAAGGGAGAAGATATGGTAAAAAAACCATGGGAGATGAAAATTTTTGCTGAAAGTAGGCAAAGTAACTCTCGAAAATATAAAGTGAATACTGTCATCAGTACACCATTTTTAACTATTTTGTTAGTTGTCTTCTTTGCTATTATTGTTGGTATTTTATTAATAGTTGTTTACACTTCAAATGGTGGCTCTGAAAAACAATCACTAGAAGAAGCATTTTATAATCCAAATCGTACAACTAAAAATGTTACAGAAGAGACAACTCAAATAGAAACAACAAAAGAAGTTGAAACAACAGTAGAAACACCAAAAGAAAATAGAAAAACTATCGTCGTAGAAGCTGGAGAAGGGCCATCTCGTATTGCTGAGCGTGGAGGAATTTCACTTGAAAGATTATATGAGCTAAACCCAGAAAAATTGAGTACAGGTTCTTGGTTAGCCCATCCAGGTGATAAAGTTTTTATTGAATAAAGAGGAAAAAATGACAACAATTCAAATTGCTATAGATGGTCCTGCGTCAAGTGGGAAAAGTACAGTTGCAAAGATCATTGCAAAAAAATTAAATTATACCTATATAGATACTGGTGCGATGTATCGCTCAATAACTTATTTGATATTAAGATATCAACTGACAGCCAAACAAATTCCAGAAATAATTGCTTTATTAGATCGATTTCCTTTATCTTTTGGACATGGTAATGATGGTAATCAAAGAGTTTTTGTTGGTGACGTTGACATTACGGATATTATTCGCCAAAACGAAGTAACCAAAAATGTTTCTTGGGTCTCTGCTATTCCTGAAGTAAGAGAAAAGTTGGTTGACTTTCAAAGACGTATTGCACAGGAAGGTGGTATTGTCATGGATGGGCGTGATATCGGTACTGTTGTTTTGCCAAAAGCAGAATTAAAAATTTTTTTAATTGCTTCTGTTGAAGAAAGGGCTAAGCGTCGTTACAAGGAAAATATTGAAAAGGGTATTCCAACTGATTTAGAAATTCTAAAAGATGAGATTGCTCAAAGAGATTATAAAGATAGTCATCGTGAAGTATCGCCGTTAAAAGCAGCAAAAGATGCGATTACTTTAGATACAACTAGTTTAAGTATTGAGGAAGTTGTAAACTTTATTTTAGAAAAAGCAAATAAAATCATTGACAGTGAAAATAAAATGTAGTAACATATTACTAATGGGAAAAGCAGAAGTGAGAACTTCTCGCCTTGCAATTAACGTTGTCTGGCTCTACATAATACATTTCACGATGAAATATAATGTAGTGCGGGCTTGTTAATCAGGTCCGCTTTCGTTTTTCTCTAAAAAATAAAAGAGGTGAAGAACATAGCTAAGAAGGATTTGTTCATTAACGATGAAATTCGCGTTCGCGAAGTGCGTCTTGTTGGTCTTGAAGGCGAACAATTAGGAATTAAAATGCTCAATGAAGCCCAAGCTCTTGCTGATGAGGCTAACGTTGATTTGGTACTTATTCAACCACAGGCAACACCGCCTGTTGCCAAAATCATGGATTATGGTAAGTTTAAGTTTGAGTATCAGAAAAAACAAAAAGAACAACGCAAAAAACAAAGTGTTGTGACTGTTAAAGAAATACGCCTTAGTCCTGTTATCGACAAGGGTGACTTTGAGACCAAACTTCGTAATGGCCGTAAATTCCTTGAAAAAGGAAATAAGGTTAAAGTTTCAGTTCGTTTTAAAGGACGTATGATTACCCACAAAGAAATTGGTGCAAAAGTTCTTTCAGATTTTGCTGAAGCAACACAAGATATTGCGATCATCGAGCAAAGAGCTAAAATGGATGGTCGTCAAATGTTTATGCAACTTGCCCCTATTTCTGAAAAGAAATAAATGTAACATATTATTATTTATTTAGGAGAGTATTAAAAATGCCAAAACAAAAAACACATCGCGCATCAGCTAAACGTTTTAAACGTACAGGTTCAGGTGGTTTAAAACGTTTCCGTGCTTACACATCACACCGTTTCCATGGTAAGACTAAGAAACAACGTCGTCATCTTCGTAAAGCTTCAATGGTAAGTAGTGGAGATTTCAAACGCATTAAAGCAATGCTTACTGGTCTTAAATAAGCAAATACAAGAATATTAATAGAATTATTTGGAGGATTATTATAAATGGCACGTGTTAAAGGTGGCGTTGTTGCACGCAAACGTCGTAAACGTATTTTAAAATTAGCAAAAGGTTACTATGGCTCAAAGCATATCTTGTTCCGTACTGCAAAGGAACAAGTAATGAATTCTTATTACTATGCCTACCGTGATCGTCGTCAAAAGAAACGTGACTTCCGTAAATTGTGGATTACTCGTATCAATGCAGCAGCTCGTATGAATGGCTTATCATATTCACAATTAATGCATGGCTTGAAATTAGCTGAAATTGAAGTTAACCGTAAAATGTTAGCTGATTTAGCTGTTAATGATGCAACAGGTTTTACTGCTCTTGCTGATGCAGCTAAAGCAAAATTAGGAAAATAATTATTACTATTTCACTACTAATTAATTTAGTAGTGATTTTTAATTTTTTCAATCTAGCTTAATTTAGTGATTTAATATATAATAGTAATGCTGACTAAATTTGATAGGAAAGACATATGAATATAAAAGAACTAAAAGAACGGCAGAAAAAAATTAGAAATTTCTCGATTATTGCCCATATTGATCACGGGAAATCAACTTTAGCTGACCGTATTTTGGAAAAAACAGAAACGGTATCAAGTCGTGAGATGCAAAATCAATTACTTGATAGTATGGATCTTGAGCGTGAGCGTGGTATTACCATTAAATTAAATGCAATAGAATTAAATTATACCGCTAAAGATGGTGAAACTTATATTTTTCATTTAATAGATACTCCGGGGCATGTCGATTTCACTTATGAAGTATCACGTAGTTTAGCTGCCTGTGAGGGAGCTATTTTGGTTGTTGATGCAGCTCAAGGTATTGAAGCCCAAACTTTAGCTAATGTTTATCTAGCTCTAGATAACGATTTAGAAATTTTACCTGTTATCAATAAAATTGATCTACCAGCAGCAGAACCTGAAAGAGTCCGTCATGAAATAGAAGATGTTATTGGTATTGACGCTAGCGAGGCTGTTTTAGCATCTGCAAAAGCTGGTATTGGTATAGAAGAGATTTTAGAGCAAATCGTTGAGTATGTACCAGAACCAACTGGAGACATAGAAGCACCGCTCAAAGCTCTTATTTTTGACTCTGCTTATGATGCTTATAGAGGTGTTATTCTTCAGGTTCGAATCATGGACGGTATCGTTAAACCTGGAGATAAAATTCAAATGATGAGTAATGGTAAAACATTTGACGTTACAGAAGTTGGTATATTTACACCTAAAGCTGTCGGGCGTGATTTTTTGGCAACTGGGGATGTTGGCTATATTGCAGCTGCTATTAAAACTGTGGCTGATACTCGTGTAGGAGATACTGTTACCCTCGCTAATAACCCTGCAAATGAAGCTTTAGAGGGGTATAAACAGTTAAACCCTATGGTTTTTGCTGGGATTTACCCAATTGATTCTAATAAATATAATGACCTTCGAGAAGCCCTGGAAAAATTGCAATTAAACGATGCGAGTCTTCAGTTTGAACCAGAAACTTCTCAAGCATTAGGTTTTGGTTTTCGTTGTGNTTTTTTAGGTCTATTACACATGGATGTTATCCAAGAACGTTTGGAACGAGAATTTAATATTGAGCTCATAATGACTGCACCATCAGTGGTTTATCATGTGAATACGACTGATGGCGAAGTAATTGAAGTTTCTAATCCTAGTGAATTTCCTGACCCAACAAGAATTGATATTATTGAAGAACCATATGTTAAAGCACAAATCATGGTACCACAAGAATTTGTTGGAGCTGTAATGGAATTAGCACAAAGAAAACGTGGTGATTTTGTGACTATGGATTACATTGATGATAATCGTGTTAACGTTATTTATCAAATACCACTGGCTGAAATTGTTTTTGATTTCTTTGATAAATTAAAATCATCGACACGTGGCTATGCTAGCTTTGATTATGAGATTTCTGAATACCGTCATTCTAAATTGGTGAAAATGGATATTCTCTTAAATGGTGACAAAGTAGATGCATTAAGTTTTATTGTTCATAAAGAATTTGCTTATGAGCGTGGTAAAATAATTGTTGAGAAATTAAAGAAAATCATCCCTCGTCAGCAGTTTGAGGTACCTATCCAAGCAGCTATCGGACAAAAAATTGTTGCTAGGTCTGATATTAAAGCATTACGTAAAAACGTTCTTGCTAAATGCTATGGCGGAGATGTGTCACGTAAACGTAAGCTCTTAGAAAAGCAAAAAGCAGGAAAAAAACGAATGAAATCTATTGGCTCTGTTGAAGTACCACAAGAAGCATTTTTATCTGTTCTTAGCATGGATGATGATAATAAAAAAATATAATAAAAATCACTAGAATCTATTTTCTAGTGATTTTTAGTTGAAATCCTATTTTTTAACGACTAAATCAATGGCTGCTTTTAGCTTTTCTTCTTGTTTTATCGGATCACTATCTGGGTGCTCAACACATTCAATAACCTTATTGGCAATTGCAAGCCCCATAATACGGTTTATACTTGATCTAACAGCACTTAATTGGGTTACAATATCAATGCATTCCTTATTTTCTTCAACCATTTTATGAATACCTCTAAGTTGACCTTCAGTTCGTTTAAGACGGTTTAAAATATCTTTTTTTGATGTCATTAATCTTTCACTCCTTGTATAACTAATATACTATTTGTCTTTATTTTCGTCAATTACAAAAATATTTTTGACAAAGTTAATTTGATATGATAATATACCGGTAGGGGTATACAAAGGAGGTCTTATGACATTTATTGAAAGTATTAAATCACTATTTTATCAACCATTTAAATCAATCTCAACAAGTGAATTAGAAAATCTATTATCTTCTAAGACAGTTCTGTTAATTGATGTCAGAACACCAGAAGAATTTAAACAAGCACACATATCTAAAGCAAGAAATATTCCATTGAGACAAATCGATAGTTTTGCTTCACCAAAAGATAAAACAGTTTATCTTATTTGTCAATCAGGAATGAGAAGTAAAAAAGCAGCTAATCATCTAATGAAAAAAGGCTATCTAGTTGTTAATGTTCTTGGTGGCATGAATCAGTGGCAGGGTAAAGTAATAGGAGGTCAAAAATGACAAAAGTTATTATTGTAGGTGGTGTTGCTGGTGGGATGTCAGCGGCGACACGTTTAAGACGTTTGATGGAAGATGCTGAAATTATTGTTTTCGAAAAAGGACCGTTTGTTTCTTTTGCCAACTGTGGTCTTCCTTATTATGTTTCAGGAGAAATTAGTGAAAGAAATCAGTTATTGGTTCAAACACCAGAAAGCTTAAAATTTCGCTTTAATCTAGATGTTCGCCCTTTCCACGAAGTGACTGCTATCGATGCTACTAATCAGACAGTAACAGTTCATCACGATGGTAAAGAGTTTATTGAATCTTATGATAAACTCATTTTATCCCCTGGAGCAAAGCCATTTGTTCCACCTATCGAAAATCTTCAAGAGGCAAAAAATGTTTTTCATCTTAGAAATGTTCCAGATCTTGATAGGATAATGGCACATATTGAATTAGTTCAAACTAAAGAAGCTGTTATTGTTGGTGCTGGTTTTATTGGTCTTGAAATGGCAGAAAATCTTGTCAAAAAGGGCTTGACTGTCACTATTGTTGAAAAAGCACCTCATGTTTTGCCAGCATTGGATGAAGAAATGGCAGCTTTTGTTCGTCAAACATTGGAAAAAAATGGAATTAAAGTTATCACTTCACAATCTGTTGTTCGTTTTGAAGAAGAAGGCAAGAGTGTCGTTCTAGAAAATGGAGATAGCCTATCATCTGACTTGACAATTTTATCAGTTGGTATTCAACCTGAAACAACATTGGCTAAAGAAGCAGGAGTTACTTTAGGTTTTAGAGGTGGTATTGTTGTTGATGACCATTATGAAACTAATCTAAAAAATATCTATGCAGTAGGCGATGCGATAGTAGTTAATCATCAAATCTCCCAAGAGGACGCTCTTGTTTCTCTTGCTTCACCGGCTAATCGTCAAGGCAGACAAGTAGCGGATGTCATTGCAGGTTTAAATAGAGAAAACAAAGGTTCAATTGGAACAGCTATTGTTCGTGTTTTTGATTTATCTGCAGCAACAACAGGTTTAAGTGAACGTGTTGCTAGAAATTTAGGTTACGATGTTTCAGTCATTCATACATCAGGTAAAGACCATGCTAGCTATTATCCTGGTGCTACAGATATTACTTTAAAATTAATTTTTAATGCCAAAACTGGTCAAATATATGGTGCTCAAGGAGTTGGTCAAAAAGGTGTAGATAAACGCATTGATATATTAGCTACTGCCATTAAAGGAAATCTTACAATTTTTGACTTACCAGAGTTAGAATTTACATATGCACCACCCTTTGGTTCAGCAAAAGATCCAGTTAATATGATAGGTTATGCAGCTATAAATATTGCTGAGGGTCTTAGTCAAAACCTCCAGTGGTATGAATTGACTAATGAATTAGCAAAAGGTTCAATACTATTGGATGTGAGAACAACTTCTGAAGTAAAAAAAGGTCATTTCAAAGATTTCATCCACATTCCTCTAGATAATTTACGATCTCGTTTAAACGAATTGGATAAATCAAAAACATATATCATTAGTTGTCATAGTGGCCTTCGAAGTTATATTGCTGAACGTTTATTGAAACAAAAAGAATTCAATGTTAAAAACTTAGATGGTGCTTTCTCACTTTATAATGTTGTAAGACCAAAGGAGATTAGACATGATTAAAAGTATCTCAATGTCAACTTTTCAAAAAAAACACCTTGAAAAGAAATTAAATCTAATAGATGTTCGTGAACGTGACGAATATGATAGTGGTCATATTCCAGGGGCTCAAAACTTACCACTCAGTGATTTTCAATCAATTTATCAAACACTTAATCAAGAAAAAGACTATTATATTGTTTGTCAATCAGGGAGTCGCTCTTTAATGGCTAGTCAATTTTTAACAGCAAAAGGTTATCATGTTATCAATGTTGAGGGTGGTACATCTGCGTGGACAGAAAACTTAGAACAATAAAAAGATGCTCTTTTGGGCATCTTTTTATATCAGAATCCCAAATTATTATAATTTATGTTATGATAAAAGATATTCAGAGAGATTGGAAGAACACAGATGTCAAATTTTATTGATTACATCCAAAAAAATTATCATTGCTCATTTAAAGAATTGCCATTGAATGAAGTTGATATTGCTTGTATTAATGAATTAAGTTACCTGCCAATAGGTGAAGCACTATCTAAGACTTACAACAAACAGTTTATTCCCATAAAACAACTAAATAAAAAAAAACATCTCTTTTTTAAAAAAACTAACTATAATTTCATGACCACCAAAGAAAGAGTCCAATTGTATGAAGCTATAATTAACTCAAACCGGTTTGATGATTTAGAAATTGGTTACTATGTAAATGATATCAATTTGGCTATTGAAAAACAGTTTTCGGCTATGGTTTTTAGGTTACCATCTATCAATCATACTCAAATCGTTTTTCGAGGGACTGATGATAGCTTGATTGGATGGAAAGAAGATGCCAAGATGACCTATATGAAAACTATTCCGTCCCATCAATCTGCTTTAAACTATCTCACAACTTTTTTAAATGACTGGCAAGGACAAGTTGTTATTTCTGGACACTCAAAAGGGGGAAATCTTGCTTTATACGCCTCCAGTATGATAAAAGAAAGTCTTCAAAAAAAAATTACTACTATCTACACTTTTGATTCACCAGGTCACTATAAATCCTTGCTTGATGCTTCTAGTTATCCTAATATTAAGCATAAAATTATCTCTATCATACCCAAGGAATCAATTGTTGGTGTTATGTTAAAGCCTGATTTAGATTGTAAAATAGTTGAAAGTAAATCTTTTGCTTTCTTCCAGCATAATGTTTCACAATGGCAGGTTAAGGAGAACCAATTTTTACCTGCAAAAGACACCACACTCATTAGCAAAGCACTAGAAGATACCTTTAAATTGTGGCAAAAAGAATTATCTCATGATGAGTTAGAAACTTTTTTTAATATCTTTTTTGATTTATTTTTTGATATTGGTGTTGAAAGTTTAGATGATATTAAGAATAACAAGCGAAAAACATTAACTCAACTAGTTAAAGAAATTGTTAACTTAAAGCCAAAAGAGAAAAAAATTATGCGAAAGTCTCTTAGGACGATGTTCATTATTTTTAATCATAAGGCAATAGAAAAAGCTTTGGACTATCGACCAGAAATCGGCAAAGAATTTTTAGATTGGATTTTTTCAGACAAAGAAGAATAAAAAGTTTGATATAATTATTTTCTTCTATGTTTTTAATATTTCTATCGTCTTTAAATTTGCGTGTTTAGGAGAATCATGTTAAGATAGATAAAGAGAAAATCTAAAGAAGAGGTATAAATTAGTGGCTTTTGGAGAAAACGGACCACGTAAGAAAACATTATTTGAAAAAATCACTATTGTTGTTGTTTTATTAATGGCTTTTATTACAGTAGGTTCAATTATATTAAGTGCACTTAGTGCAATCATGTAGAAAAACGCTTTTTAGCGTTTTTTTCTACTAAAGAAAGAAGTAGGAAAAGTTATGAGTATGTTTTTAGACACTGCCAAAATCCAAGTAAAAGCAGGACGAGGCGGTGATGGGATGGTCGCCTTTAGGCGAGAAAAATATGTCCCAAATGGCGGTCCGTGGGGTGGTGATGGTGGCCGTGGAGGAAATGTTGTCTTTGTCGTTGATGAAGGCTTGAGAACTTTGATGGACTTTAGATATAATCGCCTCTTCAAAGCTAAGCCTGGTGAAAAAGGGATGTCAAAGGGGATGCACGGCAAAGGTGCAGAAGATTTATATGTGAGTGTTCCCCAAGGAACAACTGTTAAAGATGCCCAAACAGGCAAGATTATTTCTGATCTTGTTGAACATGGCCAAGAATTTGTGATTGCAAGAGGTGGTCGAGGTGGTCGAGGCAACATTCGTTTTGCAACACCGAGAAATCCCGCACCAGAAATTTCAGAAAATGGTGAACCTGGTGAAGAAAGAGAATTAGAGTTAGAATTAAAAATTTTAGCTGATGTTGGTTTGGTTGGTTTTCCCTCAGTTGGTAAATCAACACTTCTTAGTGTTGTTTCAGCAGCTAAACCTAAAATTGGTGCCTACCATTTTACGACTATTGTTCCAAATATTGGTATGGTAAGAACTAAATCTGGTGACTCATTTGCTATGGCAGACCTTCCAGGTCTAATTGAAGGTGCTCATCAAGGTGTTGGTCTTGGGACACAATTTCTACGCCATATTGAACGCACTCGAGTCATCTTACATGTCATTGATATGAGTGGTAGTGAAGGAAGAGATCCTTATGAAGATTACTTAGCTATTAATAAAGAATTAGAAAGCTATAATCTTCGTTTGATGGAACGTCCACAGATTATTGTTGCAAACAAAATGGATATGCCAGAAAGCCAAGAGAATTTAAAAATTTTTAAAAAGCAATTACAAAAAAATTATGGTGAGTTTGATCAACCACCAATGATTTTTGCAGTTTCTGGTATTGCTCATCAAGGTTTGGATGCCTTATTAGATGCTACAGCAGAATTATTGTCTAAAACAGAAAGCTTTCCTCTTTATGAAGAAAGTCAAATGCTTGATGAAGCTTACTATGGTTTTGATGAAGAAGAAAAACCTTTTAGCATTAGTCGTGATGATGATGCTACTTGGGTCTTATCAGGTGAGAAAATTGAAAAACTATTTGTCATGACAAACATGGAACGTGACGAATCCATTATGAAATTTGCTCGCCAATTACGTGGTTTAGGTGTTGACCAAGCTCTTAGAGAAAAAGGAGCTAAAGATGGTGATATTGTTAGAATTGGTCAATTTGAGTTTGAATTTATAGACTAAGGAGTGATTATATGGGAGATAAACCTATTTCATTCAAAGATAAAGATGGTCGTTTTGTTTCAGCAGCAGATATTTGGACGACTGAAAAATTAGAAGAACTTTTTAATAAGCTCAACCCAAATCGTAAATACCGGTTGGAGAGAGAAAAAGAGCTGAAACAATCAAATAAAAATTAATAAAAAATACCTGACACATTGTGTCGGGTATTTTTATTAGACGTTTAAAACTTTATCAAGAAAATCTTTAAGTCGTGGGTGTTTAGGTTGATCAAAAATTTGTTCTGGAGTACCATCCTCAAGGAATTCACCGCCATCAGTAAAGATAACACGATTGGCAACACGTCTTGCAAAACCCATTTCATGAGTAACAATTAACATGGTCATACCTTGTTCTGCTAAATCCTTCATAACATTTAACACATCTCCAACCATTTCAGGGTCAAGAGCAGAAGTAGGTTCATCAAACAGCATAACATCAGGATTCATTGCTAGGCTTCTGGCAATAGCCACACGTTGTTTTTGGCCACCAGATAAACTACCAGGAAAAGCAGTTGCTTTATCAGATAGACCGACTTTTTCAAGTAATTCTAAACCAATGGTTTTTGCTTCTTCTTGTGAATACTTTCCTAGCTCAACAGGAGCAAATATAACATTATCAAGAACTGACATATGAGGAAATAAATTGAAATGTTGGAACACCATACCAATATTTTCTCTAGCCTTATCAACATTAGTGTCTTTATTTGATAAATCATAGCCATCGATGATAACCTTACCACTGGTGATACTTTCTAAACGATTAAGTGTTCTTAAGAAAGTTGATTTTCCAGAACCTGAAGGTCCAATGATACAAACCACATCACCTTCATGAAACTGAGTTGTTATTCCTTTTAAAACTTCATTATTTCCAAAAGATTTATGTAAATTTTGCACATCAATTTTTAATGTTGTCATTAGTTAGACCTCTTTTCTAGGCGTTTTGCTAATTTTGTTAGAAGAGTAATAATTACTAAATACATAATTGCTAAGATAGCATACATTCGAAAACTTTGGTAATTACGTGCGATAATAATTTTACCTGTTTGGAAAAGTTCAACTAAACCAATAGCAGATATGATGGTAGTGTCTTTAAGAGAAATAACAAATTGATTGACGAAATTTGGAAGCATTAGTTTAACAGCTTGAGGAAGAATAATTTTTCTCATAGTAGTTATATAAGAAACACCTAAACTACGACTTGCCTCTGTTTGACCAGGATCAACAGCTTCAATACCTCCACGAACAATTTCTGAGATATAAGCACCACCATTTAGACTAAGAGCGATAGTTCCTGCAACAAAATCATTAATAGGACTTTGTTGACCAGTTATTGATTCGATGAGGTTAGGAATTCCCCAGAAGATAAATGCCGCAACAATCATTAACGGTATACCACGAACAACGTCGACAAAAATAGAAGCGATAATGCGAAGGCCTTTAATTGGACTAACACTCATCATACCAAAAATCAAACCAATAATGATTGCTATAGCAAAGGAAATAATAGCCAATCCAAGTGTTCTCATAAGTCCTGTCAATAATTGTTGGTAGTTATTTGAAACCAACCCCCAAATAGTAGTTTCATCAACAGATGATTCCTGGCTTTGTTTTTCACCTAAATAACTTGCAATAATTTTATCATATTCACCGCTTTCTTTCAAAGCAGCTAGCCCATTATTAAACATTTCGATTAATTCAGGGTTACTTCCTTTTTTTACTGCAAATCCGTATTCACCTGAAGGTTCACCGACAATTGGAGTTTTAAATTTTCGACCTTGTTCAATAGCATATTTTAAAACTGCTTCATCATCCATTAAAGCATCCAAAGAACCTGAGTTGAGACTATCATACATCCCAGAAGCCTCATCAAAAGCCTTTAACACATAATTGTAGTCCTTAGTATGTTTTTCTAAGAATTGATAAGAAGCAGTTCCTGTTTTTGCTCCAACGGTTTTGCCTGCTAAATCTTCATAAGCAGTGATAGAACTATCTTCTTTAACTGCTAGAATAATATTTGATGTATAGTAAGAATCAGAAAAATCGAAAATAGCTTCCCTTTCATCAGTGATTGACATACCTGCAATAACACCATCTGCTTGACCAGATTGAACAGCATTTAAAGCAGCATCAAAACCAGGATGAGTAACTTCAATCGTAAAATGTTGTTGGTTTGCAATTGCTTTTATAAGCTCAATATCTATACCAACATATTGACCACTGTCATTTTGATATTCAAATGGAGCAAACGAAGAATCAGAAACTAGTTTATAAACTTCTTTTGTTGGAATAGCTTTTTTATCTGCAACTCCATTTGCTTTTGTATCAATAGAAGTCCACTGTTTAATAATTGCATTATAACTCCCATCTTCTTTCATTTGAGATAATGCCTTATTGAAATCATTAATTAAATATTCGTATTGACTTCCTTTTTTTACGGCAAAAGCATAACTACCAACAGTTTCACCACCCATTTCAATACGTAAATCTTGCCCTTGTTTAATGGCATACTGAGCAATTGGTTTGTCATCCATAACAGCAAAAACAGAACCTGATTTTAGGCTATTATACATGAGATCACTAGTGTCAAATACTTTAAGTGTGTAACCATACTCTTTTTTATGTTTTTCTAAAAAGGTTTGAGAGACGGTCCCGTTTTTAACACCGACAACCTTGCCTTTTAATTGACTATAGTCTGTTACTTTATTTTTGGATGTTGTAATAATAACAATTTGTGAATCATAATAAGTATCTGAAAAAGTAAATACTTTTTTTCTATCCTCTGTCACTGACATCCCAGCCATTATGGCATCTGCCTGACCAGCTTGAACAGCATTAACAGCTGCATCAAAGCCTGGAAAAGTCATTTCATAGTCCCACTTTGAAATTTCAGCAACTTTTTTAATAATATCAACATCTATCCCCTTATAAACATGATCTGAATCTTTGAATTCAAATGGAGCATAGGTAGAATCAGAAACAATAGTAATTTTGTCTGCCTTAGCGGTTTGAGTGGTTAAAAAAACTATTGCTAACAAAGATAAAAGTAATGGTAATATTTTCTTCAACATAAACACCTCATTTCTATTGTCATAAATTATAACATATAAAAAGAAAAACAACAAATATAAAAAATCTTTGTAATAAATTATAACATAGATTTTAGACAATGATTTTGGAAATGAAAAATATTTATGATAAAATAATGATTGAGGTAAAGCTATGATAAATCGAAAAAATAATAATCACTTTAGATTAGTTTCAAAATATGAACCTTCAGGTGATCAACCAAAAGCTATTGAGATGTTAACTGATAATATTGAAGGTGGTGAAAAGGCACAGATTTTACTTGGAGCAACTGGGACTGGTAAGACCTATACTATGAGTCAGGTGATTGAGAAAGTCAATAAACCAACACTTGTAATTGCTCATAATAAAACACTAGCTGGGCAATTATATGGAGAATTCAAAGAATTCTTTCCCGAAAATGCAGTCGAGTATTTTGTCTCTTACTATGATTACTATCAACCAGAAGCTTATGTGCCATCTAGTGATACTTACATTGAAAAAGATAGTTCTGTTAATGATGAAATTGATAAGCTTAGACACAGTGCCACATCTTCCTTATTAGAAAGAAATGATGTGATTGTTGTGGCATCAGTCAGTTGTATTTATGGCCTAGGATCTCCTACTGAATATGCTGAAAATGTTGTTAGTTTACGTCCTGGACTTGAAATTTCTAGAGATCAGTTGTTAAATGATTTGGTTAGTATTCAGTTTGAGCGTAATGATATTGATTTTCAACGTGGTCGTTTTCGTGTGCGTGGAGATGTTGTTGAAGTTTTTCCAGCCAGTCGTGATGACCATGCCTTTAGGATTGAATTCTTTGGTGATGAAATTGATAGAATTAGAGAAATTGAATCCTTATCTGGACGAGTGATAGGTGAAGTTGAACATCTTGGTATCTTTCCAGCCACTCACTTTATGACCAACGAAGAACGAATGGAAGAGTCCATAGCTAAAATCCAGAAAGAATTAACTGAACAATTAGCTGTTTTTGAAAAAGAAGGTAAATTGTTGGAAGCACAACGCCTCAAACAACGCACCGAATATGATATCGAGATGCTTCGTGAAATGGGCTACACCAATGGAGTTGAAAATTATTCTCGCCATATGGACGGAAGAAGTGAAGGAGAGCCTCCGTTTACCCTTTTAGATTTTTTTCCAGATGATTTTTTAATCATGATTGATGAGAGTCATATGACCATGGGTCAGATAAAAGGTATGTATAACGGGGACCGCTCCAGAAAACAAATGTTGGTGGATTACGGTTTCAGGTTACCAAGTGCACTTGATAATCGACCACTAAGAAGAGAAGAATTTGAAGAACACGTTCACCAAATCGTATACGTATCAGCTACACCGGGAGATTATGAGATGGCTCAGACCGATACAGTTGTTGAACAGATTATTCGTCCAACTGGACTTCTTGATCCGATTGTTGACGTGAGACCAACTATGGGGCAAATTGATGACTTGCTTGGTGAGATTAATGAACGTGTCAGTCGGGGTGAGAGGACCTTTATCACAACATTGACTAAAAAAATGGCTGAAGATTTGACTGATTACTTTAAAGAAATGGGCATCAAGGTTAAATACATGCACTCAGATATTAAAACCTTAGAACGCACAGAAATTATTCGAGACTTAAGACTGGGTGTTTTTGATGTTTTGATTGGGATTAACCTCTTACGTGAGGGTATTGATGTGCCAGAAGTTAGTTTGGTGGCTATTTTGGATGCCGATAAAGAAGGTTTTCTTAGAAATACACGAGGCCTTATCCAAACCATTGGTCGAGCAGCTAGAAATGCTGACGGGCGCGTGATTATGTATGCGGATAAATTGACAGACTCCATGAGCCAAGCCATCAAAGAAACCGCACGCCGTCGTGAAATTCAAATGGCTTATAATGAAAAACATGGCATTACTCCAAAAACAATTAAAAAAGACATTAGAGATCTTATTGCCATTACAAAAAGTGTGGCTAAAGACGATGAACCGCTTGATTATGATAAGATGACTAAAAAAGAACGACAAGAAGCGATTAAAAAACTCCAAAGCCAAATGCAAGAAGCAGCAGAAATCCTTGACTTTGAGTTGGCTGCTCAGATTCGCGATATGATACTGGAGTTAAAGACGATGGATTAAGAAGAAATTTATGTCACGTAGTCAAGAAGTGATTTTAACGAATATGTGTTTAATTGAAGACGATAAGGGAAATGTTCTTGTTCATATAAGAAAAGCAGAAAGGTATCGTTGGTCAGGTGTCGCTTTTCCCGGAGGACATATTGAAGAAAAAGAGAGTCTTCACGATGCTGTCGTAAGAGAAGTGTTAGAAGAAACAGGATTAACGATTAAACAACCTAAATTAGTTGGGATGAAACACTGGTACAATCAAGACGGTGTTCGCTATCTAGTTTTTCTCTACCGTACCAATCAATATGAAGGAAAAGTACAATCTTCAGACGAAGGCGAAGTCAAATGGGTGAAGAAAACAGATCTTCCTCATATGGACCTTGCTTTTGATTTATTAGAATTATTAAAAATATTTGAAGACGATACCTTGTCAGAATTTTTCTATCGACCAACAAATGATAACAAATGGCATACAGAATTAAACTAATAAAAACTAGTGGGTTGTCCCACTAGTTTTTATTAGTTTAAAACATGAAATCGCTTTTAATAATTAAATAAATTTTATATAATATACTATAAATATAATTAATCAGGAGGAAATATTAAGTGAATGGAAAAATTTTAGGATTAGATATTGGGGTTGCTTCAGTTGGAGTGGGTATTATTGATAGTAAAACTGGGAAAGTTTTGCATGCCAGTTCAAGAATATTTCCTTCAGCAAATGCTGACAACAATAAAGATAGGCGTTCAGCAAGACAAGCAAGAAGGTTGCTCAGACGCAAACAACATAGAGTGAAACGATTGAAAGATTTGTTTGACAAATATAACTTAATTCAAAATGATTCAATTTCGCATTCTAATGTTAATCCTTATGAAGCACGTGTGAAAGGTTTATCAGAAAAATTAACAATTGATGAGTTGTACTATGCGCTTTTAAATATGTTGAAACATAGAGGCATTAGTTATTTAGATGACGCTGAAGATGATGGGGCAAATAGTTCTTCAGAGTATAAAAAATCTATTGAAGAAAATAGAAAACTGCTTAAAAGTAAAACACCTGGTGAAATTCAGTTAGAGCGTTTGAATAACTATGGACAATTGAGAGGTAATTTCATTGTTTATAATGAAAATAATGAAAAAGAACATTTTATCAATGTGTTTTCAACTTCAGATTACAAAAAAGAAGCACAACAAATTTTAGAAACGCAACAAAAATGGCATGATAACATAACAAATCAGTTTATTGAAGATTTTATAAAGATTTTAACGGGAAAAAGAAAATATTACATCGGTCCTGGAAATGAATCATCAAGAACGGATTATGGTATTTATCGAACAAATGGTGAAACATTGGTTAATATTTTTAAAATTTTAATTGGAACTTGTGCTTATACTGGAAAAGTTAGAGCAGCAAAAGCATCTTATACAGCACAGGAATATAATCTCTTAAATGATTTAAATAATTTAACTTATCCAACAGAGACTGGGAAATTAAGTCAAAAGCAAAAAGAAGAAATAGTAATTTTTGCAAGAGATAATGGGGCGACTGTTAAGCAACTTTTGAAATTTATATGTCAATTACTATCATGTGATTTAAATGATATAAAAGGTTTTAGAAAAGATGCAAAAGATAATCCAGAAATTTCAACTTTTGAAGCACATAAAAAGATGAAAAAAGGGCTAGAAACAGTTGATTTTACAGAGCTTACAAGAGAAGAAATTGACACATTAGCTCATATTTTAACTATTAATACTGATAAAGAAGCGATAGAGCACGCTATTAATATGGCTATAAATAACAATGAGCTACCTTCTTGGGATAATAGCCAAATCACTGAATTAGTTCAACTCAGAAAAACAAATAGTACTCTTTTTGGAAAAGGATGGCACAGCTTTTCAATTGAATTGATGAAGGAAATAATACCTGAATTATATGCTACTGATAAAGAACAAATGAGTATTTTGTCTGACAACAAATATGTCTCTATGAAATCAAAATTGATGAATAGAAGTCAAAAAACTAAGTATATCGATGAGGAGATAGTAACAGATGAAATCTATAATCCAGTAGTTGCTAAGTCCGTTAGACAAACGGTCAAAATCATCAATTTAGCAATTAAAAAATATGGCGAGTTTGATAAAATTGTCATTGAAATGCCTAGAGATAAAAACGAAGAAGAAGAGCGAAAAAATATCAAAAAATATCAAAATGACAATAACAAAGAAAAAGACTCAGCTCTTCAAGAAGCTGCAAGTCTATATAATGGTAAAGATAGATTACCTCATCATGTCTTTAATAATTATAAAGATTTAAACCTTAGAATTCGTCTCTGGTATCAACAGGAAGGAAGATGTTTATACACTGGTCAGAAGATAAATATACAAGACTTGATTGATAACCGTCAAAACTATGAAATTGACCATATTTTACCTCTTTCATTATCATTTGATGATAGTATTTCAAATAAAGTACTTGTAACGGCCTTATCTAATCAGGAAAAAGGACAAAGGACACCATTCCAAGCCATTCGTGAAATGAAAAATGCTTGGACTTATCCAGAGTTTAAAAAATATGTTTTAAATTTAAAAAGAATTGGGAAAACAAAATTAAATTATTTATTAACAGAAGAAGACATCAATAAAATAGAAGTAAAGAAAAAATTTATCGCTCGAAACCTTGTGGATACCAGATATGCTTCACGAGTTATTTTAAATACTCTTCAAGATGAATTTAAGCGACTTAAAAAAGAAACAAAAATTGCTGTTGTTAGAGGGAAGTTTACAGCTCATTTGCGTTATCAATGGCGAGTTGAAGAAAAAAATAGAGATACCTATCATCACCATGCCATAGATGCTCTTATTATCGCAGCATCTGCAAATTTAAAACTTTGGAAGAAGATGAAAGATCGATTATTTGATGAGTCAGAAAAGCAATTTGTTGATATGGAAACGGGTGAGATTATTTCAATTGATAACAAGGAATATAAAGAACTTGTTTTCCAACCACCTTTCCAAAAGTTTACTGATACATTAAATAGTAAAGAGCTGTGGGAATCTATTTTATTCTCTTATCAAGTAGATTCAAAAGTAAATCGAAAAGTGTCGGATGCGACAATTTATGGGACAAGAAAAGCCAAAATTGGGAAAGATAAAAAAGATGAAGACTATGTTCTTGGTAAAATTAAGGACATTTATAGTCTAGATGGTTATGATAAATTTATTAAACAGTATAATAAAGATAAAAGTAAATTTTTAATGTATCAAAAAGATCCAAAAACATTTGAAAATGTGCTTGAAGTCATTTTAAGAGATTATCCTGATAGTAAAATAGATGAAAATGGGAAAAAAATTAAATGTAATCCGTTTGAAGAGTATCGTAAAGAGAACGGTTTGATGAGAAAATGGTCTAAAAAGGAAAATGGCCCAGAAATCAAACAGTTGAAATATTATGATACAAAATTAGGTAATCATATTGATATCACACCAGACAATAGTAGAAATAAAGTTGTCTTACAATCTTTAAATCCATGGCGAACTGATGTTTATTTTAATCCAGAGACAATGACATATCAATTGATGGGGATACGTTATTCAGATTTAAGTTATATCAAATCAGATTACGGTATTTCGATTGAAAAATATAATCAGATTAAAAAACAAGAAGGAATTGCTGAAAATGCTGAATTTAAATTTACACTTTATAAAAATGATTTATTGTTAGTTAAAGATACTAAAACTGGTGAAGAAATGCTAGTTAGATTTTTATCAAGGACTCTTCCGAATAAAAAAAATTATGTAGAATTAAAACCTTATGAAAAAAATAAATTTGACGGCAATGATAAATTAATTTCAGTGTTAGGAGTTGTTTCAGGAAGTGGACGATTTTTGAAAAGTTTAGCTAAACCTAATTTGTCGTTGTATAAAGTTAAAACAAATGTTTTAGGAAATCTCTTTTATATTAAAAAAGAAGAGTTGACATTAAAATTTTAAAAATTTATAAAAAATACTTGAAAAAAAGGGTGCAAAGAGGTATAATAATTGTGTAAGAGACGTCTTACACAATTACTTAAATCTTGCCGAGCCTACAAAGATAAGGCTTTGTGCCGAAATCAAACACCCTGCTTTGCGGGGTGTTTTTCGTTGCAGAAAAGAGGGATAATAATGTCATGGCGAGTAGTACATGTGAAAGATAGCCAAAAAATGAAATTAAAACTAGATAATCTAGTGATTCAAAAAGGTGGTGAGGAGTTTATAATTCCTCTTAGCGATATTTCTGTTATTGTTGCTGAAGGTGGGGAAACAATTGTAACACTTAGATTATTAAGTGCTTTGAGCAAGTATAATATTGCTTTAATTGTATGTGATACAAATTTTTTACCAACTGGGTTTTATATGGCATATCATGGTCATTTTAGAGCTAGTAAAAAAGCTAGAACACAAATGGCCTGGACAGAAACTAAAAAGGATGCTTTGTGGCAAGTGATTACCCATTTTAAAATCAATAACCAACAAGACCTACTCAGTACATTAGAAAAAGATATTAAGACTATTCAACTATTGGCAAATTATAAAGAGAATATTGAGCCTGGTGATAAAAGTAATCGAGAAGGTCATGCAGCAAAAGTGTATTTCAATGAGCTTTTCGGAAAGAATTTTACACGAAAAAGCCAAAAGGAAGGAGATGTTATTAATGCAGGTTTAAATTATGGCTATACTATTTTGAGAGCTCAAATGGCTAGAATAGTTGTTGGTTACGGTTTGTTGCCTTTAATTGGTGTTTTTCATAAAAATGAATATAATCAATTTAATTTGGTTGATGATTTAATTGAACCATTTAGACAGTGTGTTGATTTTTGGGTTTATCATCATTTACAAGAAGCTGAATATCTGTCATATCAACATCGCCTACAATTAATTAATTTACTTAATGCTAAGATTAAATACGGAAAAGAAAAATGTAGCGTATCTACTGCAATAGATCGTTATGTGCGTGGTTTTATTACTGCTATGGAGAGTGGAGATATTAGTAAATTTCATTGTCCGATAATATCAAGTTTGGAATGGAGTGACTTATGAGGTATGAAGCTATGAGATTATTATGTTTCTTTGATTTGCCAATGGAAACAAATCAAGAAAAAAGAATTTATAGAAATTTCAGAAAAGAATTAATTTCAAATGGTTTTGAAATGCTACAATTTTCAGTTTACTATAGGACTTGTCCAAATAGAAGTTTTGCTAATAAATATAAGAAAAAATTGAGTAACGTACTACTTCTCAGTGGAAATGTTAGATTATTATCAGTTACTGAAAAGCAATTTTCTGAGATGACTTTAATTATTGGAACAAAGACTCGACAAGAAGAAATAATTAGTGATAAAAAGATGGTGATTATATGAATCAGATAAAAATATCGCATCCAATTAATGAATTCATTACTTTTAATTCAGGATCTTTCACACAAATAGTAGGTAACAATAAGGAGTTAAAAAATCACATTTATCGTTCTTTCAATTGGTACTTCTCAGGAAAAAAGTACAGTGAAAATGATTTATCTCTATTTCAACAAAAAGAACTTGAGATAAGAGAGAATGGTGTTTTATTATCTCGGTCAGACTGTCATCTTATTTCTTTACAATACATTGGTGATTTTATAGAACAAATGTCCTATAAAAAAGGTAGTTTAGCATACGAATATCTTAGAAAAATCAGTGAAAGTGTTGATTTTGCGATGGAGTTAGAGAAAATAAACCATTCATTGACAAAGATTGCGACACTGTTAAATCAAGAAATAGATTTTAAAAATTGTCAATTTGTTTATGGAGTAGATAATATTGATTTGACTTCACAACATATTATTTCTAAATATTTAGTTCCCACTTATTCCTTTGAAAATCTATCAATTTCTTTTGAATGGCTTAATAGTGATTTAATCTATCATCTATTTTTTGATATGTTAGAATCATACTTATCTTTTAAAACAGATAAACTCCTACTGATATGTCAAGGGATAGATGCTAAAGTATCTTTTGAACACTATCAAGAAATATGTCAACAAATAAAAAGAATGTGCCAAACATTTCCTTATTTTAAAGTGATATTATTTCCTAGTAATAGTAGCTATATTGATATGGATCCTAAATATATGGAGTCGGTTGTTGTAGTGGCAGATGGTATTGAAAATTTTTATGAAGCAGACTTTATGTATGAACGATATAAAAGAAATTACCCCACTAATTATCCAATGTCACAAAATGAATTTTTACGTTCTTTAGCAAGAATTGGTGATAACTTGTTTTCTTCTAAAAAAATAACTGAGTCAATGGCTTTTCAAGATTTAATTTCTTTGAAGATAATCAATCAACTTTATCACTATTCAACACCTAAAATAAATCAAATAGTGCCATCTAAGATGGAATTAGCCTATTTATTTTCTTCAAATTGACATCTTATTGCAATTTTTTTATAATGAAATGGAGAGAAAAATCCAAATAAGACGTTATTTGAGGTTTTTGTACTCTCAAGATTTAAGTAATTGTAAAACGTAATTAAGCGTCATGCCAGCTCGATAAGGTTTTTGTACTCTCAAGATTTAAGTAATTG
>NZ_KB904339.1:324276-331946 GCF_000380045.1 Streptococcus marimammalium DSM 18627
GTTTTTGTACTCTCAAGATTTAAGTAATTGTAAAACTCTTCCAATATTTCTGCATCATGAAGTTGTGTTTTTGTACTCTCAAGATTTAAGTAATTGTAAAACGTATTACTAGCAATCGTTAGAGTATTAGGAGTTTTTGTACTCTCAAGATTTAAGTAATTGTAAAACGTTAAACAACCAATAATAATTTGGAGAATAGTTTTTGTACTCTCAAGATTTAAGTCAATCATGCTAAGCTTTAACCAAAATAACAGAGTATCTCTGTTATTTTTTCTTATGAAATTTCCATCATTCACAAAATATGATGTTTGAAATGGGAAAGAGCATGCCCGTTGCCACAAGTCAAAGTCTTGTTTTTTCCTATACTAATAGTGTATAATGACATAAAGGAGGGTCAGACATGGAGTTACACTCACATCTTGAGAGAAATTTAGACGATGCTTACGACCATGTGATTGCGCATTTAAAAGAGAAAAAAATTCGTATCACCGAGTCACGAAAAGCCATTATTTCTTATATGATTCAATCCTATGATCACCCAAGTGCAGAAATGATTTATCGTGATCTAAAGCCAAAATTTCCTAATCTAAGTCTTGCAACCGTTTATAACAATATTAGATTTTTGGTTGATGAAGGATTTGTATCAGAAATAAAACCAAGTAATGACAATACGACTTATTTTGATTTTATGGGTCATAAACACCTTAATGTTGTCTGTGAACAGTGTGGTAACATTACTGATTTCATGGATATTGATTTTTCACATATTCAAAAAGAGGCAGCAGAACAAACCAACTATAATATCACGAAAACACAATTTTTGATCTATGGTATTTGTCCAGAATGCCAACTAAGAAATAAAGAAAGCTGAGAGGCTTTTTTTATTTTATTTAGAATTATTCTAAATAAGCTTGACTTTTTTATTTATAACGATTATAATTAAATTGTAGTTAATTAGAACGATTATAAAGAAGAGGTCTATTATGAAAATTATTAATTGGTTAAAGAAAAATCCTAAAATGCTCAAAACCTTGTTGTGTTTAAGTTTTATTATTATTGGCTTTGTTGTACAGTCTTATCTATCAACTTTTGGAACGCTAGTATTAATTTTAGCTTTCGTTATTGGTGGGTATGATTCTGCCAAAGAAGGTTTTTTAGACTTAGTCGAAAATCATCATTTAAATGTTGATATCCTCATGTTTTTAGCGGCGATTGGTGCTGGAGTTATTGGTTACTGGCTTGAAGGTGCCATTCTCATCTTTATTTTTTCTTTGTCAAATAGTCTGGAAGAGTTAGCCATAGAAAAAAGTAAAAATGCTATTTCTGCCTTGATGTCTTTAACACCAGATGTGGCTCGAATAGTAGAAACTAACGGCACAATAATAGAAGTGCCAACAAATTCTTTAAAAATTGGTGACATTGTTAAAGTTCGAAAAGGTGAAACTATTCCAACTGATGGTATTTTAACAAATGATTTTGCCCTTGTTGATGAATCAATGGTAACAGGAGAGCCTATTTCGGTTGAAAAATATCAAAATGATAGTCTTATCGGAGGGACAATCAATTTAAAAAATCAAATCACCATGACAGTGACAGTTGAAAATAAAGACACTCTTTTTGCTAAAATTGTGAGTCTTGTTGAAGAAGCACATGAGAATAAAAGTAAAACGGCGAGTTTCATTGAAGGACTTGAGGACAACTATGTCAAAGCAGTTCTTCTTTTAGTGCCAATCTTTATCCTCACTAGCCATTTCCTCTTTGGTTGGGAGTTGATTGATAGTTTTTATCGTGGCATGATTCTTTTGACAGTTGCTTCCCCATGTGCTCTTGTGGCAAGTTCAACACCAGCCACTCTATCAGCTATTAGCCGTGCAGCACAAAGTGGTCTGATAGTGAAAGGTGGAAACATTATTGATCGTATGGGAGACATTAGTGTGGTTGTTATGGATAAGACAGGTACACTAACTAAGGGTTTGCCAAGAGTCGTTCATAATGAAATCCTTTCAGAAGAAATTCTTGTTAATCAAATTGTAAAAACTGTTGAAGCAACAAGTACTCACCCCATTTCATCTGCCTTGATGGCTTATACCAAAACAGTGGCAACACTTTCATTAGATGAGCTAGAGGATGTGACTGGTAAAGGATTTAAAGCAAGATATAAGGGTGATCTATGGCGTGTTGGGAAAAAGAACTTTATCTTAGAAGCTATCAAGGAACTACCAAAAGAGCTTATAGAGACAATTACAAAAGAAGAAGAGGAAGGAAAAACACTTGTTTTTGTATGTCGTAATCAAAAATTGATGGGTTTTTATAGCCTTTTAGATGAAATAAAAGAAGAAAGTCAATTAGCCATTTCACAATTACAAGACATGGGCATTAAAACCATTATGCTGACAGGAGATAATGAAAAAACTGCGCAACATATTGCCAATTTTCTTGGGATAGATCACGTCATCGCCAATTGCCTTCCTCAAGATAAAACAGCAGTTATTAAAGCATTAAAAGAAAAACACCAAGGTGTAGCCATGGTAGGTGATGGTATAAATGATGCCCCTGCTCTTGCATTAGCTGACGTTAGTTATGCTATTGGTACTGGTAGTGATATCGCCATTGAAAGTGCTGATAGTGTCATTATGGATGACTTGACCAGATTACCGTTTTCAATTGCCTTGTCTCAAAAAATGAAGACAGTCATTAAAGAAAATATTATTTTTGCTCTATTTGTTATTCTTGTATTGATTTTGGCTAATGTGTTTCAAATAATAACCTTACCACTTGGCGTAGTTGGTCATGAAGGTAGTACAATTCTAGTGATATTAAATGGTCTACGACTTTTAAGAATGACTCCATCTCTTGAAACTTTTAAAGTAAAGAGATATAATGTAAAAAAAGCTGAAAGAGAGTTTGTATGATTTATTTTGTAGTTGGTTTATTGGCTGTATTTTCTATCGTAAAAATTGTTAGTTTAATGATGTTAACTAAAAATATCAAGCCTACTAAAGAAGATATTGCTGCTGCTAAAAAAAGATTAGCAAAAGAACAAGCTAAAAAAGACCTTAAGGATGATGATTTTGATTTTTAAGCACACAAAAAGCCCTTTTTAGAAGGGCTTTTAATTGTTTTAAAGTGTTTTTAGCTTTCCACGAAAATCTTCAATGGTTTCATAACCTTTTTCAGCCATAATTTCTTTTAGTTCATCAGTAATACGTTCAAAAATAGTAACTCCTTCTTGATGAAGGGCAGTCCCCACTTGAACCATGCTTGCACCACAAAGAATGTGCTCAAAAGCATCACGACCAGTTTTGACACCACCAGTTCCAATAATCTTAATAGAAGGGTTAAGACGTTTATAAAAAGCATGAACATTAGCAAGGGCTGTTGGTTTGATATAATCACCACCGATACCACCAAAACCATCTTTGGGTTTAATCACAACAGATTCATCAGAAATAACCAAACCATTACCAATTGAATTAACACAGTTAACAAAAACAAGTGGGAATTGATTGAAAATTGCAGCTGCCTGATCAAAGTGAACAATATCAAAGTAAGGAGGTAACTTGACACCAAGCGGTTTAGTGTAATAAGAAAAAGTTTCAGATAATAGTTTTTTCGTAGCATCAAAATCATAAGCGATTTGTGGTTTGCCAGGAACATTTGGACAAGAAAGGTTGAGCTCAACTAAGCCTTGATAGTCGCTTTCTTGTACTTTTTTCAAGATAATATGCGTTTCATCGGGTGATAATCCAACTAATGATAGAAAATGTGGTTTGCTGTCAGGTTTTTTTTCAAGCTCAGTGACATAATCTAAATAATAATTAATGCCAAGATTTGGCAGTCCCATAGAATTAATGGAACCTAAGTCGGTGTCAAAATAACGTGGCTCAGGATTTCCAGCTCTTTCATTTAATGTTCCTGTCTTAGTGACAAATGAACCAGCCATTGAGCCCTCAATTTCAGCTAATTCATCCTTAGCGTAACAATGAACACCAGCAGCATTCATCAAGCAGTTTGGGAAACGAAAAGAACCAATAGTAGTAGCAGTGGATGTCATAATAGCCTCCAAAAATTATTTTTTCTATTGTATCATGTTGGAAGAAGTCAAATCAAGTGTAAAAAGTGTTTTCAAGTTTTTTCTTACTTTTAGTGGATTTTTTCACAAATTTTTTGTAGAATAGAAAAAGTAAATTAATGACAATTGTCAAAATATAAAGGAGAATTTAAATGGCAAAATTAGTATTTGCACGTCATGGAGAGTCACTATGGAACAAGGCTAATCTTTTTACAGGTTGGGCAGATGTAGATCTTTCAGAAAAAGGTGTTGAACAAGCTATTGAAGCTGGTAAGTTGATTAAAGAAGCAGGTATTGAGTTTGATATCGTCTTTACATCTGTTCTTAAACGTGCCATTAAAACAACTAACTTAGCTCTTGAAAGTGCTGATCAATTATGGTTACCAGTTGAGAAATCATGGCGCTTAAATGAACGTCATTATGGTGGTTTAACAGGTAAAAACAAAGCTGAAGCTGCTGCTGAATTTGGTGATGAACAAGTTCACATTTGGCGTCGTTCATACGATACTTTACCACCTTTAATGTCTAGAGATGATGAACATTCAGCGCATAATGATCGCCGTTATGCATTGTTAGATGATAGTGTTATTCCAGATGCTGAAAATTTAAAAGTTACTTTAGAACGTGCCTTACCATTTTGGGAAGATAAGATTGCTCCAGCACTAAAAGAAGGCAAAAATGTCTTTGTAGCAGCTCACGGTAATTCTATTCGTGCTCTTGTAAAACACATCAAACAATTATCAGATGATGAGATTATGGGCGTTGAAATTCCAAACTTCCCACCACTTGTTTTTGAGTTTGATGATAAACTTAATGTTCAAAATGAATACTATCTTGGAAAATAATTTGTTTCAAGAGCTAAAAGAAAAGATATGCTATTAACTACTAGGAATTCATTCCTAGTAGTTTTTTCTTTAAAAGTAAAGAATTATTTTCCCGAATAAACTTTATGACCCATCATATTAATAGTATCTTAGTAAAAGCTTGTTGGTAGCTCTCATAGATTAGCATTATTTTCAAATATTTGACATTCATTACCTATTAAATAGCTATAAGTTTGATGAATTAAGTATTAGAAAGATCAATACAGTAGGTTTTAATAGCATAGTAGTAGATTTCTGATTATAGGAATAACAAGGAATTTTACAGCTAACACTAATCACGAGGAACCTCTTTTTGGTAATAAAATCAGAGTTTATTATTTTGATATTTGGTTATGAAATATGTAATAAAATATAATCCACTAAAATTATACATTTTAAGAATAAGTTGCTTGCACTTTACAGGTAATAATGATATATTTATAGTTGGAATATCCTCTATAAAAAATGAAAGGAAGTAGATATGTATTCTAAACTAAAAACATTTGTAAAGTCGTCTATAGTTGCTTTGATTGCAATTATAGGAGTCTTTACTGTTTCAGCAAATACTGTTGAAGCAAAAGAACTAGATAATGTCGTCACGGATGTTATCATCTGGGACGTTAATAACGGAAGGGAGGCTTCGAAAAAAGGAACCGGCGAGTATGTTCTTGTTAAAGATGCAAGTTATCGTTTTTCAACAAAATTTGATCTTTCGGCATACAATAACAACCTTGAAAATGGTGATTCTTTTACTCTTGATATTCCAGCACCATTTAATGTCAAAAATAGCAGTTTTGAGATTACAGATCCCGAAACAAATATTGCTATTGGTTCTGTTAAAGTAACACCAAATGGTGTTGCTGGTGGAGGAACTGCGACAATTACTTTACAAAAACTCGAGGAGTACAAAGAAAAAAAACAATCAACCGAAATCCTTGATGTTAAAGGAACCTTCTTTGTAGATTTCAATATGACTGAGGAGTTGGCAACAACTACAAAGAGAATTGAAAACATAAAAGATGTTGGATTTAAAGATATTGTTTTATCTGTTATTCCAAAATCTACCTCTGACAACACTGGATTATTAGGAATTGAAAACGTTGCAAAATATAGTGGTGTTTTAACTCCTCGTAAATATGATTCAGCAATCTTAGGGAAATCTGGTGACTATCAACATCCATGGCGTATTCGTGTAAATGCTTCTGGAAAAAGCTATGATTCATTAAAAGTTACTGATGTTATTGATAATACAGCAGCACCAATGCAATTTATTCCAGAACTTTTAACTGTAACCGCTGGAGATGGTATTGATCAAGCTTATCAGTTAACTAACAAGCAAACTCTTGTGGCTGGTACAGATTATACAATTACTTACAACGCTTCTTATACCAAGTTTGAAATTGATATTAAAAATCCTGGTTCAAGACGTTTCATGATTGATTATTCGACAACTGCTCCTGCGGACGGTTCAACAGTTGCTAACACCATTAAAGTTACCTCAGATGATGTTGATGTTAAAATAAGAGATAATACTGATGTAACATCTACAACTATTGAACGTAGTAGTTTAGTTACAACAGGTGGTACTATCAGTATTAAGACTGGTAACCGTATCACTATCTATAAGACTGATGAAGATACTGGTAAACCACTTGCAGGTGCCATTTTCAAAATCACTAAACCAAATGGTGAAGAAGTTACTCTTGATGCAACAGATGCTGAAAATGGACGTGTTCAATCACCTGTCTTCACTGAAGAGGAAATAAAAGCTGGTAAATTCACAATTACCGAAGTGACTGCTCCAGACGGTTATAACATTACAACAGAACCAATTGAAGTAAGTGTTTCAAATAAAGGTGCTATCCGTACCATCACAAACAAGAAAAAAGCTCCAAAACCTGTAAGCATTCCTATTGAAGCAACAAAAGTTTTAACAGGACGTGATTTAAAAGCTGAAGAGTTTGAATTTGAACTTAAAGATGAAAAAGGGACTGTTATTGCAACTGCTAAAAACAACGCTGCAGGAAAAGTTGTTTTTGCTGACGTTGAGTTTACAAAAGCAGGAACTTACGAATATATAATTTCTGAAAAAGCTGGTACACTTCCAGGTGTTATCTACGATGCTAATGAAAAAGTAATAACAATTGTTGTAGATAAGATCAACGAAAACCCTGTTGAACCTCAATTTGATGGAGAACTGGTTGCCAATGTTATTTCTGAACCAGTTGTCTTCAATAATGAATATTCACCTAAACCAGTTGCTGTTACTATCTCGGCTACTAAATCATTAGTAGGACGTGATCTTAAAGGAGAAGAATTCACATTCAATCTTAAAGATACTGATGGACAAGTTAGGTTGACTGCTAAGAATGCTGCTGATGGATCAATTACATTTGAACCAAAAACATTTACAGCGGTTGGAACTTATGAATACACCATTAGTGAAGAAAAAGGTTCTGAAGAAGGAATGACTTATGACGAAACTGAGCGTCCTCTTACAGTAACAGTTACTGATGATGGTAATGGACAATTAGTTGCAACAGTTACTCCAGCTGCAGAGCTTACATTTGAAAATACTTATACTGCTCCAACATACAAACTAGGAAACTACGTTTGGATTGATACAAACAAAGATGGTGTCCAAGACGCTGATGAAAAACCAGTAGCAGGCGTTAAAGTTGTTCTTACAAAAGAAGATGGAACAACAGAAGAAACTATGACTGACGATAAAGGAT
>NZ_KB904340.1 GCF_000380045.1 Streptococcus marimammalium DSM 18627
GTCGGAAGTAAATTTTCTTTGCATTGACCTGTTTGACTTGTTTAACAGTCCCGCGTTTGAGCTCACGAGAGATGGTAGAGCGATTTCTTCCAAGACGTCTTGCAATTTCAGCGGGTTTCAAACTTTCCGAGAGATAGGCTTCAATTTTCCCTCGTTCAGCTTCTGAAAGGTGGCGATAGGACTGTTTTGTGGTAGAATAGTGAGTGGACATGTTCATCTTTCCTTTATACTTTGTTCGCAACTTTAGTATATCAGATGAACATGTCTTTTTTGTTGCACCTCATTTTACAACGGGGCATTAAAAAATTTTTCAATTTTTCAAAAAATATTAAAAATAAAATTTTTTTTGCAAAAAAAGGAAAAAACTTGTAATATTAAAAGGATGAGAAAAGTGGAGGTCATAGATGCCTAAAAAGGAAATTAATTTAAGTAATTATAATGATGATGCCATTCAGGTATTAGAAGGGCTTGATGCTGTTCGTAAAAGACCTGGAATGTATATCGGATCAACTGATGGGACAGGTCTACATCACTTGGTTTGGGAATTAGTTGACAATGCTGTCGATGAGGCTCTTTCAGGATTTGGTGATAGGATTGAAGTCACCATTTATAAAGATGGATCATTAAGTGTTTCTGATAAAGGCCGTGGCATGCCTATAGGGATGCATGCTAAAGGTATTCCAACTGTTGAAGTTATCTTTACGGTCTTACATGCTGGGGGTAAATTTGGCCAAGGTGGCTATAAAACTTCAGGGGGGTTACATGGTGTTGGTTCATCGGTTGTTAATGCTTTGTCAAAATGGCTTGAAGTTGAAATTGTTCGGGATGGGCATGTTTATCGTCAACGGTTTGAAAATGGTGGAAAACCTGTCACTACACTTAAAAAAATAGGATCAGCACCGAAATCAAAAACAGGAACAACTGTTACTTTTATGCCTGATAGTACTATTTTTTCAACAATTGATTTTAAATTTAATACCATAGCTGAACGTCTAAATGAGTCTGCCTTTTTATTAAAAAATGTGACACTCTCTTTAATCGATAAGAGAACTGATGAACAAAAAGATTTTCACTATGAAAATGGTGTTCAAGATTTTGTCTCTTACTTAAACGAAGATAAAGATACTCTAACACCCGTTATCTATTTTGAAGGTGAAGAAGACAGTTTTCAAGTGGAAGTTGCCATGCAGTATAATGATGGTTTTTCTGATAGCATTCTTTCTTTTGTTAATAATGTAAGAACAAAAGATGGTGGTACTCATGAGACTGGTTTAAAATCAGCTATTACTAAAGCTTTAAATGATTATGCTAGAAAAACGAATCTCTTAAAAGAAAAAGAAAAAAATCTTGATGGCTCTGATTATCGTGAAGGGCTATCCGCTGTCTTATCAATTTTAGTACCAGAAGAACATCTTCAGTTTGAAGGTCAAACTAAGGATAAATTAGGTAGCCCCCTTGCTCGTCCTTTTGTTGATGGCATTGTTTCTGAAAAGTTGGGTTATTTCCTTATGGAAAATGGTGAAATTGCTTCAAGTTTAGTCAGAAAAGCTATTAAGGCGAGGGCAGCTCGTGAAGCAGCTAGAAAAGCACGAGATGAATCAAGAAACGGCAAGAAAAATAAAAAAGATAAGGGGCTTTTATCTGGTAAATTAACACCGGCACAATCCAAAAATCCAAAGAAAAATGAACTTTATCTGGTTGAGGGAGACTCAGCTGGAGGATCTGCCAAACAAGGGCGTGACCGAAAATTTCAGGCGATTCTGCCGTTGAGAGGAAAAGTTATTAATACAGCAAAAGCAAAAATGGCTGATATACTTAAAAATGAAGAAATTAACACAATGATTTATACCATTGGTGCTGGTGTTGGTGCGGACTTTAATCTAGATGATATCAACTATGATAAAATTATCATTATGACTGATGCTGATACTGACGGTGCCCATATTCAAACATTACTTTTAACATTTTTCTATCGCTATATGCGTCCACTCATAGAATCTGGGCATGTTTATATTGCTCTACCACCTCTTTATAAAATGTCTATAGGTAAAGGAAAAAATGAAAAAATTGATTATGCCTGGACTGACAGCGAATTAGAAGAATTACGAAAAGAATATGGTAAAAATGCTACTCTTCAACGTTACAAAGGTCTTGGTGAGATGAATGCAACTCAACTGTGGGAAACAACCATGGATCCAGAAACAAGAACCTTGATTCGTGTGACAATTGATGATTTAGCTAGGGCAGAAAGGCGCGTGTCAGTCTTAATGGGTGATAAGGTTGAACCCCGTCGTCAATGGATTGAAGATAATGTTAAATTTACACTTGAAGAAACAAACAATATACTCTTGTAGAGAAAGGAGGCTATGATGTCAAATGTTCAAGATATGTCTTTAGAAGATATCATGGGTGAGCGTTTTGGTCGTTATTCAAAATATATCATCCAAGAACGTGCTTTACCAGATATTCGAGATGGTTTAAAGCCTGTTCAACGTCGTATTTTATACTCGATGAATAAAGACGGTAATACTTTTGATAAAAGTTATCGTAAATCAGCCAAATCTGTTGGAAATATTATGGGGAATTTTCATCCTCATGGAGATTCATCGATCTATGATGCCATGGTACGTATGAGTCAGAACTGGAAAAATCGTGAAATCTTAGTAGAAATGCACGGTAACAATGGTTCTATGGATGGTGATCCACCGGCAGCAATGCGTTACACAGAAGCACGTTTATCAGAAATGGCTTCCTATCTTTTAACGGATATTGAAAAACAGACTGTTCCTTTTGCCTGGAATTTTGATGATACAGAAAAAGAACCAACTGTTTTACCGTCAGCTTTTCCTAATTTATTGGTTAACGGCTCTTCTGGTATTTCAGCAGGTTATGCCACAGATATTCCACCTCACAACCTTTCAGAGGTGATTGATGCAGTTATTTATATGATTGATCACCCAACAGCAACACTTGAAAAACTAATGACTTTTTTACCAGGTCCAGATTTTCCAACAGGAGCCATTATTCAGGGGGCTGATGAGATAAAAAAAGCCTATGAGACTGGTAAAGGTAGAATTGTTGTTCGTAGTTTGACCAGTATAGAAACGCTAAAAGCTGGCAAAAAACAAATTGTTGTTAAGGAAATCCCTTATGAAATCAATAAGGCTACACTCGTTAAAAAAATAGATGATGTTAGAGTTAACAATAAGGTTCCTGGTATTGCTGAAGTTCGTGATGAGTCTGATAGAACTGGTTTGCGTATTGCTATTGAATTAAAAAAAGAAGCAGACGAAGAAACAGTCTTAAATTATCTTTTTAAATACACCGATTTACAAATTAATTATAATTTTAATATGGTGGCAATCGATAACTCTACTCCTCGTCAAGTTGGCTTGAAAAAAATATTAAAGAGCTATGTTAATCATCGACAAGAAGTTATTCTAGCACGTTCTCATTATGATAAAAACAAGGCTGAAAAACGCCTCCACATTGTTGAAGGTTTAATCAGAGTTATTTCTATTTTAGATGAAATTATTGCATTGATCAGATCAAGTGACAATAAATTAGATGCTAAAGAAAATTTGAAAATAAGTTATGATTTCTCAGAAGAACAAGCAGAAGCAATTGTTACTTTACAGCTTTATCGTTTAACCAATACTGATATTGTTACTCTTAAAGAAGAAGAAGCTAGTTTACGTGAAAAAATTGCAACTCTTTCTGCAATCATTGATGATGAAAAAACTTTATTCAATGTGATGAAAAAAGAACTACGTAATGTTAAAAAGAAATTTTCTAATTCACGACGTAGTGAGCTTCAAGCAAAAACACAAAGTATTGAAATTGATACAGCTAGTCTAATCATTGAAGAAGATACTTATGTCAGTGTTACAAAAGCGGGATATCTAAAACGTACCAGTCCACGATCATTTTCTGCTTCAGATATTGAAGAAATTGGTAAACGTGAAGATGATGAAGTGATTTTCTTAGAACAAGCTAAGACAACACAACATTTATTGTTGTTTACTAATTTTGGTAATGTTATTTATCGCCCAGTTTATGAATTGTCAGATATCAAATGGAAGGATGTTGGAGAGCATCTTAGTCAATCTATTTCAACTTTTTCAACAGAAGAAACCATTATTTATGCTGAAATAATTGATAATTTTGAGAAGCAATCAGCTATCTATTTTTCAGTCACTCAAAAAGGCCAAATCAAACGTTTTGATCGTAAAGAAATAACACCATGGCGAACTTATAAAACAAAATCAATCAAATACGCTAAAATAAAAGATGAAACTGATCAAATCATAGCTGTTTCTCCAATTATTCTTGAAGATATTATGTTAGTTACTAATAAGGGCTATGCTTTAAGATTTGGTACAGATGAGGTCCCTATTGTTAGCAATAAAGCAGCAGGCGTTAAAGGAATTAATCTTAAAAAAGGTGATTTTGTGGTCAGTGCTTTTAAAGTTACTAGTGAAAACATGTTTATCTTAACACAACGTGGAAGTCTAAAGAAAATGGCAGTTAATCTTATTCCAAAAACAAGTAGAGCTAATCGAGGTTTGCAAGTTATTCGCGAACTAAAGACAAAGCCCCATCGTATTTTTGCAGCAGGTATTATTATTGCAAAAGATGATGAGATTAATTTATTTTCTAGTGAACTTCCAAAAGAAAAGGAATTATTAGAAGTAACTTCACAAACACAAGAGAAATATAATGTTAATTTAGCCACTCTTCCACAGTCAGAAAGAACAAGTAATGGTAGTTTTATTTCTGATACTATTTCTGAGCAGGGAGTAATAAGTGTTAGATTAGTAAGAAAATAAAAAGTAGATGAGTTTGCTCTTGCAAGCTCTTGCTTTTTTGTGTAAAATTTATAACAAGAGGTGAACTATGAGTAAAAAAGATAAAAAAATCACAGTAGAAATTGTGGAAGGTAAAGTAAGTCTTTCAAACAGTGAAGTAAATGGTTTTCAATTGATAATTGGTCGAAAAATCATTGGTAATATTACTGAAATTGATGATAAGTTTGCTGTAGTCCAAAATAATGAAGTATCAAACTTTCATAAAACAATGGATTTGGCAGTTACCAATATCATAGAAAATTATAATTTAAATCACTAAAATTCCTTAAAAAGGCTTGATTACAATAAGAATTTATGTTAAAATTGTTTCTGTTGTGGAAAGATAGCGAAGAGGCTAAACGCGGCGGACTGTAAATCCGCTCCTTCGGGTTCGGGGGTTCGAATCCCTCTCTTTCCATTTCATGGGGTATAGCCAAGCGGTAAGGCAAGGGACTTTGACTCCCTCATGCGTTGGTTCGAATCCAGCTACCCCAGTCATGGTATTAGGTTTTACCTAAGACCGTCAAAGATAAATTTTGTTGTCATTTGCGGGTTACCTTGAGAAAATATATTGTTATCAGAAAATTAGAAGACTGATTTTCTGTTGGAGGATTTTTTAGAATGAATGAATTTGAAGATTTGCTAAACAGTGTTAGCGAAGTGAATGCTGGTGACGTAGTTACCGCAGAAGTATTGACAGTTGATAACGATCAAGCCAACGTTGTTATCAGTGGTACTGGTGTTGAGGGTGTGTTAACACTTCGTGAGTTGACTAATGATCGTAATGCTGACATTAATGATTTAGTAAAACCAGGGGAAACACTTGAGGTACTTGTTCTTCGTCAAGTAGTTGGAAAAGATACTGATACAGTGACTTTCCTAGTGTCTAAAAAACGCTTAGAAGCTCGCAAAGCTTGGGACAAACTTATTGGTCGCGAAGGCGATGTTATTACAGTTAAAGTTACTCGTGCTGTTAAAGGTGGATTAGCTATTGAATTTGAAGGTCTACGTGGCTTTATTCCGGCTTCAATGATTGATACACGTTTTGTACGTAACACAGAAAAATTTGTTGGACAAGAAGTTGATGCTCGTATTAAAGAAGTTGATGCTTCTGAAAATCGTTTTATTCTTTCTCGTCGTGAAGTAGTTGAAGAATCAGCTGAAAAAGCTCGTAAAGAAATTTTCTCAACACTGTCAGAAGGATCAGTTGTTACTGGGAAAGTAGCTCGATTAACTAGCTTTGGTGCTTTTATCGATCTTGGTGGTGTTGATGGTCTTATCCATGTGACTGAACTTTCTCATGAAAGAAATGTCTCTCCTAAATCAGTTGTTTCTGTTGGTGAAGAAGTTGAAGTTAAAGTACTTTCAATTGATGAAGAAGCTGGTCGTGTTTCACTATCGCTTAAAGCTACAACTCCAGGACCATGGGATGGTGTTGAACAAAAACTTGCTGCAGGTGATGTCATTGAAGGAAAAGTAAAACGCCTTACTGATTTTGGTGCATTTGTTGAAGTTCTTCCTGGCATTGATGGGTTAGTTCACATCTCACAAATTTCTCACAAACGTGTTGAAAATCCTAAAGATGTATTATCAGTTGGTCAAGATGTAACGGTTAAAGTTCTTGAGGTTAATGCTGCTGATGAACGTGTTTCATTGTCAATTAAAGCATTAGAAGAACGTCCTGCTCAAGAAGAAAATTCTGAAGAAAAACGTCAATCTAAACCTCGTCGTCCAAAACGCCAAGAAAAACGTGATTATGATTTGCCAGAAACTCAAACTGGATTCTCAATGGCTGATTTATTTGGAGATATTGAATTGTAATGATAGCAAAAAGCTCACTATTTATTAGTGAGTTTTTTTTAACTTTGCTAAAGATTATTTTTTTTGATATACTAATAATGTGTTATTACTACTTAGGGGTCGTTACGGATTCGACAGGCATTATGAGGCATATTTTGCAACCCATCGGCAGATGTAAAATGCCAGTTAAATATAACTGCAAAAAATAACACAACTTACGCAGTAGCTGCCTAAAAACCAGCTCTCGTGACTTTTATGAAATTGCTTGCGTTTCATTAAAAGTCTTAAAATAGTAAGCTACGTGTGATTATTGTCTAGCTAATCACAAAGAGACTGATAGACTCGCTGATTTGTGACTTGAGCTATGTGTCATTAATAAGTTAAAAAAAGACATAGCCTATGGTTGTAGACAAATATGTTAGCAGATGTTTGGACGTGGGTTCGACTCCCACCGGCTCCATTTAATATTTTAATAAGTGTGATATAAAAGAATGTGAGAAAAAATGAAAAGAATCCTTTTATTTTTAGCAATTACCCTATCAAGTTTTTTAATGATTTCCTGTTCAAGTAATAGTGAAAAAAAAGTTGATGAAATAACGACAAAAGAAGATTCAGTTTTAAATCAAAAACAAGTTGAAATTGCTGAACACCAAGATATTCGTTTGAAGTTTAATGATGTTCACATTGCTCTTTTACAAGATGAGTTTAAAGGTGGGACAACAATTGAAGAATTAAAAACTCTTTTTGGGGATCCAACTACAATAGAGCAAGAGTCGGCTGGTCAAGTTACTCTTGATGTTTATAAGTGGCAGTTTGATAATGTTGAAGTCACAGTAAAATTATATGAAAACAGTACGGTTGTCAGATCAATCTCAAATTTTAGTTTTATTCGTAAAGCAACTATCTCTAAAGAAACATATAATGATATTGCTGATGGAACTTCTTACCTAGAAGTTAAACAAGTTCTTGGAGAGCCAGATGTTTTATCAGAAGTTTCTTCATCAGATGGTCGTGAGATCCAAGCCATTTGGATAAGTGGCTTAAAATCAGATGGTGTGGCTACTGTTGAAATGTTTTTTAATCAAGATGGACTAATATCAAAAGAGCAGTCTGGTTTAAAAGAAGAAAATACTGAAAAAAAGGAAAAGAAAGACAAATAAAAAAGGCACAAAAGTGCTTTTTTCATCCAACTTGAGGGAATCGAACCCCCATTTCAAGAACCGGAATCTTGCGTGATATCCATTACACTAAAGTTGGTAGCTTTATTATATCATAAAAACAAAGAGAGCCTCAACAGCAGAGGCTCTTTCTTATTGAATATTAAATTTATTTTTGATGATATAGTGAGTACCGAAGTAATAAGTGGCAGAGAAGACTAAATAAACAAAGATTTCTCTTATAAAGAAGAGTTTAATACTTAAAAAATTATAATCAGAATAGTAACCGTCAGCAGAAAGATTTGTATCACCAAATATAAGGTATTTTATGATAGAAACAAAAATACTGATTGCAAAGAATGCCACAAAACCTTTTAGTGCACGTCTATCTTGAAAAAGCTGTCCAATTGAAATCGCAAGGTAAACTATAAGAATTGAAGAAATAGTAGTTACGATAAGATAAGCTAGGGTGATAAAAAATATATCAAAAGGAATATTAGCAATAATAGTAGGTAGGTGTAAGAAAAGTTCATCTAAGGGGATACTTGGTAATATTAGTAAAAAAACACTAAATAAAAGAATTATTGCGCTTAAAACTGACCACATAAATGAAACAAATAATTTTGAAAGAATAATCTGATGTGTTGATACTGGAAGTGTTAGGGTTAAATAGCCTTCGCGACCGAAAATATTTTTGTTGAAGCGATTGACAACAATAAATAGAGTAGATATTCCGATTCCAATGATTAATGAAACAAAAATAAGTATAATAGCAAACATAATGATTGCTTCTGAGGTTGATAACTCTCGTCCATTGACAAAGAATTCACCAGTCATTCCATCATCATTGAGGCGACTAATATACAGTCCTAAAATAGTGGCACAAAATAAAATAGCACCATAAAGAGCAAAATACCACTTACCAACAGATTTGATTTCATATTTTATTAATTTTCCAAACATTGAGTTATTCTCCTTTAAGCTTTAAACGTTTCTCTAAAAATAGCATCAATTGACTGTCCTTTTTCTTCTCTTAAATCATCAGCGTTGCCTTGAAGGACAATTTTACCATTTTGAATAAAGACAACTTCATCTAAAATAGGTTCAATATCAGCAATCAAATGTGTTGAAATGATAACAGAAGCTTCCTCGGAATAGTTATTAATGATAGTTTTTAATATGTAGTCTCTAGCAGCTGGATCGACACCACCAATTGGTTCATCAAGAATATAAAGTTTTGCTTTACGACTCATGACCAAAATTAATTGAACTTTTTCCTTATTTCCTTTAGACAAGTTTTTTAGTTTTTGATTGAGAGAAATATTCAAATCATTTAAAAGAGTCATTGCGCGTTCACTATCAAAATCTTCGTAAAAATCTTTAAAAAGAACCAAAAGATCTTCAACCTTCATATTGTCTTGCAAATAAGTGGTATCTGGGAGATATGAAATAATTTTTTTGGTTTCAACCGATGGTCTAAAGCCATTAATGACAATATCACCATTCGTTGGTTGAAGGAGCCCATTAATTAATTTAATAAGGGTTGTTTTTCCGCTACCATTTGGTCCAAGAAGGCCAATAATTTTTCCAGCAGGTAAATTTAGGGTAATATCATCTAATGCATTAAATTTACCATAATTTTTAGAGACATGATGTAGTTGTAGTAAATCTGTCATTTAATTTTCTCCTAAACAATTTTTTAATTCTTTTATAATTTGTTCATTATCAAACCCAATTTTTTTCATGTGATTAATAAAATTTTTGATCTCAGCTTCAGCAAGCTCATGACGTTTTTGTTCAATAAGCTCTTTATCATCTGTCACAAATCTACCAGACGTTCGCTGGGAATAAACGATTCCATCACGTTCAAGTTCAATAAAGGCCCGCTGCATGGTATTTGGATTAACGCCAGCTTCCTCAGCAAATTCTCTAACTGTTGGTAATTGCTCACCACTTTTAATATTTTTGCTAATAATCTTCATCTTAATATGTTGTGCAATCTGAACATAAATGGGAGATTTTTCATCAAATTTCCAAGCCATCAGAATCCCCTTTCGATATATTATTTGTACTATTTAAATAATACAGAAAAACCATTAAATTGTCAAGAAAAATGACGCAAAAAAGAATTAGCACTCTTTTAGTATTTCATAGTATAATAATAGATGAGAGTTTGTAAAAAGGAAAAAGAAAGGAGAGATAATGTTTGTTCAACTAGACACAAAAACTGTTTATTCATTTATGGATAGCCTGATTGACTTGGATCTCTATATTCAATCTGCTAAGAATTTAGGTTATTCCCATCTTGGGATTATGGATAAAAATAATTTGTATGCTGCTTATCATTTTATCAATAAATGTCAACAAAATAATATTAATCCTATTTTGGGATTAGAGACGATAATTATTTTAAATAATCAAGAAATAAAGATAAATTTTATTGCTAAAAACAATGTTGGTTATCGTCATTTATTGAAATTATCTACCGAATTAATGAAGGGTGAAAAGAATATTTTACAATATAATGATTATTTTGAAGATTTAATCATTATTATTCCTTATTTTAATGGTATTGATGAATTATCTTTTCCTTTTGATTATTATATTGGTGTTTGTTTAAATTCTCCTATTAGATCCTTCCATAAACCAATCCTCCCTTTACATACTGTTCGTTATTTTGAAAGCCAGGATAAAGAAGTTCTTCAGGTTTTACATGCTATTAAAGATAATGTGTCATTAAAGGAAACAAAACCCATTGAAGGCAATCAAATGTTCTATAATGCTTCAACAATGACAAAGCTATTTGAGGAAAGATTTCCACAAGCATTAAAAAATCTTGAAAAGATAGTTTTAAGTATTTCCTATCACTTTAATTCATCATTTAAATTGCCACGCTTTAATCGTGATAAAGATGCTAGTATTGAATTACGAGAAAAAACTTTTCAGTCTTTGAAAGCAAAACAATTAAATAGTTCAGTTTATTTAAAACGTCTTGAGACAGAACTGTCTATTATTCACGATATGGGATTTGATGATTATTTTCTTATTGTTTGGGATTTAATTCGTTTTGGAAAAAGTAAAAACTATTATATGGGGATGGGAAGAGGTTCTGCAGCTGGGAGTCTTGTTGCCTTTCTTCTTGAAATTACTGGTATTGATCCTGTAAAAAATAATCTTTTGTTTGAACGTTTTTTAAATAAAGAACGCTACAGTATGCCTGATATAGATATTGATTTACCTGATATTTATCGTTCCGAGTTTCTTCATTATGTTAGAGATCGTTATGGCAGTGAGCATGTTGCTCAAATTGTGACTTTTTCTACTTTTGGAGCTAAACAAGTTATTCGAGATGTCTTTAAGCGTTTTGGTGCAACAGAGTATGAATTGGGAACTTTGACAAAGCGTATTGCTTTTCAGGACACCTTATCAAGTACTTATGAAAAAAATGCTTATTTTAGGGAATTGATAATGAATAAATTAGAGTTTCAAAAAGCATTTGCTATTGCTAAAAAGATTGAAGGCCAACCAAGACAAACTTCAATTCACGCAGCTGGTGTTGTTTTAACTGATGATAATTTAACTAATCATATTCCCTTAAAACAAGGTGAAGATATGATGATTACTCAATATGATGCTCAAGCAGTTGAAGCAAATGGATTATTAAAAATGGATTTTCTTGGTTTGAGAAATCTAACATTTGTCCAAAAAATGCAAGAAAAATTATTTAAAGAAAGAGGTATTTTGATTGATATCAAAGCTATCAATCTAGAAGATAAAAAAACATTAGCTTTATTTGCAAATGGAAAAACAGCTGGCATTTTTCAATTTGAAGCACCTGGAGCTATCAATTTACTAAAACAAATAAAACCATCACGTTTTGAAGAAATAGTGGCTACAACAAGTTTAAATAGACCTGGTGCTAGTGATTATATCAAAAATTTTATTAAGAGAAAATTTAAAAAAGAAGCCGTTGATTTGATTGATCCAGTGATTGCACCAATTTTAGAGCCAACCTATGGTATTATGCTTTATCAAGAGCAAGTGATGACAATTGCACAAATATTCTCAGGTTTTTCTCTTGGAAAAGCAGACTTGCTTCGTAGAGCTATGTCAAAAAAAGATCGAGAACAGATGAATGTAATGCGTTCTCAATTTTTGGAAGGTGCTAAACAATTAAATAGACAAGAAAAAATCGCTTCTCATCTTTTTGATATGATGGCTAAATTTGCTGGTTATGGCTTTAATCGAAGCCATGCTTATGCATACTCTGCATTAGCTTTTCAGTTGGCTTATTTTAAAGCCCATTATCCAAATATTTTTTATGATATTATGCTCAACTATTCAGGTAGCCATTATATTGGAGATGCTATTGATAGTGGTTTTAAGGTAAAAAAATTATCCATTAATAATATTTCTTATTATGATAAGGTTGTTAATAATAATATTTTTATAGGTTTAAAACATATTAAAGAATTGCCAAAAGAACTTTCTTTGTGGATTGAAAACAATCAACCCTATCAAAATATTGAAGATTTTGTAACACGTATACCTAAAAGATATCAAGATAAAAAATTTATAGAGCCTTTAGTCTTACTTGGGTTGTTTGATGATTTCGACAAAAATAGGAAAAAAGTTCAAAAGAACATAGAACCACTTTTGACTTTTGTTAGTGAACTTGGCAGCCTTTTTTCAGAAAATTCTTATCAATGGTTAGATGAAGCTGATTATACAAATGCTGAAAAATTTCAGTTAGAAAAAAACATTATTGGTTTTGGCATTAGTCCTCATCCACTGGTTGAAGAAATGGAAAAAAGAAAGGGACAATTCACACCTTTTTCAAAATTAGTTGAAAATCATTTAACGACTATTCTTGCTGAAGTTGAAAAAATAAAAATTATTAGAACAAAAACAACAGGTGAAGAAATGGCTTTTTTAACCGTTTCTGATACAAATAAAAAATTGGATATTACGTTATTTCCAGAAACTTATAAAAAATATCAAAACATAATCACACAAGGACAATTTTATCTTTTTCATGGAAAAATTCAGTTGCGAAATCAACAGTTACAGATGCTTCTTCAGACATTGATTGTTCCCACAGATGAAAAATGTTGGTTGTTGGTTACAAATCACGAAAATGATTTTCAAATATCGAAAATTTTAAAACAATTCCCAGGATCCTTACCTGTTGTCATTCACTACGAAGAGTCAAAAGAGACTTTACAAAGTCAAAAATATTTTGTCTCAAATGATGAAAACTTAGTTAATCTTCTCAAGCCCTACGTTTTGAAAACGGTTTTTCGTTGAAAAGTATTTGAATATAAAGATTTTTATCAGAGTTTGTGCTATAATAGGAACGTTAAAAATAAAAAAGGAGCACTAAAAATAATGAAACGTATTGCTGTTTTAACCAGTGGAGGAGACTCACCTGGGATGAACGCTGCTGTTCGTGCAGTTGTTCGCAAAGCAATTTCAGAAGGTATGGAAGTTTTTGGTATTAATTATGGCTATGCTGGTATGGTTGCAGGGGATATTTTCCCATTAGATTCAAGAGCTGTTGGAGATAAGATTTCACGTGGTGGAACATTTTTATTCTCAGCAAGATATCCAGAGTTTAGTAAACTTGAAGGACAACTAGCAGGCATTGAACAATTAAAAAAACATGGAATTGAAGGTGTTGTTGTTATTGGTGGAGACGGGTCTTACCATGGGGCCATGCGTCTAACAGAACATGGTTTTCCTGCAGTAGGTATTCCTGGAACGATTGATAATGATATTGTTGGAACTGATTACACTATTGGTTTTGATACTGCTGTTAGTACTGCAACATCAGCACTTGATAAATTACGTGATACCTCATCAAGTCACAAAAGAACTTTCATTGTTGAAGTGATGGGTAGAAATGCTGGAGATATTGCACTTTGGGCTGGAATTGCTTCTGGAGCCGATCAAATCATTGTTCCAGAAGAAGATTATGATATTCATCAAGTTGTTCAAAAAATTAACCAAGGATTTGCTAATGGTAAAAACCATCATATTATTGTTCTTGCAGAAGGTGTTATGAGTGGTGATGAATTTGCGGCTAAATTAAAAGATGCTGGAAATACTAATGATTCAAGAGTAACTAATTTAGGTCATATCTTACGTGGTGGCTCTCCTAGTCCTCGTGATAGAGTTTTAGCTAGTTGGATGGGAGCAAGAGCTGTTGAGTTATTAAAAGAAGGCATGGGTGGCTATGCTATTGGTATTCAAAATGAAAATTTAGTTGTTAGTCCTATTTTAGGAACAGCTAAAGAAGGTGCCTTATTTAGTCTTGATAACAATGGCAAGATTATAGTCAATAACCCACATAAAGCACGCTTAGATTTTGCAGTTTTAAATCGTATATTAGCTCAGTAAACTGACTATCTAAGCAGATTAATAATATGTAAGAAATGAAGGAGTTTTAAAGAATGAATAAACGTGTTAAAATTGTTGCTACACTTGGTCCAGCCGTCGAAATTCGTGGTGGGAAAAAATATGGTGAAGATGGCTATTGGAGTGGAGAACTTGATGTTGAACAATCTGCTCAAAATATTTCTCAGTTAATTAAAGCTGGGGCAAATGTTTTTCGTTTTAATTTTTCACATGGAGACCATAAAGAACAAGGTGACCGTATGGCAACGGTTCGTAAGGCTGAAGAGATTGCTGGTCAAAAAGTTGGTTTCTTATTAGATACCAAAGGTCCAGAAATGAGAACTGAACTTTTTGAAGATGACGCAAAAGAGTACACTTATCAAACAGGTGATAAAATTAGAGTGGCTACTAAGCAAGGTTTACATTCAACAAGAGATAAAATTGCTTTAAGTGTAGCTGGTAAACTTGATATCTTTGATCACGTAGAAAAAGGACAACAGATACTTGTTGATGATGGTAAGGTTGGATTAAGAATTATTTCCAAAGATCATACTAATCATGAATTAGAAGTTCTTGTTGAAAATGATGGAGTTATTGCTAAACAAAAGGGTGTTAATATTCCAAATACTAAAATTCCTTTTCCAGCTCTAGCTGAAAGAGATAATGCTGATATTCGTTTTGGTTTAGAACAAGGTCTTAATTTTATTGCTATTTCATTTGTTCGTACTGCAAAGGATGTTGAAGAAGTTCGTTCTATTACTCGTGAAACAGGAAATGATCATGTTAAACTTTTTGCTAAAATCGAAAATCAACAAGGTATTGACAACATTGATGAAATCATTGAAGCAGCAGATGGTATCATGATTGCTCGTGGTGATATGGGAATTGAAGTACCATTTGAAATGGTACCTGTTTATCAAAAAATGATTATCACTAAAACAAATGCAGCAGGTAAAGCAGTTATCACTGCAACAAATATGCTTGAAACAATGACTGAAAAACCTCGAGCAACACGTTCAGAAGTTTCTGATGTATTTAATGCTGTCATTGATGGTACTGATGCAACTATGCTTTCAGGTGAATCAGCAAATGGTAAATACCCAGTAGAGTCAGTAAGAACAATGGCTACTATTGACAAAAATGCTCAAACTTTACTTAGTGAGTATGGCAGATTAAATTCTGATAATTTTGAGCGTTCAAATAAAACTGAAGTTGTAGCGTCTGCTGTAAAAGATGCTACTCGTTCAATGGATATTAAATTAGTAGTAACCATTACTGAAACAGGAAATACAGCACGTCTGATTTCTAAATACCGTCCTGAGTCAGATATTCTTGCGATTACCTTTGATGAAAAAATTCAAAAATCACTAATGGTTAACTGGGGAGTTATTCCTGTTGTAGCAGATAGACCAGACTCAACAGATGACATGTTTGAGGTTGCTGAACAGGTTGCTCTTTCAACAGGTTTAGTTGAATCAGGTGATAATATTGTTATTGTTGCTGGTGTTCCAGTTGGTACTGGTGGAACTAACACAATGAGAATTCGCACAGTAAAATAACAAAAATAAAGATAGCTTTTAATTTATGGGCTATCTTTTTTTATTCTTAAAAACATGTTATAATATAAAAAAGAGTTATGAGGGAGAGACAATGGTTAAACGAGATTTTATTAGAAACATTTTTTTAATCATTAGTGGTATCGTTCTTGTTTTTATATTACGTCTCTTCGTTTTTTCAACACATGAAATTTCAAAGAGTGAGGCCAATAATTTTCTGAATGAAGGAGATCTTGTAACTGTTCAAACAACAACCAAGCCGACATTTAAAGATTTTGTTGTCTACAAGGTTGATAAAAAAGAATATGTCGGCCGTGTTGTTGCAGTACCTGGTGATTCTGTTACATTTATGGATGATATTTTTTATCTCAATGCCATGATTGAAGAAGAACCATACATTGATAATCTTAGAACAGATTATCAAGATAGCAATGGCTTTGATGCCTACTTCACCTCAGACTTTACTCTTGAAACCTTGACTCAGTCAAATATTACAAAAATTCCTAGAGGTTATTTTTTAGTTTTAAATGATAACAGGCAAAACACAAAGGATAGTAGAGAGTTTGGGCTTATTAGTCAAAAACAAATTAGAGGAGTTGTGAACTTCCGCATTCTTCCTTTAGATCAGTTTGGATTTATCGAAAATGAATAGAAAACTATTCATTTTTTTATTGCAATTAGACTATACCAATTATTCCTTTGACATTTAATAAACCTTGTAATATACTATTAACATCTATTTATTATAAAATAAATTAGACTATACCAATTATAAGGAGAGTGTGGTAACCAGTTACCACCAATGAATATATGTGTGGAATAGTAGGTGTTGTTGGCAATCGAAATGCCAAAGATATTTTAATGCAAGGCTTGGAAAAACTTGAATACAGAGGTTATGACTCATCTGGTATTTTTCTAGTGGATGGTAATAAATCAGCCAAGTTAATTAAGGCGGTCGGTAAAATTGCTGATTTAAGAGAAAAAATTGGGATTGACTTAGCTGGAGATATCGGCATTGGTCACACAAGATGGGCGACACACGGTAAACCTAGTGTTGAAAATGCCCATCCACATCAATCTTCCACTAAAGAACTGACTTTAGTTCATAATGGAGTGATCGAAAATTATTTAGAACTTAAGGAGACTTATCTCGCTAATCATGATTTTCTAGGAAGTACAGATACTGAAATTGTGGTTCATTTGATTGAACAGTTGGCCAAGGATGACTCACTAACAACATTTGATGCTTTTAAAAAAGCTTTGAGCATTATTCAAGGGTCTTATGCCTTTGCCTTAATTGATAGCAAGCAAGCTGATACAATTTATGTCGCTAAAAATAAATCACCCCTACTTATCGGCTTGGGCGATGGTTACAACATGGTCTGCTCAGATGCAATGGCGATGATTCGAGAAACCAGTGAATTTATGGAAATCCATGATAAGGAAATTGTAACCGTTAAAAAAGACAGCGTCAGTATTGAAGATTTTAGTAGCAATCCTATTGAAAGAGAGAGCTACACAGCAAGTCTAGACTTGTCTGATATCGGTAAAGGGACTTATCCTTATTATATGTTAAAAGAAATTGATGAGCAGCCTAGCGTCATGCGTCGTCTTATCAAAACATATAGTAATGACAACCAAGAAATTGTTGTGGATGATGCTATTATTGATGCTATTAAAACATCAGACCGTCTTTATATTATTGCAGCAGGAACATCCTATCATGCAGGTTATGCAGCTAAACAGTTTTTAGAACAATTAACCCAGATACCTGTTGAATTAGGGATTGCATCCGAATGGGGTTATGACTTACCCTTATTGAGTAAAAAGCCAATGGTGATTCTTCTAAGCCAGTCAGGAGAAACAGCTGACAGCCGACAAGTGCTTGTTAAGGCTAACGAACTTAGTATCCCAAGCTTGACCATTACAAATGTTGCTGGATCTACCTTATCACGCGAAGCCAACTACACCATGTTAATCCATGCAGGGCCAGAGATTGCTGTGGCTTCCACAAAAGCTTATACGGCACAGATTGCAACGCTAGCCTTTCTTGCTAAGGCAGTGGGTGATAAAATCGGAAATCCAAAATCTCTAGATTTTGATTTGATTAAAGAATTATCGATTGTGGCACAATCCATTGAAGCAACTCTTTCACAAAAAGAAGTGATTGAAAAGAAAACACAAGAGCTATTAGAAACGACAAGAAATGCTTTTTATATCGGACGTTCAAATGATTATTATGTTGCTATGGAAGCCAGTTTGAAATTGAAAGAAATTTCCTATATCCAGTGTGAAGGCTTTGCTGCTGGTGAGTTGAAACACGGTACTATCTCTCTCATCGAAGACGGAACACCTGTGATTGCTCTCTTATCCAACAATCAATCTGTTCTGTCACACACAAGAGGAAATGTTTCAGAAGTTATCGCAAGAGGGGCGTCCGTTTTAACCATTGTTGAAGAAGGAGCAAACAATGACTCAGACGATATTGTTGTGATGGCGGTCCACCCGTACCTCTCAAGTATAGGTATGGTTGTTCCAACTCAACTGATCGCCTACTATGCCTCACTCCAAAGAGGATTAGACGTTGATAAACCACGAAATCTTGCCAAGTCAGTGACTGTTGAGTAGTTTTTTTCTGCTTTATTAAAAATGAATGTTACTTGCTAAAATAAAGGAAAAACATTATAATGAAAGTGTAGATGAGTAGTCGGCTCATGGTCAATCTGATAGTAATCTTGGACATAAGGGCCAAGTGGTGGTAGACACCAGAATAAACCGACTAAATAGACGACTCAGTTAATGAGTCGTCTATTTATTTATGGAGGATTAATGGTCAAGTATCCAAAAAGTTATAAAAAGCTAAACAATAATGACATATTAGTTTTGAAACGCCATTTAGGTCTTTTAAATGATGCGGCTAAATTTTTTCAAACATACTTTGTTAATCAAGTAGTGACTTATTGTACTGATGATAAAAAAAGATGTTTACTTTTCTTATTCCAATTTCATGCACTTGTGTGGGATAGATTATGAAAAAGGGAGTCATAGTTTTAATGATTGTTTTTCCATTCAAGTTGTCCTACAAGCTATAAAGATTAAAAAGGATGGAACAACGCTACAAAAATGACAAGCACTAACCTCCATTAGAGACTTAATAGGTAAACACGTGAGATTGGTTACTAGAGGAACATATCTTTATCATTCATTTGATTACGCTCTTAGAACAAATAAACATATTTTGGCATTGACGTTATTAGATGCTCACTATAAAATAGTTCCATAATCGTTACTTAACTTAAAACGTCAAAAATCCTTCCCAAAGGGTGATATTGTTAGATGTATTTATGTAAAGACTTATTGACTTATAAGAAAAAGATATATATTAAAATGTAACACACAAGTCATAGAATAAATGAGTCAATGGTTTGATTCAAGGTCAGTTTACAAATGGTGAACTATCTGGTGTTAAATTAAGCGCCTTAGATGTAGTGACTAGCAGTCTTGGTATAGAAGATGGGAACTTAAAAGCCAATCTCTCACTAAGTTTATTTGGGAATACGGTAGAAGTTAATGCGGGTATTGGAAAAGATGGACTAGATATCTCAGCTGGAGCCGATAATGGTAAAAATGGTTATGATGTTGGTCTTAATCTTAATGCAGATTTTGAGCATGGTCTTTTGGGTGCCTATACTGATAGTAGAACAATTATCACGGATCCAAATGGTGTGATAACGACTAACACAACAGAGTCCGGGTTTAGGGTAATGAATGATAAAATAATAGCTGTAGGACTTTTAGCTGGATCTGTGTTTGTTCTTTTTGCAAGTATTGGGACAGGTGCTGTACCAGCTAGCATAACCGCATCAGCTGCATTAGCAATTATTTTGGGAACTAAAGATGAATAGAAGGAGTTTAAATGTTTAAACAACGTATTTTAAAAATGTCAAGTAGGGAATTTGAAAAACTTAGTAAATTTATACACGTTTATGCAATTTATATTAATTTGTTGATAATTTTTAGAACAATTATATTCCAACAAACTATTTATTATCATATTTTTCTTTTGTTAGGTGTTATTTATTTAATTTTAGCATTTGACATAATCCAGTCTGTTAAAAAAGCCTTGAGATACATTTTACATGGAGAAAAAGACTTAAAAAAATATCGTGCCTTTCTTGAAGCGGAACAAAGTTCTTTAAAAAACTGGAAAATCCATAAAATTTTACGAGCACAATCTTATTTAAACTTCGCTATTTTAACTTTTCATGAAGGAAATTTCAGGAAGTCTATTACTTTTTTGGATAAAATAACCATTGACACTTTTCCCAGATTGTCTAGGAAAGCAATGACAATTGAAAAATCATTCCTCTTGGCTTTTAATTATTTATTGTTAGGAGAGTCTTTACAGTTTGAAATTTATTACCAAAACTTATTGAACATTGAAGGCAATAAAAAAGTAACAGCATTAAAAAATCGTTATTTAACATTTCTAGAAACATTTAGAGACTTATTGTTGTTAGAAAAAGAGAATCATTTTTTCGATGATAGACCAAAAGAAGGAAGTCTCTCTGATTATTTTAATCTCTATTGTAGTGGCTTAAATGCCAAGCTTATGGAGGATGGCGAGAGTGCCAAGAAATATTTTGGCGAACTTGCTAAAGAAAGTTCAGACTTTTATTTTGTGAGAGAAGCTAAACGTCAATTAGCTGAATTAACTGTCTTACAATGATTTTAGCAGTAAAGATGACTAATACCCTCATTAGAGGGTGTTTTTCTGTTATAATAGTCTGTAAGAGTTGAAAAACCAAGTATCTAGAAAGAGACAATAATGAATAATCCCAATTTGATAGCAGATCGTATAGAGGAAACGTTATCTTCAATTAGATAAAGAGACACAAAGAAACTTAGATGATTTCTATAAAAATAGAGCGGATTCTCACCAACTACAAGTGATTGAGAAATCAAAGATTTCTCCCCAAACTGGAGATGTCTTTCTCTTCTCTCCTCGAAAAGGCCTGTATTTTTACGGAAAAGTTCTTCTGGCTAATATTCATCGAGTTGATTTTGATCCTTTTGCAGAAGGCAGTCATCTTGTTGTTTTATTTAAAAATAGAGTAACCGACTTGAACATGAGTAATTATCAACCAGATTATGATGATTTGCTCATCTTTCCGGCAATTGTTCCAGTAGATTATTGGAAACGGGGTTACTTTACACGCTTACCAACATCCCTCTCACCGAAGAAGAAAAAGGATTAGACATAGGTTTTTATAGCATTTCTTTTCGAGGTAACTATTTTTGTAAAGTCACTGGAGAGAAGATGGAAAGAGAACCTCAAATACTCGGAATAGATGGTACTACGACTCTAACAGGAATTGCTTCAGAGGTGGAACGAGAGTTAATTATTGACCCTACTTTAGTGGAAGGTTATCCCTTAAGTGAAGATGAATTAGAGTCAAGCACAGATAATAACTTTCTAATCCATGATACTGATGAAAGTTTTGTGTCTCTTGACGTTTCTGATCCAACTGTTTGGGCAATTGCCACAAAAGTAGATGATGCTTATGATGTTTACCTTAATGGTTATGGTTGGGAAGTCTTTTTGAGACATTACTGGCAAGAAAAAGCACCAGAATTATTAGACGGCTTAGAGATGGACCCAGAAGCTTCAAGTATTGTCTTTACCTATTCACCAGTGAATGAAAGACTATTAAAATCCTTATATGAAAACTTGAAACAGCTTATAGAAAACCCTCAATTTATCTCTGAGTACATTAAAAACAATCATGACAAGATTGATTGGGATTAAGATTATACAAAAAATGCTAAGATTACTCTAAGTAGTCTTAGTTTTTGTGTCTTAACATGATATTGTTAATAATGATTTGTTTAGATAACAATTTTTCTTAACCGGTAAATCTTTTCTTTGTTAATCTAGCAGTAAAAAATCTTAATCATCTTGCCATATCACTCAAGATAAAGTAGAATGGTAGTAATTGACGAAAAGGAGATAAAAATGTCATTACCAAATTGTCCAAAATGCCAATCAGAATATGTTTATGAAGATGGTGTCTTACTGGTTTGTCCAGAGTGTGCTTATGAATGGTCTTTAGATGATGAGACTGTTGAAGAAGGGCTCATCGTCTTAGACAGTAACGGCAATCGTTTAGCAGATGGCGATACCATCACTGTTATCAAAGATTTAAAAGTTAAAGGTGCCCCTAAGGATATCAAACAAGGCACACGTGTTAAAAACATTCGTCTTGTTGAAGGAGACCACAATATCGATTGTAAAATTGATGGCTTTGGTGCCATGAAGTTGAAATCAGAATTTGTTAAAAAAATATAATCTCATAAAGAAAAACGGCTCTTAAAAGAGCTCGTTTTTTTTCGTGATTTGATGAAAAATCAATTGCCATTCTTCATGACGACGCCACAAGCTAGTGTGTGAACTCCCTTCAAGTTCATAAGTCACTAGTATTATTTTTGGACTAATACTGATCAGTTTAAAATTCTTAAAGTTGTTTGGGAAATGCTCATCTGTTGCTTGTAAGTCATTAAGAAACAGGTACTGACCGCTATTTGCAATCAAATAAAAATCATCTGCTAATAGTTTTTCATAATCAGGTATTTTTGATAAAAATAATTTTTCATTTTTATAGAGTGTCTTATAAATGAGTCCTTTTTCTTTATCTTCTTTAATTTTTGCCGGTTCCACATGGATATCAATATCGTAAACGCCAAATTTTTGCTTTAACAAGGTTTCAACCTCTTCTGTTATAGCATGGCTCTCAAAAACAGACAAGTCGGGATGCATTTCTAAAACAAGGTCAAGGTAAACATTACTCCCATAAGTTCTTCCTCTTTGTGATTTAACGGATAGAATTTTAGGAATTTTCAAAATAGCCACTTTGTATTCGGCAAGACGATTGTCATCAAAACCATCAGAAAGACTAAAGGCACTAGATTTAAAAATGTCAAAAGCCGTTTTGATGATAAAAAGGCTGATAATAATGGCAACCATTTTATCAATAATAGGAAATTGCAGACGACTAGCAACAATCGCAATAGTTGTTCCAAGTGAAGTGGCGATATCGGTTAAATTATCTTTAGCAGCAGCGATGAGAGCTCCAGATTTGAGTTTTCTAGCTAGTGAATGATTGAAATGATAGACAGCATAAATACAAAGAGCAGAAAATAGTCCAACCAAAGCACCCAATGGATCAATAGGTGTATGGGTATTTGCAATCATCATTTCTATGGTTTGAATAAGGACTTGAAGACCTACGATAAACATAATAAATGATGTCAACAAGCTAGCCAAATCTTCAATCTTCCAATGACCAAACTTGTGATCGCTGTCAGCAGGCTTTCTAGCCATTCGTAAGCCAATCAATAAGGTAGCATTACCAACAATATCAGCCATATTATTAAAGCCGTCAGCAATTAAGGATGAGGATTGAATCAGATAACCAACTAATAGTTTGGCTAAGGACAAGAGCAGATAAACGACAATGCTTAGAAGAGGTCCTTTTTCAGCTTGCTTCAAATTTTCTGAAGGGTTGTTCATTATCGTCTCCTATCTTTTTTAATCACATTATTATATCATGTTTAAGGCAAATAAAAAACTCATTTATCATTTGGTAACATCCATTATAGACGTTAGTACTTAAAATGATACGCAAGTCACTGATGTAAGATTTTCTTTTTTTGTGATAGAAAAAATGGTATAATTTTTAAATAGACTTGTAAGGGAGAAAACATGAATTCACTATTAAAAGGCATGAATCAAAAACAAAGTGAGGCTGTTCAAACGACCGAAGGACCATTACTCATTATGGCAGGTGCAGGGTCTGGGAAAACACGTGTATTAACCCATCGAATTGCTTATCTGATTGATGAAAAAGGTATCAATCCCTGGAATATTTTAGCCATCACTTTCACCAATAAAGCAGCAAGAGAAATGAAAGAAAGAGCTATGGCGCTAAATCCTGCCACACAGAATTCTTTAATTGCTACTTTTCATAGTATGTGTGTACGCATTCTTAGAAGAGAAGCTGAATTTATCGGCTACAATCGCCAGTTTACGATTATTGATCCTGGTGAGCAAAGAACACTCATGAAACGAGTGGTGAAAGAACTCAACATTGATCCAAAACAATGGAGTGAACGTAGTATTTTAGGTACTATATCCAATGCCAAAAATGATTTGATTGATGCTAAGACCTATGAAAAGACTGCTAGTGATATCTATCAACGAATTGTTGCAAAATGTTATACCCTTTATCAATCAGAATTACAAAAAAGTCAAGCTATGGATTTTGATGATTTAATCATGCTGACCTTACGATTATTTGATGAAAATCCACAAATTCTATCCTACTATCAACAACGTTATCAATACATCCATGTAGATGAATACCAAGACACAAACCACGCCCAGTATCAGCTAGTCAAATTATTAGCCAGTCGTTTTAAAAATATATGTGTGGTTGGTGATGCTGACCAATCGATTTATGGTTGGCGTGGAGCTGACATGCAAAATATCCTTGATTTTGAAAAGGATTACCCAGATGCCAAGGTTGTTTTATTGGAAGAAAACTACCGTTCGACAAAGAAGATACTTCAAGCGGCAAATAAGGTTATTGAAAATAATAAAAATCGTCGTCCCAAACGCTTATGGACTCAAAATAATGATGGCGAAGCCATTGTTTATTATCGAGCGAGTGATGAGTATGATGAGTCTATTTTCGTTGTCAGTGAAATTGCTAAGCTAGTTAAAGAAACAAAAAGAAGTTACCAAGATTTTGCAGTGCTTTATCGCACAAATGCCCAATCAAGAACGATAGAAGAAGCCCTTTTAAAAGCTAATATGCCATATACCATGGTTGGTGGGACAAAGTTCTACTCTCGTAAAGAAATTCGTGATATTATTGCATTTTTAAATGTGATCGCAAATCCAAGCGACAACATCAGTTTTGAAAGAATTGTTAATGAACCCAAAAGAGGTGTTGGTCCTGGTACCATTGATAAATTACGTCAATTTGCTTCATTAAATGATTTTTCTCTTGTAAAAGCAGCTAGTCAAATAATGATGTCTCAGATAAAAGGAAAAGCAGCTCAAGCTATTTTTGACTTATCAAACAATCTTCTTCAATTAAGAGAACAATTGGATCAGTATTCTATTACTGATTTGACAAAAAAAGTTTTAGAAATCACAAGTTATCTAAGAGCCCTTCAAATTCAAAATACACTTGAGAGTCAATCACGAATGGAAAACATTGAAGAGTTTCTGTCAGTGACCAAGCATTTTGACGACTTAGAAACAGAATCACAAAAGGAGACAGGACTTGATCGTTTAATACGTTTTCTTAATGATTTAGCTTTAATCAGTGATACAGATGATGGTTCAACAGAAAATGCTCAAATAACACTAATGACACTTCATGCGGCTAAAGGATTGGAGTTTCCTATCGTGTTTCTTGTCGGTTTAGAAGAAAATGTATTTCCTTTGTCAAGGGCGCAAGAAAACCAAGATGAATTAGAAGAAGAACGTCGCTTGGCCTATGTTGGTATTACTCGTGCTGAAGAAGTTCTTTATCTGACTAATGCTAATTCTCGCATGCTCTACGGAAAAACAAGTTATAATTTCCCAAGTCGTTTTATCAAAGAAATTGATGACGACTTACTAGACTATCAAGGCTTTGCTAGACCTACAAATGTTTCAATATCTCCTGTTCCATTTTCTTCAAATAATGCCTCGCCAAACACTCGCAAAGCAAGTACATTCAAAAACGAAAGATCATCAATCATACCTTTAGGGCAAACTAAGGCATCAGTCGGCCAAGAGGTGACAAAATGGGAAATTGGTGATATTGCCCTTCATAAAAAATGGGGACAAGGGATTGTTTTGGAAATTTCAGGTAGTCAAGATTCCCCAGAACTGAAGATTAAGTTTCCTGAGATTGGTCTAAAAAAAGTATTAGCCAACATAGCACCTATTACAAAAAAATAAGATGTATTTAAATCAAAAAATGACTGACATTACTCTTTTTAGATAAATTTTTAAAGAAAGGGAATTATCATGTCTCTTTTGCAACGAACGATTAAATTGGTTTTTGCGACTATTATTGCTATTTTTTTGGCAAATCAATTAGGTTTGTCAAATCCTACCTCAACTGGAATTATTGCCATTCTTAGTATTTTAGACACGCGCCGGTCATCTTTTAAAATTGCTAGACAACGATTGTTTTCAACAATTTTAGCCCTTTTTATTGGAACTATAGTTTTTTTATTTCTGAATTTTTCCCTTTTTAGTTTAGCAATTTACTTACTCATTTACATACCCCTAGCATATACTTTCCAACTAGAGAGTGGTATTGCACCAAGTACTGTGTTAGTAACTCATTTGTTAATAGCCAAAAATGTATCGTTTCCTTTTTTCTTAAATGAATTTTCACTATTTTTAATTGGAACTGGTGTTGCACTTGTTTTCAATCTTTATATGCCTTCTAAACAAAAAGAAATTGAAGGCTATCTTACTGAAGTAGAGTCACTTTTAAAAGAGATTTTACTAAAATTTGATTGTTTTTTAAGAACAGGTGACGGTCGAAATGATGCAGAACTCATTAATCAATTGGATATTCTTTTAAAAAAAGCTTTATCAGTTGTTTATCTTGATAGACGAAATCAGTTGTTTAAACAGACTAATTACCAAGTCCACTATTTTGAAATGCGACAAGCTCAATTAAAAATTTTAAAAGAAATGGCCAAACGTATTAATCATTTTCAATATAAAAGTCCCGAAAGTTATCTTTTAGCTCAACTCTTTGTTGAAGTATCCTCTCAACTTAGTGAAAAAAATTCTGGCAAAAGTTTGTTAAAAGATATCAATGCCTTTTTAGAGTCCTTTAGAAAACGAGAGCTCCCTAAAACACGGCATGAATTTGAGACACGTGCTATTTTGTTTCAACTCTTATACGATGTTGAGCGGATTATCCAACTAAAAGTAGATTTTTATCATGATTATAGTGATACACTGTCTTAAAATGATTTACTTACTCTAATTATATTTATACTGTTAGAAAGCAATGAGGTTAGTAATGAATACAATCAAATGTCCACATTGTGGTACCACTTTTACTGTCAATGAAACCGAATATAGTGAACTTTTAGCACAAGTTCGTGGGACAGAATTTGAAAAAGAAATCCATGAGCGTTTGGCAAAAGAAGTTGCTTTATTAGAAGAAAAAGCTAAAAATCAACTTCAAAAATCTTTGAGTGAAAAAGAACAAAGGATTGTGACTTTAGAAAACCAAATAAAAACTCAAGAAAAGGCAAAAAATCTTGAGATAGAAAGCTTGTTAGCTAAAAAAGAACAAGAAATTATTACTGTCAAAAATCAACTCAATCAAGTGACGCTTGAAAAAGATTATGAGTTAAAAGAAAAACTCTCTCAAATTGAAAAAGAAAGAGATGATGCTAAAAGTGCTCTTATCTTGCAAGAACAAAAGCAAGAATTAGCTTTAAAAAACATTCAAATTGATTATGCAGCTCAATTAAAAGCAGCTAATGAACAAGTTGAATTTTATAAAAATTTCAAAGCTCAACAATCAACAAAAGCAATTGGTGAGAGTTTAGAGGTTTTTGCAGAGACAGAATTTAACAAAGTGAGAAATCTTGCTTTTCCTAATGCTTATTTTGAAAAAGACAATCAAGTGTCTCAAAGAGGCTCAAAAGGGGATTTTATTTACCGAGAAACCGATGATAATGGTGTTGAGATTCTTTCCATCATGTTTGAGATGAAAAATGAATCCGACGAAACAAAAACCAAGCATAAAAATGAAGATTTTCTCAAAGAACTCGATAGAGATAGAACTGAAAAAAATTGTGAATATGCTGTTTTAGTCTCTATGCTTGAAGCAGATAATGATTATTATAATACAGGTATTGTTGATGTTAGCCATAAATATGAGAAAATGTATGTTGTCAGACCACAATTTTTCATTCAATTAATTGGGATTTTGCGTAATGCCTCAATGAATTCATTGAAATTCAAACAAGAATTGGCTCTAGTCAAAGAGCAAAATATTGACATCACACATTTCGAAGAGGATTTAGAGGTCTTCAAAAAAGCTTTTGCTAAAAATTATCAATCGGCAAGTTCTAATTTTAAAAAAGCCATTGATGAGATTGACAAAACCATTAAACGAATGGAAGCCATTAAAGCAGCATTAACAACTAGTGAAAATCAATTAAGACTAGCTAATAACAAATTAGATGATGTATCAGTTAAAAAATTAACAAAAAAGAACCCAACCATGAGAGAAAAATTTGATCATCTTAAAAAGCAATAAAAAATTATCGCTAAGAAACGAGTGTGCTATAATAAGAATATGATTTCAGGAATAATTAATTTAAAAAAAATAGCTGGCATGACATCTCACGATGCTGTCTTTAAGCTTAGAAAACTTTTAAACGAAAAAAAAATAGGACATGGTGGAACACTTGATCCTGATGTTACTGGGGTTTTACCTATTGCTGTTGGTAAGGCTACCCGTGTTATTGAATTTATGACAGATTCTGGAAAAGTTTATGAAGGTGAGGTGACACTTGGTTTTTCCACAACAACTGAAGACAGTAGTGGTAATCTTGTTGATGTGTCGCCCATTCATTCTAACGAATTAACCGAAGAAAAAGTTGATATCGCCATGAAAAGCTTTATTGGTGAAATTGAACAAGTGCCCCCAATGTATTCTGCTGTTAAAGTAAAAGGTAAAAAATTGTATGAGTATGCAAGAAATGGCGAAACTGTTGAGCGTCCGAAGCGACAAGTGAGAATTGATGAGTTCGTAAGAACAAGCCCTCTATGTTTTAAAGATGATACCTGTTCTTTTTCTTTCAAAGTAAAATGTAGTAAAGGCACTTATGTTAGAACACTAGCAGTTGATTTAGGAAAACAACTTGGTTTTGCTAGTCACATGTCGTTTCTAACTCGTACAAGTGCTGCTGGTCTAAATTTATCAGATGCGCTAACACTTGATCAAATTGATAAAATGATTGCACATAATGATTATTCTTTTCTTTTACCAATGACTTTTGGTGTTTTAGATTTACCAAAAATTGAATTAACTAAGGAGATGGTTACCGAGATTTCTCATGGTCGCTTTATTCATCTTGCTGAAAATAAGCAAATGATTCTTGCTGGTTTTTATAACAATCAATTGATTGCTATTTTAGAAAAACGAGATCATCACTATAAACCCAGAAAGGTTCTCATTTAAATACTTTTGCACTGTTTTTGCAAAGTATGATAAAATTACAATATGAAAATTTTCGAAATAAAAGATTTTAATGATATTACCCAAAATGAAGAGACTGTTTTAGTACTCGGTTATTTTGATGCTTTACATAAAGGCCATCAAAAACTTTTGACAAAAGCAAGAACAGTAGCTGATAAAAATCAGTCTAAAGTTGCTTTAATTACTTTTAAGGAATCACCAAAAGTTGTTTTTGCTCCTTATGAGGAAACACTTTTAAAGCATGTCCATTACCCTGAAAAACGTTACGCTAAATTAGCTGAGTTTGGTGTTGATTATCTTTATTTAATTGATTTCACTAGCCGTTTTGCAAGAATAAGTGCTAATGATTTTATAAAAACCTATATAACTAGACTAAAAACAACAACTATTGTAGTTGGTTTTGATTATCGTTTTGGCAGTGATTTACAGAACTCTTCTTATCTAGAGAAACATTTTTCTGGTCAAGTAATTGTCATTTCTCCAGTTACTGTTGACCATAAAAAAATCAGTTCTAGCTGGATTAAAGAGTTGATTGCTAAGGGTCAAGTTGCAAAAGCTAACGATTTATTGGGGTTTCCCCTTTCAACAAGAGGAATTGTTTCTCGTGGTGATGCAAGAGGAAGAACTATTAGCTATCCAACTGCCAACCTTGCATTAATTGATAAAACGTTTGTACCGGCTGATGGTGTTTATGTGACTGATGTTATCGTTCAAGAAAAAAAATACCGTTCTATGACAAGTATTGGAAAAAATATTACATTTGATGGCAAAAAATCAACCATTGAAATTCATATATTTAATTTTAATGAAGAAATTTATGGTGAAACAATTGAAGTTATCTGGCTTGAAAAGATTAGAGAAATGATACGTTTTTCTGATGTGAAAGCATTAGTTGGCCAGTTAAAAATTGATGAACAAATTGCTAAACATTGGTAATCAATAGAAAAACAACAATTTTGTTAAAATTATCAATTATTTTAATAATATTCAAAAAAAACATAGCAAAAGTGGTTTGTTTTTGTTATAATGAAGTAAATAAGTGTAAAGAGGTTGATAATATGATTACCTTATTTTTGTCTCCAAGCTGTACGAGCTGTCGTAAAGCAAGGGCTTGGTTAAAAAAACATGAAGTCGAATTTAAAGAGCATAACATCATCACAAGTCCTTTGAACCATGATGAATTAATGAGTATTTTGTCATTTACTGAAAATGGCACAGATGACATTATTTCTACTCGATCAAAGGTGTTTCAGAAACTAGATATTGATGTTGATGATTTATCAATTTCTGAGTTAATTATCTTAATTGGAGAAAATCCAAGTTTATTAAGAAGACCAATCATTATGAATGATAAAATGATGCAAATTGGTTATAACGAGGATGAGATTAGAGCTTTTCTTTCTCGTAGTTATCGTAAACAAGAACTTAAGGACGCCACTATCCGAGCAGAAATCGAAAGGAAAGATGATGTCTAATTATTCTTATCCGCTAGATTTATCTTGGAGTACTGAAGAAATGATATCAGTACTCTATTTTTTAAATCAGATTGAAAAAGCCTATGAATCAAAAGTTGAAGTATCAACTTTATTAAGTGCGTATGAAAATTTCAAAAAAATAGTGACCAGTAAAAGTCAAGAAAAACAAATTAACAAATCATTTGAAAAAGTTAGTGGATATTCTATTTATCAAGTAATGAAATTTGCTAAAGAAAAACAGAAGGGCGTGATTTCTTTTGGAAAAAATTGAATTTGCGAAACAGTTAATTTTGGAAGCTGGACAGTTTATCAAAAGTAAAATGAATCAAAAACTCAAAATTGAAATGAAAGATTGTTTTAACGATCTTGTCACTAATATTGATAAAGATGTTCAAGAGCTAATCATCACTCAAATTAAAAAAAAATATCCTTTTGATTTTATTTTAGCAGAAGAAAATAATGTCAGACACGAATGGAATAAAGGAAATGTCTGGATAATAGATCCAATTGATGGCACAGTAAATTTTATCGCTCAAAAAACTGATTTTGTTGTTATGATAGCTTACTTTGAAGAGGGAGTTGGAAAATTTGGATTAATCTATGATGTTATGAATGACATTTTATTTAGTGGTGGTGGGGATTTCCCAGTTTATTGTAATGAAAAACCACTTCCTATTTATCAGCCTAAAGAACTTCATCAAATGCTAATTATTAGTAATGCCAAGATGTTTGCTGAAAATGACCATGGTATTGCTAATTTGGTAACACATAGCTTGGGTTGCCGTAACTATGGAAGTGCAGGAATTAGTATGAGTCGTGTTTTAAATGGACAGGCTTGGGCATATTTTTCTTATATTTATCCTTGGGATTATGCTGCAGCAAGTATTATGGGTGAAAAACTTGGCTACCAACTTCTTACACTATCAGGAGAAAAACCAAATTTTAAAACACGTCAAAAAATGATGTTTTTTCCAAAAGTTGATAAAAAAATCATTGATCAATTTATTAAATAATTATCTCATTAAAACCCATTTTAGGGTTTTTATTTTTTTCTATACGATTGACAATAAAGTATAGTATAATGGAATTATGAATTTACCAAATGAATTTTTGAAAAAATATAACCAATTATTACAAGAAGAAGCAGTGGCTTTTTTTGATAGTTTTTCTCAACAACCAATATCAGGATTTCGCGTTAATCCTTTAAAAAAACAGCTTCCAGTATTTTCAGACTCTATTAAAAACACACCATGGGGATATTATGGTAAAGTGTCTGGTCATTCAATTGATCATGTGACAGGGGTTATATACTCACAAGAACCTGCCTCACAAATGGTAGGACAAATAGCAGCACCACAAAAAGATGATAGAGTATTAGATTTAGCTGCAGCACCAGGCGGTAAAAGCACACATTTATTATCTTATCTTCGAAATACTGGTGTTCTTGTCAGTAATGATATTTCTTCTAAAAGAAGTAAAATATTAGTAGAAAATATTGAACGTTTTGGTGGTAGAAATGTTGTTGTAACCAATGAAAGCTCTAAAAAATTAGCAACAGTTTTTAAAGAATATTTTGATATCATCGTTTTAGATGCTCCGTGTTCTGGAGAAGGAATGTTTCGAAAAAATTCTGAGGCGATTACATATTGGAATGCCGATTATCCTTTGAAATGTAGTTTTTTACAAAAAGAAATCCTTGAAGATGCTTTAAAAATGTTAGCACCTGGTGGAAAATTAATTTACTCTACTTGTACATGGTCTAAAGAAGAAAATGAAGATATTGTTTCTTGGTTATTAGAAACCTATGATTTTTTGAAATTAGTTGACATTGAAAAAATAAATGGTATGAAAGAAGGAATTGGCATACCTGAAACTGCAAGAATGTACCCACATCATTTTAAAGGAGAAGGTCAATTCGTAGCCATGTTAATGGACAAAAGAGAGAAACTAAAACATTCTTGTAAACCTGCAAAGTCTAATTTGTCAAAAGTACAATTACAACTTTGGCATGATTTTCAAAAAAAACACTTGACTAATAAATTAGAAGGGCTTTTACAATGTTTTGGACAAGAACTTTATCTTTTACCATTGGACTTACCAGATTTGTCAAAACTTAAAATAGCAAGAAATGGGCTGCATCTTGGTACTTTTAAGAAAAATCGTTTTGAACCAAGTTTTGCACTGGGTGTTGCTTTAACAAGTGATGAGGTTATTAATACTATTGAAATTGATGAAAAAAACTTTAAAAACTACCTTTCTGGAAATACTATTACCTTAACTAAAGAACGTTCAAAGGGATGGTATCAACTATTAGTTAAAGGAAATGGTCTTGGTTTTGTTAAAATTGTTGGAAATACAATTAAAAATTTTTATCCAAAAGGTCTTCGTCTCCCTTAAAAGATTTATTTATCTGATATTGGATAATTTATTTATGATATCTATAGTTTAATGTTATGAAAGTAAAAGGTTTGAATATGAAAAAATTGAAACAGTTTCTTGGTTTAAGTTTATTAATTCTAGGATTGCTATTTTTAACTTCTTGTTCCAGTTGGATTGATAAGGGAGAATCTACTACAGCAGTTGGTTCAACAGCACTACAACCACTTGTTGAAACAGCAGCAGAAGAATTTTCCAAAGAGCATATCGGTAAATTTATTAATGTTCAAGGTGGTGGCTCAGGAACAGGTCTATCTCAAGTACAATCAGGTGCTGTAGATATAGGTAATAGTGATTTGTTTGCTGAGGAAAAACAAGGAGTAGATGCTTCTATTTTAGTTGACCATCAAGTAGCAGTAGTTGGAGTTACTCCTATTGTTAACTTAGAAGTTGCAGTTGATAATCTATTAGTTGATGATCTTAGAAAGATTTTTTCTGGAGAGATAACCAATTGGAAAGAAGTCGGAGGTAATGATTTAGAGATTGTTATTATCAATCGCGCTTCAGGTTCTGGAACAAGAAAGTCTTTTGATGATATTATCATGAAAGGAACACCATCTAAAAAATCTCAAGAACAAGATTCTAACGGAACTGTTAGAAGTATTGTATCTCAGACACCAGGTGCTATATCTTATCTTTCTTTTTCTTATGTTAATGATATGATTAAAGCTGTGAGTCTTGATGGCTTTGCGCCTACTGAGGAAAATGTTCATGTCAATAATTGGCCAATTTGGTCATATGAACACATGTATACTAAAGGTGAGCCTACAGGTTTAACCAAAGAATTTTTAGATTACATGCTTAGTGATACTGTTCAAGAAGGAATCGTGAAAGAAATAGGTTATATTTCTATTAACGATATGAAAGTTATCAAAAAAGCTGATGGCACAGTCATGGAGAAATTAAATGAATGACATTTCTAAACGTTTATTATCGAAATCAAAGAATTCTCGTCTTGAGAAAATGGGAAAGACATTCACTTTTTTTTGTTTACTACTGATTGTTTTTGTGGTGATTTTAATTTTACTTTTTATTGCTCAAAAAGGCTTATCCACTTTTTGGGTCAATAAAGTTAATGTCTTTAATTTTTTGTTTGGGACAGAATGGAATCCATCTTTAAAAGATGACAATGGTCAGTATGTTTTAGGGGCTTTACCAATGATTTTAGGCTCTTTTATTGTGACTGTCTTATCTGCAATCCTTGCGACACCCTTTGCAATTGGAGTAGCCTTATTCATGACAGAAGTATCCCCTAAAAGAGGAGCTAAAATAATGCAACCAGCAATAGAATTACTTGTAGGCATTCCTTCGGTTGTTTATGGTTTTATCGGGCTAACAGTCATAGTGCCAATAATTCGTTTCTTTTTTGGCGGATCAGGTTTTGGTATCTTATCAGGTGTATTTGTTTTGTTTGTTATGATTCTACCAACTGTTACTTCAATGACAGTAGATACCTTAAAGTCACTTCCAAGACATTATAAAGAAGCTAGCTTAGCCTTAGGAGCAACTAGATGGCAAACAATAAGAAGGGTACTTTTAAAAGCTGCTACACCAGGTATTTTGACAGCAATTGTCTTTGGTATGGCGAGAGCTTTTGGAGAAGCACTGGCAATTCAAATGGTTGTTGGTAATGCAGCTATCATCCCAACAAGTTTAACAACACCAGCAAGCACTCTAACATCAATTTTGACAATGGGAATTGGAAATACAGTTATGGGTACAGTTCAAAACAATGCTCTTTGGAGTCTTGCTATGATTCTACTTTTAATGAGTCTTGTGTTTAATATGTTGATAAAACATATTACTCGTCCGAAAGGAATGAAAAACTATGCACGCTAAAAAAATTGATAATTTGGCCACCTTTATTTTATTTGCAATATCAGGAATTGTACTTTTAATTTTAATTGGCTTAATTGGTTATATTTTAGTTCAAGGAATCCCTCACATTAGCTGGAACTTTTTGGTCGGTCAATCTAGTTCTTATAAAAGTGGAGGTGGAATTGGTATCCAACTATACAATAGTATTATCCTTTTAGTAATTACTCTTTTAATTTCTTTTCCAATTTCTTTAGGAGCGGGTATTTATTTGTCAGAATATGCTAAACCTAATCAATTAACAATTATTATTAGAAATACAATTGAAATTTTAAGTTCTCTTCCTTCAGTTGTTGTAGGACTCTTTGGCTTTTTAGTCTTTGTTGTTCAATTTGGTTATGGATTTTCAATTATTTCTGGTGCTATGGCTTTAACCATTTTTAATTTACCAATGATGACAAGAAATGTTGAGGAAAGTCTAAAATCAGTTCATCATACACAGCGTGAAGCTGGGCTAGCCTTAGGACTCTCTAGATGGGAAACAATTGTTCATGTTGTTGTTCCAGAAGCTTTACCAGGTATCATTACTGGTATTGTTTTAGCAAGTGGTAGAATATTTGGTGAAGCAGCTGCACTTATTTATACAGCAGGACAATCAGCTCCATCACTTGATTGGTCAAATTGGAACCCTTTTAGTGTATCTAGTCCAATTTCCATTTTTCGACAAGCTGAAACTTTATCAGTTCATATTTGGAAAGTAAATAGTGAAGGAACCTTACCAGATGCACTTGAAGTATCTGCAGGAAGTGCAGCTGTTTTAGTGATATTTATTCTTCTATTTAACTTATCAGCTCGCTATATTGGCTACAAAATTCATCATAAAATAACATCGAAATAAAGGAGAGTTACGGTGGAATATAATTGGAATGAAAAACATATTGTCACTTTTGATAAGAATGACATCTCTCTTGAAACAAAAGATCTTCATGTTTTTTATGGCAAAAAAGAAGCTATTAAGGGAATTGATATGCAGTTTAAAAAAAATAAAATAACTGCACTTATTGGCCCATCAGGTTCTGGAAAATCTACTTATTTAAGAAGTTTAAATCGAATGAATGATACGATTGTTTCAGCAAAAGTAACTGGAGAAATTTGGTATGAAGGCATTGATGTTAATCGTCCTGAAATTAATGTTTATGAAATGAGAAAAGAAATTGGTATGGTTTTTCAAAGACCTAATCCTTTTGCCAAATCCATTTATCGTAACATAACTTTTGCACTTGAAAGAAATGGTCTTAAAGATAAACAAATATTAGATGAGGTTGTTGAAACTTCCCTTAAACAAGCTGCTCTTTGGGAACAAGTAAAGGATGACCTTCATAAATCTGCTTTATCATTGTCAGGTGGACAAAAACAAAGATTGTGTATTGCAAGAGCCATTGCTGTTAAGCCAAATATTTTATTAATGGATGAACCAGCTAGTGCACTTGATCCTATTTCAACAATTCAAGTAGAAGAAACAATGATGGAGTTAAAAAAACACTACACGATTATTATTGTAACTCATAACATGCAACAAGCTGCTAGATCAAGCGATTTTACTGCCTTTTTTTATGATGGTGATCTCATAGAATATGATAAAACCAAAACTATCTTTCAAAATGCCAACCTTTCATCAACATCCGATTATGTTTCTGGACGTTTCGGTTAAAAAGAAAGGAGAAAAAATGTCAAAAGAAATTTTACGTGTCAGTGATTTATCACTCTACTATGGTAAAAAAAAGTCACTTAATAATGTCACTATGGATTTATATCCTAATGAGATTACAGCTTTTATTGGTCCATCTGGTTCTGGAAAATCTACCTTACTTAGATGCTTTAATAGGATGAATGATCTAATTCCAGATGTAACTATTACTGGTTCAATTATGTACAAAGATCATAATATATATAGCCCAAGAATGGATACGGTTGATTTAAGAAAGAATATTGGTATGGTTTTTCAACAACCAAACCCATTTCCTATGTCAATTTATGAAAATGTTATTTATGGTTTACGAATAAATGATATCAATGACAAACAATTATTAGATGAAGTTGTTGAAACCTCCCTTAAAGAAGCATCAATTTGGGAAGAAGTTAAAGATAGATTACACGATTCTGCTCTTTCTTTATCGGGCGGACAGCAACAAAGAGTTTGTATTGCAAGAGTTTTAGCAACTAATCCTAATGTTATTTTGTTAGATGAACCAACTAGTGCACTTGATCCTATCTCTTCAAGAAAAGTTGAAGAAACCCTATATGAATTAAAAAAAGAGTACACTTTAATTGTAGTTACACACAGCATGCAGCAAGCTAGTAGAATGTCTGATAGAACAGCTTTCTTTTTAGATGGTAGTCTAATTGAATACGATAGAACAAAAAAAATCTTTTTGGACCCTGCAAAAAAAGAAACAGAAGACTATATTACCGGTAAGTTTGGATAGGAGATAAAATGTTTAGAACACAATTTGAAGAAGAATTAGAAAAACTACATAACCAATTTTATGCTATGGGAACTGAAGTCCTATCTCAAATTGGTAAAACTGTTCGTGCTTTTGTTAGTCATGATGCTGAACTTGCTCAAGAAATCATTGAAGAAGATAAGGTAGTAAATGATTATGAAATAAAGCTCGAAAAAAAATCTTTGGAAATTATTGCACTTCAACAGCCAGTGTCACAAGATTTAAGAATGGTAATTACTGTCTTAAAAGCAAGCAGTGATGTTGAGCGAATTGGAGATCATGCAGTTTCAATGGCAAAAGCTACTATTAGAACTAAGGGGCAATTGAGGCTCGATAGTGTTGAAAGTGAAATTAATGAATTAGGTCGTCAAGTTAAAATAATGGTAGAAGCCGCTTTAAATGCTTATATTAAAAGAGATGAAAAAAAGGCTATAGAAGTAGCAAGTATGGATAAACAAATTGATGAGGACACTAAGAGAATTCGAACGTTAACCCTAGAAGAAATCAAAAATCAACCTGATGCTCTTTTGTCAGGTAAGGAATATTTTCAAGTTCTAGTTGACCTTGAAAGAATTGCTGATTACGCCACAAATCTTTGTGAGTGGGTTGTTTATTTAAAAACAGGCAAAATTATAGAATTATGATATAATATGATAAGAAAATTTTTTATTTATTTAAAGGAGATTTATGAAAACTGTTGAACATTTTGTAGAAAAATTTGTCCCTGAAAACTATAATATTTTTCTTGATATTGATAGAGAAAAAAAACAATTTCAAGGGAATGTTGCTATTAATGGTGAAGCATTGCAACACCACATTTCACTGCATCAAAAAGATCTAACTATTAAGTCAGTATTATTAGACAATAAAGCACTTAGTTTTACAATGGATGATGCTAATGAAGCTGTTCATGTTGAATTACCTGAAACTGGTGTCATGACGCTTGTTATTGAGTTTTCAGGAAAAATTACTGATAACATGACTGGTATTTATCCTTCTTATTATACGGTTGATGGTGTTAAAAAAGAGGTTATCTCTACCCAATTTGAAAGTCACTTTGCGCGTGAAGCTTTCCCAAGCATTGATGAACCTGAAGCAAAAGCAACTTTTGATTTATCCATTAAATTTGACCAAGCTAATGATGAAATAGTTTTATCAAACATGCCTGAAATAAATGTTGAACTTAGAAAAGAAACTGGCGTTTGGATTTTTGAAACCACTCCAAGAATGTCATCATACTTATTAGCATTTGCATTAGGTGATTTACAAGGTAAAAAAACAGAAACTAAAAATGGTACTAAGGTTGGAGTTTTTGCTACTAAAGCACATTCAGATAAATCGTTGGATTTTGCACTGGATATAGCGGTTAGAACCATTGAGTTTTATGAAGATTATTTTGGCGTAAAATACCCAATTCCTCATTCTTATCACGTGGCGTTACCAGATTTTTCATCTGGAGCTATGGAAAATTGGGGTTTAATCACTTATCGAGAACTCCTTCTTTTAGTTGACGAAAACTCTACTGTTTCAAGCCGTCAACAGGTGGCTTTAGTTATTGCTCATGAAGTAGCTCACCAATGGTTTGGTAACCTTGTGACGATGAAATGGTGGGATGACTTATGGCTTAATGAAAGTTTTGCCAATATGATGGAGTATGTTGCTATTGATAGCATTGAACCAACATGGAACATTTTGGAAGACTTCCAAACAAGTGGTGTTCCGTACGCTCTTAAACGCGATGCAACTGATGGTGTTCAATCTGTACACGTTGCAGTTAACCATCCAGATGAAATTAATACCTTATTTGATCCAGCAATCGTTTATGCTAAAGGAAGCCGATTAATGCACATGCTTCGAAGATGGTTGGGTGATAAAGCTTTTGCTACAGGGCTTGCAGCATACTTTGAAAAACATCAATACAGCAATACTATTGGTCGTGATTTATGGAATGCTTTATCAAAAACATCTGGTAAGGATGTTGCTAATTTTATGGATGCTTGGTTAGAACAACCTGGTTATCCAGTTGTAACTGCTGAAGTAGTCGATGATACTTTAATTTTGACCCAAAAACAGTTCTTTATTGGTAGTCATGAGGATAAAGATCGCCTATGGCAAGTACCATTGAATAGCAATTGGGAAGGTATTCCTGATACACTTACTGAACGTGTGATGGAAATTCCAAATTATAGCCAATTACTTGATAAAAATCATGAACCTTTACGTTTTAACACTGAAAATACTGCTCACTACATTATTAATTACAAAGGAGAGTTGTTAGATAATCTTATTTCTGACATTCATAGTCTTGATAATGTTTCTAAATTGCAATTATTACAAGATCGTAAACTACTTGCTGAGAGTGGTGAAATCTCTTATGCTGATCTAGTAGTTTTAATTGCTGGTTTGTCTAATGAAACTTCTTATTTAGTAACTGCTGCAATTTCATCAATCATAGCTAGTCTTAAACGTTTTCTTGACACCGATAGTCCTGAAGAAGTACAATTTAAGCAATTAGTGAAGAAAATCTATCAATCAAATTATGACCGCCTTGGCTTTGAAAAACAAGCTGGTGAATCAGACGAAGATGAAATGGTTCGCGAATTAACTTTATCTTCAATGATTTATTCTGATGATTTAGCAGTTTCTCAAAAAGCAAATAGTATTTTTGAAGCTTACAAAAACAATTTAGAAGCCATTCCAGCTGCTATTCGTGCCAATGTTTTAGTTAATCAAGTCAAGACCGCTGAGACACCTGAGTTAGTTTCTCTTTTATTGAAACTTTATCCAGAAACAAATGATTCTAACTTTAGAAGACAATTAGCAAGTGCTTTATCAAACACAAAAAATAAAGAAACTATCACAACTGTTTTAGGCATTCTTAAAGACAAAGATATTGTTAAACCACAAGATTTAGCTATGAGTTGGTACGCACCGTTTCTTTCTCAAAATGAGACACAGGAAGATTTTTGGACTTGGTCACGTGATAATTGGGACTGGATCAAGAAAACCCTTGGTGGTGATATGAGCTTTGATAAATTCGTTATTTATCCAGCATCATTCTTTAAAACACCAGAAAAACTTAAAGAGTATAAAGAATTCTTTGAACCTCAATTGTCTGATATGGCGATTAGCCGTAATATTTCAATGGGGATTAATGAGATTGAAGCTCGCGTTTCATTAATTGAAAAAGAAAAAGAAGCTGTTCTTAATGCTATCACAAAAGTAATGGAATAATATCTTTTACATCAAATAACTAAAAAACTTGCTCATAATGAGCAAGTTTTTTAGTTATAGTTAAGAAAAGAGAGATAAAATAAAAGAAAATCCATTCATTTTTTATTGGATGATGGGATTTTAGTCTTGTCATGTTATAATACTTAAAGAGGTAGTAAAATGATTAAAATATTATTAGTAGAAGATGATTTAAGCTTGTCAAACTCAGTTTTTGATTTTTTAGATGATTTTGCGAATGTTACCCAAGTTTTTGATGGTGATGAAGGTCTTTTTGAAGCCGAAAGTGGTATTTATGATTTAATTTTATTAGACCTAATGCTTCCTGAAAAAAATGGCTTTCAAGTTTTAAAAGAATTACGTGAGAAAGCTACTAATACACCTGTTCTAATCATGACAGCAAAAGAAAGTCTTGATGATAAAGGACTGGGCTTTGAACTGGGGGCAGATGATTATTTAACCAAACCTTTCTATCTAGAAGAATTAAAAATGAGGATTCAAGCTCTTTTAAAACGATCTGGAAAAATAAGTGATAAACAACTCTCCTATTCTGATTTAAAAGTTGATACAAAGACCAATAGGGTTTATTATAAAGGAGAAGAAGTGGATCTTCTTGGCAAAGAATTTGATATTTTGGTTTACTTTTTACAAAATCAAAATGTGATTTTACCTAAAAGTCAGATTTTTGATCGGATCTGGGGTTTTGACAGTGATACGACAATCTCTGTTGTTGAAGTCTATGTCTCAAAAGTGAGAAAAAAATTAAAAGATAGCCAGTTTGCCAACAATCTTCAAACCTTGAGAAATGTGGGGTACATCCTAAAAAATGCTGACTAAATTAAAAAAACATTTTAAAACGGATAATTTTAGTTATTTTATTCATTTTTTTGCTGTTTTTACAGGCATTTTTATCGTCATGACGATTATCATTTTACAAGTAATGAGATTTGGAATTTATTCCTCAATTGATAGCAGTCTTCAATCGGCAAAGGAAAACATTGATCGCTATGTTTATCTCAGTATGACCAAAACCATTAGTGGGATTCCTCAAGATTTTTTTATCAATGATGACAATCCGATTGAGCGACAAATGATTGCTAATACTGACATCATTATTTACGATAATGAGGGTCACATTTTAAATGATATTGATGTATTTTCTAATCTTCAAAATGTCTATTTAAAAAAAGATGAAATAGGTAATATTGTTTCATTAAAAACCAAAAATATTGTGGGCGATGAAGAACTTTATCGCATTGTTACTCTAAATATTAGTAGTTATGATTATCCTTCTGTTGCCTATGCTACGGTTGTTATAAACACAACTCAATTAGAAGAAATTAGTCAACGTTATGTTAGAATTATTGTAACAATAATGATTATTTTTTGGCTTATCTCAGTTGCAACAAGTCTTTACTTAGCTAAATGGAGCAGTCAGTCATTGAGAGAAAACTATGAAAAACAAAAATCTTTTGTTGAAAATGCTAGTCATGAATTAAGAACACCACTTTCAGTCTTACAAAATCGCTTAGAAAATCTTTTAAGAAAACCTAATGCTACTATATTAGAAAGCACTGAAAACCTAGCATTGAGTCTTGATGAAGTTAGGAACATGCGGATTTTGACAACCAATCTATTACATTTAGCTAGACGTGATGAAGGAATTAAACCTAAAATTGATGATATTTCCCCAAAGTTTTTTGACATTCTCTTTTATAACTACAAAACTATTGCTGAAGAAAATAATCGAAGGTTTAAAGGGACTAACTACCTGAAACAGAATTTTAAGTCTGATGAAGCTCTATTAAAACAACTGATAACGATTTTATTTGATAATGCTATTAAATATACTGAGGAATCTGGTGAAATTAGTGTTGAAGTAGTGACTCAAGACAAGCAACTTATTATTCGTGTTTTTGATAATGGTATTGGTATTAAAGATGACAGTAAACTAAAAATTTTTGATCGTTTTTATCGTGTTGATAAGGCAAGGACAAGGCAAAAAGGAGGATTTGGTTTAGGTTTATCATTAGCAAAACAATTAGCAATTGTATTAAAAGCAAAAATATTAGTCAAAGATAATATCCCTAAAGGAAGTATTTTTGAAATTATAATGAACAAATAAAAAAACCTGATTAACAGGTTTTTTATTTTGCTAATTTTGTGTAAAGACGAGCTTTATCACGACTTGCTTTGTTTTTATGAATTAATCCTTTAGATTTTGCTTTATCAATGCTAGAACTTGCTGCCTTGTAAAGTTCTTCAGTTGGATTTGCTTCAAATGCTTTAATCTTTGTACGCATTGCTGACTTTTGAGCTGCATTTCTTTCATTTTGTTTTGAAGTAAGTGCAGCACGTTTGCCCGCTGATTTGATATTTGCCAATATTTTCACCTCCATTTATACTAACTATCATATTATATAGAAAAATCTGATTTTTGACAAGTCTTTCTTATTTTTTAAGATAAATTTCATCAATAAGGTGATTTTTTGATTTGTGTAAAATGAGTTCAGCTCGATTTCTTGTAGGCTCAATGTAGTTTTCCAAATTGTACAGGTTGGTATTTTTCCAAACTTTTTTAGCAAAGGTGGTTAATTCTTCAAGTGACATTTTTGCAAAACGGTTATAATAATTATTTTCATCCTTTTTTGCCATTTCCGTTAAACTATAAAAGCGTTCAAGATACCACTTTTCTATATGGTTACTATCAGCATCAATATAAATTGAGAAATCAAAATAATCACTCATGTAAAGACGGTTGTTTTGTTGATTTTGAAAAACATTAATTCCCTCAACAATTAAAAAATCTGGTTTTTTAATAAGCTGCAATTGATTAGGAACAATATCATAAGTTTCATGAGAATAAACTGGAATTTCAACATCATGACCGTTTTTAATACTATCTAAAAAGTTTAACAAAAGCTCCATATTGTAACTTTCAGGGAACCCTTTTTTATTGAGAATTTTTTTCTCTCTTAAAATGGCATTAGGATATAAAAAACCGTCTGTTGTTACCATATCCACACGACTATTTTTAAACGTTCTTGTTAATAAAAGCTTTAACAATCTACTTGTGGTTGATTTACCAACTGCTACACTACCTGATATACCAATGATAAAGGGGCGCTCTTTGATGGTTTTTTGTAGAAAAATACTTTTAGAAAATGTTAAATTTTCTTGAGAATTTTTATAAATTTTAATCAAATTAATCAGTGGGAGATAAACATCAACCACATCTTGCATACTGATTTGGTCATTCAAACTTTTAATTGAGGTTAATTCTGACTGCGTTAAAAGAGGGGCATCTTTTTTGTGCAATTGTTGCCAATTTTGTCGTGAAACTTTTTCGAAATTAATAAATTCATTTTTCATATTATACTCCTTTGTGCATTATACCATTTTATATTGAAAATTGAAATTTAACTGAAACAATAAAATTGTCTTTTTCAATTTTTTACTAACATATCTATTTTGAAAAACAACTGAATTGATAGTAAAAAAGGCTTTATTGAAAACCATTATAGATTGTGATAGACTTATAGTATGAATAGAAAAGATGATAGTTTAAAGACAACCATGTATTTTTCTGAAAATCCAGAAAGTCAACATGATATTAAAGAAATAGAAACTTACCTTTTAGGAAAAGTTTTTTATTTTCAAACTGATTCAGGTGTTTTTAGTAAAAATAAGATTGATTTTGGTAGTCAAACTTTAATTAATTATGCTGACTTTGAGGCTAATAAAACGCTTTTGGATATTGGTTGTGGATATGGTCCGATTGGAATTAGTCTTGCTAAAGTAAAAAAAATTATTCCAACTATGATTGATATTAACAACAGAGCGTTGGAATTAGCTAAAAAAAATGCGCAAAATAACCATGTTGAGGCAAACATTTTTCACTCATACCTCTATGATCAAGTTAAGGATAGGTTTGACTATATTGTTAGCAATCCTCCCATCAGAGCTGGAAAAGAAGTTGTCCATGAGATTATTTCTAAAAGCATTAATCATTTGAATGAAAATGGCAGTTTGACCATTGTTATTCAAAAAAAGCAAGGTGCACCAAGTGCAAAAAATAAAATGCAAGCAATTTTTGGTAATGTCACTGTTTTAAAAAAAGAAAAAGGGTATTATATTTTAAGGAGCTTTAAAGATGAGAACGGTTGATTTAATTCAAAAAAAGCGTGATGGAAAAGAACTTTCTACAAGAGAAATTGAGTGGCTTATTTCTGGTTATGCCAATGGTGATATTCCGGATTATCAAATATCTGCTTTAGCTATGGCTATTTATTTTACTGGGATGTCAAAAAGAGAAACACGTGATTTAACGATGAGTATGCTAGCTACTGGAGAACAAATTAATTTATCTGACATCAAAGGGATTAAAGTAGATAAGCACTCAACCGGCGGTGTAGGTGATAAGGTTACTTTAATTTTAGCACCACTAGTAGCTAGTTTTGGTGTACCTGTTGCTAAAATGAGTGGTAAAGGTCTTGGGCATACAGGGGGAACTCTTGATAAATTAGAAGCTATTAAAGGCTTTCAAATTGAAAGAACCCAAGAAGAATTTATTAAACAAGTCCAAGAAATTAATCTTTCAGTTATTGGGCAGTCTGATACACTTGTTCGCGCTGATAAACTACTATATGCTCTTAGAGACGTGACAGCAACTGTTGATATTATTCCTTTAATTGCTAGCTCAGTAATGAGTAAAAAAATAGCCTCTGGAGCTGATAGTATATTGCTAGATGTTACTGTTGGTGATGGTGCTTTTATGAAAACTATTGAAGATGCTATCAAATTATCTGAAACAATGGTTGCTCTAGGTAAAGCTGTTGGGAAACAAACTGTTGCAGTTATTACTAATATGAGCCAGCCACTTGGTCGAGCTATTGGTAATCGTTTAGAAGTTTTAGAGGCGATTGAAATCATGCAAGGAAAAGGTCGTGAAGATATCACACATTTTATTTGTGAATTAGCACAAATCATGCTTGAACTTGCTGGTAAAAATGTTGATTTGATTGAGATTAAAAACCACCTAATAGATGGTCAAGCGCTTAAAAAGTTTGAAGAATTTATTGCCTATCAAGGTGGTGATTTGAAGGATCTTCATCGCCCTTCTTCAGCACAATTTATTACAGAAATCCTTTCAGATGAAACAGGTATTATTCAAGAATTACCAGCTTTAGAATTTGGTCTTTTTGCTATGAGATTGGGAGCTGGAAGAGCTGTCAAATCAGATACACTTGATTATGAAACAGGTATTGTTTTTGAGAAAAAGGTTGGTGATAAGATTGAAAAAGGAACATCAATTGCAAAAATTTATTCAAATAAAAAAATAGAGCCAAAAATGATTACAGAATTCAAAAAAAATGTTAAAATAGGTGATGAAAGCGTTGACTCGAAAGAAATATTAAAAATTATTGTCTAACGAGTCAGAAAGGATTTTAAAAAATAATGGAAATTAATGGATATATTGATCACACACTCTTAAAAGCTGAAAGTACAGAGAAACAAATTAATCAATTAATTGAGGAAGCAAAACAGTATCAATTTGCAAGTGTCTGTGTCAATCCAAGTCATGTCAAACATGCATCAGAAAAGTTAAAAGATAGTCCTGTTAAAGTATGTACAGTAGTTGGATTTCCTTTAGGTGCTACAACAAGTGCTACAAAAGCATTTGAAACAAAAGAAGCTATTTCAAATGGTGCAGATGAGATTGATATGGTTATCAATATTGGTCAATTGAAATCAGGAAATCTTGACTTTGTTGAAAAAGATATTAGAAGTGTAGTAAAAGCCAGTGATGACAAACTGGTTAAAGTTATTATCGAAACTGCTCTATTGACAGATGATGAAAAAGTTACTGCTTGTCAAGTTGCTGTTAAAGCAGGAGCTGATTTTGTTAAAACGTCTACTGGTTTTTCAACTGGAGGTGCGACAGTTCCTGATATTGCTTTAATGCGAGAAACTGTTGGACCAGATATTGGTGTTAAAGCTGCTGGAGGTGCTCGTTCTTACGAAGATGCTCAAGCATTTATTAAAGCAGGGGCGACTCGTATTGGTACTTCTGCTGGTGTGGCAATTGTGGAAGGAAAAACAGTTAATGGCGGATACTAATTTAATGATGTTAGCAAAAACTGCTAGCAAAAACGCCTATGTTCCTTACTCAAAATTTCCAGTCGGTGCAGCACTTAAAACCAAAAAAGGTGATGTTTTCTTAGGATGTAACATTGAGAATGCTAGCTTTGGTCTTAGCAATTGTGCTGAACGAACAGCTATCTTTAAAGCTGTTTCAGAAGGTGAAAAAGACTTCTCTGAAATTGCAATATATGGTGAAACAAAAGAGCCAATCTCACCTTGTGGTGCCTGTCGTCAAGTAATGGCGGAGTTTTTTGAACAAGGCTGCAAAGTGACATTGATTGCTAAAAATGGTCAGACGGTCGAGATGACGGTCGGGGAATTACTTCCATATTCTTTTACAGATTTATCATAATCTGTAACATTTCTGCTTAAACCATGTGGTTTAAGAAACTAGCAACAGAATGTTGCAATAAAAAATTTTAGGAGGGTTCATTTTTATGAACAAGAAAATTGTTGGCGTTGGTTTGGCTACTGTTGCCGTTTTAGGACTTGCAGCATGCTCAAATCGCAATTCATCAGATTCATCAAAAAATTCTAACAAAGATGAGTCACAACTTAATGTTGCGATGGTGACAGATACTGGTGGTGTTGATGATAAATCATTTAACCAATCAGCTTGGGAAGGGTTACAAGCTTGGGGAGATGAAAATGGTCTTTCTAAAGGAAAAGGTTTTGATTATTTCCAATCTACAAATGAGTCAGAATATGCAACAAATTTAGATTCTGCTGTTAGTGGAAAATATGGATTGATTTTCGGTATTGGTTTTGCTTTACGTGATGCTGTTGAAAAAGCTGCAACTGACTATACTGATACTAACTTCGTTATTATTGATGATGTTATCGAAGGTCTTGATAACGTAGCAAGTGTTACATTTGCTGATCATGAAGCAGCATACCTTGCTGGTATTGCAGCTGCTAAAGCAACAAAAACTAAGAATGTTGGTTTTGTAGGTGGTATGGAAGGCACAGTTATCACCCGTTTTGAAAAAGGATTTGAAGCTGGTGTTAAATCTGTAGACCCGACAATTAAAATCACTGTTAACTATGCAGGTTCATTTGCTGACGCTGCTAAAGGTAAAACAATTGCTGCTGCTCAATATGCAGGTGGCGCAGATGTTATTTACCAAGCTGCTGGTGGAACTGGTGCAGGTGTCTTCAATGAAGCAAAAGCAATTAATGAAACACGTGATGAGAGTGAAAAAGTTTGGGTTATTGGTGTAGACCGTGACCAAAAAGAAGAAGGTAACTACACTTCTAAAGATGGTAAAGAATCGAACTTTGTTTTAGCATCAACTCTTAAACAAGTTGGTAATGCTCTTAAATTAATTTCTACTGATACACAAAAAGGTAACTTCCCTGGTGGGAAATTAACTGTTTACGGTCTTAAAGACGGTGGTGTAGATCTTGCTACAACAAACCTTTCTGATGACGCTGTAAAAGATATTAAAGAAGCTAAAGAAAGAATTATCTCTGGTGATATTGTTGTCCCAGAAAAATAATAAATGTCTGAAAGAGCGATCTTAATCGGTCGCTTTTTCTAACTCTGAGATAGTTTATATCTCAGTAAAGCTTGTCAGTTTTGACAAGCTTTTCTGAAATATAAAGCCAATGAAGAAAGGATAATTGTTGCCATGACAGAACATGTCATTGAAATGAGAGAAATTACCAAAGTTTTTGGTGATTTTGTGGCAAATGACCATATCAATCTCAATGTCAAAAAGGCCGAGATTCATGCTCTTCTTGGAGAAAATGGTGCTGGTAAGTCAACTTTGATGAATATGCTTGCTGGATTGTTGCTCCCAACAAGTGGTGAAATTTTACTTAATGGTCAAGTTGTTAACATCGATTCTCCAACAGTATCTTCTCGTTTAGGAATTGGGATGGTTCATCAACATTTTATGTTGGTGGATGCCTTTACTGTTGCTGAAAATATTATTTTAGGTAATGAAATTGTAAAAAATGGTTTTCTTGATATGAAAAAAGCTATTGAGGAAATCAAATCTTTGTCTGAAAAATATGGACTTGCAATTGATCCTACTGCAAAAATATCTGATATTTCGGTGGGAGCACAACAACGTGTTGAAATTTTAAAAACATTATATCGAGGTGCTGATATCCTTATTTTTGATGAACCTACTGCTGTATTAACACCATCAGAAATTCAAGAACTTATGACGATTATGAGAAATTTGACAAAAGAAGGCAAGTCTATTATTCTGATTACGCATAAGTTAGATGAGATTAGAGCAGTTGCAGATCGTGTTACAGTTATAAGGCGTGGTAAAAGCATTCAAACAGTTGAGGTTGCTGGTGCAACATCACAAGACTTAGCTGAAATGATGGTTGGTCGTTCTGTTTCCTTTAAAACTGAAAAAACCCCTTCTAAACCAACAGAAGTCATTTTGTCCATTAAAGATCTCGTGGTTAATGAAAATAGAGGAATACCTGCTGTTAAAGGATTATCTCTTGATGTTAGACGGGGTGAAATTGTTGGTATAGCTGGAATTGATGGAAATGGACAAAGTGAGTTGATTCAAGCTATTACTGGTTTAAGAAGAGCTAAATCTGGAAGAATTACAATTAAAGACATTGATGTGACAAAATTTCATTCTCGTAAAATAACGGAATTAAGTGTTGGTCATGTGCCAGAAGATAGACACCGAGATGGTTTAATTTTAGAGATGAGTTTGGCAGAAAATACTGCTCTTCAAACTTATTACAAAGAACCTATGAGTAAAAATGGTGTTCTAAACTATAATGAAATTAATAGCTATGCTCGTCATTTAATGGAAGAATTTGATGTTCGTGGAGCTAATGAACTTGTTCCTGCAAAAGGGTTTTCCGGTGGTAACCAACAAAAAGCGATTATCGCAAGAGAAGTTGATAGAAATCCAGATTTATTGATTGTTAGCCAACCAACTCGAGGTCTTGATGTGGGTGCAATTGAATACATTCATAATCGTCTGATTCAAGAACGTGATAAAGGAAAAGCAGTCTTAGTGGTTAGTTTTGAACTTGATGAGATTATAAATCTTTCTGATAGAATCGCAGTTATTCATGACGGTAAAATACAAGGGATTGTTCTTCCAGAAGAAACAAACAAACAAGAACTTGGCATTCTAATGGCTGGTGGAACAGTTGAAAAGGAGGAAACTCATGTCTAAAAGGACACAGCAAATTGCCGTTCCTTTAATATCCGTATTATTTGGGTTACTTTTAGGAGCGATTGCAATGCTTATATTTGGTTATGATCCTATTTGGGGATATGAGGGTCTATTCCAAACTGCTTTTGGTAGTGTTCGTAATATTGGTGAAATTTTACGTTCTATGGCGCCACTTATTTTAATTGCCCTAGGTTTTACAGTCGCTAGTCGTGCTGGATTTTTCAATATCGGATTATCAGGACAAGCAATGGCTGGTTGGTTCATTTCTGGTTGGTTTGCTTTGATGAATCCTGACATGCCTAGACCATTAATGATTTTAATGACTATCATTATTGGTTTAGTAGTTGGTGGTTTTGTAGGTGCCATTCCTGGTATTTTAAGAGCCTATTTAGGGACTAGTGAAGTAATTGTGACCATTATGATGAATTACATTATCTTGTATATTGGTAATTCTCTTGTTCAAAATGTTTTTGATGATAGTATTAAAAGAAGTATTGATTCAACGCTACAAGTAAGTAGTAATGCTTCTTATCGTTCAGAATTTCTTTCTGCTTTAACCAATAATTCTCGCATTAATATTGGTATCTTCTTTGCCATTATTGCAATTGTGGTGATTTGGTTTCTTCTTAACAAAACAACCCTAGGTTTTGAAATTAGATCAGTTGGGCTTAATCCTTTTGCTAGTGAGTATGCCGGCATGGCTTCAAAAAGAACTATTATTTTATCAATGATTATTTCTGGTGCCTTAGCAGGACTAGGAGGAGTTGTGGAAGGACTTGGAACGTTTGAAAATGTCTTTGTTCAAGGAAGTTCTCTATCAGTTGGTTTTGATGGAATGGCTGTTAGCCTACTTGCTGCCAACTCACCTATTGGTATCTTTTTTGCCTCATTCTTATTTGGTGTTTTAAATGTTGGAGCTCCTGGAATGAATGCTGCAGGTATTCCACCTGAAGTGATTAAAGTTGTGACTGCTTCTATCATTTTCTTTGTTGGAGCTCACTATATTATTGATCGCTTTATTAAAACTAAAAAATCAGCTAAAAAAATAGCGAAAGGAGGAAACTAGTATGAATTTGGTGACTACGCTATCTCTATTAATTTCTTCCATGTTGATTTATGCTACACCTTTGATTTTAACTAGTATTGGTGGTGCTTTCTCAGAGCGTTCGGGAGTTGTAAACGTTGGTTTAGAAGGAATTATGGTTATTGGTGCTTTTTCAGGAGTTATTTTTAACTTAGAATTTGCTAATAGTTTTGGTAATGCTACACCTTGGTTGAGTGTTTTAGTTGGAGGTATTGTGGGAATGGTATTTTCATTACTACATGCTCTAGCAACAATTAATTTTAGAGCTAATCATATTGTTAGTGGAACAGTATTAAATCTGTTAGCACCATCACTTACTATTTTTCTTGTCAAAGTTTTTTATGGTAAAGGGCAAACCGATAATATAACTGAATCTTTCGGAAAATTTAATTTTCCCGTTTTATCTGATATTCCAATTATCGGTCAAATTTTCTTTAAAAATACTTCTTTGGTTGCCTATTTAGCAATTATCCTTTCTTTTATTACCTGGTATATTTTATATAAAACAAGATTTGGTTTACGTCTTAGATCAGTTGGTGAACATCCTCAAGCAGCAGATACTTTAGGAGTTAATGTTTATCAGATGAAATATTTTGGAGTCATGATTTCTGGTTTTCTTGGTGGTATGGGAGGAGCCATTTATGCTCAATCTATTTCTGTTAACTTTTCTTCGACAACTATTCTAGGACCAGGATTTATTGCTTTAGCTGCAATGATTTTTGGGAAGTGGAACCCAATTGGTGCTATGCTTTCAAGCCTCTTTTTTGGACTTTCTCAAAGTCTAGCAGTAATTGGAAGCCAATTAGAATTTTTATCAAAAATACCAACAGTTTACCTTCAAATTGCACCGTATGTAATAACAGTAATTGTTTTGGCTATTTTCTTTGGTAAAGCAGTTGGTCCAAAAGCTAATGGTATTAATTACATTAAATCAAAATAAAAATTAGTGTAAAATAACAAAAGTGATATTATAAAAATATCACTTTTTAATTATTTGATATTGAAATCAATTGAAAGCGTATAAAACTTATGTTATACTTGAATAACAAATCATAAAATTTTATGATTAATAATTAAAAAGAGGTAACTATATGAGTAAAATTGTTGTAGTTGGAGCAAACCATGCTGGTACATCTGCTATTAAAGCAATGTTGAGTAATTATGGTGATGAAAATGAAATTGTTGTTTTTGACCAAAATTCAAACATCTCATTTTTAGGATGTGGTATGGCATTATGGATTGGTAAGCAAATTTCAAAACCTGATGGCCTTTTTTATTCTAATAAAGAAGAGTTAGAAAATGCTGGTGCTAAGGTTTATATGAACTCTCCAGTTGAATTTATTGATTACGATAAAAAAGAGGTTCATGTGCTTCTTGAAGGTAAAACAAAGCATGTTGAATCTTATGAAAAATTAATTTTAGCTACTGGAGCAGAACCAATCATTCCACCGATTAAGGGTGTAGCTCTTCAAGAAAATACTCTTGAATTTAAAGCAACTCTTGAAAATGTTCAGTTTGTTAAATTGTACCAAAATTCTGCAGAAGTTATTGAGAAATTAAAAGGTAAAGATATTGAGCGAGTAGCAGTTGTAGGAGCTGGTTATATTGGAGTTGAGCTAGCAGAAGCTTTTGAGCGTCTCAACAAGAAAGTGGTTCTTATTGATGTTGCTGAATCTTGTTTAGGTGGATACTATGATCATGATTTAACTGAAATGATGAGAAAAAATTTAGAAGATCATGGAATTGAATTAGCCTTTGGGCAAACGGTAGTTGCAGTTGAGGGTGAAAACAAAGTAGAACGTGTTATTACTGATAAAGATAGCTTTGATGTTGATATGGTAATTATGGCTGTTGGTTTCCGTCCTAACACAAGTCTTGGAAATGGCAAAATTGATTTATTTAGAAACGGTGCTTTTCTTGTTAATAAAAAACAAGAGACTAGCATTCCTGATGTTTATGCTATTGGAGACTGTGCAACAGTTTATGATAATTCATTAAATGATGTTAATTACATTGCTTTAGCATCAAATGCTGTACGTTCTGGTCTTGTTGCAGCACATAATGCTTGTGGTCATGAAATTGAATCAGTTGGGGTTCAAGGATCAAACGGAATTTCTATTTACGATCTTAAAATGGTTTCAACTGGATTAACTCTTGAAAAAGCAAAACGTGCTGGTTATAATGCTACTGTTACTGAGTTTAGTGATTTACAAAAAGCTGTTTTTATGGAAAATGACAATTATAAGGTTACTTTAAAAATTGTTTATGATAAAGATAGCCGTGTTATTTTAGGAGCGCAAATGGCTTCTAAAGAAGACATGTCAATGGGTATTCATATGTTCTCATTAGCTATTCAAGAGAAAGTTACTATTGATCGTTTAGCTCTTTTAGATATTTTCTTCTTACCACATTTTAATCAGCCATATAACTATATCACTATGGCTGCTTTAACAGCAAAATAATCTATTGAAAGTTAATTTTTTGAGATTAATTTCGAAATAAAAAACCTCCATCTTATTGGAGGTTTTTTGGTTAATTTTTAGCAGCACTTGCAAATTCTTCTTTTTGAAAAGCTTCATCGATAATATCTTTTAATTGTTTAGCAGATGCTTGCATTTGTTGTAATTCTCTATCATTTAAAGGTATATTGACAGGTCTAACAATACCATTAGCACCGATAATAGCTGGTTGACCAATAAAGACGTTTTCAACACCTTCATATTGACCTTGCTGAAAAACTGAGAGTGGTAATACGGCATTTTCATCATCAAGAATGGCTTTAGTAATACGTGCTAGAGCAACTGCAATTCCATAAAAAGTTGCTCCTTTTTTGTTAATAATTGAGTAAGCAGCATCTCTAACAGAAATAAAGAGGTCAACTAGTCCTTGTTCATCAATATCTCGATTATCTTGTAGCCATTGTTCGAGTTTTACTCCTGCAACATTAGCATGTGACCAAACTGCAAACTCAGAATCTCCATGTTCTCCCATAATATAGGCATGAACAGATCTAGCATCAATCCCAATTGTGTGAGCAAGTGCTTGACGGAATCTAGCAGAATCAAGAGAAGTCCCAGAACCAATAACACGTTCTTTAGGGAAACCAGAAAATTTCCAAGTAGAGTATGTTAAAATATCCACAGGATTAGCAGCTACTAGAAAAATTCCCTTAAAGCCAGAATTAACTATTTTAGTAACAACTTCTTTATTGATACGAAGATTTTTTTCAACTAAGTCAAGACGTGTTTCACCAGGTTTTTGCGGTGCTCCAGCAGTAAGAACTACAAGATCAGCGTCGTGAGCGTCTTCATAGTTTGCGGAGTATATTTTTTTTGGTGAGGTAAACGCAAGAGCATGACTCAAATCCTCAGCGTCCCCTTGTGTTTTTTCTTGGTAAATATCAATGATACCAAGTTCTTGAGCAATGCCTTGATTAACTAATGCAAAAGCATAAGATGAGCCAACAGCACCATCACCAACAAGAATAACTTTTTTACGTTGCTTTGATGAAATCATTATAAAAAATCTCCTTAATATTTTTACTATGTGATTACAGGTATATTTTAGCACTTTATAACTTTTTTGTCATGAATTTTAGGTAAAAAATGAAAAATGTTTTCAGAAAGCGGTACCAAAAATGATAAAATAAGCAATTTATGGTATAATGATAAAGACTTTTAACAATGGAAAGAGGCATTTCTAATGCAAGATAAAAATCTAATAAATGTTAATTTAACCAGTGAAATGAAAAATAGCTTCATTGATTATGCTATGAGTGTCATCGTGGCAAGAGCTCTTCCGGATGTTCGTGATGGTTTAAAACCTGTTCATCGCCGTATTTTATATGGTATGAATGAACTTGGTGTTACTCCTGAAAAACCTCATAAAAAATCTGCGCGTATAACTGGTGACGTTATGGGTAAATATCACCCTCACGGAGATTCTTCCATTTACGAAGCAATGGTTAGAATGGCACAGTGGTGGAGCTATCGCCACCTTTTAGTGGATGGTCATGGTAATTTTGGCTCAATGGATGGTGACGGTGCGGCAGCACAACGTTATACTGAGGCTCGCATGAGTAAGATTGCTATAGAAATGCTTCGAGACATCAATAAAAATACAGTAGACTTTATAGATAACTATGATGGTAGTGAAAGAGAGCCAGTTGTGCTACCAGCACGTTTTCCAAACCTTTTAGTTAATGGAGCAACTGGTATTGCAGTTGGTATGGCAACTAATATTCCTCCTCATAATCTTGGTGAAACTATTGAAGCTGTTAAACTAGTTATGGATAATCCAGAAGTAACGACTAAAGAATTAATGGGAGTTATTCCAGGTCCAGATTTTCCAACAGGTGCTTTGGTTATGGGTCGAAGTGGGATTCATAAAGCCTATGAAACAGGTCGTGGTTCCATTGTTTTACGTGCAAAAACTGAAATTGAAACTCTAAAATCTGGTCGAGAACGTATTATTGTAACAGAATTTCCTTATATGGTTAATAAGACAAAAATTCATGAGCATATTGTTAAACTTGCTCAAGAAAAACGTATTGATGGTATTACTGCCGTTCGTGATGAGTCTAACAGAGAAGGTGTGCGTTTTGTCATTGAAGTAAGACGTGATACAAGTGCTAATGTGATTTTGAACAATTTATTTAAATTAACTAGCCTTCAAACTAACTTTAGTTTTAATATGTTAGCAATTGAAAACGGTGTTCCAAAGATTTTATCACTGCGTAGGATTCTTGATAACTATATCGATCATCAAAAAGAAGTTGTTGTTCGAAGAACCCGATTTGACAAAGATAAGGCTGAATCAAAAGCTCATATCCTTGAAGGATTACTAATTGCTTTAGATCACATTGATGAAGTGATTAAAGTGATTAGAAATAGCGAAACAGATGCCATAGCTAAGGAAGAATTAATTAGTCGTTTTAACTTGTCAGAGCGCCAAAGTGTTGCAATTTTAGATATGCGTTTGCGTCGTTTAACAGGTTTAGAACGTGATAAAATTCAAAAAGAATTTGATGATTTACTTAATTTTATTGCTGATTTAACAGATATTCTAAACAAGCCTCATCGCATTTTAACAATCATTAAAGAGGAATTAAATGAAATTAAGCGTAAGTATGATGATAAACGTCGTACAGAACTAATGGTTGGTGAAATTCTTAGTCTTGAAGATGAAGATCTAATTGAAGAAGCTGATGTTTTGATTACTCTTTCTAACAAGGGATATATTAAACGTCTTTCTCAGGATGAATTTCGTTCTCAGCGTCGTGGTGGTCGTGGAGTGCAAGGAACTGGTGTTAATGATGATGATTTTGTGAAAGAATTAATTTCGACCAGTACCCATGATACAATGCTCTTTTTCACAAATTATGGGCGTGTTTATCGATTAAAAGGTTATGAAATTCCAGAGTATGGCAGAACTGCTAAAGGTCTACCTGCCGTTAACTTGCTAAAACTTGATGATAATGAAAGAATTCAAACAATTATCAATGTAAAACTTGATGACTTTAAAGATAAATTTTTATTCTTTGTTACACGATACGGTATGATTAAACGTGTTAGTGTATCAGCTTTTAAAAATATTAGAAAAAACGGTCTTATAGCTTTGAACCTTAAAGAAAATGATCAGTTAATCAATGTCTTACTCACTGATGGGACAAGTGATATTATTATGGGAACACAAAAAGGTTACTCAGTTCGTTTTAAAGAAACTGATTCTAGAAGTATGGGAAGAAGTGCTACAGGGGTTAAAGGAATTAATCTAAGAAAGGGAGATGTTGTTGTTGGTGCATCTTCTATAGATGATGAGCAAGAAGTTCTTATTATTACCGAAAAAGGCTATGGAAAAAGAACAAGTGCAAGAGAATATGCGACCAAACATCGTGGCGGTAAAGGAATGAAGACGGCTAATATTACCGAAAAAAATGGAATTTTAGCTGGTTTGACTACTGTTAATGGTGATGAGGATATTGTTATCATTACTGATACAGGTGTTATCATCAGAACAAGTATCAATAGTATTTCTCAAACTGGACGTGCCACTCAAGGTGTTAAAGTCATGCGTCTTGATAATAATGCTAAAATCATGACATTTGCTTTAGTTAATCCTGAAGAAAATAATGACACTTTAGAAGAAGGAAATGAGGCTTTAACGAATGAATAAAAAGAAAAAGCATTCTACTTTTAAAAGTATCGTACTGAACACTTTTGTTTTTCTTCTACTTTTAATTGGTCTAGCACTTATTTTTAATAAATCTATTAGAAACACATTAATTGCATGGAATACCAATAAATATCAGGTTACTAAGGTCACTAAAAAAGATATTGATAAAAATAAAAGTGCTAAATCAACTTTTAAATTTGAAGATGTTGAGTCATTAAATGTAGAAGCAGTTCTTAGTGCTCAGATGAGTGCACAGGACTTACCAGTTATTGGTGGGATCGCAATTCCAGAACTAGAACTTAATCTACCAATCTTTAAAGGGTTAGACAATGTCGCATTAAGTTATGGTGCAGGAACCATGAAGGAAAATCAAGTGATGGGTCAAGGTAATTATGCACTTGCTAGTCATCATGTATTTGGTCTAACTGGATCATCACAAATGCTCTTTTCTCCTTTAGATAATGCCAAAGAAGGGATGAAGATCTATTTGACAGATAAGGAAAAAGTTTATGTCTATAACATTAATATGGTAGAGCAAGTGACTCCAGATAGGGTAGATGTAGTTTATGATGTTGAAGGAAAAAATCTAATTACTCTGGTTACTTGTACTGATGCTGAGGCAACTTATCGTACCATTGTTTATGGTGAGCTAACAGAGGAAATAGCATTTGATAAGGCTGATAAATCAATTTTAAAAGCATTTGAAAAACAGTACAATCAAATCTCGTTATAAATTAAAGAGGGGTGCTTAGCATCCCTCTTTAAATTTATTTGCTAAAACTTCTTACCAATAGTATAATATTTTTAGAATTAAATAATGGGGGTATTATTATGCAATGTAAAAGAATTAAATCTTTTTTATACATTTTATCAATAATTTCTATAGTCATTTTTGCACCATCTGTTATGGCTGATGACACTACAAATGGTAGTGAAATAAACACAGAATCGCAAGTAGAATTATCTGATGGATTATCAGGTACTCAACAAAAAGTTTTTGATAATAATACCAATCAAGATGAAAAAGTTATAGAGAATATAGAAACTAAATCTCATAAGAATAACGACGAAGAAAGTGAAGAATCTTCCATTGTAATTAATGAAAATTCTATTTCAAATAATTCCACTCTTGATGAAATCCATTCTAATTCTGAAGTTATTGAAGAAAATTTTGATAACTCTGACAATCAAACAACAAAAGAACAAAATGAAGATTCTTATAAAAGAGATAGTGTTTTTAGAGCTAGCAATCAACCTCCTAAAATTAATGAAATGACAGATGTAACCATTGGTGCTAAAGGCTTAAGAATTCAGTACCAACCTCAAATACCAGTTAATACAGTAATTAAGTTTGCAGTTTGGTCTGATAACAAAGGTCAAGATGATTTGGTGTGGTACACTGCTAGAGATGGTGGTGTTTCTTATGTTGATTTTTCTAATCATCGTTCTTATGGCCTTTATCATATTCATACTTATTCTAATACAAATGGTGTGATAAAAGGTTTAAATGTAAGTACCATTACAATTGACTTTCCAAAAGTTGATGCTGTTATTGAATCAGTCAATGATCGTCAATATAAAATTAATGTATCAAATGTTTCACAACAACTGACAGAAATTATCATTCCTGTCTGGTCTAATCATAATGGCCAAGATGATTTGAAATGGTATAAGGCCTCTAAGTTATCACCTTCTACATACAGCCTTGTGGTTGATTTAGCCGATCATCAATTCATAACGGGACATTATAGCGTTCATTTATATGGATACAGTCAAGTGACAAAATCAATGATCGGTTTAAAAACAACTGATGGATTTGTTTTTCAACCTAAAACACTTTATAACGCGAAAATTAAAATCGAAAATTATGATAAGTACAAGCCTACTTTTGATGTTGTTATTGACTCCAGTGAGTCTATAAAAAACGTTAACCAAGTACGTATCGCTGTTTGGTCAGCAAATAAAGGTCAAGATGATTTGAAATGGTACAAAACTACAAAACTTTCTGATACAAAATACCAAGTCATAGTACCAATCAAAAATCATAATTTTGATTTGGGTCACTATAATGTTCATATTTACGCAAAAAGTCAACTGGAACAAAATCGTTTGATTGGTATTGCTGATGCAAAGGGTTTTAATACTGGAGTTATTTCACTTTCTAATCCAATCGTTGCTATAAAAAATCATAAACCTAATCAGGCATCTCTTGATGTTTTGATTACTACACCAGAAAATTCTTATGATGTGACGATAATTAAAGTAGCAGCTTGGTCTGAAAAAAAACAAGAAAATATTCATTGGTATGTTTTAAAACCAACTAGTTCAAAAAAAGTTACCATCTCAGTGAATGGCAAATTCCATCATAATGTAGTTGGTGATTATACGGTCCATACTTATTTGACATTAAGTAACGGTAAAGTAATTGGTTACGATTTAGGAAAACATTATTTTGAAAAAGGAACTAATCCAAGTAAGGCAAGAGTAAACTATTTTGGCACTGGTGTTCATCAACTCAAAGTGGATAATCTTTATTCTGATGGTGATGTTGTTTATGCTGTTTGGTCCGAAAAAAATGGCCAGGATGATTTAAAATGGTACAAAGCCTCTAAAGAAAATCTTCAAGCTCAGGGCATGTTTAATGTTGTTAATCATACTAATGCTGGTACTTATCATATCCATGTTTATCAAAAACAAAATGGTAAAATGTATTTTGTCACCACCACCACAAAAACTGTTAAACATACAAACTACAATAATATGCCTCATTATTTGCAATGGGATTCTAGATGGAGTGGTAGAAACTATGGTAGTCAAACTTTTGGTGTAACAGGTTGTGTTCCTACGGCATTAAGTATGGTTTACACTGCTCTTAGTGGTAAGGATATCAAACCAACAAATGTTGGAGATTATCTTTATCATCACACAAACGAATTTAATCGTAAATTTGCAGGAACCTCAGCTTTAGGAATTTTACAAGCAAATAAGGCATATGGCTTTAAATCAACAGTTTTATCTTCACAAAAACAATTAGAAGATAACCTTAAAGTTGGCCACTATGTCCTTGCTGCGGTTCAAAATAATAAGTTTGTTAGCAATGGTTCACATGAAATAGTTCTAAAAGGTTATCAAAATGGCATGACTTATGTTACTGATCCTTGGAGCCGACAAAACACTGGTTGGTATCCGGTAACTAGATTGTTTGCTGAACGCAGTCATGCACCAGAAGATGTTCAAGGTGTGGGAGTTCCCTTCATTAAAATAACAGACTAAAAAGAGTCGGCTTCTAGCTGACTCCTTTTATTTTAAAAAAATAAATTAATATATAATTTAAAGATAGTCGTTTTAAAAAAGATTTTATTTTACTGTGTGAAAAGGCTAAAATTATGGTAAAATATCAAAAAAGGTTGTTTTAAACAACAAGAGAAAGGGAACCCATGAGCACAGTTGCTAGTATGTTAAATGATGTTGAAAAAATTATTGTCCTAGATTACGGTAGTCAGTATAATCAGTTGATTACACGTCGTATCCGTGAATTAGGTATTTTTTCTGAGTTGATGAGCCATAAGATTTCTGCAGAAGAAGTACGCGCTATTAATCCGATTGGAATTATTTTATCGGGTGGTCCAAACTCTGTTTATGAAGAAGATAGCTTTAAAATTGACCCAGAGATTTTAGAATTAGGGATTCCTGTTCTTGGGATTTGTTATGGGATGCAATTAATCACCCACACTTTAGGGGGTAAAGTAGTACCAGCTGGAACGGCAGGAAATCGTGAATATGGTCAATCACAATTAAACTTAACCCAAACGTCTCAATTATTTGAAAAGACGCCACAAGAACAAATCGTTCTTATGAGCCATGGTGATGCCGTTACTGAAATTCCTCAAGAGTTTGTTAAGACTGGGGAATCACTTGATTGTCCTTTTGCAGCTATTGAAAATACTGACAAACATCTTTATGGTATTCAGTTTCATCCAGAAGTACGACATTCTGTTTACGGCAATGACATACTTAAAAATTTTGCTGTAGAAATTTGTGGTGCCTCATGTAGTTGGTCTATGGATAACTTTATCGATCTTGAAATCCAAAAAATTCGTGAAAAAGTTGGAGATAAAAAAGTTCTTCTTGGTCTTTCTGGTGGAGTAGACTCGTCAGTTGTTGGTGTTCTTCTTCAAAAAGCGATTGGTGATCAATTGACCTCTATCTTTGTTGACCACGGCTTACTTCGTAAAGGCGAAGCAGAACAAGTCATGGAGATGCTTGGTGGCAAGTTTGGCCTTAACATCATTAAAGTGGATGCGCAAAAGCGTTTTCTTGATAAACTGGCTGGGGTTGATGATCCTGAAAGGAAACGTAAAATCATCGGTAATGAGTTTGTCTATGTTTTTGATGATGAGGCAAGTAAACTAAAAGATGTGAGTTTCCTTGCACAAGGAACTCTTTATACTGATATTATCGAGTCAGGAACAGAGACAGCACAAACCATCAAGTCTCACCACAATGTTGGTGGACTGCCTGAAGACATGCAATTTGAGTTGATTGAACCATTAAATACCCTCTTTAAAGATGAAGTACGTGCACTTGGAACGGCACTTGGTATGCCTGATGAGATTGTTTGGCGTCAGCCATTCCCAGGACCAGGCTTAGCCATTCGTGTCATTGGTGAAATCACAGAAGAACGCTTAAAAACTGTTCGTGAATCAGATGCTATCTTGCGTGAAGAAATAGCAGTAGCAGGGCTTGACCGTGACATCTGGCAATACTTCACCGTTAATACCGGTGTGCGTTCCGTTGGAGTTATGGGAGATGGTCGTACCTATGACTATACCATTGCCATTAGAGCCATCACATCAGTTGATGGGATGACCGCAGATTTTGCTAAAATACCATGGGACGTTCTTCAGAAAATCTCAGTACGTATCGTTAATGAAGTAGACCACGTTAACCGCATTGTCTATGATATTACTAGCAAACCACCAGCAACAGTAGAGTGGGAGTAACTAAAAAGAGGCTCTAAAGCGTTATAAATAGCCATTTTATGAGTATAGTACTTGCAAAATGCTTGCAGATTTTATTATTGTATGTAAAAACGCTAATCGGTATATAGACTGATTAGCGTTTTGCTTTTTGTTCATCAAAATCAGATATATCAATAATAATAAGCTGAAGGCAGTTACGAAGATACATCCAATTAAAACTACGCTGAAAAAACGATAGACTATATCTGTAATGGTGATAAAACCGATGATGAAATCTATGTTACCACCCACCTTTGCAGTAGAGAAAATGCCCACAAGGAATTTGAGCTTACCAAGAAACAGTTTGGCTCAAGAACCAAGACCTTAGCCCATCATTTAATTCAATCTTTCGTTCCGGAAGAAGTAAGTTTTGAAGAAGCTCATCAAGTTGGAATTGAACTTTGCGAAAAAATTTTAGAAGGAAAATATGAGTATGTATTAGCTACCCATATAGATAAAGACCATATTCACAATCACATCATATTTAATTCCATCGATGTGGATGAAGGGAAGGTTTATCATTCCTACTATTGCTCTTATATGAATATTCGAAATCAGAGCGACAAGCTTTGCAAGGAGCATAATTTATCTGTAATCGACCGGGAAACACAAAAGGAAATCAACGAGATTAAGCAAAGAAAATTTGTGAATTGGTATGATTGGAATGAAGATAAAAAAGGTAAAAGTTATAAATCCAGACTGCAATTTGATATGGATAGAGTGATTCAAAAAGCAATAAACTGGGAACATTTTCTTAGAATAATGGAACAATATGGATATGAAATTAAGTTTGGCAAGCATATTGCTTTCAAACAAAAAAATCAGCAAAGATTTACCAGAGCGAAAACCATAGGGGATAATTACACAGAAGAAAAAATCAAAGAAAGAATCCGAAATAAAGACAAAGAAATAGGAGAGCTGGTGGATAAAACAAAATATGGAAATCAGGATTGGGTAGTTCATACCAACATGCAAGTAGCATCTAAAATTCTATTAAAAATAAGAGATAAAGGTTTTAACTCCATGGAAGCATTGGAAAAAGGAATTCAAAAAATATCATTTCAAAAAAATCAATTGAAACGACAATTTGATAAACTTTCGTGGGAACAAAAGAGGATAAAAGAAGTAGTAAAGCATATTCAAATCTGTATCAGCAAAAGAGAACATTACGAGGGCTATCTTAAAAACCCAAATGATAAAATTTATATGATGATGAACCGAAAAGATGTAGAAGCCTCTCAGAAATCCTATGAGGAAATAGATATTTTTCTTAAGCAATTTCCGCATTTGAAAGATATTGTATTAGAAGGATTGAAGAAAAAATCAAGTAAAAATCTTTTCAGAAAATTAAATGAGCATTCCAAAGAATTACAGGTTAAACAAGAGGATATTGCTAAGAAATACAATTCGTTATTAGTACAATATGAGGAATTTAAACATCTGAAAGTTAATATGAATGAATATCTTGGTAGAGATAAAGTTGAAATGGGAAAAGAATCAATTATTAAAACTCTCAATAGAAAGGAGATTAAGGCTAAGGTTGAAACAAAAGAGACTGTAAGAAATAAGAGAAAAAGTTCAAAAGAAATCGATTTATAGAGTGTAATCATGTTTAATTATATTTTCAAACACTATAGCTTATGATATAATATATGATATATAAATGTAGTATAAAAATTTTTAAGGAGAAGATTGATATGGAGTTTTCTGAAATCATTAAGGATATTCGTTCGGAATTAAATTTATCACAAGAAGGATTAGCTAGAGAATTACATGTTGGATTCAGTTCAGTAAATAGATGGGAGAACAATAAATCAAAACCTAATCAAATTGCAAGACACGCTTTGATTGAATTTTGTAAAAAGAAGAAGTTAAGACAGGATTTAATCGATTTATTAGAATCAATTAATTAATAATAAAGGATGATATGTATGAAGAATGAGAAGCAAATAGAAAATGAGTTTATTAAGAGACTTGTAGATTTAAAATATGTCTATCGTGAAGATATTAGAGATAAGATTTCACTAGAAGAGAATTTCAGAAAACATTTTGAACGATTGAATCGTGTTAAACTAAGCGACTCTGAATTTACAAGGCTACGTGACAGCATAATAAATCCAGATGTTTTTGATACTGCAAAAAAATTAAGGGAAATAAATACATTTAAAAGAGATGATGATACACCTTTGCAGTATATGCTTGTCAATATTAAAGATTGGTGTAAGAACGAGTTTGAAGTTGTTAATCAATTACGAATTAATACAGAAAACAGCAATCAACGTTATGATGTTATGTTACTTATTAATGGTATTCCGGTAGTTCAAGTTGAATTAAAAACATTGCAAATCACTCCTAAAAAAGCTATGGAACAAATAGTAAACTACAAAAACGACCCGGGGAATGGATATACAAATTCATTGCTTTGTTTTATACAACTATTTATTGTAAGTAATGAAACCAATACTTATTATTTCGCCAATAATCGAAAAGAACATTTTTGTTTTAATGCAGAGGAAAGATTTTTACCTATCTATGAATTTGCAAATAAAGACAATAATAAAATAACAAATTTATATGAATTTACGGATTGTTTTTTATCTAAGTGTGAACTTGGTGAACTTATCAGTAGATATATGGTGCTTATAGTAAGCGAGCAAAAGTTATTAATCATGCGACCATATCAAATTTATGCAGTTAAAGCAATTATGGATTGTATTGAGCAAAATCGTGGTAATGGCTATATTTGGCATACGACCGGAAGCGGTAAAACCCTTACATCATTTAAAGCGTCAACACTTTTGAAGGATAATCCGGAGATTGAAAAGTGTTTATTTGTCGTGGATAGAAAAGATTTGGATAGACAGACTCGTATAGAATTTAATAAGTTTCAGGAAGGTTGTGTGGAAGAGAATACAAATACAGAAAGTTTGGTCAAACGTCTTGCATCGGATGATTATAAAGATAAAGTCATAGTCACCACAATACAGAAACTTGGACTTGCACTTGACGATGATAGTAGGCGAAATCAAGAGAAAAAAAGAAGAGGGGAGTTGACTTTTAAAGAAAGATTGGAAAGTCTGCAAGATAAACGCATGGCTATTATTTTTGATGAATGCCACCGTTCGCAGTTTGGTGATAATCACGAGGCGATAAAAACCTTCTTTCCTAAAGCACAACTTTTTGGATTTACAGGTACCCCGATTTTCGAAGAAAATTCATCTTACAGGCAAGTCGATGGAACCATAGGTTCTTATAGAACAACAAAGGATGTTTTTGAAAAAGAACTTCACTCATATACAATAACAAATGCCATTGATGACGGAAATGTTTTGCGTTTTCATATTGACTATTTCAAACCCGATGATGTTCAAATGGCTGCAAAAGCAGATTCAACAATAAGTAAAAAGAAAATTGCAGAAGCTATATTATCCAAGCATGATGCCGCAACTTATAATAGACGTTATAATGCTATTTTGGCAACAGCGAGTATTACTGAAGCAATAGAATATTACAATTTATTTAAAGAGTTGCAGAAAGAATATAAAAAGACGAATGAAATTTTTGTTCCTCTTAATATTGCTTGTGTTTTTTCACCGCCTGCTGATGGTAACAAGGATGTGAAACAACTTCAGGAGGATCTTGATCAAGAAAAGATAGATAATAAACAGGATCCGGATAAGAAAAAAAAGGCATTAAAACAAATAATTGATGATTATAATAATAAATATAAAACAACTCATGACATCAATAATTTTGATTTATACTATCAAGATGTGCAAAAGCGTATAAAAGATCATCAATATTCTAACGCTGATTACTCTCACGAAAATAAAATAGATATCATAATTGTGGTAGATATGCTTTTGACGGGATTTGATTCAAAGTATTTAAATACTTTATATGTGGATAAAAATTTGAAACAACACGGACTAATTCAAGCCTTTTCAAGAACAAACAGAGTCCTGAATCCCACAAAACCTTATGGCAATATTATTGATTTTAGAGGACATAAAAATGAGGTTGATGCAGCGATCAGACTGTTTTCGGGTAAAGAAAATAGTGAAAAAGTAAAAGAAATTTGGCTTGTAGATCCTGCTCCTACTATAATTAAAAAGTTGGAAAAAGCAGTAGATGAACTTGGAGATTTTATGAAAGCCCAAGGACTGGAATATAAACCTGAAGAAGTAAATAATCTTAAAGGCGACACGGCTCGTGCTATGTTTATTGATAAATTTAAGGAGATACAAAGGTTAAAAACACAGCTTAATCAATATACGGATATTAAAGAGGATCAGGCATCGGATATCAAGAATCTATTACCGGAAGATACAATGCGTGCATTTAAAGGGGTATATTTAGATATCGCAAGTAGATTAAAAGACAACCAAGGAAAAGATGCAAATAATATAGTTCCTGAAGTGGAACAGTTGGATTTTGAATTTGTTTTATTTTCATCTGCCATTATTGACTATGATTATATTATGGCTCTAATTTCTCAATATACACAATCGAATATCCCTAAAAAAGAGAAAATGACGAAGAAGGAATTGATAGCCCTTATTGCTTCAACCTCCAATTTAATGGATCAAAAGGAAGATATTGAAGAATATATAGAAGAACTTGACCAATTTATTAAAACTTCCGGAGAGAATAAAGGCTTGAGTGAAAAGGAGGTAATGGACGGTTATCAAAAATTCAAATCTGAAAAATCTTCTAAAAAGCTCATCTCCATATCTGAAAAATATGGTATTGAAGCAGATACTTTGCAATCTTTTGTTAAGGCAATCATGGATAGGATGATTTTTGATGGGGAAAAATTGATTGATTTATTGGAACCATTAAATCTTAGCTGGAGAGAAAGAACCGAAAAAGAGTTGCAGTTGATGGAGGACTTAATTCCTGTATTAAAGAAAATGGCAGATGGTCGAGAGATTGTGGGGTTAAAGGCGTATGAGTAAAAGAAAAATGCTGAAGATCAGATATAGATTCCCAAATTTTAATTTTGATTGGAAAAAAAAATATTTTAATGATATATTTGATTTTCATCAGACAAATACATTTTCAAGAAGTCAAATGAATGATAAAAGAGGATTTACAAGAAATATTCATTATGGAGATATTTTGACAAAATATGGAAATGTTTTAAGTGATTTCCAAGCAGTACCTTATATAAATCAAGAGATTAGTTTATTGAAATTTAAAGAAGAGAGTTACTTACAAAACGGAGATATTATTATTGCCGATACAGCTGAAGATTTAACTGTTGGAAAATCGATGGAAGTTCAAAATGTTGATGAAAAAATATTATCAGGATTACACACAATATTGTGTAGACCAAAATTTAGGTTTGCTCCTGAATTTTTGGGCTATTATCTAAATACATCAAGTTATCGCAGTAGTTTTATTCCTCTTGTTGTAGGAGTAAAAGTTTGTTCTATAAGTAAAACAAATATATCAAAAACATTAGTTATGTACCCGGATGATATTGATGAACAACAAAAAATTGCAGATTGTCTATCTTCTGTTGACAAGCTTATTTCTGCTGAAGAAAAAAAGTTATCATTTCTGAAAGATTATAAAAAAGGCTGGATGCAAAGGTTGTTTCCTAAAGAAGGAAAAACAGTTCCAGAGTTGAGGTTTCCTGAGTTTCGGGATTGTGGGGAGTGGGAAAAGTTGAAGATAAAGAGGATTTGTTATCCTCCCTATAGCGGTGGAACTCCAGTTACTTCTAAAAAAGAATATTATAATGGCACTATTCCATTTATTAGATCAGGTGAAATTGGTAGGTTAAAAACAGAATTGTTTTTAACCTCCAAGGGATTAGACAATTCTTCTGCTAAAATGATTGAAAAAGGAGATGTTTTAATGGCTCTTTATGGAGCAAATAGTGGTGATGTTGCAATATCGCCTATTAGAGGGGCTATTAACCAAGCAATTCTGTGTTTGAGGCATAAAAATAATAATGCTTTTTTATATCACTATCTTGCATTTAAGAAAAATTGGATAGTCAGAACATATATACAAGGAGGACAGGGGAACTTATCTGGAGAGATTGTAAAATCAATTGAACTTTGTTCTCCGCAAGAACCAAAAGAACAACAAAAAATTGCAAATTTTTTATCTGGGATAGATGAACTGATAATTAGACAAATAGATAAAATTGAAGCGTTAAAACAACATAAGCAAGCATTAATGCAAGGGTTGTTTCCTGCTGTTGAGGAGGTTTTGAAATGAGTATGAATATACCTAAAAGCTTCACAAAAAAAGAATTTCAAAAACTAACAAACAAAACTTTAGGAAATAAACCTCAGGGTAATAATCCATTTCAACAATATAAAAAAATAATTACGGATAATTACAAAAAAGATAGAGATTCTGGAAATTATATTTTGAAAGAAGGATTATCTAATGAAGCACTTGCAAATATTGATTTTATTTTTAAAAGAATTGGATATAAAGAATTTAATTCAATTAGAGAAGTTGCTGAATATTTTAAAAGATTATTGGAGGAAAAAAAATATATTGTTTTATTTGCTTATAACGGAACAGGTAAAACAAGACTTTCTGGTGAATTTAAATCTTTAGGACAGCAGTTGAATGAAGAAACAGGAGAAAAAACAGCAGATACACTTTACTACAATGCTTTTACAGAAGATTTGTTTTATTGGGATAATGATTTAGATTATGATACAGAGCGTGTATTAAAATTTAATAGGCATTCTCGTTTTTTCAATGGACTAAAAGATTTGGATATGGATAATAAAATTCGCCCATTTCTTCATCGATATGCGGATTTTGGCTTTGATATTGATTATGATGAGGCAAAGATTAGTTTTTATAGAGAAGAATTGGTTGAAGGAAGGATGCAACGTACAGACAATATTAAAATATCTCGAGGTGAAGAGAATATTTTTATTTGGTGTTTTTTCTTGGCAGTTGTTCAATTGGTAATAGACAAAGCGGAGGCATATGAATGGGTAAAATACATTTATGTAGATGACCCTATTTCTTCTTTGGATGATAATAATGTAATTGCTGTAGCAAGTCATTTAGCCTCACTTATGAGAGGAGACGACATAAAAGTTATTATTTCATCACATCATACACTTTTTTTCAATGTCTTATGTAACGAGATTAACAGAGCGCAACAAATATTTTTACAAAAAAGTACAGACAATGCTTCTTATATTTTGAAAGATACCACTAAGACACCTTTTTTTCATCATGTTGCATTATTGAAGGAATTAAAACAAGCATCGGATACAGGGATATTGTATACTTATCATTTTAATATTTTAAGGAATATATTAGAAAAAACCGCTTCATTTCATGGATATGCACATTTTTCTTCTTGTATTAGAAAAGGTGATGAAGAGAATGAACCTGTATACACAAGGGTTGTTAATCTTTTAAGTCATGGCAATTATTCTTTATTTGAGCCTAAGGAAATGGTAGAGGAAAATAAGCAATACTTTAGAGATATACTTAAAAATTTTTTAGAAGATTATAATTTTAACCAAAGATTATTTGAGGAAACTCAAAATGAGGAGGAAAAATAATGAGTAATTTACAACAAAAACAATTAGGAGATGCACTTTGGGGCATAGCAGATAAACTTCGCGGGGCTATGAATGCGGATGACTTTCGTGATTATATGTTGTCTTTCCTCTTTTTGAGATACCTTTCTGATAACTATGAAGATGCCGTAAAAAAAGAGCTTGGAAGAGATTACACGGATTGTGAAAAAGAAATTGAAAATGCATTGGCAGATGGAAATGTTGATAAAGTTATTGAGGAATTAAAAGAAAAGATTTCGAATTACTTTGAAGAACTACCTATAAATAAGTTACCGGTAAAACAAGGTGAAACGGATCATAAAATCATTAAGAATGCAAGGCAAATACTTGTTGATGAGTATCATAATTTGCTTGAAAGTGGCAAATTAACTCCGCTAAGTGTTTGGTATATGAATAATTTAGACCAGATAGCTATGTTTGAAAAACAGATGCGAAAAAAGGTGCATTTTGTTATTAAACCACAATATCTATGGAGAAATATTTATGAATTAGCAAGGACTCAAAACAAACAACTTTTAAAGACTTTGCAAAAAGGGTTTAAATTTATTGAGAATGAATCTTTTGACAGTACTTTTCATGGATTATTTTCGGAAGTGAATCTTGATTCGGATAAGTTAGGAAAAAGCTATCCATTACGAAACGAAATGCTTTGCTCTATTATTTCCGAAATTGCTGAAAAACTTGCCGAGTTTACTGATGATATAGATCTTTTAGGAAATGCTTATGAATACTTAATTGGTAAATTTGCAGCGGGTTCAGGTAAAAAAGCCGGAGAATTCTACACCCCTCAGCAGATTTCCAACATTCTTTCCAGAATTGTTATATTAGATCCTCAAAATCCCAAGTCGGGAAAGAGAAATAAGATTAATAATCTACTGGATTTTGCTTGCGGGTCCGGATCATTGCTTATTAATGTAAAAAAGCATCTTGAACCTAATAGCATAAGTCAAATATACGGGCAAGAGAAAAATATAACTACTTATAACCTTGCAAGGATGAACATGTTATTGCATGGTTTTAAGGATTCTGAATTTCAAATTTTTCATGGAGATTCATTGCTGAATGATTGGTCGCTTTTGAATGAAATGAATCCGGCTAAAAAATTGGAGTGTGATGCAGTGGTTGCAAATCCCCCATTTAGTTATAGATGGGAGACGAATGATACACTTGCCGAAGATTTTCGTTTTAAAAGTTACGGATTAGCCCCTAAGTCGGCAGCGGATTTTGCATTTTTATTACACGGATTTCATTTTTTGAGTAAGAATGGAACTATGGCAATCATCTTGCCTCATGGTGTGTTATTTCGCGGAGGTGCAGAGGAAAAAATCAGAACCAAACTTCTGAAAGACGGAAATATTGATGCGGTAATTGGATTACCAGCTAATTTATTTTTCTCAACAGGAATACCTGTATGCATTTTGATATTAAAAAAATGTAAAAAACCTGATGATGTGTTATTTATCAATGCGAGCGAATATTACGAAAAAGAAAAACGACAAAATGTTTTATTGCCGGAACACATAGATAAAATTGTTGAAACTTATCAATTTCGTAAGGAAGAAAAAAGATATTCTCGTCGTGTATCGTTGGAAGAAATTGAGAAAAATGGACACAACTTGAATATTTCACGATATATAAGTATAGCGCCAGAAGAAAAAATAATTGATATTAAAGAAGTATCAGAAGAACTTCAAAAAATAGAAGAAGAAATAAAAGCTGCAAAAGATAAACACAATGAGTTTTTGGATGAACTCGGTCTTACGAGATTGCCATAAGCTTTATGTCTGAACAAGAGGAGGATAATATGCCCGATTTAAAAGCGAAAGAATGCCGTATTTAATTGTTCTCAGTGGAGAAACTTTCAAAAGGTTATTGATAGAGCAATGATTGCTTGTGAGAACAGTGGACATGAAATAACATACGATTTTGCTGAGGTCAGTAAGATCGTGGAAGCTGGTTCTAAATGCAAATCCATTAAAGTCTATGAATTTACAAGACATGCTTGTTATTTGATTGTTCAAAACGATGATCCGAGAAAAGAAGCTGTTGCACTTGAACAAACTTATTTTACTATACAAACATATCATCAGGAAGTAGCAGATCATTTTAATTAGCTTGATGAAGACAGAAAACTTGTCGTTCGTGTTGATATTAAACAATCGAATCAGCTTTTGGTAGAAACAGCACACGATGCAGATATTATAATAATCGAATAATTTGCTATATTCCAGAATGCAGGATATATGGGATTGTATGGTGGATTAGATGTGGAAGATATACATGACAGAGAAGGCTTAACAGTGAGACAAAAGATTTTGGATTATATGGGAAGCACTGAACTTATTGCTAATCTATTCAGAATATCATAAACGGAAGATAGGTTGAGGAAAGATAAGATTGAAGAGCAGAAGCAGCAACAAAAGTTCACTATTCAGTAGGAAAAGAAGTGAGAAGTGCTATCGAAAAAATTGGTGGTACTATGACAGAAGATTTACCTGTGCCTGAAAAAAGCATTCAACAGATAGAAAAAGAACAGATGAAACGTTTAAAAGATAAATCTAAAAAAGGTAAATTGATGTTGGATGAATGATGTATGCTGTCAGAAATTCGCTATTACTGTGGTATCACTCTCGATACTGATATGATACTAAATAATTCAAAAAACACGAAAAATGGGTATAAAAACAGTTGAAAATAGAAACTAAAGAAATACTGATATAGAAAAACAGGAACAAATATGATATGGTAATTATTGAGTGGGAGTAGGTTCCGAGATTTTATAAGCCTTGATTTTACTGACTATTCTATGAGTACGAGTGGTTCATGATACTATTTTGATACTAAAAAATATGGCTAGCCACTGGGAATGTAGAATAGTGAAAGAAATCAGGAGGTCAATATGAACAATAGGATTAGGATGAAAAATATAACAATTAAAAAAGATATAATACCAATTTTAGACCAGGTTCTTAACTTATATAATGATGTATCATGGACAGCCTATACATCCGCTCCAGATCAATTAGAGAAGGCTTTGAAGAACTCTTTGAAGGTTTGGAGAGTGCTGGAGAAGTTGATCCTGAGATTGCTGTTATTGGATTTATAATCCTTTTGTTTAGTATTATTGGTCAGATTATTACGTTATGGTACACTGGAAAATTAAAAAAACAGTTTGCCCAAAATGAGACACCAAGCTCTGTTCTTCCAATCATCTTTTTAGTATTTTCTTTATTATCAGTTTATGGTAATCTAAGACCTGAATTCAACACTTTTGGTGTTTTACTTAATGGCTTTATTGCTTATTTATGGTTTGTTGTCATTAATATTATTAAAAATCTTAAGAATATGGAATAAAAAATGGCTAAGAAAGTAAAAGACTATTACGATATTGACTAATTAAAAATGATATCAAATAAGATAGTAGAGATAAGTAACGATTTTAATAGTGATAAATTTCTTGAACTCACAAGAAATAGTATTGAACAATTGGAATTTAATCAAAGACAGGACTTAATAGCAAAAGCCCTATTTGAGTCTATCAATTTAGGCTATGAAGAAACACTTTTGATTTTTTATCAAATGTTAGGAGATGAGTTAAAAGGAAATAGTGGTTCATTTTCTGAAGGTTGGTGGCTTTGGCCGATTGGTAAGTATGTGGAACTATATGGTGATAATTACTTAGAGGCTAGCCTAAACTTCAGCAAAGAATTAACCAAGAGATTTACGTCAGAGTATTGCATGAGACCACTAATAAAAAAATATCCGAAAGAAACGATGACAGTGTTGGAAGAGTGGAGTGTTGATGAAAACGAAAGGGTTAGGAGACTTTCCAGTGAATGTCTTCGCATCAGACTACCATGGGCGAAGAAGCTATATACTGCTTTAGATAACTTTGATCAGTATTTTAAAATCCTAATGAATTTAAAAGATGATAAAGACAAATACATTCAAAAAAGTGTTGCTAATAATCTCAATGACTTATATAAGGAAGATGAAGAAAAGTTTTATTTTATTATTAACGATTGGGAGAAGGGCGATATCAGTAAAGAATGTCAATGGGTTATTAAACATGGTTCACGTAATGTCAAGTGATGCGCGATTTTGATTGCTACTTTAAACTCATGTATTACATTAAGTTCATTAGCTAAATAAAGTACAATTGTAGTGAAAATAAAAAAGACTAAAACTTATAATCAAAAGTAGAGGTGAGTTAGTATGTTAGTACGTATAAAATATATTATCGTATTTTTAAGTGTTATTTTTCTTGGCTTAACTCAATCTACCACCTATGCTAATTCAGATAGTATTGACTATGAAAAGATAGATTTACAAATCCGTCAAGATGTTAAAAATTATCATATTCCCGCTATGGCAATTGTTGTAGTGGATAAAGAGCAGGTTTTATTTTCAAAGACATATGGAAATAATGTAACAATAGAGACTCCCTTTATTATAGGATCTATGAGTAAATCTTTCACAGCTCTTGCGATTATGCAACTTGTTGAAGCTGGGAAAATCAAGTTAGATAGTCCAATCTCTGAATACATTGATTGCTCAGAATGGTTTATTGAAGACAAAAATTCTAAAAATATTACTGTCAGAGATTTACTCAATCATACGAGTGGCATTACTCAATTTCAGAGATTTGGTGAACTGAAATCAACAAATTTCTATGGTCAACATGTCTATGCAAATACTAATTATGGTTTATTAGGTCTAATCATTGAAAATGTTAGTGGAATGACTTATGATGACTATATTAATGAGAATATCTTTTTACCACTTGGCATGAAAAATTCAGCTGCTAGTTTAGAAAAAAGCTATGAAAATGGCTTGATAAAAGGCTATAGAAATTATTTTGGTATTCCTATTGAAAGTCATGCAGAATACCCTAAAGAGATTTCAAAAGGAACTTGGACTAATGTGCCTGCTGGTTACTTATCAGCAAGTGCTTCTGATTTAGGTAAGTATCTACAGATGTATTTGCAAGGTGGTAATGATATCATTAGCCAATCGAGTATTGAAAGTATGTTTTATGATGGGGTTTCAGTCAATCAAGATGACTATTTTTACGCAATGGGTTGGCAGTATTCAGAAAAAATGTTTCAGGAGAAAATGATTTGGCATGCTGGTTTAGTCGAAAACTATATTTCTAGTATGTTTATTTTGCCAGAAGAAGATAAAGCAGTAGTAGTATTAGTTAACATGAATGATTATTTAGTAACAAATAACTTGATTCAGGATATCATAAATCCCTTATTGGGAGAAACTCGAGATGATTTTAAAGAAAATAGGTACTTAGTCTTTCACGGTTTAATTGATTTGTCTTGTTTGTTATTAAGTATGATTTCTTTCTATTCTTTGATAACAATTTCAAAATGGAAAACAAAGCAAAAAACATGGTTTTTATCTTTTATTGATACCGTTAGACACATTATTATCCCATTAGTTTTATTTGGAATTCCTATTTTTTTAGAAACACCTTCATGGGTAATATGGTCATTTGCAAGAGATTTGTGGCTTGTTTTGTACGTTAATGCAATAATTCTAGCTATTACAGGATTATACAAGTTGAAAATAATCTTCTTATCGAAACCAAAAGGACTCTAGTATAATCTAGATCTTTTTTGTCACCAATTCAACATAACAAAACTTTTAGGTATGGTATAATAAAGTTGAGAATAATCATAAGAGTAATAAAATTTTTTAGTGTTTTTCATCACTTATGTGAATGATTATCACTCTTGTAAAACAGTGATTAGACGGTTAAGAAGGAGTTAAAATGATTAAAAATAATGACATCCCACTCAAAACAAGGTTAAAAGAATTATTGATAGACTATCTAGTGATTGTTGGCTACCTCTTTTTGTTATTTCTAGTAGCGACCTTATTTTATCAACTGTTCTTTGGTGGCATACCTCTTTTTTCAGAAGTTACGTCACAACTAATAGCTACTTTGACGTCTGTTGTTCCAATTGTTTTGTTATTTTCTTACCTTGATTGGCGTGGTGGTAGTATTGGTAAGAAGAAGACAGGGTTAAGAATTCATTTCAAGAAGAAGCAGTTTCGTTTTGCTCTCATTAGAAATGTGATTAAATTTTTACCTTGGCAGTTGGGGCATATGGCTACCATTCACGGCATTTACCATGATTTTGATACCATTAGCCTTGTCTTACAAATTCTAAGCATCGGTCTTATGTTGGATATGTTTGCTATGGGGATTCTTCGAGAAGACAAACGACACTTTGCTGATTTTATTGCTGGTTCTCAGGTGCAAGCACCTCATCCTTCACAGTTAAATCGTGCTGTCATTGATTCTATGGATGTTAAGCAATAGTGAGGAGAGTTGATGATGATAGAAAATAGACCTGAGTTTAAAAGCATTAAATCATTTGACGAATTTGAAAAATATTATTGGTATCGTAAGGAACTGGCAGAAATTTGTAAGTCTCTCGACTTGGAACATCGTGGGACCAAGAAAGAGTTAAATCAGATTATCAAAGCTTACTTTGATGGGGATTTGATTAGAAAAACGAGCAAAAAAGTTCCCCAAAAACGAGCTGAAGAGATAAGTCTTGATACACCATTACTGAGTTGAGGATTTTCTTTTAATACCACATTTAGAGAGTATTTTTCTGATTTAACGGATGTTTCTCCTTTTAAATTCACGGCAGATATGGCAACAGCATGGCGTAAAGTCAAAAGAGAACAGGATTTTAACGTTACCATTGCTGATATGCTCAGCATTTACCGTGGAGAATCCGATTATGCTAAATACGACCATTCAACAAGTCAGTGGAATCTCTTTTTAAAGGATTTCCATGCAGATAACATCAGCCAAGAATACACCAATAAGCTAAAAGTGGCAGCTATTTTGTGGAATATTGTTAAGAACAGCAAAGGTGAGAAGAACTATCGTAGAGCAGTTGTCGAAGAAAATCGTGAGAAGATTATGCAATATTTGAAATGAAAATAACAAACAAAGTAGTTGAGAAAATCTTAACTGCTTTTTATTAATCTAATAGACAACTGTAAATAAGGTAGTATAAGTATCAGAAACGTTTATAATGTTTTTGATGAATGTTTTTCTGAAATCATGCTACTATTTGAAAGATTACCACTAAATGAGTTAGTTTCTGCTTAGTAAATTTATCTTTCAATGACAGAAAAATTAAATTTTCAAAATGAAATATATAGTTGACATATTGCAATTAATATATTACAATATATTTAGAGGTCATTCGTTATGAAAAATAATAAATTGAGAGTAGCTAGAGCAGAATGTAATTTATCTCAAGAAGAACTAGCAAAAATTGTTGGTGTTACTAGACAAACAATTGGATTAATTGAAAATCGAAATTACAATCCGACATTGCATTTATGTATTGCGATATGCAAAGCAACAAATAAAACCTTGAACGACTTATTTTGGGAGGAAGATGATGATGAAAAATAAACATTCAAATCATAGTAACAATTATCCAGTGATTGATGAAAGACTAAAAAAATCTATTGGTGATGTATCAACAATTATTGTAGTTGTCACAATTATTTATTTACTTGTTGAGGCTTTCTATAAATATGTGACAACAGCAAATATCTTAACAACAACTTGGGAAATAGCACTGCTTTTACTAATTGTTGCAATATTTTTAATTGGTATCAGATCAAATAAAGAAATGACTCTACCAACTAGTTTCTTAGGTAAGCAGCTTCCTAGTAGTCAATCAAATGAAGCAAAAAGAAATAGAATAAAAGCTTACTTCATTGAGTCAGTAATCACGAGTGCAGTAATTACTGGATTGACTTTCTTTTTTGAATTTATTGGAATAGAAGTGAAATTAAGTTTAAATGAATATATAGCTAGCTTTTTGGGGTTAATGATTGTTTACCTAATTTTGAGTTATCTTTTGGGTGAGCATAACATCAAAAAATACAATAAATATATGGAAAAATTTGAAAAATGAAATTTATTTTTTGGTATTCTCTAAATCCTAACTACCTGACAAAAAAACAATCAGTTTTTCAAAAACTATCAGCCTTTGTTGAAAAATATAAAGGTGTTGGTGGTCAACTATAATTTGCAACACTTCCACAAAATGTGGGGGTGTTTCTTTATTTTTTGTCTATATGTTGTGTTTTTAGTAAAAAATTTTTATTAAAAATAATAATGAGACTATCAAACCTTTCAAAGTATTATTTTTCTTGATTTTTAAAGGTTTTTAATAATTTTAGAATTCTCTTTGAAAAAAACTGATAAAGATAATTATAAGAATTCAGTCTTTAAAAACATTTAATTATACATCAATCTTTCGCAAAGGTTATAAAAATTGCGAAAATTGCTTGTCAGTTCTATTTTTTTTTGGTAGTATACATTTAAAGAAAGTGGGGCCAAAGAGAATTTTTAAGCCTAGCTTGTATTACTCGTGAAAAGAAGTGTTAAAGCTTCACAAAACAGTTGGATTTAGTCCGAGTTTGCTAGAACCAAAAACAGTTGCAAAATTTTTTCAAATGACCACTCATTTGAAGGGCTTTTTGTGTACCCAAAAACTCAAAATAGTTAAAACAGGAGAAATCGTATGGGTAAAAACTACTTTAGCAAATCACAGTCGCCAATCGACTGGGCAATCAATTGTCAAGAGATGCCAATGCGCTCTATCAATTGGAACAAGTTGCAAGATGATAAAGATCTTGAAGTTTGGAACAGAGTCACACAAAATTTTTGGTTACCAGAAAAGATTCCCGTTTCAAATGACTTAAACTCATGGACTGGTCTTTCAAAAGACTGGCAACAACTAATCACTAGAACCTTTACGGGTTTGACGCTTTTAGACACCATTCAAGCGACAGTAGGGGATATTGCTCAAATTCAACATTCTCAAACAGATCATGAACAGGCGATTTATACCAATTTTGCTTTTATGGTAGCTATTCATGCAAGATCTTACGGCACTATTTTCTCAACTTTATGTACGAGTGAGCAAATAGAAGAAGCACATGAATGGGTTGTTGCTACTGAGAGTCTACAGGCTCGAGCAAGAATTCTTATTCCATTTTATACTGGGTCTGACCCACTAAAATCCAAAGTAGCTGCCGCTATGATGCCAGGATTTTTACTCTATGGTGGTTTTTATCTACCGTTTTATCTATCAGCCAGAGGAAAACTACCTAATACGTCTGATATTATCCGTCTGATTTTACGTGATAAGGTCATTCATAACTATTATAGTGGTTACAAGTACCAACAAAAAGTGGCTAAATTACCTAAAGAAAAGCAAGAAGAAATGAAGCAATTTGTTTTTGACTTGCTTTATCAGTTAATCGATCTTGAAAAAGCCTATTTGTCTGAACTCTATGAAGGTTTTGATATCGCTGAAGAAGCCATTCGTTTTAGTGTTTATAATGCTGGTAAGTTTTTACAAAATCTTGGTTATGATTCGCCTTTTACTGATGAAGAAACTAGCATATCACCAGAAGTGTTTGCTCAACTATCGGCAAGAGCTGATGAAAATCATGATTTCTTCTCAGGGAATGGCTCATCTTATGTGATGGGTGTTAGCGAAGAAACACTTGATGAGGATTGGGAGTTTTAAAGGAGTTTAACATGTTAGTTGTTTATTTTTCTTCAAAATCCAATAATACGCATCGTTTCGTTGAAAAGCTTAACTGCAAGAGTTTACGCATCCCAGTTAAAAAGACTGATTTGTCTGTTTCTGAGGATTATATCTTGATTGTACCAACCTATGCTGGTGGTGGTAATGAAGTGAGGGGAGCTGTGCCAAAACAGGTCATTCATTTTTTAAATTCACCACAAAATAGAAAACATTGTCAAGCAGTTATTTCTTCAGGAAATACTAATTTCGGAGATACATTTGCGATAGCAGGCCCAATTATTTCACAAAAACTACAAGTTCCACTCTTACACCAGTTTGAGTTACTAGGAACACAAAGTGATGTTTTAAAAGTACAAAACATCTTAGATTCATATCAGTGAGAGGAAAATAATGAAAAACTCAGAAAAATATCTTTCTTTAAATGCTATGACACGTTTTAAAGATAAGAAAGGCAATTATCTTTTTTCAGCAGACAAAGAAGCTGTTTCTAATTATTTAGAAGAATATATCAAGCCAAACACTATGGCATTTAACTCATTATCAGAAAAAATTGATTACTTAATTGCTAATGATTATTACGACGAAGCTGTTTTAAATCTATATCGTCGTGAATTTGTTCTACAATTATTTGAAGAAGCCTACGAAAAAAAATTTACTTTTTTAAATTTTATGGGAGCTTTAAAGTTTTACAATGCTTACGCCTTAAAAACAGATGATGCTAAATACTTTTTAGAAAACTTTGAAGATCGTGTTGCTATGAATGCTCTTTTCTTAGCTAATGGTGATGAAACATTTGCTCTTTCATTACTTGATGATATTATTAGCAATAAATTTCAACCTGCCACACCAACATTTTTGAATGCTGGTAAAAAAAGACGTGGTGAATTTATTTCTTGCTACTTACTAAGAGTAGAAGACAACATGGAGTCTATTTCAAGAGGTATTAGCACCAGTCTACAACTATCAAAGCGTGGTGGTGGGGTAGCTCTTTGTTTAACTAATCTTCGTGAATTTGGAGCACCAATAAAAGGCATTAAAAATCAATCTACAGGTATTGTGCCTGTGATGAAATTATTAGAAGACTCTTTTTCTTATGCTAATCAACTAGGTCAAAGACAAGGAGCAGGGGCTGTGTATCTTAGTGCACATCATCCAGAAGTTTTAAAATTTTTAGACACTAAACGTGAAAATGCTGATGAAAAAATTCGTATCAAATCATTGTCGCTAGGTCTTGTTATACCAGATATCACCTTTCAGTTAGCCAAAGAAAATAAAGAAATGGCGCTCTTTTCACCGTATGATGTTGAGCGTGTCTATGGCAAAGCCATGTCAGATATTTCAATTACTGAAGAATACGAAGCTTTGGTGGCTAATGATGACATTACAAAAACCTACATTAGTGCCCGTAAGCTTTTTCAAATGATTGCTGAACTCCATTTTGAGTCTGGCTATCCTTATATTTTGTTTGAAGATACTGTCAATGAGAGAAATCCACACAAGAAAAAAGGGAGAATTGTTATGTCTAACCTTTGCTCAGAAATCGCTCAAGTTAGTACACAAAGCGAATTTAGTGAGGATTTGAGCTTCACTAAAATTGGCGAGGATATTTGCTGTAATCTAGGTTCTATTAATATTGCTAAAGCAATGGATGATGCAGAGCATTTTGAATCTTTAATCGAACATAGCATTCGCTCACTTGATAGCGTGTCTCGTTCTTCAGATTTAGACAGTGCGCCATCTATTAAAAAAGGCAATCAAAATAATCATGCTGTTGGTTTAGGTGCCATGAATCTTCACGGTTTTCTTGCAACCAACCACATCTATTACGATTCAAAAGAAGCAGTGGAATTCACCGATTTATTCTTTTATGCTATGGCTTTCTACGCTTTTAAAGCGTCTCAAAAACTTGCCAAAACTCATGGCGCTTTTGATGGTTTTAAGGATTCTTCTTTTGCTGATGGTTCATACTTTGAAAAATACACTAATGAAGACTTTGTGCCTCAAAGCGAGAAAATAAAAGCTCTTTTTGACAGTTACCACTTCCATCTACCAACTCAGAAAGAATGGCGACAATTGGTAGCAGACATTAAAGAAACCGGTATTGCAAATGCTCATTTGATGGCAGTTGCACCAACAGGTTCTATCAGTTATCTTTCATCTTGTACACCAAGTTTACAGCCTGTTGTTTCCCCAGTAGAAGTGAGAAAAGAAGGTAAAATTGGTCGTGTTTATGTGCCGTCTTATAAGATTGATAATGACAACTATGTTTACTATCAGAAAGGGGCTTATGAAGTTGGGCCAGAACCAATCATTAATATTGTAGCCGCAGCACAAAAACATGTTGATCAAGCAATCTCTTTAACCCTCTTTATGACTGATAAAGCGACAACACGTGACTTGAATAGAGCCTATATTCACGCCTTTAAGGAAAAATGTGCTTCCATTTATTATGTTCGTGTGAGACAAGACACCTTAGAAGGAAGTGAGCTCTATGATCAAGATGAGTTAATTGACAATCTTGGTGAGTCATATGCTGAATTATGTGAAGCATGTATGATTTAGAATTAATTTATTTCAAATTTAAAAAGTGGAAATTAAGATTATTTGACATTAAAATGTTTATCTATCTTTAAACTTATAAAAGAGGCAGTGAATTTTTTCTGTCTCTTTTGAATTTTATAATTCATATGTTTTTAAAAAATAGTTGAAAATTTGACTTATAAATATAAAATGATTTTTTCTTTATGATATAATAAACTTAATAAAAGGAGGATGTTTATGAAGAAACAAAGACATATCTTTAAAACAATTTTAAAAGTCTTAGGTTTTATTGTAGGCATAGTTATTTCAACTTTTGTTGGCTTAGTCTTATTTTTGACAATAACTGAGTTTAAGCCAAATAGGGTTACTATGATTCCTCTTGAAAAAACTGTTGAAAAAACAGTTCCTAAAAATAAGAAACTAACGATTGTCTCTTTTAATATAGGCTTTGCTGGCATGGGAAAAGAATCTGATTTCTTCATGGATGGTGGCAAACAAGTTTTTCCTAAGGATAAAGAACTTGTGAAAAAAAATTTAGAAGGCATATCAGAAATTCTTCAAACAATTGATGCCGATTTTTCACTTCTACAAGAGGTAGACATAGACTCTAGACGAAGTTACAATATTAATGAACAAAATTTTCTTAACGAGGCAGTTTTTAAAACCCCTAGTCTTTTTGCTACCAATTTCAAAGCAGCTTTTGTACCAGTACCATTTCCACCACTTGGTAAAATGCATTCTGGCCTCTTAACTAATAGTCGATATGATATTGGAGAAGCCAGCCGTGTTTCTTTGACAGTGCCTTTTAAATGGCCTATTCGGCTTGCAAATTTAAAAAGGTGCTTACTGATAACTCGTCTACCTATTGAAAACTCAGATAAAGAATTAGTACTTGTAAATCTACATTTAGAAGCTTATGATGATACAGGAGGACGGGAAACACAAACACGTGAACTGATTCAACTAATGAAAAAAGAGTATGAAAAAGGCAACTATGTAATTGCTGGTGGTGATTTTAATCAATCACTTTTTCCTCTTGATAAACTGCCTTTTGAATTATCAAAAGATATTTGGAAACCAAATGTTTTAGATGAATCAATTCTACCAGATGGATATCAATTATTAAAAGATGAAACTTTAACACCGTCGTGTCGTTCTCTACATAAAGTTTATAATGCATCAAGTGAAGACATGGTTTACTACATTATTGATGGCTTTATTGCCACTCCAAATATAGCTGTCAATCATGTTGAAACTTATCAACAAGATTTTGAGTATTCAGACCACAATCCCATTGTTGTGAATTTCGTTTTGAAGGATTAAAGGAAGTACTTAATGTCCCATATTGATAAGAATAGTATGGTATATTTTTTAATTATTATTTCTTGAAGAAGGATATTAGACATTCTTAGTTATTCAAAAACTGATATATTTTATTATCTAAAAGGGAGTTTTTATGATACCTGCTTATATTAAAATTCATGATCATATAAAAAAAGATATTGAAGAGGGCATCTGGAAAATAGGAAATCGTTTGCCTAGTGAACGTGATTTGGCAGACAATTTTGGTGTTAGTCGAATGACACTTCGTCAAGCTATTTCCCTTTTAGTTGAAGAAGGTGTTCTAGAAAGAAGAATTGGCAGTGGCACTTATGTTGCTAGCAAAAAAGTGCAAGAGAAAATGCGAGGAACAACCAGTTTTACTGAAATAGTGACTTCTCAGGGAAAAAAACCATCAAGCCAGCTTATTTCTTTTCAAAAAAAATTAGCCAGTGAAACAGAAAGACAGTATCTCAGGTTAAAAGCTGATGAAAATGTGATTAAGATGGAACGTATTCGTTTCGCAGATAATCTTCCTTTGGTTTTTGAGGTTGCTAGTATTCCAGAGCGCTTAATTTCATCATTTAATCGTACTGAAATTACTGAACATTTTTTTAAAACACTAACTGAAAATGGTTATCAGATTGGAAAAAGTCAACAAACTATCTATGCTAAGGTGGCCAATGAAAAAGTGTCAAAATTTTTGGGTATCAATAAGGGTCATGCTATTTTAGCACTGACACAAATTTCTTATTTTACTGATGGTACACCATTTGAATATGTTAGAAGTCAATATGTTGGTGATCGATTTGAATTTTACTTAGAAAATAAATAAAGTGACCAAATAAAGGATAATTAAATGACAGAAAATGAAATTATTAATTCTCGCTATCAAAAAGTGGCTATCGGTATTGCTCAAAGAATAGCTGAAGGAAAATTTAGTGTTGGAGAAAAAATAAAATCTCGTTCAACAATAGCAACTACTTTTAATGTGTCACCTGAGACTGCTAGAAAAGCAATCAACGTTTTAGTTGATTTAGATATCTTAGAAGTGAGACAGGGCAGTGGTGCAATTGTTGTTTCAAAAGAAAATGCGATAGCATATGTGAAACAGTTTAATATCCGTAATTCTTTAAAGTCACTTGGACATGATATACAAAGTCATCTTAAACTGCAAAAAAAAGAAATGGATAGACTATCTGGGCTTGTGCAAAATTTTTTAGATCAATCAAGTCTTATTAAAAAAGAATTCCCTTTTGAACCTTATGAGTTAACGATTGGGGAATTTTCTCATCAAGGTAAATCATTACAACAATTAAATATTTGGCAACAAACTGGAGCTACTGTGATTGCTATTAAAAAGCAGGGCAATTTTATTTTATCACCTGACCCTCTTACTATTTTAAATAAAGGTGATCAGATTTTTTTTGTAGGCAATGACTTGTCATCTTTTCGAATGCAACATTTTTTCAATAGTTAATAGATTATTTACTCTTTACAAGAAAACACCTATGTCATAGGTGTTTTTATTTGACATAACTGACCACATTGTTATAATATAGAATGGTCAGTTTATTAAAAAAGAATGAAAGAGGGATTGAATGATCAAATTAGAGGTCAAAAATTTAACAAAAATATTTGGTAAAAAACAAAAGTTAGCTTTAAACATGATTAAAGATAATAAGTCAAAGAATGAAATTTTAGAAAAAACTGGTGCAACAGTAGGTGTTTATAATGCTAATTTCTCAGTTGAAGAAGGTGAAATATTCGTTATTATGGGATTATCTGGTAGTGGAAAATCTACCTTGATTCGTCTGCTGAATCGCTTAATTGAACCATCAAGTGGTGATATTTATATCAATGGTGCTGATATTTCTAAAATGAACAAAGAAGAATTAAGAGAGATTCGTCGGAATACTTTAAACATGGTTTTTCAAAGTTTTGCACTCTTACCACATAAAACAATTTTGGAAAATACAGAATTTGGATTAGAGTTAAGAGGAGTTCCAAAAGATGAAAGAGTGATGAAAGCAGAAAAAGCACTTAATAATTCTGGACTTCTTCCGTATAAAGATCAATACCCAGACCAATTATCAGGTGGGATGCAACAACGTGTTGGTTTGGCACGTGCTCTTGCTAATGATCCTGAAATTCTTCTAATGGACGAAGCATTTTCAGCTCTTGATCCTCTTATAAGAAAAGATATGCAAGATGAGTTATTAGAACTACAATCTCAAGTGCAAAAAACAATTATCTTCATCACTCACGATCTTAATGAAGCCCTTCGTATTGGTGATAGGATTGCACTTATGAAAGATGGAAAGATCATGCAGATTGGTACTGGTGAAGAAATACTAACGAATCCAGCCAATGATTTTGTGCGTGATTTTGTTGAAGATGTGGATCGTTCAAAAGTTCTAACAGCTCAAAATATCATGATAAAACCTGTAGCTTCAAACATCGACAGTGATGGTCCAAAAATGGCTTTAAATAGAATGAAAACTGAACACGTTAGTATGTTAATGGCAGTTAATAAAAAACGTCAGTTACTTGGTGTGATAACTGCTGACGGAGCTCTAGAAGCTAATCGAAAACAACTTAGTCTAAAAGATGTTTTAGACACAAAAGTCAGAAAAATAACTGCTGATACTCTAGTAACTGATATTCTACCACTGATTTATGATTCTTCTAGCCCCATTGCTGTAGTTGGAGATGCTAATCGCTTACTTGGTGTAGTTATTAAAGGTTCTGTCATTGAGTCATTAGCTAAAATTACTGAAGAATAAGGAGAAAAATGTGATTTTTTTACAAACTAAATTACCCGTCGCTGAGATGGTAGAAGATTTAACCGCTTGGACAACAAAAACTTTCTCAGGATTGTTTGATGTTATTCAATCAGGTGGTAGTAGTGCTATGGATTACATCACTTCCTACCTTACGTTTATTAATCCATTTGTTTTAATTACAATTATAACGGCCATAACCTACTTTCTTTCTAGAAAAAAATCTAAGAAAAGTTTTGGTCTAGCCTTATTTACTCTACTTGGTTTGCTTTTTATTTATAATCAAGGGTTATGGGGAGATTTAATTAATACCTTTACTTTAGTTTTAGTTGCCAGTGTGATCTCTGTTATTTTAGGAATTCCTTTAGGTATTTGGATGGCAAAAAGTGATCGTTTCCGCCAAATCATTAGTCCAATTCTTGACTTTATGCAAACTATGCCTGCCTTTGTTTACTTAATTCCTGCCGTAGCCTTTTTTGGGATTGGCATGGTTCCTGGTGTTTTTGCCTCAGTCATCTTTGCATTACCACCAACAGTTCGTTTTACCAATCTAGGTATTCGTGAGGTTTCTGGTGAACTATCTGAAGCAGCGGATTCATTTGGTAGTACATCACGTCAAAAATTATTTAAAGTAGAATTACCAATTGCAAAAGATACAATTGTTGCTGGTATAAGTCAAACTATCATGCTTGCGTTATCAATGGTTGTAACAGGATCGATGATTGGGTCTCCAGGACTTGGTCGTGGTGTTTTATCAGCGCTTCAAAAAGCTGATATAGGTTCTGGTTTTGTTAATGGATTAGCTCTCGTTATCTTAGCAATTTTGATTGACAGAATAAGCCAACTGGCTAATCATAAGTCGTCTTACAAACCAACCTCACCTATCATTAAAAAAATTGTTGTAGCTGTTGCTATTTTGTCAATGATTGGTGTTGGTGTTGCTAAAAATGTGGTGTCAAAAAATAAAAATACGAAGGAAACTATTCGTCTCTCTTATGTTCAATGGGATTCAGAAATTGCATCAACCAATGTTTTAGCAGAAGTTCTAAGAGAATATGGTTATAATGTAGAGTTAACACCACTTGATAATTCAGTGGTTTGGAAATCAGTAGCAGAAGGGACAACTGATGCATCAGTTAGTGCTTGGTTACCAGTCACTCATGCTGATTTATACGACACTTACAAAGATAGTCTTGAAGATTTAGGACCAAACTTAGAGGGTGTTAAATTGGGCTTAGTAGTCCCTCAATATCTTTCTGCTAATAGCATTTTAGAACTATCCGATGAGGCTAAACAGACAATTACAGGAATTGAGCCAGGAGCTGGTATTATGGCTGGTGCTGATTCTGCCCTAGAGACTTATTCTAATCTTTCAGGATGGCAAGTTTCACCGTCATCAACAGGAGCTATGGTCACGGCTCTTGATAAAGCAATCTCTGCTAAAGAAGATATTATAGTTACAGGTTGGTCTCCACATTGGATGTTTGCTAAGTATGACTTGAAGTATCTTGAAGATCCAGAAGGTGTTTTTGGTGGATCAGAAAGCATTAAAACAATGGCTCGTCTTGGGCTAAAAGAAGATCATCCAGAAGCTTATCAGATTATTGATAACTTTGAATGGACATCTAAAGACATGGAAGCTGTTATGCTCGATATCCAAAACGGCGCTAGTGAAGAAGAGGCTGCCCAAAAATGGGTTAGTGAGAATAAAGAAACCATTGAAAAATGGAGTAAATAAGCTAATTAAACAAGAGTTTTTCAACTCTTGTTTTTCTTGTTTATAGATATTCATAAAAGTCTTTTACACGACTATTAAAAAAGATAGAAATTTGCTATAATATTCTTATGGAAATTGAAAAAACAAATCGAATGAACGCTTTATTTGAGTTCTATGCAGCACTTTTGACAGATAAGCAGATGAATTATATTGAGCTTTACTATGCTGATGATTATAGTTTAGCTGAAATTGCTGAAGAATATCAGGTCAGTCGCCAAGCTGTGTATGATAACATTAAACGTACTGAAAAGATTCTTGAAGATTATGAGAGAAAACTTCATATGTATTCTGACTATATTGTTCGTAGTCAGATTTTAGATGAGTTAATGATGAGATATTCAGATGATCGCTATTTAATTGAAAAGTTATCTTTTCTAATTAGTATTGATAATAATGACTAACCAAGAAAATAGGAGAAATAATAATGGCATTTGAGAGTTTAACAGAACGTTTACAAGGGGTTTTTAAGAATCTACGAGGTAAGAAAAAATTATCTGAAAAGGATGTTCAAGAAGTCACTAAAGAAATTAGATTGGCCCTTCTTGAAGCTGACGTTGCCTTACCAGTAGTTAAAGAATTTATAAAACGTGTTCGAACACGTGCTATCGGACATGAAGTGATTGACACTTTGAATCCTTCACAACAAATAGTTAAAATTGTTAATGATGAATTGACGACTGTTTTGGGTTCAGAAACATCTCATATTAAAAAAGCACCCAAAATTCCTACGATTATCATGATGGTTGGTCTTCAAGGGGCAGGTAAAACAACTTTTGCTGGTAAATTAGCTAATAAATTAATCAAAGAAGAAAAAGCTAGACCTTTAATGATTGCAGCCGATATTTATCGTCCTGCAGCTATTGATCAGTTAAAAACTCTTGGTCAACAAATCGGTGTTCCTGTTTTTGATATGGGTGTTGAGCACTCTGCAGTGGATATTGTGACTGAAGGACTCAACAAGGCTCGTGAAAATCGTAATGACTATGTCTTGATTGATACGGCAGGACGTCTTCAAATTGATGAAATTCTTATGAAAGAGCTTCGTGACATCAAGTCTCTGGCTAATCCAAATGAAATTTTGCTTGTTGTTGACAGCATGATTGGTCAAGAAGCTGCAAATGTTGCTCGTGAATTCAATGAGCAGCTTAATATTACTGGTGTTGTTTTAACAAAGATTGATGGTGACACTAGAGGTGGTGCAGCTCTTTCAGTTCGCCATATTACCGGGCAACCAATTAAATTTTCTGGTACTGGTGAAAAGATAACAGATATTGAAACCTTCCACCCAGATCGTATGGCTAGCCGTATTCTTGGTATGGGCGACCTTTTAACCCTGATTGAAAAAGCTAGTCAAGAGTATGATGAACAAAAATCAATGCAACTCGCTGAAAAGATGCGTGAAAACACCTTTGATTTTAACGATTTCATTGAACAATTAGACCAAGTTCAAAACATGGGGCCTATGGAAGACATTCTTAAAATGATTCCAGGAATGGCTGGAAATCCAGCACTAGCAAACCTCAAAATAGATGAAAGAGAGATTGCTAGAAAACGGGCTATCGTTTCATCAATGACCCCTCAAGAACGTGAAAATCCAGATTTGTTATCGCCAAGTCGTAGACGTCGTATTGCTAGCGGTTCTGGTAATTCCTTTATCGAAGTCAATAAATTTATTAAAGATTTTAATCAAGCTAAAGCTATGATGCAAGGCGCTATGTCTGGTGATATGAATAAAATGATGAAGCAAATGGGAATTGATCCTAGCAAAATGTCTAAAAACATGGATATGAGTGCTTTGTCTCAAGGAGCTATGCCAGGAATGCCAGATATGTCTGCCTTAGGTGGTAGTGATATGGATATGAGCCAACTATTTGGTGGAGGCTTTAAGGGAAAAATTGGTGAAATGGCGATGAAACACTCTATGAATAAAATGGCCAAGAAACTTAAAAAAGCAAAAAGAAAAAGAAAATAAGTTAATTAGTTTACATAAAATTATTTATGTAAACTTTTTTTTATTTTTAATACGAAAAAATTCTAAAAAATGTCTATTATGATGGACATTCCTTAAAATTTCCGTTATAATGGACATTTTTAAAAATGTCTGTTATAATGGACATTGTAAAGGAGATAAGAATGATATATATTGCAATTATAGGAGATATTATCTCTTCAAAATCAATCAAAGAACGTTCTCAAGCGCAAAAAAAGCTTATGAGATTAATAACAGACATCAATAAGAAATATGAAAAAGTTTTAAAATCACCATTTACTATAACAACAGGTGATGAATTCCAAGCTTTATTGTTACCAAATCATCATGTTTTTGAGATGATTGATTCTATTTCGGCAAATTTTTTACCCTATCATATTCGCTTTGGTATTGGTGTAGGAGAAATATTAACTGATATCAATGAAAAACAAAGTATCGGTTCAGATGGTCCAGCATACTGGTATGCAAGACAAGCCATCGACTATATTCATGATAACAATGACTACGGCACAAATTTTATTGCCGTTTGTGTAGAAGAAGAAGCACTAGGCAGAACTATCAATAGTGTTATTGCTGCTGCAGAGTTTATTAAATCAAAATGGACATCTACTCAAGAAGAAATTCTAACATCTCTTTTAGAGCAAAATAGTTATGATGAAAAATTTGAACATAAAAAAATAGCCCACCTTTTAGGACTCACACCAAGTGCTTTCAATAAACGTCTTAAAGCTAGTGGTCTTAAAATTTATTTGCGTCTAAAACGTCAAGCAATGAATACTATTTTACAGATGATAAGAGAAAAAGAGGCTAAAGGAGAAGAGTAATATGACAATGATTTCAAATTATTTATCAGCTTATCCGGTCATGACTTTAATGTTACTAGCACATGTCCTAGCCGATTTTCAATTTCAAAGTCAAGAAATGGCTGATCAAAAAGTGTTAAAAGGAGGTTACCTTTATAAACACTACCTAGGTATTTTTATACCAATGATTACTTTGATAATCCTTGCACCAGGTTTCATCGGTTATTATTTATTAGTTTGGCTAAGCCATGTTGTGATTGATTATGTCAAATGTTCTTTGGATAATGTTATCAAAAAAAATAATAGTGTCGTTCTGGCTTTTTTAGTTGATCAACTCTTACATATTATCTGTATTGTTTTACTATATTCTTTTTTTAAAACAAATCACGCGCCATTTTATCTTTTTGAAAACTATCAGTGGATCCAACTAGCCCTATTTTTAGCCTTGATAACCAAACCTATCAATATTGCTTTTAAAATTATCTTTCAAAGGTATCAAGTTAAAGAAACTGAAGAAAAAAGCATAAAAGGAGCAGGAGCGGTTATTGGTAATCTGGAACGTTTTGCGACAGCTTTATTTCTTATTATGGGGCAAATACCAGCCATCGGATTGATTTTTACCGCAAAATCGATTGCCCGCTATGATAAAATATCAAAAGATCAAGCTTTTGCAGAATACTATCTAATAGGTTCACTATTTAGTATTGTCACTGTTGTAGTTGCATTTTTAATGATTTATGGCTGGTAAAAGAGAGAAATGCTCAAGATTTAGAGGTTGGTTTGAGACTAGTTTTAAAAATAATGCTATAATAAATAAAATCATTTCAAAATGATAATAATCTCAGAAAAACTGAGATTTAATAGTCATAACAAAGAAAGAGAGAAACAAATGGATTTTAATAAACTAAAAAACAGTAGAGCAGTTACTGAAATTGAAAAAAGATATGATGACGCTAAAAAAATATTAAAAGACGATCAAAAAGTAGAATCGTTTTTAAAAGATCTTGAAAAAAAATTAAATAAAATTCCTGTTGCTGGGGATTCATTAGCTACAATACCAGTCATGGCATCACTGGTAAATAGTTACGCTAAAAAGAAATATACCGATGTTCCAACTGGAGTGATTGTGCTTATTGTCAGTGCCCTCATTTACTTTTTAACACCATTTGATATTGTTCCAGATAGTATTCCGTTTCTTGGTTTCTTGGATGATGCTTTTATTCTTTCAAAAGGATGGAAAATGGCACAATCTGACTTAAAAAACTATCAAAAATGGCGCAAAGAACAAAATAAAGATAATATCATAGACGTTGAAGAAGAAACAGTCTAGTGTCTTGAAAGGAAATTTTAATGGAGTTGATTGCCCTTCTTAGAGGTGTTATGCCAACGGGAAAAAATAAAATCCCCAAGATGTCCTATTTAGTAACAATTCTTGAAGAGGTCGGCTTTCATAAAGTACGTACTCATATCCAAAGTAGTAATGTGATTTTTCAAACAAAGCTATCTAAGAAAGCATCGGCTGACTTGATTCGAAAAACTATTAAAGAAAAAATCGGGGCAGATTTGCCAGTTATCGTTAAAACAGTTGCCGACTGTCAAAACGCTGTGCTGGGCAATCCTTTCTCCGAATCTTACGATAGAAGTCGTATTCACTTGGTTTTTACTAATGATAATTAGGAAGAAGGAGCGTTAGAAAAAATAAAAGTCATTGATTTTAATCAAGAAGAATTAGTGGTAGGAGAACACTGTTTTTATCTTTATCTTCCTAAAGATGCTACTAAAAAGAAATTAAATACTAATTTCTTGGAGAAACATCTAGGTATCATTGCAACAATGAGAAAAATAGGTGTTATTGAAAAATTATTATTAAAATGAAAGTCACTTTTAAATGAAGTGATTTTTATTTTAATAATAAGTCAAAATAGTTTACCATTTTCTTTAGAAGTGCTAAAATAAAGTTATAGTTATTTCGAATTCTAAATAAGTGAGGTAATAATATGATTGAATTAGGTATTTCATCTTTTGGAGAAACAACACCACTTGAAAAAACAGGTAAAGTAATTTCTCATGATGAACGTATTCGTAATATGGTTGAAGAAATGATTCTTGCTGATGAGGTAGGACTAGACCTTTATGCTATTGGTGAACACCACCGTGATGATTTCTCAATATCCGCACCAGAAATTTTACTTGCAGCTGTAGCATCAAAAACAAAAAATATTCGCTTGTCAAGTGCTGTAACTATTCTGTCTTCCATTGACCCTGTCAGAGTCTATCAACAATACGCTACTATTGATGCTCTCTCAAATGGAAGAGCAGAAATTATGGCTGGACGTGGGTCATTTATTGAATCATTCCCATTATTTGGTTATGACTTAAATGATTATGAAGAATTATTCAATGAAAAATTAGATATGCTTCTTCAAATTAGAGAAAATACTAATTTGAATTGGAAGGGTAAACACACACAAACGGTTAATAATAGACCTGTCTATCCTAGGTCTGTTCAAGATAAATTACCAATTCATGTGGCAACAGGTGGTAATTTCCACTCAACGCAACGTATTGCAAAAATGGGTTTGCCAATCGTTTATGCAATTATTGGTGGCAATCCACGTGGATTTGGTCAATTGATTAGACTTTATCGTGAAATTGGTCAAGCTCATGGTCATGATTTAAGTAAAATGACTGTAGCAGCACATTCATGGGGTTGGCTATCAGACGATAAAGAAAAAGCTGAAAAAGAATACTTTTATCCAACAAAACAATTAGTTGATAATATAAGTAAAGATAGACCTCATTGGACAGAGTTGACTTATGAAGCCTATCTTCAACAAATTGGTCCAAATGGTGCTATGTTTGTCGGTGATGCTGAAACAGTTGCAAATAAATTGATTCGTATGATTGAAGATTTAAAACTCGATCGTTTCATGCTTCACTTACCAGTTGGTTCAATGCCACACGAAGATGTCTTAAAAGCCATTAGAATTTTCGGAGAAGAAGTAGCACCAAAAGTAAGAGAATACTTTGCTAACAAAGAAAAAGAAGCAAATTAAACGAACCCTTTTGATGTATAAGAACTGAGAAATCAGTTCTTTTTTAATTTTTTTAAAAAAGTATTGACACTCACCTTAGGTAATAGTTTATACTAAATGTGTTAGGAGGATTTCTAAATGACCTATTTAGTTAAAAAAGTCAGTGAAATAAGTGGTGTATCAGTGCGCACCTTACATCACTATGATAAAATTGGTCTGTTATCACCACAAAAAAATGATAATGGTTATCGGTACTATACTAAAGAAGATTTGGCCACTCTTCAAACAATTTTATTTTATAAGTACCTTGGTTTTTCTTTAAAGCAAATCAAGGATTTGCTAACAAAAGATGATTCCCAACGACTTAATAAACTAAAGAATCAATTAGAGTTAATGAATCAAGAAAAATTCAAACTGCTAACACTTATTGAAACATTAGAAAAAACGATTTTAGCTGAGGAGGGAAAATTACAAATGACAGCAAAAGAACAATTCAAAGGATTTACTTATCAAGACAATCAAAAATATGAAAAGCAAACCAAAGAAAAATATGGTGAAAAAGTTGTTGAAGCAAGTAAGGAAAAACAAAAGGGCAACGAAAAGATAATGACAGACGCCTTTAATTTCGTGTTCACGCAATTTTCAAGTCAAATGAAAAAGGGTGAAGAAGTTTCTTCACTTGAAAATAAAAAACTGGCCGAAGAACTTTATCATCTTATTAATCAGTATGGGTTTGATTGTTCATTAGAGATTTTTGGAAAAATCGGTCTAAACTATGTTCAAGATGATGAATTTAGAAATAATATCGATCAATTTGGCGAAGGCACTGCAAAATACATTAGCGAAGTTATTCAAGCATATGTTAACGAACATTGATTGCAACCCTATTAGGAAAATATCCTATTCAAAAGTTTGTAAAGGAAATCTTATGGTTTCCTTTATTTTTATGGTTTAGATTTTCTCTTGTAACATCTTTCCGAAAAACTATAATTTTCTTGAAACATATATTAGGCTATGCTATACTATAACTAGAGAAAATTTAGAAAGAGACAAAATTTATGAGACGTGAACTACTACTAGAAAAAATTGATGCTTTAAAAAAAATCATGCCCTGGTATGTTTTAGATTATTACCAATCAAAATTATCAGTTCCTTATAGCTTTACAACACTTTATGAATATCTTAAGGAATATCGTCGTTTCTTTGAATGGTTATTGGATTCTGATATCTCAAAAGCTTCTAAAATGGCAGATATCCCTCTAAAAACACTCGAAACTTTGACCAAGAAAGATTTGGAGTCTTTTATTCGTTATCTGAGAGAAAGACCTCTTCTTAATGCTAATTCGACGCAAAACGGTGTCTCTCAGACCACTATCAATCGAACGCTCTCAGCTTTGTCTAGTTTATATAAATACTTGACTGAGGAAGTTGAAAATGACCAAGGAGAACCTTATTTTTACCGTAATGTGATGAAAAAAGTCTCAACCAAAAAGAAAAAAGAAACTTTAGCAGCTAGAGCCGAAAATATCAAAGGAAAACTTTTTTTAGGCGATGAAACTATGGAATTCCTAGAATATGTTGAAGTTGAATATCCTAATCAACTTTCTAATCGGGCTCTTTCTTCATTTAATAAAAACAAAGAAAGAGATCTTGCGATTTTGGCACTGCTTCTTGCTTCTGGTGTTCGCCTTTCAGAAGCAGTTAATCTTGATTTAAAAGATGTTAATCTCAAAATGATGGTCATTGAAGTTACAAGAAAAGGTGGTAAAAGGGATTCAGTCAACGTTGCTAATTTTGCCAAACCCTATTTAGAAAATTATCTTAATATCCGAAAACAACGTTACAAGGCAGAAAAAAATGACACAGCCTTCTTCTTGAGCCTGTATCGTGGTGTACCTAATCGTATTGATGCTTCAAGTATTGAAAAAATGGTTGCCAAGTATTCTGAGGATTTTAAAATCAGAGTCACTCCACATAAATTAAGACATACGCTTGCGACAAGACTCTATGATGCTACAAAATCGCAAGTTCTAGTCAGTCATCAATTAGGTCATGCCAATACACAAGTCACTGATCTTTATACTCATATTGTTAATGATGAACAAAAAAATGCATTAGATAAATTATGATTCTCTAATAAAGTCTGTTTTAATATTCAAAAGCCTGCATTGTTTCTACAACAATTGTCAGGCTTTTTTGATATCACATAAAATAAAATGTTATTGAGCAACAATCGTCTTAAAACCATTTTTCAAGTCAAGATTTTCAGTTTCAGTAAAGTATAACCAATTATTGTCATTTCCTTGATTTTGGTTGGTGTGCAGAACCATTGCTTGTCTGTCTTTGATGACAAAATAGTATAAATGCTTAACATTAGGATAACTTTGTTCATAATCACTATAGACAGCAACGAGATTATAAATATCAGGCTTATCACCAGTATCAGACCATTCCACATTGATTGGAGAGTCGTTTAATACTGGTGTCATACTATCGCTTTCTACAGAACTTATTTTTGGAGTTAGGTAACCATAGTAATTAAGAGGATTATCGGGGGTATAGCTAGTATAAACTTGATTCATTTCAAGCTGCCATTCACTGATAAAGGATTGTAATGCTTGCGCTTTTCCAGCAGTCCATAGATGATTTAGACTGGGTTCTTTTTCTATTTTATCATTGTCGGATTTTTCCACCTCTTTTGTTTCTGTTGATTTACTGTCATTTTTTTTGTCAGTAGTTTCAATGGTTGTTAGCTTATTATCTTTATTATTTGAATACTTACTATTTAATTGTATGCTACCCCAAATTAAAAAACTTAAAATCCCAAATAAAATTCCTACTCCAAATATAGCTAAATACTTATTTTTTTTCATATTGCCTCCCGAAAGTTTACATAAATAAACTTATGTAAACTATTTGAAATTATTTGTTTAAAATTACTTTAGTTCCTTTGTCAATAACACTAATAATAGCAATATTAATCTTTAAATCATCAAGAATTCGTTTAGTCATATAAAGCCCTAGTCCTGTTGCTTTTTGATATTTTCTGCCATTATAACCAGTAAAACCTTCTTCAAATAGTCTTGGGATGTCTTCTTTTAAAATACCAATGCCGGTGTCTTCAATGATAAGAGAATTTGCCATCTTAATAGTAATCTTACCACCTTTTTTGGTGTATTTAAGGGCATTATCTATCAGTTGTGTCACAGCGAAAGTTAACCATTTTCGATCACTTTTAATCTCCCAATCCCCAATAATTTCAATATCAATATCTTTATGTAAGAATAAAAGACGGTATTTTTTAACAATCTCAATCACTACTTCTTTTAGATGAATTCTTTCAAACCTAAAATCGGTTTGATGATGGTAAAATTTTAAATAATTAATAAGAGTGTCCACGTAGTTATCAAGACTTAACAATTGTCGATTGATGTCTTGGGGCTTTAGCTGATTGGTTTGTGTCATGAGAGAGATAGCTGACAAGGGTACTTTCATTTGATGTGACCACATTTTAATCAAGTTTTGAAGATCTTTCTCACGTTGACGATATTGTGATAGTATCTCAAATTGTTCTTTTTCTAGAGTGAAATAATGCTTTAAAAAGGCTTTTTCTAATGGACTATTAAGTAAGCTATCTTTTTCAAGAAGGATATTGGTGCTCAATTCTTTTCGTTTTTGATAGTAATTGCTAAATTGCCAAATACTGATTATGATGAGTAATGTACCGATAAATAGTAATGATGTGATGAAGTAGTCGATAGGTAAACGATAGAGAAAAAAAGTGATTAGAAAAGTCACCACTATTAACAAGTAAAGAGTAAACCAAACAAAATATTCTTTTAAAAAATCTTTTATCATTGGATTAAATACCCTACTCCTCTTACTGTATGAATGTGATTAAATCCGATTTGATTCACTTTTTTTCGTAATCTTGTCATATTGACACTTAGTGTATTGTGATCAATAAATTCTTCGTTTTCCCAAAGTTTTTCTAGCAAAACTTCTTTAGACACTACTTCCCCAGCTTTAGCAAGAAGCGTTATCATAATTTTCGTTTCAGTTCTTGATAGTTGAATATGCTGATCTTCTTTAAAGAAATCACCATCAGGTGTTAGATTAAAGTCATTATAACTGTAGTCTTTCTGACTAAATTGATAAGCACGTCTTAAAAGTGCCGTTAATTTAGCTTCTAAGATATTAAGAGAAAAAGGTTTAGCAATAAAATCATCAGCACCCATGTTCATTGCCATAATGGCACTCATATCATCATCGGCACTAGAGATGAAAACGATGGGTGTCGTTAATGTTTTACGGATTTCAGTCGTCCAATAAAAGCCATTAAAATAAGGTAGAGAAATATCCATCAAAATCAAGTCGGGTTGAAATTCCTTTATCTCTTGCAAGATAGCTCTAAAATTTTGAGAGGAGAAAACCAGGTAATCTTTTTTAAAGTAGTTGGAAAGAAGAGTAACAATTGTTTCATCATCTTCAACAATATAAAGTTTTTGTTTCTTATTCATACTTCTATTTTACCAAAAAAGTAGCGATTAGACGCTACTTTTTATCTTTCAATAATTTTATAATAGGTTCGACTTGTTAGTTTGTAAATAAGGAAATAGATAATAATAATGATAGTAATGGTGATAAATGAAACAACATTTACTAAATCATCACTTGTTACTCCAAAAAGGGTTAGCATTTGTTTTAACATTACTAAAGCAACAATGAAGTGAACGATTGCCATAGCAAGAGGCATAAAGAAGACAAAGATTGTTTGAGAGTTAATTGTTTTTTTAACAGCTTTTTGACTCATCCCTACTTCTTGTAGAATTTGATAGGATTTTTTATCTTCATGACCTTCTGTGTATTGCTTATAATAGATGATAAGTGCAGCACCTAAAAGAAAACTAAAGCCTAGAAGAAATCCAGTGAAAAGAAAGCCACCGGTTAAAATATAAGCATCATCTAAATGTTCTTTTTTAGTAACGATATCACCAATAGGTTGTCCTGAATCGTTTACTAATGAATTACCTAGATTATGATTTTTTAAAGTAGCCAACTCTTCTTCTGTTAAGTCGGTGAAAACAGAATAGTAGGTTGCGTTTAAAATTCCATTACTAGATGCTTCTTTATATTTTGTTTTAATCTCATTAAAAATATTATCATTACTTACTATTAACACCCCAGAATTATAAGTAGATACAGCTGGAGGAAATTTAACTGTCTTAAAATTTTTAATATTTTTAAAGTGCTGATCAAATAATGTAATTGTTTCAAATTGACTAGTTTCATCTCGAACAAAGAAAGCTGTTTCATTATCTTTTAGTTGAGGTAAATTATTACCTAAACTACGAAAATCTTCTTGTGTTACAAGATAAATGAAAGCTAATTGGTCAAGTTTTGGATTTCTTATATCTTCTTTAGTAATAGTCAAGTTTTTACCAGCAGGGACATTGATTCCAATTAGACTTGATAAAAATTTTGGTCCTTTAATTTTTTTGTTTAATTTTTTGACAACTGATTGTTCAAATAATGGTTGTGCTTCCTCTTTTGTTTCTGCAAAAAAAGTTAGATTAGTATTTTTAGGAAAACTTTCATCAGCTAATTTTTGTGTGTCTGTGTATAAAGAGAATGTTGTTGCAATAGTAACAAAAGCCATAATAGCAAGTAAAGTAATATTTGCTAATCCAATAGCGTTTTGTTTCATTCTAAAAATCATTTGAGAAACAGTGATGAAATGTTCAGGTTTGTAAAAATAATTCTTTTGACTTCTTTTTTTCTTAAGATACCAAGTTGTAAAACTAATATAGAAAAGATAAGTACCAACGATAACTAAAATAACAGCGATAAAAAATCGTTGAAGAACTGCAATTGCATTTAATTTATTTGAACTAAGAGATAAATAATAACCAACTCCAAGGAAAATTAAACTTAGAAAGGCGAAAACTATATTGCCTTTGGGTTCTTTTTCTCCTTTTTCTCTACTTTTAAACAAAGCTAGAGGTGAAGTTTTCTTGATAAACCATAAATTGAAGACTTCAAGAATTAAAAAGATACCAAAAAAGATAAGATTAGTGAAAATGAATGGTACCACAGTTATTTTAAAAGAGGTTAACTCAATATGTATTAAATTAATGAAGACTAAATGGAGAAAATTAGAAAAAACAACACTTAGAAAACTACCCAAAATAATCAAACTGATGTAAATAATGATTAATTCTATGCTAGCAATTATACTAATTTGTGATTTTTTCATTCCCAATATATGATACAAACCAAATTCTCGACTACGTTGTTTCATTAGAAAATTAAAACTATAAATTGCCATAATGATAGAAAATATAGTTAAAACAATTGCTGCTAACGATAAGGTCATTGTTCCATGCTTCATTGTCTTGGAAGTTGGACTCAACATGATTAGAAAATTGGAACAAACCAAAGTGTACAAGACTAAACTTGCAAGCATAAAAGGTAGAAAATTATTTAGTGATTTTTTAATGTTTTGAATCGCTAATTTGAGATAAAACATCCTACTCACCTCCTAATAGGGCAGCCATAGAAAGTGAAATTTCTTTACCAAATTCTGCTGTAGATTTATTTGCACGATACATTTGATGAAAAATACGACCATCTTTAATAAATAAAACTCGTTTGGCGTGACTTGCTGCATTCGCTGAATGAGTTACCATCAAAATCGTTTGTCCTTCATTATTGATAGTCTCAAATAAATTTAGAAGATCTTCGGAATTCTTATAGTCTAATGCAGCAGTAGGTTCATCCGCTAAAATTAGTTTTGGTTGTGTGATTAAACTTCTTGCGATAGCAACTCTTTGTTTTTGGCCTCCGGATATTTCAAAAGGACGTTTATTTAAAAGATTTTCAATTTTTAGTTTAGGAGCTATAACAGATAAGCGCTTTTCCATTTCATTATGTGGAACACGACTTAAAACAAGCGGTAAGAAAATGTTATCTCTGATAGTAAGGGTATCTAAAAGATGAAACTCTTGAAAAACAAATCCTAAGTGTTGCAAGCGAAATTCAGCTAATTGATTAGATTTTATAGTAGTAATGTCTTTATTATCCATAATAACGCTACCTTTGCTAGGTTTATCAAGTGTAGCAAGAATATTTAGAAGTGATGTTTTCCCAGAACCACTTTCTCCCATAATAGCAATAAACTCACCTTTTTCAACTTTAAAATCAATATCTTGTAATGCCTTGGTTTCTTCTTTAGAAAAGCGAGTACGGTAAACCTTCTCTAAATGATTGATTTCTAAAAACATAAGTTACTCCTTTACTGATTTGATAGGATATATTACAACTGATGGTTATTGATAATATATCATAATTTTTCTATTTGTACTATTATTATAATACATAAAGAAAAAAATGAACTTACATTTTTAATAATTAACCTTACATTTTTGTAAGGTTAATTATTAATGATTTTGTAATTCTGCTACTACTTTAATTTAAAATTTGATATAATAAATAAAAACACTTGAGGAAATTTCGATCATTTACTTAAAAATCCTATTCTCAAGAAATCAAAAAACTAGGCATTGTATGCCTAGTTTTTATTATTTATTAGCATTTATTTTTCTGCTAAAGAATCATTGATTGGATTTTGTCGACGAATTTTGCTTTTTTGATATCTTCAACCGTTTGCGTGCCAGCTAGTTTTATCACAATTTTTAATTTATGGTTAATGTGATCAACTACACTTTGTGCGCCTTGTGCACCACCTAAAGCCAATCCATATAGGATAGGACGACCAATGGCAACTATGTCAGCGCCATTTGCCAATGCTTTAAAAACGTGTCAGCCACGATGAACACCACTATCAAAAACAATTGGCACTCGCTGATTCACTTTAACCGCTATTACTTTTAACACATCAAATGATGTGTTTTAAACTGTAATAAAATTTTCTAAATCTAAGAGAGCTCTCTTTGCTATTTTTTCATAACGTTCTTTTTTATCTCTAATTCTTGGACCATTTAGTTCTTTAATAATTCCAAAATTGACATTCATGGGTTGAAAATGTTTACTTTCAGCATGAGTGACATAATAAGGTAAACTTCCGATAGCTGTAGTTTGAGGGAAAATGACAGCCTCTTCATTATTGAATAATTTAGCTGCATTAATACCAGCCACAAGGCCACTTGCTGCAGATTCAACATACCCTTCAACACCAGTCATTTGACCAGCAAAGAAAATATTTGGTTTTAATCGTGATCTAAAGGTTTCTTCTAGTAAATTAGGAGAGTCCATATATGAATTACGGTGCATGACTCCATATCTGACAAACTCAGCCTTTTCTAATCCAGGAATCATCGAAAAGACACGTTTTTGTTCTCCCCATTTTAGGTGTGTTTGAAAACCAACAATATTAAAAAGGCTTCCTGCTGCATTATCCTGTCTTAGTTGGACAACTGCGTAAGGGGTCTTATAGTCGCCATCTCGCTTTCCTTTGTAGTCTTTTGGATATTCTAGTCCAACAGGTTTCATTGGTCCATAGAGCATGGTTTTTACACCACGTTTAGCCATGACTTCAATTGGCATGCAACCTTCAAAGTATTTTTCTTTTTCAAAGGCATTAAGAGGTGCTTCTTCTGCTGTAATTAGAGCCTCATGAAAAGCTATAAATTCTTCTTTAGTCATTGGACAATTTAAATAAGCTGCTTCACCTTTGTCATAACGTGACTTTAAGTAGACTTTATCCATGTTTATGGTGTTTTTGTCAATAATTGGAGCAGCTGCATCGTAAAAGTAAAAACCTTCACCCCCATTTAAGCGATGTATCTCTTTAGCTAAAGCATCAGAGGTCAAAGGTCCAGTTGCAATCACAGTAATAGTATCATCTGGAATACTAGTTATTTCTTCCCTTATAACTTCAATAAGAGGGTGATTACTAATGAATTCAGTAACACTTTTTGAAAACTCTTCTCTATCTACTGCTAAAGCTCCACCTGCTGGTACTCTTGAGTTTTCTGCAGCTTTTAAAATAACGGAGTCTAAACGACGCATCTCTTCTTTTAATAGCCCAACCGCATTAGTTAAACTATCACCACGAAGAGAGTTAGAACAAACCAATTCAGCAAAAAAGTCAGTTTTATGTTGTGGTGTTGCTTTAACGCCTCTCATTTCAAATAGTTTAACTGGGATACCTCGCTTAGCAATTTGATAGGCAGCTTCACTTCCAGCTAAACCAGCACCAATAACATTAATATAAGATTGAGACATAACACTAATACCTCTTACTAGGTTTCCCTAGTTCAAATCTTTCTGTTTTAATACATCTATTATAGCAAAAATTTTTAATCAAACGATAATTCAAAAAAAGTTTACATAATTTATTTTATGCAAACTTGAATCGTTATTTAATTTTTTCTTCTTCGTAATCACAATTTTCACTACTACAAACAACTTGTTTACCACCACCCCTGATTTTCTTTTCAACCAAATAATCATCCGATTTAGGACAATTTCTGCCAATTGGTAAGTTCCACGAAGTAAATTCACATTCAGGGTAGCGGCTGCAACCATAGAAAATACGATTACGTTTTGTTTTTCTTTCAATGACTTGACCTTGATGGCAAATTGGACATATAACACCAATTTCTTTTGTAATAGCTTTTGTGTTACGGCAATCTGGAAAGTTACTACATGCATAAAATTTGCCGTATTTACCAAGCTTAATTACCATTTCATTTGCACAAACATCACAAAGAAAACCAGCAGGTTCATCTTTAATTTGAATTTTTTCAATTTCTTTTTCTGCTTTAACAAGTTCTTTTTCAAATGGTTTGTAAAAACTGTCAATCACCTTCTGCCATTGTTCTTCACCAACTTCAATTTGGTCAAGTTTTCTTTCCATTTCAGCAGTAAAAGTTACATCAACAATATCAGGGAAAAATTCGACAATTAAACTATTAACAATCTCACCAAGTTCAGTAGGCTCAAATCTTTTTGCAGAGAGTTTAACATAGTAACGTTTTTGAATAGTCTCTAAAGTAGGGGCATAGGTAGATGGTCTACCAACTCCATTTTCTTCTAAAGTTTTAATTAAAGTTGCTTCAGAAAATCTTGCCGGTGGTTGTGTAAAATGTTGTTCAGGGCTAACTGAAACTTTTTTAACGACTTCTTTTTCAGCCATTTCAGGTAGCATCTTATTTTTATCAGAATCATTGTAGACAGCTAAGTAGCCATCGAATTTAACTTGGCTACCATTAGCAACAAAGGTAACACCATTTTGTGAAAGTTTGACTTTTACGGTATCAAAGAGAGCTGGTTTCATTTGGCTAGCAACAAAACGATTCCAAATAAGTGTATAAAGTTTTAATTGGTCTTTGTCTAAATATTTTGCAATGCTTTCTGGTGTATGGGTGACACTTGATGGGCGAATTGCCTCATGGGCATCCTGGGCACTGCTAGCATTTTTTACTTTTTGATTGTGTTTTGAATAATGACTTCCATAGCGCTCAGTAATTAATTTTGCTGCTTCTACTTGTGCAATTGGACTGATACGTGTTGAATCAGTACGCATATAGGTAATTAGTCCTTGATGGCCAGCTGGACCTAAACTAAGCCCTTCGTAGAGTTGCTGAGCAACCATCATTGTTTTTCGTGTTCTAAAATTAATCTTGTTAGCTGCATCTTGTTGAAGTGAAGACGTTGTATAAGGCGTAGGAGCATTTCTTCTTCTCTCTTTTTTCTCAACTTTATCAACAACAAAGTCATTTCCTTTAAGTCGTTTTAAGACTTCTTTAACAGTTTTATTATCTTTAAGTTTTAATTTATCACCATCAAGACCATAAAAATTGGCTTGAAATTTTTTATTACCTTTTTTAAAGATACCCTCAATAGTCCAGTACTCTTCAGGAATAAATGTTTTTATTTGATTTTCACGATCAATAATAAGTTTTAATGCTATTGATTGAACACGTCCTGCTGATAATCCTTTTTTGACTTTTTTCCAAAGAATTGGAGAAATAGAATAACCAACAATACGGTCAAGAACCCTTCTTGCTTGTTGGGCATCAACTAAGTCCATATCAATTTTTTTAGGATCTAAAAAGGCATTTTTAACTGCTTCTTTGGTTACTTCATTGAAAACAACACGATTCTTATCATCTTCTTTTAAATCAAGAATATGAGCTAAATGCCATGAAATTGCTTCACCTTCACGGTCTGGGTCACTTGCTAGATAGACTTTTTTAGCATTTTTAGCTTCTTTTTTAAGAGAATTAATCAAGGGACCCTTACCACGAATGTTAATGTATTGTGGCTCATAGTTGTTATCAAAATCAACTGACATACTTGATTTTTTTAAATCGCGAATATGTCCGACACTGGCAACCACTTTATATTGACGTCCAAGATATTTTTCAATTGTTTTTGCTTTAGCTGGAGACTCAACTATAACTAAATTTTTTTTAGCATTAGTTTTTTTCTTTTTTGTTTTTATTGTTGTAGGCATACTAGACTTCCTTATTTTTTATCAGCAACTAGCATAATAAACCTTTTTTTTTCACCTGTCAATAAAAAAAGTCTTTCTATAGGAAAACAGCTTTTAATTTTGATACTCTAAAATAACATCTAAACCCGTAGTGATGCACTTTGCGCCCTCTTTTATTAGTCTATGACAACCTTCTGATTTACCATCCATTACGTTACCAGGTACAGCAAATATATCACGCCCTTCTTCCATTGCTCTTTCACAAGTAATTAAACTTCCAGAACGTAATTTTGCTTCAAAAACAATTACTCCTTGGCTGAGTCCTGCAATAATTCTATTTCGTTCTGGGAAATGATAACGTAAGGGTTGTGTTTTTGGTTCATATTCTGAAATAATCAAATGATTCTTAGTAAGATACTCTTGTAATAATTTATTTTCTTTTGGATAATAAACGTCTAAACCTGTCCCTATTACTGCAATTGTTTTTCCACCATTTTTTAAAATTGATAAATGGGCAGCCGTGTCAATCCCTTTAGCTAGTCCACTAACAATGACAAAACGATTACCAAGTTCTGAAATAATTTTACTAACAGTTCTAATGCCATTTTGACTAGCCATTCTAGCACCTACAACAGCAATTTTTGAATAAGAAAGTAGTTCAATATTTCCTTGATAAAATAATAAAACTGGAGGATTATTTATATTTTTTAAAGCTTCTGGATAATGATCATCAAGAATTGATAGTGTTGGAAATTGATAAAAACTTTTTTTCAATTCTTGATGGTTAATCGCTTTATAAGCTTGAATAAACTGACTAGCAATTTTAACACCAGAAATCACAGCAATTTTTTTTATTGATAATTTTTCGTTATGTTTTTTCTTATAGTCAATTAGATTTAATAACTGTCGGTTTGTTAAGCCGGCTTTTTTTAATTTAAAAAGTTCAAAATTATTCATATTCACCTCTTCTAACTGACTATTCGAAAAAAACCAGCCAAAAAGACTGATTCTTAAAATGAATTATTAAACATCGATTTAATAGGCTCAAAACTTTTACGATGGATAGGAGTTATTCCATGATTTTTTATAGCATCAAGATGTGTTTTAGTGCCATAGCCAGCATTGTTAACAAAATCATAAGCAGGATATTGAATGTGATAGTCACTCATTAGTTGATCTCTTGTTACCTTGGCAACAATTGAAGCAGCAGCAATTGATAGGCTTTTAGCATCTCCTTTAATAATCGCTTCTTGTGGAATATCACAATCAAGTGACATAGCATCAATTAGAAGAAAATCAGGAATAGTATCTAATTTTGAAACAGCATCAAGCATGGCTAACTTACTAGCTTGGTAAATATTGATGTCATCAATAACATTATTGTCAATAATACTAATTCCAATTGATAAAGCCTTATCCATAACCAACTGGTAAATAGCTTTATGCTTTTTTTTTGGAATTTTCTTACTATCATTTAATCCATCTATAATAGTGTTTATAGGTAAAATAACAGCTGCAGCAACAATAGGACCTGCTAAAGGGCCACGTCCTGCTTCATCAACACCGCAAACAAAAGAAAAACCCTTTTGATAGAGATTTCTTTCATAAGATAGCATTTGTTCAAGTCGTTTAAGCTCATCTTTTTCTTGCTTTATTTCTTTTCTTTTTTTCTGAATAAGATTTTGGACACCAATTCGCTTATCATCTGAAAATTTTTGAAATATTGGATCATCTATTTCATTGATAGGTGTTAAAAGAGACTTAATTTCTTTAATTGTTAACATCAATATCCTCAATTCTATCCAATGTATAAGTGCCTAATCGCCCATCTCTGACTTCTTGAACAAATAAACGATAAAATCTATCATAATCATCACGATAACCAAGTTTTATTGTCATTGTGATGATGATTTCAGGTGATTCATCTTTCAACGAAATTCCCTTAAAGCGTTCTTTCAAACGCTCAGGATAATGCGTTTTAAAAAAATCAAGTCCAAAAATAGTTACATCGTCCATTGGTAATAACGTATCTTTAATAGCACCAGTTAATGCTAATTTAAGTCCTATTAAATTATCTTCAAATTTTGGCCATAAAATACCTGGAGTATCTAAAATCTCTAACTCCTTATTTGATTTCAACCATTGTTGGCCTTTTGTGACACCGGGTTTATTGCCTACGACCGCTATTTTTTTTCCTGCCAAACGATTCATTAAAGTTGATTTACCAGCATTTGGTATCCCAACAATCATAGTTCTTAAAGTTTCTTTTTGAATGCCTCGTTCTTTTAAACGACTGATTTTATCTGCCATTAACTTTTTTGCTGCTTCAGTCACTTTTTTGACAGTTGCCTGTTCTTTAGAATTAATAGCTAAAGTTGTGATTCCTTGTTTTTCAAAAAAAGTTTGCCATTCTTTAGTTTTGTTAGGATCGGCTAAATCAGATTTATTTAAAATTAACAGTCTTGGTTTGCTACCAATAATTTTTGATAGCATTGGATTTTGGCTAGAAAAAGGTAGTCTTGCATCAACTAAAATTGTTACAAAATCGACAAATTTGATATTTTCTTGCACTTGTCTCCTTGCTTTTGACATATGGCCAGGAAACCATTGAATAATTGCCATAAAATATTTCCTTTCACTATGTTAAGACTTTTACTTATCTATTTTAACATACTTTAATTGCTCGCATAGTCTTTATTTTAAGTAATAAAGTTAAAGAAAAATCATTAGAAAATCTAATGATTTTTAAAATATTACTTAGTTGTGCTAAAACTATATAGTATATCAATCCAGTAGCTATCAACAAATTCTTTAGAACCCTCAATGCCAAAGAAATAAATAATACCATCATGTTCAAAAAGATTAACTGATAGAACCTCTCCAGTTTCGTAAGTAGCAACATTTTGATAGACTTTGTCTTGAAAATCATCGTAATGAAATAATTCTAGGTTTTTCAAATCCTCATCTTCTTGTAAATACTTTGCAATGTTATCTGCAGCTATTTCTGCAGTAAAGTTTTCCTTTTCTTTTTGGGTTAATTCTGAGGTATCAATAATATTTAGGGTGATAATATTTTTTCCAGTCAGATCAGAATACTGTATATCATCACCGTCTGGATTACTTATATCAGAAAAAGAAATAAAATCTTCAGGAATATTGTAATAACCAACACGCTCATCTCCAGCTTTTTGAGTTAATTTAAGAGTTTTTTTAGTAGCTTTTTCAGAGGTGTTTTCTTCCTTCTTAGAGAGAACTTCTTCAATTATATCGGATTCTTTGTTACTTGAGCAACCGAATAAACCAAAAAGACCAACAGCAACTAGGCTAGTTAATAAAATTTTTTTCATAAGCAATCCTTTCTTTGTTTTAAAAATAAGAGCTAAAAAATATTTACATACAATTAACTCCATTGTAGCGTAAAAAACCTTGTCTGGCAAGGTTTTTTATATCTTATAAAATTTGCTCAAATCTTAAGTGAACATTAATATGATCTTCATAGCCGTTTCTTTCAAGGTCACGTTGTAAACGATAAGCAATATAACGTTCAGCAATCTTAATGTATCCTGCTTCAATCAAGCGATTTTCAACTAGAGATTGTATCATATTGATGGTTGGGCGTTCTACTTGTGCTTCCTCTAAGTCTATCACGACTTTTTTAGTGACTTGAGCAAGTTTTTGTCTCAAATCTTCATCCAAAGCGTACACAGTTTGTGCAGCTTTTAAAATAGCTTGATAAATTTTATCTGGATCAAATTCAGTAACTTGCCCATTTCGTTTGATAATTTGCATAGAAACCTCTTTTCTATTCATAAGGAAAGGTATTTGTTATTAATATTATCTAGATCTTAAGTGGTTTTGTCAAGCTATATTGTTTATTTTTCAATAATAATTGATTTCATAATTCTAAGTAGAAAAATAAAATTTTTTAAATAAAAAGTAATTATATAATTATTTTTATACACTTCTCTCAAAATGACATTTATATCCTTGAGTGTTATCAAACCAATTTGGAACAGTTTTAGATAGAACAAATCCCACTTTCTCATAAAATGGAATTCCCATTTGATTATTTTCAACCACACTAACAGCTTGTTTCTTGATAGCATAATGTTCTTTTTGATAAGCAGTATAAACTCTTAAAAGCTCTTTACCTATACCTTTTTGTTTAAACTCAGGGTGAACATATAAAGCATAAATAAAACCAGTATCACTTTCACATCCACCACAAATACATCCTAATATCAAACCATCTTTTTCAGCAACCATATATCCATTAAAGGATTGATTTTTCGTTAATACTTCTTTATGAAGTCTTTCTTCATTATAAAATTCTTCAATCACACGTTGTATATAGGCTTTAGAGTATAATTTGTCATAAGTAATTTTCCAAGCTTCTATTAAAAGTTTTTTCATTTCTAAAACATCATTTGGTGTTGCAAATCTAACAACTAGCATAGGCATAATTCTCCTTAAATAGATATATTAAAATATAATATAAATTAGATGGTCGTTTAAAAAGCACTAAATTAGCTCAAATAAGAGTTCTTTTGTTGGATGAACCAACCCTTGTTCGTGTAAGCTCTTAGCAATTTGTACTGAGTTCCATGCAGCCCCTTTTAGGAGATTATCTGAAACCACCCACATATGAATACCATTTTCAATATCAAGATCACGACGAATACGACCAACAAATGTTTCAATTTTACCAATAGCATTAATAGCTTGTGGATAAATTTGTTCTGATGGATTATCTTCTAAAACAATACCAGGGAATTCAGAAATTGCCTTTTTAACGGCTTCAATATCTGCCACATTTTTTGTTTCAATATAAACTGACTCAGAATGTGCTGAAAGTACCGGAATACGAACACAAGTTGCTGATACTTTAATAGCATCGTCTTCCATGATTTTTTTGGTTTCTTTTGTCATTTTCATCTCTTCATAGGTATAATCATTATCAGTGAAAAGATCAATTTGTGGCAAGGCATTAAAAGCGATAGGGTAATGCTTTTTATCACCTCCAGAAGGTAAAATGGTAGCCTCTACTTCTTTAACAGGTATTTCTTCATTAAGAGCTTCCTTTAATTGTTTTTTTGTTTCTTCCATTGCTTGTGCTCCTGCACCTGAAACTGCTTGGTAGGTCGAAACGATAATACGCTCAAGTCCCCATTCTTGTCTAATAGGTTCTAAGGCCATCATCATTTGAATGGTCGAGCAGTTTGGACAAGCAATAATACCATGATGATCATTAAGGGCATGTGCATTAACCTCAGGAACAATTAAAGGGACATCTGGATGTTGACGATAATAAGAAGTGTTATCAATCACAACTGCCCCTGCTTTAACAGCGTAAGGAGCAAATTTTGCGGATGTTTTACCCCCGGCAGAGAAAAGGGCAATATCAACACCATCAAACGAGTTTTCAGTTGTCTCTTCAACAGAAATGGATTGCTCCTTAAATAAGAAGGTTTTACCAACAGAACGCTTTGACGCTAATAATCTTAAATTCTTGACAGGTAAACTTGATTTTTCCAGCATTTTAATCATTTGTTGTCCTACAGCACCTGTAGCACCAACAATTACAACATTGTAAGCCATATTATTCCTCTTTTATTTCATTTCATGATGTTATTCTTCTATCATACTATTTTTTTACGGTTTTGAATAGTTATAATGTCGTTTTTAAAGAAGAATGAAACTTTTTAGAATAAAAAGAATACCTCAAGTCTTCTTTAAATAATCTTAGTTGTTTTTTCTTTTTAGGAAATAAGCACCAAAACTGAAACTTAACTTCAATTTAATATGGAAGTTATGATGAACAAAGCTAAAGATATTTTTACTGGAACATTCAAAATGTCAATAAAACTGGAAAAATTTTCGATATTACCTATGATGATTAAATCTTTCTCTCAATTATTAAAATACTCAGCTTAGATTAGACTAAGCTGAGTATTGTTTAATAAAAAAATCCCTCTCCAAACGGAAAGGGATTAGGGCACTTTATCAGTGTGAAAAGACGGTTCACACATCTTTTCAAAGTCCGCTACTGCGTTAATGACTTCCCTGCGCAAAAATGGTTTCGAAAAACCATTATCGACTCATCGCATAAATTAATTATACCTTAAATGTCTTACTGTGTAAAGAAAGCTGTTTATAAAAGTGGTGCAATTAATTTTATTATAAAACCAGAAGCTCTTACAAAAATATTTTCACTATTTAAGGATTCAATTGTTATTTTCTTACTTTTGCTGAGTGTTTTTTGAAAATCATCTTCAATAGCACTAATACTTTTCGTTTGATACATGTAGGTGGCGCATTCAAAATGATGATAAAGGCTTCGATAATCCAGATTAATAGTTCCTACTACTGCTTTATTATCATCACTAACAAAGTTTTTAGCATGTACAAAACCTGGTGTAAACTGGTAAATTTTAACACCAGAATCAATCAAAGATGGAAAATAACGTTTGGCTAGGATATAGGGGATTTTTTTGTCTGGAATGCCTGGAACAATAATTTTGACATCAACGCCTCGTTCTGCAGCAAATTTTAAGGCATGTTCTAATTCACTGTCTAAAATGAGATAAGGTGTCATTATGTGAACATATTCATTGGCATTATTTAAAATATCAATATAAACATTTTCACCAACTTTCTCATTATCAAGTGGTGAATCTGCATAAGGAATAACATAGCCTTCATGGGAACTTTCATTAATTTTATTGGGTAATAAGTAATTCTTAACATTGTCAGTTTTATCATATGTAGCCCACATTTGTAAAAACATTAGAGTGTAAGAGCTGACAGCTTCTCCCTTCACCATTATTGCAGAATCTTTCCAGTAGCCATATTTATTAACAAGGTTGATATATTCATCAGCAAGGTTAACACCTCCATTAAAAGCCACTTGATTATCAATGACTAAAATTTTACGATGATCTCTATAATTATAGTAGGTTGATAAAAATGGAGACATTGGAGCAAATGAACGTGCCTTGATACCAATTTTTTCCAATCTATTTTTATAGTCAGGCGATAAGGTTGAGTATTCAATCATACCATCATACATGACCCTAACTTCAACACCTTCTTTGACTTTTTCTTCCAATATCGCTAAAATTTCACCCCACATAATCCCTTCATCGATGATAAAGTATTCCAAGAAGATAAAGTTTTTTGCCTTTCTCAACTCTTCTTTTAGGGCAATAAATTTTTTCATACCACTTGGAAAATAAGTGATGTCAGGATTTTTATAAATAGCATAGCCACCACGTCTGTTAAGGTATTTAGCTAGATTGTAGGTAATGAGGTGCTCTTTTTTTAGTTCAGCTAAAATATCTGATTTTTGATGGAAATAGGGAGAAACTTCTAAAATGGATTCTTTAATACGTTTTTTAAGTTCCCGATAACCCAAATCATTTTTTGTATAGATAAGAAACATGGCTCCAGGTATTGGAAAAGGAAAAATCACCAAAAGCCAAGTGATAATAGAAGTTGTGTCCATCTTGCTATTGACAAGAAAAATAACAGCTCCTGCAATGACAAGCGTTTCAATAATTTTTAAAGGGATACGAAAATCTTCTAATTTGAGAAAAAAGAAATTGATAAGAGCAATTTGTAAAAGAATGAGAGCAAGAAAGAGTGTGAAGCGACTAAAAACCCCTCTTAAAATACCTCTTTTACTTTTATCAAGTAATTTTACGACAGTATTTTTTTGATCTCTCATTATTTATCCCCTTCTTTTACTTTTACAACTTTAAAAATGTCTAAAATAAGCCTAGTGCAACACCATCATCAGTAACATCCATATTTAAAGCTGCCGGTTGTTTAGGTAAACCAGGCATAGTTAAAACATCACCAGTAAGGGCAACAATAAATCCCGCCCCAATTTTGGGAACTAATTCTCTAATAGTAATTTCAAAATCTGTTGGTGCACCAAGAAGACTTGGATTGTCAGAAAAACTATATTGTGTTTTAGCCATACAGATTGGTAAGTTATCCCAGCCATTTTGTTTTAGTTCATTTATCTGAGTTTTAGCCTTGGCTGAGAAAGTGACTGACTTGCCACCGTAAATATTAGTGACAATCTTAGTTACTTTTTCTTCAATAGTGTCAGAAATATCATAAAGGCCTTGATATTGACCAGGCTGTTTGTCAATTAAATTAACAACGGTATTGGCTAAAGCCACTCCTCCTTTTCCACCATCAGCCCATACTGTTGCTAACTCAACAGGGACATCAATCTTTTGGCAGAGGTTTTTTAATGTGTCAATTTCTTTTTCGGTATCTGACACAAAACGGTTAATGGCTACAGTTACAGGTACACCGAATTGACGCATATTATCAACATGGCGCTCTAAGTTAGCAAAACCTTGAGTAAGGGCTTCAATATTTTCTTTTTCTAAATTATTTTTTGCTACCCCTCCATGCATTTTCAAAGCACGAAGTGTTGCAACTATAACAATAGCATCTGGTGCTTTAGGTAGTTGTGGTACTTTGATATCTAGGAATTTTTCAGCTCCAAGATCGGCTCCAAATCCTGCTTCTGTTACAGTATAATCTGCTAAACGAAGTGCTGTTGAGGTTGCTAAAACAGAGTTACAACCATGTGCAATATTAGCAAAAGGACCACCATGAACAAAGGCTGGAGTACCATAGATGGTTTGAACAAGATTAGGCTTTAAAGCATCTTTTAGGATTAGGGTTAAGGCACCTTCTACTTTTAAATCACTAACAAAAACAGGTGTTTTATCCGATTTATAACCAATCACAATTCTACCTAATCTTGCTTTTAAATCCGAAAGATCTGTAGCTAAGCATAAAATTGCCATAATTTCACTTGCTACTGTAATATCAAAGCCGTCTTCTCTTGGAATCCCGTTAAATGGACTTCCAAGACCTACAATGACCTTTCTAAGCGCGCGATCGTTTAAATCAACAACACGTTTCCAAATAATACGACGTTGATCAATGCCAAGTTCATTACCTTGTTGCAAGTGGTTATCAATTAAAGAGGAAAGTGCATTGTTTGCTGTTGTTATAGCATGCATATCACCAGTAAAATGAAGATTGATATCTTCCATAGGAAGCACTTGCGCATAGCCACCTCCTGTTGCACCACCTTTGACACCCATGACTGGTCCCATTGATGGTTCCCGAAGAGCAATCATTGTTTTTTTACCAATTTGACTAAGAGCATCTGCTAGCCCAATGGTAACTGTAGATTTTCCTTCTCCTGCTGGAGTAGGGTTAATAGCTGTGACTAAAATAAGTTTTCCTAGTGGATTTGATTTAACAGCTTTAATTTTTTTAAATGATAATTTCGCCTTATAATTGCCATAAAGTTCAACATCATCAGGTGTAATATTAACTTTATTGATAATATCAGTAATTGGTTTTAAAGGGGTGCTTTGAGCGATTTGAATATCAGTTTGCATAGAAGTCTCCTCTTTTATTTTATAATATTAGTATACCAAAACCACTTAAAAAATACATGCTTTTGTTTTAAATATGCTGATAGACACCAAGTATTTTAAAATATGTTGAAAGGATAGTAACAAATCATTTACCTATTTGCTTTTTTTGTGTAAAATACTCATATGAGAATTTTAGTTACTTCTGGTGGAACCAGTGAAAAAATCGATAGTGTTCGTAGTATTACTAATCATTCAACGGGAACATTGGGAAAAATAATTACTGAGGAATTTTTAAGTAAAGGAGATAGTGTCACTTTAGTGACCACCAAATCTAGTGTCAAACCCAAGTTTCATCCCAGATTAGACATTGTTGAAATCTCTGATGTTGCAAACCTTATTAAAACTATTGAACCACTTGTTAAAACACATGATGTCATGATTCATAGTATGGCAGTTTCTGATTATACTCCTCTTTATATGGCTGATTTTGATACTGTTAAAAATACTAAACAATTAGATAGATTTTTAGAAAAAGTTAATTCTCAAACAAAAATCTCATCTAACTGTGACTATCAGGTTCTGTTTTTAAAAAAAACACCCAAAGTTATCAGCTTAATTAAACAATGGAATTCCTCTATTTGTTTGATAGGTTTCAAATTATTAGTTAATGTCTCAAAAGATGTATTAATTGAAACTGCAAAAAAAAGTTTGTTAATAAACCAAGCTGACTATATTTTAGCAAATGATTTAGACAACATCACCCCAGAAACTCATCATGCTTATCTAGTTTCAAAAACAAACATATATGAAGCTAATACTAAAAAAGAAATTTCTCAATTAATTTATGAAAGGGTGAAAAAAAATGTCTAGTTCTTTTTATCCAACAATTACTTTAGCTGTAACTGGTAGTATTTCAGCCTATAAGGCAGCTGATTTGATCAGTACACTTAAAAAACGTGGATATAATATTCAAGTGTTAATGACTGAAAAAGCCACTCATTTTATTACACCATTAACCTTACAGGTTTTGTCTGGTAATCAAGTTTATTTAGATATTATGGCTGAAGATGATCCAAGATATGTCAATCACATTGAATTAGCAAAACAAACAGATTTATTACTTATTGCACCTGCTAGTGCTAACACGATTGCAAAATTAGCCAATGGCTTGGCAGATAATATTATAACTGGGACTATACTTGCTCTTCCTTTAAATGTTCCAAAATTATTTGCCCCTGCAATGAACACTAAAATGTATGAGAACCCAGTTACTCAGAAGAATTTACTAACTTTAAAAGAGTTTAACTTCAAAGAAATCTCTCCTAAGTCATCACTTCTAGCTTGTGGTGATGTCGGAAAAGGTGCTTTAGCTGATTTAGATACTATTATTACAAAAATTGAGGAGTATTTTAATGAAAAATAAAAACAAGTCACAATTTACCGCCACAATTGCCATCTTTTTTGCAATTATGCTTATGATTCATTTATTGAGTTCTTTGATTTTTAATTGGTTTCCACTTCCGATTAAACCTACTCTTGTTCATATCCCAGTAATTATTGCCTCCATTATTTATGGTCCTAAAATTGGAAGTATATTAGGGGGATTAATGGGACTTATGAGTGTTATAACTAATACGTTAATCATACTACCAACAAGCTATTTATTTTCACCTTTTGTTCCAAATGGGAATTTTTCTTCTCTAGTAATAGCTATTTTACCAAGAATTTTAATTGGTGTTTTTCCTTATTTTATTTATAAAGTTATAAAAGGTAGAGTAGGTTTACTAGTTGCCGGTGGTATTGGTTCTCTAACAAATACAATTTTTGTTCTTACCGGTATTTTTATCTTATTTTCATCAATTTATGATGGAAATATTCAAAAATTACTAGCAACTGTTATTTCTAGTAATTCTATTGCTGAATTAATCATTGCTTCATTTATGACCAGTATCATTATACCTAGAATTGAAAAAATCTAAAATTTATCACGGGTAACCGTGATTTTTGTTTTTAAACATGTTATAATTAAAGCGTTTAAATACATAGAAAGAGGTAAAAACATGACTTATGATAAAAAATTTAAAAAATGGTTAAATGAACCAACTCTTCCAAAATATTTACAAAATGAATTACTTTCAATGGATGAAAAAACAAAAGAAGATGCTTTTTATACTAATCTAGAATTCGGTACAGCTGGGATGAGAGGTCTCATTGGTGCTGGAACTAATCGAATTAATATCTTTGTTGTCCGTCAAGCAACAAATGGACTTGCACAACTTATAGAAGAAAAAGGGTTAGAGGCTAAAAATCGTGGTGTTGCTATAGCATATGATTCTAGACATTTTTCTTATGAATTTGCAAAAGATGCAGCTAGTGTTTTAGCATATCATGGTATAAAATCTTACCTCTTTGAAAGCCTTCGTCCAACACCAGAATTGTCCTTTGCAGTTCGTCATTTGAATGCAGTTGCTGGTATAATGATTACAGCAAGTCACAATCCAGCACCATTTAATGGGTATAAAGTTTATGGCGAAGATGGAGGACAAATGCCACCAGCTGATGCTGATTCTTTAACAAATTATATTCGTGCTATTGATAATCCTTTTAAAATTGCTATAGCTGATTTTGAAGCTCAAAAAACAAATGGCTTAATTCAAATCATCGCTGAGGATATTGATAGTGAATACCTTAAAAAAGTAAAAACTGTTACCATTAATCAACAACTAATTGATAAATATGGAAAAGACATGAAAATTGTCTATACTCCTCTTCATGGTACAGGTGAAATGCTTGCTCGTCGTGCTTTAGCACAAGCTGGATTTGAATCTGTTGCAATTGTTGAGAGCCAAGCAACTGCTGATCCTGAATTTTCTACTGTCAAATCACCTAATCCTGAAAGCCAAGCTGCATTTGCTCATGCTGAAAAGCTTGGTGATGAAATTGGTGCAGATGTTTTGATTGCAACTGACCCTGATGCTGATCGCTTAGGTGTTGAAATTCGTTTGCCTGATGGCAGTTATCAAAATTTATCTGGTAATCAAATTGGTGCACTTATGGCTAAATATATTCTTGAGGCTCATAAGCAAGCAGGAACTTTACCTGATAATGCAGCTCTTGCTAAATCAATTGTATCAACTGAATTAGTAACTAAAATAGCAGAAAGCTACAATGCCACTATGTTCAATGTTTTAACTGGCTTTAAATTTATTGCTGAAAAAATTCAAGAATTTGAAGATTTTGGCAAATATACTTATATGTTTGGTTTTGAAGAGAGTTTTGGCTACCTTGTAAAACCATTTGTACGTGATAAAGATGCTATTCAAGCTGTTTTATTAATCGCTGAAATTGCTGCCTATTATCGTTCAAGAGGATTAACCCTTGCAGATGGTATTGCTGAAATTTATCAAGAATATGGTTACTTTTCAGAGAAAACTATTTCAATAGAACTTTCTGGTGTTGATGGTGCTAATCAAATTAAGGCAATTATGAATAAATTTCGTGAAAATACACCAACTACTTTTAATCAAATAGCGATATTAAAAATTGAAGACTTTAAAAAACAAACTGCTACCGATAGTGATGGCAATGTCACATCACTCTTAACACCTCAAAGTGATGTGTTAAAGTATACTCTTGCTGATGATTCTTGGTTTGCAATTAGACCTTCAGGTACTGAACCAAAAATAAAACTTTATATTTCTACTGTTGGAAATACGCTTGAGGATACTAAAGCAAAAATTGATGCAATTGAAGCTGAAATTAAATCATTTATTAGCTAATAAAAAGTAACTACTACTTTACTTCAATTCTAATTTATTCTTATTTTTCGCTTATATTGAATTACTAAAAAAATAGACTTGAATAATTATTCAAGTCTATTTTTAATTATATTTGAAAAATTTTACTAATTTAATAAGATAAAGATTCATTTGAACTTGTTTAGCATAATAACTGTTACCACCATTTCGATAAAGCTTACCATCACCATAAAACAATGAAACAATAGTGAAGTAATCATAAGTCTCTTTAGAATGATTTCCTAAACTAGGTGCAACAACATCCCTAGAGTATATTTTAGCTAATTCAATGGTATTAACACCACCATTTTTTGAAATGTATGAAATATAGGATTGGCCAAAATTATAGGCTTGAATAGCAGTCCAAACATCAACTTTTTCTTTTTTTGCGATTATTAAGTTTTCTGATAAAACAGCAACACCTTGTCTAATGCTTTCTTTATTATCTGTGATTGATCCAACTTTTCCTGTAGAGCTTTCACTGGATTGCATTACATCACCTTCACGACCTTTAGTTTCAGTGTAAATCATTGCCAAAATAAGATCTTCATTTGCAGGCGTATCATTTTCAGCTAAAACTTCTCTTACCATAGTTCGATAAAACAAAACAGTTTTAACATTACGATAAACGGTTATGGAATGGTAGCCAATAAAAAGACACAAAAGAATGATGACAATTCTTCTAATTTTTTTAATCATCTTTTATTTTATCTTTCTTTAAATCCTCATAAGATTAATCAAGCGACATTCCATTTTGAAGTTGAAATACTATAAAAGAATGAATTGCATTAAAGTCCTACCACATTCTTCTTATTTAGTATAAAGGGAAAGCATCAGTTAGTGCTTTAATTTCAGCCTTAACATCATTTAAAATTGTCAGATTATCATGATTTTCTAGAGCTTTAATCATGAGTTCTGCAATTTTAATACTTTCTTTTTCACCCATACCTCGACTAGTAATAGCTGGTGTTCCAACTCTAATACCAGATGTCTTAAATGGTGATAATGTTTCAAAAGGAATAGAATTTTTGTTGAGTGTAATATTAACTTCTTCTAGTACGTTTTGTGCTAATTTTCCGTTTTCAATCACCTTAGTGACATCAACTAGGAAGAGATGATTGTCAGTGCCACCTGAAATAACACGGAAATTCTCATTTTGTGCAAAAACATTAGCCATAGCTTTTGCATTTGCCACAACATTTTTAATGTAAATCTTAAATTCTGGATCAAGTGCCTCTTTAAAAGCGACTGCTTTTGCAGCAATGACATGTTCTAACGGGCCCCCTTGAAGACCAGGAAAAATGGCTGAGTTAATTTTCTTAGCGATAGCTTCATCATTAGTTAAAATCAAACCACCTCGAGGCCCTCTTAATGTTTTATGGGTTGTTGATGTAACAACATGAGCATAAGGCATTGGGTTAGGATGATATCCAGCAGCCACTAATCCTGCAATATGAGCCATATCAACAACTAGATAAGCATTAACACTATCAGCAATTGCTCGGAATTTTTCAAAATCTAAAATTCTGGAATAGGCAGAAGCACCAGCAACAATTAATTTTGGTTGATGTTCGATCGCTAACTTTTGCAATTCCTCATAGTCAATCATTTCAGTGTCAGGATTAAGTGAATAAGGAACAAAATTATAGGTTTTACCAGAAAAACTTACTGACGCACCATGAGTTAAATGCCCACCAGCAGCAAGATCCATTCCAAGAACAGTATCTCCAGGTTCAATTAAAGCCATATAAGCACCTGCATTGGCTTGGCTGCCAGAATGAGGTTGAACATTGGCAAATGATGCACCAAATAGTTCTTTTGCACGTTCAATAGCTAAATTTTCAATAACATCAACAACATCGGTACCACCGTAGTAACGCTTTTCAGGATAACCTTCTGCATATTTATTGGTTAAAATAGTGCCTTGTGCTGCCATGACTGCTTTTGAAACGACGTTTTCAGAAGCAATCAGTTCAATATTATTTTGCTGGCGCTCCTCTTCTTTGACAACGGCATCCCATATTTCTGGGTCGAAGGCTTTGTAATCTTCTTTATCAAAAATCATAACTTCTCCTTTTATTCAAATGTCATTTCAGGTAGACATGACAAAATATCTGATTGTGTAATAGTACCCTGACGTAAAATTTTTGCATTTTTACCAGATAAATCAAGAATTGTTGAATCACATCCTGTTAAAAAAGCATCATCTTTAATACCAGAGACCTTACCATTAAATGATACCATAATATTATCAAAATAAACACCACTTTTTTTACCAGAAATATTCGCAGATGGTCCAATCAATGGCCCATGCTTTTTTATAAGTTGAAGAGTTGTGGGATGTTTTGGAACTCTAAAACCAATGGTGTGCATTCCAGAATTAAGCCATTTTGGGACCTTTTCATTAGCTTGTAGAATAATAGTTAACGGACCCGGCAAAAAGCAATCGTATAAGTTTTTAAGATAGTCTGGTTGATTGGTTGAATAGCTAATCATTTCCTCATAAGAAGAAATATTAAGATTTAAAGCTTTGTCTAAGGGTCTTTGTTTGAGTTGATAGACTTTGTCTACAGCCGTTTTATCAAATGCTTTAGCAAATAATCCATAAACTGTTTCTGTTGGCAAAACAACAGCCCCGCCATTTTCTAGAATTTCAGACACACTAGCCATCTGTAATCACCACCATTCTATCAAGGTCAAAGGAATCCTTTAAAACGTGAATGACTTTGTTTGGAAAAAATACTTGAAATAGCTCTTTAACCAACTGAGCTTGCTTGTAACCAATCTCTAAGTAAATTTTACCATTTTGCTTTAGATAATTTTTACTTTCTTTAGCAATTTTTTCATAGATAGCTAAGCCATTATTATCAGCAAATAGGGCATTGTGGGGTTCATATAAAAAAACGTTTTTATCAACTTCATCACTATCATATCTTGCAATGTAAGGTGGATTAGAAACGATAATATCAAATTTTCCATCAATAGTTTCAAAAACATTTGAAAGATAAAAATTTATCTCAACATTATTTCGTTTTGTATTTTCCCTAGCTAAAGTAAGAGCTTCTTGAGAGATATCTGAAGCTGAAACAGACCAAGATGACTTCTTTTTAGCAAGTGCAATTGCAATTGCACCGCTTCCAGTTCCAATATCAAGAATTCTTAAATTATCTTTTGGATTATCTTTTAAAATTAAGTCCACCAATTCTTCAGTTTCGGGTCTTGGAATCAAAACGCGTTCATCAACTTGAAGACTTACCCCATAAAAGTCAACCGCACCTACAAGATATTGAGCAGGATAATGTTTTTTAAGTTGCTTAGTAATAGCAATTAATAAATCATAATCTTCTTTGGATATTGTTTGATTTTGTTTTAAAATAAAATCAAGCTTTGACCAATTCTTTTTGGATAAAAAAACGTATTCTAATGCTGCTTTTTCAGCACCTGTTACTTCAATTTCTTTTTCTAGTTGAGAAAAAACTTGAGCATAATTCATTAGTTGTTTAACTCTTCTAATTTCTTAGTTTGATCATATAAAATTAAGGCATCAACTACCTCATCGAGTTTTCCGGCTAAAATAGTATCTAGTTTTTGCAAAGTTAAACCAATACGATGGTCTGTCACACGGTTTTGAGGGAAATTATAGGTTCTAATACGTTCAGAACGATCACCCGTGCCTATGGTAGATTTGCGTTCAGCGTCTTGTTCGTCTTGAGCGATTTGAGCAAAGTGGTCTGCAACTCTTGCTCTAATGATTTTCATCGCTTTCTCTCTATTTTTTTGTTGGGTCCGTTCTTCTTGCATTTCAATTTTGATATTGGTTGGTAGATGGACAATACGAACGGCTGTTGCTACTTTATTAACGTTTTGCCCCCCAGCACCAGAAGCGTGGTAGATATCAATTCGTAAATCATTTGGATCGATTTCATATTCTACATCCTCTACTTCAGGCATAACGAGTACTGTTGCTGTCGAGGTGTGGACGCGTCCTTGGCTCTCTGTAACAGGAACACGTTGAACGCGGTGGGCACCACTTTCATATTTTAACTTGGAGTAGACGGATTGACCTGATACCATTGCAATCACTTCTTTTAAGCCACCGACACCGTTGGTGCTAGCCTCCATCACTTCAAATTGCCAACCTTGAGCTTCTGCATACTTTTGATACATGTTTAAAAGATCACCAGCAAATAAAGCAGCCTCATCACCACCAGCAGCGCCTCTAATTTCTAAAATAATATTTTTATCATCATTAGGATCTTTTGGTAAGAGAAGAATTTTAAGTTTTTCTTCAAACTCTTCTTTTTGAGCCTTAGATTCTTTTAATTCTTCTTTAGCCATTTCTTCAATATCTGTATCCCCACTAGACTCTTTAATCATTTCCTCAGCATCTGAAATAGCTTGTAGAATGTCCTTGTATTCTTTATAGGTAGCGACGGTTTCACGTAGACTGGCTTCTTCTTTTGATAGTTCCATAAAGCGTTTAGTATCACTAACGACATCAGGGTCGCTCAAAAGTTCACCTAGTTCTTCATAGCGGTTTTCAACCGATTCTAATTGATCATAAATGTTCATAAATGTTATTCCTTTTTAAAGTTCTGGGTTAAAATAGTGTTTTCGACAAACAGGGATATAGGTTTCATTGCCACCAATTTGGATTTGTTCTCCTTGATAGACGGGTTTTCCCTGAGCTGTTCTTAAAACCATAGTTGCCTTTTTACTACAATATTGACAAATGGTTTTAATTTCTTCAATTTTATCAGCCATCAATAGTAAATGTTGAGACCCTTCAAATAATTCATTTCGAAAATCATTTTTTAGACCAAATGCCATGACAGGAACATCTAGTTCATCAACAACTTTTGCTAAGTCGTAAACATTTCTTTTTGTAAGAAATTGGGCCTCATCAATTAGAACACAGTAAGGTTTAATGTCTAAGTCGGCAATATAAGAAAAAACATTCAAATCATCAGAAATGGGGATAGCATTTCTTTTCATCCCAATTCGACTAGAAACAACTCCCAACCCATCTCTTGTATCAAGAGCACTGGTCATAATGACAACTGGTTTTCCCTGTTCTTCATAGTTGTGTGCCACTTTTAAAATCTCGATGGACTTGCCAGAATTCATTGTACCGTATTTATAATATAGCTGAGCCAAAATATCTTTCTCCTATTTTTAATGTCCTTACTATTTTAACATAATTCTAGCAACTATTCATGTAAATCTTGTGACTTGAAGTAGAAATTTAATTCTTTTTGATTAGAGAAAATTAGAAAGAAAAAAACCGGTAAATAACGGCTTTTGTAATTACATCTTAACCTTTTTAACGGTGAGATCTTTCTCCCACTGATGATAAACTTCCATAAAACGCTCTTCTTCATCGTCTTTATAGCCTGTAAAGATAAGATTTTCAATGTTTTTATGGTTATAGAAAATTGCATCATCTAAATTAATACCTTCAGGGTAGACTACCCAACATAATCACTATATACATTTTCACCGACTATGTTAAATTCAGCACCTCTACCTATACACATTACCTTTTTAGTTGAATTATGTAAGAACCCAAGCGATAGAAATTCTTTTCATATTTAGCCTCTGTTTTGTATCAATTTCTTTTTAGAGAGTTTGCTTATATTATTGCCTTTATAACAACTAATTAAGAAAAAATTTTCCAAACATTTACATTGGAATAGGTTTCTTGAAATTTTCAGCATTAACCATAATTCTTACTTCAATATTCTTTAAATAATTCATTTAAGATAGTTTCTTTATTTTCAATAAATAGTTTTGTTATTTCATAAGCTGATGTTTGTTCATAAGAAATGGTATTAATACTACTTTCATCGAAATTAAAAATTCTAGCATCTGGAAACGCAAGTAATATTGGCGAGTGAGTCGCAATGATAAATTGAGAACCTTTTAAAATACTTTTTTTATTTTAATCATCAAGGTTAACATCCTTTGTGGAGAAATTCCTGCTTCAGATTCATCAATAATATACAATCCTTTTTTATTAAAAGAATCTTGAATTAATGTTAAAAATGCTTCCCCGTGTGATTTTGAGTGATTTTTTTTTGAACTTCATAAGAAGTATTCTTCTTCCATAGAAGCTATATTATAAAAACTTTATGCCCGTAAAAAATAGCCCCATTTTTTATTGATTGGAGTTTTTGCAAGTCTAATAGCATTATTTAGATTAGAGTGTGAATCATAGGTTGAAAATTGATAATTAAGACATCCTCCTTCTGGATTAAATCCATAAGCAATAGCAATAGCTTCAAGAAGGGTTGATTTACCACTACCATTTTCTCCTGAAAAAAATGAAATAGGATTATCAAATACTAATTTTTCAAAATTTTGGAAAGAAGAAATACTCCTGATGTAATTCTTTTTATCTATCTTACTCCAGTCAATTGTTAACTCATTAATTAATAATTCATTCATACAATGCCTCTATTATAATCTACTAATCTATGACCATAACTTTATATTATTTTTCATTTAATGTAAATTATCAAACTAATGGTGTAGACATTTTTTATTTAAATGAAGTTCACTTTTCATTTTAAATGATTTATGTTATTCTAAGAAAAATGAAAGGGGACTGTTATGCCGTTTGTAAAAATTGATTTATTTGAAGGACGTTCCGAACAGCAAAAAATAAGTTTGGCGCGTGAAGTTGCTGAGGTTGTCTCTAAACACACTAATGCACCAAAAGAAGCTATTCATGTCTTTATTAATGATATGGTTGAAGGAAGCTACTTTCCTCATGGTGAAATCAAACGAAAAGGTTGAGCAGTTGCTCAACCTTTTTAATTGTCATCTAATAAGTCGTTTTCTAATTTTTTAATAACGTCTTTTAATAATTCTTTATTGAGATTGTATTTAACATTATCATCAGTTTTATTAATTGTTAAGAGTTTAGAATTGATTAATTTTTGGATGTGAAAGGTCACCGCAGAACTCGTTATTCCAAGATTTTCTGCAATGGCTTTAATCTTAATGTTCGGTTTTGTTGAAGCAATAAGAATGTCATACCTAGTAACATCACTAATCACCTTTAATAAGGTTGTTAAATCATCGTTATCAAGTTGCTCTTTAGTATCTAATAACTCAGTGATTTTACTAGAAACTGTAATAAAACTTGGTAGATTAGTCAGTGAAGAATATTGGATAATACTTAAAACAATTAAATAAGGACTTAAAAAGAAAATTTTATAGGGTGAATCAAGTAACTTTGAAACAAATTCTTCTCCAATTGTCCCAACTTTGAGAAGTGTCTTTTCAATCTCAAATGTTTTAGCAAATTCTTCACGCTCTTTTTGGTACTTTTGATAAAAAGGCTGGTATATTGGTTGGAAGGTAAGGATAAGGTCACAAAGACCAGTCATAAACTCTTGAGGATGCTTAAAGGCTTGCAGCCAATACCATTTTTCATCGGCTTTTAAATCCGATGTTTCAATCATAGTGATGTAGTCGAAATCTTTTTCAGTTGTCTCTGAAAAATCATTACTAAGTAATAACGATAAAACATATTTAACTTCCTCTTTACTTAGATTTTTAAATAAAGCCACTACTTCTTTAATTGTTTTTGGATCTTTCTTTTGATTAAGAAGGTAAAAATACAAGGTTAATGTAATGGAACTATTATAAGGTACAGTAAGATAATATTGTTTCATTTCTTCATGATATTCAGAAAAAAAAGCTGTTAGCTGTTCAACATCTGATAGTGTCTCTGATAATAATTCTTTTTGCTTGCTTGTCATCTCTGCAAGATAATCTTCAAAAGGTGTTTTGAAAAAAAATGGTGCTATCAAAAATTCAAAAATCATGCTTTGATGATCGTTATGTTGTTTTGTTGTCATTACAAACTCCTTATTCTATAAATAGTATAAACGAGTAAAAGAATTGAGGCAACTAAAAATGTTACTAAAATCAGGTTAATTGGTAAAAAAATGACTAAGGCAGAAATCAAGAGTATGGCTGCAATTGTTCCTATTTGAAAATAAGAACCAATACCTGACATCAAACTAGCAATCTTATCTTCAGGGAGACTATTCATTAATTTTGCGGACATCTTAGGGTTAATGACAGCTGATAGTATCGCCATGATTAATATAAACATCATAAAGACATAACTATTGTGCCAAAGCAAACATAAAAAGATAATTGGTGGGAAAAAAGCAATGATGAAAATCATTTTTATTAGTGAGATATTTTTAAACACATTAGGTGCTAAAAAACTACCTATGATTGTCCCTAAAGTAAAAGAAAGAGGCAATGTCATAATGGTTGTTGGAACATTAATAATAACAAAATTAGGGTCTTGATTGATTAACAAGAGAACAACAACCCCTAATATGCTGAATAAACCATTAAAAATTGGTGCAATGACCATAGAAAATTTAACTTCAGGAATTTTATTCAGTTCTTGAAAGATTAAGAGGATATTTTCTTTCATGCTTTTAAAGATTGATTGATTTGGCTCATGAGTCGTAATTTCAATGGGTTTTTCCACTAATAGTCCTTGTAATTTTGTACGAATGCTATAGATAATAAGACCAGCCATAACAAAAGTTGCTGCATTTACAAAGGCTAACTGTTGAAAACTCATCCAAATAATCAAAAGTGCACCGGTTGGTTGCATCACTATAGACAAAGCAGAACCTGCCGCCTGTCTAAAACTAATGGCTGCTTCTCTATCATCATCTGAGACAATTCTTAGACTAAGTGGGGTAAATAAACCATTTTCATATTGCCCTGAAATATCTGAAAAAAGATTGATAAGAATAGCGATAATGACTATCCAAAGAGCAGGTTGAAAGCCCATTAAGAAACCCACTACTGAATATAAGCAAAATCTAAAAATCAAAGTGTACAAAATCGTATCCACTTTATTTTTGGTCTTATCAGCATATATCCCCATAACAAATCCTGTCACAATCGGCAAGGCTTCAGAAATACTGACAAGTGCTACTGCAATGTTTGTTTCAGGAATTAAGAGAACGTAGTTCATGAGAGCATAGTAATAAAGAATATCACCGAAATTTGAAATCATGTCCGAAAGAAAACTTAACATAAATAAGCGATTGCGAAAAACTTTTTTCATAAGCACTCCTTTAAAATTACATCAAAATATTAAACGATTGTTTAATTAAATAATATCATTTTAATTTTATCAAGACAATATTTATTTAAAATTAAACATCCACTTAATTAAAAGACCCCTAAGCCAATGCTTAAGCGTCTTTTAACTAAATAATTGTTGTTCTTTACCATCTGGAAGAGGCATTAATTTAACTAAAATAAAAGCTAGAATTAGCGTTGCCACTAAAAACCATGCCATCACTTCATAACTAAAGTGATCTAAAATAAAACCGATAATATTTTGAAAAGCGATAGATGATAAACTTAATACTGTTTGTGCTACTGCTAATGCCGTGATAACTATTTTTTTATCAACTAATGAGGAAATAATTTTAAGATTAACCATTATAAACAGCATGGAACCTGTATGTTTAGCTAACAAAGTGACAATAATTTTAGAAAAAATGCCAATGTTAAGCGCATAAACACTATACTGCAATCCAAATAATAGGATTGGTAAAAAAAGAAGCGTTTTGCTACTGTACTTATCCATGAAAGAATAAGAGAAAAAAATGAGAGGTGCTTCACAGATAACCGCAATAGCGACAATAGATGATGTAAGACCAACAGATAAGCCACTATTTTGTAAAAATGCAGGAACAAAGGTATGGCCAGACATCATAACACCAGAAATGAGAGCGGACACCAGGAAATAATAGATTAATGTTTTGTTCTTAAAAAGTTTCAACGGACTTACTTTTTTGGAGATGTCATTGTTCTTCTTTTTCTCAGAAATGGGTATGCCAGTAACACCAATAAAAGAAAGAACAATGCCAATAAGAAAAGCTATAAAAATTGCCTTTGGTGCAATATGATCATATAAAAAGCCTGCTAATTGTGCTCCTGTCGCAAAGCCAATTGTTCCCCAAATTCTAATACGTCCATAAGGAAACTGACCAGTTGCTGCGATATGTTCAAGGGCAGGACTATTACCATTTAAGGTGAGTAAAACCCAGCTATAACAAAGTGTAATCACCCAAATATTGTCTGCTAAAAGCATGCCTATGCCACCAAATATTGACAAGGAAAACAAGGTTAAAATCACTTTCTTGTTATTGTAGCGGTCATTAAGATAACCAATAATGGGTTGTCCCATCATTGATGACAAAAAGGACATAGAAACAACCATTGAAACTTGACTAGGTCTAAAGCCAATATTTAAAAGATAAACAGAGATTAAGGTTGAAAATAAGGACCAGGCCAAAAAATAAAAGTTATACATGAGAAAATAACTAAAGTATTGCTTTCGACGTTCTTTAAGCATTTTTACCACTACTCTCTAGTTGGATTTGTATTTTTGTTTTCTAGTTTACCATTTTTAAGAGTATTAATAAAGACAAAAAAAGCTAAGACTATTTTCTTAGCTTTTTATATTTTATACTAACTTACTATATTTTTAGTAGATTACTTTTGATCTACTTTATTATTTCGAAATAAAATTATGACTAACCAAATACTCATGAGCAACATCTTTTGCTGCTTTACCTTGTGATTTCACCTGATAATTCATCTCACTCATTTCTTCTTCTGTTATTTTTCCTGATAATTCTTCAAGTATGGCCTCAATTTCAGGATACTTTTTAAGAATTTCTTCTCGCATCAATGGTGCTCCCTGATAAGGAGGAAAGAGTTGCTTATCATCTTCTAAAAGAACAAGATCAAACTCTTTTATTTCACTATCAGTTGAGTAAGCATCCATTATTTGAATATCTCCTGATGTGATAGCTTGATAGCGAAGGGCGGGTTCCATAGTTTTAACATTTAAATTTAAACCATATAAGGATTGCAATCCTTTATTGCCATCTTCACGGTCATTAAATTCTAACGTGAATCCTGCAACCACTTCAGGACCAATTTTACTTAAATCAGAGATGGTTTTTAAATCATATTGATTGGCAAGTGCTCTTGTTACGGCGAGGGCATAGGTGTTTTGGAAGAGCATTGGTTTCAAATAAACTAATTTATCTTGTTTGTAAATGCTAGCTTTTGCTATTTCATAAACCTCTTGTGGATCATTAGAAACATCAATTGGCTTTGCTAGAAGACTTGATGTAACAGTACCAGTGTATTCTACATAAATATCAACATTGCGAGATTTTAAAGCTTCATATAAGAAGGTCGTTTTTCCAAAATTAGGTTTTAAGGTGACCTTGATATCTGAATTTTCTTCAATCAATTCCTTATACATATTGATAAGAATTTCTGGTTCAGGTCCTAATTTACCTGCAATAACAAGCTCTTTTTGATTTTGATTAGGCATCATGTGTAGTTGTGGTAGAAAACTAATTGTCAAGCCAACAATCATTGCCAAGAAAACTGCCATTATACGTTTTAATTTTGCTTTTTCTAAATAACCTAAAATAAGATTGAATAGAATTGCTAAAAAAGCTGAGGATAAAGCACCAATTACAATAAGACTCGTATTGTTTCTATCAATACCAAGAAGGATAAATGAACCCAAACCTCCAGCTCCAATAAGAGCTGCAAGAGTTGCTGTTCCAATAATCATAACGGCAGAAGTTCGAATGCCCGACATAATAACTGGCATGCTTAATGGAATTTCAAACTTCTTTAGTTTTTCCCAACGAGTCATACCAAAAGCTGTGGCTGCTTCTTTCAAGCTAGGATCAATACCTCTTAAGGCAGTAATTGTATTTTGCAATATTGGAAATAAAGAATAAATAATCAAGGTTGAGACAGCAGGAACTGTTCCAATCCCCATAAAGGGAATAAACAATCCTAAAAGAGCTAAAGAAGGTACAGTCTGAAAAATTCCAGCGATATGTAAGACAATCTCAGATATTTTTTTATTCTTTGCTAGTAGAATAGCTAAAGGAACGGCAATAAAAACAGAAATTAACAAAGCCAATAAAGAGATTTGTAAATGCTCCACTAAAGCATTTATCCAATCCGAGAATCTTTCATTAAAAGTTTCAAATAATGTCATTATATTCTTCCTCCTTTAAATAGACTCTCTACAAAATCATTTTCAGGAGAGTGGACTAACTCTTTTGGTGTTCCAATCTGTATAAGTTCACCATTATTTAAGACAGCGATACGATCACCCATGCGAAGTGCTTCATCAATATCATGAGTAACAAAAACAATAGTCATGCCAAATTCATCTTGAAGCGCTAACGTTAAATCTTGTAATTGCTTTCTAGAGATGGGATCAAGCGCACTAAAAGGTTCGTCCATTAACAGAACTTTGGGTTTTGTAATAATTGCTCTTAAAATACCAATTCGCTGTTGTTCACCACCAGAAAGTTCACTAGGGTAGCGGTTTAAATATTTATTTGACGACAATCCAACTTTATCTAAAAGTTGAACGGTTTTTTCAAGACGTTCCTTTTTTGACCAACCTTTCATTTCAGGGATGAGGGCAATATTCTCAGCAACCGTCATATTGGGGAAAAGGGCAATTTGTTGTAAGACATACCCCATTTGTAATCTTAATTCTCTTGGAATGAGTTCATTAATCAACTGTTTTTGGAAAACAATACTTCCTGCTGTTGGTTCAATCAAGCGATTAATCATTTTTAATAATGTTGTCTTACCACTACCACTTGGCCCGACAAGAACAAAAATTTCACCTTGTTCAATGGTAAATGATAAATTGTTGATGATGGTATTATCATCATAAGTTTTTATAATATTTTTAAATTCAATCATTTAAGATCCTTTCAATTGAAAATAGGATATTTTCATATTTTCTTATTTTCTTATATTATCATACACTGAAAAATACAACAATTATTTTGTACTAAAAAAATGATGGCAAAATACCATCATCTTTTATAGAACATATTTTTTAACTTAAAGACTAAAATCAAGAACTTTTCTTCCTTGAATAAGGCCTTTTTCCATTTGATCAAAAATGATTGGCGCATCATCTACTGGACATTTTTCAACCACTGGAACCACAAGTCCTTCAGCTCCAAATTGAAAAGCTTCTTCTAAATCTTTTCTGGTTCCAACAAGCGATCCAACTATCTTAATGCCATCTAAAACAGTTTTAACTATTGAAACATCCATCATTTCAGAAGGTAATCCAACAGCAACTACTGTGCCTCCTGCTCGAACACTATCTACTGCTTGATTAAAAGCAACTTTTGAAACAGCAGTCACAATTGCGGAATGGCAACCACCTGTTTTTTTCTGAATAAATTGAGCAACATCTTCAATTTCATTAGCATTAACAATTAAATCAGCTCCAACTTTTTTTGCTAATTCCAATTTGTCATTATTAATATCAATAGCAATAACATGAGCGTTAAATACTTTTTTAGCATACTGAATGGCTAAATTACCAAGTCCCCCAGCTCCATAGACAGCAATCCATTGACCAGGTGCAGCAGCACCTTCTTTAATAGCTTTGTAGGTTGTCACACCGGCACAGGTAATTGAACTTGCTTGGGCAGGATCTAAACCTTCTGGAACTTTTACAGCATAATCTGCAGTGACAACTGCAAATTCACTCATTCCACCATCAACACTATAGCCAGCATTTTTAACTGTTCGACAAAGTGTTTCTCTGCCAGTTGTACAATATTCACAATGACCACAACCTTCAAAAAACCAAGCAATTGAGACGCGATCTCCAATTTTTAATGATGAAACATCATCAGCAATAGCTGTTACTACACCAATGCCTTCATGTCCTAAAATACGACCTGGAACTTGACCAAAATCACCTTTAGCTACATGTAAATCAGTATGGCAGACGCCACAATACTCTACTTTAACTAAAGCTTCACCACTTTTTATTTCAGGAAGTTCATGTTCAATCACTTCAACTCCATTTGACAACTGATTAACAACAACTGCTTTCATTTTATTCTCCTTTTAAATTTTTTAATGCAGTGAAACCGCTTTCAATTATATTATACTTAATTTATTAAAGAAGTCAAAATATATTGTTATATTTTTAACAATTTTTTGTTAACTAGTTAATAAACATTTTATTTAGTTATTGCTTTTTTAACAAGAAGTGATTATCATAAAGATATGATAAAAAAAGTTAATCTATTAGCTGTTTATAACAGTAAAACTGAAAATCAAGATATTGAAAAATTCTTTGAGCAAATGACTAAATCTTTCAGTACCATTTGTCAGATTGATTTAATGGATTTAAGAAAGAATTCACTTGAAAAGAGAATTAGCAAAGGCAATTACGCAGGTCTTTTATCATTCATAAAACTTAATACTTCTCTTCCAACCCTTTTATTTAGTGAAAAACCAGATATTCACGAGACAATATATATTGCTAATGTATCACAAGCTTTTAGTGATATTTCTAATGTTCTTTTACTTAGTAATAGTCTTTATTTATTCCTAAATAGTCTTCAAGAAAATTTTTTAAACTATTTACCATTTAATTTTGCGTTTTACAATGAGAATAATCAATTAATTTATACAAATCATCGTCCAGACAATGAGTTTTCTATTGAGTCTATAACAAATGAAGAAATTGACAATTGGATTCTTACTGAATTAAGCAATTCATCCTCTAATTCTTTTTCGCTAACGATTCCAACTATGTCTTCTGATAAAATTTTAATCCATCATTATCAAACACTAAAGGATATAAATAATGAATATAAAGGGGTTAGTCAAAGTGTTCTTAATATAAAACCAATTCTTGAAAACTATCTTAATGAAACAGGGCAAGCGATTGTACCTTGGTCAGACGTCACATCTGGTGCATCCATTAAAAGTGATGATTTCGATATATGATAAAGGGGCTAATAAGTCTCTTTTTTCTTTTCAATTAAGATTTATCCCATTTTCACTTGACTTTGTACTATACTTACAATACAATAGCACTGAATAATTTGAAAGGAATTTCATAAATGATTATTTTTGATCACATCACAAAACGTTATGGTGATTTTGACGCATTGAGTGACCTCAACTTAACTATTAATGATGGTGAGATTTTTGGACTAATAGGACACAATGGGGCAGGTAAAACCACAACCATTAGCCTTTTAACCTCCATTATCGAACCAAGTTATGGCAAGATTATGGTTGATAATTTACCTCTTGATGAAAACCGTAATGACATAAAGAAAAAAATTGCCTATGTAGCAGACTCACCAGATATTTTTCTTAGTTTATCAGCTAATGAGTATTGGCATTTTATCGCAAAAATTTATGGTGTTCCTGATAATGTTACCGAGGAGAGGATTAACGAATTAACTAATCTTTTTGATATATCAGACAAGCAATATGAAACCATTGATAGTTTTTCTCATGGAATGCGACAAAAAGCTATGATTATCGGTGCCCTTATACCAAATCCTGATATTTGGATTTTAGATGAACCTTTAACTGGACTTGACCCACAAGCTTCTTTTGATTTGAAAGAAATGATGAGAAAGCATGCTAAAGAAGGTAATACTGTTCTTTTTTCTACACACGTTTTATCAGTGGCCGAACAACTGTGTGATCGTATCGGTATTCTCAGAAAAGGAAAGTTAATTTTTGTCGGAACCTTATCTGAATTAAAGAAAAATCATCCTGACAAGGATCTTGAAACCATTTATCTTGAACTTGCTGGTAAAAATGGCAAACAAGAGGCAGGTGATCTTAAATGAATTGGTCAAATATCTGGGAACTCATCAAAATTAATATTCTATACACCAATTCTCAAGCCGCTACTGCATTAAGAAACAAACAGAAAAAAAATCCACATAAAAGAATTTCTATTTATAAAAAAATGATGCAACAACAACTAGTAGGAATGCTCATTTTTACTTTTATTCTTCTCTATCTTTTTATTGGTATTGATTATAACATTCATACGGGTTTATTCTCTATTCAAGTTGCTGTTTTTTCACTAATTTCTATTATTCAGGCTTTTTCGACATTTTTTTCTGTTTTTTATGATAGTAAAGATAGTGACCTCTATTTACCTTTACCAATCAAATCACAAGAAATTTATCTCGCTAAATTATTATCATCTCAAGGCAATTCTTTAATGTTTTTAATGCCAATCTTCGCTTTATTTTGTATTGCATTTGAACAACGTCTAGGGCTTTTAATTGGTACACTTCTTGCCATCTTATTATTTTTTTTATTAATCCTACTGATTAATTCAATTGCTATTATCCTCATTAATGTTACTGGTAATATTCTCGTTCAAAGTCCTTACAAAAAATTCATTTCAACGACTATTATGATTGTTTCTACCATTATTTCACTAATAATGATCATTTTGATTCAAAATACGAGTGCCCAAATTAGCATAGAAAACAGTGCAATATTGTTTCCTAACATCCCTTATTTTAGGGGCTTTTATGATGTTGTTGCCAATCCATTTAGTTTTACTAGTGTGATAAATTTTTGGTTTGGTTTTGTATTCTTGTTAGGATTAATGGTTTATATAAAAAAAAATATCATTCCTAATTACATCAAGCAATTAAAAAATATTGATTTACAAAAAACTTCTAAAACTAAGAAAAGAAAATCAAAAAATATTTCAGATGTAAATATTTTATTACTAAAACACCATTTTTCAACTATTATCAATGGCACCTTAATTGTACAAAGTTTTTTGATGCCAATTCTTTTACCATTTTCTTTTTTAAGACCATTATTAAATTACGGAAATGGTCCTGATGGTTTAAACTTTAGTTTAAGTTATTTTGGGATTGCTTTTCTAATTGGTGTTTTTCTAGGTAACTTTATCTCATCTCCATCTAGTTTTATTGGGGTAGCGATGTCTTTGGAACGTGAAAACTTTAATTTTATTAAAACTTTGCCTCTAAGTTTCTCCCTCTTTCTTAAACAAAAGTTCCACTCACTGCTACTCTTACAACTTTCCATTCCATTGATTGTTTATTCTATTATCGCCTTTATTTTTTTACAGATTCCTGTTATGCTATATTTATTTTTCATTATAGGAGTTATATTATCTTCTTATCTAAATGGCGAATGGCTTTATCAAAGAGACTATAAATTGTTATCTCTCAATTGGCAAAATATTACACAATTATTTTCTAGAGGAAGAGGAAAATGGTTAACTATCGGAATGATTTTTGGAAATTTTATTCTTGGCGTAATACTAATTAGTGCCGAAGTTTATTTTAGTAGGGTTTATAATCCACTAACAATAAGTATTTTGAATATGATAGTTATCATTCCTTTGCTTTTGTTCTTACATTTGCGTATTAAGAAAAGATTTTGGAGCCAATTACCATAAAAAATAAGACTACTGATTTTTCAGTAGTCTTATTTTTTATTAAGCTAGAGCTCCCATTGGATCCCAAGGTGCTAATACTTTTGGTTCTGCTTCATAAGCAGCCAATTCTTCTTTGGTTAAGAGTTCTTTTCTAACAACGATTTGGTAAGTGTATTCATCCATCCAAGAATCACTTGCTACAAAATACCCTTTTTCACCAACTTTTTCACCCCAAGAATTTTCAATCTTCCATTTTAATGCTTGATTATTTTCATCCAAATCCACACCTGTTAAGACCATAGCATGTGTCATTAGGCTTTCACTATAATCAAGGCGTCCAGCCTTATCTTGAGTCAGAGAGATGTCCATGCTAGATGAGAAGTCATAAGTGTTTAAGGCCATAACACCATTTTTACGATCACTTGATTGACCAACATCACAACCAAACCAAACTGTTTCTCCAAGTTGCATTTGCTTGATGGCTAATTCTTTAAAACGGTCCATCTCAAGGTTTAAATATTTAACATTACGACTACCAACCACATTACCCAAGAGTTCAACTGTATATGATTTACCAAAAGGTTTATCGGAAGTTGGTGCATTGATAATTGAAACATAGTCAGACAGTTTTAAGCCTACATATTTGTCGTAAAAGGCTTGTGGTGTGATCTCTTTTTCAGTGACAAACTTATCGTTCTTATCACGATATGAGAAATTGAATTGACGTGGTGGCAAACCAAGATTCATCGCTAAGAAATTGAAAATTTCTTGAAGGTAAGTTTCTTTTTTAGTTTGAATATCTTCATCAGAAGATTTTGAAGCAACAAGATTTCTTAATTCTTGTGCATATTGACGTAATAATTTATTAAGGTAAGTGTTTAATTCACGACTAGCACTTGAAGAAATTGATTCTGGGTAAATATCTTTTGGTACTACACCATATTTTTCAAATAGAGAAACAACCATATCCCATTGACCACCATCTTGTTGTGGAGTATCTAAAAGGAATTTAACCTTTCTACTTCCTAATTCTTGGTCAGCTGTTGCAATAATTTGTTCTAAGAACCAATTGGATTTTTCATATTTATCCCAGAAAAATGTATGGGCTTGGGATAGTTCAAAATTTTCTAATTGATAATCATGAATTAATTTATGACGAAAAGTATTGAGAGCAGCAAACATCCAGCAACGACCAGAAGCTTTTTGGTTGGCAACAGGGTCTTTTGTCAAATCAATAGAGAAAGTAAAATTATTGTCAATTGCGCTTTGACGTGTTTCAAGTGATTTTAACAATCCATTGTGAGTTACGGCATTTTCAATAGCATGAAACTTAGCATTTTCTTCATAATGTTTAAATAATTTTTCAGTAAAATCGTTTGTAATATTTCTCATAAATTACTCCTTGTTCTTTTAAAAATAGTATAATATTAATTATTATATTATATTGGTCAAGATATGCAAGTAAAAACAAAAAATAATATTAAAATCCAAATTTAATTTGGATTTTAATATTATTGACCTTATTGATTGTCGATAGCCTGAGCAGCTGTTATAATTGCCAGTTTATAAATATCTTCATCGTTTGAACCTCTTGATAAGTCATTAACAGGCTTATTTAATCCTTGAAGGATTGGGCCTATAGCCTCAAACATTCCTAAACGCTCAGCAATTTTATATCCAATATTTCCGGATTGAAGATCTGGAAAGACAAAAACATTTGCATAGCCAGCAACACGGCTTCCAGGAGCTTTAATTTTTGCAGCAGCTGGCACATATGCCGCATCAAATTGTAATTCACCATCAATATTAAGATTTGGAGCAAGTTCTTTGGCTATTTGAGTAGCTTGAGTAACCTTATCAACTGCAGGAGATTTACCACTTCCTTTTGATGAAAAACTCAACATAGCAATGCGAGGTTCAATATCAAAGATTTTAGCAGTTTCTGCGGTATTAACAGCAATTTCTGCTAATTCATTTGCTGCTGGATCAATATTAATCGCACAATCAGCAAAAATTAATCTTTCATTTGTTGTTTCACGGTTCATAATGAAAACACCTGACGTTCTTGAAATCCCTGGTTTAGTCTTAATGATTTGAAGAGCGGGGCGAACAGTATCTGCTGTTGAATGAATAGCACCACTAACCATACCTTCAGCCAATCCCATTTGAACAAGCATAACACCAAAATAATTAACATCTTTTAAGATATCATCGGCTTGGTCTTCATTCACTTTTCCTTTACGTAATTCTAAGAATTCTTGTTTCATATATTCAAAGTGAACATAATCATTTGGATCGATGATAGTGATGTTTTTCATTGGGAAGCCCTGTTCAATCAAAAGTGCTTTGACTAATACTTCATCTCCAAGAATAATTGGTTCTAAGATTCCTTCAGCTTTCAAACGACCAGCCGCTTTAATTACACGCTCATCATTACCCTCTGGGAAAACAATTTTAAGATTTTTACCAGTGATTTTTTCTGTTAATGTGTCAAATAATGTTTTCATTATACCATCCTTGTTGATTTTTTAAATATAGAATAACGCTTTCGAAGTCATCTGTCAAGCCACTTGAAAAGGTCATCGTTTGATTAGTAAAAGGGTCTATAAACGATAAATAATGACAATGAAGGGCTTGTCTTTTAATTCCTTTTTTTAAAGAGCCACCATAAAGATCATCTCCTAATAAAGGATGATCTAAATATGAGAAATGGACTCTAATTTGATGAGTTCTTCCAGTATGAAGCTCAATATCAACCAACTTCACTGTACCGTACTGCTCAACCACTTTAAAACTTGTTCTGGCAGGTTTACCTGATTCATGAACACGTCTTGTAATGATACTATTAATATCTCGAGCAATGGGAGCAGTTATTTCACCAATCATTGGTAAGTCTTTTTCTCCATCAACCAATGCATAGTAACGTTTCTTTATAGACTTTTCTTGTAATTGTTTATCAAGTCTTGCGTGAGCATAACCATGTTTAGCAAATAGCATTAACCCACTAGTATCCCTATCAAGTCTAGTAACAATATGGACTTGTTTGTTATCGTATCCTTGTTCAATGATATAGTGTTTAACAAAATTAGCTATGGTGTTATCATGAATGGCACTTGGGATACTTGCATAACCAACTGGTTTATTAATGACCAAATAATGATCATCTTCATAAACAATATCAAGTGAAAATGGAACAGCTCTTAATTTTTCATATGCTTCTTCGCTAGGGATTTCAACAGTAACAATATCTCCTTTACTAAGATCATAAATAGCATTTTGTTCAATACCATTTACCCAGATATTACCACCTTTATATTTGATTTTAGCCAATAACCCTCTTGAAATATCATGTTCTTTTAGAAGACTTTTTACTTTATAGGATCGTTTTGCTTTAAATTCAAATTTCATGAATCATCTTCTCCGATAAAAGCATCTTTTACACGTTGCCAAAAACTTGTATGGCTTACAGTTTCAACAAAGTTTACTTTTTGATCAGCAATTTCAAACTCTATTTTGGCAACATTCTTATAAGAAAATGTACGATTATCAATTGATATAATATAGTTTCCTCTTCTTTTAGGAATAATTTCTATTTTATCTTTTTTGGGAACAACAATAGAACTACCCAGTGTTCGATAAATACGATTATTTAAGCTAGCTATTTCTGTTAATTGAAGAGCTTCAATAGTAGGATGTAAAACAGCTCCTCCTAAAGATTTATTATAAGCCGTACTTCCAGTCGGGGTAGATACAGAAAGCCCGTCACCTCTAAAGCGTTCTAGCTTAACATGGTTAATAATCACATCCGCCACCATGGTCTTTTCAACTCGTTTAATCGTACCTTCATTAAGTGCAAGAGCTGTGATAACTCTTTCATCTAGTAAGGTAATAGTTACTTTTAAAACAGGATAAGTTACCTTATTGCCAATATCAAGACGCAAACGTTCTAAGAGTGTGTCTACTTCAAAATCTTGATAATCAGTATAAAATCCTAAATGACCGGTATGAATGCCAACAAATCTTACTTTATCAAGTTCATTTTCATACATATGAAATGCTGATAAAAGCATGCCATCACCACCTATTGTAATAACAACGTCAGGATTTTTTTTACTTAAATAAAATTTAGGGTCATTGCGAAAAGCAGTGAATAGTTTTGAGGCAACACGCTTACTTTCGTATTTTCCATTAGCAATTATTGCTACTCTTATCTTATCTGTATAATTCATCTGTGTCATCACTATTTCCTACACCATCGTTTAATTTTCTAGTTTCTGAGTCAAATAAAAGCTGTGCTTCTCTAATATCATCTCTAATTTTACGCATTTCTTCATCTAACTGAAAAGCCATTTTTGCAGTAATTTCTAATCGATTTTTTATTTCCTCTGGAAATTCACCCTTATATTTGTAATTCAAAGAGTGTTCTATTGTAGCCCAAAAATTCATTGCTAAGGTTCTAATTTGAATTTCAGCTAAAATTTTTTTCTGTCCCAAAATTGTCTCAACAGGATATTCAATTATAACGTGATACGAACGATAACCACTTTCTTTTTTATTGTTAATATAATCACGTTCAACAACAATGTTCATGTCTTTTCTATTTCTTAATAACTCAAGGACTTCGTATATATCATCAACAAACTGTACCATAATTCTAAGTCCAGCTATATCTTGCATATCAGTTGCTATTTTTTCTTTACAAATTGATCGCACAACCATTTTTTCTTTAATACTCTCAACGGATTTAACACGTCCAGTAACAAACTCTATTGGAGAGTGTAATTTTTTTTTTCTAAATTGCTTTCTAACACCTCGTAACTTAATTTTAAGTTCTCCAACTGCTTGAATATAAGGATCTAAAAACTCTTCCCAATTTTCGACCATCAGAGCCACCTCTCTTGTAAAAATATTAATTTTTTTATAAAATTAATGTAACAACTTATTATACCATAAAAATAAGAGTTAAAGGATACTAGCATGAATCATTTAGAAATTGAATATAAAACATTACTAAGTAGTGAAGAATTTAAGGCACTCGATAAAAAATTTTCTCATGTTCCCATAGTAACACAAACTAATTATTATATTGATAACTCCAATTATGATATTAAAAAGCAAAAAATGTCTTTACGTATAAGGATTTATCCCACTTCAGCAGAAATGACTCTGAAGGTTCCACAAAAAGTTGGTAACTATGAGTATAACCTACCACTAACGTTAGACGAAGCAAACAAACAAATAAGACATCTGCAAATTCCCAATTCAAAAATTAAAAATATTTTAGTTAATGCAAAAATTGATTTATCAACAATTAAGGTATGGGGTTCTTTAACTACTAAACGACGTGAAACACAACTTGAAATTGGTTTATTAGCATTAGATCAAAATACCTATGAAGGAATAAGTGATTACGAATTAGAATTAGAAGTATCTGATGCAAAAAAAGGAAAATTAGATTTTGACACCTTTTTAAAACAACATTATATTCAGTTTAAATATGCAAAAAGTAAAGTTGCGAGAGTTTACCAATATTTAAACAAAATTTAATTTGGTACTTTTTTAAAAAAAAACTGAAATATTTAAGCTTTTTTGTTAAAATAGACTTATTAAGCAAAAGGAGTAAAACAATAATGACACAACGTTATGCTGACAAGCAACTAAAACTTTTTTCACTAACGTCTAATACTGAAATTGCTGAAAAAATTGCAGAGGCAGCTGGTATTCCTTTAGGTAAACTGTCATCAAAACAATTTTCAGATGGTGAAATAATGATTAATATTGAAGAAAGCGTTCGAGGGGATGATATTTTTATTATCCAATCAACTAGCTATCCAGTTAATGATCACCTATGGGAATTATTAATTATGGTTGATGCCTGCAAACGTGCTAGTGCACACTCTGTTAATGTTGTCATTCCTTATTTTGGTTATTCTAGACAAGACAGAATTGCAGCTGCTCGAGAACCAATAACTGCAAAGTTAGTTGCAAATATGCTTGTAAAAGCTGGAGTTGATCGTGTCCTAACATTAGATCTTCACGCTTCTCAAGTCCAAGGATTTTTTGATATTCCAGTGGATAATCTCTTTACCATTCCTTTATTTGCAAAAAATTATGTTGATAAAGGCTTAACAGGTGATGAAGTTGTTGTTGTAAGCCCTAAAAACTCTGGTATTAAACGTGCTCGTGGACTTGCCGAGATTTTAGATTCACCGTTAGCTATTATTGATTATACTATGGATGATAGTGAGCGTGAAGAGGGTTATATTATTGGAGATGTTTCAGGAAAAAAAGCCATTATAATTGATGATATTCTTAATACTGGAAAAACTTTCGCTGAAGCTGCAAAAATTCTTGAGCGTGGAGGTGTGACTAAAATTTATGCTGTTGCTAGCCATGGTTTATTTGCTGGTGGTGCAGCTGATATTTTAGAAGCGGCTCCAATTGAAGAAATTATAATTACAGATTCTGTTAGTTCAAACGTTCGCATCCCTAACAATGCACACTATATTTCAGCAAGTAAACTAATTGCTGATGCTATTATTCGTGTTCATGAAAAACAACCACTCAGTCCTTTATTTGCTTACCATGCTGAGAGTGAAGAAAGTTAATAATGACTTATTTTGATAACGCAGCTTCTACTTTTTTAACTGACTCAGTCATCAAAGAAATGACTAAAGTGATGACTATTAAAACTACTAATCCTTCTAGTATTCATAGTTATGGCAGAAAAAGTAATCAACTTTTAAGAAAAGCTAAAGAAAAAATTGCACATCTTTTGAAAGTTGAGTCTAAAAATCTTATTTTAACTTCAGGTGCAACTGAAAGTAATAATACTGCTATAAAAGGTTACGTTTTAGCAAATGAGAACAAAGGTAAGCATCTCATTACTACTAGTGTTGAACATCCTTCTGTTATTGAGGTCATGTCTTACTTGGAAAAAACTTTCAACTTTGAAGTAACCTATCTCTCTCCAATTGATGGAACAATTAGTGTTAAACAAGTTAAAGACGCCTTAAGAGACGATACTATTTTAGTTAGCATTATGCATACTAACAATGAAACTGGGCATCAATTTCCGATTAAGGCCATTGGAGAGTTATTGAAAAATCATCAAGCTGTTTTTCATGTTGATGCCGTTCAAGCAATTGGCAAAATTCCTTTATACCCTAAAGAACTGGGGATTGATCTCATGTCTATATCAGCCCATAAATTTCATGGTCCAACTGGTGTAGGAATTTTATATTCAAAACCATTACACATGGTTAAAATGCTTCATGGTGGTGAACAAGAAAATAAACAAAGAGCTGGAACTGAAAATCTTATAGGCCTTACTGGTATGGCTCAAGCATTAGAGGACAGTTTACTACATCACAAAGAAAATTATCATTATATTAAAACACTAAGAGAACTTTTTTTAAAACATTTAGAAGGTGTTTCGTATTATCTCAACAGTCCCATAGATGGCTTTGCTTATATTGTTAATATTGGTTTTCCAAACGTTAATAATTCTATTTTATTAACCCAGCTTGACTTAGAAGGTATTGCTGTCTCAACAGGTTCAGCTTGCACTGCTGGTAATATAAAACCAAGTCATGTCCTTGAAGCTTTTTATGGAAAAGAATCAAAAAAAATAGAAGAATCCATTAGAATCAGTTTTTCAAAATTGAATTCTCCAGATGAAATTATCCAACTAACAACAAAATTAAAGAAAATAATAGGTAAGAAAAATGGCATTTGAAAAAGAAATTTATTTAAAAGATAGCCAATATGGCTATAGAATTAGTCCTAATATTAAAAAATATACATTACATGATACCACATTTATTCAAAATAAGGTTGGTAATTATGAACTCAATCGTTTACTTGAGAAAGTTCCTAACTCAAAAGAAGGTTTTCCTCTTAAGATTACAATAAATTCTGAGTTAACTGGTTTTAAACTCACAATTACAGATAAATCAGGCTTTCGTCATGTCAATATTTTTAAATCAGATGATCATAAAATTCTACAAGAAAAATTTTATTTCTTAATGAATAGTCTTGTTGACAGAGAAATTTTTGAAAAATTTGAAATTTAAAATAATCGTACAGACTTTTAAAAGTTTAACTATAATTTTAATAGTAAAAAGCGTTTTGTGAAATACAAAATGCTTTTTTTTAATTATATTAGCTACATTTTTATTAGCAAAATTTAAAATTTCAAATTAACATTATTATCTATTCATTTGCTAAATATCATTTTCTTAGTAAACTTCATAAAATCAAAATAGTTTTCATCTATACATTATTTCATAATAATAATATTATTGAAATCTCTTACTGCTAGTATCTGGAAAAACTCTTTCTAAAAGGTGCTTCAACACTACAAAGTTATTTAAGAATAATATTCCTTAACTCAAATTTTCCAAGTATTTTTAGTAAATACCAACTTTTAAAATAATTTAAAATATAAGTATTATTTGTTGCATTTTTCACAATCATTTTTTACAATAGTCTTATTAAGAATGAAAGAGAGATTTACAATGGCTTCTGATAAAATGATACCAAATGCAACAGCAAAACGTTTATCACTATATTATCGTATTTTTAAGCGTTTCAACGCTGATAATATTAAAAAAGCAAATTCAAAACAAATTGCCGAAGCAATAGGCATTGACTCTGCAACTGTTAGAAGAGATTTTTCTTATTTTGGTGAACTTGGACGCCGTGGTTTTGGGTATGATGTACAAAAATTAATGAATTTTTTTGCTGACATTTTAAATGATAATGCTATTACCAATGTTCTTTTAGTTGGTGTTGGTAAGCTTGGTGGTGCCCTCTTAAATTATCGCTTCCATGAACGTAATAAGATGAAAATTACAATGGCATTTGATGTTAAAGAAAATAATTTAATAGGTACAACTACTCCTGATGGCATTCCAATTTATGATATTTCTGATATAAAAAAATATATCAAAAAAACTAATATTAAAACTGCAATTTTAACTGTTCCAAGTAATAAAGCTCAAGAGGTAGCTGAAATTCTTGTTGATGCTGGAATTAGAGGTATTTTAAGTTTTTCACCTGTCAATTTAACACTTCCAAAAAGTGTTGTCTCACAATATGTTGATTTAACAAGCGAGCTTCAGACGCTACTATACTTTATGAATCATAATGAAGAATAATCACAAACAGTAGATACTATCTACTGTTTTTATTTAGAAAAAAACTCCTTCTTCTCTAAAGCTGTAATAATTTGATTGACCTACGATAATGTGATCTAAGAAAATAATACCTAAATCTTCACAACTTCTTTTAATTTTGTTAGTAAATCGTTGATCATTTTCACTTGGGTAACAAGAATTAGAAGGATGATTATGCACAACAATTAATGAAGTTGCCATAGCCTTGCATGCATAGTGTAAAATTTCTCTTGGTTCTGCAATGGATCGTCTTACTGTTCCAATAAATATTGTTTTTTGTTCGATGATTCTATTTTGAGTATCAAGATAAATAGCTCTTAGTTCCTCTTGTTTTTTATCTCCTAACTCAAGCATCATTTGTTTTGCTAATTTTTCACTACTAAGCAACTGATCTGTTTTTTTAATTTCAGCCTCTTTAATTCTTGTTGCAAATTCAATCATGGCTTTTATTTCAATGGAACGAATATGTCCTATTCCAAAAATATTTTGGAGTTCTTGCAAAGAGAGCTGTTTAAAAGCACCAATTGTTTTTACTTTTATCAAAATAGAGTTTGCCATATTTAAAACAGACTCTTTTTTATTGCCTGTTCTTAAAATAATAGCAAGTAGTTCTTGGTTACTTAATTTTTCTGCTCCTTCTACTACTAAACGCTCTCTAGGTAGTAGGGCTTCTTTTTCAAAATTTATCTTATACATAAATCACCTCTATTTTTATATTCGTTTTTAATATAAAAAACCTTATTCAATTGAATAAGGTTTCATTGAGAATTTATGATATTTTATTCCATTATCATATTTTCTTTAGCTGCATCCTTTTTGATCTGTTTTTTAGAGACATTATCCTTAATAATTTGATAAAGACTAGCTGATAATGGTACAGATAGTAACATTCCTAGTACTCCATATAATGAGGCTCCTATAGCAATTGAAAGCAACACCCACATCGATGGTAAACCAATTGAGCCACCTACTACTCTTGGATAGATAATATTACCTTCAAATTGCTGTAAAATAACGACAAAGATGAGAAAGACAAGAGCTTGGGAAAGAGACTGTGTCATAATGAGAATAGCACCAATCGTTACACCTATGTAAGGTCCAACAACAGGGATAATGGCTGTAAAGGCAATGAGAATACCGATTGTTGGAGCATATGGTAAGCCAAGAAGCATCATACCAATAGCTGATAAACTACCAAGAATCATTGCTTCTAAAGTTTGGCTAACAAAAAAACTATAAAAACACTTGTTCAAAATATCTGTTACATAATGAATTTTTTCTTCATATTGCTCTAAATAAGTTGCAATTAGTAGATTAAATTGGTACTTAAGTTTTTCTTTATTCCCTAAAACATAAATAGAGAACACAAGACTAACAAAGACCGATAGTAAGGTTGAAGCAATTGAGGTCACTGAAGATAAGACACCAGTTAAGACTGATAGAAATTGTTCTAAAACTTGTTTACTGTACTGACTAATTAATTGACTAATTTCAGTTTCAGTACCAAATAATTTTAAAATTCTTGATAATAGTTCATTATTTTGTAAATCATTGATAATCTTTTGAACTTCTGAAGGATTAATAGAGAGTAAAGACTTTAAACTTTCAATCAAATCTGGCAAAACAATAGTAAAAATAAGTGTAGCAACAATAATAAATGTTGCATAAGCTAAAAGCATAGCAACTGTTTTTTGAACATTTTTAAAATTTTTGGGTGGGAAAATCATTGAAAATAATCTTTCATACGCAGTCATCACAATATTAATGACAAATGCCATTGCTGCCCCCATTAAAAAGGGCGTAGCGGCTTGAAAAAGTGTTCTTAAAATTCCTTCGCCAGTTGACCAATAAGTCATAATCCCATAACAAAGTGCAAAAGTCAAAATAACGTAGTAAAAATAAATTTTGTTTAACTTCATTTTTTCTCCTTAAATGATGAGTACTAAAAAGGAATATTTCTTAGAGACCAAGGACTTGTTCTTCAATGATTTTAAAAACTCCATTATCGTGATTACTTGGAGCAAGAAATCGAGCACTATCTTTAACAATTTGAGGTGCATTTCCCATAGCATATGAGTATTTAGCTAATTTTAGCATTTCAATATCATTATGAGCATCACCAAATGCCATTATTTCTTCTTCTTTAATGTTCCAATTAGCCATAAAATGCTTTAATCCCCAAGCTTTATGAATTCCAGTTGGTGTCACATCAACTGCACCGTAACCACTTGTTACAGCGCTTAGTGGTCCTGTAAAATTATGGTTAAACGATGTAATAATCTCATCTTCTTGATCAACAGGAATGGCCATATTAATTTTAAAAAAAGGTTCATCTGGAAGTTCTGAGAATGATCTTATCGTTTTTATCCGACTTAAAAACTTCTCAAGCTGTTCTTTTTCAATAGCTGATTTTGAAAAATCGAATTTTGCTCCTTCAAGTACATAAGAGGAATTGGCAGTGGAAATCATCACACGATAATCAAGTAATTTGTCATGGTAAAAATCTAAAAATTCTTTAACAAGGCTATCTGAAATTTCTTTACGAATAAAAGTTTTTCCATTTTCTAATAAATGTGATCCATTTTCAGCAACAAAACTTAAGTCATCGACTAAACCATTAAACATTAAAGAGAGGCGTTCCATATTATTTCCTGTTGCTACTAAGAATTTAATATCTCTTTCTTTTAGGGCACTTAACATTTTTTCAAAACGAGAACGATCATAACTACCTTTGTTATCTAACAAGGTACCATCCATATCACAAGCAATGAGTTTAACTGACATTTAATAATGACTTCCTTTCAAACTAATCATCAAAAGATGATTTTCTTTTACAATATTATACCATAATGACACAAAAATAGGTGATGCAAGAAAATGCATTACCTGTTCATTAATCACTATTACTAATCAATAAAACTTATAAATCAAGATAATTTTTACTTTCTGATGAAACAGTCTCGCGAACTTTTCGAGACCATTCTCCTTTAATGGAGGCATCAAACTGACTATTAATGAATTCCAATTGTTCTTTCGAATCAATACCAACATTTTTAATTTTGCTATCGAATTTTCCCTCACTCAATTTTAAAGAAATGAGTTTTTCACGAGAATAAAAAAATTTAATCAGTTGTTTTTCTAAATTTTTTTCAATAGTAATGTAATGTTCTACAGAATCACTAAAAAAGTTTTCAATGTCACTATATATGCTCATAAGTCACTAATCTCCATTTTACTCTGACAAGAAGGATTTTTTATCTGCGTATAATCTGTCTAATTCTTTTCTTATTTGATTTTTGCGATCTAGAAAATTTTCTTCTGCTAATCTAAAGTCTTTATTTAACTGTTTTTTCATCTGACTATAAATATCTTCTGAATGATTGAAATAACTATGAAATAGTTTATCAAGAGCCATTGTTTCTTCAATCGGATGCTCTATTTTTTGAGTTAAATGACGATAAACAATATCTTTTTTACCTTTAAACATCATTTCTAACTGATCTTTTTTATTTTTTAATTGATTTAGTTTATTTTCATAGTTCTTTTGTTTTTTAGCAAAGTCATCATTAATGTGTTTAAGCAAATTTTCCTGATTTTTGATTTCGTTCTCTAAGTCATGTTTGTCCATTTAGTAAAATCCTTTGCTAACTGTTCATCATGTGATATTTTTTCTTCGATACCGTTTTGAATGGATGTCTTTATATTCTCAATTACTTGATCAATGTCTTCTGATTTTTTTAATTTTTCATCAAAATGAGTTCTTGTTGTTTCAACAACTGATGAGTATGTCACTCCCCCTTCAGCATAAGCATCTCTGACTTCAAAAGGTGATAAGATAAAACCAAAAGGAACTTGTGACGTTTCATCCCATATTTTTTCAGCTTTAGAAACAGCTTGATTTCGAAAACCTTTAACCTCTTTAACTGCTTGATTGGTAATATTGGTTAAATTTTTTGCCAACAAACTTGCATTTTGACTATCTAAAAAAATCTCTTCATTTTTAGTATAACCATGGGCTGATAAGAGTCTTTTATAAATAGATAATGTAGAAACATCCACTAAAGCTTCACGATAATATATATTATCAGTAGCAACTTGACCTTTGCCATCAATTACTTGATTATTCTTATTAAATTGCCAAAGTTTTAAATTATGACTTTTTGATAAATCAGAACCATAATCAATGTAAACAGCGGTTTTAGTCATGTTGCCCGTAATGCCTCCGATAGCATCATTGTAATTTCTATAGTTAATAAACTGATAGGGGTGCAATCTCATATACTCTTTTTCTTCATCAGTTATCAAACTAGCAATATCCGGACCATTAAATCCAGTATTTAAATAGCCTTTTTTTAAAGCTACATAAAGACCTAAAGATTCACCTAGAGAGTGACCAGTGGTTGTGATAACAGAGTTTGGGTATTTTTCTTCAATCATGGTAGCAAAAGCTAGCGCAGAAAAAGCTTGGGAGGTAAGACCATTTGTAAAAGGTTCTGAAGAGGGAATAATGTTACCAGTATCTCCTAAGCCAATCGCAGTAATATCCGCCCACAAATCTCTAATATCACTACTATTGGTACCAGCATAGGCAATCACTATATGACTTAAATCAGGCTCACCATCAACAATAGGAGCCACTGCCATGGCTTGCATTCCATTAGTCGCATCAACAGGTGGTTCAATGACAATGAATTTATCTTCAGCCACTAAGCTACCTTTTATAATGGGTTCTTTGCCTTTTTCTTTAGTTGAATCTACATAATAAGCATCTTCTGAAATAGAATTATATTCTTTATCTGAAATCATATGTCCTTCTCTTACTTAATATATTTCAATTTTACTGGTAATTCTGACAAATTATTATCAACAGCTTTTCTTTTGAAATTTTCTGGTAAATAGTTTGAAGTTCTAATTTCGTTGTTATCACTATTTAGAGAAAAAGCCATATTGTATTTATTGTTGGCAGACAATACAACTCTCCAATAGCCAGTCATTGAATTTTTTTCAAATTGTATAATCTCAATTTCTTCTATATCATCACCGTTGGTTAAATCGTAGCGGTTAATAAAATACAAAGCGACACGTTCTTCTTGTTCTTTCATCCAAATACCATCTTCCTTTTTAGTGTCGTTTAGACTAAAAGCCATAAATACTCCTCCTATTATCACTAAGGGTATAAGGATAAAAAGTAATTTTTTTCTCAAATCAACTACCTCCTTTAATAGATAATAATTTTGTTGAAATTCATCAAGAAAACAAAATTATGTTCTTTTACAATATAATACCATAATGACACAAAATCATTTGAAATTTTTATTTAATTTATATATAGTTTTTCATCTTTCACCTTATATATTTTATTTTAAAAGGTAGTACTTTTAAATTATCGTCAACTTCTTTTTTTGTAAATTCTTTAGGCGATTAATTTGAAGCCCAAATCTCATCATTATAATCATCAAGTGTAAAATCAATATAATAATTATTATTAATGAAAAGAGTAATATACCAAGAGCCAGACAATGAATTATTTTCAAATTCAACCAATTCAATTTCTTCTATATCATCACCGTTGGTTAAATCGTAGCGATTAATAAAATACAAAGCAACTCGATCTTCTTGTTTTCTCATCCAAGCATCTTCTTCTTTTTTAGAGTCATTTAGACTAAAAGCTGTAAATATTCCACCGACTAAGATCATTGGTATAAGGATAAAAAGCAATTTCTTTTTCATAACAGATTCCAATTCTTATAGCAAATTAGTTTGATTAATCAACTCTGCAAGGATTTGATAGCCCTTGTCTGTTAGATGTAGTCCATCCTTTGTATAGGCAACTGTTAATTGTTCCTCATTATTTAAAAAGGCATCATGTGTTTTTAAAAGTGTCACCCGTTCAAATTGAAGTGTCAAGTTCTCATAAGCATTATTCAAACTTGCAATTGTCTGATTATCTCTCATACCAAATCTGCTTAAATCAAATTCTACTGTATTGACGGGAAGAATTTCCAATAAAACAATTGTCAAATATGAATACTTTTCTTTAATTTTTTTAATAATTTGTTTTATGTTTTCAACTGTTTTTTCTTTCGGTATTGAAAGCCCAATATCATTAGTACCAATTAAGATAAAGACTGTTTCTAGTTTGTCGCCAAAAACATGAGTATCTAAATAATCGAGTAAATTTTCTGAAGTATAGGCAGAAATTCCTCTATTAGCTATGACTTTAGATGTTTTAAAATAGGTTTCTAATTTGAAAAATTCGACAATGGAATCGCCAATAAAGATAACCTCTGGAAATCTTAAAGTACCTTTATTTTCAATTTGATAGGCTTGCCTTTTATCGTTTTGAATTTTAAAATAATACTTCATCATTTTTTCATTAGACATTCTTAGTTGACCCCTTTGATATTAAACAATTAACATTTTAATGCGATACTTAAGCTATTATACCATAAGATATCTCTATTTAAATAACTTTTTAAACTTGCAGAAATTTCTAAAAAAAGCTACTATGAAACTAAAAGAAACTAAAAGAAACTAAAACAAAGGAGCTTATATGAGTTTATATCTTGAATTAATTAATAAGCTTGACAACTTGAAAATACCTTATGAAATTGTTTCTCATGAACCAGCTTTAACCACAAAGCAAGCTGACTCTTTTATTGAAGGAATTGAGGGAGTTCGAACAAAAACACTCTTTTTGACCAATAAGAAAAAAACAGCCTTTTATTTAGTTGTTATGGATGATCAGAAACGTTTAAATTTAGACCATTTTAAAAAAATCATTAACGAAAATAGAATTAAATTGGCTTCTGAGCAACTCATTTTTAAAAAAATGTCATTAGAACCAGGGATTGTCTCTCCTTTTGGCTTATTGTTTAATCCTACTCATGATATTAAAGTTTATTTTGACCAAGAGATTCTCTCAGAAGAAAAAATGAGTTTTCATCCTAACACTAATGATAAAACAATTTTTATTGCAACAAACGATTTACTAGCTTTTATAAAACACTTAGACTACTTCATTCATGTTGTTGACTTATAAATGACTTCGTAATAAAAACAACCAAAATAATGGTTGTTTTTTAATTTATGAATCATTTTAATAAAAATTATTTTTTTTATCTTTGTACCATAAGAATAAAATTATAATAATTGATAATGAAGAGACCGTTAAGCCAGTTTTTAGGCCTTTTGGAGAATAATGCATTTCTATATCGTGTTTTCCTGAAGTGATTGGAAAAGATAAGAGACTGTTCCAGGCTTTTGTAGTTTTAACAACCTCTCCATCTACTGTAACGGTCCAATCAGCACTATAAGGAATACTTGTCATCATGACATCGCTATTATCAGTAATATCGACAAACCCCTTGATTGATGTATTAGTCCATTCGCTGACTGTCATACTTTGTTTTAATCTATCAGCAACTATTTTTTCAATTTCAATATTATTAGCTCTAACAAGACCAGCATTTTCAATATTAATCTCATCATCTGAAAAACGCATTTCAAGGACTGTTTCTTGTCCCTCAGTACCATGTGTCAGTTGCCAAAGTTGTTTTTGTGAATAAGATTTTTGATTAGTTAGCCATTTATTATTTAATAAAATTGACAAATTATCGCGTTTAGTCTCTAATCCTGATGGAGTTAGGAAATAATAAGTAAATGAACTTTTTGGAATAATTTTAAATCGGATAATACCCAATTGACTTTTATCAATTCGATTATAAACAGGTTGCCCGTTCGGGCCATCAACTTTCTCCATGTTTTCAATTTCAATGTCAGAAAAACTAAATTGTTCAAAGTAATTAGAATTAGTTCCTGCCATTGATTTCAAGATAATATTTTGGTTGGCAACAGGATTATTTAATCCAAATATAATACTTTGGGTAATCTTATTTGTTCCAAAAGCGACAGAGAAAACATTAGGATTTTCATAAACAAGATAACGATCATTTTCATCAATTTTATGATAGTAACTTGTTAAGTCAAATCGACTAGAATTCTTGTTGAAAAACATCTTTTCTGGATGCTCATCTGCTTCTTCTTGTGTGTGGTCTTTCACATCAATATAGTATCTTACACCAAATAAAGCATCAGTCAAAAGCGTTCCATTGGTGTATTGGGTTGAAGCATTGACACCTATATCGCCTAAGTAAGAAAACAAATCCATGGTTGAGCGCTCCAAGCTAGAACTAAAGCTGCTTAGTCCTGGATAAGAAACTAAACTTGGTGTTGTCCTCGAATAAGAGAAGGTTGTTCCAATACGGTAGAATCCTACATCACTTTTGTCTTGGATTTTATCTGTCACTTCTTTGACCGATAAGGTTGCATCTGTAAACTTATCTGCATCAGCATAATAAAGCGTATATTGGGACAGATAAGCATTGAGACCTAATTCAAAAATTGTTATTCCATAGATAAGGGTCCATAAAAATCGGCTTGGTCCATAAAAATAGAAAAGTAAAATAAGTAGCCATGTCAACAGAGTAAAGACTACTTGTGTCAGTAGAAACCCTTTAACTAATAAAAAGTATTCGGCTGGAATCATTAAAAAACTAATTATTATTAATAAACTACGCTGTAATAAGCTGTATTCTTTTTTTTGCCATATAAAATAGCTACTAATAATAGGAATAATTGTAAGTAAAAAAAGAATCACTCTTGAATTTTCGATCACAAACGTTGTGATTGTTTTAATTTGTTTAGGAGCAATATAAGTATAGGATTGTGTCAAAACATAAGTAACTGATGCCAAAATCAAAAATAAACTAAAGAAAAATTCTTTCTTATTTATTTTAAATGTTGTCGTAAGCACTTTGTGAGCTATTAAAATAATAAAAAATGAGAAAATCCATGAAAAACGATAAAAGAATCCAGCCGGATTTTGTCCCATGTGCCAAATTTTGCTAGTAAATTCGTTAACAAATGAAATAAAGAAGACAATAACTATGATGCCAGCACCAATTTTTTGATAAAGATGTTCTTTAACATGCCTGAAATAAAAGAATGAGCTAATGAAAGACAGTGCACCAACGTATATATTAGGAAGACTTGGTCCTTTTGACCAAGAATCATCATCAAAACCACCAATCATTACTTTTGATATTATATCAAGTGGATTAATCTGGAAATTCCAGCTAAATAACATGGCACCGCCAATTGCTCCTTTACTTTCTAATAAATTTAAGAAAATAGGGTATAAAAGGAAAAAGACACTTGTAATAGCAATGATAGAATAAAAGGCTGTTTTAAAGAGTGGTACAAAGAATGATAGTGCTTTATCTTTTAAAGTTCCATCTATAGAAAACTTAGGTAAAAGATAATAACATGCGTATAAAACAACAAATAGACAGATCATATAACCCATGTAAAATTGTAAAAACATGGTTAAAGCTAAAGTTAAAATATAGCCGAAAGGTTTTTTACCATCAAGTGTCTCTTCTAGAGTGAGAATAACTAGTGGTAGCATAAACATGGCATCATAAAATAACACATTCATCTGGTAAGACACTAACATCCCTGAAAGAGCATATGATAATGATAAAAGTGGAACTATAAAAGCTTTACTTGATAAACCCTTATAACGTTTAATGAGTAGATGACTAAAACTCAATGAAATAACACTGTATCTTAATAAAATGGTGAGAAATACTGCCCATTTAAACTGAGAAAGCGGTAATATGATATAAAAAATATTAAAAGGACTAATCAGATAATAACCTAAAATTCCAATCATTGGCCCACCAATCGATTTGGTAAAGGAATAAAAAAATCCAGACCAATCTCCAGTTAAAATAGTTTCTTTGAGAAAACCATAAAAACTAATATATTGTTGTCCAAAATCAACTGCCATCAAAGTTTTTTTACCAAAAGGAAAGATACCCATAAAAAACCAAACAATAAGCATGACAAAAATTGGTAGTAAGGCACTTGAAAGATAAGTGATTGCTTTCTTATGATTTTTAAGAAATGGTAAATGGTTTTGATATAATTTTTTGAGAAAACCCACTAAATGAGTTATTTGAGTCATTGATTAATCCTTCTTTACTTTTTCAATATTTGTGTCACTGATAATATAATGTGGTCTCTTTTTAACCTCATAGTAAATTTTACCGATATATTCCCCTAGAATACCTATTGAAATTAATTGAACACCACTAAATAAAATAATAGCTGCAATAGTTGTAAAATAGCCACTGACAGCTGTATCAGGATGTTGAATATATCTAATTAATTCAAATAAAAGATATAAAATGGCCAAAGCAATACTAAATAAACCAAATTGGATAGAGATCCTTAAAGGCTTATCATTAAAAGAAATAATTCCTTGGATAGCATAATTAAGAGACTTTCTAAACCCAAATTTACTTTTTCCCTCTTCTCTTACTTGATTTTGATAAGGAATAACTTTTTCTTTAAAACCAATCCATTCATAAAGTCCTTTATTGAAACGATTATATTCAGGAAGAGAAATAAATTTTTTATAGGCTCTTCTACTTAAAAGTCTTAATTCTGATTTACCGTCAGTTAAATGAACATCCATAAGACGGTTGGAGACCATGTAAAATAATTTTGCAAAAATACTACTAAAAGCTGATTCACCATGTCGATTTCTTTGTCCACTAACAATGTCATATCCTTCTTTATAGGCACTAACAAATGAAGGAATTAGACTAGGTGGATGCTGTAAATCGCCATCCATCACCATAGCTGCATCACCAGTTGCATTTTGAAAACCTGAAAGAATACCGCCTTCACGACCAAAATTTCGGCTAAAACGAATAAATTTCACTTTATCATCAGAATCAGCAATAGTTTTCATTAATGGAAAAGTTTTATCTGTGCTACCATCATCAATATAAATTAGCTCATAATCGGAAATTTCTTCATTTTGCATTTTTTTTAGTTGGTCAGAAATTGCTTTATGAGTCTTTTCTATCATTTTTTCTTCATTATAGTAGGTAATAATGATTGATAATTTCATATTTATCTCCAGATATTTAAATCTTTTAGTCATTCTTTTTTATTTATTAATCATTATTTTATCATATTTCTAAAGTATTTTCTATTCTCATAATAATTTATTCAGATAATAGTAACAATAAAAAATAGCCTAATTAAGGCTATTTTATTTACGATACATTTTAAATTGTAGGTATAAATCATTATAAATACCTAGCCATTTTTGTCCTAAATTGTCATAAACTTCTAAGTGAGAAATTGTTTCAGAGTTTGGGTAAAAAGATTGGTTGTTTCTAACTTCTTTATCTAAAAGTTCTTTAGCTTTTTGGTTAGGAGTAGCATAACCAATATAATCAGCATTTTGAGCAGCATTTTTTGGATCAAGCATAAAATTTATAAATGCATAAGCTGCAGCTTCATTTTTTACAGATGATGGGATAACAATATTATCAAACCAAATATTAGAGCCCTCACTTGGAACAACATAACGAAGATTTTCGTTAGCATCAAGCATTTCACTGGCTTCACCTGAAAAAGTAACCCCTATAGCAGCATCTTCTTGGATAAGATAACCTTTCATTTCATCACCAACAATAGCCTTGATATTTGGAGTCAATTCATTAAGTTTTTCAACTACTTGATTAAGTTTATTTTTGTCTTTAGTATTTAGACTGTATGAAAAAGTATTTAAACCAAAACCAATAACTTCTCGAGCACCATCAACAAGCATAATTTCATTTTTATATTCTTTACGCCATAAATCTTCCCAATGTTTAGGTTCTTTTTCAATCATATCAACGTTATAAACGATTCCAACTGTTCCCCAAAAATAAGGAATAGAATAGTCATTGTTAGGATCAAAACTTTTATTTAAAAATTCAAAACCAATATTCTCAAAGCCAGTTATTTTAGATTTATCAAGAGGAATGATTAGCTTTTCTTTTATCATTTTATCAATCATGTAATCACTAGGAACTGCTAAATCATAAGAAGTACCGCCTTGTTTAATTTTGGTATACATGGCTTCATTAGAGTCAAAGGTTTCATACTCAACTTTAATTCCAGTTTCTTTGGTAAATTTTTTTAATAAATCTGGATCAACATAATCACCCCAGTTATAAATCACTAGCTTATTATCATTTTGATTAGCACCAGATTCATGTTTCATGATAAGAGAAACTCCTAAGAGAATACCAATAATAGCTATGATACCAGTCAAAAAAACAGAAAGTTTACGCATGCTTTTCCTCCTTATCTTTTGAAATCATATAATACCCAATTACTAGTAAAATACTAAACAAAAAGACGATTGTAGAAAGAGCGTTTATTTCAAGGGAAATACCCCTTCGTGCTCTTGAATAAATTTCAACAGATAGGGTTGAAAAATTATTGCCAGTAACAAAAAATGTAACGGCAAAATCATCAAGAGAATAGGTAAAAGCCATAAAATAACCAGCAATAATTGCAGGTGTCAAATAGGGAAACATCACTTCTTTCATCATCTGAAATGGTGTAGCACCAAGGTCATAAGCAGCATTAACCATATCCTGATTCATTTCTTTCAACCTTGGTAAAATCATTAAAACAACTATTGGAATAGAAAAAGCAACATGGCTTAAAAGAACTGATGTCATGCTAAGACTAAAGCCAAGATAAGTAAATAAAATGAGAAAACTAGCACCAATCATAACATCAGGAGCCACTATTAATACGTTATTTAGTGATAAGAAAGTAGTTTGATGTTTGAGTCGTTTTTGATAAATCATTATAGCACCAAAAGTACCAATAATGGTTGCGATTAATGCACTTAAAAATGCTAGAAAGAACGTATCAGCTAAAATAATCATTAAACGCTTGTCAGAAAACATGGATGTATAATGGTCCAATGTAAATCCTTTAAAACCATTCATATCCCCTCCACTATTAAATGAAAAGATAATCAAATAAATAATTGGAAGATAAAGAATTAAAAAGGCAAAGGCTAAATAAAGATTTGCAAATTTTTTCATTTTTGTCTCTCCTTTGTCACCCACATTGTTGCCAACATTGCTAAAATAAGAACAACACCGATAGTTGAGCCCATCCCCCAATTATCAGTTGTTAGAAAATGTTGCTCAATTGCAGTACCAAGAGTTATGACGCGATTTCCACCGATAAGCCTTGTTAGCATAAATAAGCTAAGACTTGGAATAAAAACGGCTTGAATTCCACTTCTTACACCACTCATAGAAAGCGGGAAAACAACTTGTCTAAAAGTTAGTACACTACTTGCACCTAAATCTTTACTGGCATTGACAAGATTTGGGTCAATATCATCAAGAGCATTGAAAATTGGTAAAATCATGAAAGGCAATTCAATATAACTTGCAACAAAAATAAATGAAAAATCAGTAAATAAGATTTGTTGTGGACCAATACCAATGAAACTTAAAAAATTATTGATACCACCATGTTGACCAAAAATACCCATAAAGGCATAGGCTTTCAACAATAAGTTAATCCAGGTTGGTAAAACAATAAGCATTAGCCATAATTGCTTATGTTTTAGTTTTGTTAAAATATAGGCAGTTGGATAGCTGATTAAAAAAGTGATTAGAGTAATAATAGCTGCATAAAACAGTGAATTAAGACTCATTTTGAGGTAGGTAGTATTAGAGAAGAATGTTTGATAGTTTGATAAAGTAAATTGTCCTTCAGTATTAAAAAAAGATTGATAAACAATGAGCATAACAGGAGCAACGACAAACAGAATTATCCAAAGAAAGTATGGAACAGAGAAAAAACTAGAGGTTTTCTTCATTTTTTCCTCCTGTAATAGCCTTGATGAGGCCTTCATCATCGTCTTCAGCTTCAACATATTCTTCAATACGTGCATCAAATTCTTCTTCAGTTTCATTAAGTCGCATAATATGAATATCTTCAGGTGTGAAGTCTAAACCAATAATTTCGCCTTCAATTGCTTTTCTTGTAGAGTGAATCATCCACTCATTATCTAAGTCATCATAAGCAATAATTTCATAATGAACACCTCGAAAGAGTTGTGTATCTACTTTAACTTGTAGTTTACCATCTTCTGGTAACGTTATTTGTAAATCTTCTGGACGAATAACAACTTCAACTGGCTCATTAGGTTTCATACCACCATCAACAGCTTCAAAACGTTTACCGTTAAATTCAACCAAATAGTCTTCAACCATAGTGCCAGGAATAATATTAGACTCACCAATAAAGGTTGCAACAAAATGATTAATCGGTTCATCATAAATGTCAACTGGTGTTCCTGACTGAATAATTTCACCTTCATTTATAACAAAAATCCAATCGCTCATCGCAAGCGCTTCTTCTTGGTCATGTGTGACAAAAACAAAAGTGATTCCTAGACGTTGTTGTAACTCTCGCAATTCATACTGCATTTCAGTACGAAGTTTTAAATCGAGGGCTGATAAAGGCTCATCTAATAAAACCACTTTAGGTTCATTAATGATAGCTCTTGCAATAGCAACACGTTGTCTTTGACCGCCTGATAGTTTTTTAATAGAACGATTTTCAAATCCTTCCAAACGAACCATCTTTAAAGCTTCAATAACACGATTTTTAATTTCTTCTTTTTCCACTTTTTTAACTTTTAAAGGAAAGGCAACATTATCAAAAACTGACATATGAGGGAATAAAGCATAGTTTTGAAAAACTGTATGAACATCCCTTTTGTTTGTTGGAACATCATTAATACGTTCACCATCTAGATAAATATCACCACTGCTTGCATCTAGTAAACCTGCAATAATATTTAAAATAGTTGATTTACCACTACCTGATGCACCAAGAAGAGTATAAAATTTTCCTTCTTCAAGTTCAAAATTGATATTTTTTAAAACCTGTGTTTGGCTGTCTTCAAATATTTTACTAACATTTTTGAATTCTATAATTGAATGAGTCAATGGTCATAAATCCTCCATAATCGTTTCTTTTTCCCCGATAATTCGAACTTCGGGTTCTAGCGTAACACCTGAATTTTCTTTTACACGATTGATAACATAGTGTATTAAATCTTCGTAATCTTTTGCTGTTCCATTTAAAATATTAATCATAAAACCAGCATGTTTTTTACTAACTTCAACACCACCAATACGATGTCCTTTAAGTCCTGCTTCCATGATTAATTGGCCTGCGTAATAACCAGGTGGCCGTTTAAAAACAGAACCACATGATGGGTATTCTAAAGGTTGTTTTAGTTGGCGTAAATGGGTTAAACGTTTCATTTCATTATCAATTTGATTGAAATCACCTGGTGCTAAAGCAAACTTAGCAGAAACAACGATAAAACCATTTTCTTGAATTACTGAAGAACGATAACCAAAATTCAAGTCTGACGCCTGAATAGTTTTTTTCTCACCTTCTTTTGTTAAAACCTTAACAGATAGTAGAATGTGAGAAATTTCACCACCATAAGCACCAGCATTCATAAAAACAGCTCCACCAACACTTCCTGGAATACCACAAGCAAATTCAAAACCTGTTAAACTATGAAACTTAGCAATTTTCGTTGTTTCAATGAGATTTGCACCAGCTTCAGCCTCGATTACATAACCACTAACCGTTACAAGATTTAAACGGTCAAACATAATCACAAAACCACGAATGCCACCATCTCTGACAATGATATTGCTAGCATTTCCCAAGACTTGGTAAGGAATTGAATGTGTATTTGCGAAGCGAACAATTTTTTCTAGCTCTATTTGATTTCTTGGAAAAGCTAAATAATCAACTTCTCCACCAACTTTAGTATAGGTATAGTTTTTTAGAGGTTCGTCAAACCGAATATCAAAACCTATTAAAGTTTTAAGTATTTTTTCTTTCATAATAATCTCTTTTTCGTTTTTTTAATAACAAAAGTTATTAATTCTCATTATATCAAACTTTATTATCTTTTTCGATAGTGTCGTGAAGAGTTTAAATGTTTAAATCTCTAAGTTATCATTACCAGTAGTTAAAAAATGTCTAACTTGCGAGATAAAATAGAGTGAGCCGGTAATAACAAATAAATCATCTTCTTTTGCTGATTTTACTCTTTCTAACCAAGTGTGATAGTCTACTACTCTTTGATAACTAGATGGATAAGCATCAAGAGCAAGAGCGTTGTAAAATTTAAAACTAGTCACAGTAATATCTTCAAAAATAGATAGTTGTTTAAGCATACCATCAACAGGTTTCGTATCAATCACAGCAAACAAGATGTGAATTTTTCTATCTTTATAATGTTTTTTTAAAACAGACACTAAGGCTGATACACTTTCATTGTTATGAGCGCCATCAATCAAGATATTATTTTTTATTAATTCTGTTCTACCAGCCCATTTACTAATTGATAAACTTTTTTTAATGCTTTTTTCAGTGACATTAGGATAATAGTCTTTTAATAATAAAGAAGTTATAACAGCTAAACTAGCATTGCTAACCTGATGTTGACCATTCATTGCTAACGAAATATTGGCTAGAGTGTGATTTTTCCAAGAAAAGTCAAAGACATCACTGGTTCCAAAAGCTTTAAAGTCTTTGTTTAACTCGTAAACTGGACTGTTTGTTTCTTTAGCCTTATGATAAAAAACAGCTTTAACGTCTTCATGTTCAGAAGAAAAAATGAAAGGCACGTTTTCTTTTAACACACCGGCTTTATGTTGTGCAATTTCTTGATAAGTTTGACCTAAAATAGCCTGATGATCTAAACCTATAGATGTTGCAATAACTACCAAAGGGTTAAAAACATTGGTCGAGTCATGTAATCCCCCAAGTCCAGCTTCAATGATAGCAATATCAACCGGATTAATTTTGCCAAAATAAAGAAACATTAAAATGGTGATAACCTCAAATTCAGTTGCCTCTTCCAGTTCAGTTTCTTTAGGAAGTCGTTCAATAACAGGTTTTGCAATCGTGACAAGCTTTAGAAAATCTTCTTCTGAAATCATTTGGCCATTAATGCTAATACGTTCTCTAAAATGTTCTAGTGCAGGTGAGACAAAGGTTCCCACTTTGTAGCCAGCATCACTAAAAATATCTTTTAAATAATTAACGGTAGAGCCTTTACCATTTGTTCCAACAACATGAATACCTTTCACCAAATTTTGAGGATTTCCTAGTTCATTTAAGACCCATTGCATCCTTTTAATGCCTGGTTTAATGCCAAATCTAAGTCTTCCATGTATCCATGAAACGGCTTCATTATAATTCATTTTACTATCCTTGAATCTTTTATTGATATTTACAAAAATATGATTACGTAATCAGTCTTTTGATAAAAAAAGACTACTAAGGGTTTTGTAACTTAGTAATCTTGTTTACTGATGTAAGCAAAGCTTAATCATTTATTAGAATTTCTTACGTTTACGAGCTGCTTCTGATTTACGTTTACGCTTAACAGAAGGTTTTTCATAGAATTCACGTTTACGTGATTCTTGAAGAGTACCAGCTTTAGTAACAGAACGTTTGAAACGACGAAGAGCATCGTCAAGTGATTCATTCTTACGCACTACTGTTTTTGACATTATTTTCACTCCCCTCAATTTCAAAGTAACATTTTCACGTTCTTAGTCATTATACTTGAATTCCTTAGACCGGTCAAGCTTTTTACAGTAGTTTTTTACTTTTATGTTTAATTTTTTAATAACAAGTCAAATTATTTTCAAGAATTCCATAAAGAATGTGCTATAGCTTTAGAATGGCAACAATTTCATCACCGTCTCTCTCTTCAATTTCATAAAATCCATTTTTTTGATATAACTGACGAGCAACAGTGTTATTAACCTCATAGGATAACCAACAGAACTCTGCTTTTCCACATGGAAATTGACGAATTTCTTGCAATGCTAACTTTAAAGCTTTTTTACCATAACCCTTTCCTTGAACATTTTTATCAATCATTAACCGCCATAGATGATATTGTTTTTTAGCAATTTTTGGTGCAGTTTCCCAATAAGCATTATCATAACCAAACATTAAAAATCCGACAGGTTTGTCATTATCATAAATACCAAAAGTAAAAACCTCTCTTCTTTCTTCTTTAGCAATATATGCTTCTGCTAAGCTGAGAAGATTAGTGGCTACGAAATTTTTTTGATCATCACTAACTTCTAATGAAATAATGTCAAACATGTTGTGACTATCTACATTTTTAGGAAAACCATTTTTATACCTAATAACTTTCTTTTCTGGAAACTAATATTTTTTTAACTGTTCGTTTACTATCAATTAAATGGTTGATAAAACCCATCAATTAGTCATTGACAGGTTTTATTATTATTTAATCACTTTTTGTGTTTTAGCGTACTTAGCTTCTACAGCTTCTTTCTCAGCTTTCCACCAGTCTTCATTATCAGTATACCACTTAATAGTATCTTCTAACCCTTGACTAAAATTGGTAAATTCTGGTGTCCAGCCAAGTTCTTCACGTAATTTTGTTGAATCAATGGCATAACGTAAGTCGTGTCCTGCACGGTCAGTGACATGCTCATAGGCATCTTTAGGTTGTCCCATTTTTTCAAGAATTAATTCCAAGACTTCCTTATTATTTTTTTCACCATCAGCACCAATCAAGTAAGTTTCGCCGATACGACCTTTGGTTAAAATAGCCCAAACACCAGTTGAGTGGTCATTGGTGTGAATCCAATCACGAACATTTTTTCCTTCACCATATAATTTAGGTTTAATGCCACTTAAAATATTAGTGATTTGACGAGGAATAAATTTCTCAATGTGTTGGTATGGTCCATAGTTATTAGAGCAGTTTGAAATAGTTGCTTTAACACCAAAAGAACGAACCCAAGCCTTTACAATCAAATCTGATGCTGCTTTTGTTGATGAATAAGGTGAACTTGGATTGTAGTTGGTTTCAGCAGTGAATTTTTCACCTGGTCCATCACCATGCCCTGGTAAGTCTTCACGAAGTGGCAAATCGCCATAAACTTCATCTGTAGAAACATGATGGAAACGAATATCGTATTTGCGAGCTGCTTCAAGTAGAGTGTAAGTACCAATAAAGTTTGTATAAACAAATGGACTTGGGTCATTAAGTGAATTGTCATTGTGGCTTTCAGCCGCATAGTGAACAATAGCATCAGCTTTACTAGCTAACTTATCAACTAATTCAGCATCTGAAATATCTCCTACAACCAGTTCAACACGGTTTCCAAGAATCGATTTAATGTTGTTTTCATTTCCAGCATAAGTTAATTTATCTAAAACGGTAATGTGAACATCTGGGTGATTGTTATAAACATAGTGAACGAAGTTTGAGCCAATAAACCCTGCTCCTCCTGTCACAATGATATTTTTGAAATCTGACATGTTTTTAAATTCTCCTTAGTAATTTCAATACTATTGTAAATCTTCTTTTTTCAAAGGTTTAACATCTTTTAACATAGGATGATTTTTATCTGCCTCAGATACTTCTGCTTCTTCTAAATTCTCCCATGAAATAGCAAGATTAGGGTCAGCATAGTTGACAAAAGCATATTTTGGTTTTAATTCAAGTGCCCAATAATCATTGACTAAATAACTGTATGAAACAGTATCAGATAGAACTTGAAAACCATTAGCAACACCACGTGGAACAAAGATCCCTTTTGAAGCGTCTATAACTGTCTGATAAACATGACCAAACGTATCACCTTCTCTTAGATCAACCCATGTGCCTAAAACTTTACCATCATCTGCTACTGAAATGTATTTATCCCATGGTTCTGCATGTAAACCACGAAGAACATGTTTTCTTGAAAAAGAAACATTATTTTGTAATTTCCCAGCTTTGAAAAAACTTTCAGGAAAACCTAAAGGTAGCATTTTTTCCTTTTGAAAATTCTCTTTAAACCAACCTCTGTTATCACCATGAACAGGAATATCAAACTCAATAAGACCAGGAATACTGTCAATTTTACGGGCAGATAAGGTTTTACCAAAAAAATCTTCTGACATTAAGCTTCTCCAATCAAACGTAATAAATATTGCCCATACTCATTTTTCTTAAGGGCTTGAGCAAGATCACTAACCTGTTTTTTTGTTATATAACCCATTCGATAAGCAATTTCTTCTAAGTTGGCGACTTGAACATTTTGAAGCCTTTGTACGGTTTCAATATATTGGGCAGCTTCTAGAAGACTCTCATGAGTACCTGTATCTAACCAAGCAAAACCACGGCCCATAAGTTCTACAGATAAATCACCACGTTCTAGATAAGCCTTATTAACATCGGTAATTTCTAACTCGCCTCTTGCAGAAGGTTTAATACCCTTAGCAATTTCAACGACATCGTTATCATAAAAGTATAGACCAGTTACAGCATAATTTGATCTTGGTTTCTCTGGTTTTTCTTCAATAGAAATGGCATTCATATTGTCGTCAAATTCAACGACACCAAATCTTTCTGGATCTTTAACATGATAACCAAAAACAGTTGCACCAGTTTTTTTTGTTGCAGCTCTTTGAAGCATTTTTGTCAATCCAGCCCCATGATAAATATTGTCACCAAGAATAAGAGCAACACTATCATCCCCAATAAATTCTTCACCAATAATGAATGCTTGTGCTAGTCCATCTGGACTAGGTTGAACTGCATAAGATAATGAGATTCCAAACTCAGAGCCATCACCTAATAACTCTTCAAAACGAGGAAGGTCTACTGGAGTTGAAATAATGAGGATATCCTTTATTCCTGCCAACATCAAAGTTGATAGTGGATAATAAATCATTGGTTTGTCATAAATTGGCATGAGTTGTTTTGAAGCAGCTCTTGTTAGTGGATACAAACGTGTTCCTGACCCACCAGCTAAGATAATACCTTTCATAATAGACTCCTTTGTCGTTTATTCATTCTATATTCTACCATTATTTATTATTATTGTCATTAGTCTTCCATTTTTTGAATGTATTTTCCAATAGGATAATCTGTCAACTCTAGATCTAAAGACATGCCTAAAACTAATTGAAAAAGTTGATAAGCAATTAGGGGACCAGTTGTTAAACCAGATGATCCAAGACCACTTGCAGCAAAAACATTTGGAAGTTTAGGGACTGGACCAAAAAAAGGTAAGAAGTCGCTGGTGTAAGCTCTTGTTCCAACTCTTATAGCAGTTTTATTAGCTTCATTTAATACAACAAAATAATTTAAGGATTCTTTTTCGATAACATTAAGAATGCTGGGATTTTCTGTCAAATCATACCCCATTTCGTTTTCATGACTGGCCCCAACACTAACTTTACCATCAAAGAATGGAATAATATCAGTTTCACCTTCAGGCATTAAAACAGGATAGTGGGTAAACTTTTTTTTTGAAAAATAATAATCTTTTAGTTGTCCTTTTTGAGGTCTAACATCCACACGATAACCAAGAGGATTAAGGATTTCAGGAAGCCAAGCACCACAAGCTAAGATAATCTTGTCAAATACCATACCATCAATGATGTATTGATGATTATCTAATTTTTTCAAGTTTATTTTTTTTCGAATAATAGTCAGTTGACTAATTGATTGAAGTGTTTTAACCAGTTTTCCTCCATCAACTCTAGCACCGCCAGAAGCAAATAAGGTTTTTTCAAAGCCAGATAAGTAAGGGTATTCCTCCTTTAGGTCTTTATAAGACTTTAAGGCTATTTTTCCAATTAAAGGTGCTTCTTGCTTTCTAGTTTTAGCTAGTTCAAAAAGTTCTTCTAGTTTTTCTTCTTTTTTCTTAAATAAAAAGACTCCTGATTGTTGATAGAAGTCATTTTTAAGCCCATCATTTTCTAAGTCTTTTAGTAATTTCTGGTAAAAATCAGCTCCTAGACATGCCATTTTATACCAAGCTTTATTGCGTCTTTTAGAGAACCAAGGACTAATAATACCTGCAGCTGCCCTCGTTGCTTGCCCAACGCCATCGTCAAATAAAACAACGCTAATATCTTTTTCTTTAGCGAGATAATAGGCCGCTGTCGAGCCGACTATCCCACCACCAATAATGGCAATCTTCATAATAAAACTCCTATAAATGATAAAACGGATTAGTATTGGCTTGGCTTTTTATAAAATCTACATCCCAATTGTTTTCTCTTTTCCATCTTTCAAATTTTTCATGTAATTTTTTAACAAACAAAACTTCAATATGATGTCCCGGGTCAATGGCTAAAAGTCCATCTGTTAACATCTCTTGAGCAGTATGGTAATAGATATCACCTGTAATATAAACTTGAGCACCTTTAGTGATAGCTTCTTGATAAAAATTTTGAGCACTACCACCACAAATGGCAATTCGAGAAACTATTGGATTATCATTTTCATAGCTAACCAAACGAACACTATCTAAATTGAACACATGCGCAATATTCTTAGCTAACTCCTCAAAAGGAATTGGGGAAATATCTCCAATGCGACCAATACCAAATCCTTCTTTGGTTTCACTTAAATAGCTTGTTTCATTGATATCTAACAACTCACAAAACCAATCATTAAGGCCACCATCAACCACATCAATATTAGTATGACTAACATACACAGCAATGTCATGTTTGACTAGATCAAGATAAATATTATTTTTAGGATTAGTAATAAGATTGACTAGAGGTTTAAAAATAGGAGCATGCTTAACAATTAAAAGGTCAACATTTTTAGAAATTGCCTCTTTAACAGTCGCTTCTCTGACATCAAGTGCTATCATGACATTAGTAACATCCTTATCTAAACTACCAATTTGAAGACCAGAAATATCACCCTCAAGTGATAATTCTTGAGGGCAGAATTCTTCATAACGATCAATAATTGCTTTAGCTTTCATTTAGAATCTCCTTAATCATTTTTATCTTTCTTGAAAGTTGCTTTCTTTCACTTTGGTAATTTTCTGGAATTTGTTTCAAAGCAAATAATAATTTTTGTTGCTCTTTTTGCCATTTTTTTAAAAACACAGGTGATTTTTCAAGTAAAAGAAAGGGACCAAATTGCTTTTCTATTTGTGTGATGTTTGAGGTACCTTTTTTTGCTACAATAATTTCATAAATTTTATTATTCTCTTCAATAATCTTTTCATTAATAATTGTAAACTGATTTATAGTTAGCCAATTTCTAAGTTCCTCTTCACGGTTGTTGGGTTGTAATATTAAATGTGAAATAGATGAAAGTTTTTCTTTATCATTTTCTAAAATAGTTGAAATCAAACGTCCCCCCATCCCACAAATGGTAATATCTGACACACAATCAAAATCGTCTAAAGCTTTAAGCCCATCAGCCAATCTTACTGTGATCAATTTTTCTAGTTGATGTGCTTTAACATTTGATAAAGCAGACTGATATGGTCCCACAGCAACTTCTCCAGCAATAGCACCACTAATTTTTTTTTGTTTTAGAAGATAAATTGGTAAATAAGCATGGTCGCTCCCAACATCAAGAAGCTTGCTACCTAATGGTACCAAGCTTGCTACTTCTTTTAAACGTAGTGATAGATTAAGTTCTTCCATAAGTTTCCTTATAATATTTACAATAACTCTGAACAGGACAAATGTCACATTTAGGATTTTTAGCCAGACAATGGTAACGACCAAAGAAGATTAGACGATGATGAGTTACAATCCAATCTTTTTTAGGAATTTTTTTCATTAAATCTTGTTCAATCTCCACAACATCAGCTGTTGGTGAGGAAATATTTAACCTTTTAGCTATTCTTGCAACATGAGTGTCAACAGCAATAGCCGGTATTTTGTATATCTCTGCCAAAGTGACATTAGCAGTTTTTCGACCTACACCGGGTAAGCTTTCTAATTCTTTGTGCGTTTTTGGTAATTGACCATCAAACTTTTCTAGAATTAATTGTGCTGTTTTAATAATATTTTTTGCCTTTGTTTTATAAAGACCAATGTGCTTGATGTCATTTTCAACCTCACTAACCTCAGCACTCGCTAAATCTTCTATTTGAGGATAGCGTTGCCACAATTTTGGTGTCACTTTATTAACAGCCTTATCAGTTGTTTGAGCGGATAAAATAACAGCAACTAGTAACTGAAAAGGGGTATTATAGGTTAATTCACCATGAGCATTTGGAAAAAGGTCACCAATAATAGCTAGAACTTTTTTTAAGCGTTCTTTACCAATTCTCATCAATCACTCCATAAATTTAAAGCTGTCTTAAAATCATCTGAGATGACAACATTTTTAGGATCTGCTTCTTCTCTTTGTTTTCGTCTTTCTTCAACTTGACGCACTGTTGTTATACCTTCTCTACGCCAGTTTCTAAGAATTGCTTGAATATATTTCCAGTTAGTTTTACCATTAAACACAGCCTCCTTTAAGGCAGCAAGAATAATTTCTGGATCAGTGTTGTCATCATTAACTAATTTAGTTAAATCTTCCAGTTCAAAGGGACTAAGCAAACGACCAAGCTCTTGTTCAAAAGTCTCTACTAAAGGTTTAATAACGTTAATCGTATCATTTTCTTGAGGATTATCAGAAAAACTTTCGTGTTTTTGAAAGAGATCATCTAATTTTTTTAAAGCTGGTGTTGCATCAAAAATGATTTCACTGTCACCTGCTAATTCAATAGTTCTAATTTCCAATAATTCAGCTTTTTTTAAATTTGAAATAGATCTATTAACATCCGCAACTGTTCTACCTATCGCCTTAGCTATATGGCTTGGAGCTATTTCTTCAATTTTTGTTGTGTTTTGCAGATAGAAAAATTGCCAAACCAAGTAGTCATCAACATTTTCAAAAATGTGATAAAACTGGAATAATAAATCACTTGGTAAAACCAAAATTCCTGAATCGAAGGCTTTTGAAAAACTCATGATATCTCTATCCTTTACTGTTATTAACAAATAATGTTTTATAGTGATTAAAAATGCATCAAGACCTTGTAATCATAATCACCAATAGCTTCTCTTCCTTTTAAATCATCTAATTCGATTAAAAAGGCACAACCTGCAACAATACCACCCATTTTTTCAACAAGCTCAATAGTTGCTTTAACAGTACCACCTGTAGCAAGCAAATCATCAACAATCAATACTCTTTGCCCAGGTTTAATAGCATCAGCGTGCATGGTTAATGTATCAATACCGTATTCTTTTTCATAATCAGCTGAAATGACTTCGCGAGGTAATTTTCCAGGTTTACGAACTGGTGCAAAACCAATACCAAGTTCAAAAGCAACTGGACAACCAACAATGAAACCACGTGCTTCTGGACCAACAATCATATCAATTTTTTTATCAGTTGCATACTGAACTATATCGCGTATAGCATAGCTATATGCATTTCCGTCTGCCATTAGAGGACTAATGTCTCTAAATTCAATTCCTTCTTTAGGATAATCCTTAATTGTCGCAATGTAATTTTTTAAATTCATTTTTAATCTTTCTATGGCAACAGCCAAAATAGTTTATGTTATATTATATCATGAATTTTATAAATGGTAAATTTATCAATTTATAGAATGATTGCTTTCTCTTCTAAATTTTTCAAACATTCATTAAGGTAAATAGCATTATGTTCAGGATAAATTGGCTTAGTAAGCGCCACTGCTTCTAAACTCTTGTATGCTTGTGTATTCTTACCTCTGTATAGAGGATTAAGCCATAATTTATCAGGTTTATAACCTCTTTTTGTCATTTCATTCATGATAAGTTGATGGTATTGAAATAATTTATAAGGACTGTGATTAAAAACATAGTTGACTGTAGCATGTTTTTTTCCCCAACCAGAACCACGCAAGGCTGCACATTCTCTGTGTTGTCCTAAAAGCTGTTGTCTTGGTAATTTTTCAATCAAACATTCATGCCACAATCTCATCTTATTTTCCTTTCAAATAGTGATAGATTTCCTCTGGGGTTCCTAAGGCCATTAATGACTGAAATGCTACAGTTTTTTTCAATTTTTGATAAGTATTGCTTTCACTAATTTCACGTTTTTTGGCAGTTTTATTGACTGTCATTATCCCATCATTAATAATAACAAATTCAAGTTCTTCAAAAATTTGTATCATTTTAATTAGTAATATTTTAGGGATTGATAAGTAATCAGAAAGCATATCTAATTTATGACGAATGTCAAAACTATCAAATTGAAAAATCGTTTTGTAAAGATGGGTGAACTGTTGTCTTGTTCCGTAACCTGATAAATAGTAAGGCATTGAAATTGAGTTTTTAAAATAAATAGCATCAAAATCGCGATTAACAAATAAGTTTTTTAAAGTCTCCTCGTCCTCAGGAATATCTGAAATAAGAACAATTTTGCTTTCTTTATCCTCTTCAATCGTTGGAATATTTTCTGGAGCCAGGGCATTTTTAGCTCTGATATCAATCAACTGGACGCCATTTACCTTAGCATCAACCAGCATCAGTTGAATGGACGTATTACCATTCCATTTATTAACTGATAAAGTTGTTACCATCTCAATATTTTGTAACTGTTGAAATTCTTGAACCAAATGTCCAAAATTAAAAGCAACAACATCACATTCAACACCATCTTGAGTAATTCTCAATTTAAGATGATTTTTAGTTTCACCCATAGTTCTTGCAATTTTAACTGTGAAATTTCTTAGTAAGAAACAGGGTTTTTTATTACCCATACCAAAAGGAGCTAGCCTATCAAAGCTTTTTAACAGTGAAAAATCAATATCAGAGAGATTAAGAAAAGCATCAATTGAAAGATTATTTTTTTTAGTTCCTTCAAGATGATTGGCAATCATATCATCACGAACTGCTTTTGACAAAGTAGCTATCTGACAAGTTTCAATAGTCATCCCAGCAGCACCACTATGCCCTCCAAAAGCAACAAATAAATCACGATTTTTATTAAGAGCTTCAAAAAGATCGAAACTATCTGGACTTCTACCACTACCTTTTGCATAATCACCATCAATTGTTAGAACAATAACAGGCTGACTAATTTGTTCTAAAATACGACCAGCAACAATCCCTAAAACACCAGGATGCCATCCTTCTTTAGCCAAAATTTGAATTGGTTGTGTTTTATCAACCATAAGCATTGCTTCATCATAAATAGATTGAACCAAAGTTTTTCTTTCATCATTTTTAGCTTGAATCATTAATGCAATTTGGTGAGTTTCTTCTTCATCAAAGCCAGTTAGTAACTCAATTGCTGGACTTGGGTCATCTAATCTACCAAGAGCATTAAGTTGTGGGGCTAAAATAAAGCCAATTGTTTCTTCACTGATACCATCTTTTTCAACATTTGATAGGTTTAATAGATCTAATAAGCCTAAACGTTCAGTATCTTTTAGGACTTCTAATCCCATTTTAACAAGTGTTCTGTTTTCACCCGTCAAACTAACCATATCAGCAATGGTACCTATCGCTACTAAATCTAGTAATTCCGTAGGAATAGTTTCTAAAAGAGCACAGGCAAGTTTAAAAGCTACTCCACATCCTGCAAGATATTTAAAAGGATAATTCGCTCCATGATGCTCGGGATGAATAATGGCATAGGCATCTGGTAATTTAGCTGGCATACTATGGTGATCGGTAACGATAACGTCAACACCCATTTCATTAGCATAGTTAATTGCTTCATGACCTGAAACACCGTTATCAACAGTGACAATGAGATTAACCTTTTCTTGTTCAATATAATATTGATAAACACTTTTATTTGGTCCATATCCGTCGACAAATCGGTTTGGTAGATAGATAATACTTTCTGCGCCCAATGCTTCTAAGGTTTCTTTTAAAATAGAAGCGGCTGTCATACCATCAGCATCATAATCACCGTAAACGAGAATTTTTTCATTAATTTCAACAGCCCGTCGAATTCTATCAACTGCTTTTTTCATATCATTTAATAAGAAAGGGTCGTGTAATTGTGAGATATCAGTTGATAGAAAATCATCAAGTTGTTCTTTCGTTTGAATCCCTCTATGATAAAGAATTTGATCGGCAATCGTATCAATACCTTCTTTTTTAGGAAAATCACAATCATTAAAAAATTTTTTATTTTCAGGTAATAACCAATTATATTTTGGTGAAATCATTTGAAATTAAAAACCTTCCTTGCTAACATATCAGATAGTTTAGGGAACAAAACATAGCATTTATGAGCAATATTTAAAAGTAGAGGAAGATTGATATCACGCTTATTTTTCCCCATATATTTAATGATTTTTTGAGCAACATCATCAGCTTCTAAGGTGAATCTTTCTACCATTTTTAAATAACCACCTGATGGATCTGCTCTATCAAAGAAATTTGTTTTAATTGGACCAGGATTAACCGTTGTAACATAAACATTGTCTTTAGCTAGTTCTAAACGAAGAGCATTTGAAAAACCTATCACAGCAAATTTTGTTGCTGAATAGATACTTGATTTATTTGAAGCAATAAGACCTGCCATACTAGCAATATTAATAATATGCCCATGTTTTTTTTGAGCCATTCTTTGACCAACTAATCTTGAAAATTGAATGGTGGCAAAAGTATTAACATCAAACATTTCACGTATTTCATCATTAGTAAAATTAGTAAAATCTTTAAATTCACCAAAACCTGCATTATTTATCATGACATCAATTTGGCCAAACTGTTTGTAGATGTCATCAACCATATCACTAATTGCCTTGTCATCACGTAAATTAAGTGACTTATAAAAATAATGTTCTGATGATCCATAAATACGTTGTAATTTCTCTTTTTGACGACTTAGTAAAATCAAGTAGTCACTATTTGGTAGTTGTTTAACGATTGATTGCGCCAAACCACCACCGGCACCTGTAATAACTATCACTCTTTTTTTTCTATTCATTTAATAATAATCTCTTCTAAATCCTTCACCACATGAGTGTTTTCAAAAATCGTTTTTGCATCTTTTTCTAATTGGCGAATATCCCTTGATAAAAAGCGTGCACTAACATGATTTAATAATAATTGTTTTGCTCCAGCTTCTTTGGCGACCTCTGCAGCTTGCATATTAGTAGAATGTGCATGATTTTTTGCAATTTTTTCATCACCTTTACCATAAGTTGACTCATGAACAAGTACGTCAGCTCCTAAAGCTAGACGAACACTAGCATCTGTTTTTCTTGTATCTCCTAAAATGGTAATAATTTTTCCTTTTTTAGGGTCAGATAAATAGTCTTTTGCTTTAATTGTTCGTCCATCTAATAAGGTAACATCCTGACCATGTTTTAATTGACCAAATAAGGGACCAAACGGTACTCCTGCTTTTTTTAAACCTTCAGCATCTAACGTACCTTCTAAATCTTTTTGCATTATTCGATAACCAATACTAAGAATGCTGTGGTCAAGTTTTTCAGCAAAAACGATAAATTTGTCAGATTCAAAAATCTTTCCTAGTTGCTTTTCTTCTAACTCATTAAATTTAATTCGATAAGGTAAACGAGAACCTGTCACTCGTAAACTTGATAAGACATAACTTCTAATCCCAACAGGACCAAAAATGTCAATATCCGTTTGTTTATCATTTGCTTGGAAGGAACGACTTGATAAAAAACCAGGAAGACCAAGTACATGATCACCGTGTAAGTGGCTGATAAAGACTTTCCTTACTTTTCTAGGTTTAATTGTTGTTTCTAGAATTTGTCTTTGGGTTCCTTCTCCACAATCAAACATCCAAATTTCGTTAATTTCATCGAGCAATTTTAAAACGAGACTTGACACATTTCTTGTTTTTGAAGGTTGCCCTGCACTAGTTCCTAAAAATTGAATTTCCATACTTTTTCGATACTTTCTAATCTATAGCTATTCTTTTTCAATATAAATAATTACTTGTCTTTGCTTAAATTGATAATATTTTTTCCCAAAATAATTTTTAGATGCTTCTAGTAATTCATCTTCATTAAAACTAGCAATTTCAATAACATCACCTTTTAATAGCTTAATTTCAGTAACTAAAAATTCTGTTTGTGGGATGATTTTAGCATTTGTTTTATCAAATTCTTTTACCATCATTTTAATTTTATTATCTTCTTTAAATATTTTGTAATCAGGAAAAATTTGTGCAAGTTGTAATAGTATTTTTTCAGTTATCTTTGCTGGTTTTTCACTAAAAACTTGTGCAACTTCCAGTTCACTTTCATAAGAAAATCCATAAGCCTTTCCTGATAAATTTAATCTAACAAAAGGATTTTTTTCAATAAAACTTGGCTCATCATCAAATAATTGAAGAGCTAAGCTCAGTTGAAAATAATAATCGGTTGCTGCTTTAGGGGATTGTTTTTGATAAATCTCAGCAAAGTAAGCATTGATAACACTCGGTGGCGGCGTAATCAAGCGTATCACATCTCTTTCTTCCATATTTTTAAAAAGATGGGTCAAGTAATTTCGATCAAGATTAGTAAAACCACCATAAGTCATTGCTAATTTAAGATAATCCATGATAAAATTCCTCTAGCTTCCATTTATCTTTCGAAGAAATATAGCCTTTAACTGCTATTGTACCATCTTTCAAGTTGTCTTCATCTAAAAAAGCCAGTTGACTCAACTTAAATAATTGATAACTATTTTCGGGTTTGATTATCATGTTAAAAGGGTGAAATAGCTTCTTAATTTCATCAATAATAATTGAACGAATTCTATTTGAAGCATTAGGTGATTTAGCAGAAATCATCACTCTTGGATGAAGATTTGGCACAAAATTATCTACCAAGTCCATTTTGTTGTAAACAGCTAGACGAGGTATATTAGTCATATCAAGCTCTGTTAATAAATCTTGAACAACCTTTTCTTGTTCAAGATGATTGGGATCGCTAGCATCAATAACATGGAGTAATAAATCTACTTGACGACTTTCTTCAAGAGTTGATTTGAAAGCAGCAACCAGTTCTGTTGGTAAATCTTGAATGAAACCAACAGTATCGGTTAGTGTTGCTTGAAACCTGTCTTTAAGATAAACTTGCTTTGTTGAAGCATCAAGAGTTGCAAACAATTCATTAGCTTCATAATGACTGTTGTCAGTCAAAAGATTCATAATAGTTGACTTACCTGCATTGGTATAACCAATCAGTCCTATATTAAATGAAGATGAAGCTACTCTTTTTTCTCTAGTCGTTTCTCTATTTTTAGCAACAATTTTTAATTTTTTTTCAATATCATTAATTTGATTTCTTATGGATCGTCTATTTAATTCAAGTTGACTTTCTCCTGGTCCCCGACTTCCAATACCACCAGCTTGGCGACTTAGCATAATGCCATGTCCAACTAATCTAGGTAAAAGATACTTTAATTGAGCCAGTTGAACTTGTAGTTTTCCTTCATGGCTTCTTGCTCTCATCGCAAAAATATCAAGAATTAACTGCATGCGATCAATAACTTTAACACCAAGTTTTGTTTCAAGATTAATGTTTTGTCTGGCAGTTAAACGATTATTAACAATAACTGTATCTATTTTCTGTGCAATAATAATTTGCTTAATCTCTTCTAATTTACCTTTACCGATAAAAGTAGTACTGTCGTATTTTTCTCTATTTTGTATAAGATTGTCAATAACAAATCCACCAGCAGTTTTGGCTAATTGTTCTAATTCAAGCATTGACATTAAAATATTATTATCATTTGGTAAGGATACACCTAATAAGATAACCCGTTCTTGCTTTTTTTTGGTTTCAAGCATTAGTTGTCTCCTCTCTTTTAATCATCTATATATTATACCATAAAACTACTGTTAAAATCTAACTAAAAAAAGGCTTTATTCAGCCTCTTTTTGACTTAAAAATATTTTAACGTTTTGATCGATAATTTCAATAATATTGTTTTCATTCATTTGAAAAAAGGTGACAGCCATCCTATTTTTAAACCAGGTTATCTGCCTTTTTGCAAATCGTCGAGTATTTTGTTTTAATTGATTAATGGCTTCTTCTAGTGATATTTTTCCTTCGAAATAAGGGAAAAATTCCTTATAACCAATTCCTTTTGTAGCTTGGCTATTTGGAAAGTTATCATAAAGCCATTTTGCTTCCTCTAGTATTCCTTTTGCCATCATCTTATCAACGCGTTGATTAATACGATCATAAAGTTTTTCTCTCTCATCATTTAAACCAATAATTAATGTGTCAAAATGTGGAGGTTGATTTTCTAAATCTCTACCAAACCTAGCAATTTCTAAACTTCTAATCGCTCTTCTACGATTTAATTCACGAACTTCTAATTTTTCTTTTTTAACTAGTGCAAAGAGACTCTCATCGCTTAATTTTTCTAGGTACTTGCGATAGTCATTTACTTTTTTTTGATTCATATTTCCACCAAGATGATAGCCCTCTAATAAACTTTGAAGATAAAGACCAGTGCCACCTACAATAATTGGTATTTTTCCTTTTTTAACAATAATATTAATGGCTTTTTTAGCCTCAGAAACAAAGTCAAAAACCGAATAATTATCTGCGATATCAACGATATCAATCAGATAATGAGGGACTTCTTCTTGTTCTTCTTTGGTGACTTTTGCTGTACCAATATTGAGATGTCGATAGACTTGTTGGCTATCACCACTAATAATTTCACCATTGTATTTTTTTGCAAGTCGAATTCCTAGAGCCGTTTTTCCAATCGCTGTAGGCCCAAGGATAACAATTATTTTTGTTTTCATACCTTTTCCTTGAATTTTTAGGCTTTTTTCGTTAGTATATATTATAACATAAGAAAAAGGAGAATCCCTATGTCAAAAAATTATAGTTTCTTAAAAGGGTTGGCAACTGGTGTTGTTGGTACTTTAGTAACCGTTGCTAGTGCAGTATTTGCAGTTAAAAAAACCATCATTGAACCTGAAGAAAAAAAAGTCGCTTTTATTGAAGAAAATCGCAAAAAAGCTGCTCGCAGACGCGTATCACGCTAAGTAAAACATAAAAACAGGATTTAAACCAATCCTGTTTTTATTTGTAATTTTACAGCTTGTTTATGCAATTACATCTATGGATTCACCAATTTTGTTGAGTGCTTTTTCCCATTCTTGTTTAGTTAAGCCATTTTCAGTAATGTAGCGATTTTTTTCATGTTGACGACACTCTTTAGAACAACCACGTAAGTATTTGTCTTCATTTTCCTTAGAAGTTAATATCTGACGATTACAAAACGGGTTACCACAATTAACATAGCGCTCACAAGGTGTACCATCAAACCAGTCAACGCCAACAATTTTAGGGTCTACTTGGTTGATTGGAACAGCAATACGTTCATCAAAGACATACATTTGTCCATCCCAAAGTTCACCCTTAACTTCAGGGTCTTTTCCATAAGTAGTAATACCACCATGTAATTGACCAACCTCTTCAAAGCCTTCACGTAATAGCCAACCAGAGAATTTTTCACAACGGACACCACCAGTACAGTATGTGACAATTTTTTTATCCATGAATTTTTCTTTATTGTCTCTAATCCATTTTGGTAATTCTCTAAAGTTTCTGATTTCTGGTCTTACTGCTCCACGGAAATGACCTAGATCATACTCATAATCATTACGTGCGTCAATAACAACAGTGTCTTTATCAAGAATCGCATCTTTAAATTCTTTTGGTGAAAGGTATTTCCCAGTCAACTCTAAAGGATTAACATCATCTTCTAGTCCTAAGTGGACAATTTCACGTTTGTAGCGAACAAACATTTTTTTAAAGGCATCTGTTCTTTCTTTATCATACTTAAACCACAAATCAGCAAATCGCTCATCGCTATGAACATAGTCCATATATTTTTGGGTGATTTCATAATTACCTGAAACAGTACCATTGATTCCTTCATCAGAAATAATGATGCGTCCTTTTAATCCAATGCTTTTACAAAAAGCTAAATGCTCTTTTGCATACTCCTTTGCATTCTCAATTGGTGTGTATTTGTAGTATAGTAACACTCTTATTTTATCTGTCAAAATATTCTCCTTATTCATTTAAATAGTCTCATTGAGTATACTCTTTTTTAATGAATATGGCAACTTTTTGAAATAAAAAAATGAGTGGTTAAAAATATTAAAAAAAAATAAAGTTTTAGTAAGTTTATGTAGATAGTTGACTGAAATCAAAGATAGTGTAAAATATGTACATAGAGTTTTAAACAAAAAGTTGAAGAAAGGAAGAAAATATGATTATAGGTGTTCCAAAAGAAATTAAAACACATGAAAATCGTGTTGGATTGACTCCAGCAGGTGTACTTTCCTTAAAACAAAACGGTCATGAAGTACTTATTGAGACAAATGCAGGCTTAGGATCTGGTTTTACTAATGAAGAATACATTGAGCAAGGTGCCAAAATTGTTGCTTCTGCTAAGGAGGCTTGGGATGTAGATTTTGTCATTAAAGTTAAAGAACCTCTTAAAGAAGAGTATGTTTTTTTCAAGGAAGGACTTGTTCTTTTTACCTACCTTCACTTAGCTCCTGCACCTGAATTAACAAAAGCACTCTTAGACAGTAAAATCATCGCGATTGCTTATGAAACTGTCGAAAAAGATGGTCTCTTGCCACTACTTAATCCAATGAGTGAGGTTGCTGGTCGGATGGCTGTCCAAATTGGAACTCATTATCTCACAAAAATTAACAATGGTCTTGGTATATTAATTGGTGGTGTTCCTGGTGTTAAAAAAGGAAAAGTTGTTATTATTGGAGGGGGCGTTGTTGGTACTAATGCTGCCCAAATGGCCGTTGGGTTAGGTGCAGATGTTACTATCTTAGATGTTAACCTTAAACGATTAGCTGAATTAAATGCACAATTTGGTAATAGTATTCAAACCTTGATGTCAAATCCGCTTAATATTGCTAAAGAAGTTAAAGAAGCAGACCTTCTTATTGGTGCTGTTTTAATTCCAGGTGCACGTGCTCCTAAACTTGTAACAAGTGAAATAATTTCTACTATGAAAAATGGAACAGTTGTAATTGATGTCGCTGTTGATCAAGGTGGAATTATTGAAACTGCTGATCATTCAACCACTCATGATGAACCTGTTTATGTGGTGAATGGAGTTACCCACTATGCTGTTGCAAATATGCCTGGTGCTGTTCCAAGGACATCAACAATTGCACTCACAAATGTAACTTTACCATATGCCATTGAAATAGCAAATAAGGGAGTTGAACAAGCACTTAGAGATAATAAAGCACTTTACAATGGTGTTAACATCTACCGTGGTCTTTTAACCAATGAGTCTGTAGCTAAATCTCTAGACTTATTCTATTCAGAATTAAATTTATAAGTTTAAAAAGAAGTTGCTAAAGCAACTTCTTTTTAATATTTAACTATTTCCAAATCCTTTCCACCCAATAAGACTAGATATTTTTCTACTGACTCAATTTGATAAGATTTTTGTAAAGCTTTAGCATATAAAGACATCTGTTCTTGGTATCGTTTTTTCAATGTACTAGCATCTTGAAATTTATCAGTTTTATAATCAAACAAAATAATCTTATCCTTACATTTGATAAAACCATCTATTATTCCTCTGATTACAAATGGTTCTTGACTTAATGGATCAATCTCCAACATAGCAAAAGGAGCTTCACGGTACAATTTATCAGTGTTTTTAATTATTGTTTGACCAAGTTCTGTTGTAAAAAAGTTTAAAATTTTTGAAATATCTATCTTTTTTTTGATTGCATCAGAAGCATCAACAAAGGTAAGAGTTTCTTTAATAAGATCAGTTGTTAGATTTTCTGTAATTGGTAGACGTTGCATCAATTCGTGTACTGCTGATCCTAGTTGGGTTGCTGTAACACTTTTTTGATTTGAGAAATCAGGAAAATTAAAATTGACATCAGGTTGATATTTTGTCATTACTACCATCTCACTGGTTTCCATAATCGGTTCATAAAAAGTTTTTATTTGACTTGGTGTTTTAACCATTGGTAAATTTATTGCTGCTTCATATTGTTTATTTAGTTTATCTACATTTTCTAAGATGTCAAGTGCTCGTTTAATATCATCATTTTGACGATTATTCTTTAAATCATTTGTAGGAATTGGATTCATTTGTTTTATTTGACCAATTTTATCTGGAGTCAGATCAGATTGCTCTACAAATTTAACCTTTAGAGTATTTGATGTTTTGGAAAAAGCTTCCATAACTGCTAAAACCCAATCCTGGAAACTGCTAAAACGTTCTCTACTAGAGACTGTTAATTTTCCATTTTTTGCCTTTCCATCATATCGATTTGCTAATTTTTCTTGGCTGCCTTTACCAACAAGATAAAGTTTTTTCTCAGCTCTTGTCATAGCAACATAAAGTAAACGCATTTGTTCTGATAAACCAGCCAAGGTTAATTCTTGTTGATTTTGTTGATAAGGCAATGTTTTCATTGAAACTAAAAGATAAGGTAACTGTGTATTATTTCCAAATTCCTCTTTCATATCAACCAACAGTTTGATACCAATACCATTGTCTCGACTTAAAATTATGGGTGCAGTTTCATCTCTTTTGTCAAAGCGTTTATCCATATTGAGAATAAAGACATATGGAAATTGTAGACCTTTACTTTTATGAATGGTCATCAAGCTAACAGCTTCTTTAGGTGCTACTACTTCAACATCAGCCAAATCATTTTCAGTTTCAATAATTTTATCAATCATTCTAATAAAACGAGATAAACCTTTAAAACCTGTTGTTTCAAACTGATCAGCTCTGGTTGTTAGAGCATATAAATTAGCTTGTCTTTGCTCACCATTAGGTAAGAGACCAACATAATCGTAGTAATGTCGATCATTGTAGATTTTCCACATCAAATCATACAATCCGTGAGACTTTGTAAAACAACGCCATGACTCTAATGTTTTATAAAATCGTGTTAATTTTTGATGGTCTTTTTCTCTGATTAGTTCAGGATGAGACCCTTTTTTATTAAGAGCAAGCAAGAGTTTCTCATAAAAATAGAGTTTACCATTATTATCCCCTTGAAGAGAGAGGCGCGTCATTTCATCTTCATCAAAAGAAAACATCGGTGATCTTAAAAGAGCAACAAGTGCATAGTCATTTAAAGGATTATCGATGACTCTTAAAGTATCTAACATTACCATGATTTCAATAGACTGAAGATAATGTTGTTCCCCACCATCAGAAACAAGAGGAATACCATATTTTTCAAAAGTTCTCACAATTGCATTATTACGTGTTCTAGAAGATACAAGAAGTGTTATATCATTAAAAGAAACATTTTTTTCATTTCTAAGCCTAATAATTTCTTTTGCTACCATTTCAACTTCAAAAACAGTTAAATCATCATCAACAACTGCTTCACTTAAATTACTGTCAGTATCATAAATTAAAAATTCTGTATGGTTTTCTTCACTGGCCAAAAGCTGTTCTTTGCTACCAGCCAATAGACTATGTGTGTCATTATAGTCAATATCACCAACTCTTTCATCCATTAATCGGCTAAAGATTGCATTTGTTGCATCTAGTACTTCCATTTGACTTCGAAAATTTTCCTTGAGTAAAATAAGTCGACCATTTTCAGGATTTTTTTGATAATCTTTAAATTTATGATTAAAAATTTGTGGATCTGCCTGTCGAAAACGATAAATGGATTGCTTGATATCGCCAACCATAAAACGATTATTACCAGAAGATAACAATTCCAGCATTTTTTCCTGACTATGATTAGTATCTTGATATTCATCAACCATGACTTCATGGTATTTTTTTTGAAAACTATGACGAACAGACTCGTTTTCTTCCAAAAGTTGAATAGCAAAATGACTAATATCAGCAAATTCAAAAGCATTTTCAAATTTTTTACGCCTTAAGTATTCAATATGAAAATCAGTCATAAAATCTTTTAAAAGTGTAATCAAGGGTATAGCTTTCTCTTGATAACGAATAATAGTATCAATATGTTTAAATTGATTAATAAACTGATGTAAAGAAGTATACAGGTTGTATTTTTGTCCACCAACTGTCACTTCATTTCCACTCGGTAACAATGCCTCTATAGTTAGAGCTAACTGGGAAAGATCGAGTTTATTATGATTATTTTCTAACTCATGAGCTGACTCTCTTAAAATAGTAAAAAGATTTTGATGCTTTTTATAGTTAGCTGTGGGAATTCCTTGTTTGGTAGTTTGTTTGTATTCAGGTAGATTTGTTAAATCCTCCAGTTGATTCGCCACACTATACATTTCGTCACAAAATTTTTCAATCATAATGATTGGTAAATCATGAATAGTTACAAATTGTTTAGCAGCCTTATTAAAAGTCAAATTTAGCCAATTTAAAGGATCACTTGTTGATTGGATAAATTGATGAATAGTATCAATAACTTGATAAAATCCTGTAGTATCTTTTCTTTGACCTGAAAAATTATTCACTAATCTATTGAATAAAACAACTTTATCATCTGTCATGTATTTGTCAAACAAAGTATCAAAAACTTCATGTTTTATAATATCTTGTTCACTTTTATCTTGTAAAATACGAAACTGTGGAGGAAGACCAAGTAAGTAGCCGTATTGAGCAACAACTTTTTGAGTAAAAGCATCCATTGTACCAATATCAGCATGTTGAAGCCGTGCAATTTGTAAGGAAAGATGATGGCGAACATCATTATCAGTAGTTTTTTGTATTTCCTTAGTTAATTTTGACTCCAAGCGTTCCTTTAATTCAGTTGCAGCCTTAACTGTAAAAGTGGAAATAAAAAGTTCTTCAATATTAACACCTCTTTTTAGTTTATCAAGAATGCGTTCAACCATAACAAAGGTTTTCCCTGATCCAGCCGATGCCGAGACTAAGATATTTTGACCGTTATTATATATGGCTTCTATTTGTTCACTTGTTCTTTTTTGTTGTTTATCAGAGAGTTTTTCTTCTTCTTGTAATAATTTTATCTCTTCAACAGTTAAAAAGGGAAGTTGTCTCATCTCTTAATCTCTCCTTTCATCTGTTCTATAATTAATCGATGTTGTTCTTTACGTGGAAAAGTTTTTAATTGACGGGCTTTTGACAGATGTAAATTTGCTTCAAATCGAGTAATAGCTTTAAACTGCTCACCAGTAACTGATTTATTATCTTTGCTGTACGGATTAATTGCATAATGACCTGATAAGATTTTTTTTGCCGCATCTCGATAAAGTTTTTCATTATAAGCTATCATAATTTCTAAATCATTTTCTGAAAAAGTTGATCGTTTATTGGCATAGAGATGATTTAATTCTTGACTATTTTCTTCTAAAAATAATCCTTTATACTTTAATTCCTCTATAGATTTAGGTAAAACATCTGATAAAGATTTTATTTTATCAAGTGAAAGAATGGGATTTTTCATATGTAAATACATGGCGCCAAAAATACTATTTATCTGTTTAAATTCTTTAGTATTTTTTAAAGCAGCAATATAAGTGATAAGTTGGGGGCTTAAGCAATTGTAAAAATCAGATAAATTGAATTTTTTATCACTAGATTTATAATCAACCACACCATAACTATTTGAGTTGGCTAAGTAATCTAGTCTATCAATTTTTCCTTTGATATTAACCAATCTACCATCATCTAAAGTAAGGGTATTTTGGTTATTAGTACCAAAAACAACTTCTTGTGCTACTACTTCAATTAGAGAATTATCTTTTAACATAAAAGCAGTCTGTTTAACAATATCAAGTAAAATTGTTTTTGAAAATTGACTTTTTTTATCATGTTGATAAAGCTTCATAAAGATAGGCTCAAGGCTAACAGTTTTAATTGCTAAAAGTAGTTTTTCATCAAAAGTATTTGAGCTCTTATCTGCCATAAGTAATTCAAAAATACGATGGAGATAGTTCCCGTGCTGGCTTGCATCAGGATGAATGGAATCTTGTTCTTTAAGACCTAGAACATATTTTAAAAAATATTTATATTCATTTTCATAAAAATCTGTTAAAGCTGAAGCTGATAATTGTAAATAATTTTCTTTAGGAAATTTAACCGCTAATGTATCTCTTGCTAAAGAAACAACTTCTAAATTCTCATTTGGAATAGGTAGGAAAATATCTTCTTCTTCTAGTTTTTTCTTCAATACCCTTACAACAACTGACCAAAAAGTCTTTTCTTGTTTATCCAAATCTTCTTGTTGAATCTCTTCTTGGTAAAAATCAACCAAACGATTTAAAAGGCTGCTATAGTTTCCTAAATCATCAGGATTAATAGTAGTTAATTGATGATTTTTTTTAATAGTTGGTAGTCCAATTTGTTTAAGAACTTGTATATATGGAGAGGTCATTTCTTGACTGTCATTAATAATACTTGGACTTGAAAGAACTAATTCTTTTGTGCCTGCATTAAAAAGAGACAAAGCTACAAAATGATTTTTTTTCATCATTTCTTGACTAGGAATATCAAAATAAGCTATTTTTTTAGTGGTTTTGTTAATAACCAAACGCTCTTCATCAGTTATAAGACCAGTATTTTTAGAAGCCTTAGGGAAATGAGATTGACTAAGGCCAATTGCATAAACAAATTGATTAGTGTGGGGTTCAATTAAATCATACGATTTCACATTAACAACATCTAATGTAGCAGGCACAATACGATAATTTGCTGATAACATCCCAACCCTAAGAAAATTTAAAAAAGAGGCTATATCCAATTTATCATTTTTAAAGATAATTCGAAATTGTTCTAGAATATGACAAAAAGTTTTCCAAACTTCTTGATGTTTTTCTATTTCTTCTTGACTTGATTTCTTAGCCAAATTTTCTAAATGGCTATTGAGACTCACATCTGTTAGAAGTTTAATAAAATTTTCTAATAACCCCTTTGCAGTTTTACTGTGGCTGTTAAAGAAAATTAAAAGAGGTGCCATTACTCTTTGTCTAATGTTATTTATTTTTTCAAGGTCAAATTGTTCTTTATTATTATGAATGAATTCACGAGAAAAAGCTGCTTTTCCTTTGATATCAGCATAATTAATGTATTGTTCAAAGATATCAAGTTCCATTTGAGAAAATTTTCCAAATAATCCTGATTTTAGAAGATTGAGGAGATCTTCTGCTCTAAAATGATATCGTTTTAATCGCTCAAGTGAATCAATAAAATGAACAAGAGGATGATGGCTCATTGATTCTGGTTTTGAAAGATAGAAGGGAATCTGGTATTTTTCAAAAATAGTTTTGATATTAAGATAATAACTATCTACATCACCTAAGAGCACCAGAATATCCTTATATCGATAACCTTTGTGAAGCTTTGATCGAATTGCCTTTGCAACTTGTTCAATTTCTTCTTTTTGATGACTTACCTCCCATATAGTGATAGGAGAATTTTTAGGAATAGTTAATTCTTTGGTTGTCTCAGAAAAATCATAAAGAGTTTCAATTGTTTTAGAGAGTTTAGAAAAAAAAGTTTCTGTGGTTTTTGCTATGTATTCAGGTTTTACAAAAAATAAAGAAGATAAATGCGTGAGAAAATCAACACCAGCTTGATAGATATTTCCTTCGATATAATTTGATTGATAGGCCTTTTGACTAGCATAACAACCAACAATAATCTCTGATACTTTTTCATCTAATAATTTGATGAGATGTTCTTCTTCAGCTGAAAATCTAGTAAAACCATCAATAATAAGCACAACATCTGCTAAAGAATTATCAAGAAAACCAGAAGATACTTGTCTTGAAAAATAATCTAGCGGAGAAATACTTTCAAAATGATTATTAACAAGTTCTTCTTCTAAAGCCATAAAAATCTTTAATAAATCTTGGAATTTAGGACTATCCATTTCTGATAGCTCCAATAAATTCATATTTGCTGTTTTTAGTTCCTTATGAAGATTGACTAACTGATCAATAAAATTAGGATCTTTTCTCAAAAGTCCATAAATAGGTAAATCCTCCTCAGAAAATTTAGCTAATATTTTTTGAAAAAGCATAAAAAGACCGATATCATCAATACTTGTTCTTCTATTCTTATTATTAAGTGTAAAATAACGTGCCATTTGGGTAAAACGTGTAACCGTAATTGCAAATGAAGCTTGTTTAGGTAACAAACTAAGAACACGTCGTTCCTTTTCAAAAGATAGAGAGTTTGGAGCAATATAAAAAACTCTTTTTCCTTTTAAAGCATAATCATAAGATTTATTTGCTAATATATCAGACATGTTATTATAAATATCTGTGTATAATAATTTCATTTCATCACCACTCTAAGTTTCTTAGTTATTATTATAACAAAAAAGCCCATCAAGTGGGCTGAATTAGTCATGAAAAGAGATACCAAAATATTTATTGACTCAATTGACTAAGGTAATCATAACGCTCATATTTATCAAGAAGCTCATCATTTTTTTCGTCTAGTTCTTTTTGAAGATTAGCTAATTGACTATAATCACTTGAAGCCTCAAGCATCTTTTTTTCTATCTGAGTGATACTTTCTTCTAATTGTTCTATAGTGACTTCAATTGTTTCCCATTCTTGTTTTTCAAAGTAAGACATTCTTTTTTTTCCTGACTCATGTTTTCTTTCTGTCTTACCTTTTAATGGTACTTCTTTTTGTTGTTCTTCTTTTAGGCGAATTTGAAAATTTTTTTCATCTAGGTAATCGGTATAGTTTCCATAAAATATCTTGATGGTATTATTTTCAAAAGCTAAAATTTTAGTTGCTACCTTGTCTAAAAAGTAACGATCATGACTAACAGTGATGACTGGGCCATTAAAATTCTCTAAAAAACGCTCAAGAACTGTCAAAGTAGCAATATCAAGATCATTGGTCGGTTCATCCAATAAAAGAACATTTGGTTTTTCAATGAGAAGTTTTAATAGGTAAAGACGTTTTTTTTCACCTCCTGATAGCTTTGAAATCAAGCTACCATGACTTGATCTTGGAAATAAAAATTGTTCTAATAATTCACTAACACTTGTGATACCAACTTTTGTTTTAACCTCATCAGCAACTTCTTGGAGATAATTAATAAGGCGTTTACTTTCGTCTATTTCCTTAATTTGTTGTGAAAAATAACCTATTCTAACTGTTTCACCAATTGATAAATGACCTGAGGTTGGAGTGATATCTCCTGAAATCAGATTTAGAAGAGTTGATTTACCAACACCGTTATCACCAACAATACCAATTCTATCCTTATTTTGAATTAATAAATTAAAATCTTTGATAATAGATTTATCTGAAAAGCAAAAAGAGACATTTTCAAAAGAAATAACTTTTTTTCCAATACGTGTGGAATCAAAGTTTATTTCCATATTGTTTGAGGTCACATCATTTTTTACCTCTTTTTCTAACTTTTCAAAACGACTTATTCGTGCCTGTTGTTTAGTTGCCCTAGCTTGAGGCTGTGTACGCATCCAAGATAATTCATGTTTATAGAGCTGTTTTTTCTTGTGGAGACTATTAACTTCTCTTTCATCTTGTTCAGCTTTTAAACGAACATAATCTTGATAATTACCTTGATATTCTGTTAAAGAGGCATTAGCTAATTCAAAAATACGAGTTGAAATCATATCTAAAAAATAACGATCATGGGTAATAAATAAGACAGTTTTACGACTATTTTTTAGATAGTCTGATAACCAAGAGATGGTATGTATATCTAAGTGATTAGTAGGTTCATCAAGTAATAAAAGATCACTATCACATAAAAGTACTTGAGCAAGTTGAACACGTCTTTTAAGACCACCAGACAGTTGTGAAATTGTCTGATTGAGATTGTTAATACTAAGTTTTGATAAGACAGTTTTAACTTCACTTTCAATAGACCAGGCATCAATTGCAGTCATTTCAGACATCACTTTTTCTAAACGTGCTTGATTATCTTTAGAATAGTCCATCATCAATGATTCATATTCTTTAATTAGTCTCATTTCTTTTAGATCTTCTGATAAAACCGTATCAAGTACAGTTTTTGAATCATCAAAAACTGGGTTTTGTTTAAGATATGCAATCTTATAATCATTTGCATGGGAAAAAGGGGAAACATCTCCATCAAAACCTAATTCTTTAGAAATAACTTCTAGAAGAGTTGTTTTTCCTGTACCGTTAACACCAATAATACCAATACGATCAAGAGGATGTATCATAAAGGAAATCTTTTGAAAAACAGTTTTGTCACCAATCGTTTTGGTCAAATTATCAACTGAAAAATGACTCATCAACTAATCTCCTTTCAACAAATCTAAAAATTTTCTCTTGACAGTTCTCTAAATTCCCTCCAACAATTTCTGTTTCAATCTCATTTAAGAGCATTCCAAGTTTTGGCCCAGGAGATAAATGATATTGAGACATAAGTTGCCGTCCATTAACAACTATTTCACTTTTGTTATGAATGATAAGTTCGCTATCTAATTTACTAATTCTTTCTTGGTTAACCGTTAAACCCTTAGCTTCTCGCAATGATTCAACTTGATAAAGAATATCTTTTCCAAATCGATAAACATCTTGGCTTGAAAAGGATCTCTCAAGTCTAATGTGGTAAACAGTAATGAGATTTTCAACAGTTTTTTGAAATTCATTTGATGTTTTCCATTTTTTTAAAAATCCTTTGATACTTTTTACTTGAATGCTCATCAAAAGATTTGCCCAAGCTTGTTCAGAAGTTTCAAATTGAAAACTTGGAGCTAATTCATCAAGCATCAATTGCAAGTTTTTTTTACAATTTTTTAATCCTGGTAAAAAAAGATAAACATCACATAAAATTAATTGTTTAAGACCTTTTTGCCAAAAAGATGACATTAACAATTTATCTAGCTCAATAAAAACACGTTCAACAGAAATATTTTCCAGTAAATTTGCGTTAGCCTTCATTGCAGATAACGTTTTTTCTTCAATTGTAAAACCTAGGCTTGAAACAAAACGCAAACCTCTCATAATTCTTAAGGCATCTTCGTAAAAACGTTCACTGGCATCACCAACAGCTCTTAAAGTCTTTTTTTCTAAATCCTGTAATCCACCAAATAAATCAATGACTTCAGACTCATTGTTTAAAGCAAAAGCATTAACAGTAAAGTCTCTTCTTTTCAAGTCTTCCTTTAGAGAGCGCACAAAATGAACCTGACTTGGTCTACGAAAATCAACATAGCCCTCCTCGGTTCTAAAAGTAGTTACTTCATATTCTTCTTCATCAAAAAGAACTAATACTGTGCCATGTTCTATACCTATATCAACTGTTCTTGGAAATATTTTTTTAATTTCTTCAGGATATGCATTTGTAGCAATATCAACATCATGAATGGGATGATCTAAGATAACATCTCGAACACTTCCACCGACAAAATAGGCTTCATAACCATATTCTTTTATCCTAGATAAAATTGGTAAAGCCTTCTGAAATTCAGAAGGCAACGTTTTTAATTTCATCATTTTTCCCACTATCTTTTAATGACTAAATAAATGCGTTACAATAAAAATTATTGATAAAAGTAATTTTACTCATCACCAGCTGAAGGAGTAAAAGCAATAGCAACCGCCCCTTTTCCTAGATGGGCTGCAATAGCACAACTAAAAGTAGTAATTAAAATATTACCTTGGTAATTAGATTGTAAAATTAAATCTCTTATCTTCTCAGCTTTTTCTATGGCATTAGCATGAACAATTGAAACATCAAATGTATGATTTGATGTCACATCATTTAAAATTTCAATGAGTCGATTATGAGCTTTTTTCTCAGTTCTAACTCTTTCAAAAAGCTCTAAACTGCCATTATTAAAATATATGATTGGTTTTATACTTAAAAGATTACCTATTAAAGCAGAACCATTTGACAAACGTCCACCTTTTACTAGATGATTTAAATCATCAACAACAACATAAGCTCCTGACCCAGAAATTTGTTGCAATAAATCTCTTTCAATAATCGAAAATGGATGACCAGCCTCATAGGAAGCAATAGTATTTTCAACAAGCATTCTAAGAGGAAAACTACAAATTTTAGTGTCGGGAAAACGAATCGTTAAATGACTATATTCATCAACTAAATAGTGAATATTTTGATAAAAACCAGAAATACCACTTGATAAGAATAGACCAATGACATGAGTATAGTTTTCTTTTGAAAGACAAGCCAACACATCATCCAAATCAGCAAGACTTGGTTGACTAGTTGTTGGAAATTCCTGTGCTGTTTCCATTTTTTTATAGAAATCATCAATTTCTAAATTTTTGCCTTCTATAAAAGTTTCATTATCAATGATAACTGGTATATCTAATACAAACACATTATTTTTCTTCTTAAAACTCTCATCTAGATTAGCAGATGAGTCTGTAATAACAGCTAATTTCATTAACTAAAACTCCAAGTTTAAACCAGCTCTATCAAGAGCAATTTCAGACACCTCATAGGTTAATCTTTTGAGAATATCTAGTAATGGAGAAGCTAAGTCTTTAGCTTCTTCTTGCGAAAATTCATTTGGTTGATTAATAATACGATCTTTAATGAGATTTAGTTGAGAAATCATGCCACTCACAACAAAATCTTCTTGAACAATGATAAATTGAAGCGTTGACACAATAGTTGTTTGTCTCTTCTCCATATTTTTTTCTACCAATTTAAATTTTACTTCAACAGTTGTCTCTGGTGTACCATTTTCTTTTTCCCACTCTAAATTACGAGCATCATAATGGTATTGGTTTACAAATTCTTTTTGACGAACAATTTCCATCTTTTTCTCCTTACTAACAATTACTGTTTATTATAGCATATTTCAATAACTTCTTAAAGTTATTACGCATTATTGCTATTTAAGTAAAATCTATTTTATTTATTTATAAGACTAGTCGAGTGAACTACACGATTATCTCTTTCTGGATAGATAAGTTTAATAGCCTCGTTTACTGCAATTGGTGCCTCACCAAAACCTGTAGCAATAAGTGATAGTTTGCAATCATAAATTGCTGCATCACCAACTGCAAAGACTCCTTTATGACTTGATTCAAAAGACGAAGAAACTTTGATACTTGTTCTTTGACTATCAACTGGCCAATTTTTAAGATTCTTATTTGAATTAGTAAAACCATAGCTAACAATTAGGTCATCTAAGAAAAGAGTTGTCACTTGTTTGTCTTTAACTTCTTGAATAGTGAGTTGAGTGATAACTCCATTATTAGCTGCAAAAGAAACAGGAATAAATGGGGTTAAAAGTCTTACAGATGATTTTTTCAAAAGTGAAACACTATGTTCATGAGCACGAAATTCTTTACGTCGATGAACAAGAGTAACGCTTTTTGCAATTTTTTCTAATTCCAAAGCCCAATCAACTGCTGAATCTCCCCCACCACAGATAATAACGTTTCTATTTTTAAATTTTTCAAGCGATTTAATATGGTAATAAAGATTTGTTTGCTCAAATTCTTCTTCTTTTTCTAATCCTAATTTTCTTGGTGAAAATGCACCATTGCCACAAGCGAAAATAATAGTTTTAGAATGGTGAATAGTCTTTGAGGTATTTATCACAAAAATATCATTAATTTTTTTAAATGTTTGTACCTCTTCTTTTAAACAAATAGTCAATTTATCTGAAACTAAATCTAGTTGTTTAATTAAGTTAGATACTAAATCTTTTCCTAAAATAGAAGGATAAGCAGGAATATCAAAAATCTTTTTTTCTGGGTATAAAATAGCTGGTTGACCACCCAGCTCAGACAAGCTTTCAATAATCTTTACTCGTACACCACGTAAACCAGCATAAAAAGCAGTGAAAAGACCAACAGGGCCTCCTCCAACTATAGTAATATCGTACACATCTTCTTTTGAACGCATTATTTCTCCACTATAACTATAAACATCATTTCATTATAAATTTACTGAGATGATTTTAACTCTTCTTTAATTTCTGATAACATCATTTCTTCTTCATTTGTCATGAAATAATTTTCTAATAAATCAGGACGTTTCTGATAAGTTTTTTTAAGACTTTCTTTTAAACGCCACCTTCTAATGTTTTCATGGTGCCCACTCATTAAAACATCTGGTACTTTCATTCCTCTAAAATCATATGGGCGTGTGTATTGGGGATATTCTAATAAACCTGAAGAAAAACTATCTTCTTGATGACTAGCCTCTTTACCAATCACATTTGGGATAAGACGAACTGTAGCATCTATAATAGCCATAGCAGCTAATTCCCCTCCTGTTAAGATAAAATCTCCCAAAGAAATTTCATCTGTTACCAATTCTTTAATTCGTTCATCATAACCTTCATAATGACCACAAATAAAAATAAGATTTTCTTCTTTGGCTAATTCTTCTGCATATGACTGAGACATTTGACGCCCAGCTGGTTCCAATAGAATTATTCTAGCATTTTGTGAATCTATTTTAGCAATAGTATCAAAAATTGGTTGAGCTCTTAAGAGCATCCCATGCCCACCGCCATAGGGTTCATCATCAACATGTCTGGCTTTTTCAGCATTTTCTCTAAAATTATAATAATTAATATCAACTAAACCTTTTTCTTGAGCCTTACCAACAATAGAGTGCTTTAAAGGAGAAAACATTTCTGGAAATAAAGTTAAAATATTAATCTTCATCGTCTAATCCTTCTAGTATATCAACATCTATCTTTTTTTCAGCAAGATTAACAGATAAAACCACTGAAGGGATATAGGGAAGTAACAAGTCTTTTTTTCCCTTTCTTTGAACAACCCAAACATCATTAGCACCAGGCTGTAAAATCTCTTTAATTTCACCAATATAGTGATTTTTTTCATAGACTGATAAGCCAATGATTTCATGATAATAAAATTCATCTGTGGCGAGTGGTGACAAAAATTCTTCAGAGATTTTCAAAGAATAATTCTTAAATTTTTCAACCTCATTGATATGATAAAGCCCTTTAAATTTAAGGATGTCAAAATTTTTATGTTGACGATGGCTTTCAACGTCAAGATTTCTAACAAATTGATTATTTTTGTCAAAAAGTGCTAATTGGCTGCCAACCTTATATCTTTCAAAGACAAAATCAGTCACACTCAAAACACGAACCTCACCTTTTAAACCTTGTGTATTCACAATCTTGCCAACATTAAAATAGTTCATAGTAACTCCATTTATCTTGTTTTATTCATTTTATCATTTTAAATTGTAATAAACAAGATTCTCTATTACACTTCCCAAATATAAACTTTCTAATGTAAATTAAATAGTAATAATAAAAAGCAGTAGGCAAGCTACTACTTTTCATCGATAACAATTCTAACTTTTTTACCTTGTGTTGGTACAGAATAAACAATTGATCTTATTGCAGTAATTGTACGTCCTTTTCTGCCAATAATGCGACCAACATCGTTTGCATCTAAATCAAGATGGTACTCTAAAAATTCTGGAGTATCCTGAATTTTGATTGAGAAATTTTCTGGATGTGAAATAAGAGGTTTCACAATTGCAATAATAAGATTTTCTATTGTATCCATAAGCCTTATTTCGTAAATTTAGATTCATGGAATTTTTTCATAATTCCAGCTTTTGAGAAGATACTGCGAACAGTGTCAGAAGGTTGTGCACCTTTAGATAACCAATCAAGAACACGTTCTTCTTTAAGTGTTACTTGGTTTTCTGCTAAAAGTGGATTATAAGTTCCAACTGTCTCAACAAAACGTCCATCACGTGGTGCACGTGAGTCTGCAACATTAATACGGTAAAAAGGTTTTTTTCTTGAACCCATACGAGTTAAGCGAATTTTAACTGCCATTTGTCTCTCTTTTCTTTTTTTATTAATATTATAACAATATTCTTCATTCATTATAACATAAAAAAAATAAGTGTCAAGAAAAAATCTTGACACCATTACCATTAGAAAAAGTTTTTAACTAACTGACCACCATAAATCCAAAAATAACTGTATGAAATAATTGAAATAGGTTTTGTAATTAAAATAATGGTAATAAATTTACGATAACTCATTTTGGTCAATCCAGTAACCATAACAAGAATATCAGCTGGTGATACTGGAGATAACATATTTAAGATAAAAAAATATTCATAGGTTGGGCTAGATAATTTATTTTCATAATAATCTAGTTGTTTCTCTTTAGTGAACAATAATATAAATTTTCGACCATAGTTTCTAGTAATTGCAAATAAAATAATACTTCCAATGATAATGCCAATATAATTAAGAAGAAATCCAATTATTGGTCCAAATGCTATGAAACCAACTACTGTAGTAACACCACCAGGAATAATAGGGATTATAACTTGAACAATTTGAATAATAAAAAATAAAATTGTTCCGCAAAAAAGATGTTCTTTTATTAATTGTGCTAAAGCATCAGGATTATTTAAAATATCTAATCCTTTAATAAGATAAATAACAAGGGCAATTGATAAAATAATTGAAACAATCCCTAAAATATGGAATATTTTTTTTAATTTTTCATACTTTTCTTTTCGGTTAATTAGCCTATTCATATCTTAAAGCCTCAATTGGATCTAACTTACTAGCTTTATTTGCTGGAAGAATACCAAAAATAATACCAATAAGAGCTGAGAAAATAATACTTCCAATAGCAACCGGTATTGAAACACTTGGATGCATATCTGGTAATGATTGATCGATAAGAGTAGTTACGCCGTAGGCAATAATCAAGCCAATCAGACCACCTAGCATAGTTAATACCATAGACTCAATTAAAAATTGAGTTAATATATTTCCTCTTGTTGCGCCTAACGCTTTTCTAAGACCAATTTCTCTAGTTCTTTCAGTGACAGAAACAAGCATAATATTCATAACACCTATTCCACCCACCAATAGCGAAATGCCGGCAATTGAGCCAATTACTGTTGTCATAACGCCAAAAGCTTCGTTAATATTATTTAAAACTTCTTCTAGGTTATAAGTCTTATAGGTTCCATTTTGAGCACCTGATAAGTTGGTCAATTTCTGACCTGCTTCTTCACCTAAAATCGAAGCATTTTTAACATCATCTACATGAATGTATATCATACTGATTTCATCAACATTAAATTCAGCTGATAATTGTGTGTTGGCCATAATTGCAGTTCCATCATTTGGTAGACCTGAAATCATTCCTGACTCCTCTATTTGTTCTTTATAGATACCAACAACAAGATAAGCCTTATCACCCACAGAAACAACTTGATTTAAAGCATTTTCTGGACTATCAAAAAGTTTCTTTGCTAGTTTTGTATCAAGCATTATAATACGAGAAAATTTTTGAAAATCAATTGTTTGAAAAGAACGGCCAGCTACAATTTCTATTTCTTTCACATCAAAATAAGTTTGATTTACGCCAGTCACATTAATGTTTTCAGCTTTTTTTGATTTAAAATCGATCGTTGCTGTTGTCATATTGGTGACATAATAGTTATCGATTCCTTTTGTTTCCATAACTATTTGTTGTAGCCATTCTTCTTTAATTTGGGGTGGTTTATAGTCCATAAAATTTTCTTCTATTAAATCAAACGAATCAGGCTCATAGTATAACTGAATGTCTTGTTGATCAGAAGTGAAGATACTTGTCACTTGTTCTTTCATTCCCTGACCAAGTGCCATAATGATAACTACAGAGGTTACACCAATAATAATACCAAGCATGGTTAAAAGTGATCTCATTTTATGACTCAAAATGGAAGTCAGAGCAAATTTCCAATGTTCCATAACTTACTCCTCCTTCACTTTTGCTTGTTTAGACCATTTCTCAACAATCTCTCCATCTCGAAGAACAATGGTATGCTTAGCATATGAAGCAATTTCTGGCTCATGAGTAACCATAATGATAGTTTTTCCTTCATTGTTTAGCTCTGTTAATAGCTCCATAATTTGTTGACCAGTTTTAGTGTCTAAAGCACCAGTTGGTTCATCTGCTAAAATTAATGACGGGTTATTAACAAGAGCTCGAGCAATGGCAACTCTTTGTTTTTGACCACCTGAAAGCTCAGATGGTAAGTGACTTTTTCTATCTGATAATTCAACTTTTTCAAGTAGCTCTTCAGCCATTTTTCTACGTTTAGTTGAAGAAACACCAGCATAGATGAGGGGTAGTTCGACATTTTGAACAGCATCTAATTTTGATAATAAGAAAAATTGTTGAAACACGAAACCTAGTTCTTTATTTCTGACTTCAGCTAATTTTTTTTCTGATAAATCATCAACATATTGACCATTTAATTGATATTCACCTGATGTAGGTCTATCTAGTAAACCAATCATATTCATTAATGTAGATTTCCCTGAACCAGATGGGCCCATAATTGCTAGAAAATCTCCTTTTTCAACTCTTAGATTAATACCTTTTAAAACCTGTAATTCCTCATCACCATTATGATAACTCTTAATGATATTATGTAATTTAATAAGGGTATTTTCTTTATTCACTAGACTTATCCTCTGCTTCATCATCGTATGGTATAGCAATATCACCATCAATTGTTTGACCTTCTTTGAAATCATCCCAAGGAAAGTCGACAACAATTTGACCAATTTCTATACCACCAGTGACTTCTTGATAAACAGCATCCGCTTTTCCTATAGTCACTTCTTTTTTTGTGATTTTGCTTGTGTTTTTATTAAAAATCCAAACATAGTTTTTATCTTTTTCTTTAACAATTGCAGTAACTGGAACAAGTTTATTTTTTTCATTATTAATAACTTCAATACTTACTTTAAAACCTTGTTTTAAACTACTAGAATCACTTGTGAAGTTTATTTTAAATGGATACATTGAAGAATTTGATGACTGCTCACCTACTCCATTACTGGCTTCAGTTGGATAGTTTGAAACATAATTAATTTTACCAGTAAATGATTGATCTGGATAAACTTTTGAAGTGATTTTAACATCTTGATCAACTTTAATATTAGCTAAATCATATTCTGTTAAATCCCCTTCAACTTGCAATTGTCCCTCACTAACGATATGAATTAGAACTTGTCCACCTTGCTTAGAAGGGTTAACTGATGTATTCACTTCTACAACAGTTCCGCTAACATCACTAACAATAATTGTTTGGTTAAGTGCTTCTTGTGCTTTATTAACAACAGCTTGAGCATCAGCATATGCATCATATAAATCATTGAGTTGACTGTCAATAGATTTTTCAATAAGAGTAGATTCTAGTGCTTCTTCTCCATTATGGGTTTGGACGTTTGTAGCACCATTTCTAACTTCTTCAATTTGACGACCAACTTTATTTAGGGCTCTAACAGCTTGATCATATTCTGCTTGAGCAGCTGTTGTATCATATTGTAATAATTTTTGGCCTGGCTCAACAGCGTTACCAACTGAAACATCAAAGGAAGCAATCTCACCCTTAGAAGGATCATAATAAACATATTGTTCATTGAGAGCTTTCACTGTTCCAGACAACAAAGTACTAGAAGCTATCGATCCTTCAGTAACTTCAGCTAATGTATAAGGAGGTTTTGCATCATTTTCAACTAATGAGTTTTTATTTTGACTCCAAAAATATGCTGCTAAAATAAGAGCTAAAACTAAAATAGGCAATAAGATAAAAAGAGTTTTCTTTTTTTTAGAACCACCTTTAACTTTCCTTGACATCTTCGTCTCCTTTGTATTGTTTGTTTAATACAAGTATACTTTTTTTAAAATTAAAAGTCAAACAATAATTAAGAAAAAGTAAAACTAATTTTGATTTTTTTAAAATTTGAAGTTAATTAAATTTTTAGAAACAGCCTCATTATAATCATCCATTTTCTATTATAATGGTGTAATTACCTTACAAATTTGTTCTTTTTAGGTTACACAAGACTTTTTCACCAAAATAATCAATTTGACAATAAAGTAAGATATTGCTAAACTATAACATAATTTATATAAGGAGAAAATAAATGTCAATTTTAACAACTAAACAAAAAATAGCTGTTTCTGTCTGGCTTTTTTTAATCATCTATGGCATTGATTTTGAATTGTTTCCACTAATTGAGTATGATGGTCCAGTAATCAATCAAATTATTATTCTTTTTAGTACTCTCTTATTAGCATTTTATATAATACCAATGTCCCTTGCTATCAAATTTTTAAAAAAACAATTAAAGATTCCAAGTAAGATAATCATTGTTTCTATTATCTCAGGTATGTTAATTACTGGGTGGTTATCTAGTATCGGAAATGGTTTTTCCTATTCAGTATTACAAGTAATTGGTTTTGATAAGCAGTTTTTACAAGACTGGGAAGCAGCATTAACCGCTCCTTTTGTAGAAGAGACTATTAAAGCTTTAATGACTTTTTCAATTCTTTATTTTTTCAAGATTTTTAAAAAAGAAACTGTATTTATTTCTGGTTTAACAGTAGGATTTGGATTTCAAATTGTTGAAGATTTTGCTTATATTTTAACTGATGCTTCTGAGCAAATTGACTACACTATTGGTACAACTATTTCAAGAGTTTCAGGTGCACTTTCCTCACATTATCTTTACACATCAGTTTTATGCTTGGGTATATTTCTGTTAGTATCAAAATCTAAAGAAATATCTAAAAAGAAAATTATGACTTGGTCCTTTCTACCAATTTTACTTCATTTTTTATGGAATTCACCACTAAATGTCAGTCCGGTGATTTCTGCTATTTTAGCAACAATTTCTGTTCTTCTATTTATAGATGCTCTAACATTTATTTATCCAAAATTAAATTAAAAATAGTAAAAATCCTTGATTATAATGTTTTTTAGCATTATAATCAAGGATTTTTAAACTAATCATACGATAATATATTAATTATCTTCAGGAAGTATTTGATAAAGAAAAATACCAAAAATGGTTGAAACTGCAACACCTGGGATGTGAAGCCAAGGTGTTTGTATAATCAACCCACCAATTCCTGAAATAAGGATAACACTTGTGATAAAAAGATTTTTCTTATTGTCTAAATTAACTTTTGATTCTATTAGAATTTTAAGTCCGCTAGCACCAATAACACCAAATAAAGCTAATGAAATACCACCTACAACTGGTGTTGGAATAGAATGAATAAGAGCAGAAATTTTTCCTATAAAACTTAGAAGAATAGCAAATACTGCTGCTCCAGCAATCACATAAACAGAGTAGATTTTATTGAGTGCCATAACACCAATGTTTTCACCATAAGAAGTTACTGGTGGTGCTCCAAAAAATCCTGCAAGAACTTGTGCAAGACCATCACCTGCTAAGGTTTTATCAAGACCAGGATCTTTAAAATAATCTCTATCAGTTAAACTATTTAAAACCATCACATGCCCAAAATGCTCGGTCATTGTGACAAAAGCAATTGGTGCCATAGTTAAAATAGCACTAGGATAAAATTTTAAACTGTAGTTTAAAAAGAGAATATTGAATGAAGGTAAACTAAACCAGTTTGCTGCTTCAACTTCCGTGAAACTGACAAGTTCTTGTCCAGTTACTAAACCAAACAAGAGTGAAAATAAATATCCTGAAATTAGTCCTAAAAGTATAGGAATTACACCAATAATTCCCTTACCAAAAATATTAAAAAGTATGACAGCAAATAAAGTAAATAAGCCAATAACAACATAACTAACATTGTAAGTGCCATCTTTTAACATAACGTCATTAACTGCCACTGAAGCAAGACTAAGTCCAATAACCATAACAATTGGTCCCACCACTACAGGAGGCAAAATTTTATCAATCCAGTTATTACCTAACCTTCTAACAATAAAAGCTACTGCAAAGTAGACTAAACCCCCAGTGATTGCTCCTTGTGCTACAGCGCCAATTCCATCAGTTTTTAAAAGAGTTTGCATGGCACCGATATAGGCAAAACTAGAGCCCATATAGGCTGGAATTTTATATTTTGTTACTGATAAGTGGGCTAAAGTACCTAATCCACTTGAAAAAAGTGCCACAGCTGGGTCAATCCCCACAAGAATAGGAACAAGTACAGTAGCTCCAAACATAGCAAAAAGATGTTGAAAGGATAAACCTATAAGCAAACTTGGTTTTGGCATATCGTGAACATCATATCTAATCTCTTCCATTTTATCTCCTTATTAACTTGGATCATTTATAATAATAGAATCTTCATTATCAACTTCATACATTTTAACAATGATTTCTTCTCTTGAACTGGTAGGAATATTTTTGCCAACATAATCAGCTCGAATAGGTAATTCTCTATGACCTCTATCCACAAGAACGGCTAATGAAATCCTAGAAGGACGACCTAAACTTACCAAATTATCAATTGCAGCTCGAATCGTTCGTCCTGTGTAGAGAACGTCATCAACTAAGATAACGTCTCTATCAGTGACATCAACTGGCATATTTGTAGTATCCTCTTCAACTTTGATATCATCTCTAAAAGCTTTAGTGTCAATTTCACCTATAGGAATTAAAACCTCCTCTAACTGATTTAACTTTTCTTGTATTCTTTGAGCAATATAAACACCACGTGTTTTTATTCCTGCTAAAATAATGTTATCAAGGTTTTTATTACGTTCAATGATTTCATAAGTGATTCGCGTAATTGCACGTTGCATTGTAATGTCATCAACTATTTTTTTACTTTTCATTCATTGTCTTCCTTTCTATTAAAAAATCTCCTTTTTCAAGGAGATAACAAAATCTAAGTAAACAAATACCTATGCTTTTTATGCTCACCTTGCTTGCCTCTCAGGACAATTTTAAAGGGACTTATTTTTATAAAAGAATACCACATTATAGAATTTTTAACAAGTTATTTTATCTTAGTGGATGAGTTTGGTTAACACTTAACTATTTAGTTCTCTTAACTCTTGCAAGGTTTTTAGAAAAATTTCTGGAGGTTGGATTGAAAATGTCATCATTTCTTTTGTTTTTGGATGTGTAAAACCAATAGTCTTAGCATGTAAAAATTGTCCTTGGCCTTTTAAGGTTTTTTTGGGACCATATAGAGGATCACCAGCAATAGGATGTCCTATATAAGCCATGTGAACTCTTATTTGATGAGTTCTACCAGTTTCTAAGGTTAGTGACACTAAAGTATAATCACCGTATCTTTCTAAAACTTCAAACCTTGTAAGTGCCGGCTTACCACCTGTTTTGACTGCTTGTTTTTTTCGATTTTTATCACTCCTTGCAATTGGTGCTTCAATAATACCTCGATCATTAGGTAAATTACCATGTACAATAGCAAGGTAATGACGATAAGCTTTTTTGTTTTTTAATTCTTGTGCCAGTATTTGATGAGCTTGATTGTTTTTGGCAATCATTAATAAACCAGATGTGTCTTTATCAATTCTATGGACAATACCTGGTCTTACTACACCATTGATGCTTGATAAGTCCTTAATATGAAACAACAAAGCGTTTACAAGTGTTTTTGACGGATGACCGTGCGAAGGATGAACGACCATTCCTTGGGGCTTATTCACCACAGCAACATCATCATCTTCATAAACAATTTCAATAGGAATATCCTCAGCAACATAATCTAAAATAATTTCCTCAGGAATTTCATAATTCACTACATCACCAATTTTAACCATATATTTTGGTTTAACTTTTTTTTCATTAACAGTGATAGTTCCTTTTTTAATTTCTTCATTGGCTTGTACTCGTGATAACTTAGTATGATCAGCAAGCACTTTATCTAGACGAGTACCTGATTCATTGATGATTAATTTCATTTTAATTTTCTTTCCATAATGCTAAAATAAGAACAAAAACACCGACAGATAAATAAGAGTCAGCAAGATTAAATACAGCAAAATCCATAAAGTCAAGGTGAATCATATCAACAACATAACCCAGACGCAAACGATCAATAAAATTGCCAATACCACCAGCTATGATCAATAAAATTCCTATTCTAGTATAGACTTGATGATCTTTACTTTTAAGAAAAAAATTGATAGCAAATCCAATAAAACAAATAGTTACTACAAAGAAAAACAATTGTTGATTTTGAAGAATTGAAAAAGCAGCTCCATAATTTCGTAAATATGTTAAACTAAAAATTCCTGGTAAAAAGTGCTTCATCTCACCTTGAGAAATATTGGAAACAATCCAATATTTGCTTATTTGATCTAAAATAATAAGAATAAAACCGATACTAATAAAGTGTATTTTCTTCATTTGGACTTATTGAAAACCTTTCTTCAGAAATTTTTAAATATCTGTTATTATTATACCATAAGATAGCTGTCGAAAAATTAATACTTTAGATAATGAAAAAACTTTCTCATTTTTTGAGAAAGTTTTTATTACTGCTTATTTATTTTGCAATTGGATAGACAGAAACTTGTTTTTTGTCACGTCCTTTACGCTCGAAACGAACAACACCTTCAACTTTAGCAAAAAGTGTGTCATCTCCTCCACGTCCAACGTTAACACCTGGATAAATATGTGTACCACGTTGACGATAAAGAATTGAGCCTCCAGTAACAGTTTGACCGTCTGCTGCTTTAGCTCCTAAACGTTTAGATTGAGAATCACGTCCATTTGATGTAGATCCTCCACCTTTTTTGTGGGCAAAAAGTTGTAAGTTAGCAAGATTCATTTTTAACATAATGTTATTTCCTCTCTTTTATTAGTTTGTCATGATACTTGTTTTGACATATTCTGGGGAATCCTCAGAAAGCTTACTCATTCCAAGTAGAAACGATTCAAATAAAAGTTGAATAATTTCTCTATTAGATGAGGTGTCAAAATTTGAAAAGTCAATAGTCATTTCACCACCAGTAATATCATTGATATGATACTTTGGAATATAGGCTGCCAATGCCTCTAACGAATTAATAAAATTAATTGATAGAGTGGATACTGCTGCACACATGACATCATGACCATATTCACCACTAGCAGCGTGTCCCTTTATTTTAACTTTAACAGGATTACCATTAGATGATATTGATATGGTTGCTTTTATCATGTGCTATCCTTTTTTAAGCGTTAATAGCTTTAATGATAACCTTTGTATATGGTTGACGGTGACCTTGTTTACGGTGACTACCTTTTTTAGGTTTATATTTAAAAGTAACAACTTTTTTTTGTTTACCTTGTTTTTCTACAGTTCCAACAACTGTTGCGCCAGATACTAATGGTGTTCCAACAATTGTTTTTTCACCACCAACAAGAACAACTTCATCAAAAGTAACTTCTGTTCCTGCTTCCACATCAAGCTTTTCAATATAAATCGCTTGATCAACTTCAACTTTAACTTGTTTGCCACCAGTTTTAATGATTGCATATGTGCTCATGATGCACCTCCTATATTTTATTGTGAAGACTCGCCTTGTATTGTGAGATTGTATCTACTTATTAACAATAGTCGTGCGGTTGCACTGGATGTGCATTTAGTCAACATTACAATTCTACCACTATTTCTCTTTTTTGACAAGAATTTTATCAAATTATTTATTTTATTTTTTATTATGCTCTCGTAACTTAAAATGCAAGTAAGGCTTATTCATTTGACATACTTCATCAAAAAATTAAAATACTAAATAAAAGTCTCACTAACCCATTTTAGTAAAAATAACACTATAGCATTTTTCTAAATTAATTGTGATCTAATAAAAATTAACTTAAAGAAGTTAATTTTTAAAACACACCACTTAATGATAGACCTATTATGAGTTAATCACATTCATTTAAGTAAGCAATGATAAGATTTAAAGATTATATTCCAATTAATACTAAAAACTGTTTTAGCTAATTCAAGATAATTACTTAGGTATAAAGTAGTTTGTTTACCTAACTTAATATTAGGTTTTTACTTTTAAATCAATATCAATGGGAATGATACCGTAAGATATTTTTCGAAGCATTTTTTTAAATTCACCCATATCAACATCTAAACAGGTTGATAATAGTTGATACTTTTCACCCATCTCATAATAAAAATAAGGAATTAATTGGTAATCATTTTTTTCATAAAAAGCAAGACGATTCAAACGTTCTTGATAATTATCTGCGTTTTTATCCATTTCTTCAATCGCTAAAATAACCGGTCGACCATTAGAAGACGTTTTGATGGTTTTTAACAAACGACTACCATAAGATTGATTACGATATTGGGGATTAACTGCTAAAAATAGAAGAAATACAAAATTTTTTGAAAAAATAATATAAGAAAGTCCAACAAATTTATCATCATCATAATAAGCAATAAATTCTATATCACGACGATAAGCGTTTAATAATAAAGGTAGATAAGGAAATCTTTCAACTTTTGGAAAAGATGAAAGATATAATCTTTTGACGTCTTTTGATACTTTTGAAAATAAAGTAACTCTCTTTTTGATTAATTGCTTGGCCATTTTAAATCCACCAATTCATTCATCTCTTTATATGCTAAATCAACTTTTTCTTTCATGACATCATCTATGGTATCTCTATGCTTACCACCTACGATGAAATCTTCTAAAATCAAAACACGATAATCACGATATTCATAACCTTCTATGCCATACTCACCTTTACCCCAAGACCATACTTGTGTCGGATGTGCCTTAGCTTCTTTAATAATTGTTTTATTACCTTTTTTTTCAAAAATGACATCCATTAAAACACCTCGTTCTGTCCAAATATCATCAACTGTTTCAAGGCGTTGATTAGAAATAAAATTGCCCATTGAATACATAATTAATTTATTTTGATCATCTTTTACAACTATTTCAGCAGGTTGTGTTACATGAGGGTGTCCTCCAAATACAACATCTGCTCCCCAATCAATCATTTTATGATAAAGATTAACTTGTTCTTGATTGGGTTCTCTTTGATATTCTACACCCATTTGAGGCATAACAATAGTGATGTCTGCTTTTTTTTCAGCAATTTCAATTTCAGCTTGCATTTTTTCTTCATCTAAATCTGATAAGTGCTTTTCATACTCATCTTGTGACAAATTGGCTTCCATACCATTGTATCCATATGCGTAAGCTAAAATAGCAATTTTTATACCATTTACTTCCTTAATCAAAATTTCTTCTGACGCACGATTTTTTTTATAAATACCAACAGAGTCAATCCCAACTTCTTTAAAGGTATCAACCGTGTTAAAAGCACCAGCCAATTGGGAATCTAGTATATGATTATGTGCTAAATCAACTACATCATAACCAATTGTTTTTAAGTTATTGGCAATTTCACTTGGAGCATTAAATAAAGGATAACCAGCAAGTGGAAAATCTAGACTAATGGTACCTTCATAATCTCCAATTGCTAAATCAGCTTCACTAATCCAACTTTTAGCATATTCAAAATAAGGGGTGAAATCATAGCTATCATCAGACTTTCTAGCACTAGTGATTAAAATGTCGTGCAATAAAATATCCCCATTTGCAATAATTCTAGCTGTTGTCACCTTTTGATCAACTTTTTTGGTCTGCTTTTCATTTTTTATTGCAGAACTTAGCTGTGATTGATTAAGTAAAACAGCTAAAAAAGAAATGGTTAGTAACGTTACAAGTGATAATAGGAGTAATAAAGTTTCTTTTTTAATTTTGGGCATTGCATTTCCTCCTTTTTTTCTGTTATTATACCCTATTTTATACCGCTTGATAAGTAAAAATAAAAATAGATGGAAAATCATTTATTAAAGATTTTAAGATCTATTTTTATTGGCAAATAGAAGCGACAAAAAATTATTAATTCAGAACATGCATATTTTAACAAAAAAGACAAAACATTATTGTTTTAGTCTCTTCATTGTTTAAAGAAAATTGTCAATCATTTGTGTTAAATTATCCTCTTTAGCTTTTGAAGTAATTTCAATAATACTTAAGCTTTCAACAGCACGTGCAACCAAGCCCTCAATATCTAAGCGTTTTTCATAAACTTCAACCTTATGTTCCTTAGGATTAGTTTTGGGACGATCTGGTGCAAAAATAGTACAACAATCCTCAAAGGGTTGAATAGAAATATCAAAAGTGTCAATTTTTTCGGCTAGTTGAATTATTTCAAGTTTATCCATAGTGACAACAGGTCGAATAATGGGTGTTGATGTGACTGCATTAATGACTTGCATGCTTTCAAGAGTTTGACTGGCAACTTGTCCTAAGCTTTCTCCATTTATAATCACTAAACCACGTCTTTTTTCTCTAATTGCATCAGTAATACGCATCATAAAACGACGAGTTATTGTCATTAGATAAGCTTCGGGAGTCTTATTTTTAATCTCTTCTTGAATTTCAGTTAAAGAAACTTCAATAAATTGAATGTTGCCTCCAAACTTAACTAATTTTCTTGCTAATTCATGTGCTTTTCTTAACGAACCAGGACTTGTGTAAGGTGGGCTAGCAAAATGTACAACCTCAATAGAGACCCCTCTTTTTAGAGCAAGATAACCAGCAACAGGCGAATCAATTCCACCAGATAACATTAACATTCCTTTACCAGAAGTACCCACAGGTAAGCCTCCAGCACCTTTAATATTTTCATATGACAAATAAACCGCTTCATCTCGAACCTCAACCTTCAAATCAATGTCTGGGTTTTTCATTTGAGCCTTTATGTCTGGAATTACCTCAAAAACTGCACTTCCTAATATTTGATTTAACTCACAGCTATCAAATTCAAAGGAATGATCACTTCGCTTACTAGTGATTTTAAATGTCATTCCTTCTTTGTAAATTTTAGTCATTACGTCTTGAACAGCTTGTTTAATCACAGGCATTTCCTTTTTTATCTTATAAGAAGGTGAAAATGCTTGAATTCCAAAGATTTCTTTCAATGACTCCGACACAGCTTGGTAATCTGCTCCATTTAAAAACACATGACCCCGATCTCGCTCGGCAATAACTTTAACATCAGGAAAAACAGATAAAACATCTTCTATATTTCTTTTTAATTTATTAATAAATTGCATTCGATTTTTCCCTTTTGTTGATAATTCACCATAGCGAATCATAATTTCTGAATAATCCATTTTAACCTCTTACTTTCTCTAATTTTTCATAAATATGATGAAATACTGTTAAAAATTGTTCAATTTCAGCCATATTGTTACCATCACTAAAACTAATTCTTACAGCTGTCTGAGCAATATTTGCTTCAATTCCCATATTGATTAAAGTACTTGCAATTTTTCCAGCACGAGATGAACAAGCACTTGTTGTTGATAGATAAATATCATGTTCTTCAAAAGCATGTAATAGAACTTCTCCTTTAATACCTTTAATACCAAAAGTAAGAATATGAGTAGAAAATTTAGAAGTGCTATCAGAAAATAAGATAACATCTTTTTTATCTTTTAATGACTGATAAAGAACTTCTTTTAGTTGTTTTATTCTTTGGTTTACAGTGTCTTTTTGGCTCATGACTATGCGAAGAGCCTTTGCCATTGAAACAATCCCTGCTACATTTTCAGTTGTGCTTCGAAGTTGTTTTTCTTGACCTCCACCTGATAAAAGAGAAGAAATCATTTTTCCATTTTTTTTATATAAAAAGCCAACCCCTTTCACAGCATGAAATTTATGGCCAGAAAAACTAGCAAAATCTACACGTTCAGGTAAAAATAAATCAGTGTCCAATTTACCAATAGCTTGAACGGCATCCACATGAAATGAAATTTTGGGCCAATCAGTCAATAGAGTTGCAATTTCTTTAATGGGTTGAATAGCACCAATTTCATTATTAACTGCCATAATAGAAACAATGATTGTATCTTTTCTAAGTAGTTTAGATAATTTTTCAATAATAACAAAACCTTTTTTATCAACTGGTGCATAATCAATTTCAAAACCAAATTTTTCTAAAAATTTTGCGGATTCTATAACCGCAGGATGCTCTATACTTGAAATGATAATATGTTTACCAAAATTCATTTTTTCAAAAGCAAGGCCTTTTATTGCCCAATTATCACTTTCTGTTCCACCAGAAGTAAAAAAGATTTCATTTGCGTGTTTACCAATTAGATCAGCTATTTGTTTTCTTGCTGCTTCTAAAATTCTTGAAGACTGAGAACCAAGTTGATGAAGACTTGATGGATTTCCAATAATTTTTTTAGAAACTTCTTCATAAGTTTCTAAAACTTCAGAATAAGGAATTGTTGTTGCTGCATTATCAAAATAAATCATGTCCTGTCCTTTCATGAAAAGAGATGAAATTATAATTTTTAAGTTGTCGTTTTAATTTTTAGCTTTTTTGTAGAAAGATTGTTTGGCAAATAGATAAAAAGCCGTCATAAACATTTCATAAATAATAAAAAAGAGAATAAAACAAGACAAGAAAAAATTCTGTGGCAAAATTAGAATGACAGGATCCGTTGTTGGATTAAACAGCCAAGATGAATCCCCAGGAAATAAAATATTATGAAATAAAGTAAAGAAATTATCAAAACCAATAAAAAAAGTAAAAACAGCTATTAAAATTGGTAAAATAATTGCATTTAAATAATATTTCTGATAGATTCCAAAACTAAAATTTTTTATTTTCATCTTAAAAAATAATAGACTCGCAATACTAAGAATCAGTGCAATTATTTGAGTTGAATGAAACAATAACTTAACATCAAAAAAGTGTTTAAGACCACTTACTGATGTAGGGAAATCTGGCATTAGTAAGTCTGTTTTTAAAGGATTAGTTAAAAAAAACATTAATTGATTGAAATTTTCTACAATTTTTTCATGTGATAAAGAAACGATATCTGTCAACTTAAAATAATGAATCACTAGTGGATAAGCTAGCCAGGTAAGACAAATAGTCATTAGGATACTAATTGATAATAACCAGATAATAGAAAGACTAATAATGAATTTATTTTTCATCAAATTCCCACTCCGATAAACTATTTAAAATAAAGTCTGGTTTAACTGGTAAAGTGCTAGTTTCTTCGGGTTTTGTAAAACCAGTTGTCACTAAAAGACTTGAAATACCATTATCAATAGCAGCTTTGATATCTGTTTTGTAATTATCTCCCACGACAATAGCATCTTTTTTTTCAACCCCTAAAATCGATAGGGCTTTTTCTATAATAATTGCTTCAGGTTTTCCAATAATAATTGGTTTGACACGTGTTGCCGCTTGTAAAAAAGCAAGTAAAGCACCAGCACCAGGTTGTAAACCTTTTTCGGTGGGAATATTAAGATCAGGATTAGTACCAATAAAAGTGGCACCATTCAAAATAGCAAGAGTTGCAATAGATAGTTTTTCATAATCTAACGTTCTATCTAAACCAACAACAACATAAGCCGGATTTTGACTATTCTCAATATATCCATTGTTAAAAATAGCTGTTTTTAAACCTTCTTCACCTATAACAAAAGCTGTTTTTTCTTTCCCCAAATCATTCATATAATCAAGCGTGGCTAAAGAAGCTGTGTAAATACTATCTAGAGATGTATTAATATTAAAGTTAGTTGACAACATGGTTTTAATGGCTTCAGGTGTCCTTGTCGTGTTATTAGTTAAAAAGAGATAAGGAAGATATTTTTCTTGCAAGCGATGAACAAAAGCTTCTCCTTCAGGAATTCTATCTTTTCCTTTGTAGATGGTTCCATCAAGATCAATAATATAAGCTTTATAAGTCATTTTTTCTCCATTCTATAATCGCTTGGGCATGCAGGTTATTATCACACTTAATATCGTGATAAGTAGTTTTACCATCAACTTTAACAGCACTTGTTATTTGTCCATCACCAATTATTTCTTTGATATATCTCATATTGATTTTTTTAGGGGTATGTTCTTTTAAGAAATTAAAAGATAAACTTTCATAAAACCAAGTAAGATATTGGCTATTGTTTACATGACCATTTAAATCATAAGCAAAAAAAGTAATAGGTAAAACTGTCTCTTTTGCTTCTTTCAAAATTTGGTATTTTGGCCCTTTGAGTCGTTTTTTTGTCTTTAAAGACTCATAAGGTAAAACAATTTCATCTGGTATCGATTTCAACTTTCTTGTTTCATAATCTATCAAAACAAAACTTGCCATAATAGTCAAAAGGCATTTTGAAGCAGTGTCATAAATTTTAAAAACCCGGTAACAAAAGTATCGGTTGTAACTGATAGCCTCTGTCTCAATTATAATTTCTTCATTATAACATGGTAAACGATTAATACTAATATCATAGTCTGTAACCACCCAAACCAAATGATAATCATTAAATATTTTTTGATCGCCAACCCCAAGTTCTTTTGATTGGATGCCTGAAATATAGAGACATCTTGATAAAAGATTTGATAGTTTCATATTTTGATTCAAATCAACATCATAAAACGGCACTCGAAGAGACATCTTAAATTTTTTCCCCATAATTTTACTCCAAAATAAATTTCTCTGCAATACTATCTCCTAAAAACAACCCTTTTTTGGTCATTCTAACTCTATCACCAGTAATCTGCAATAAACCATTTTGACAGAGTTCAGAAACAACATCTCCATATTGTTTTTCAAATGAGAGATTGAATTTCTTTTCAAAACTTGCAATTGAAATTCCTGTTTTTTTACGTAATCCCAAAAACATCTCTTCTTCAATTTTTTCTTTTTGACTGAGAACTTCTTCTATAACTCTTGTTGAACCATTTTTAACAGCATTTAGGTAATGTCTAATGGGCCCGTGATTTTTATAGCGAATGCCATCAATATAGCCTGAAGCCCCTGCTCCAAAGCCAAAATATTCATCATTGTTCCAGTACATAAGATTGTGCTGACTTTGAAATTCTGGTTTAGAAAAATTAGAGATTTCATAATGCTCAAAGCCATTATTTTCTAGTTCAAAAATAATATACTCAAACATTTCTGCTTCTAAATCTTCAGTTGGTAATGGGAGTTTTCCTCGACGCATTTTATTCATAAAAACGGTATGATGTTCAAGAATTAAGCTATAAAGACTAAGATGAGGAATGTCAAGAGCCAGAGCTTTTTTTACATTTTCTTTTACATCAGCCATCGTCTGATTAGGAAGAGCATAGATAAGATCAATAGAAATGTTTTCAAATCCAGCATTTTTTAAAATATCAATACTTTCATAAATTTGTCGCTCATTATGACCTCTTCCAATTTGAATGAGATGTTTGTTATTAAAGGTTTGAACTCCCAAAGACACACGATTGATTGCAGAATTTTTGAGAACAGCCACTTTATCTTTAGTTAAATCACCTGGATTAGCTTCTATTGTAAATTCCGATAGTTGTGAAAGATCAAGATTCTTTTGCAGGTTGTGTAATAAGTATTCTAATTGATTGGCTTTAATAGCTGTTGGCGTACCTCCACCAATATATAATGTTTTTAATTGTTTAATATTATAAGAATCAAATTCACAAATCAAAGCCTTTAAGTATTCATCCACAGGTTGATTTTTGATGAAAACTTTTGAAAAATCACAATAATAACAGATTTGTGTACAAAAAGGAATATGGACATAAGCTGACGTTGGTTTTTTTTGCATAAAACTATTTTAACATTTTTAAGTCAGAAAAGAGAAATTGAGCTCTTATTCTCTAAAAAGAGGTTAACTCCTTTTGTTTGTAGAAATGAATGAATTCAATAAATGACAATAATAGACTATCATTAAACTATTGACTATAAATGGATAAAGGCTAGGTACTTTTGTACCAGCCTTATCTTTTAAATTCCAATCTCAGCTTTAACAACATCCGCAATAGTATCAACATAATAGTCAACTTCTTCATGGGTAGGTGCTTCAGCCATCACACGTAAAAGAGGTTCGGTGCCGCTAGGACGAACAAGAATACGGCCATTTCCAGCCATTTCCTCTTCCATTTTTGTAATAATTTCAGAAATAGCTGGAACTTGCATTACCTTATTCTTCATTTTATTATCAACACGTATGTTAACAAGCTTTTGTGGAAAAATGGTTACCTCACTAGCTAATTGTGATAATGATTTTCCAGTTTCTTTCATGATTTTAGTCAACTGAATCGCTGTCAATTGACCGTCTCCAGTAGTATTATAATCCATAATAATCACGTGACCTGATTGTTCTCCGCCAAAATTATATCCTGATTTTCTCATTTCTTCAACAACATAACGATCTCCTACAGCTGTTACAACTTTATGAATATCCTCTCGCTCAAGAGCTTTATGAAAGCCAAGATTTGACATGACAGTTGTTACAATTGTATTTTTTGCTAGCTCTCCCCTTTCAAAAAGGTATTTACCAATAATATACATGATTTTGTCACCATCAACAATTTTTCCTTTTTCATCAACAGCAATCAATCGATCACTGTCACCATCAAAAGCTAAACCAATTGCTGATTGACTTTCTAGGACAAGTTTTTGAAGGGCTTCAGGGTGTGTGGATCCTACGCCATCATTAATATTTAATCCATCAGGTTGTTCACCAATAATTTTAATATCAGCATTTAAATCCAAGAAGATTTGTCGAGCTGAAACGCTTGCTGATCCATTTGCCGAATCTAGTGCGATTTTCATTTTGTTTAAGTCAGTTCCTGTAGAGACAAGGAATTTCACATACTTTCTTATACCTTCTGGAAAATCAACTAGCCTTCCAAGGCCTTTTGCACTTGGACGTGGAAGAGTATCTTCTTTTTTATCAAGTAATTTTTCGATCTCTAATTCTTTTTCATCATCCAATTTAAAGCCATCATTTCCAAAGAATTTAATACCATTATCTAAAGCAGGATTGTGACTTGCTGAAATCATAACACCTGCACTTGCACCTTCTGTTCTTACAAGATGAGAAACTGCAGGTGTGGCTAAAACCCCTAATTTATATACTTCAATTCCAACTGATAAAAGACCTGCCACTAAAGCTGCTTCAAGCATTTCACCAGAAATACGAGTATCCCTAGCAACCAAGACCTTAGGAATTTTTTGTTCATGTTGACTCAAAACATAGCCCCCGAACCGACCTAATTTAAAAGCTAATTCAGGTGTTAATTCAATATTAGCCTCTCCACGAACACCATCTGTTCCAAAATATTTTCCCATAATTATCTAGTGATTTCTCACTATCCTCCTTTTGTCTATTTCTTTTAAAGTTTCTATTTTTTCTCAACTGTTAAGGTTAACTTCATTGTTTCTGGAACTACTGAAACATTATCAGCTAGTAATTCAATTGTACGAATAGTATTTTTCTTAACATTTGAGATATCGACTTGAACTCTAATTTCTGATGTGCTATCCAAATTTTCCTGTGATCCAAAAATCAAAGCTTCACTACTTTCAAGCTCATAACGAATATTTTTTAGACTATTATCAATAGTACCCGTTAATTCAATAACAACTGGAACTGTTTTACTGAGTCTTTTTAACTCAACAGATAATTTTGCACTAACAGGATCTATCTTGCTCGGTAAAATAGTGCCATTTTCCGAAACAGCCTGTAAGATAACATTTTCTTCTAAATCATCTGACAGTTTGTAGTCATCGGGAAAAGAAGCTATAACATGATCTATTTGGCCAATAGTTGCCTCATCACTAGTGACCTCAACTTTTTTGACATCTGTTTTTATATTTTTTAATTCATAACCTTCAACCAATTGTTCGTTTTTAATGGTTGGTATCACATCAAATTTTTTAGTTTCTTTTTTTCCTATTGTAACTTCCATTGTTGCTGGTGATACTTGTCCAGTTACCTCAGAAGGCATTTCTTTTATAACTAATGGTACTTTTGTTTGTCCTACACCAAGATTACTCAAATCGGCAACAACCTGAAAATTTCTTGTTGAGGGGTTAATTTCTGAATCCAGCTTAACACGATTGGTTGATGTAAGATAAACCTCAACTTCATAAGAATAACCACTAATAAAATATTCGTCACTATCATATTTAATATCAATAGGAATATTCTCAAGAGTATGTGTGTAGGTTTCAGTAACACGATTAATTTGCGAAGTAGTGCTATTATAATTACTTGATTTCGCAGTCAGAAATAAGAAAAATGCAAAGAAAACAGATGCAAGCATAAGGCTAATTTTTTTTACTAAAAATCGCTTCATCATAATTTCTTACCTCCAAAGAGTTTTGTCCAATTAAAACCAAAATGTTTCTTTTTGGCTTTTGGCGAAAGAACGGCATGTAATTCTTTATCAAATTTGTCTAAAGATAAATCATGGACAAGTCTTTCTTTATAGGCAAAAGATATTGCCCCTGTCTCCTCTGAAACAATAACCGTCAAGGCATCAGAGCGTTCTGATAAACCAAGAGCTGCTCTATGTCTTGTTCCAAATTCTTTTGATATATCCTTTGATTCTGTTAAGGGTAAATAACAAGAAGCTGCAGCAACTTTATTTCCACTGATAATAACCGCTCCATCATGAAGAGGAGTGTTTGGAATAAAGATGTTAATCAATAATTGACTAGAAACATCGGCATCAAGTGGAATTCCTGTTGAAATGTACTCTCTAAGCCCTTGCGTATTTTCAATTGAAATCAAAGCTCCAATCTTACGAGGACTCATATATTTAACAGCTTTAACTAAAGCAGTTATCAACTTTTCTTCATTTGTTAATGTCTGTGTTTGAATAAAGGATTGAGGTGTTCTTCCAAAACGCTCAAGTCCTGACCTAATTTCTGGTGCGAAAATAATTACTCCAGCAATTACACCATAAGTTATAACCTGGTTCATCAAGTAAGTAAGTGTTGTAAAACCTAGCAATCCTGAAATAAATCTTATGACAACAAATAAAACAGCCCCTTGCACCAAAGACATTACTTTAGTTCCTGCAAGAGCTTTGATAAAACGATAAATCAACCATGATACAATAAGGATGTCAACAAGATTAATGAAGATGGTAATTGGATTATCAAAAAGTGACTTCCAAAAATTAGCATCAATATTAAATAAATTACTCATGTAACCTTCTTTCAATCTAAACTTTTTTAATTTTTTTCTATTATACCATTTTTTAAAGTTTTTTTCTTTATAGTAATGCTAAATTTTATGATAAAATATAAGAATGAAACTAAAAACATTAGCAGGATTAACTGCAGGAATAACAAGTAAATATATTTTAAATAGATTAGGAAGAGGCTCTACTTTACCTGGTAAATTAGCTCTTTATTTTGATAAAGATATTCTAAAAACATTGGTTAGTGATTATGAGGTGATTGTAGTGACAGGTACCAATGGTAAAACCGTCACTACTGCTTTAACGGTTGGAATCTTAAAAGAAACTTTTGGAGAAGTGATTACCAACACTAGTGGTGCTAACATGATTACAGGTATCACCTCTACTTTTTTGAGTGCCAAAAAAAGTAAGTCAGGAAAAAAAATTGCTGTTTTAGAAATTGATGAAGCTAGTCTTTCAAAAGTAACAGATTATTTAACACCTAGTTTGTTTGTATTCACCAATATTTTTCGTGATCAAATGGATCGCTATGGCGAAATTTATACCACTTATCAAATGATTCTTGATGGTACAAAAAAAGCACCCAAAGCAACCATTATAGCAAATGGAGACAGTCCTCTTTTTAGTTCCAAGAAGATTGTTAATCCGATAAAATATTATGGTTTTGAGACTGATAAACATGAGCCAAGACTAGCTCACTACAATACTGAAGGAATCTTGTGTCCGAGATGTCAACATATTTTAAAATTCAAACTTAACACATATGCTAATCTTGGAGATTATATCTGTGAAAACTGTGCTTTTAGTCGTCCAAAACTTGACTATGCTCTTACTGAATTAACAAGGATAACCAATACGTATTCAGAATTTGTTATTGATGATCAACGTTATAAAAATAATGTTGGTGGATTGTACAATATTTATAATGCACTTGCCGCTGTTTCTGTTGCAAAATTTCTTGAAATACCAGCAGAAAAAATAAAACAAGGATTTGAAAAAAGTAAGGCAGTATTTGGTCGTCAAGAAACTTTTAAAATCGGTAATACCTCTTGTACACTCGTTTTAATTAAAAATCCAGTTGGGGCTAGTCAAGCCCTAGAAATGATTAAATTAGCACCTTATCCTTTTACTCTTTCGGTTCTTCTTAATGCAAACTATGCCGATGGTATTGATACTAGTTGGATTTGGGATGCTAATTTTGAAACAATAATTGAGATGTCAATTCCAAAAATTTATGCAGGTGGAATCAGATATTCTGAAATTGCCAGACGCTTGCGAGTAACAGGTTTCCCTGAAAATAAAATAACTTCAGTGCCCTCTCTTGAAGAACTTATCACAAATCTCGAGAATCAAGAAACAAAACATGCTTATATTTTAGCAACTTATACTGCAATGCTTGAATTTAGAGAATTATTAGCCAATAAAAAAGCTGTGCAAAAGGAGATGAAATAATGGTTTATAGAACAATTGAATCCCCTGATGATAAAAACTATACCTATGCCTTAAAAGTTGCCCATCTTTATGGTGATTTACTAAATACTTATGGTGATAATGGCAATATTTTGATGCTAAAATATGTCGGAGAAAAATTAGAGGCAAGAATGCAGTTTGATATTGTTTCTTTAGGAGATGATTTTAATGCTGATGAGTATGATATTGTTTTTTTTGGTGGTGGCCAAGATTATGAACAAGCAATTGTAGCCAAAGACATACCTCCTAAGGCTAAAGAAATCAATCGATTTATTCAGGAAAATAAAGTTTTATTAGCCATTTGTGGTGGTTTTCAACTTCTTGGACAATATTATATCCAAGCTAATGGGGAAAAAATTGATGGAATTGGTGTCATGAATCACTACACCCTGAATCAAAAAAATAACCGTTTCATCGGTGATATTAAAATTCATAATGAAGAATTCAATGAAACATACTATGGTTTTGAAAACCATCAAGGGAGAACCTTTTTATCCGAAGACGAAAAACCTCTTGGAAAAGTTATTTATGGTCATGGTAACAATAAAGAAGATGGTACTGAGGGTGTACACTATAAAAATGTTTACGGTAGTTATTTTCATGGGCCAATCTTATCACGAAATGCTAAATTAGCGTATCGTCTTATTTCAACCGCATTAAAAAATAAGTATGGAAAAGATGTTCATTTGAAAAAGTATAGCGACATTCTTTTTCTAGAAACATCCGAAGAATTTCAGGATATTAAAAATAAAGCTGACTTTGAAGTATAATAAAACTTGGAAAATTTTTCATCCAATAGTTAAAGAACCTAATTTATTGAAAAGATTGTCCTTTTGATTCGATAAGGCTCAATCTTTTTATTTAATAAAAAAACACCTCAATTACTAGACTTTATGTCTAATTTTTGAGGTGTATTTCATTTTTTATGAAATATTTCTTATTAATTGTCAAAATTTTCAAGTTTTTTAGCAATTTCTTCCCATTTTGTCATCACATCAGTTTGCTTTGCTAATTGAATATCTAATTTTTCTTGAAGAGAGATAAGACTTTCTGCATCATTTGTTTCACCCATTTCAGACTCAATCGATGAAATCAACTCATCAATTTCTTCTAAAATATTTTCAAATTCTGTTAGTTGACGAGATAGTTTACGTAATTCTTTTTGGTTTGTTTTTTGAAACTGATAGTCCGTTTTTTCTGACTGTTGATTTGCAATTTGTTTAGAATCATCAAAACTAGCATGTTCTTTTTCTTTCATTTTCTTAGAAAGATAATAATCATAATCACCGAGATAAAGAGTACTTCCTAATTCAGAAATTTCAAGAACTTTATTTGCAACACGATTAATAAAATAACGGTCATGGCTAACAAATATTAATGTGCCATCATAATCGATGAGTGCATTTTCAAGAACTTCTTTACTATCAATATCAAGATGATTAGTAGGTTCATCTAATAAGAGAAAATTATTATTTTCCATTGATAGTTTAGCCAGTAAAAGTCTTGCTTTTTCACCTCCTGATAAGACGGAAACCGTTTTTTTAACATCATCTCCTGAAAAAAGAAAGGCTCCTAGTCGATTTCTTATGTAAACTTCAGCTGTTGTCGGAAAAGCACTCCATAACTCTTCAAGAACAGTATTTGATGGTGTTAGCCGAGATTGTGTTTGATCGTAATAACCAGTCTCAACATTAGCTCCAAATCTTACATTTCCATTAATTAATGGAACATCGCCAATAATAGATTTTATTAATGTAGATTTACCAATACCATTTGGACCGACAACTGCAATAGCATCATGTTTTCTAATATTAAGATTGATTGACTTTGCTAAAGTTTTATCACTATAACCTATAGTAGCATCTGAAATTGTTAAAACAACATTTCCAGACGTTTTTTCAGAATAAAAGGTCATATTAGCTGATTTTGTTTGGGTGACTGGCTTATCAAGACGTTCCATTTTTTCTAATTTCTTACGCCTAGATTGGGCACGTTTAGTTGTTGATGCTCTTACTATATTTCGTTTAATAAAATCTTCAAGAGAGGCGATCTCCTTGGCTTGTTTTTCAAATAATTTTTCTTGAATGGCTAATTTTTGAGCTTTTTGTTCAACAAAACTTGAATAATTTCCATCATATTTATCAAGTGATTCAGAAGTCAAATCAAGCGTTGTCTTAGTAACTTTATCTAAAAAATACCTATCGTGACTAACAATAATTAGAGCACCAGGATAATTAACAAGATAATTTTCTAACCATGAAACCGTTTCAATATCTAAATGGTTGGTTGGTTCATCAAGAATTAAAAGTTCAGGTTTTTCTAAAAGCATTTTTGCAAGAGCTAACCTAGTCTTTTGACCTCCAGATAAAGTAGCTATAGGCATTTGCCACATGCTTTCATCAAATTTAAAACCATTTAAAATGGAACGAATGTTGGCTTCATAAGTAAAGCCACCTTGTTGCTTAAAATATTCTGATAACTGATCATAATCAGACATCAGTTTATCTAAGCTATCGTTTGAAAGATTTCCCATTTCTTCTTCCATTCGGCGAAGCTTTTTTTCTATTTGACGTAAGTCTTGAAAAACGAGAAGCATCTCTTCATAGATTTTATTTTGTGAATTAATTTGACTATCTTGTGCGAGGTATGACAAAGAAAGATCTTTTTTCTTACTTATTTGACCAAGATTAGGTTTTTCTTCACCTACTAACAGTTTAAGAAGTGTTGATTTACCTGCACCATTTCGACCAACTAAGGCAATACGATCTCGTTCATCTACTTGAATGTTAATGTTACGAAATAAAATGTCTCCTGCAAAAGAGCGTTCTAACTTGTTTCCTTGTAAAATAATCATATTAATATTGTAACAAAAAAGCCCTCAAAATGGGCATAAAAGATAAGATTTAAATAATTTTAAAACTTGGATACAAATAGATTAATCAAGTCTTGGTTTTTTATCAAAAAATAAATTCCAATCAAAATAATAGCTATAAATAAGAAAAATTTAATCAATCCTTTAACAAATCGAATTATTATAAGTATACCCATTGAAACAAAAAGCCAAATCCAAGGAGAACCTTGAATAAATGCTTTAAAATTTTCTAAATCATCTCCTGTAAAAGTACGGATAAATTTTGGAAGCTTGGACATAATAGTAGGTGATTCAATACCAAGATTCTCAAGAATTGATTGACTACTAATTTTTAACCAGCTAAAAACTCCGGTATTAAATAAGAATAAAAAAACTTGCTCGGGAAATTTCTTAAATATCTTAAATAGCATTGTTAATGTCACTCCTTTTAATATTAGCTAAGAAATCATTATCATTATCATTGGATAACACATTCTTTTATTTTATAAAAAATAATAACCAAATGCAATCAATTACCTTATTTGGAGACTTACAAAAAAAGTGGCTAAGCCACTTTTTTATTATTTCAATTCTTTAAATTTACCATTTTTAATTTCTTTAAAATCTTGTTTTTCAATAAGCTGAATCGATTTTTCAAGACTAATGTAATCAGAATATTCTAGGTTAATTGATTCAATACCTGGTATTTGAGAAAGATCTGCAAAGCTTGCCTCGGTATAATCTAACGTTATAGTTTGCGTTAATGATTTTTTACCAAATTCTATTTTTTCAGTCACTCCTTTAACACCTTCGTACATACTAGTTAACTGTTCAAGAGTTTCCTTAGCAGCTTCAGCATCTTTTACACCAAGAAAACTATATGACATTTCTGTGAAGGCCTCTTGTTTAATAATTTCATCAGTCCCTTTTTTATAATAATATGTAATGCGATTATCTACACCTTCTTGAATATTTTGATAAGAAACACTTTCAATAGCATTTGATTTACCACCACAAGCCACTAAAACAACCAGTAGAGCCGACATCACCAAAGTAATAATAATATGTTTTTTTCTCATTGTTTACTCCTTTTCGTTTTATATTATACAGATTTAATGAAAATAAAGCAACCAATTACAATTACCATCACTTATAAATGCTTATATTTGTTTTCTTACCCCCTTAATTTTAATTGGACAAATCGCAAAAAATTCTTTTTAGTTTTTAAATAGATAATAATGAAAAAGCTATTAATAAGAAATTCTTATCAATAGCAATTCTTTTATCTTAGTTTTGATTAAGTGGTTGGAATTCTTTGAATTTACCATCTTTAACTTCTTTAAATTTACTTTTTTTAAGAAATTCTAAAGTTTGTTTGTAACTAATATATTCAGGATCTTCAAAATTACTAGAAAGTAAACCTGGAATATTAGCAAGATCTTTTAAATCAATTTTCTCATAATCCATGACTAAATATTCAACAACATGTTCTTCACCGTATTCAATCTGATCTGTAACACCATCAATCCCTTCATATTGACTAGTGATTGGATTTAAATATTTTTTTGCTTCCTCAGCAGTTGAAACACCAATAGCTGCATAAGAGAGTTGTGTATTTGTTTCTTGTTTTAAAACAATATCTTTTTTTTCATCATAATAAAATGTCATTCGGATATCAATACCAGGTTGTGAACTTTGGAAATAGGAAACTGACTTTTCTTTATTAGAATCATTTTGATTTATGCCTTTACCACACGCTGCTAAAATAACTAAGCTTAACATTAATAATAAGCTAAAAATTAAATTTCTTTTTTTCATAATGGTCTCCTAAATAATTTGATACCATCATTATAACTCTTTATCCGCAATTAAACAACGATAACCTGTATTGGTAGGCAAAATTTTCATGATTACGATTTAAGTAAGTCAAACTACAAAAAATAAACATCTAAATATGATGAATTTTGAATCAACTACTCGGAGAAGGATTTTCTCATGTCAAATATTCACATACCATTTGTTTTTTATCTCAGACTATTGGAACTCACTATCACAATGAGAAAAATTACAGTAATTATGCTCTATCAACTTTATTTTTAAAAGATACAAAATCTCAAATTACTCTCTTATGAAATTTAATAAACAATTCGACAAGTCAAAAGTGCAAGAAAAAACTAGTTAGACATTTATGTTTCACTAAAATCTAATGGCAAGCTAGCAATCAAGTAGAATGAGAACATTGTTCAACACAATTCTACTTTAAACTCATTAAGTTATATTATCTCTCAGTGTTTACAGGAATATAATGATTTCCTAATTAACTTTTTATCGCCTTAATAGACTAGACAACTTCAAAGACAAAACAAAAAATTATACCAAATAAATTGATATTAATTGCATACGTATTATCCATTTTTTATCTTTTAGTTTCACATCATCGACAAAAGTATACAGCTAAGTTCTAATAATTTATTTTACTTTACAATATTTTATAATCTGATTATTTTTTCTAAAAATGGTATTTTTGAAATTAAAAAAGAAATTAGAAAACTTAAAAATATCACTAAAAAAAGGCCAATAAAATTAATTAGACTATCTGAAAAATCAAGAAATCTTGTTAAAAAATTCAATATATGATAATGAATAATAAAAACACCCACTGTTAAAGAAGAAAAAGTACTGAGTAATAATTTATATTTATTACTAATAGATGTAGATAAAAAACATAAAAAAATCATTGTAGCAACTAGTTTTACAAAAAAAGAATCATAATAATATTCAGCATAAACTATGCCATGATAATATTTAGAAATAAAAGATAATAAAAATGGCATGAACATAAATAATGTTAATGTAAGAAATTTAAATAACTTTGTGACTTTTTTCGTTAAAAAATTTTGAATCTCTTTTCTACCAATAAGACCACCAATAAGATAATAAGAATACCAAGTCCAAAATCTGAAAGTTTGTATAATAAACATTTGAACTGGTTTAGCACCACTAACAAGATTAAACAATTGAATAAATGATCCAATTACTAAAAATAACATTACTAAAAAAATATGAATTTTTAAAGATCTTACAATCCTTTTTAATATGGGTAAACTAATATAAATAACTATTAGTGCTCCGAAAAACCAAAATTGAAAAAAATAACCTTTTTGTACAAATGAAGTGATAATTTCTAATAAGAGATTATCAGTGAATCGTTGTCGTACTAGATAAAATAAGAGAGACCAAAAAGAAGTAATAAATAAAATTGATACGATTTTCTTTAAAATATAACGAATGGTTATCTTCTCTTTATTTAATAAAAAGTAACCATTCGTTATAAAGAATAAGGGAATTCCTACTGTACCTATATAATAAATATATTCATTAATACTAAAGTCAGATTGAATAGTAAAACTTTTAAAAGAAACATGTAACAATAAAACACAGATACTAGCAAGCAGTTTAATAATGTCAAGGCTAACAATACGTGATTTCATATTATATATCCCACTTAAACACTGTTTTAAAGGGTGTAGATAAATCGGTGGCAAATACCTTATGAATATCACTTATAGTCTTTACATCCTCTTCTAAAAAAATAATGTTTTTAAGCCTACTTTGAATTTGTTTATCACTAATCATTTCAATAGCTTGTTCAAAATCTTTTCTTCCTGATCTTGAAGAACCAACAATAGTTATCCCTTTTTCTAAAACATCTCTTGTATTGATTGAAACCTTATTTTCACTTACTCCCATTATCATAATAGTTCCTTGGGGATTAAGATAATCTATAATATCATTTATGGCACTCTCACTTCCTTGTCCACCAGCGCATTCAAATCCATGGTCAAATTTTAGACTTTCCGGTACTTCATTACTCATAAAAGTGTTTTCAATAAAGTTAAACATTCTTAGTTTTTCAGGATTACGACCAATGACAGTAATCTTCATATCTGGGTATGTATAATGTAATGATGTTGCAACAACATAAGCTAAACTACCATCACCAACAATAACAACACTATCTCGTTTAGAATGAGCAATTTTATCAAAACGAGCAATAGAATGCATACTAACACTTGTAAATTCCGATAAAGCTGCTACTTCATCAGATATATTTTCATAAGGTACTACTCTATCAAGAGGTAAAGAAATAACTTCTTGCATAAAACCATCATTTCCACTTGATAGAAAATAACTTTCTGAAAGATAATTTTCAAAAAAAATATTGTCTTTTTCAATATTTTTTGGTGGTTGGTTAGGTATCATAGCAACTTTTTGACCAGGTTCATAAGTTCCGGTAGGATCAGCTACAACTATACCTGTTGCCTCGTGAATAGGAGCCATAGGTAATTTTTTAGCCAAAATTTTCGGATCTCTTCTTCCTTGATAATATCTTTGATCTGCATGACAAATTGCCATAAAATTAGGTTTGACAATAATATTATGTGAACTATTAATATCAATTTCTTCATATTTTATAGAAAGATTTTTGGGTTTAATCAGTTGATAAATTTGATTTAACATATTAGTTGTCCTCAATCATACTTCTTGCAATTTTCAAATCTGTAATTGTGGTAATTTTAATATTAGAATAATCTCCCTTAGCGAGACCAACTTTTTTACCATTAATAGTGAAGATTTTACACGCATCAGTTAATATTTCTTTATCATTTTCGCTTAATGCATTATAAAAAGACATAAAATCACTCATTTTAAATGTTTGAGGCGTTTGACCAAGATAAAGATATTGACGTTCAGGTATATTAGAAATTGATTCCTTATCTTTACTTTCAACAATTGTATCTACTGCTTCAACAACAGTGTCAATAGCATCATAATTATTTGCTAACCAAATATTCTCTTTAATAGTTTTCAAAGAAACAAATGGTCTAACAGAATCATGAGTAATGATAATGTCATCATCGTTTGAAGAAAACTCTGTTTTAATTTTAGTAATAATATTAGTAATTGTGTCATTACGATTACTTCCACCTGGAGCAATGACTATTTTTTCTATAAATGGTGATAGATATTTCTTTATTAAATCTTCAGTATAAATAATCCAATCTGGATGGACTCCAATAACAATTTTATTAATCTCTTTAACTAAAATAAATTTTTCAATGGTATGTATCAAAATAGGCTTACTACCTAGTTCAAGAAATTGCTTAGGCATATCTTGTAAACCCATTCGAGTTCCTTTTCCACCTGCTAAAATTCCAGCGTAAATCATTTATAATACCTCACTTCCTTTTTTTAATGCTATGAAACTATAATCTCCATCATTCACTTCATAATTTTTATTGATTAATGCTCCTAAAAGCAACCAAAACGTATTATAATGGAGCATTAACACTAAATCATCAATGATTCCATGAACAGCAATGATAGAAAAAATAACAATTAAGTAGTATTCTTTTTTTTGATAAAGAATATATAAGAGCACTGTTAATAGTAGAATAAATAAGAATGTCACAATGATTCCATAGCGTTGTAAAATTTGAATATACAAACTATCAACATAAGAATATGGATCTGTTTGTGTGTTACCAAAAGCATCTAAACCATTACCAACCCAACTCACTCTTTTACCAAATAAAGAAAAACCATATCTGTTAAGAGAATTATAGCCTAATATTAATCTTTGACCAAGAAAGCTATTTAAATTAAATTGCCATTCAACGATTGCGTTATAGTTATAAGATAATAAGAAACTTGTAAAGAAAGAAATAATAAAAGATGGTATCAAGAAAACTGAAAGTTTCCCAATTTTTCCTGAAAAATTTGGAAATATCTTCAAAAATAGAGAGAAAATTAGAATTAAAATTGATGTATAAAAAGTTAATCTAGAATTTGTTTGATTAAAAATCCAATAATTTATAAAAAATAGTAAAACTAGTTGATAGTATTTTATTGCATTTTTTTTAAAATAAACAAATAAAAGTGTAATGTTTGTCATTATCGTTGATGGAAACAGAGCATATCTAAAACCTAAAAAATGTCTTGTTCTAATAGTGTCAGAAACTATATAATCGGTAATAATACCAAGTTTACTACTCAATATAATAAAAATCAAAGTCGTTAAACTAATAATAAATGTAATTTTAGAGATCTTTTCAAACGATAAATCCTTTAGATAATATATATAGATAAATGAAATTGGAAATAGTAACTGATTGATACCAGAGCTTTTTAAAATTGTTATTGAAAGAATAACAATAATTATCAAAATACTAAATAATTTTCTAAAGTCGTATTTTGAACTAAATTCTTTAATAAATAATAAAGAAACAGAAGAAACAATAATATATTTATGAAAATCAATAAAATATTGGTAGTAAAAACTCGTGCTTAAAAGTGAGCTTACCAAAAATACAATAAAAGAAATTATGGCGATTAGTTCATTAAAATTTAATTTTTTTATAACAATTTTCATTACTACCTCTTATTCAACTTCAATCCAAGCTTTCAAAAAGTGGCCGTTTTGTTCACTAATTGGCGGTGGTGTCATATAATCCCCGTAAATGGATGTTAAATAGTATGACCAAGACGAAGGAGCATTTACTTCCAAACCTTCAAAATTAACCTTAACAGCTTGTAAGTAGCTTTCTTTGGGCATTTTTTCACGAGAACCATACAATCCCATGGCTACTGCTCCAACAAATTTACTCGATGCTACAGAATATCTTTGAGAATAGTGATCAATAAAACGAACTAATCTTGACATTCCAATTAATTTTAATGGCCATTTAATAAATTTTTTTAAAAATCTTTTCATGGGTGTTTTCCCAGTATTAGCTTTAGCTTTTTGAATTCTCAAAAGCATTCTAGCAATTCCAAGGATTTTATAAATTTTCTTAACTTTTTTATCGTCAGCAGGTAAACCATCTAATGGTAAAATATCAATCCAAAGATGTCTTTCGTTTTTATCATAAGTAAAATTATTTTCGGCAAAAACTCTTGTGTCAAAAAGTTTACAAAAAGGTTGATTGAGGTTGTTTAAACGATTCGAAGCAACTCTATAAACTGTTTCTTTTTCAAATATATCATGTAGTTTTAAAAATTGCTCATAATCAATTCTAGGCATTAAAATATCAATATCATCATCCCACGGTATAAAACCATTATGCCTTATAGCGCCAAGCAATGTTCCACCAGCTAAAAAATATCTCAATGAATGTGTCTCACAAAAAGAGACGAATGCTTTAAGCATATTTAATTCGTATTGTTGTATTTCTTTTAAAGTAAGCATTTGTCTCATCATAGTTATCCTTTATTTTAATAGTATTTTAATGCCAATAACGCCATTTAGGATAGCCTGCTGGAAAAAATAATTTAAGTATCCATAAAAAAGTATAGTTTGTCAACCTTAATACTTTGATAAATGTACCAAATTTTCCAAACCTTGTTACATTATTATATATATCAGTAGAAATGGTTTTTATTTCATTGTCATATTTTTTTAAAAGCAGTCTTGAATGATTATCAATAGGTAATAATAAAATAGTTTTCAATGTACCAATATAATATCCTGTTACTCTATGCAAAATATAGTAATAATTAGAATTTTTTTGATTTTCTTTAGTAAAGTGCGAAAGAATTCTGAAAATAGAAAAAATCATATCCATATTTTTTATTCTTGAAGCAGTACTAACACTTTGACCTTCTCTATCAAGACGATAAAAATAAATTGTATTATTGACGTATTCAATCGTTTTGGCATAAGCAAAAGGAAATAAGCTATACAATTGATCTGTATAAAACATATGAGCAGGTAATTTTAAATGAGATTTTTTTAAGATCTCAGTTTTATAAGTTAACGCCCACATACCAATCATACGTCTAACTCTTAATTGACTAATTTCTAATATTTCTTTTTCTGGAAAATCACTAGAATAGTCAATTTTTTCCATATCCGTTAGAGAACGACCTCTTAAAAAAGGTGTGACAACAACATCTGAATCGGTATATTTTAGATGCTCAATAAATGCTTCCAACTCATCTGTTTGAAACCAATCATCTCCATCAAGTAACTTAAAGTACTTAGCACTAGAATTTTCAATACTATAATTAACTGTCGTACCATATCCTCCATTTTCTTTATGGACTGGAATTACACTGTTTGGAAACTGCTCTTGATATTTTTTTGCAATTGAAAATGTGTTATCATTGCCTCCATCATCAATCACAAAAATCTCCAAATCATCAATAACTTTAGAAGTCACTAAACTCTCTAAGGTTGTTTTTATATAATTTTCAACATTATAAGCAGCTATGGAAATTGTTAAGATTTTTTTTGTCATTATTTATTCTTCCTATCCTTTGATTCTATTTTAAATTACTGATATCTATTATGATTTTTTAATACAAATAATTTCTATATCATGTCCTTTTTGTTCTATTAAATCAGGAATTATCATGTAGTCATCATATATTTGTTTTAAATAACAATCAGCTTTCTCAGGAGCATAAATATCAATACATTCAAACTTAATCAATTGTGGGGTTCCTAGAATATTTTTTAAAACAATTTCACGATTTCTGTAACGTCCAAGAATATTACCCACTAATGATGATTTTTCAAAGGAATATTTTTTAATAGTTTCATGTAATTTAGATAATATTTTTTCACTTGATAAAATTCTATTAATATTTGTTATCTTTGCTATTTTAAAAATAGTGTTTTCTAGCATACCTCTATCCCTTTCAATTAGCAGATTGATAACAGATAATTTTGCAAGCATACGAAGTAAGATAATTTTTTTTGAATGTAAAAATCTTTTTACAAATGTTTCAGGATAGCCATCAAGTGGAAAAATATCAATAAATACTCCTGTTTCAATATCACCTATTTTTATTTTAGTATTAGTATTAACTAATTGTAGAATATTTAAATTTAGAGGATTAGGCTTAATAATGATATGTTTCGATAATTTTTTCGGTGCTAGTTGAATAAATTTTTCATAATCCTCTCTTGGGATTCCTATATCAATATCATCATCCCATGGAATAAAACCAGAGTGCCTAACTGCCCCTAATAAAGTTCCTCCTAAAGCATAATATCTAATATTTAATTTTTTTGAAATCTCATGGAACTCTTTAAGCATTTCAAGTTCAATAGATTGTACTAATTTAATATTATTATTCATCCATTTACCTAAAAACTCTCTTTATATTTTCTTTTAAAGAATTTAGCCATCAAAAAACCATATGCTTTTTTAAAATAATTAACTTTTGAAGTGTAAATAACATTAACTTCTTTATAGGATATTTGATGATAATCCAGCCAAACATTAAATAAAATTTCACTAACACGACCAAATAAACGTTTTTCAAAGAAAGTCATATTGGTAGTATCGATGGTCAACATCAACTTCTCCAAAATGGAAAATAACCATGTTAAATAATTATCAATATGTTCTTTTTTCATGATAAACATATTAAACATATGGCCAGATTTTTGTTTCATTACTTTATCAAAAGAATTAAGATAGTTTGGAAAAAATTCACTAATCAATTGACGTGACAAATCTAAGTGCGTTTTATCAAATGTGTTAGAATAATGAGAATAAAGTGTCTCAATATAATAGTTTTGCTTTTTAGGCAAAATCATATCGTATTTAGATAGTAAATTATTAATATCCGAATGTGAAAGAATAATACTATTAATATCTGTATTATCAGAAAATTTTATTTTTTTCAATGTAAAATATCTTCTATAATGGACTAAACCTAAATAATCATAGTCTAAATTTTTCCAAGCCCAATATAATGCTGTAAGTTCTGAATAATAAGGGTTTAATTGAGAAACATTGTCTCCTGTATCGTCACCTTGATAACCTAAACTATCTTTGCCTTGTTTTCCAACGTGAATTGGAACATATAAGTCACTATCTTTAGGCATTGGATGTTTTTTATGCGTTGCTATAACTATTTTAACCTTATCCATTAGCACTCCTATTTAAATTCATTTACAACACACTGAAGAGCAGCAGCTATTACTTGATGCATATCATAATAACGATAGTGCCCTAATCTTCCACCAAAAATAACATTTTTTTGTTTAGATGCCAACTTTTTATAAGCCATAAATAAATGATTATTTTTTTCATCATTAATAGGATAATAAGGCTCGTCACCCTTTTTCCAAGTCTTAGAATACTCCTTAGTAATAATAGTTTTTTCCTGTGTTCCAAACTCAAAATGTTTGTGTTCAATAATTCTTGTATAGGGTGTTTCACTATCAGTATAATTAACTACCGCATTTCCTTGATAATTATCTAAATCTAAGACTTCAGACTCAAAATTTAAACTTCTATACTCTAAAGCACCATATTGATAATCAAAAAATTCATCTATCATTCCCGTAAAAACAATTTTTGGAAAATTACTTAAGTAAAAATTTTTTCTAGCAAAAAAATCAACATTTATTTCAACATCAATGTTTTCATGAGATAACATTTTCTCAATAATTTGTGTATACCCACCAATTGGAATTCCTTGATAAATATCATTAAAGTAGTTATTATCATAAGTGAACCTAACTGGTAATCTCCGTATAATGAAAGCTGGAAGATCCTCACAAGATTTTCCCCATTGCTTTTCAGTATAAGATTTAATTAATTTTTGGTATATATCAGTACCAACTAATGATATTGCTTGTTCTTCTAAATTTCTAGGAATTTTACCTTTAATACTGCTTCTTTGCTCATCAATTTTGGCTTTAGCTTCTTTTGGAGTTATAACACCCCACAGTTTATTAAAAGTATTCATATTGAAAGGAAGATTATAGATTTCACCTTTAAAATTAGCAATAGGTGCATTAGTATACCGATTAAAGGAAGCAAATTGATTAACATAATCCCATATTTTTTTATCAGATGTATGAAAAATATGAGCACCATATTGATGGACATTAATGTTTTCTATATTTTCTGTAAAAATATTCCCAGAAATATGATTTCTTTTTTCGATTACTTTAACTTTTTTACCTCTTAAAGCAGCTTCATAGGCAAAAACCGAACCAAATAATCCAGAACCAACAACTAAATAATCGTACTGTTTCATGAAATAAACTCCTATCTTAATTTTGACAATAATGACTTAGATAAATCAAAAGAAAATTCTTCTTTAAAAATTAAAAGACAAAGAACATAAACACTAAAGAAAATAATTGAACTAATAACTAGAATGAAAAAATTATCAACTGTTAAAAAGTTTTTTAAGAAAAAAGTTATTATCAAAGCAATAAGATTACTAATAATAATTTTGTTGATTTTAATTCTTTTAAAAATTGGAAAAATAAACGATTTTAAAAAGAATAACTGAACACAAACAACTGTCAGTTCAGCCAATGTACTAGCAATACCAGCTCCTGCTACTCCCCAAAGTGGAATGGTAAAAACATTTACAATAATATCAACAATAGCTCCGAAAATTGTAGAAATAACAACTAGATTTTCTCTGTTTGAGGGAACCAGAATTTGTATTCCCATAAGATTTGATAAACCAATCAAAAGAATGGTTGGCATGATAATTTGCATCACAAACACTGAAGGAAAAAATGATGGTCCTGCTAAAAAAATAATAATTTCTTTGGCAACAATAATGAAAAAACTCATTAATGGAAGTGAGATTAAGAGAATAAAATTTAAAGCTTTTTGCGTTAATTTATTAAATTTTTCTAGTTCACCCTTTTCATAAAAAAATGATAATCGAGGTAATAAAACAACACCTAAAGAGGTTACAATACTAACCAAGATCTGTTTAACTTTAACAGCAGCTGAATAATAGCCTACTGCTTCATCATTTCTCATAAAACCAAGTAAAGTTGTATTAACATTTAAGTAGATAGTAGTAGAAACAGTTAACAAAAAAAATGTGAAAATTGGTTTAATATGATGTTTAAAGGCTAAATTTTTCATAGGCTTTAACTTTATTAATTTTCTTAAATTAATAAAGTTCATTAAATTAGAACCAACACCTGCAAAAACTGTAATTGCCCCATATAAAATATAATCTTCAGGATTTTTGATAAATAGAAATAATAATATTAGCGATAGTAATTTGAAAATAACTGATCGAATTGTAATGTAGGTATATTTTTCTAATGCTTTGTACAGCCAATCAACACCAAGGACATTAAATAATAATGTTGAAGACATAATTAAATATAATAATTTTTCGTCTCTAAGCCTCTCAACTGATAAGACTGTAATTGCCAATGCAACTATCGCAAAAAACATAACAGACATATTAATAATAACTATTTCTTGGACAATTTTTTCAAGTTTTTCTTTATCATCTCTTACTTTTGCAGATGCTCTAATACCATATGTAGGAATTCCAAGCATTCCAATCATACTAAAATAAGAAATAATTGACATTGCAAAGGACACAGTTCCTACACCACTAGCCATCAATACTCTAGAAGCATAAGGAAAAGTTAATAACGGGAATATAAAATTTGAAATAGTCAGTATAAAATTCATAAGAAAATTAAATCTAACTGATTTATACTTATTCATTTTACCTCCACATAATATTTCTTTATTAAATAGTAAAGATCATTTACTTCCTTTTTTTCTCAAAACAACATCAAAAGTTTTTAGAAAAATCTTTAAATCTAGCCATATTGACCAATTATTGATATATGTCATATCTAATTTAACAACTTCTTCAAAATTCTTTATATCACTACGACCATTAACTTGCCACATTCCGGTAATCCCTGGTTTTACAAGTAATCGTTTAAAATGATGAAGATCATATTTCTGATATTCCTCAATTGTTGGTGGTCTAGTTCCAACAATTGACATATCACCTCGAAGAACATTGATAAATTGTGGCAACTCATCAATTGACCATATTCTTAACTTGTGACCGAAAGGGAAAATTCTTGGATCATTTTCTAATTTAAACATTAAATCAGTTTTTAACTCATTTTTTCTTAACAGCTCACTTTTATGTTTCTCAGCATCAAGATACATACTTCTGAACTTATACATTTCAAAAATTTCACCATTTTTTCCAACTCGTTTTTGTTTAAATAAAAGAGGACCCTTAGACTGGCTTTGAACAATTGGGTAAATAATGATAGCGACAATAAAAGTTAAAAACAGGCCAAATATAGAAATAATGATATCAAAAAACCTCTTTAGAAGTAACATTCTAAAATCAACATAATTTAAGGCAGATGTCACTACAATATCTTCACCAAGACTATCAACAATAATACTTGAAAAATCATTTTCTAAACGGTTAGTCATTATCATAGATACTGGAATTCCAATTTCACAAAAATAATTGTACTCCGACATGAAATAATCTCTAGCTTCAAAATCAACAATCACTTCATGAATAACATTATGAGCAAGAAACTGATTTAATTTAACGTTTTCTTTAATAGAATTATGATTATTTTTTGAAACTTTCTCTTTAGTTGACATATACCCTAATACTTTATAGCCATGTTGTATTAAATATTCACTTGGGATATGGTTTTTATTTTTATTAATTAGTAAAATAACATTCTTTTTTTCAGATATAGATTTTTTTTCAATGTAACTAGCAATTTCTCTAAAAAATAAATTAATGAGCCATAGAATAATAATTTTTAATATTAAATGATCAACACGAATAGTATAAAAATAATCTTTTGTAAAATAATAACTTAAAAATGATATTAAAAGAAAGCACATATTTGTTATAAAGGAAATTTCAAAAGAAATTTTTATTTTTTTTATACCATTTAAAGTGTGATAATTATAAAATGATTTATTATTAAATAGTAACCAAAGCCCCGACAATGTAACTGTTATTACAAAAATAAGTTTATTATTAAATGGAATATCAATATTAGCAAATAAAATGATAAAGAAAGAAAAATATAAAGAACTGAAATCACCTATTAAATAGAATAAATTTTTCTTTGATGATTCGCTATACATTTTACCGCTCCTTTATGTTCTATTTTTTCTTTTTTTTTCAACTTTATTTTCGTTAGAGCCATAATTTCCATACGTACCATAACTGCCATAGGCACCATATTGCTCATGAGAAAAATCAACTTTATTTAAGATAATTCCTAAAAATTGTGCACCACTTTGTTCCATTTGTTCTTTTGCTTTTTGAATAAAGCGTCTTTTGACTGTGCCAGCTTCTGTTACAATGATACTGGCATCAGATTTTTGAGCAATAATAGCAGCATCAATAACAAGGCCTATCGGTGGTGAGTCAATAATAATATAATCATATACAGAACGAGACAATTCCATTAATTGTGAGAAATTTTTATTTTGTAATAAACTAGTTGGATTGGGTGGAACTTGTCCAGCAGTAATAACCATAAGATTTTCCACGTTAGTATCACAAATTATTTCTGACAACTCACAATGACCGGATAAATAGTTTGTCAAGCCACGTATTTTAGACTTTGCCTTAAATGTCCCTGACATGACAGAATTTCTTGTATCTGCATCAATTAAAAGCGTTTTATAGCCTGAGCGAGCCATTGATATAGCTAAATTAACAGAAGTCGTACTTTTTCCTTCGTTAGGTTGAACAGAAGTGATAACAAGCGTTTTAATATCATTCCCACTAAACTGAATGTTTGTACGAATAGAATTATAGTATTCTTCTGTTTTCTTAATCAACAATGCTTTTTGTCTTACTAATTCTAACTGTGCCATGTTCTACTCCTATTTCAACTTATCTACCGAAGGAATAACTCCAAGAAGTGTCATTCCGAGAACTTCTTCAATATCTTCTGGGCGTTTCACTCGATCATCAAGCAGTTCAATGGCTAAAATAATCATTATTGCTAAGAAACCACCAGCTAAAAATGCCATCATGGTATTACGTTTGACTTTCGGAGATGATGGTGTGCTTGAAGGTTTAGCTACTTCTAATACTGTTACATCCTCAACTTTAGTAACTTCTTTAATTTTTTGAGCTGCTACTTCACGAATAGAATTGGCTAAATTGCTAGCCTCTTGGGGGTTCTCATCGCTAGCCGAAATAGAAATAATACGAGTATTATTTGGTATATTAATTGAAATCTTCTTAGATAATACTCCTTCTGAATAGCCTAAGTTTTCTTTTTCAACCACATCAGAAAGGACACTATTTGACACAATTATTTCTCTATAGTCTTTTACAAGATAATCTCCAGCCTGTAAGTCTTGTGTTGTGATACTTGCATCAGATTTTTGATTAACAACATAAATACGTGTTGTTGATGTATAAGTGGGTTTAATCAAGAAGATATTAACCACTAACATAATCGTTGCTAATAGTGATGCCACCAGTAAAATTAAAAATTTTCTACTCCAAATTTTTCTAATCAGAAATAAAATATCGATTTCAATCTGACCATTATCTTTCTTTTCCATTTTTCCTCCTAAATATAATTATCTACTAGTAATGTCTCTGGATTGATAATAAATAAGTCATCAGCCTTATCTTTACCAAAATCCTTATTAATCTGGGCATAAGCCTCTTTCATGTAAGGTGGCCGTATATTAGTGTTGTGCATATCACTTGCGACACAGTGAACCAAGTCTTTTTCTAAGAAGAATTTGGCTCTTTTCTTATGAATTTTATACTTGTCACCAAATAACCTGGGCTTCAAAACATTTGAACTATTAATTTGTGTATAACAGCCCATATTGATAATCTCAGTTACTCTTTTTTCATCAAATTCAAGAGCATTATAGCGTTCAATATGTGCCACTAGAGGTGTTATCCCCAACATTAGAACATTGGTTAATGCCGAGTGAATCTCTGTCCAAGGCGTTGCTGAGCTAAATTCAATCAGAGCAAAACGTGAATTGTTTAATGTTGGAACTCTTTTTTCCTCCAAACCTTTTTGAATATCAGATGAATAATAAAGTTCACCGCCGTAGTAGAGTTCTAAATTAGGAAGAATTTTTTTCATCGTTTCTTTAACAATCTGAAAATTTCTAAAAATTTTTTCTTCAGATGTTTCAAACATTCCTTTTCTACGGTGAGATGTTGCGACAATTTTTCTGACACCTTGTGAGTAAGCCATTTTTAAAAGTGAAATACTCTCATCAAGTGTTGAGGGGCCATCATCGACATCAAAAATGATGTGTGAATGAACATCAATCATTTATCTTCCCTCCATTGTGTCTTTTATGGCTATTTTAGCATTTTCCAAACTATTATCATCAAGCGTTAACATATATAAACTCGCTGAAGGCATTGCATATGATGGCAATTCACCAGTTGAGCCTCTACCATCAACTAATTGTGATAAAATCTTGTATTTTCCACCAGTACTTAGCTGATCATTTGCCAATGCCAGCATGGTTGAAAGCGGCATATCTGTTTGTACTGAGTCACTAATTCCATTGATGATATCATTGTAGTTAGAAATAGCATTAACAGAAGTTAGTTTATCAATAATTGCAGCGATAACCTTGGTTTGATTTCTACCTCTATCTTTATCACCATTAGCTAATGAATAACGTTCTCTAACAAAAGCAAAAGCTAATTCCGAATTCATTTGAATTTTACCAATTGGAAAATCATAGCCTCCAATATGACTTGTAAAAGCTTGGTCGTTTTCTACTTCAATCCCACCAAGAAGGTCGATCAATTTAAGAAAAGAAGTGAAATTTATCCTAGCATAGTAATCAATCTTAATATCATAAAGATTTTCAAGAGTATGAATTGATGCCTCAACACCATAAATACCAGCATGGGTTAGCTTATCATATTGATTATTCCCACCATCAGGTATTTGCACATAAGCATCTCTAGGTGTTGTAGTAAGTAATACTTTATTGGTTTTTCTATTTACCGTCATAATGATATTAACATCAGAACGTGATACCGAAGAAATAGAACCGTAAGTGTCAATGCCACTAATATAAATGTTAAAGGCATCAACATTTGTATTAAGTGCTTGTGGTTTTTCTAATTTTTTTACAATTTTATATGTGTAAATCGTTTTGAGATTATCATAGTAATTATCATGCTTTATTTCAAGTAAACTATTATAAGCTGTACTCATCACCATTGCAGAATGTTCACCTGCCATAAGCTTTTCATAAGCTGTTTCATAAGAATCAACTGTATCAACTAAGAGTTTTTTATTTTTTTCAATCTCAATATTTTCAATTAAAGCTTCAATATTTGATTGGTCATTATCAAGTGGTGCCATGATATTTTCTAGTTGTGAAACATCAGTAATATCACTATCTTTTGGAACAACAACACTCATCTCTATCTCTGAGTAGCTTGCTGTCTTATTTAATTTACTAGAAATATCAATAGTTGAATGAGTAGTATAAAGTCCAATAATTGAAGTAATGTTCAAAAACAATAAGAATAATAATGTAAAAATTTTCGTTTTATTTTTGATAATTAAAAAGAGGCTAATTATAAAAAATAAAATCAGACTCACAACAACTAAAATATTGATATATCGTACATTTAAAAAACCATACTTAAACAAATTAAAAAGAAATAGCCCACTTACCAAAAAATAAATGGCTAGTAAAATACTATTAACTACTTGTAAAAAATCTAATTTTTTAGGAGATGATTGTTTAGTTCTTCTAGAACTATAAGACATTTTTTCTACCTCGTCTATACGAAATTTTCCTTTTTATTGTAGCATAAATACAGTTTATTTGCAATTTAATTTCATATATCAAGTTTTCACTATTAATATTACAATGATGTTTATTTTCTAAATTGTGATAAAATAGAATTATGAGAATACAACAACTACACTATATTATAAAAATTGTTGAAACAGGTAGTATGAATGAGGCTGCAAAGCAACTCTATATTACTCAACCTAGTTTATCAAATGCTGTTAGAGATTTAGAAAAAGAAATGGGAATTACTATTTTTATTAGACATTCAAAAGGAATTCGTCTAACCAAAGATGGTGTTGAATTTCTTTCCTATGCTAGACAGATTATCGAGCAGACAGCACTACTTGAAGAACGCTATAAATCACCAAACAATAATCGTGAGCTTTTTAGTGTGTCTTCACAGCACTATGCTTTTGTTGTCAATGCTTTTGTTTCTCTATTAAAGAAAACTGATATGACACGTTATGAGCTCTTTCTTAGAGAGACAAGAACTTGGGAAATCATTGATGATGTTAAAAACTTTCGTAGTGAAATTGGTGTTTTGTTTTTAAATAAGTATAACCAAGACGTCTTAACCAAAATGTTTGAGGACAATCATTTGACTGCTACTAGTCTTTTTAAAACGCAACCACATGTTTTTATTAGTAAGACACACCCTCTAGCAAAAAAAACACTATTGAGTTTAAAAGATTTAGAAGACTCTCCTTATTTCAGTTATGATCAAGGTCTCCATAATTCTTTTTATTTTTCTGAGGAAATCATGTCACAATTAACTCATAAAAAATCTATTGTGGTTAGTGATCGTGCAACCCTATTTAACCTATTAATTGGTTTAGATGGCTACACTATTGCTACCGGTATTTTAAATAGCAATTTAAACGGAGATAATATTATCTCTATTCCTTTGAATGTTGAAGATGAGATAAATGTTGTTTATATCACGCACCAAAAAGCCCTACTATCAAAAATGGGGGAGCGCTTCATTAATTATCTCACTGAAGAAGTGAAATTTAACTAAATAAAAAGCAGTACTTGTATACTGCTTTTTATTATCCATTTTTTTTAATAAAATGATTCATTTGGTCAAAGTAAAATTCTTTTCTGTTATATTCTAGTCCTGTATATTCAGCAAGATCAATTATTTTTTCAAGAAAAAGCTTTGAAGAAAAACCAGTCGTTTGATATAATTCATTTTCATCAAAAGCTCTTATCAAATGTGATAAGGGATTTCTAACAGATTTTTCTAACTGTCTCAACTGCTTCACTGTTTCTTTAATATTATCAGGTGTATTAGAAATTAAAATTAAATCAACCAAACTCCTTGATGTGACACGAGAATCTCGTTTTCTTGAGATAAATTCTTGAATTGTTTCATGCTTAGCATTCTTCATTTTTTCAAATTTCCAAGTATCATAGCGATCTGATCTAGAATTTTCAACATAATCAAACAAATCAGGAATTTCTTTTAATAAAACACGAATAAACAAACGATAAAGAATAGGGCTGACACTTCTAACAAAATCAATAATACGTCCATTTTTTATCTTTGCTTCTAAGTCTAAAATGTAATTAAGAATGGTCTCTTCAGTTTTTGAAAAATGAATAAGATTTAAACCATAATTTTTCTTAATTATCTTATTTTTATTTTGGTTTTTGTAAAGAAAATCAACATTTAATTCTCTTCGTTCTTTAAGTGTTTCTATAATGTAAAGACAATCACTAGAAAGCCCACCAATTAGATTAGCCATTTTAAAAGCGTTTTGGTAATCATAAACGTCTAATAGCAAATGAAGACCTTTTTCAAATTTATTCATATTATTCACTAATAAGGGTTTCAAGACCAACCGCCATCATATCAGTAAAGGTTGTCTCACGTTCTTTTGCTGTTGTATCTTCTTCAGGATTAGTCAAATTATCTGAAATCGTCATAATTCCCAAAGCCTCAACTTGATGTTTCGCAGCAAGGTAGTATAAAGCAGCTGCTTCCATTTCAACGGCTTTTATACCCATGCTACCAAGTTTAATGATTTTATCAAAGAAATCAGAATAAAAAAGATCAGCTGATAAAACACTTCCCACATGAGTGGTTATTCCCAATTCCTTAGCAATATGATAAGCCTTATCTAACAATTTAAAGCTTGCAATTTGTGGAAAATCAAATTCTGGCCAATCATTTCTAATAATGGCTGAAGTTGTTGCTGCTGCCTGTGCTAATACCAGTTCGCGAACATGAACATCTTTAGACGTTGAACCTGCTGTACCAACACGAATCAATCGTTTAACACCATATTGAGTGATTAATTCATGGCCATAGATAGAAATAGAGGGCATTCCCATTCCTGTTCCCATCACACTTACACGATGCCCTTTGTAAAGTCCAGTATAGCCTAACATTCCTCTTACATCATTAAAAAGAACTGGATTTTCTAAAAAGTTTTCGGCGATAAATTTAGCACGTAAAGGATCTCCCGGTAAAAGAATTTTATCTGCTATTTCGCCAGCTTTTGCTGAAATGTGAATTGACATGTTTTCTCCTTATAAATCGACTAGTATTGATTTGATTAGATTCTTAAATTGATTTTTAATTCTTGAGGTAACCTCTACTACCTCATCATGATTTAGTTCTGATTGGAATCCTGCTGCATAATTAGTAATAGCAGAAATGCCTAAAACTTTTAATCCTGAATGTGTAGCGACAATAACTTCTGGAACAGTAGACATACCAACAGCATGAGCTCCCATAAGTTGGTAAGCTTTAATCTCAGCAGGTGTTTCATAAGTTGGGCCAGACACTCCTAAATAGACACCATTTTCAAGAGTCATTCCAAGGTTTTTTGCAACTTTGTGAGCAACTTCCCTGTAGGCTTTAGTATAGGCATCTGACATGTCTGGAAAGCGAGGTCCAAATTCTTCTAAATTAGAACCAATCAATGGGTTTACACCAGTCATGTTAATATGATCTGTGATAGCCATCAGTGTTCCTGGTCCATAACCAATTCCACCAGCAGCATTGGTCACAATAACACCTTGACAGCCAAGTGCTTTCATAATCCTAACGGGAAAAGTCACTGTTTCAAGAGAATTTCCCTCATAAAAATGGAAACGTCCTTGTAAAGCTAAAACATAACGTCCAGATAGTTTTCCATATACCAGTTTTCCAGCATGACCAACTACAGTAGATTGTCCCCAGTTAGGGATATCAGTGTAATCAATAACAATTCCTTCTTCGATATCATCTGCCAAATCACCAAGACCTGAACCCAAAATTAAACCGAATTCTGGTTTTGTCATGCCTTTTGTCTTTAAAAAGGCGGTTGTTTCCTTAATTCTATCTAATAACATTTCTTCTCCTTTGTTATTGTTTTAACAAGACGTTTTAATGTCAATCTACTTTAATTTACTTAAAAAACTCTCGCCAATCATCCCTTTTGAAACATCAAAATTCTCAGCAATAGTTGCTGAAATATCAGCAAAATGGCCTAAAGGAATAACTCCTCCACCTGTAAAGCTCTTACTAAACATTAAAAGCGGAATGTACTCACGTGTGTGATCTGTCCCAACAAAAGTTGGATCATTTCCATGGTCCGCAGTAATCATCAATAAATCATTTTCTTTCATATTATCCATGATTTCTGGTAAACGGCTATCAAAAAGTTCTAAACAATCACGGTAACCTTCTGGATTACGGCGATGACCATATTGAGCGTCAAAATCAACTAGGTTAGTAAATGATAAACCTGTTTTGAACTCTTCAAGATTAAGGGTTTTAATGAGGGTATCAACACCATGTGAATCAGATTGGTTATGGCCCATATCATTAGAAATTCCAGATCCATTAAAGATATCATTAATTTTTCCGATAGCATATGTTGGAATTCCTCCATCATGTAAATGGTTTAAAACGGTATCAGAAAATGGTGATGTGGCATAGTCATGACGATTAGCAGTTCTAGTAAAGTTCCCTGGTTCACCTACATAAGGTCTTGCAATAATACGACCTAAAAGTGATGGCCGCTCTAGTGTGATAGACCGAGCAAATTCACAAATCCTATACAACTCTTCAATCGGAATAATATCTTCATGGGCAGCAATTTGAAGAACTGGATCTGCTGATGTATAAACAATTAACTCACCTGTATTCATTTGGCGTTCACCAAAATCAGCAATAACTTGAGTACCAGAGTATGGTTTATTGGCTTCTCTGATTACTTTTCTACCTGAAAATTCTTCAATTTTTTCAAGAATTTCTTCTGGAAAACCATTTGGAAAAACATCAAATGGCTCGGTGATTTTAAGTCCCATTATTTCCCAATGACCAGTTAGTGTATCTTTTCCAAGTGATACTTCTTCAAGTTTAGTCACATAACCACTTGGATTATGTTCTTTTGCTACTGTTTTAAGGGGGAATTCCCTGGGAATATTTCCCAGTCCAATTTTTTGCATATTTGGAACCTCTAAACCAACTTGTTCAGAAATATGACCTAATGTATCAGATGCTGTATCTGGAATATCAACATTGAAAAATTGGTCAGCATCTGGAGCAGAACCAATACCTACTGAGTCAAGAACGATTAAATGTATGCGATCAAATTTTGTCATTTACTTCTCCTTATTTCTTTTTATCAATGATTGAAACACCATTTGATGACCCAACAATCACAGTATCAACCATATTGTTGAAAAGACCATGTTCGACCACACCAACAGTTTCATCCAATAATTTTGCTAATTTTTTAGGCTCATGAATGATATCAAAATGTAAGTCTATAATATGATGTTTCATATCAGTTACTAACAAATCACCTTTATCGTCATATCGATAGCTAGGTTTAAAACCTTGTTTTTCAAAATGACGAAAGAGTTGCTTAAATCCGTAAGGAATAACTTCTACTGGAACCTTAAAAGAACCAAGTTTTCTTGATAATTTAGAGTCATCAACAATCCAAATGTAATGTTTGGTATAACTTGCAACAATTTTTTCCATTAAAAGTGCTGCACCACCACCTTTAATTCCGTTTAAATCATCATCAATTTCATCAGCACCATCAACTGTAACATCAACATGAGTAACTTCATCAATTGATTTCAAAGGAATACCTAATGCTTTTGCTTGAATTGTGGTATCGTGAGATGTCGTCACCCCAACAATATCAAGATTTTCTTCTTTGACACGACGACCAAGTTCTTCAACAAAAAAAGCTGCTGTTGATCCTGTCCCAAGACCAACAATCATTCCATCTGAAACAAATTCAGCCGCTTTAATTCCAACTAATTGTTTTAAATTTTCCATTATGACTCCTAGATAGTTTTATCAATAATAATTATATCATATTTCATACTATTTTCGTATAAAGGTTGTAGATACTCTTCAAGAGAATTGCTTTTTCTTCATGTAAATTGATGAATAGTTAACTTTTTTTCAGTTTTTTTACTTACATGTTATAATGTAATTAAGGACATTTGTCCTGAAAATTTGTTAAACAAATGAAAAGATTGAGGTTTTTATGATTACAAAAGAATTTGATACCATTGCCGCTATTTCAACACCTCTTGGAGAGGGAGCTATTGGTATCGTTCGCCTTTCAGGAACAGATGCCATTTCAATTGCAAATCGTCTATTTAAAGAAAAAGATTTAAATAAAGTTGACTCTCACACCCTAAATTATGGCCATATCGTTGACCCTGATAATAATGAAGTACTTGATGAGGTGATGATTGGTGTAATGAAAGCACCAAAAACTTTTACCAAAGAAGATGTCATCGAAATTAATACACACGGTGGAATAGCAGTTACCAATGAAATATTACAACTCGTTTTGCGTCAAGGAGCACGCATGGCAGAGCCTGGTGAATTTACTAAACGTGCCTTTTTAAATGGGAGAGTTGACTTAACTCAAGCTGAAGCTGTAATGGACCTTATTCGCGCTAAAACAGATAAAGCCATGTCTATAGCCGTTAATCAATTAGATGGTTCTTTGTCTACTTTAATTAACAATACCAGACAAGAAATACTAAATACTCTTGCTCAAGTAGAAGTTAATATCGACTACCCTGAATATGACGATGTTGAAGAGATAACAACTGCACTCATCAAAGAAAAAACACAATCGTTTGAACGTTTGCTAAGTAATCTTTTAAAGACTGCAAAACGTGGCAAAATTCTAAGAGAAGGATTATCAACAGCAATTATTGGTCGACCAAACGTTGGGAAATCAAGTCTTCTTAATACGCTCCTCAAAGAAGATAAGGCGATTGTCACTGATATAGAAGGAACCACGCGAGATGTTATCGAAGAATATATCAATATTAATGGCGTGCCACTTAAACTCATTGACACTGCTGGTATTCGTGAAACTGATGATGTTGTTGAGAAAATTGGTGTTGAGCGTTCTAAAAAGGCTCTTGAAGAAGCTGATTTGGTACTTCTAGTGTTAAATAGTTCAGAAAAACTCACCATGCAAGATAAGGAATTACTTGCAATCAGTCAAAACAGTAATCGTATTATCCTTCTCAACAAAACTGATTTACCACAAGCAATTGAGGTAGAGGAACTTCCAGAAGATAGTATCAAAATATCTGTTTTAGAACATACCAATATTGATAAAATCGAAGAAAAGATAAATGCTATTTTCTTTGATAATGCAGGTATTGTTGAAAAAGATGCGACCTATCTCTCTAATTCTCGTCATATATCTCTTATTGAAAAGGCTATTGAGAGTTTGAAGGCAGTTAACGATGGACTTGAACTACAAATGCCTGTTGATTTGCTTCAAATTGACTTGACAAAAACTTGGGAAATTCTTGGCGAAATTACTGGAGATGCAGCTCCTGATGAGCTAATAACACAGCTCTTTAGTAATTTTTGTTTAGGAAAATAATTTGTCATTAATTAAATCTAACACCTCTTTCTAAATAATCTTCTAAGTTTCAAAAATCACATATAAAATCAATATTAAACACAAAACACCCTAAGAATAAGGATTGCTTTCCTTAACTCTCAGGGTGTTTTCTTGTATAATGACTTCTTCAAATTACCTATCTAATTAAAATGAATAAAAATATTACTCTTTTTTCTTATTTTTTTTAGACGTAATCAACAATGTCATACTCAATAGTATCGATAATAGTGCTTGAGGTAAAAATACTTTATCTGATTCACCAGTGTTAGGCAACATTTTCTTATAATGAATATTCTCCTTAACACTTTCATTAACTTTCGGTGCATTTATAATTTTTTTGTAGATATGGATTGTATTACCTTTAGCATCTGTTGTCTGTAATTGCCCTTGTTTTCCTATTGTTTCAGCAACTTCTCCAGTTGGGGTGACGATTTCTACCGTTGGAGTATAACTTGTTTCAACTACCGTACCATTCTTATCTTTTGCTTGAATCTTAACAGCATCTGGTTCTCCTACAAAATCTAAGCTTGGTTGGAAAGTAATCAAACCAGTAGCTGGATCAATACTGTAAGTACCAACCTCTTGACCATCTTTCATAGCTGAAACTGTTGTTGCTGGTTGATTATTGACATCCAATAAGGTAATGGTCGCTAAGTCAATAGGGGCTGTGACATCACCTTCTGTGAACAACTCTTTAGCATCTATTGTCTGTGATTGTCCTTGTTTTC
>NZ_KB904341.1 GCF_000380045.1 Streptococcus marimammalium DSM 18627
CTATCCCAATCAAACTGAACGCTCTCAACAGTTGGGTATAAAGACTTGATAAATTCAGTCATTTCTTTTTCATGGTCTTTAAGATAATCAAGTTGCTTTTCTCTTATTGTTTTTTCCTTGGTTTCCAACGAATTGTTTTGTTCAGAAATGGGTTGATTTAAGAATCCCACAGTAATACCTCCTAAAATCATGATGATCACTACTGCACTGATAATTATATTTTTCTTTTTCATCAGAAACTCCTTTCAAGAGTTGCTTAATTATAGCATCATTATACCATAAAAATATAAACATTTAGTGTTTCTGTATTTTTTTGACTATCTTATCTGAATTTTAAGCAAAATAAAAAGACCTAAACAGTCTTGCCATACCATCACTACCACGAACTACTAAAAAAGCTTTTTGGGTTTCTTTTGATAGTTTATCCGTATCTGTTACAAAATAAGAATTGTACCCCTTACTCTCGTCTATTAAAAGTCCTTTTTATTATGAGGAGTTATATCATTCTTCTTTGGGGAAATCAAAAAGCCACTGTTAAGTGGCTTTGTTTTAGTTTGCTGTAATATTTGCTGCTTGAAGTCCGCGAGCGCCTTCTTCAATATCAAATGTCACTTTTTGGCCTTCATCTAATGTTTTGAAACCATCAGATTGGATTGCTGAGAAATGTGCGAAAACATCGCCATGTTCTTCAGTGCTGATAAAACCGAAGCCTTTTTCAGCATTAAACCATTTTACTGTACCTTGTGTCATAGTATACATACTTCCTCTCTTTAATATTGGTAAATCTTTGAGACAAAATATGATAAAACACAAATGTTACTCTTCATCAATCTACTAAAGATATTATAACATCATTTCATTCTTTTGTCTACCCATATCGCAAAACTAAGAGACAATTCTTTTAAGCTACTTTTATGATTACAATAAAAAATGGTTGTTTTAAAATGAATGAAGGAGAATTAAATTATTTAATCTTCCTACTCTAAAGAATTATAGCCTTTAAAAACCTATTCCCCAAGTGATGTTTCTATGATATAATAGCTCTAGTCTTTTGATGATGTCAAATTATTGGAAGTATTAAATAAGATTTTATTTTTTTTAGTTAGTCTCAATTGAAAGAAGGATAGGTGAGGATGTGCGTATTAAAATTAATTTAACTTGTACAGAGTGTGGTAGTAAAAATTATATTACAAGTAAAAATAAAACCAATCATCCTGAAAAAATCAAAGTCCCAAAGTATTGCCCAAAAGAAAGAAAAGTGACCTTACATCTTGAATCTTAATAAAAATTATGATAGAATGACCTAGATGAACGTAGAGGAGATGACTCATGTATAGCTTATTATTAAATATATTATTGATATTATCTGGTATTATTATTGTAGCTATTTTTATGCAACCGCAAAAAAATCCAAGTAGCAACGTATTTGACAATAGTGCCTCACAAGCCTTGTTTGAAAGAACTAAGGCGCGTGGCTTTGAAGCATTCATGCAACGCTTTACTGGAATTTTAGTTTTTGTTTGGCTCTTAGTTGCACTTGCTTTAGCTATTTTATCAAGTAAATAAAAGGTGAGCTTGACATTGTCTGGCTCATTTTTTTAATGAAAGGAACAAATGAAAGATTTATTATTGAACTATTTAAAAGAACAAGGACCATCTAGTGTTGACACTATCGCGAGGGCCTTAGAGGTTGACACGTCAACTGGTTTTCGTGACCTTATTAAGATAATTTCCCAATTAGATAACAAAGGAGTTTTATGGTTTAACAACCAAGGAGACATCTCTTTAAAAACTGAGAAAAAAAAGAAAGAAATGATTTTAATAGAAGGGATTTTTAGAGCTAACCGAGCTGGTTTTGGTTTTATCTCAATAGATGGTGAAGAAGCTGATTTATTTGTCAGTAGACAAGACACTGCTAATGCCATCGACGGTGATACTGTTAAAGTTAGTATTAAGAAAGTAGCAAATTATTTGAACAATTCTTCAGCAGAAGCTGAGGTTGTTGAAATTATTGAAAGAAGTATCAAAACAGTTGTTGGTTCCTTTGTTCCAAGTACAGAAAAAAATAATTTTATCGGCTATATTAAGAGTAAAAATCAAAAGATTAGTCAAAAAATCTATCTTAAAAAAACACCACTTGTTTTAGATGGTTCTGAAGTCTTAAAGGTGGCTATTAGTAGTTATCCGACCAAAGAGGATGATTATTTTACAGCTGATATTATTGATATTATTGGTCACAAGGGTGAAGTAGGAATCGATGTCTTAGAAGTGTTGGAATCGATGGACATTGTCTCACAATTTCCAAAAGAGGTCATTAATCAGGCAAATAGTATCCCAGAAAAACCTGACAAAAAAGATTATCTTGGTCGAATTGATTTAAGAGATGAGGTAATCTTTACTATTGATGGTGCAGATGCAAAAGACCTGGACGATGCAATTCATATCAAGGAACTTGCTAATGGTAATTTCGAGTTAGGAGTACATATTGCTGATGTTTCTTATTACGTCACAGAAAATTCAGCACTTGACAAGGAAGCCTTATCAAGAGGAACCAGTGTTTATGTGACAGACCGAGTGGTACCTATGTTGCCAGAACGTCTATCAAATGGTATTTGTTCTCTTAATCCAAACGTTGATCGGCTGACAATCTCAGCTATCATGGAAATTAATCAAAGAGGTAAGGTAGTTCGCTATCAAATTGCACCGTCGGTGATAAATACCACTTATAGAATGACCTACAACGATGTTAACCAGATGATTGCTGGAGACGAAGAATTGTTACAGACTTACTCAGCTATTAAAGAGAGTGTTGAGCAGATGGTTATTCTTCATGACTGTCTTGAAAAAATGCGTGAAAAAAGAGGAAGTCTTAACTTTGATACGACAGAAGCCAAAATTATTGTAAGTGATAAAGGTTTTCCTGTTGATATCACTGTTCGTGAAAGAGGTCTATCTGAGAGGATGATCGAATCCTTTATGTTGGCTGCCAATGAATGTGTGGCTGAACATTTTGCCAAATTAGAATTACCCTTTATCTACCGTATTCATGAAGAACCCAAAGCAGAAAAAGTACAAAAATTTATTGACTATGCGAGTGTTTTTGGAGTACAAATTAAGGGAACAGCTAATAAAATCACACAAACATCCCTTCAGGAGTTCATGAAAAATATTAAAGGGCAACCAGGCAGTGAAGTGCTGTCTATGATGCTACTACGTTCAATGCAACAAGCCAGATATTCTGAGCATAATCATGGACATTATGGTTTGGCTGCGGAGTATTATACGCATTTTACAAGTCCTATTAGACGTTACCCAGATTTACTGGTCCACCGTTTGATTAGAGAATATGAAACAATTTCTCATGAAAAAATAGAACACTTTGTTCATCTGATTCCAGGAATTGCTAGTCAATCCTCACAATTAGAAAGACGTGCTGTTGATGCTGAAAGAACAGTTGAGTCAATGAAAAAAGCAGAATACATGTCCGCGTATATTAATGAAGAATTTGATGGTATTATCAGTAGTATCGTTAAGTTTGGGATGTTTGTTGAATTACCAAATACTATTGAAGGATTAATCCATGTCAATAATTTACCTGAGTTCTACCATTACAATGAGCGTAGCATGTTATTGCAAGGCGAAAAATCAGGTAAGGTTTTCCGAGTTGGACAGCCCATTAGAGTAAAATTGGTTAATGCTGATAAAGAAACAGGCGATATTGATTTTGAATATCTTCCAAGTGATTTTGATGTTGTTGAAAAACGTATGAAAGTAGAAAAAAATCATCGTCGTCGTTTGAAAACCAAAGAAAAGAAACCTTTAACTAAACACGGTGAGAAAAAAGCTAATAAACAATCACTTGATAAAAAAATCGCTAAGGCTATTCCCAAGAAAAAAGGCGAAAAAATAAAATTCAAGGAAGTGATAAAAAAAGGAGGGGGCCATGGTAAAAGAAGAGGGAAAACTCGTCGCTCAAAATAAGAAAGCAAGACATGATTACCATATTATCGACACTTATGAAGCAGGCATTGTTCTAACGGGAACAGAAATTAAAAGTGTCAGGGCTGCTAGAATTACTTTAAAAGATGGCTTTGCCCAAATTAAAAATGGTGAAGTTTGGTTAAATAATGTACACATTACCCCTTATGAACAAGGCAATATCTGGAATCAAGATCCTGATAGAACTCGAAAATTACTGTTGAAGCATCGTGAAATTGAAAAAATTGAAAAAGAATTAAAAGGGACTGGGATGACCTTGGTTCCTTTGAAAGTTTATCTTAAAAATGGTTTTGCCAAGATTTTGATAGGTTTAGCAAAAGGAAAGCATGATTATGATAAACGTGAATCTATCAAGCGTCGTGAGCAAGAAAGAGACATTAAACGTCAAATGAAACAATTTAACAAGCGATAAAGCAAATTTTATTAGTTAGTTCTTATGGAATAAACTTGAAAAAACAATCGATTTTTGATAGACTAAAGAGAACAAAACGATAAGGAGAATAGAATGTCTGAACGTGGTTTATTAATCATCTTTTCTGGGCCGTCAGGTGTTGGAAAAGGCACAGTTAGACAAGAAATATTTTCGACACCCAATCATAAATTTGAGTATTCTGTTTCAATGACAACCAGACCACAACGACCTGGTGAAGTAGATGGTGTCGATTATTTCTTTCGGACACGTGAAGAGTTTGAGGACCTTATTAAAAAAGGGTTGATGCTAGAATATGCAGAGTATGTTGGTAATTATTATGGAACCCCACTCACTTATGTTAACGAAACGCTTGATAAAGGTATAGATGTCTTTCTTGAAATTGAAGTTCAAGGTGCTCTTCAAGTTAAAAAGAAAGTGCCAGATGGTGTTTTTATCTTCTTGACGCCGCCTGACTTAGAAGAATTAGAAGGACGCTTAATTGGTCGTGGCACTGACACTCAGGAAATGATAGCTAAAAGAATTGAGCGAGCTAAAGAGGAAATCGCTCTTATGCGTGAGTACGATTATGCAGTTGTTAATGATGAAGTAGCTTTAGCAGCTGAACGTGTGAAACGGATTATTGAAGTTGAACATTATAGAGTTGAGCGAGTGATTGGTCATTATAATGCCATGCTTCCCGAAGAATTACCTGTCAGATAATATAGAAAAGAGAACAGATTTATGATGTTAAAACCTTCCATTGATACTTTATTAGATAAAGTACCATCTAAATATTCACTTTGTGTGCTTCAAGCTAAAAGAGCTCATGAGTTAGAGATGGGAGCAACCCCAACACAAGACTTTAAATCAGTGAAGTCAACCTTGCGTGCTCTAGAAGAAATTGAATCAGGAAATGTTGTGATTCACCCTGATCCTGTTGCAAAACGTGCAGCAGTTCGAGCTAAAATTGAAGCAGAACGACTTGCTAAAGAGGCTGAAGAACGTAAGATCAAAGAACAAATTGCAAAAGAAAAAGAAGAAGAAGGTGAAAGAATCTAAGATTGACAACAATCTTAGATTTTTCGTATGGAGGTAGTTAATGAAAAAAACAGCTCTAGTCATTGTTGATATTCCCTCAATGCAAACAGATAAACCTTTTTCATACATTATTCCAGAACACTTGCTTGATCTTGTTGCTGTTGGTTCAAGAGTTCATGTCCCTTTTGGTCGAGCCAATCGATTACTACAAGGTTTTGTCCTTGATATTATTTTTTCTGAATCTGATGAATTAAAAGAAATTGTTAGTGTGTTAGATTTTATGCCAGTTCTTAATGAAGAACAACTTTTTTTAGCAACTGAAATGAGAAAAACAGTTTTTTCTTATAAAATATCAATCCTAAAAGCAATGATTCCTAATCTCCTTAATTCTAATTATGATAAACGGTTGACACGAAGAGAGAGGCTTAGCCAAGAAGATGCAGAACTGATTTTCAAAGAGAGAGAAGATGTTTTGTTTTCGTCTCTTTCAGAAAGAGTGCAAGAAAGAACCCTCAAACTAATTGCTTTAGGACAAATTTCAGTGACCTACGAAGCCAAAGATAAAAAAACGATAAAAGTTGAAAAATATTATGATATTTCAGAAGTACTATCACAAGTAGAAATTTCTAATCGAGCTAAGAAACGTCTTGCCTTAAAAGAATATCTACTTACCCAAAAAGGAAAAGGAAAACTCTCAGACCTCTATCAACAATTTTCAAGGAATGTTGTCAACTATTTTATTGACCATCACCTTATCACAATTTCTGAAATTGAAATTAATCGTAATCAAAATTACTTTGATGCTATTTCTAAAACAGATTTTTTACAACTCAATAAGCAACAAAAAGAAGTTGTTGATGAGATAGTTGCTCATGTTGGGAAATCCAATAAACCTTATCTTTTAGAGGGTATTACAGGTAGTGGAAAAACTGAAGTTTATCTTCATGTGATTGATCAAGTTTTAAAAATGGGAAAAACAGCTATTGTTTTAGTCCCTGAAATTTCTTTAACGCCTCAAATGACTAGTCGCTTTATTTCACGTTTTGGTAATCAAGTGGCAATTATGCACTCTGGATTGTCTGAAGGTGAAAAATTTGATGAATGGCGAAAGATTAAAAACAAAGATGCTAAGGTTGTCGTTGGTGCAAGGTCAGCCATTTTTGCTCCACTAGACAATATTGGAGCCATTATTATTGATGAAGAGCATGAATCTTCTTATAAACAAGATTCTAACCCAAGATACCATGCGCGTGATGTTGCCCTCATAAGAGCCAAATATCACCAAGCAGTTTTGGTAATGGGGAGTGCAACACCAAGTATAGAAAGTCGAGCACGTGCCAGTAAAGCTGTTTATCATTTTCTTCATTTGACAAAAAGAGCAGCTCCAAATGCCACTATCCCTAAAGTGACAGTGGTTGACTTTAGAGACTATGTTGGTCAACAAGACTTAAGTAACTTTACTCCGTTATTACTTGAGAAAATAGATGATCGTCTCAAGAAAAAAGAACAAAGTATTTTAATGCTAAATAGACGAGGCTATTCTAGTTTTATAATGTGTCGGGAGTGTGCATATGTTGATGAATGTCCAAATTGCGACATTTCATTAACACTTCACATGTCGACAAAAACAATGAATTGTCATTACTGTGGTTTTTCAAAGGCGATTCCAAGAACCTGTCCAAACTGTAAGAGTTCAAATATTAGATATTATGGGACTGGTACTCAAAAAGCTTATGACGAATTACTACAAGCTTTTCCTACTGCTAAAATTTTAAGGATGGATGTTGATACAACAAGAAAAAAAGGAGCACATGAGTTTCTCTTATCTCAATTTGAAAAACAAGAGGCTGATATTCTCCTAGGAACTCAAATGATTGCTAAGGGACTTGATTTTCCTAATGTTACTCTTGTTGGTGTATTAAATGCTGATACTTCTCTTAATCTTCCAGATTTTCGTGCTTCTGAAAAAACATTTCAGCTCTTAACCCAAGTTGCTGGTAGAGCAGGTCGTTCCAATAAATCTGGAGAAGTGATTATCCAAACGTATAATCCCAATCATTATGCTATTCAATTAGCTCAGCAACAAGATTATGAAAGTTTTTATCGTTATGAAATGATATTAAGACACCAACTTGGTTATCCTCCTTATTATTTTACGATAGGTTTAACCCTGTCACATCGTAGTGAGGAAGAAGTCATAAAAAAATCATATCAGGTCTTGGATATCCTGAAAAATCAACTCAGTCATCAAGTCACCATTCTTGGTCCAACACCAAAACCTGTTGCAAGAACTAATAATTATTATCACTACCAGTTAATAGTTAAGTATCGTTTTGAAGAGCATTTAGAGAAGGTAATGAATCGTATTTTAGAATTAACCCAAGAAAAGGAAAATAAACACTTGCGTTTAGCTATTGATTATGAACCTCAAAATTTTATGTAGCTTGTTAGTCTTATGCTATAATAGTTGGAACAAGGAAAGGGAAATATAATGACAAAAATAATTTTTATGGGAACTCCTGATTTTTCAGCAACTGTTTTAGAAGGACTACTAACCCAGCCACAATATGATATTCTTGCAGTAGTTACTCAGCCTGATAGAGCTGTTGGACGCAAAAAAGAAATAAAAATGACTCCAGTAAAAAAACTAGCGTTACAGCATGATATTATTGTTTATCAGCCTGAAAAACTATCAAACAGCCTAGAACTTACTCAACTAATGGCTTTAGGGGCTGATGGGATTGTTACTGCTGCTTTTGGTCAATTTTTACCAGATAAGCTCTTAAAATCAGTAGATTTTGCAATCAATGTTCATGCATCTCTTCTACCTAAATACCGAGGAGGTGCTCCGATTCATTACGCTCTTATGAATGATGAAAAAGAAACTGGAGTGACTATCATGGAGATGGTCAAACAAATGGACGCAGGAGCTATGATTGCAAATGCCAAATTGCCTATTACTGATGAGGATAATGTTGGCACTTTATTTGATAAATTAGCCATTATAGGAAGAGATTTGCTGATAGAGAGCTTACCTTCTTATATTAAGGGAGAATTAAAACCAATCGATCAAGATGAAGATAAGGCTACATTTTCACCTAATATTGCCCCACAAGAAGAACAAATAAACTGGCACAAACCAGCAAGAACTATTTTTAATCAGATTAGAGGAATGTATCCCTGGCCAGTAGCCCATACTTTTTTAAATGATAAACGCTTTAAAATTTATGAAGCCAGTGAAGTTTCTGGCGAGGGTCAACCAGGGACAATTATTAAGAAAACAAAAAAAGAATTGATTGTTGCTGCTGGTAAAGGGGCTATTTCATTAAAGAGTGTGCAGCTAGCAGGAAAACCAAAAATGGCAATTAGTGATTTTTTAAATGGTATTGGAAGAACGATTGAAGTAGGTGATGTATTTGGTTAACAAATGGCAAAAAATGCCTAGGGGGAAAGCTTTAGAAATTTTAACCGCTATTTTTAAAGAAGGTGCTTATTCTAATATTCTTCTTAATCAGACTTTAGAAAAAAGTCAATTTTCAGATAAAGATAAAGCACTTATCACCGAACTGGTTTACGGTACTGTTTCTCGAAAAATTACTTTAGAATGGTATCTTTCTCATTTTATTAAGGATCGTGATAAATTAGACCCTTGGCTTTATTATCTTTTGATGATGAGTCTTTATCAAATTATTTATCTTGATAAATTGCCAGATCATGCTGTTGTTAATGATGCTGTCATCATTGCTAAAAATAGAGGACTAAATAGAGGTAAAGAAAAACTGGTTAATGCTGTTCTTCGTCGATTTTTAAGGACTCAGAGGCCAGATTTTCAAATTATAAAACGCATCAATAAACGTTATTCCATCCAATATTCTTTACCAGTCTGGTTAGTAAAAAAAATGATTGCCCAATATGGTGAACAAAGAGCATTAGCTATTTTTGAAAGCCTTTTTGTACGCAATAAAACCAGTTTTCGTGTTGCAAATCATGAAAAATTAAAAGAAATTGCCGATTTTTTAGAAGCTACACCATCACTTTTATCTCCAGTTGGGTTAGTAAGGACATCAGGAAATGTAACGAAGTCAGATTATTTTAGAAATGGGGAGATAACCATTCAAGATGAATCTAGCCAACTTGTTGCACCTACGTTAGAAATAAAAGGTAATGAAGCCATTCTTGATGCTTGTAGTGCTCCTGGAGGAAAAACAGTTCATATGGCTTCTTATTTGACAAGTGGTCAGATTACAGCCTTAGATATTTATGAGCATAAGTTGCACTTAGTGTTTGAAAATGCTAAGCGAATGAATGTTTCTGATAAAATAAAAACAAAAAAATTAGATGCAACAACTGTGCACAAACATTTTCCAAAAGATAGCTTTGATAAAATTCTAGTAGATGCTCCTTGTTCAGGAATTGGTCTCATACGTCGTAAACCTGAGATTAAGTATCAAAAAAAAGCAGATGATTTAATAGCATTACAAAAGATTCAATTACAAATACTATCTAGTGTTTGTCAAACACTACGAAAAGGTGGTATAATAACCTATAGTACTTGTACTCTCTTTGAGGAAGAAAATAATCAGGTGATTTCACTATTTTTAGAGACACACCCTAATTTTAAACAAGTAGCATTAACACATCCTCTTAAGGATATTACTAAAAATGGCTTTATAAGTATCACCCCGGAACAATACTACACAGATGGTTTCTTTATCGGGCAAATAAAACGTATTTCATAGTTTGAAAGGAGACTGACAAAGTCAGAAAAAGTATGAATCATATGAAAATTTCATTGTTAACAGATATTGGGCAAAAACGCTCAAATAACCAAGATTTTATCAATAAATTTGATAATAAAAGTGGGATAACTCTCATTATTTTAGCAGATGGGATGGGAGGGCATAGAGCTGGAAATATTGCTAGTGAAATGACCGTCACTGATTTAGGTCGTGAGTGGGTTAATACAGATTTTACGGAACTTAATCAGATAAAAGATTGGCTCATTTCAGTCATTGAAACCGAAAACCAAAAAATTCATAGTCTAGGTAAATCTGAAGATTATAAAGGCATGGGAACTACTATTGAGGCAGTTGCTATCGTTGATAGAAATGCCTTGTTTGCTCATGTTGGTGACTCAAGAATTGGGCTTATACGAAATGGTGAGTATACCCAGCTGACAAGTGATCATTCTTTGGTAAATGAATTAGTTAAAGCTGGTCAACTAACTGAGGAAGAAGCTTCTGTTCACCCACAAAAAAATATTATCACCCAATCAATTGGTCAATCTACTCCCATAGAACCAGATTTAGGCGTTCAAATTCTTGAGGAAAATGACTATCTTTTGATAAATAGTGATGGTCTAACTAATATGTTGCCAAATGAAATAATTGTGTCAGTATTGGCTGAAGATTTGAGTCTCGATGAAAAAACAGAAAAATTAATTGAAATGGCTAATGGAGCTGGTGGTTTAGATAATATCACCGTGGCTCTCGTTAAGATTGAAAGAGAGGAAACCTAATGATCCAGATAGGGAAATTATTTGCTGGGCGTTATAGAATCCTCAAATCGATTGGTCGCGGGGGGATGGCTGATGTTTATTTAGCAAATGATTTGATTTTGGATAATGAAGAAGTAGCCATTAAGGTACTTCGAACAAACTATCAAACAGATCATGTAGCGGTAGCTCGCTTTCAACGTGAAGCAAAGGCTATGGCTGAACTGAATCACCCTAATATTGTTGCTATAAGAGATATTGGAGAAGAAGAGGGTCAACAATTCCTTGTAATGGAGTATGTAGATGGTCCAGATTTAAAAAAATATATCAAGGAACATGCACCACTACCCAATCAAAAAGTAGTTTCAATTATGACCCAAGTTTTATCAGCAATGACACTGGCCCACCAAAAAGGTATTATACATCGTGATTTAAAACCACAAAATATCTTGCTTACAGCAGATGGTATGGCTAAAGTAACCGATTTTGGCATTGCTGTTGCCTTTGCAGAAACAAGCTTAACACAAACCAATTCAATGCTTGGTAGTGTGCACTATCTTTCTCCTGAACAAGCTAGAGGTTCTAAAGCAACTGTTCAAAGTGATATCTATGCCATGGGAATCATGCTTTTTGAGATGTTAACGGGCCACATCCCTTATGATGGCGATAGTGCTGTAACAATAGCCTTGCAACATTTCCAAAATCCACTACCATCCATTACGGTAGAGAATTTAAATGTGCCACAATCTCTTGAAAATGTCGTTATTAAAGCTACGGCTAAAAAACTCGAAAATCGTTATTCTTCAACCGTTGAAATGAATAGTGATTTAACTGCTGCCCTAGATCCAAAAAGAATCAAAGATAGGAAAGTTATTTTTGAACAACAAACTGATACAAAAGTATTGCCAAAATTCACTTCAAGTACGGCCACAATTCCAGCGGATCAATTGTTAAAGGGGCAAGAGGAAACTCAAGAATTAAAAGAAATAACAAAAGAGAAAAAAGGTAAGAAAAATCCATTCTTATCAACAGCATTAAAGTTATTCTTTGGGCTTGTTATTCTAGCAATTGTTGGCTTTGCCTATCTTGTTTTAACTCAACCTAGCACAGAAAAGATACCTGATGTTGATAATAAAACCTTGGCGGTTGCTCAGGATATGATAAGAGATGCTGGTTTTTCCATTGGAGATGTCATAGAGGTGGAGAGTGAAACAGTAGAAGAGGGTCATGTTATAAGAACCAATCCTTCAGCTGGAGTCAACAGACGAAAAGGAACTGATGTTGATATCTATGTCTCTATCGGTAATACTACTTTTACAATGGAAAATTATGTTGGTCAACCTTATCAAATAATTGTAGATTCCCTTGTTCAAAATTATGGGGTACCAAGAGATAATATTATGATTAAAGAAGTACCAACAACAGAATTTGAAAAAGATATCATCGTAGCTCAAACACCTGCACCAGGTAAAACCTATAATCCGAAAGCTTCTTCTAAAATTACCTTAGAGGTAGCTGTTAATGATTCTATTACTATGCCTAACATTACAGGAGACACCTACGGTAACGCCCTTAATGTCTTAAAAGAACTTGGTGTTTCTAAATCTCGCATTAAAACTTTTGTAGCAAGTAATGCCGGTTATGTTGAAGTGAAATCTCCACCAACATCAAGTTTAATTGTTGCTCAAGAACCTTACTATGGATCTGAAATTATTTTATCTGCAAAAGATGTGATTATCATTTATCTTCAACCAACAAATGGTGAAGAAACAAGTAAAGTAACAACAGATAATAAAACAACTGAGGCACAAGCAACAGAAACTCAAAAAACAACAACTACTATTGAAGAAACAACCTCTTCTCAAGAAGAAACAAACCAATGATGTTATCTTTAGGTTGGTGCCATTGTAAGGGTATCACCTAAAGATATTTTTTTGACAGGCAGAAGATGATTCTTTTTTGATTTTTTGTTAAAATGGCAAAAATAGATTACTATGACATGAGGATTCCAATGAGAAAGTTTCAAATTTTTTTAATTATTGAGAGTGTTTTAATCGCTTTGGCTTTTATGACGATACTTTCAAATGATTTAACTGGTTTTGTACTGATTGTTGTTTTGACATTGCTAGCTTTAAGGTTTTATAATCGTGATAATCGTAGTAACTTTTTCTTAACAACAAGCTTGCTTTTATTCTTTTTAATCTTGATGTTGAATCCATATGTGATTTCTGCCATTATTTTGGGCATCTTATACATGATTATTAATCATTTTTCACAGGTCAAACAAAAAAATCGATACGCTCTCATTAAATTTCAAGAACGTTGTCTATCTAGTAAACCAATGGCTAATCAGTGGATAGGTAATAACAATCATCTCAATTCGTCTGTTTATGCTTTTGATGATATTAATATTATTCGTCTTAGTGGAACAGACACCATTGATTTGAGTCAGGTTATTGTTACCAATCATGATAATATTATTTTAATCCGAAAAATTTATGGACCAACGCTCATCAAGGTTCCCATTGATGTTGGGATTAAATTAGACATTAGTAGTGTCTATGGTAGCGTTTCATTTCTTGATTTCCCAGAGTATGATTTACGAAATGAGACAATTAAATTCCAAGAAAAAGATTACGAGAATTCTGTTAAGACTGTTAAAATTGTGATTAGTGTTATTGCAGGGACTGTTGAGGTGAGACGCATATGAAAAAATACAACATTCTTCTCTTGTTTTTCTATGCTGTTATTGCGGTTTTATCTATCATTTATATCATTTTTGACAGTTTAGGGCTTAATATTGAATTAATAATAAGTAACCAATCCATTCTACTTAAGTTTATTTTTTCAACTTTTTCTGTTATCATTTCTTTAACCTTCTTTTTCTTGATTGTTTGGTTTATAATGGATGAATATAGTAAAAGACAATTGAATAATAATTTGAGACGAATTATTAATAATAAACCAATTAGTAAACAAACTAGCAGTGAGTTGGGAAATAACATTAGCCATTTATCTCATAAAATGAAGCATCTTGTTGCTAATTTACAAAGAACTGAGAATGCTTATATTCAAAACAGTGAAGAAATTGTTAAAAAAGAAAGACACCGGATTGCTCGTGATCTTCACGATACGGTTAGTCAAGAATTATTTGCTTCAGCATTGATTTTATCAGGTATTTCTCAAAATATTGATCAGTTAGATAAGGAAAATCTTAAGAATCAGTTATTGACCGTAGAAAGTATTTTAGCTGATGCTCAAAATGATTTACGGGTTATGCTGTTACACTTAAGGCCAACAGAGTTGGAGGATAAGACACTTTCTGAAGGATTTTCCATGATTCTACAAGAATTAACTGATAAAAGTGGTATAAAAGTAGTCTATAAGGAAAATATTAAACAATTGCCTAAAGCCATAGAAGACAATCTCTTTAGGATAGCACAAGAATTTATCAGTAATACATTAAAACACGCTAAAGCCAGCCAACTAGAAGTCTATCTCAATCAAAAAGATTCTGAAGTTCAATTGAAAATGGTTGATAATGGTCAAGGTTTTGATGTTGATCAAGCAAGAAGGCTTAGTTATGGTCTTAAAAATATCGAAGAACGTGTTGATGATTTAGCGGGAACTCTTGATATTAAAAGTGCTAAAGGAAAAGGAGTGTCGATGGATATTCGTATGCCATTGATGCAAGAAGGAGAACAAGATGGATAAAATAAGAGTTGTATTAGTTGATGATCATGAAATGGTAAGACTTGGCTTGAGCAGTTTTTTAAATATGCAACCAGACATCGAAGTTATCGCAGAAGCAAAAAATGGTCGTGAAGGTGTGAGTCTTTCCTTAGAAAAAAAACCAGATATCATTGTTATGGATCTAGTCATGCCTGAGATGGATGGAGTCAAAGCCACACTTGAAATTTTAAAAGAATGGAAAGAGGCTAAAATCTTAGTACTTACTAGCTATCTAGACAATGAAAAGATTTATCCAGTGATAGAAGCAGGTGCTAGAGGATATATGTTGAAGACATCAAGTGCTGTTGAAATTTTACATGCCATCAAAAAAGTTTATAGGGGTGAGCTTGCTATTGAGACAGAGGTGGATAAAAAATTCAAACATCATAAACAACACCCAAAGCTTCATGATGACTTAACAGCTAGAGAAAGGGATATTTTGAGTCTTTTAGTGAAAGGTTATGATAACCAAACAATTGCTGATGAACTTTTTATTTCCTTAAAAACAGTAAAGACACATGTTTCAAATATTTTATCAAAGTTAAATGTTGATGACCGAACTCAAGCTGTTGTCTATGCTTTTCAGCATCACCTGGTTCCCAATGATAATCAGTAAGAAGAAATTTAAAAACAACAGAGGAGAACTATGGATTTAAAAACAAAATATAAAGCTAAAAAAATTAAAGCTATTTTTTTTGATATTGATGATACCTTACGTGTAAAAGACACTGGCTATATGCCTGAATCAATTCAGACAGTCTTTCGATCATTGAAAAAAAAGGGGGTCATCACAGGGATTGCTTCTGGAAGAGCCCTTTATGGCGTTGTTCCAGAAATTCAAGCTCTAAGGCCTGATTATTTCATAACCATTAATGGAGCTTATGTTGAGTCTGCCACCGGAAAAGAAATTTTTAAAAAACCTATTTCTAAAGAATTGGTGGAAGACTTTGTTAAATGGTGTCAAGTTGTTGGTATTGATTATGGTTTTGTTGGTTCAAAAAAAGCAGTGGTATCTAAAAAAACAAACCTTATTGATAATGCTATGGTGCCAGTTTATGGTGAATTAGATATTGATCCAGATTTTTATCAGACGAATGATATCTTTCAAATGTGGACTTTTGAAGATGTAGGGGACAGTCTTACTTTGCCGGATTATCTTTCTGATAACTTAAGACTAATTAGATGGCATAAGAATTCCTCAGATGTTGTGATTAAAGAAACATCAAAAGCTTTAGGTTTAGCCAAAGTGCTCGAGACACTAGATTTAAAACCAGAAAATATTCTTGTATTTGGTGATGAAAAAAATGATTTAGAAATCTTTGATTATGCTGGCATGACAATTGCTATGGGCAATGCTATTGAAGAAATCAAAGAAAAAGCTGACTATGTTACACAAACAGTAGAAGAAGACGGCATTTTTAATGCATTGGAGGAACTAGGAATGGTAGAAAAAACATTACGCTTTCCACAATTAGATGTGAAAAGTAGTGAAGGAGTAGTAGCAGTAATTAAAACAAATTTAGGTGATTTAACGCTTAAATTATTCTCTGAACAAGCACCCAAAACAGTTGCAAATTTTATTTCCCTTAGTAAAGATGGTTATTATGATGGTGTGATTTTCCATCGTGTGATAAAAGATTTTATGATTCAAGGTGGCGATCCAACTGGAACTGGTATGGGTGGTGAGTCCATCTATGGTGAACGTTTTGAAGATGAATTTTCAAAAGAATTATATAATCTTCGCGGTGCCTTATCAATGGCAAATGCTGGACCAAATACAAATGGTAGCCAGTTCTTTATAGTACAAAATAAAACTTTACCATATAATTCAAAAGAAATGATAAGAGGTGGTTGGCCAGAAGAAATAGCAAAAGCCTATACCAAAGGAGGAACTCCTCACTTGGATAATCGTCATACTGTGTTTGGCCACTTGTTAGATGAAAAATCTTTTGAGGTTTTAGATAAAATTGCTAGTGTGGAAACAGGATTAGCAGACAAACCTACACAAGATGTCACCATTTTAACAATTGAGGTTAGTGATTAATGAAAATTGGTGAAAAATATAAGGGGATTATTACTGGTATTAAACCATATGGTGCATTTGTTCATTTAGATAATGGAATAATCGGTTTAATTCATATATCAGAAATCAAGGCAGGCTATATTGATGATATCCATAGGTTACTTGAGGTTGGAGATGTCGTATTAGCTCAAGTGATTGATTATGATGAATACAATCATAAAGTAAGCCTTTCATTAAGAACTCTTGAAGAAGAAAAACAAGCAAAAACACATCGTCATCGATTTTCTAATAATCGTATTAAGATTGGCTTTCGTTCTTTAGAAAAACAATTACCTTGTTGGATTAATGAATCTCTTCAGTTTTTAAAAAATAGATAAAGGTTGTCGCTTGCGACAACCTTTATCTATTTTATTGGAATAAACTTGTAGAGAGGTAACGTTCTCCAGTATCTGGTAAGATTGCTAATACTTTTTTACCTTTTCCTAATTTTTTTGCTACTTCAATACTTGCAAATAGGGCAGCACCTGCTGAAATACCAATTAAGATACCTTCTTTTTTTGCAATTAATCTAGCTGTTTCCAGTGCTTGTTCTGTTGAAACTTTGATAATTCCATCATAGCTATCAGTATCCAACGTATCCGGGATAAATCCAGCTGAAATTCCTTGAATACCGTGCTTACCTTTAGCTTCCCCAGAAAGCACAGCAGATTCTTCAGCTTCAACAGCATAAATGGCAATGTTTTGTTGCCATTTTTTTAGTGCATGAGACACACCAGAAATGGTTCCACCTGTGCCAACTCCTGAAACAAAGGCATCTAAACCAATAGCTTCAAAACTAGCAATAATTTCAGGTCCTGTCGTTCTTTCATGAGTTTTTGGATTTGCAGGATTAGTAAATTGTGATAATGAAACTGCATTTTTTTCTGCCATAATTTCTTTAGCTTTTTGAATAGCACCGGGCATTCCTTCACTACCGGGAGTAAGAACCAGTTCAGCACCATAAGCTTTAATTAATTTTTGTCTTTCAATACTCATGCTATCAGGCATAACAATAATAACATTATATCCTTTAGCAGCACCAACAAAGGCGATGCCTATACCAGTGTTACCACTAGTTGGCTCAACGATAGTATCCCCCTCTTTAAGAAAACCATCTTTTTCAGCTTGGTTAATCATTCCTAAAGCAATACGATCTTTAACTGATGAACCAGGGTTGAAGGACTCTAGTTTAACATAAACGTCTGCAGAATTTTCTGGAAGAAGTTTGTTTAATTTTACAATGGGGGTATTTCCAACAAGTTTAGTAATATTGTCATATATTTGTGCCATGATAATTCTCCATTTTTTAGCTTTTATATAAGTATTTTTAATTACTTTAAAATACTAACACTATCAAAATGAAATTTCAACAATTTGGTTTCCTTGCTTAGAAGCCACTATTTTTCCATTGTAAAATTCGATTAAACGAGAAAGTGTGGCATCAACGTTTTCTTTTTCCAAGTAGATAAAAGTTGTTACGTTAGCTAAAAATTCAGTGTTATTTTCTTGTAAATTTTCAACTTCTAAGAATTGAGATAACATTTGATATTGGCTATAAGAAAGCTCAATTTTAATCCCTTCCAATCGTTTGACTTCAACCTTACCTAATTGATCAATAGCTTCAGAAACACTTCCTGCGTAAGCTCTGATTAAACCTCCTACACCCAATTTAATTCCACCAAAATATCTGGTTACAACGGCAACTACGTTAGTCAGCTGATTCTTTTCAAGAACTGTTAACATAGGAATACCAGCAGTTCCACTAGGTTCACCATCATCACTACTTCGTTTAATAAGGCTGTTTTCACCAATAATCATGGCAGAGCAAGAATGGGTAGCCTTATGGTGTTTTTTTTTAATTTCATTAATAAAGGCTTTTCCCTCTTCTTCAGTTGTAATACGCTTCATTTGACAAATGAAACGTGATTTTTTGATTTCTTGTTCGTTTTCACCATTTTGTGCAATTGTTTTATAATTCATAGACTTATTTTACCTTTTTTTATTTTTTTTGACAAAAATTAACGAATATAAAAATAATGACTAATTTAGATGATTACTATGGTAGACTCTTTACCAAAAACACCTTACCAGAAGTACTAAAAGAAAATGTTAAAAGTATGCCTGCGATGATAAAGAAAAATGATGATTATTATTGTCAGCGATGTGCTTCAAAAATTGGGCAAGAGGCTTCTCTACCTAATGGAGATTATTATTGTAGGGAATGCTTAGTTTTTGGTAGACTAACCAGTTCAGAAAAACTCTATTATATGCCACAAAAATCTTTCCCTACAAAAGATTATTTAAACTGGCAAGGAAAATTAACCGATTTACAAGCTGAAGTTTCAAAAAAACTGTTGGCAGCTACTGAAGAAAAAATCAATAGTTTGGTCCATGCAGTGACTGGAGCTGGAAAAACAGAAATGATTTATCCACTTGTTTCAAGACATTTAAAAAAAGGTCAAAGCGTTGCTCTTGTAAGTCCAAGAATTGATGTTTGTCGTGAATTGTATAACCGTTTTTCTCGTGATTTTTCTTGCCCTATTAGCTTGCTCCATAGTGACTCAAAACCTTATAAAAGAAGCCCTTTGGTTGTTGCAACAGTCCACCAATTATTTAAATTCTATCAAGCTTTTGATCTAATTATTATTGATGAAGTAGATGCTTTTCCTTTTGTGGATAATGATAGCTTATACAATGCAGTAAGTAATTCTTTGAAAGAAGAGGGTTTAACTATCTTCTTAACCGCTACTTCAACAGATAAATTAGAAAGAGAAGTTTCAAAAAAAAGATTACGAAAGATTGACTTATCAAGACGATTCCATGCAAATCCCTTAATTGTACCAAAACCGTTATGGTTATCCCATTTAAGAGAAAACATTGTCAAGGGGAAATTGCCACAAAAACTGCAGCAAAAAATAAAAAAACAAGCAAAGTCAGCATTTCCTTTACTAATCTTCATTCCAGATATCGTTTTAGGAAAACAATTGTTAGGAGTAATAAAAAGCTATTTTCCAAAAGAAATCATTGGTTTTGTCTCTAGTTTATCAGAAGAGAGATTAGCAATTGTTGATGATTTTCGTCAAGGAAAAATAAGGATTTTGATTACAACGACTATCTTAGAAAGAGGAGTGACTTTTCCATGTGTCGATGTTTTTGTTTTATTGTCAAATCATAAACTTTATTCAAAAAGTTCTTTAGTACAAATTGCTGGAAGAGTTGGTCGCAGTAGTGAAAGGCCAACAGGAGAACTTCTGTTTTTTCACGATGGTCTAAATTTAAATATTAAAAAGGCGATTAAAGAAATTAAAACAATGAATCAAAAAGGTGGCTTTAAATGAAGTGTTTATTATGCGAAAAAGAACAAATAAATAGAATTAAACTAACTAATATTATCATTTTTAAAAAAGAATATCCTTCTGTCTGTAAGAAATGTTTTTCTCAATTTACTAAGTTATCTGAACGACATTGTCTAACCTGTTTTAAAGAAGGTATTTCAGGCACTTGTGAAGATTGTCATCGATGGAAAGAAGAAGGGAGTAATCCATCGCATCAGAGTTTGTATCGATATAATGAAGCAATGAAATATTTTTTTAGTCGTTATAAATTTGAGGGAGATTATCTTCTTAGAAAAGTTTTTTCAAAAAAAATAAAACAATTTTTAAATCAATACAATAGCTATACAATTGTTCCAGTTCCAACAAGTAAAGAACGATTTTCACAAAGACAGTTTAATCAAGTAATAGGATTCTTAGATGATGCTAGAGTAATTTATCAAGACATACTAATAAAAAAAGATGGAGTAGCTCAATCAAAGAAATCAAAAAATGAACGTTTAAAAGTAGTAAAGAGTTTTGAAATAAAAATAAATACTAAAATACCACAAAAAATTCTATTAGTTGATGATGTTTATACAACAGGTTCAACAATTCTAAGCATTCAAAAATTACTTTATCAAAAAGGAGCAAAAGAAGTGATTAGTTTTTCACTAGCAAGGTAATTAAAACTTGCAAATATCCATGAAAACGTTATAATATAAGTAAAGGTTAAGATAATTAATAGAAAAGAGGTATAAGTATGATTAAATATAGTATTCGCGGGGAAAACATTGAAGTAACAGATGCTATACGTAGTTATGTTGAAGCAAAAATTTCAAAAATTGAGAAGTACTTTGATGAGGGACAAGAATTAGATGCAAGAGTCAATTTGAAAATTTATCGTGAAAAAACATCAAAAGTAGAAGTAACCATTTTGTTGGGTTCAATTACATTAAGAGCAGAAGATGTATCACAAGATATGTATGGTTCGATTGATTTAGTAGTAGACAAAATTGAACGCCAAATTCGTAAAAATAAAACTAAAATTGAAAGAAAACACAAGGAAAAATTACCTTCCCACAAAGTCTTTTCTTCTGGTTTTGAAGCAGAAGAAGTTGAAGAAACACCTATGTCAAAAATTGTGAGAACAAAGAATGTAACACTAAAACCTATGGATGTTGAAGAGGCTTTGTTGCAAATGGAATTACTTGGACATGACTTTTTTATCTATACTGATGGAGATGATAACACTACAAATGTTCTTTATCGAAGAGAAGATGGACAAATTGGACTTATAGAGGCAAAATAATTCAAAAATGATACTATTAATTCTCACCAAGTATACTTGGTGAGAATTTTAATAAAAACATAAAAATGTATTGACAAAGCAAAGAAGAGGTGCTAGAATATAATAGTTGTCTCGAAAGAGTAATGACCTTTGAAAACTGAACAAGACAAGAAACCAAACGTGCAGGGTTAATAAAATAACCTGTCAAAAGAATCAAGAAGCAATAAATCTGTCAGAGGACAGTAATGAGTAGAGACTCAAACTTTAATGAGAGTTTGATCCTGGCTCAGGACGAACGCTGGCGGCGTGCCTAATACATGCAAGTGGAACGCATTTTGATCACCGT
>NZ_KB904342.1 GCF_000380045.1 Streptococcus marimammalium DSM 18627
TGACTAAAGCACAACTTAAAGCAGATGCTGATCGTTTAGCTGAAAAAGCTTACGAAGACCAATGTACAACTGCAAATCCAAAAGAACCACTCATTTCAGAATTAAAAGAAATTATTGAAATCGCCTTTGATTATGAAGGGTAATCCTTGACACCAGTTCTCCTTGAGAATTGGTGTTTTTTATTTATATTCAATAGACTTTATTCAGAAAACTTGTTTAGGCAAATCAGTTAAAAATATGATATGATAAGAAAAAGACTTTATGAAACAAGGGAGAGCGCAATGACGTTAATTTACCAATCAACAAGAGATGCTAAAAACACAGCAACCGCAAGCCAAGCTATTTTAAAAGGATTAGCAACAGATGGTGGCCTCTACACCCCTACTGTTTTTCCAGAAATAAGCTTAGATTTCAACCAATTAAAAGACTTAAGCTACCAAGACATCGCTAAAAAAATCTTAGCAGCCTTTTTAGATGATTTTACGCCAGAAGAAATTGACTATTGTGTGACTAATGCTTATGATGACAAATTTGATACAGAGTTGATTGCACCAATTGTGAAATTGAACGGTCAATATCATTTAGAGCTATTTCACGGTTCAACCATAGCTTTTAAAGACATGGCCTTATCGATTTTACCTTACTTGATGACAACTGCTGCTAAAAAACAAGGTGTGGACAATAAAATCGTTATTTTAACAGCCACCTCAGGAGACACGGGAAAAGCAGCTATGGCAGGCTTTGCTGATGTATCTGGAACAGAAATTTTTGTCTTTTATCCTAAAAATGGCGTTAGTCGTATCCAAGAGTTACAAATGATTACCCAAGAAGGAGAAAACACACATGTTATTGCTATAGATGGGAATTTTGATGATGCCCAAACTAGTGTAAAAAACATGTTTAATGATGAAGAGTTGCGAGCTTCTTTACTAGAAAAAGGCATACAATTTTCATCAGCCAACTCCATGAATATTGGTCGCTTGGTTCCTCAAATTGTTTATTATGTTTATGCTTATGCACAACTCCTCAAACAAGGTGAGATTGAAAATGGTGAATTGATTAACTTTTCAGTACCAACTGGCAATTTTGGTAATATTCTAGCCGCTTTTTACGCTTCTAAAATTGGTGTGCCAGTTGGAAAACTTATCTGTGCATCCAATGAAAATAATGTGTTAACAGATTTCTTTAACACGGCAACCTATGATAAAAATAGGCCATTTAAAGTGACAACAAGTCCTTCTATGGACATTCTTGTTTCATCTAATCTTGAGCGCTTAGTCTTTCACTTGGTGGGTAACGACGCTACGAAAACGCGTGAACTAATGGAACAATTAGCAAGTGAAGGTAGTTATCAGCTGCCAGTTAAAGAGACCTCTATTCTAAATCTTTTTGCCGCTGGCTTTGCTAATCAAGAACAAACAAGTCAGGACATTGCGCGTGTTTATTTTGAAAATCATTATGTCGAAGATCCTCATACAGCTGTTGCCTCAAGAGTTTATAAGGATTATCAAGAAAAAACAAAAGATACGACAAAAACAGTTGTCGTATCAACAGCAAGTCCCTATAAGTTTCCAACAGTTGTTGTCAAAGCTCTTGAGAAAACAAGCCTAGCGGATGACTTTGCCGCAGTAAATAAACTAAAAAAACTCTCGCAAACAGTTATTCCTAAAGCTGTAAACGGCATTGAAAAAGCAACGATTCGTCATCAGACAACTATCGCAACTAAAGACATGAAAGAAACAGTAGAAAGGTGTCTAGGACTCTAGTTTTAGAGTTTATCATTATCTATGCAGCAAACTAAAAAAATACTGTCTATCGCTATTCCAGCAATGATAGAAAACATACTACAAATGTCAATGGGTTTTGTGGATAGTTATTTAATTGCTCAAATCGGCTTAATTGCAGTTTCAGGTGTTTCAGTGGCTAATAACATTATTAGTATTTACCAAGCTGTCTTTATCGCCCTTGGTTCTAGTGTTGCTAGTCTTGTTGCTAGAAGTTTAAGTAAGAAAAATCAATCTGAAACACAATTATTGATGCGAGATACTATTATGTTGACTGGACTTTTAAGTCTTGTCTTGGCAATTTTCTCCATTTTTTGGGGGAACTGGGTTCTCTCAACTTTGGGGACGGCTTTAGCTGTTAGTCAAACTGGTGCTACTTATCTAGCTATTGTTGGTGGAGGCAGTCTTTTTATGGGACTGATGATTATTTTTTCAAGTGTTCTAAGAGCTGACAACCGGCCTAAAGTATCTCTTTATGTTACCTTATTTGTTAATTTTTTAAATGTCATCTTTTCTGTTATTGCTATCTTCGTTTTTCACCTAGGTATTATTGGTGTTGCTGCTGCAACAGTAGTAGCACGAATTATTGGCAGTTTAGTATTATGGCATCAATTAGGAGCATTAAAACAAGATTTTCAGTTGAAATGGCATAAGAATCAAGCTCTATTATCTCTTGCCTTACCAGCGACAGCTGAGCGTTTGATGATGAGATTGGGTGATGTGGTTATCATTGCTATTATTGTCCAATTGGGAACCAAAGTAGTAGCAGGTAATGCAGTAGGAGAAACTCTAACACAATTTAACTATATGCCAGGTGTTGCTGTGGCAACGGCAACCATTATTTTGGTTGCCGATAATTTAGGACAAGGCAATCAAAAAAAAATTAGTATGATTGTAAGAGAGTCTTATTTACTATCAACTCTTGGGATGCTTTGCCTCAGTGCCATAGTTTTTTTGTTTGGGCGCAACCTATCACTGTTGTTTACTAATGATCAAGTTGCTAATTCAGCTACTTTAATTGTTATTTTCTATTCACTAATAGGTAGCCCAGCAACCTCAGCTACCCTTATTATGACAGCTGTTTGGCAAGGATTGGGTCACTCAAGAATTCCTTTTTATGCTACTAGTATTGGTATGTGGCTTATTCGCATCGGTTTTGCTTATATCTTAAGTATTATTTTAAAAATGGGACTATCAGGTGTTTGGTTATCGACTGTTTTAGACAATCTTTTTAGAGGTTTGTTTCTATGGGTCATTTATAGAAAACATTTTAAATGAAAAAGTTCGGTTTATTTTTTTTTCTGTTAATATAAAATTCTTATGAATGAATTATTCACTTTAAAAATCTTAATAGTCTAATGACTGTTAAGATTTTTTAATAATTTTTAAATAAACAAAAAATAATCAAATTTTATTGTAAAATCCCTTGCATTCACTCTGTTATTTTGTTATTATGTTTTAGTGCTGTAAAAAACAGCCTTAGCTTTGATGCGAGAGGTTGCGACACGCTTGGTTGCATTGCCACGCAATCACTTGTCGGTTTTCTTGTGGAGCTAGCCTATTATCATAAATAGACGAGAGGAGAAAAGATGGCAAACAAAAAAATCCGTATCCGTTTGAAAGCGTACGAACACCGTACACTTGATACAGCGGCAGAAAAAATTGTAGAAACTGCGACACGTACAGGTGCAACAGTTGCTGGTCCTGTACCATTACCAACTGAACGTAGTCTCTACACAGTTATTCGTGCGACTCATAAATATAAAGATTCGCGTGAACAATTTGAAATGCGTACTCACAAACGCCTTATTGACATTGTGAACCCAACGCAAAAAACAGTTGATGCCCTTATGAAGTTAGATCTTCCAAGCGGTGTTAATGTTGAAATCAAATTATAATTTGATTTTAAAAGAGCATGAAAAGCGCTCGTAAAAAACTTTTCACTATAAAAAAAGAAAAGGAAATACTTTCTCATGACAAAAGGAATCTTAGGGAAAAAAGTGGGAATGACTCAAATCTTCACTGAATCTGGTGAATTTATCCCTGTTACTGTCATCGAAGCAACACCAAATGTTGTTCTTCAAGTGAAAACTGTTGAAACTGATGGCTATGAAGCTATCCAAATTGGTTTTGATGACAAACGTGATGTATTGAGTAACAAACCTGCCAAAGGTCACGTAGCGAAAGCTAATACGGCTCCTAAGCGCTTCATTCGTGAATTTAAAAACATTGAAGGCTTAGAAGTTGGTTCAGAAATTACTGTAGAAACTTTCTCAGCTGGAGATGTTGTAGATGTCACTGGCACTACTAAAGGTAAGGGGTTCCAAGGGGTTATCAAACGCCACGGGCAATCTAGAGGCCCAATGGCTCATGGTTCTCGTTACCATCGTCGTCCAGGTTCTATGGGACCTGTTGCTCCAAATCGTGTTTTCAAAAACAAACGTTTGGCAGGACGTATGGGTGGCAAACGTGTGACAATTCAAAATCTTGAAATTGTCCAAGTTATTCCAGAAAAGAACGCAATCCTTATTAAAGGTAATGTCCCTGGTGCTAAGAAGTCTCTTATCACTATCAAATCAGCAGTTAAAGCTGCTAAATAATTAAAGAAAGGGGAAAACAGTTAAAATGGCAAAAGTAAAACTATTTGACCAAACTGGTAAAGAAGTTAGCGAAGTTGTTCTAAATGACACTGTGTTTGGTATTGAACCAAATGAATCCGTTGTTTTTGATGTTGTTATTAGCCAACGTGCTAGTCTACGTCAAGGAACTCATGCAGTTAAGAATCGCTCTGCTGTCTCTGGTGGCGGTCGTAAACCATGGCGTCAAAAAGGAACTGGTCGTGCACGTCAAGGCTCTATCCGTTCACCGCAATGGCGTGGCGGTGGTGTGGTTTTTGGACCAACACCTCGTTCTTATGGCTACAAACTTCCACAAAAAGTTCGTCGTCTTGCTTTGAAATCAGTTTATTCGGCAAAAGTGGCCGAGGAAAAATTCGTAGCTGTAGATGCTCTTTCATTTGCGGCGCCAAAAACAGCTGATTTTGTAAAAGTTCTCTCAGCTTTAAATGTTGATTCAAAAGTACTTGTTATTACTGAAGAGGAAAACAAATTCGCTGCTCTTTCAGCTCGTAATATTCCAAACGTAAAAGTTGCAACTGCAACAACTGCAAGTGTTCTTGATATCGTAAATAGCGACAAACTTCTTGTAACTAAAGAAGCAATCTCTGCAATTGAGGAGGTTCTTGCATAATGAATTTGTACGATGTAATCAAAAAACCAGTTATCACTGAAAAATCTATGCTTGCTCTTGAACAAGGCAAGTACACCTTTGAAGTCGATACGCGAGCACACAAACTACTAATTAAACAAGCTGTCGAAGCTGTGTTTGAAGGTGTTAAGGTAGCAAACATTAGCACTGTTAGTGTTAAGCCTAAAGCAAAACGTGTTGGTCGTTATACAGGCTTCACAAGCAAAACTAAAAAAGCAATCGTAACGCTTACAGCTGATTCAAAAGCTATTGAGTTGTTTGCAACAGAAACAGAATAATCTAAGGAGGAATTAACGTGGGTATTAAAGTTTATAAACCAACGACAAATGGCCGTCGTAATATGACTTCTTTGGATTTTGCTGAAATTACAACAAACACTCCTGAGAAATCATTGCTTGTATCATTAAAGAAAAAAGCTGGCCGTAACAACAAAGGTCGTATTACAGTTCGTCATCACGGTGGAGGACACAAACGTCATTACCGTTTAGTTGACTTCAAACGTAATAAAGATGGCGTTGAAGCAATCGTTAAAACAATCGAATATGATCCAAACCGTTCAGCAAATATTGCTCTTGTACACTATGTAGATGGTGTTAAAGCATATATCATTGCTCCAAAAGGACTTGAGGTTGGTCAACGTATTGTATCTGGAGTTGATGCTGATATTAAAGTAGGAAATGCTCTTCCATTAGCTAATATTCCAGTGGGTACAGTTGTTCATAATATTGAATTAAAACCAGGTAAAGGTGCTGCCTTAGTTCGTGCTGCTGGGGCTTCTGCTCAAGTATTAGGAACTGAAGGAAAATATACTTTAGTTCGTTTACAATCGGGTGAAGTTCGTATGGTTCTATCAACTTGCCGTGCAACAATTGGTGTTGTAGGAAATGAACAACAAGGACTTGTTAACCTTGGGAAAGCAGGTCGTAGCAGATGGAAAGGTATCCGTCCTACAGTTCGTGGGTCAGTTATGAACCCTAATGATCACCCACACGGTGGTGGTGAAGGTAAGGCGCCTGTTGGTCGTAAATCTCCATCTACACCTTGGGGTAAACCAGCGCTTGGTCTTAAAACTCGTAATAAGAAAGCTAAGTCAGACAAACTTATTATTCGTCGTCGTAACGAAAAATAATAAAGTTGTTTAATCCGCCAGCTCGGTAGTGCTAATAATTAGCACAAGCCGCTGTGGTACACTATTTAAAGGAGAAAAAATAAAATGGGACGTAGTCTTAAAAAAGGGCCTTTCGTCGATGAGCATTTAATGAAAAAGGTTGAGGCTCAAGCTAATGACGAAAAGAAAAAAGTAATTAAAACTTGGTCACGTCGTTCAACGATTTTCCCAAGTTTCATCGGTTACACAATTGCTGTCTATGATGGGCGCAAACATGTACCAGTATATATTCAAGAAGACATGGTAGGACATAAGCTTGGTGAATTTGCACCAACTCGTACTTACAAAGGTCACGCAGCAGACGACAAGAAAACACGTCGTAAATAATAGGAGGAGGACACAATGGCAGAAATTACTTCAGCTAAAGCAATGGCTCGAACAGTCCGTGTTTCACCTCGTAAAACACGACTTGTTCTTGATCTCATTCGTGGGAAAAGTGTTGCTGATGCAATCACAATTTTAAAATTCACTCCAAACAAAGCGGCTACAGTGATTGAAAAAGTTTTAAACTCAGCAATCGCTAATGCAGAAAATAACTTTGGTTTGGAAAAAGCTAACTTGGTTGTCTCTGAGACATTTGCAAATGAAGGACCAACAATGAAACGTTTTCGTCCACGAGCAAAAGGATCAGCATCACCAATCAACAAACGCACTACTCATATCACAGTAGTTGTGGCAGAAAAATAAGGAGGTAAAATCGTGGGTCAAAAAGTACATCCAATTGGTATGCGTGTCGGAATCATCCGTGACTGGGATGCGAAATGGTATGCTGAAAAAGAATACGCGGATTACCTTCATGAAGATCTTGCAATCCGTAAATTTATTCAAAAACAATTAGCTGATGCATCGGTGTCAACAATTGAAATTGAACGTGCAGTTAACAAGGTTATTGTTTCGCTTCATACTGCTAAACCAGGTATGGTAATTGGTAAAGGTGGATCAAACGTTGATGTTTTGCGAGCAAAACTTAACAAATTGACTGGTAAACAAGTACATATCAATATTATTGAAATTAAATCACCAGATTTAGATGCACATCTTGTAGGTGAGGGGATTGCACGTCAACTTGAGCAACGTGTTGCTTTCCGTCGTGCGCAAAAACAAGCTATTCAACGTACTATGCGTGCGGGTGCTAAAGGAATTAAAACACAAGTATCTGGTCGTTTAAATGGTGCAGATATTGCTCGTAGTGAAGGATATTCAGAAGGTACAGTTCCGCTTCATACACTTCGTGCTGATATCGATTATGCTTGGGAAGAAGCTGATACTACATATGGTAAGTTAGGCGTTAAAGTTTGGATTTACCGTGGAGAAATTCTTCCAACTCGTAAAAACACTAAAGGAGGTAAATAACAAATGTTAGTACCTAAACGTGTTAAACACCGTCGTGAATTCCGTGGGAAAATGCGTGGTGAAGCTAAGGGTGGTAAAACTGTAGCATTTGGAGAATTTGGACTTCAAGCAACAACAAGCCACTGGGTAACAAACCGTCAAATAGAAGCTGCTCGTATCGCGATGACGCGTTACATGAAACGTGGTGGTAAAGTTTGGATTAAAATTTTCCCTCATAAATCATACACCGCTAAAGCTATTGGTGTGCGTATGGGATCTGGTAAAGGTGCACCTGAAGGTTGGGTGGCTCCAGTAAAACGTGGTAAGGTGATGTTTGAGTTGGGTGGGGTTTCTGAAGAAATCGCTCGCGAAGCACTTCGTCTTGCAAGCCATAAATTACCGGTAAAATGCAAATTCGTAAAACGTGAAGCAGAATAAGGAGAAGACATGAAACTTCAAGAAATTAAAGATTTTGTAAAAGAACTTCGTGGCTTATCTCAAGAAGAACTTGCTAAAAAAGAAAACGAACTCAAAAAAGAATTGTTTGACCTTCGTTTTCAAGCAGCGGCAGGTCAGCTTGATCAAACTGCCCGTTTACACGAAGTTAAAAAACAAATTGCACGTGTTAAAACAGTGCAATCTGAAATGAAATAATAGATTGGGAAAGGAGAAATTCTAATTATGGAACGTAATCAACGTAAAACCCTAGTTGGACGTGTCGTGTCTGACAAGATGGATAAAACAATCACAGTTGTAGTTGAAACAAAACGTAACCACCCAGTCTATGGTAAACGTATCAACTATTCTAAAAAGTACAAAGCACATGATGAAAACAACATCGCTAAGACAGGTGATAAAGTTCGTATCATGGAAACTCGTCGACTATCAGCTACAAAACGTTTTCGTCTTGTAGAAGTGGTTGAAGAAGCTATAATTATTTAATAAGCCTGAAAGGAGAAAATTAGAATGATTCAACAAGAATCTCGTTTGAAAGTTGCTGATAACAGTGGCGCACGTGAAATCTTGGCCATTAAAGTTCTTGGTGGTTCAGGTCGCAAGTTCGCAAGCATTGGTGACGTTATCGTTGCATCTGTAAAACAAGCTACTCCTGGTGGCACTGTTAAAAAAGGTGATGTTGTAAAGGCAGTTATTGTAAGGACTAAATCAGGAGCTCGTCGTCCAGATGGTTCATATATTAAATTTGATGACAATGCTGCAGTTATAATTCGCGAGGACAAAACACCTCGTGGAACTCGTATCTTTGGGCCTGTTGCACGTGAATTACGTGAAGGTGGGTACATGAAGATCGTGTCACTTGCACCAGAAGTACTTTAATAAAAACAAACTAGTCCCCTAATGTATTAGGGTGCCCGTTAGGGCGTAAGAAATTTTAAGGAGATAAACTCAATGTTTGTAAAAAAAGGCGACAAGGTTCGCGTTATTGCAGGAAAAGACAAAGGTGTTGAAGCTGTTGTTTTGACTGCGTTACCAAAAATTAATAAAGTTGTTGTAGAAGGCGTTGCAATGATAAAAAAACATCAACGTCCAAATAATGATAACCCACAAGGGGCAATCATCGAAAAAGAAGCACCAATCCATGTTTCTAATGTGCAAGTGTTAGATAAAAATGGTGTTGCAGGACGTGTCGGCTACAAGGTTATTGATGGCAAAAAAGTCCGTTACAACAAAAAATCAGGCGAAGTGCTTGATTAATCACGAAGGAAAGGAGAAGTATAATGGCAAATCGTTTAAAAGAAAAATATCTTAAAGAAGTTATCCCAGCACTAACTGAAAAGTTTAATTATTCGTCAGTTATGGCTGTGCCAAAAGTTGAGAAAATTGTTCTTAACATGGGTGTTGGTGATGCAGTTTCAAACGCTAAAAACTTGGAAAAGGCTGCAGCTGAACTAGCACTTATTTCTGGGCAAAAACCGCTTATCACAAAAGCTAAAAAATCAATCGCCGGCTTCCGTCTTCGTGAGGGTGTTGCTATCGGAGCTAAAGTAACTCTTCGTGGCGAACGTATGTATGAATTTTTAGATAAATTAGTATCAGTATCTTTACCACGTGTTCGTGACTTCCACGGAGTCCCAACAAAATCATTTGATGGTCGAGGGAACTACACACTTGGTGTTAAAGAACAATTAATTTTCCCAGAAATTAATTTTGATGATGTTGACAAAGTTCGTGGCCTTGACATTGTTATTGTCACAACGGCAAATACCGATGAAGAATCACGTGAATTGCTTAAAGGCTTAGGAATGCCTTTTGCAAAATAACATAGGAGGTAAATATAATGGCTAAAAAATCAATGATTGCTAAGAACAAGCGCCCTGCGAAGTTCTCAACGCAAGCTTACACTCGTTGCGAGAAATGTGGCCGTCCACATTCAGTTTACCGCAAATTTAAACTTTGCCGTGTTTGCTTCCGTGAGTTAGCTTATAAAGGACAAATTCCAGGTGTTACAAAAGCATCTTGGTAATTCTAATTTAACTAAACATTAACTAGTAAGTGAGTACTCAAACTACTAGTAAGAGGAGAATAATAAAATGGTTATGACTGACCCTATTGCAGACTTTTTAACGCGCATACGTAATGCTAACCAAGCAAAACATAGTGTTCTTGAAGTTCCTGCATCAAATATTAAAAAAGGGATTGCTGAAATCCTAAAACGTGAAGGTTTTGTAAAAAGCGTTGAATATATTGAAGATGATAAACAAGGAGTTATTCGTTTATTTCTCAAATATGGACAAAATGGTGACCGTGTTATCACTAACTTAAAACGTATTTCAAAACCAGGTCTTCGTGTTTACACGAAACGTGAAGATATTCCAAAAGTCCTTAATGGACTTGGAATTGCAATTATTTCAACTTCAGAAGGTCTTTTGACTGATAAAGAAGCCCGCCAAAAAAATGTTGGTGGGGAAGTGCTTGCATACGTTTGGTAAGAATAATTCTTACCACCCCGTGAAAACTAGTCTTTTAAGACTTGATAATCTAACAGGAGAAAATAAATATGTCACGTATTGGTAATAAAGTTATCACATTACCGACTGGTGTTGAAATCACCAATAAAGATAATGTTGTAACTGTCAAAGGTCCAAAAGGCGAACTCACTCGTGAGTTCAACAAAAATATTGAAATCAAGATTGATGGTAGTGAGATTTCACTGCATCGTCCAAATGATTCAAAAGAAATGAAAACAATCCATGGGACAACTCGTGCCAACCTTAATAATATGGTTGTTGGTGTTTCAGAAGGATTTAAAAAAGCTCTTGAAATGCGCGGTGTTGGTTATCGTGCTCAACTTCAAGGGAATAAATTAGTTCTTTCAGTTGGTAAATCTCATCAAGATGAAGTTGTTGCACCTGAAGGTATTACATTTGAAGTTCCTTCAGCAACATCGATTCTTGTCAGTGGAATTAACAAAGAAGTTGTTGGACAAACTGCGGCTTATATTCGTAGCCTTCGTACTCCAGAACCTTATAAAGGTAAAGGAATTCGTTATGTTGGAGAATTTGTTCGACTTAAAGAAGGTAAAACAGGTAAATAATGAGGTGTGGTATCCTTGTAAACGATGGTTTACAAAATGCCTGTCACCTATTTATAAAAACTGTTTCCAATAATTAAAATTAAGAGGTGAAAATTGTGATTTCGAAACCAGATAAAAATAAAATCCGCCAAAAACGCCGTCGTCGCGTACGCGGTAAAGTTTCTGGAACTGCGGATCGCCCACGTTTGAACGTATTTCGTTCTAATACAGGCATCTACGCTCAATTGATTGATGACGTAGCGGGTGTCACGCTCGCAAGCGCTTCAACTCTTGACAAAGACGTTTCAAAAGGAACTAAAACTGAACAAGCCGTTGTTGTTGGTAAACTGATTGCTGAACGCGCAGGAGCTAAAGGTATTTCTGAAGTGGTGTTTGACCGCGGTGGATATCTCTATCACGGCCGTGTTAAAGCTTTAGCTGATGCAGCTCGTGAAAACGGATTGAAATTCTAATAGGGGAGGACACTTAATAATGGCATTTAAAGATAATGCAGTAGAACTTGAAGAACGCGTTGTTGCAATTAACCGTGTTACAAAAGTTGTAAAAGGTGGACGTCGTCTTCGCTTTGCTGCTCTAGTAGTTGTTGGTGATCGTAATGGTCACGTAGGTTTTGGCACAGGGAAAGCCCAAGAAGTTCCTGAAGCTATTCGTAAAGCAGTGGAAGCTGCTAAGAAAAACATGATTGAAGTCCCAATGGTTGGTACAACAATACCTCATGAGGTTCGCTCAAATTATAGTGGCGCTCGTGTATTGTTGAAACCAGCTATCGAGGGTTCTGGTGTGGCTGCAGGGGGTGCTGTTCGTGCCGTTGTTGAATTAGCTGGGGTTGCTGATGTGACTTCTAAATCATTGGGCTCTAATACTCCAATCAACATTGTTCGTGCAACTGTTGAAGGCTTGAAACAATTAAAACGCGCTGAAGAGGTTGCTGCACTTCGTGGCATTCCAGTTTCAGAGTTAGGATAGGAAAGGAGATATCATGGCTCAAATTAAAATTACTTTGACTAAGTCTCCAATCGGACGTCTTCCAGCACAACGAAAAACTGTTGCTGCTCTTGGACTTGGTAAATTAAATAGTTCTGTAATTAAAGATGATACACCAGCTATTCGTGGCATGGTCAACACAGTATCTCATTTAATTACTGTAGAAGATGTGAACTAAAAATAATAAGCAAGACACTTTGAATTTTTCATAGTGTCTTGAACTAAATTAAAGTATAGGCGAGTTTTTGCAGAGAGGACCTTATCTCTACAAAGGCGTTAGCATTTTACAAAAAGGAGAAAAAATGAAAATTCATGAATTAAAACCTGCTAAAGGTTCTCGTAAAGCACGTAATCGTGTTGGTCGTGGCTCATCGTCTGGTAATGGTAAAACATCTGGTCGTGGGCAAAAAGGGCAAAAAGCTCGTAGTGGTGGCAAAGTGCGTTTAGGTTTTGAAGGTGGGCAAACACCATTATTCCGTCGCATACCAAAACGTGGTTTTACAAATATCAACACAAAAGAATATGCTTTAGTGAATCTTGAGCAATTAAATATTTTTGAAGATGGCACAGAAATTACACCAGTTATTCTTGTTGAATCAGGGCTTGTGAAATCTGAAAAATCAGGAATCAAAGTTCTTGGTAATGGCGAATTAACTAAAAAATTGACAGTTAAAGCCTCTAAGTTTTCTAAGAGTGCTGAAGCTGCAATTGTTGCTAAAGGTGGTTCTGTTGAAGTCATCTAATGAGAGGTAGCTCATTATGTTTTTTAAATTATTAAAAGATGCTTTAAAGATAAAAAATGTTAGAAAAAAAATTCTTTTTACTATCTTTATTATCTTTGTTTTCCGAGTTGGTACTCATATTACAGTGCCAGGAATTAATGCAAAAAGTCTTGAGCAACTGAGCGATTTGCCTTTCTTAAATATGCTTAATCTAGTTAGTGGTAATGCTATGAGAAATTTCTCGGTTTTTGCACTTGGTGTGAGCCCATATATTACCGCTTCGATTGTTGTTCAATTGCTTCAAATGGATATTTTACCTAAGTTTGTTGAATGGGGTAAACAAGGAGAGGTTGGCAGAAGAAAATTAAATCAGGCCACTCGCTACATTTCTTTATTTCTTGCTTTCTTTCAATCTGTTGGGATAACTGCAGGATTTAGTGCTCTTTCAACGGTTGCTTTAGTAGAAACACCAAATGTACAAACGTATATTCTTATTGGATGCATTTTAACGACTGGAAGCTTGATTGTAACTTGGTTGGGAGAACAAATCTCTGATAAAGGGTTTGGTAATGGTGTCTCAATGATAATCTTTTCGGGGATTATCTCAGCCATACCAGGTTCAATCTCAACTATCTATGAAGATTACTTTGTCAATATTCGCTCAAGTGAGTTGACAAATTCTATAATATTCGTTATTGTATTTATCCTAGCTGTTCTTGCGATTGTATTTTTTACAACTTTTGTACAACAAGCAGAGTATAAGATTCCAATACAATACACAAAAAGAGCTCAAGGAGCGCCAACAAGTTCATATCTGCCACTAAAAGTTAACCCGGCAGGTGTGATTCCTGTCATTTTTGCAAGTTCTGTTACAACTATCCCAGGAACATTGGTTCAATTTCTTCAAACTGGAAATCAGGATATTCCTTGGTTAAACAACTTAAGCCAAGCATTAAACTTCCAAAATCCAGCAGGAATGGTAGTTTATGCCGTTTTAATTGTTTTATTCTCATTCTTTTATACTTTTGTTCAGGTAAATCCTGAAAAAACGGCTGAGAATTTACAAAAGGGAGCATCTTATATACCAAGTGTTAGACCTGGGCGTGAGACTCAAGACTATATGACTTCTTTACTGAAAAAATTAGCCACAGTAGGATCGCTTTTCTTAGCATTTGTTGCTTTAACACCAATTGCTGCTCAACAACTTTTTGGTCTTTCATCGGCTGTTGCTTTAGGAGGAACAAGTTTATTAATTCTTATTTCAACAGGCATTGAAGGTATGAAACAACTTGAGGGCTATCTTTTGAAGAAGAAATATGCTGGTTTTATTAATATAACTGAATAGAATATAGGTTGACTTTGTCAACCTTCTATTTTATTTCATGGCTCACAAGTGATTAAAAATAGATGGAGAAAAAAATGAACCTTTTAATTATGGGACTTCCTGGCGCAGGAAAGGGAACACAGGCAGCTAAAATTGTTGAAAAATTCAACATAATCCACATTTCAACAGGAGATATGTTTAGATCTGCAATTGCCAATCGAACAAAAATGGGAATTTTGGCTAAGTCATATATGGACAAGGGAGAATTAGTTCCTGATGAAGTGACTAATGGTATTGTTAAAGAACGACTAGCACAAGCAGATGTTTCAGAAAAAGGTTTTCTGCTTGATGGTTACCCAAGGACAATTGAACAAGCTGCTGCCCTAGATGTTATTTTAGCTGAGTTAGACATGTCGTTAGATGGTGTTGTTAATATTGAAGTTGATCCGTCGCTTCTTTTAGAACGATTAAGTGGACGTATTATCCATCGTGAAACTGGAGAAACCTTTCATAAAATATTTAACCCACCAGCATCTGGATATGATGAGAAAGATTATTATCAACGTGAAGATGACAAACCAGAAACAGTTAAACGTCGCTTAGATGTTAATATTGAACAAGGAACACCGATTATTGCTCATTATCGTAAAAAAGGTATTGTTTATGATATTGCAGGTAATGATGAAATCGATGCAGTGTTTGCAAATATTTCGAAGGTTATTTCGTCTTTGTGACAAATGATGAAACATACTTGCATAAGACTTTAAGACGTGATATAATAGGCTAGTCTGACTTATAACTGTTACCTCTATTTTATAGAGGGAATCAAATCGAAATTTAGGGGGTGCTTTTGCGTGGCAAAAGAAGATGTGATTGAAATTGAAGGTAAAGTTGTTGAAACAATGCCTAATGCAATGTTCACTGTTGAATTGGAAAATGGGCATCAAATTCTAGCAACTGTATCAGGAAAAATCCGAAAAAATTATATTCGTATTTTAGTAGGTGATAGAGTTACTGTAGAGATGAGTCCCTATGATTTAACAAGAGGGCGTATCACATACCGCTTTAAATAATCGAAATAATTGGAGGGATTAAAAATGAAGGTAAGACCATCGGTTAAACCGATTTGCGAATACTGCAAAGTTATTCGCCGTAGTGGCCGTGTTATGGTAATTTGTCCTACAAATCCAAAACACAAACAACGTCAAGGATAAAATAGAAAGGAGAAAAAATGGCTCGTATAGCTGGAGTTGATATACCAAATGATAAACGTGTTGTCATTTCATTAACATACATTTATGGCATTGGTTTGCAAACCTCTAAAAAAGTTTTAGAAGCTGCAGGTGTTTCAGAAGATGTTCGTGTTAGAGATTTAACATCCGATCAAGAAGATGCTATCCGTCGTGAAGTGGATAAAATTAAAATTGAGGGTGACCTTCGTCGTGAAGTAAATCTAAATATTAAACGTTTAATGGAAATTGGTTCATATCGTGGCATCCGTCATCGTCGTGGATTACCTGTCCGTGGACAAAATACAAAAAACAATGCTCGCACTCGTAAAGGTAAAGCGGTAGCGATTGCTGGTAAGAAAAAATAAGAAATAAAATAGGAGGTAAAGAAATTGGCTAAACCAACACGTAAGCGTCGTGTGAAAAAAAATATCGAATCTGGTATTGCCCATATTCATGCAACGTTTAACAATACTATTGTTATGATTACTGATGCGCATGGTAATGCTCTTGCATGGTCGTCAGCTGGTGCACTTGGTTTTAAAGGTTCTCGTAAATCAACCCCATTTGCTGCCCAGATGGCTGCAGAAGCAGCGGCAAAGTCAGCACAAGAACATGGCGTAAAAACAGTTGAAGTAACTGTTAAAGGCCCTGGTTCAGGTCGTGAATCTGCAATTCGTGCTCTTGCAGCTGCAGGACTGGAAGTAACAGCTATTCGTGACGTGACACCTGTACCACATAATGGTGCTCGCCCTCCGAAACGTCGTCGTGTATAATCGTAAAAATAACTAGTACACAACTTTTCGTTTAAGAGGGAGTAACGACATGATTGAGTTTGAAAAACCAAAAATAACAAAAATTGATGAAAATAAAGATGCCGGAAGATTTGTCATTGAACCACTAGAACGTGGCTATGGAACAACTCTCGGTAATTCACTTCGTCGAGTTCTTTTATCTTCACTTCCAGGCGCAGCGGTAACATCTATAAAAATTGATGGAGTACTCCATGAATTTGATACAATTCCTGGTGTGCGTGAAGATGTGATGCAAATTATTCTTAATATTAAAGGGCTTGCTGTAAAATCTCACGTTGAAGACGAAAAGACAATTGAACTTGATGTTCAAGGACCTATGGAAGTTACTGCAGGGGATATTTTAACAGATAGTGATATTGAAATTGTTAATCCAGATCATTATTTATTTACAATTCTTGAGGGAGCTAGTTTTAGAGCAACATTAACTGTTGCAACAAAAAGAGGTTATGTCCCTGCTGAAGAAAATAAAAAAGAAAATGCACCTGTAGGAACCTTGGCAGTAGATTCAATCTATACGCCTGTTAAGAAAGTTAACTATCAAGTTGAGCCTGCCCGTGTTGGTAGTAACGACGCTTTTGATAAATTAACCATTGAAATTATGACTAATGGTACAATTATACCCGAGGATGCTTTAGGTTTATCAGCTCGTGTTTTAATTGAGCACTTAAATCTTTTTACTGATTTGACAGAAATTGCAAAAACAACTGAAGTCATGAAGGAAACTGAGAAGGCTTCCAATGAAAAAGTTTTCGATCGCACTATTGAAGAACTCGATTTATCTGTTCGATCATATAACTGTTTGAAACGTGCGGGTATTAATACTGTCTACGATTTAACTGAAAAGACAGAACCAGAAATGATGAAAGTTAGAAATCTTGGCCGAAAGAGTTTAGAAGAAGTGAAATTTAAGCTTTCTGAACTTAGTCTAGGATTAAAAAATGATAAATAAAACAGGAGGAAAAAATGGCTTACCGTAAACTAGGACGCACTAGCTCACAACGTAAAGCAATGCTTCGTGATTTGACGACAGATCTTCTTATCAATGAATCTATTGTGACAACAGAAGCGCGTGCAAAAGAAATTCGTAAAACCGTTGAAAAAATGATTACTCTTGGTAAACGTGGTGATTTACACGCTCGTCGCCAAGCAGCTACATTTGTTCGCAACGAAATTGCATCAGAAAACTTTGATGAAACTACTGAAAAGTACACATCTACATCTGCATTGCAAAAACTATTCACTGAAATTGCACCACGTTATGCAGAACGTAATGGAGGATACACTCGTATTCTTAAAACAGAACCACGCCGTGGGGATGCTGCACCAATGGCAATTATTGAATTAGTATAATTTTTATCAATTTTGTTGAGTGTTATGATGATGGAATACTATTATTCTTAGTCTAGCTCTGGTCTACCGCCGATTACTTTCGGCGGTAACACTCATCATATTGCAATCTAACGCTTACGCTTGTTTACGACATTTTTTTATCTGTGGTATAAAAAAATGTCGTAAGCAGGCGTTTTTATTAGAAACGTTTTATTCTTTAAAAAATATATGTTTATAGTATAATAATATTGTTACCCTTAAAGATTTACTATTTTAAAATCATTAATAATACTTTGTTTATCTTATAGATTAAGTAATTGTAGAAATAATATGAAATTATTTTTTCTTTTTCTTCAAAATGTATTGACAAAGCAAAGAAGAGGTGCTAGAATATAATAGTTGTCTCGAAAGAGTAATGACCTTTGAAAACTGAACAAGACAAGAAACCAAACGTGCAGGGTTAATAAAATAACCTGTCAAAAGAATCAAGAAGCAATAAATCTGTCAGAGGACAGTAATGAGTAGAGACTCAAACTTTAATGAGAGTTTGATCCTGGCTCAGGACGAACGCTGGCGGCGTGCCTAATACATGCAAGTGGAACGCATTTTGATCACCGTAGCTTGCTACACCGATTAAAA
>NZ_KB904343.1 GCF_000380045.1 Streptococcus marimammalium DSM 18627
ACAAAAACATGACTAGACTTATTATAAGATAAAATATCTGAAATCGACTGCCTAACTCTACTTAAAGAATCCAGTTGATTGTTAAATTGATTACTACCAGTCCTTGACTTTTTTTCAATCGTATTTAAGCGGTGCATAGATAACTCAGCGCTACTACTACGATCAATGGCATAATACCCATCCTTATATAAGAGAAAAGACGAACTATACTCTTGCATCAAAAGCTGAAAGGTGGACAACAAAGTCATGTGCACTTCAGTCATGTAGAGTTTCATGCTCTCAAGTGCTTGACCTTTTAGCTGGGAATTCTGACTAAAACTAGAAATACTCTCACTGAGTTTTGCTATAGCTTCTTGCCAACTATTAATAGACTGGCCCAGTTCTGATTGAACGGTGGCTATTTCTTCAAACTTTATATGATAAGCCATCTCATCTCCTATCTAACGTTTTTGTTCTATTTTCTCTCTCAATTGCTGATCAACAGCAAATAATTCTTTGCCAGTTTGAGACATTAAAGAAAGGTCTTTTTCCAAAAATGTCACATAGGATGTCATCAGCTTTGCTAACTCATCAAACTGTTTTTGATACAATTCTATAACATTAGACTTTCCCGAGTATTCAGGAAAGGTTGGGTCCAATCCAGCTAACATTTTTTCAGCACTCCGAAAGGAAGATATGTGGGCAGAAAAAACAACTTGAGAGATTTGAATAATACCAAACATCGCTATCCTCCTTAGTAGAATAATTTTTCTATTTCATTGCCTAAACTATTAATCTGACTACTCAACCAGCCAATAATGTCATCTTTTTCATTTTTTTGATTCTCTAAACGTGTGATTTCATCACGGATGTCATCTTGAAAAGCATCCAAATCATTTTGAAATTGGCGATAGTATGAAGACCATTCATACCAATCAACCATAAAATCAGATTTTGTTTGTCCTCTCCAATTGGGCACGTTTTCTAAATTATCTTGGCTTTGCCTGATGTGATTCACTTCTGTCTGAATGGTTTGAAGAGAACGTTTAGCTGAACGTAATCGACTCAACTTTTCATCAATACTCGCAATTTCTGATTGTGTGGCATAAATAGAATGTTGATGTGTATTAATTATGTTTTGAAGATAGTACACTTGATTATAATCTACTTTTCCCATCCCGTACTCCTTGACTTTTTAGAGATTTAACGACTGATTGGCGTCAACTAAATCTGCAACTTTCCCTTTTGGTATTGTTGTTTCTGAGAGTGTTGATTCAATATTCTCTAACATAATCTCATTTTCTTCATCACTAAAACCTTCATGAACTGTCCTTAAGATATCTTCATTGTTAAAGAAAATAAGATTTTCACCCATCAATCCTTCTGGATAAAGGCAAGCACCATAATCAAAACGGTAAACCTCTCCCTTGATTGGTGCTGCAATGATGCGAGAGGTAATCATCATTTTCTTAGTATTTCCTTTTAAAATAACAATACTTCCGATTGGTAGTAGGCTTGCATTTGACATATATTTCTCCTTTTGCTGAGAAAACCTCTCCTAATAATCATTAGGCAGGCTTTCTTGTTTCTTATATTTTATCATTTTAAACCTATTTTTTCAAAAAAACCTTGTCTTGTTTATTTGCTAGCTGTATTTTTTCAAATCATTTAGCTAGCTGACTTGGTTTAAAGGATTGTTCCCTTACTTTTCGGTGAGTGCCATCAATTGAACAAAGTCATAGCCGTCTGGATAGAGAACATAACCTTGTGTAGGTTTTAGACTTGGTTCATTAGTGATATATGGGTAGTGGGTGTGCGACTGGTCACTGATACGCATTCCTAGGAAGACTTGGTCAACCAAATGTTGCATCTGCTTGACGTAGCTGTCATAAGTATTTGTAACAAGGTCTTGGTAGCTACCGATAAAGACTGGTGTCACGCCGTTTTTAGGGCCTTCTGTGACTAATACTTTAAAGTCAGCGTCACTAATGCCTGATGCAAGTGCTGTTGCAGCTAAATCAGGGATAATCACAAGCCATTTTGGATAATCAAGATTTGGTTCTTTGATACGTTTATGGAGGTCAGTAATGATTTTTGTCAAGACATCTCTCACTTCCGATGTAGTCGTGAAGCGTTGCACCTTTTCAAAGAATTGGTTAGAAATCTGTTGACCAGAATCCAAGATAACACTACGGTAACGATCTCCAAGACGTTCAAGATGATAGTCAAGCAGGCGGTAATAATGATTGACAAAAACAGGACTGTCTGATGCTAGTAGCATTGGTTTTTTAAAGCTAAAGGCTACTGGTTTGACATATTCTCTTTCAAGTCCTAGAACAAATTCATTCTCTTCTGGATTCTCCTTCAGTATTGGATCTTCGAGGATGCTTGAGATGACTGTTTCAGGCAACATTGGAATGGCTTGTGGCAAGTCACCATCAAAGCTTTGTCTCATTTTTTCGACTTCTGTCTTGACTTCTTTAATATAATCAATATAGTGTTCACTGTGATATGGTAGTGTGATTTGGAAATTCACCACTTCATCAAACTTGGTGATTGCACGTCCCTTTATCTCTTCAATTGGAATGTTGGAACGACCGACAACACCGGAGAGGTCACTCTTATCAAATAGGAAGAGGGAAATTTTGGTTTTAAAGTTTGATTGCAATTGTAGGCGCATGGCATTGAGACGAGATAGAGTAACAACCAGATAGATGCCAAGTGAAACCCCATCACGCGCCACTACATTTAAGACCTCATAGAAAGTATCTGAAAAACTAGCATCAGAAACACTATCAAAACCATCAATGAGGATAAAAAGACGTGGGAAACTCTCTTCTGAGATTTCATTATATTGGCTAAGATTTGTGGCTTTTACTCTTGAGAGTGATGCTTTACGTTTTTTAATTTCTCTTTCGAGGAAACGAAGTGATTTTTTAATTTTCTCTGTTTCATCCAAGGCAAAATAATCTGCCACGTGAGGAAAATCAGAAAGTGAAATCATCCCACTCGTTCCAAAATCATAAAGATAAAAATGCGCCTGATTTGGTTTTTGTTTTCTTATCACATCAAGGGCTAAGTTTTGAAGGAAGGTTGACTTCCCAAAACCAGGACTTGAAACAAGTAAGACATGACCCGTTTTTTCCATATCAAGATAAAGTGGCGACTGCTCTTGTTTTTCAGGTATATCTTGATAGCCGATTAGAATCGATAATGACTTATCATGATTATCCCAGTAATCCTTAAAATCTATTGATTGAATGGTATTGGCATAGACTTTTTCAGCCAGTGGTGGTAGCCATGGACTTGCTACTTTGTTAATCTTGAGCTGATCAAAAAGGGTTTTTGTTTTTTCAACAATCGCATCTAGTTCAGTTGGAAGGGCTTTAACATCCTTCTTCTTGTCAAGACCACTCAAGTCTTTATTGATGGCTGTGTACTGACCGTTATCTGTGATTTCATAAATGGTTGTTTCTTTTTGAATAGTGTTTTTACCACCAGAAACATAGTCCGCCCCTGACCAAGCACTTTGGAAGAGTTCATAGATTTCGTTGTTACCAACTTGAAGGTAGGCACGTCCGACTTGAGTGATTTCAGCGGCATCTGGTGTTTTGATAATTTCACGAGAGTCTGCTACATCTTGCACTTTAAGGGCAATTTTAAATTTGGAGTTGGACCAGATTTGGTCGTTAACCACACCGCTAGGTTTTTGAGTGGCTAAGATCAATTTCACTCCTAGGGAACGACCGATACGAGCTGTTGACACCAACTCATCCATAAATTCTGGTTGATTCATCTTTAACTCAGCAAACTCATCACTGATAATCAGCAAGTGAGGAAGAGGTTCTGTGACCTTGCCTTCTTTAAATAATTTCATATACTGGTTGATATGATTAACATTGTTCTCCAAGAAAATCCGTTGACGTTTTTGGAGTTCTGCCTTAATCGAGATAAGGGCACGGTTGGCTTGGTTGCCATCTAGGTTGGTAATCGTCCCAACAACGTGCGGTAGATTGGCAAACAAGTTGGCCATCCCACCACCTTTATAGTCAATGAGTAAGAAGGCAACTTCGTAAGGATGGTAGTTAACCGCTAAGGAGAGGATATAAGACTGAACCAACTCAGACTTCCCTGACCCAGTGGTTCCTGCAATTAGTCCATGGGGACCATGCGCTTTTTCGTGGATATTGAGGTAAAGCAGATCATCTCTTCCTCGAACACCAAGAGGCACCGCCATCGATTGATAGGTCTCATTTTCGTTCCAACGATTTAAGATCTGCAAGTCATCGACTTGCTCAACACCATACATCTCAAGGAAGGTGATGCTATTTGGGATGTAGTTTCTCAGTGTTTGCACATGGTTAATCCCGGCCATATGACGAGCAAAGTCTTCCTTTTCCTTGATGGAAATAACAGGAAGTGGTGTAAATTCTTTATTAAGATACGTTTCTTTTTGCAGAATGAGGGTAGCTTTTTTATCACCACGGTAGTCAACCACGGTTTGTACGTGTTCAGGCAAGCTTTCAATCACTTCTTCAACAAAGACATAATGAATACCTAAGTGCGACAGGTCTTCATTGATGTATTCCATGATATTATGATCAAGCATCAAACTCAAATCGGTAATAAAGAGAATGTAGCGTGGACTATATTCTTTTTGCGTGTTTTTATCTTGCTCACTATCAAGTTTTCTCTCTTTGATGATTTGATAAAGAGAGGTCAAAAGTTGATCTCTTGTGCGTTGGCTATAAACAAAACCACGACTGTTAAAAGCTTTTAACTTGATATGAGGAAGCCACCTACTCCAATGCCAAAGAGGCATTTCGTCTTCACGGAAAATCGGAATAAACTGAACATCGTGATAACTTTGAAAGGTTGCTAGTTGCATCATCAACTGTTGCACTTGTTCTATCACAACTTTTCTCATTCCAATATAACCAATTGGACCAGCCACTTCATTTAAAATAGGCGCATTGGGAATCGTTTGATAATAGTGGATTAACTCTCTCACTTTTTGACTGGCGTCTTTATTATACTGCGTGAGTTCTGAATCAGCATAGTCAATTTTAAAACTGGCCGGTACATCGCCAAGTCCTAATCGATAAGTGAGAAAATCAAAATGATAAGGAGTTTTCTCATAAATTCTACGGTCTGTCTTTTTCACCATTTCTAACAAATCAGTCATATTAGGATAATGGTAGAAAAGAGCGGTCGTCTGTTCTTTTTTATACTGGGCTAACTCTTTATATTTGGTATCAAGATAGTCCATATAATCTGCTAGTTTCTTTTTCTGACTGACTTTATGTGATTTTTTATCAGAAAAGTAACTATGAATAGACGTTCCAATCGTAATCACAGACATCCCCATCATCATAAAGAGCATGGCACCGCCAGATGTAAAGACAAAGAGTAATACCGTAAAAACAATCATTGCAAATGGTGTGATGATGAGTTTAATCAAGGATTGTTTTTTACCATCGTCTTCAGTTGGAGCTGAGGCAATGGTAATCTTGGCTTCATTTTCTCTCAAGATGATACGAGGGGATCTATGAAAATCTCTAGAGCGATTTTCTGTAACATTTTTTGAAAAATGGATAAGTTCTGTATTGACGAGAAAAAGACTAGCCAACATGAGTTGCTGTTCTTTTAAAACCAGAACCAAACCAGACTCAAAAACAATGGTATCATTGGTCATGAGAGACACCTTACCACTTGTTTTCCTACCATTTAAGAAATAGTCGCTATTTCCAATAAACTCATAGGTGTTTTCTCCTGATGGCGTCAAGGCTGCTTCAATTGGACTATCAACTAATTGAATAAGAGCATCATCGGTTTTGGAAAGATAAACGCTACCCTCTGGTAATCCTAAATAGTCGGCATCTTCTAGTACTAATAAATGAAGGGTTACTGAATCTTCTAGAACAATCGTATGTCGTCCTTTTTGATAAGTTTTCTCAGCAAGTATGACGTCATCTTTTTTAGTTTCAATCTGTACAGAATTTTCTAGAGGAAGATAGATGTCATTTGTTTCTTTTCCCAGTGAGTAAATCGTATTTTCATAGATAGGATAAGCATTCTCTTCATATATGAGATAAGTAATCATAGTGCCTCCTAGTTTTTATCAGTGTTAGCATTGTTGGTAGCTGAATCATCTGAAGTTGTTTCGTCATCTTCTTCACTATCAAAGGTTAAATAAGTCTTTTTCAATTCATCTAATTTTGACTTATAGCTGTTGATTTGCTGCGTTCTTTCTTCGGAGTTCAAATTTGGGTTTCTTTGGATTTCGTCAATCTTTTTAGTCATCCCATACATTAACAATTGCGGGTCATCTAAAAAACTTGCGATATCAATGGCTTCATCGATATTAGCTTGGCCGATTAAAATCCAATAACGCAAGTAATCTTCATTAGATTGCGTTGAAATTTTGCTTAACTCTTCTTTTTGTTCTTCGGTTAAAGGTTCAGTCATAATAACAGAATAAGCAACAACGTACTTGTCATCTTGCGTCAAAGAACGGCTATCAGTATTCTTTATGGCTGTTATCACTCGTGAATAGTCTTGATTGATGAAAGCCAAACGCAGTTCTGAGACTGTTTCTTGTTTTGGAATGGCAAAAAAGACAAAATAGAGTACGCCTAGAAGTGATAAAACACCTAAAATAGCTGATACAATAGAGGCAATTTTTAAACGTGTTAGTGTATTGTTAGAAACACGAGAATAATGCTCCTGGTTATTTTTTTTCTCTTTTTCAAACTTTTCGTTGAGTAAATCCAAAATAGCATCAACAGTGGTTTGTTTGTTAATCGTTTCTGAGAATAATTTCCCCTTATAAAACTCTAATTTACCCGCCATTAGAGCATCATAATCTGCTCGTTTATCAAGTAAGGAAATGATCATTGCCTTATAAGAAGGTGAAAAAGTTTCCTCTGTCATTGCCTCGTAGGGAGGAACTTGATCAACGATACCTCTTTCGATAAAAAGTGGTAGGCCATTTCTTGTGAAGACAATATTTTCTGGTGTTAAATCATAACTATATTTGGAATGTTTTAGTTGGTGGTAGACTTGACCTAGATTAATCAGATGTCTTAATCTTTCTTCTTCAGTCATAGCTGATAACTTATCCCAGCCATACATACCATCAAAAGAAGTGCTTTCTAATGTGATACCATCTTCATTTTGACTAAGAGTAACATCAAGAAAAAGCGGATGACTAGCTTCTAACAAGGTATAGGCTAGCTCTCGATTTCCTCTAATATCTTCTAGTACTAAATCACGTTTTAATTCTCTCATTTCTTTTTCCCTATAGCCTTTCAAGCAGCAAAAGAATGCCATCATTAAAAGATGACAAATCATTTGTACTAAACACTAATTCATTGGTTTCACGTATTCTTGCTGTAGGATTTTCAATGGTCAAATGAAGGCTATAAGACTCTGAAACAATGGTTAAGATTTCTTTAAACCGCATTGTTCTAGGCACCCTTAAATCCAATTGACGACCCAAGAAATCGTTGAAATCAATACTAATATCAATATAATTATCCATGATTTTTTCCTCTTTTATGACCAAAAACTCGGTATAGTGAAAAAAGCATCACTAAGAATCCCAGAAGAAAAATGGCAACTGTTTGGATAGAAATAGAAGACTTTTTTTGTCCAAGTGTGACATTATATTCTCCTAGGCTAGAGTTAGCTGTATTAGTGGTAAATAGCAAGGGTTGATAATTGTCAACCAAATTTTCTTCTTCAATTTCTTGTAAAAAAATAGTCTCTTTTAACTCACGTTCTTGCGAAAGACTACTTTCTTGTTTTTGGGCAATATTTTTTGTAATTTCTTCTTTAAAGAGTTGAGATAATTCATTTTCTTGCTCAATATAGAAGACTTCTTTTCGTGTTTCGTTTGACTGGATATCGGTATTAATCTTGAGGGATCCGTCATCTGCTAAAACTGTAGGAATAAAGATACTTATTCCTACAGTCATAACAATTATTAATATTCTTTTTTTCATAGGCTAACCTTATGATTCTTTTACTTTATTATAGGTAAAGAGATTGAAAGCAGCAAAGACAAGTGTTGCAAGTAATATCACAACAAGGGGTTGACCCCAACCACTACTATGGTTAATATAGCTTGTCAACATTTCTTCAATATGAGTCAGTGGTGACAAACTGGTAATCAGAGTGTTGTTTGTGACATAATAGGCATCTAATAATTGAGTTGCCGTCACAATATAAAGCATCAAGAGCAATAAACTGATTAAGAAACCAAGGCTCTTAATTTTTTGAATCAACAAGTTGATACCATAGGTAAATAGCAAAGTAGTCAGACCCATTAAAATAAATAGCATCAAGATTTCACTACCTTTAAGGCTTAATTTAATACCAGAAATAACAGTTATTAATAAACCAGTACTAACACCCATACCTGTGAGAAAGGCAAGAGGGCCTGTTGCATTTTTCCAATGAACACGATCTGTCATTTTAAATTGTTTTTGTAATTGACTAATATCGGTGTGTTGTAAGAAGTATACGATAACTAGGCTAGCTAAATAGCTAATGAAAACGAGAAGGAGACTTGATCTCTCGTCTTGTCTTGCTGTTGCTGTCTCTTTTGTAATTGTACCAAGCACTGTTTCAATTTTTGAAGCATCTACAGGATCCGAGAGGTATTCATAAACAGCACTATTTTTTTCGTTACCTGTTTTAGTATTATTCAAAACGGTAGCAAAAGATTTGAGAAACTCTTCATTTGAACCATATTCTCTTGTCATAACAGCTTTTAAATCAGCCACTTGAGTTGAAAGATTTTGACCCTCTCTTTCAAGAGAGTTAATGTCGTTATTGACCTGAGCGATATTTTTTTGAAGGTTATCAGATACCAATTGATTTGATTTAGTGTTATCAAGAAGTGTTCGGCTAGCTGATAAAAGGGTGACTAGGTCTTTATTAATATCAAGACTGACAGTTGCCATATCTGTATTATCACGCTTTTCATTTGACACAATTTCTGGTTTGTTAGCCAATTGTTCTTGAACTGACTTAGTTGTTGTCATTGTATCAGTTAGTTGTTTTGTTAATTGTGAAGTGGTGTCTTGTAACTCTGTGATACTAGTATTTAAGGCATCACTTCTAGCTTTCAAGGTTTCAAAACGATTTAGTTTTTCGTCAGTAACTTTTAGATTATCTTTCAAACTCGAGATGGTAGCATCTTTTAGAAGTTTAACAATGATTGCTTGAAGATTAGCTGTTTCTGTTTGTCCAATAAGAGCGTCTTTGCCAAGTGTTATATTATCAGCTGATAAGCTACCGTTTGCTAAATCAATATCATACAAAACTTGAACTAATCCTGAGAACTCCAAATAAGAATGGATATCTTCATAAAGGGCCATCCCTTTTGTCTTACCTGAATACTGTTGATACGGGAAGTGAACATTAGACTTGCTATAAACGCGATTAATTTCTTTCTCAGCTTTTTTATAAGTCACTACAGGTTCAGTTTGAGTTGATGTTTCAACACCAGTTGAGCTGTCAGTTTGACTAGAAGCATCAGAAGTATTTGTTTCACCTGTTTGTGTTGAACCATCACTTGAACTCTCTGTGTTAGTTTCGCCCGTTCCAAGGACATCATTACTTTCAGTTGTTGTTTTATCAGATTCAATACCTGCAGAAGCATTTGAGTCTGACGTTTCTCCACTATTTTGAGATGACACATCTGATGTTGTCGTTTTTTCTACAGTTTCATCATCTTCAAAGTAACTCATTTTTTCAATTGTTTCAACGTCTGCTTTAATCTCAACTGGCTCAAGGATATCAATAACACTGTCACTAGCTGGAGCAATTGAATAATTGATAGTAATTGCTTCTTTGGTGTTTTCAGGAACATTAATGATATAAGTATTGCCTTCAAGTTGAGCGGATTGATTACTAATATTCAAACGATAGTTTTCTGGAGCGGTTAAGATAACTTTTTTAATATCACCTTTTAAATTAGCAAAAGAAATCTGATGTTGTTGTCCCAATTGTGCTTTGGTAGCATTTTTTACCTCAACTAATTGGCTATCTTGGATAGTCGTTTCTCTCTTTGCTGGAGCTGCAAGATTATTCTTTATAGTGTACCAAGTAACAAAAGCATTAATATTCTTCAAATATTGCTTGTCTGAGTCACTTAAATCCATACGATCAATTGCTGCATCATCATAATAGACTAACTCATATAGTTTTTGATTAACCTTATTAGTCATACCAGCATTAATCGATGCCACATAAAGACCCAAAGTATTAATCACTGATTGATCTCCATTAATATCACCATCTGAACTCTCTATGGAAGCTTTCACGGCATCTGCTATCGCTTGATCGTAATTTGTTAATGTTGAATCAATCTCACCATTGAGTGTTTTTAATTTCTCTAGTAGCTCATTAATCGTAACGTTAAACTGTTCAGTATTTCCTTTAGTTTCTGCCCAAACAGTGGTATTGGCTACTGTATTTGAAAGAGTATTATTGATAGCTTCTAATTGAGCCAACTGTTCTTGGACAGATAATTGAGATAAATTACTATCATACGTATTTAAACTATCTTCTCTGTTTTCTATTGACGCTTGCCATTGCTCTTGGAGAGACTTAATTGTTTCAAGTTCTGAATCATATGTACGATCTGTATTAATAATCGCCGTAAAAGCATCATTAGAATTATTTAAATCTCTATTAAAAAGATCATAAGAACTTAAAATATCATTTATGGGTGAGCTGAGACCGTTAAATTGTTGAGAATAAGTATTTAGAGGATCAGTCAATCTTAGATTGAAAGAATCAAGAGTTCTATTTTCATTAGAGACAACTTCTCCCACTCGTGTTTGAGCAGTTTGGAGATTTCCGATAATACTTAAAAAATAAATATTAATCAACTCTTTGTTAAAGAAACTCTTTAAATCTGAGACAGCTTGTTCAGCTTGACGTGCTACTAACTGTTTATCAGATTTAATCTGATACTGGAAAATAGCTTGTTGTGGTTCCGTTGCTTCTAAAGATAAACTATCTTGAGAAAACTTACTAGGTAAAATAAGCATTAATTGATAGGTATTGTTTTCTAATCCTTTTTCGGCCAGAGATCTTGATACCATTTCAACATCATAATTAGAATTAGTTGAAAAGGCATTAATTAGTGTATCACCAATTTTTACAGGCTCACCATTATAGACAACACCAGAATCCTCATTAACAACAGCTATTTTTAAAGCATTTTGTTGTGTTGTTTTTACTGTGTTATCAATTTTTGTGCTAATAGGACTAGGTTTGATAACACCTAGATAAGAGATAAGTCCCACAAAAAAAAGTAATCCTATTCCTAGTATTAACAATTTTTTCTTTTTCATTTTGTCATTGTCTCCATTATAATACAAAAAAGGTTGAGGATTTAGCCTCAACCTTATCAGTGTGTTCTTTATTGTAGGCCAAAGTTACGAGATAAGTCTTGGTCATTTTGTTGCATTGCTTGAGCTGTTTTATCAAGTTGTGTATTAATTTGTTGCATCAATTCAGCAAAGTTTTGAACTTTTGGCTTCAATTCATTGAATTGGTTATCAAAACCTTGAAAAGCTTGACCTTCCCACTCAGTACGAAGAGTATCTTGTAAGCGTTGAAGGTTATTCAAAATAGTTGTAATATCATTTGAAGCTTTACCATACTCACGAGCACGGCTTTGAAGCGTTTCTGGGGATACACGAATTTGTCCTGACATAATATAATCTCCTTTAAATTTTATACACTCATTTTATCATTAATCTTAAATTTTTACAAGTGTTGTAGCTAAATATACATCATTTTTTTAAAATATAAAATATTTTTACAAAATAGCTTTTGATAAGACTCTTTCAAGAAGAATTATCAAAGACATTAAAACGCTAGACTAGCGTTTTTTAAATTAATCATAACATTTGGTAACTGTCTTAACGACTTTTTTTAACTGTTCATCCCAGTAGTGAATTCGCTCAAAACTACCTTTTCTATAATATAACGGCAAGCGCTCTCTGATATCATCTTGCATGGGAAGATGCTTAATTTCTTCAAGACTAAACTATCTAGGTTCTCCTTCTCTTGAAGTTTTTAATAGGTCGCCTTCAAAAGATTGACAGAGGAAATCATAGTAGACATACCTTTCTTTTTTAAGAGAATTCGTAAAACCAGAAATTCCTTTTAATTCTAAATTTAAAGCAGTTAATCCCGTTTCTTCTTTTAATTCTCTGACTGCGGCTTAAAAAAAGCTCTCAGGAAATTCTACTTTTCCATCAGGTTAAATCCAGCCCTTAAAATTATCATGTTGTCGATTTAATAAAAGAATTTTGTCATCTTTTTTGACACAAATATTAACCCAATTTTTAATGGTTTCTATCATACCTGCTCATTAACTCAGTTTTCTTATCATTATAACAAAAAACGTCCATTTCTGGACGTTTTTTTAGTTATCTTTCTTTTTACGGATGACAAATCCACCCTTTTTATCATTAGAGGAACGGTTAGACTTTTTGGAATCTTTACTGTAGAAATCTTTATTTTTATTGCTTGAACGACGTTTATGATCTCTATCATCGCGTTTTCTATCACCACGATAACCACCACGACGATCATTACCACCTTTACGGCCACCACGATTCCCTTTCCCAGATTTTGATTTACCGCCACCAACATATTTGAATGGTAATGGTTTTTCATTTGGAATGATCACTTTAGGTTGTAACTCTGAATCTTGAACAGTCAAGGTTAGGATATACTTTGCCAATTCTTCTGGAGAAAATTCTGCGACTAATTTTGCAGCATCATCCTCAAAACGATCAAAGTTAGCTCGGATGGCTTTATTTGAAAAATCACGTTCGATTTTTTGCAAAGCAACTTTTTTCATTGAATGAAAAGCTTCTTTTGCTGTCGGTGGTTTCATTGGTAGCATTGGTTTTTTGGTCAATTTTTCAATGATTTTAAGGTAACCCACCTCATTTGGTGAGACAAAAGTAATAGACTGACCTGTATGACCTGCACGTCCTGTACGACCTATACGGTGAACATAGCTTTCTGGGTCTTGAGGGATATCGTAATTGTAAACATGAGTAACACCTGTCACATCAAGTCCACGAGCAGCAACGTCAGTTGCTACTAAAATATCAACAGCTTCACCTTTAAAGTCTCTTAAAACACGCATTCGTTTACTTTGATCTAAGTCTCCGTGGATGCCTTCTGCTCGATAGCCTCTGATTTTAAGACCACGAGTCAACTCATCAACACGACGCTTGGTACGACCAAATACAATAGAAAGCTCTGGCTGATCAACATCCATCAGACGTGTCATTGCTTCAAATTTTTCATTTTCTTTTAAAAGAACATAATGTTGTTCAACTAAATCCGTTGTTAATTCCTTAGCAGCAATTTTGATGTGCTCAGGATTTTTCATAAATTTAACACCAATTTCCTTGATAGGTGCTGGCATTGTTGCTGAAAATAGAAGGGTTTGACGCGTTTCTGGGACACGACTGATGATTGCTTCAATGTCTTCTAAAAAGCCCATATTCAGCATTTCATCAGCTTCATCTAAAATTAATGTTTCCACATTTTCAAGACGAAGAGCCTTACGTTTAATTAAATCAAGGAGACGTCCAGGAGTACCAACAACTACATGAGCGCCTGATTTTAAAGCTTTTATTTGTTTTTCAACACTCGTTCCACCATAAACCGAGCGAACTTTAACGCCTTTTTCACGGCCAAAACGAAATAGTTCTTCTTGGCTTTGCACAGCTAATTCACGTGTCGGTGCAATAACAAGTGCTTGAACCAAATTACTTGTCGTATCAATTTTATTTAAGGTTGGTAAACCAAAGGCTGCCGTTTTTCCGGTTCCTGTTTGGGCTTGACCAATCACATCTTTACCTTCTAATGCTAAAGGAATAGTTTTTTCTTGAATGGGCGATGGTTCAGTAAAACCGGCTTTTGTAACAGTCAATAAAATGTCTTCTGACAAGTTTAATTCATTAAATTTCAATATATTTCTCTTTTCTAAAAGAACAGTGCGAAGCTGTCCTATAAAACCTTTATTTGTTTGACAACTCAATCATTATAACACAAAAATACGAGAATACTAAGGATTTCATCTTAATATTGAAAATAATACGTTTTCAAAAAACGCCAATCTAACAATTGACGTTTTCTATTACATTTTTTTAGTTAATAAGACCTCTGGATATTTATCCGCAAACCAGTTAAGAGCAAAATCATTTTCAAAGAGAAAAACTGGCTGATCAAAACGATCTTTGGCTAATATATTACGACTTGAACTCATTCGTTGGTCCAAATCTTTTGGATCAATCCAACGAACAGTCTTTTTACCCATTGATGTCATGACAACTTCTGAGTTGTATTCACTTTCCATACGGTGTTTAAAAACTTCAAATTGAAGCTGGCCAACTGCTCCAAGCATATATTCACCTGTTTGATAATTGGTATAAAGTTGAATAGCACCTTCTTGTACTAACTGCTCGATTCCTTTATGAAATGATTTTTGTTTCATTACATTTTTTGCAGAGACTCTCATAAAAATTTCGGGGGTAAAAGTCGGTAGGGGCTCAAATTCAAAGTTGTTTTTGCCAACAGTTAAGGTGTCACCAACCTGATAGGTGCCTGTATCATAGACTCCAATAATATCCCCTGCTACTGCATTTTCAACATTTTCTCGACTTTCTGCCATAAATTGAGTGACATTTGATAGCTTGACATTTTTTCCAGTTCTACTTAGTTTGACACTCATTCCACGATCAAACTCGCCAGAAACAATTCGCACAAAAGCAATTCTATCACGGTGACGAGGATCCATATTGGCTTGAATTTTAAAAACAAATCCTGAAAAATCTTTATTTAGCGGATCTATTGACACGCCTTCTGTCGTTTTATGTCCGTGTGGTTCTGGTGCGAATTCTAAGAAAGCATCTAGAAAAGTCTGAACACCAAAATTTGTTAAGGCAGAACCAAAGAACACTGGTGTCAATTCACCTGTCAAAATAGCTTGTCTTGAAAAGTCATTCCCAGCTTCTTCTAATAGCTCAACATCTTCTATAACTTGCTCATAGAAAATATTTTGAGAAAGTGAGTGTGTTTTTGCTTCTTCAAAGTTAATAAAGCGCTCATCACCCTTATACAGCTCTATACGCTGATGATAGAGATCATATAGTCCCTCAAAACTTTTACCCATACCAATTGGCCAATTCATTGGATAACTTGCTATTCCCAAAACTTCCTCTAGTTCTTGCAATAAATCAAGGGGCTCACGACCATCGCGGTCAAGTTTATTAATAAAGGTAAAAACTGGAATTTGACGGTGTTTCACTACTTCGAAAAGTTTTTTCGTTTGTGCCTCTATCCCTTTGGCAGAGTCAATCACCATGACTGCAGCATCAACCGCCATTAAAGTTCTATAGGTATCCTCTGAAAAATCCTCATGACCAGGGGTATCTAAAATATTGACACGTTTCCCTGCATAATCAAATTGCATAACAGATGATGTCACTGAAATACCACGTTGTTTTTCGATGTCCATCCAGTCTGATTTTGCAAAATTTCCTGTTTTTTTACCTTTTACTGTTCCAGCTTCACGAATTTCACCACCAAAATAAAGTAACTGTTCAGTAATTGTCGTTTTTCCAGCATCTGGATGGCTGATAATGGCAAATGTGCGGCGTTTTTTAATCTCTTCTTGAATACTCATACGTCTCCTTTAGATAAACATTTAATTAGTCATTTAACAATCATGCTTATCTTTTTCTTTACTATAACTCTAATATTATAACGAAAAACAATAATTTTTTCAATGTTTGGCAAAGAAAAAGACAGATTAAAGAAAGAGTTCTCTTTATTCTGTCTTTTTGTTTTGGAGAGAATTGCTTAGCAATTATAGTTCAGTACGGCGTTTTTTTCTGCCATAGCCATATAAAGCGAGTGACGATAAAGCAGCGATTGTTCCTAAAACTGCTGAGTTTGTCCCATCACCAGTATTTGGTAAGCTCTTAGCTGTTGTTGAAGAAGTTTGGTCAACTTTCTTCTCTGACATACCTTTATCCTTATTACCTGCTTTACTACTCATTGGCATTAACTTGCC
>NZ_KB904344.1 GCF_000380045.1 Streptococcus marimammalium DSM 18627
GTAGCAGGCGTTAAAGTTGTTCTTACAAAAGAAGATGGAACAACAGAAGAAACTATGACTGACGATAAAGGATTCTATGAATTCCCTAACTTAGACAATGGTAACTACAAAGTTGAGTTCACAGTTCCAGAAGGTTATGAAGTAACACCAGTTACAAGTGACGATGATAATGTTGATGGTAACTCAAACAACCCATCAACAACAGGAACAATCAACAATGCAGACAACATGACAGTTGACTTAGGTCTTGTTAAGAAAGTNTACAAACTAGGAAACTACGTTTGGATTGATACAAACAAAGATGGTAAACAAGGTGCTGATGAAAAACCAGTATCAGGCGTTAAAGTTGTTCTTACAAAAGCAGATGGAACAACAGAAGAAACTATGACTGACGATAAAGGATTCTATGAATTCCCTAACTTAGACAATGGCGACTACAAAGTTGAGTTCACAGTTCCAGAAGGTTACGAAGTAACACCAGTTACAAGTGATGATGATAATGTTGATGGTAACTCAAACAACCCATCAACAACAGGAACAATCAACAATGCAGACAACATGACAGTTGACTTAGGNCTTGTTAAGAAAGTCTACAAACTAGGAAACTACGTTTGGATTGATACAAACAAAGATGGTAACCAAGATGCTGATGAAAAACCAGTAGCAGGCGTTAAAGTTGTTCTTACAAAAGNAGATGGAACAACAGAAGAAACAGTAACAAACGCTGAAGGTTACTATGAATTCCCTAACTTAGACAATGGCGACTACAAAGTTGAGTTCACAGTTCCAGAAGGTTACGAAGTAACACCAGTTACAAGTGACGATGATAACATTGATGGTAACTCAAACAATCCATCAACAACAGGAACAATCAACAATGCAGACAACATGACAGTTGACTTAGGACTTGTTAAGAAAAAAGATCCAACAACAACAACAACTACAACAACGACTACTACAACTGAAGAGCCAACAACTACAACAACTACAACAACGACTACAACTTCAGAAGAGCCTACAACAACGACTACTGTAGGAGAATCACCTGAAGAGTCTACTACAACAGAAGAGCCAACAACTACAACAACAGAGGCTCCAACAACTACAACAGAAGAGCCAACAACTACAACAACAGAGGCTCCAACAACAACTACAACAGAAGAGCCAACAACTACAACAACAGAGGCTCCAACAACAACTACAACAGAAGAGCCAACAACACCTAAAACAGAAGAACCTAAATATAAATTAGGTGACTATGTATGGCTTGATACTAACAAAAATGGTAAACAAGATAATGGTGAAAAACCAGTAGCAGGCGTTAAAGTTGTTCTTACAAAAGCTGATAGAACAACTGAAACAACTACTACTAACGCTAATGGATACTATGAATTCCCTAACTTAGTAGATGGTGACTACACAGTAGAATTTACAGTTCCTGAAGGCTACGAAGTAACTCCTGTTACTGACAATGCTGACCATGTTGATGGTAATTCAAATACTGCTAAAACTTCAGGCTCTATTAAAGGTTCTGATAACTTAACAGTTGACTTAGGTCTTGTTATGAAAGAAACACCTAAGAAAGAAACACCTAAGAAAGATAGTCTTCCAAAAACTGGTGACAACAGTGTTCTTGAAACAACACTTGTAGCCTTTGGTATCATGATTCTTTCAGGCTTTGGCTTTTATGTATATAAAAAACAAAGTAACTAATGATGATTTTATAGCTGATGATTATCATCATTTATAAATAATTCTAGAAAACGCTCTAGTGATTCACTAGGGCGTTTTTTATTTTGTGAAAGGATAAATATTTTATTGAAACATTGTGAATAATATTGTTATCTTTAGATATTATTGTTATAATAAAAGTAATTTTAATTCTTTGTGAGGTAAGTATGGATTCGCCAGAGATAATATTAGAAAAAGCAATAAACATTGGGTCTTATAAGATTCATAAAACTTTTTTGCAAAAAGCTATTCTTGGGTTTATTGGTGGTGCTATGATTAGTTTAGGGTACCTTCTTTATGTTAGAGTAGTAGCGAGTGGCATTGAAAGTCTTGGTTCTTTTGCTGGATTTATTGGTGCTAGTGTTTTTCCAATTGGTTTAATTGTAATTTTATTAGCTGGTGGTGAACTTATTACCGGGAATATGATGGTTGTTTCATTAGCTTTCTTTGCAAAAAAAATTACTATTAAAGATCTTTTAAACAATTGGGTTATCATAAGTTTTTTTAATATTATTGGTGCGATATTTGTTGCCTATTTTTTTGGTCATCTTGTTGGATTAACAACTACAGATCATTTTCTTCAAGAAGTGGTAGAAGTGGCTCATGCTAAAATAGCTGCTAGTCCACTCCAAGCAATTTTATCGGGAATTGGTTGTAATTGGTTTGTTGGTATAGCATTATGGTTATCTTATGGTGCAAAAGATGCTATTGGAAAAATTGTAGGAATTTGGTTTCCAGTTATGACTTTTGTGGCTATCGGTTTTCAACACAGTGTTGCTAATGCTTTTATTATTCCTGCAGCTATTTTTGAAGGTGCTGCTAGTTGGGGTGATTTTCTAAGTAATTTTATTTTTGTCTACATAGGAAATATTATCGGAGGTGCCATTTTTGTTTCCTTATTTTACTACCTTGTCTATCATAAAAAATCATAGAAATATTAATGAAAATATGAATTTTAAACAAGAAAAATCTGTTATGAGCAGGTTTTTTTTATTAAATTATGATAAAATAAGAGTCAGAGTTTTAGAAAGTAGAGTTATGATATGGCAGATAAACAACATCCAACGAGAAAAAATCGTGTTAAAACAGGAAAAGTAGTTGCTAATCGAATTAATCTACTTTTTTTCATTATTGTTTTTTTATTTATTATTTTAATTTTACGTTTGGCAGATATGCAATTAATAAATAAAGAATTTTATACTTCAAAAATTACTGCTTTAACCACTTATACCATAACAAGCTCTAATCCAAGAGGACAGATTTATGATGCCAAAGGTGTTCCTCTTGCAAAAAATAATATCATTGAAGTAGTTACCTACACGAGAAACCATACAACAACAGCTCAAGAAATAAGAGAAACAGCTCAAAAATTAGCTAATTATGTAACAATATCTAATGTTGATGTGTCAGAACGTGATAAAAAAGATTATTATCTAGCCCTAAACAGTAACTACCAAGAGATTTATAACTCATTATCAGATGATCAAAAATACGATGAATTTGGTAATAAATTAACTGAATCTATTATCTACAAAAATGCAGTTGATGCTGTAACTGAAAATCTTATTACCTTTTCAGATGAAGAGCTAAAAGTAGTTTCTCTTTTTTCGCAAATGAATGCAACTCCAATTTTTAATACTTCTTTTTTAAAAACTAATACTATTACCCCTAAAGAAATTGCTGTTATTGCTAGTAATAAATCAAAATTACCAGGTGTTTCAGTTCAATCAACTTGGGAGAGAGTGGTCTCTGATAATTCGTTATCTGCTGTTATTGGTACTATTTCTACTGAAAAAACTGGTCTACCAGCTGAAGAGTTAGAAGATTATCTTCAAAAAGGTTACTCGTTAAATGATAGAGTTGGGACAAGTTATCTTGAAAAATCTTATGAAGATTACTTACAAGGAAAAAGAACAACTAGACAAATTGTTATTAATAAAAAAGGACAAGTAGTTAGTGATATCGTTGAAAAACAAGGTCAACAAGGCAATAATCTCAAACTAACGATTGATTTAAAATTCCAAGAGGGTGTAGAAGACATTTTAAAACGGTATTTTGATTCAGAATTAGCGCTTCAAAATACTCAAAGTTCAGAAGGAATATATACTGTTGTTTTAGATGTAAATACTGGTGCTATTTTATCAATGGCTGGTTATCAGCATGATATCAAAACTGGAAATGTGCAAAAAAATGCATTAGGAACAATTACAGAAGTTTTTACACCAGGGTCAGTCGTTAAAGGAGCAACACTTTCTGCTGGTTTTGAGCACCAAGTAATTTCAGGAAACCAAACTCTTTTTGATCAAGCAATTCAACTAGCAGATTCAGCTCCTATTAAATCATGGTTTACAGTAAATTCATTGCCGATTACTGCAAGTCAGGCTTTGGAGTATTCTTCTAACACTTACATGGTACAGGTGGCTCTTAAAATTTTGGGACAAGAATATGTACCAGGAATGGTTTTAAGTACCGATAATACAGAAGAAGCAATGACAAAAATACGTAAATCTTTTGCCCAATATGGGTTGGGTGTTGCTACTGGTATTGATATTCCTGGAGAGTCTTCTGGTTTTATTCCTAATGAGTTTGATATAGCTAATTACCTTACAGAAAGTTTTGGGCAGTTTGACAACTACACAACCATGCAATTAGCACAATATGCAGCAACAGTTGCAAATGGTGGTATTCGTTATGCTCCACATCTGGTTGAGGGTATTTACAAGCAAGAAAATAATGGTGAATCAGGTGAATTAATTGAAAGTATTCAACCAAAATCCTTAAATACTGTTGCTATCTCATCTGAGGAAATGGCAATTATTCAGGACGGATTTTACCAAGTTGTTAATAGCAATTCAACATTTTCAACAGGTCGTAAAATTGGTCAAGGAGCTAATGTTAGCATTTCAGCAAAAACAGGAACAGCAGAAAGTTATGTGAAAGACAAAAATGGTAAATTGGTCTATACGTCAAATTTAAATGTTGTTGCCTATGCTCCAAGTGATAATCCACAAATTGCTGTGGCTGTTGTTTTACCTCATGAATCTGACTTAACAGGAACTGTTAGCCACGACATAACTCGAGACATTGTTAATCTTTATCATTCAATGAATCCCATGAACTAGAAAGGATGGTTAGTGTGCTCTACCCAATACCAATCGCTAAATTGATAGATAGTTTCACAAAATTACCAGGAATTGGTATTAAAACTGCAACTCGATTAGCTTTTTATACCATTTCAATGGCAGATGAAGATGTTAATGATTTTGCCAAAAATTTATTAGCTGCTAAAAGAGAATTAACTTATTGTTCTATCTGCGGCAATTTAACTGATGAAGAGATTTGTGATATTTGTAAAGATAACTCCAGAGATCAAAGTATTATTCTTGTTGTCGAAGAAAGTAAAGACATTTCTTCAATGGAAAAAATTCAAGAGTATCAAGGTCTTTACCATGTCTTACATGGTCTTATCTCTCCCATGAATGGTATTGGTCCAGATGATATCAATCTTAAAAACTTGATTACTCGATTAATGGATAGTCAAGTAGGCGAAGTTATTATCGCGACCAATGCTACTGCAGATGGCGAAGCAACAGCCATGTACTTATCTCGCGTCTTAAAACCCGCTGGAATAAAGGTGACACGTTTGGCTCGTGGTTTAGCTGTTGGTAGTGATATTGAGTATGCAGATGAAGTAACGCTTTTAAGTGCTATTGAAAATCGAACAGAAATATAGAAGGTGACTCATGGAAAAAGATACATTACTATTATTATATGGTGGTCGCTCTGCTGAAAGAGAAGTTTCAGTGCTATCAGCAGAAAGTATTATGCACGCCATTGATTATAATCAATTCATTGTTAAAACTTTTTTTATCACAAAAGATGGTGATTTTATTAAAACACAAGAATTTTGTCAAAAACCAAGTGACACTGAAAAACTCATGACAAATGATAGTATTCTACCCAATCAGAAAATAAAACCAAGTGACATTTATGAAAAAAATGCAGTTGTTTTTCCTGTTTTACATGGACCAATGGGTGAAGATGGTTCCATTCAAGGCTTTTTAGAAGTTTTAAAAATGCCCTATATTGGAACCAATGTTCTTTCTTCAAGTGTTGCCATGGATAAAATTACAACCAAATATGTATTAAAAGCAGCAAATATTCCCCAAGTTGATTTTGTCCCTGTGATTGAAGGAGAAAAGATTGACGAAAAAATTCATCATATTGAAACAAAATTAAACTATCCAGTTTTTGTCAAACCAGCCAATATGGGTTCAAGTGTTGGAATCTCAAAAGCAGACAATAAAGAGGAATTAAGACAGGCCCTTTTCTTAGCTTTTAAATATGATAGTCGTATTTTAGTGGAACAAGGTGTTGATGCTCGAGAAATTGAAGTTGGTCTTTTGGGAAACGGAGAAGTTAAATCAACTCTTCCTGGTGAGGTAATAAAAGATGTAGCTTTTTATGATTATGATGCCAAATATATTGACAATAAAATTAGCATGGCAATTCCTGCGGAGTTAGATGATGCTTGTATTACAAAAATGCGTCTCTATGCTGAAACTGCCTTTCGAGCTATTGGTGGTTGTGGATTATCACGCTGTGATTTCTTTCTAACAAATGATGGTCAGGTTTATCTCAATGAGATAAATACTATGCCTGGTTTTACTAAGTGGTCAATGTATCCACTCTTGTGGCAAAATATGGGACTTAGCTATAGTGATTTAATCAAAGAATTAGTGCAATTAGCTAAAGAAATGTTTAATAAGAGAGAAAACCATTTAATATAAAATATGCTATAATAAAAGAGCGATTAGCTCTTTTTTAATAGGAGAAATAAATGAAATTAAACTTACATGAAATTGCCCAAGTGGTGGGTGCAAAAAATGATATTAGTCAATTCGAGGACGTGTCAATCAATTCTATCGAATTTGATAGTCGTCTTATCAAGGAAGGGGATCTTTTTTTACCCTTAAAAGGTAATCGTGATGGTCATGACTTTATACCAATTGCCTTTCAAAATGGTGCGCTTGTAACATTTAGTGAAAAAAAAGTAGATTACCCTCATATATTAGTGTCTAACACACTTCATGCTTTTCAAGAATTGGCAAAATATTATTTAGAAAAAATGGCGGTATCAGTAATTGCTGTTACAGGCTCAAACGGTAAAACAACTACCAAAGATATGATTGCAACTATTCTTGAAAGTACATATAAAACCTATAAAACACAAGGTAATTACAATAATGACATTGGCCTTCCTTATACGATTTTACATATGCCTGATGCAACAGAAAAACTGGTCCTTGAAATGGGGCAAGATCATCTTGGTGATATTCACCTCCTTTCTCAGATTGCTCAACCTGATATTAGTATTGTCACGCTCATTGGAGAAGCTCATCTTGCCTTTTTTGGTAGTTCTGCTAAAATTGCTGAAGGTAAGCTTCAAATTGTCGATGGGATGAAGGATAATGGTCTTTTAATTGTTCCAGATGATCCACTAATAAAACCTTTTCTTCCAAACAACCAAGAAATCATTTTCTTTGGTGAGGACACACCATTATCAATTCATAACTTGAAAGAACATAAGAATTACTTGACTTTTAATCTTGATTTTCTTGAGGGAGATATATACCTTCCCGTTACTGGTAAATATAATGCAACAAATGCCATGTTAGCTGCCTATGTTGCTACGAGACTTGGTGTGTCACAAGATAATATTAAATCAGGGTTAAAAAATCTTGTGCTCACAAAAAATCGAACTCAATGGAAAAAAGCTAAAAATGGTGCTGATATTTTAAGTGACATTTATAATGCTAATCCCACCGCTATGCGTCTTATTCTAGAAACATTTTCTAGCCTGCCCAAGCAAAAGAATGGTAAAAAGATTGCTGTCTTGGCAGATATGAAAGAATTAGGCGAAGCTTCAAAAAAATTTCATGAATCAATTATTACAAGCCTTAATCCAAATCAGATAGATATTGTTTATTTTTATGGTGATGAAATTTATCCTCTCTACCAATTAGCTCAAGAAAAATTTACAAAAGAAAAACTAGCTTTTTTTAAAAAAAATAGTACTGTTGATGAAATATCTTCTCTAATAAAAAATATTCAAGAAATCTTAAAAACTCAAGATCAAATCTTGTTTAAGGGCAGCAATTCAATGAATTTAGAAAAAATTGTTGATTCCATTTAAAAAATAACATGATACTCAATAAACCACTAGCCAACTTGACAATTTTGTTAAGAAAGTTAGTGGTTTTTAATATATTATTATATTGACATTGCAAAGATAGAAAGGTTATAATAAAAATGAAAACGCTAACAAAAAATGTTTGATTATTTTAAAGAAAGAGGTATTTTAATGAGAAACCGTTCAAAAGAGTTATTTGATAAAAGACAACGCTTTTCCATTAGACGTTTGACTGTTGGAACAGCATCAGTGATGATTGGTAGTGTCTTATTTGGAGGTTATGTTGTTTCAGCTAATGAAACTAATATAGCACCAACAAATAGTATTGTTACTGAGGAAACAGGTTTTACTGAGACAGAAAATGAATTTCAGACCAATGAGTTACAACCAGTTAGTGAAGAAATATCAGTAGATCAAGACAATAAAGTTGTTGCTAATGAGGATAATCCTATCAGAGAATCATCAGAAAATACTACAGAACCTAATTCGGTAGAAAATACTGAGGAAATTAACTCTGAAAGACCTACTTTTTTGCTTGAGATTGATAGCATTGGTCGTTTATATGAAGAAAATAAAGTTGTTACTATAGATAATCAGCGTCTTGATGCTAATAATAATTATCATATTGCTTTGAATGATCACCTACAAACCGTAAAATCCTTAACGGATGCTACAGTCTATATGGAGTTAAAATTAGATTCTAATTCAGGCTTTAAGAGTCTTTTTTCTGCGTCTAGTACACAAAACGCCAATAACTATTTATCTCTTTATTCTAATGGTGGTAGTGTCGGTGTTGAAGGTAGAAATGGAAATAGCCAATTTTATAATGCTCCAACTACTAATTCTAAACAATTAGTTTCAGGGGAGTGGAATGCTATTGCTATGACAATTGATTCTTCTACTGATGCAACTGCTAAGCTTTCTGTTTATGTTAATGGAGAATTAGCTTACTTTGATCAAAAATCAGCAAACTTTATCAAAGATTTGATAGGTGTAGATCGTTTGCAAGTCGGTAATACACCACGAGGTAATCAAATGAGATGGGGCGCACCTTTTGATCTTAAGAATTTAACAATTTTTAATAGGGCTTTAACATCAGAAGAAATTAGTCGTAGGTCTGCAATTTTTAAACGTGAAACTTATCCTGAGCGCCTAACACAAGATATGAAAGTGACTGATGATGAGATTGTCTTTGAAAGTGGAAAAAATAATCAAAGAGCTGCAGATGGTATTTATAGTTATCGTATTCCAGCCTTATTAACAACAAAAAATGGTACTTTAATTGCTGCTGCTGATGCTAGAGAAACTCACTATAGTGATTGGGGTAACATAGGTATTACAATTAGAAGAAGTACCGATCAAGGGTCTACTTGGGGGAATCGCATTGATGCTATTAATATTAGAGATAATCCTAATGCTGCTAACCGAAATCAACAATCCCCAGTAACCATTGACTCAGTTTTAGTCCAAGACCCAACTAACGATCGTATTATTTTGATTTACGACATGTTTTTAGAAGGACAAGCAATTCACAGTTTACCAGCTAATAAAGAGAGTTATGAAGCACCATATGTTACGATTGAAGGTAAAACTTACCGTGCTTTATATCGAACAGATAATGCTGGTGAAACTGGTGTTTATACGATTCGTGAAAATGGGAAAGTATATTCACCAACTAATATAGAAACACAATACAGTGTTAAACTGGAGTCTGATCACGCTGCTAAAGAGTCTATTGGTGATATTTATCAAAACAATGAGTTAATTGGTAATATCTTCTTTACAACTAATAAAACTAGCCCATTTAGGGCTGCTTGGGCCAGCTATTTGTGGATGCAATATAGTGATGATGATGGTATCACTTGGTCAAATCCAAAAGATATTACACCAATGGTTACTAACAACCAAATCAAATTTCATGGTGTTGGTCCTGGTGCTGGAATTGTTTTGAAACATGGAGATTACAAAGGGCGTATTATTGTTCCGACTTATTCAACCAATTATGAAGCAACTAATCATTTAACCTCTCAGTCCTCTCGAGTTATTTATTCTGATGACCACGGTGAGACTTGGGAAATGGGTGGTTCACCAAATGATGATAGAACACTATCAAATGGTACAATTATTCATTCTTTAACAATGAATCAATCAGCTGAACAACTAACTGAATCCACAGTTGTTGAATTAGATAGTGGAGCATTGAAATTATTTATGCGAAATCCATCTGGTCTTGTTAAAGTTGCTACTAGTCATGATGGTGGGCAAACTTGGCATGATTTAAAAGCAATACCAGAGGTTGTTGATGTTTATGTGCAACTTTCAGCTATTCATACCCATCATAATGATAAGGAATATATTATTCTTTCAAATGCCAGTGGCCCTGGAAGAACCAATGGCTATCTTAGAGTAGCAGAAGTATTATCTAATGGTGAATTAAATTGGATAAACCATAAAATTCTTCAAAAAGGTGACTATGCTTATAATTCTCTTACTAAAATCGATGATAATAACTATGGTATTTTATATGAACATACTGAACCAGGTTACAATGCTTATAGTTTGCATTTCAAATCATTTAATATGGAATATGCGCTTGCTCAGACGCAACCAATTGTGCAGGTACAATCTATTGATAAGTTAGATGATTATCATTTCCGCCTTAACTTTGATAAAAGTATCTGGGCACTAAAGTCCGAAAATCTTCTTTTAGAGGATGATACTATTGCTTATTTTGTCTCTCAAGATAGTCCAACTTCATTGATTTATAGCATTACTTCAGAAGATTGGGGTAAAACATTGAAAAAAATCATTCCTACTGATATTATCAATGTGAATAAAATTGATGTCGAAATTTCGGGAACTCTTCCAAGTGTAAATACAGAAAATTTAAATCCCTATGACATTGCAAGACGTGTCAATAATGTAACTGCTAAGAGGATTGGCCATAATAAAGCTTTGATTAACTTCGCCCCTTATGAAGGAGCTGAATATTATTTTGTTAGCCGTTTAAATGTTGAAACACAAGAAAATGAACTCTTTAGAACTTTTGAAAATCATTTCAATGACACTACACTTCATGCTGATCATAATTATGTCTACAATGTAGTTGCTATAAAAAATAATAGGTTGAGTGCCAACTCATTAGATGCTACTATCTCAGCACTTCAAGAATTTCTCGATGATCGTGATCCAGCTATCGAGTACGGGTCGGCTTTTGGTAATTGGAGTGATGCACAACTTTATGGTGGAACTGAAAAATTTGCTGACATTACAGGAAATACTACACTTACAAAAGATGATTATACTGCCAAGGTTAACTTTGTAGGTAAAGGTATTGAAATATATGGAATTAAGAGCCCGGATCTCTCAACTGCAACTGTTAAAATTGATGGTATTAACCGTGGAATGATTGATTTTCACAAAGTTGGGGCAAAAGAAAGTGGTGTTTTAATTGGTCAATTTGCTGACTTAGAAGATGGTATTCATACTTTAGAGATTATTGTAAATAATAATGATGCAACAAGAACAGGAAGACGAGACAAAATATCGCTTGATTCCTTTAGAATTATTTCGGGTGCTCCAAATGCATCAGAGCGTATAGATGATCGCGATTCACGAATTCAATACGGTTCAGCTTTTGGTGATTATTCAGATCCACAACTCTATAAAGCTACTGAAAAATTTGCTGACATTACTCAAGATGTTACTGTTCCAGCTGAGAATGCTACTCTAACATTAAGTTTTGAAGGAACAGGTATTAGAATTTATGGTAATAAAGCAACAAACTTAGGTGAAGCTCTAGTAACGATTGATGGTAATCAAGTAGACCCACTTATTTTCTTTAAAGCATCCGGAAATGTTGAAAAACGTGCGTTAATTGGTGAATATGATGGTTTAGATAATGGGTCTCATACTATCGCTATCAGAGTGAAACCTGATGCAACAACAACTAATAAAAAAATTAGTATTGATTCCTTTGAGATTCTTAAACCTCAAACACCAGCAATTCTTTCACCAAATCTTATTGATGTAGCTGAAAATGAAGATCATATCATACTTATTATGGCACCAGGCGATTGGCAAAATATCAAGCTTATCATTGATAATGTTACAGACCCAATTGTTTTGACAAAAACTGATGATTTAAATTTACAAGAGTCTTCAGGACTAGCAGTTGAAAAAATTTCTGACACGTATTGGACTATTGCTCTACCGGCTGGTCTTAATCGTGAACAAATATTAAATGTTAAGGCAACTGCACACTATTCTCATGGTGTTAGTAATGTTGGAGTTGCTAAAATAGCTTCACGAAAACCTAAAATGAAGCACTATCAGGTTAAGGCAAAATTGGTCTTAAAAAATGGTACAGTTCTTTCAGAGACAATAGTTTTAAATAATTTGACAACTGGTTCTAACTATGATATTACTGCTCAATCACCAGAATTGTTTATTGAACATAGTGATAAGAGATACTTCCGTGAATCTTCTTCAAATAATATTTCTGGGACAATTGGTGATGAAGATATTGTTGTTACTTATACATATATAGAAGCAACAACTAACGTACCAGACACTGCACCAACAGCTGAAGATAAACCATCCATTGTGTTTACAAATGGCAGTGGTGCTGTTAATGAAGATAAACCATCTATCGAGTTTAGCAATGGTAGTGGTGT
>NZ_KB904345.1 GCF_000380045.1 Streptococcus marimammalium DSM 18627
GAAATCCTTGACCCAAGTCTAGCCAAGGGGGAAGAAGTAATTACTCAAGTTGGTCGTAAAGGACGTCGTGAGCTGATTTTTGTTAATGGTCAAGAGCATTCGACAAAGGTCATCTTACCAGCAGTGGCAGAAGAAAAGCGTATTGGACAGATGACTTTTGCGGTACCATTAGTTTCTCCACAGGCTNTAGACTTACCAACGGCAGATATCCGTTATGAAGAGATTGATTATGATACCCGTGAAATCCTTGACCCAAGTCTATCCAAGGGGGAAGAAGTAATTACTCAAGTTGGTCGTAAAGGACGTCGTGAGCTGATTTTTGTTAATGGTCAAGAGCATTCGATAAAGGTCATCTTACCAGCAGTGACAGAAGAAAAGCGTATTGGACAGATGGAAAGAGAAATTTTCTTGTTATTAAATAACAAAAATAAAGCTGTTCAAAGAGAATTACCAAAGACTGGTGATGATAATTCCAATTCATTTAAGATGACAGGATTTTTATTAATAACGCTTTTATCATTATTTTGGATTAAAAAAAAGCAATACAGAAAGATTAGTAATTAAAAAGTTATAAAAAATCTCAAGAATTATTCTTGAGATTTTTTATTAACATAGTATAAAGAAGTTAATTTTAACTTGCTTTTAGTGATATAATATAGTATTATATTGAGGTAGCCGCTATAGTTAAATGGTATAATAGAGCAATGGTAATGCTCCGTTCCGAGTTCGATTCTCGGTGGTGGCAAAAATAAAACAGTCAGATTTTCTGACTGTTTTTCGTTTAAGAGATAAGGTGTTATCTTGATAATTATATATAAATAATTTAGAATGTGAAGAGGTAAAAGTGATGACATATGAACAAGAATTTTTGAAGGCATTTGAGGAATGGTTAAATACTCAAATCACAATTAATGATAAGGCAAAAAAGGAAAGTGAAAAAATTTTTGAGGATTTTAAGGATGAACAGGCTAAAGAAGCTATCATTCGCTATGAAAGTCGCTTAGATGCCTATCAGTTTTTACAAAGTAAATTTTCCAATTATCATCAAAAAAAAGATTTTCACGATTTACCAGATCATTTTTCTTTTAAAAGACATTATTAAAATAGATAAAGTCTTGCTATTTTTTTTACTGTTTGTTAAAATAAGGACATCAGAGGTGCTTTGCTATCATCTGTTACAGAGAGCGGTCTTGCTGAGAAATCCGCACAGAAAAACCAGAGCTAGTTGCTGAGTGATAAATGAAATAACTAAAAGTAGCGAGCTATGCTCGAATATGGGTGGTACCGCGGATAACTATTCGTCCCTATCGTTAAGATAGGGTCTTTTTATTTATTAAAGTAAAAAGAAACAACACATGGTTCATGTGCTGTTTCAAGGAGATTTATGAAAAAGAAAAGTTTTAGGATAATTAAAGTATAATCATCCTAGCTTAAAAAAACCTTAAACACTAAAAAATAAAGGAGAGTTGAGAGTGAAAGAATTATCATCAAAATATCAACCCAATGAGGTTGAATCAGGACGTTATCAGAAATGGCTAGAAAAATCAGTGTTTAAGCCTTCTGGAAAGAAAGAAAACAAACCATATTCTATTGTTATTCCACCGCCAAATGTTACTGGTAAACTTCATTTAGGGCATGCTTGGGATACAACTTTACAAGATATTATTATTCGGCAAAAACGCATGCAAGGCTATGATGCTTTATGGTTACCAGGAATGGACCATGCTGGGATTGCTACCCAAGCAAAAGTGGAGGCACGTTTAGCAGAAGATGGCGTCTCACGTTATGATTTAGGGCGTGAAAAATTCTTGGACAAGGTCTGGGAATGGAAGGATGAGTATGCTACTACCATCAAAGAACAATGGGGTAAACTTGGTCTATCTTTAGACTATTCTAGAGAACGTTTCACTTTAGATGATGGTCTTTCAGAAGCTGTTAGAAAAGTTTTTGTCACCCTTTATCAAAAAGGATGGATTTACCGTGGCGAATTTATCATTAACTGGGATCCAAAAGCACGTACAGCTTTATCTGATATTGAGGTTATCCATAAGGATGTTGAAGGTGCTTTTTACCACATGAATTATATGTTGGAAGATGGCTCTCGTTCGTTAGAAGTAGCCACTACTCGTCCTGAAACCATGTTTGGTGATGTGGCTGTTGCCGTTAATCCAGAAGATGAGCGTTATAAGGACTTGATTGGAAAAAATGTTATTTTGCCAATCGTGAATAAAAAAATTCCAATTGTTGCTGATGAACATGCTGATCCAGAATTTGGAACAGGTGTTGTTAAGATTACACCAGCACATGACCCAAATGACTTCCTCGTTGGTCAGCGTCACAATCTTCCTCAAGTCAATGTCATGAACGATGATGGTACCATGAATGAACTTGCTGGTGAATTTGTTGGTATGGATCGTTTTGAAGCGAGAAAAGCAGTTGTTGAAAAATTAAAAGAATTAGGAAATCTGGTTGCTGTTGAACAACGTGTTCATAGTGTTGGTCATTCTGAAAGAACTGGTGTCATGGTTGAGCCACGCTTATCAACTCAGTGGTTCGTTAAAATGGATGAATTGGCAAAACAAGCTATTCAAAATCAAACAACAGATAATAAAATTGATTTCTATCCTCCAAGATTCAATGATACCTTCCTGCAATGGATGGAAAATGTTCACGACTGGGTTATTTCACGCCAGCTATGGTGGGGTCATCAAATTCCCGCTTGGTATAATGAAGCTGGAGAGATTTATGTTGGTGAGGAGGCACCAAAAGAAGAAGGTTGGGTTCAAGATGAGGATGTTCTTGATACCTGGTTTAGTTCGGCTCTATGGCCTTTTTCAACTATGGGATGGCCAAATGAAGAAAACGATGATTTTAAACGTTATTTCCCTACCTCGACACTTGTAACAGGCTATGATATCATTTTCTTCTGGGTCTCTCGAATGATTTTCCAAAGTTTAGAATTTACTAAAGAAGCACCATTTAAAAATGTGTTAATTCATGGTTTGATTAGAGATGAACAAGGACGAAAAATGTCCAAATCTCTAGGTAATGGGATTGACCCAATGGATGTTATTAATAAGTATGGTGCGGATGCTTTACGCTGGTTCTTATCAAATGGGTCTGCACCAGGCCAAGATGTTCGCTTTAGCTATGAGAAAATGGATGCCTCATGGAACTTTATTAATAAAATTTGGAATATTTCGCGTTACATCTTAATGAATAATGAAAACTTAACCCTAGAAGAAGCCAAAAGAACTGTTGAAAAAGTGGCTCAAGAAGAAGTTGGTAATGTGACTGATCGTTGGATACTTCATAATCTCAATGAAACAATAGGCAAAGTCACTGAAAACTTTGATAAATTTGAGTTTGGTGTTGCAGGGCACATCCTTTACAACTTTATCTGGGATGAGTTTGCAGACTGGTATGTTGAGCTAACAAAAGAAGTACTTTATAGTGATAATGAAGCAGAAAAAACAGTGACACGTTCAGTTTTACTCTATACGCTAGATCAGATTTTACGACTCCTTCACCCAATCATGCCATTTGTTACAGAGGCTCTCTTTGAGCAAATTTCAACAAACTCTATTGTGACAGCAGACTACCCAATCGCTGATGAAATCTTTGAAAACGAGTCTGCCCACAAGAGTGTTGAAAGTCTTAAAGACCTCATTCGCTCAGTCCGTAATGCTCGTAGTGAAGTTAATGTGGCACCAAGTAAACCAATTACGATTCTGATTAAAACAACAGATGCTAATCTAGAGCAATTCTTTAATTCTAATCAAAACTATATCAATCGTTTTACTAATCCAGAGTATTTAGAAATTGGTACAAATATTGAAACTCCTGAACTGGCTATGTCTAGTGTGATTAGTGGCGCCGAGATTTTCTTACCATTAGCTGATTTATTAAACGTTAATGAGGAATTAGAACGCTTAGGTAGAGAATTGGCAAAATGGCAAAAAGAACTCGAAATAGTTGGTAAAAAATTATCCAATGAAAAATTTGTGGCTAATGCCAAACCTGAAGTTGTTAAAAAAGAATACCAAAAACAAGTTGACTATCAACAAAAATACAATGCCACTCAAGCTCGTATTGTAGAAATGAAAAAATTACAATAGATATTAAGCCATTATGGTAGAAAGCCAATATAAAATCAAAAGAATAAAAACAATTGTTTTTATTCTTTTGATTTTATCAGAAATTCTTATAATGTTTTACAGATAAATTTTAACTAAAATCACTCACATTTAAGTAGGGTTAGAATAACTAATCAGCATTTAATTAATTGATTTTAAATTCATAAAAAACTAGCAACATAGTGTTGCTAGTTTTTAGAGGTTAATTAATTTGGTTTCCAAAGAAGAAAGGAGGCGCAAATTCGCTAAGCTTTTCAAAGCAACGTTCTGCTCCTTCAGCATCTTCACAAATAATCAAACAGGTATCATCTCCACAGACTGTTCCCACCATCTCAGGAATTTGCATAGCATCAAGTATTGAACCAAATGATTGGGCAAGCCCAGGCAAACTTTTAAGAATAACTTGGTGTTGAACAGGTCGTAACATGACAAGTGCATCTTCCATATAAAAGCGAAGACGGTGTTCCCAGCGTCCAGGAGCTATACTGTGGACAGTATAGTAAGAATCCTCATCTGATATTTTTACCAAGTGTAAATCTTTCATGTCTCGAGATAAGGTAGCTTGTGTGACAGAGATACCTTTATTTTTGAGTTCTTGTTGTAATTGATGTTGTGTATTTATTTTATTTTCGGAAATAAGAGATAAAATAAGTTGGTGCCGTATTTCTTTTTTATTCATAATAATATCCTTTCTAAATAATTGAAAATGTTTACAAGTCCTACTAAGTTAATTATAACATTAAACTCTAATTAATGACAATAGTATGAGTTTATAAATTTAAAATTATAATAGTTTCCAAAGACGAATACATTTTGTTATGCTATAATAATAAGAAGAATGAAAATAGATAACAAAAAATGAAAAGGAGTCAGAAATGGTTGGAAAAGAACTCTATCAACATTTGAGGAAATTAGATGATTTTAAATATCTATCCATTTCTCAATTCGATCAACTTATAACAACAATGGCCTACCATAAGGTTCCTAAGGATCAAATTTTATTTTTTGATGGAGATCCTTTGGAAAAAATGTATATTCTGTTAAAAGGGCATGTCAAATTAGAACAAAGTGACTCATCAGGGTCATTTATCTATATTGATTATGTCAACACAGATACTATATTTCCTTATGGTGGTATTTTTTTAGATAAAACTTATCATTTTTCAGCTGTTGCTATAACATCTATTGAATATATTTGCTTTCCAAGAGAAGTTTATGAATCGTTTTCACTAAGTAATAAATATCAGATGAAGATGTTGTGTCAGAAGTTATCAAAATTAATACATCTTCAAGAATTTAGAATTAGGAATATGATTACCTCTAGTGCCAAAGACAGGGTGATACAAACCTTAGCCTTTTTACTGGTAGATAAATGCTCAGAAAAAATGGACTTACCTTTTTCAATCACAACCATAGATATTGCAAATATGAGTGGAACAACAAGAGAAACAGTTAGCCATGTCCTAAAGACACTAAAGGAAAAAAACATTATCCATTTTAAGCATAAAAAATTGTCTTACTTGAATCGGGATTATTTTTTAAAGTATATTAAATAAGAAATTATAAAATTTTTATTTTTTTATAAAGAATAAATATTATTTTTTTTGATAAAAACGGTAATTATTCTAGTAAAGAGTTTCTAATTTTGATAAACTTCCATTAAGTCGTGAAATACGTGAAAATCTTCACTGTTATATCGTTAAAAATACCACGTTTTTAATATTGAAAACGATTACAATAATAGTGTTGATAAATTAAGAACGATGTTCTTATTGTAGTTTTATTCGTTGTAAAAAAAGAAAGGAGTCTATCAATGACTGAACAAGGACCAATTCATGTGTATTCAGAAATTGGAAAATTAAAAACAGTTCTTCTTCATAGACCAGGTCAAGAATTAGAAAATCTTGTTCCTGATTATCTTGAGAGATTATTGTTTGATGATATTCCATTTTTAGAACAAGCACAAAAAGAACACGATGCTTTTGCACAGGTTTTAAGAGACTGTGGAGTTGAGGTATTGTATTTAGAGAAATTAGCGGCTGAGTCGTTAACAAGTCAAGAAATCAAAGAAGCATTTATTGACGAATACATTTCAGAAGCTAATATTAGAGGAAAACAAACCAAAAAAGGTATTCGTAGGCTATTGCTTGATATCACTGATAATCAAGAATTAATCAATAAAACAATGGCTGGTATTCAAAAAGTAGAATTGCCAGAAATCACTGATAAAGGTTTGGCTGACTTAGTTGAATCTGACTATCCATTTGCTATTGATCCGATGCCAAATCTCTATTTCACTAGAGATCCATTTGCAACAATTGGTAATAGCGTTTCTTTAAATCGTATGTATGCTGATACAAGAAATCGTGAAACGTTATATGCTAAATATATTTTCAAATATCATCCACGTTTTAAAGATGCTGATATTCCTTTTGTCTATAATCGTGAGGAAACCACTCGAATTGAAGGTGGAGATGAGTTAGTTCTTTCAAAAGATGTTTTAGCAGTTGGTATTTCTCAGAGAACTGATGCTGAGTCTATTGAAAAACTAATGACTAATATCTTTGCTGCTAATTTAGGATTTAAGAAAATTTTAGCTTTTGAAATCTCAAATAACCGTAAATTTATGCATCTAGATACTGTTTTTACTATGGTTGACTATGATAAATTTACTATTCATCCTGAAATTGAGGGAGGCTTACGCGTCTTTTCAGTAGTTCCTGAGGGAGATGGCGTTCGTATTACTGAGGAAAAAGATACTTTAGAACATATTCTCGCAAAAAATCTTGGTTTAGAAAAAGTTAGTCTTATCCGTTGTGGTGGCTCAAACATAGTTGCAGCAGCACGCGAGCAATGGAATGATGGATCAAATACTTTGACAATTGCACCAGGTGAAGTAATTGTTTATGATCGTAATGTAGTCACTAACAAAAAACTTGAAGAAGCTGGATTAAAATTACATAAAATTCAAGGAAGTGAATTGGTTAGAGGTCGTGGTGGACCACGTTGTATGTCAATGCCAATTATTCGTGAAGATATTTAATAAAAAAGGAGTAACTAATGACATCAGTATTTAAAGGAAGAAGTTTTTTAGCGGAAATTGATTTCACTCGCGAAGAATTAGAGTATCTTATTGATTTCTCGGCACATTTGAAAGATTTGAAAAAACGTAATGTTTGGCATCGTTACTTAGAAGGCAAAAACATTGCTCTCTTGTTTGAAAAAACATCAACAAGAACACGTGCTGCTTTTACAACTGCGGCTATTGATTTAGGTGCTCATCCAGAATATCTTGGTAAAAATGATATTCAATTAGGTAAGAAAGAATCTGTTGAAGATACTGCTCTTGTTCTTGGTAGTATGTTTGATGGTATCGAATTTCGTGGTTTTAGTCAAAAAGTTGTTGAAGATTTAGCTAAATTCTCAGGAGTACCGGTTTGGAATGGTTTAACTGATAAATGGCATCCAACACAAATGTTGGCAGACTATCTTACTGTTAAAGAGAATTTTGGAAAGCTAGAAGGATTAACTTTAGTTTATTGTGGTGATGGTCGTAATAATGTGGCAAATAGTTTATTAGTCACTGGTGCAATTTTAGGTGTTAATGTGACTATTGCTGCTCCTGAATCTCTTTTCCCAGAACCAGAATTAGTTGAAATGGCTGAAAAATATGCCAAAGAATCAGGTGCAACTGTTAAAGTTACTGCTGATGTTAAGGCAGCTGTGAAAGATGCAGATGTACTTTATACAGATGTATGGGTATCAATGGGTGAGGAAGATAAGTTTGCAGAGCGTATTGCTTTATTACAACCTTACCAAATTAATGAAGAGTTATTAGAACTTGTTGATAATAAAGACTTCATTATCTTACATTGTTTACCAGCATTCCATGACACAGAAACAGAATATGGTAAACAAATTAAAAAAGAATTTGGCATTGATAGTATGGAAATTACAGATGGTGCCTTTAGAAGTAAACATGGTCGTCAATTTGATCAAGCAGAAAATCGTATGCATACTATTAAAGCCGTTATGGCAGTTACTTTAGGAGACCTCTTTATTCCAAAAGTATAACCCACAGATCAAACTGTTCTGGTTTTGATTTTTGAAATCAGAACCAGAACAGTTTTTCTTTAGATAGGAGAAATTTATGACTGAAAAAGTAAAAAAAGCATTTAAAATGCCTTCATCCTATACGGTACTTATCCTTATTATTTCCTTAATGGCTATATTGACATGGATTATTCCAGCAGGTCAGTACCAAGTTAGTGAAGAAACCGGAAACTTAATAGCAGGAACATATGAAACTGTTGACCAAAATCCTCAAGGATTTTATGCAGTTGTAATGGCTCCGGTTGTTGGGATGATTGGTAATAGCATAACAAGCGGGGCTATTGAAGTCTCATTCTTTATCATCATGGTTGGTGCCTTTTTGGGTGTTGTCACAGAAACTGGTGCACTTGATGTGGGTATTGCTTCTTTAGTAAAAAACTTTAAAGGCAAAGAAAAAATGCTCATTCCTGTGTTGATGATTCTCTTTGCTCTTGGTGGCTCAACCTACGGGATGGGTGAAGAAACGATGGCCTTTTACCCTTTACTAATTCCTGTGATGTTAGCCGTAGGATTTGATACTATAACTGCTGTTTCTATTATCTTGATTGGCTCTCAAGTAGGATGTTTAGCCTCTACTGTTAATCCATTTGCTACAGGTGTGGCCTCAGACGCTGCGGGAATCAGTATTGCGGATGGTGCCATTTGGCGTGTAGTATTCTTTGTAGTTATTCTTGGAGTTTCAATTTTCTATGTTTATAACTATGCAAGTAAGATAGAAAAAGATCCTACCAAATCTTTGGTTTATGCTCAAAGAGAAGAAAACTTAAAACATTTTAAACCTGTTGATGTTCAATCAGACTTAACTAAGAGTCAGAAGAAGACATTGTGGATCTTTATCACTACCTTTATTATCATGATTATTAGTTTAATTCCATGGTCTGGATTTGGTTTTCATGTCTTTGAAGCCATTAATGACTTCTTAACGGGTCTTCCGGTCTTTGGTCAATTCTTTGGAAACTCTCTTCCACTTGGAGATTGGTATTTCCAAGAAATTACTATGCTCTTTATTTTCATGGGAGTATTAGTTGGCATTGTTTCTAAAATGGGTGAAGACAGATTCTTCAAAGCTTTTCTTAATGGTGCTGCAGATTTATTAGGTGTTGCTTTAATTGTTGCTGTGGCACGTGGTATTCAAGTAGTAATGAATGATGGCCAAATCACAGCTACGATTTTACACTGGGGAGAAGAAGGCCTTAAAGGGTTGTCTTCTCAAGTCTTTATCGTTTTGACTTATATTTTCTACCTACCAATGTCATTCTTGATTCCATCAACATCAGGTCTTGCTGGTGCAACTATGGGTATCCTTGGGCCATTGGGAGAATTTGCAAAAGTACCAACCCACTTAATCATCACAGCTTTCCAAGCAGCATCTGGCGTCTTAAACCTTATCGCACCAACCTCTGGTATTGTGATGGGAGGTCTTGCTTTAGGTCGAGTGGACATTACTACTTGGTGGAAATATGTCGGCAAACTCATTGCGGCAATTGTTGTGCTAAGTATTCTTATCTTAGTGGTTGCAACATTCTTCTAATTTAGAAACGGTTTAATAATATGAAAGATTTTATTACTGAGTCACATAGACAACAATGCGTTGACACTCTTAAACAATTAATTGCGATTCCTTCTGTGTTAAATGAAGGTGAAGATGGGACACCTTTTGGCAAAGATATTCAAAAAGCTTTAGAAACAACACTTGACATCGCTAAAGATTTAGGATTTCAAACTTATATTGATCCAAAAGGTTATTATGGTTATGCAGAAATTGGAAAAGGAGAAACTCTAGTAGCCATTCTTTGTCACCTTGATGTTGTTCCAGCTGGAGATTTAAGTAAATGGGAGACTGATCCTTTTGAAGCTGTAATTAAAGATAATCAATTGTTTGGACGTGGCTCCCAAGATGATAAGGGACCAACAGTAGCAGCTATGTATGCAGTAAAATCACTAGTTGATGCTGGAATAGTATTTAATAAACGAATTCGTTTCATTTATGGTACTGATGAGGAGACATTGTGGCGTTGTATGGCTCGCTATAATGAGATTGAAGAAGTTGCTGATATGGGATTTGCACCCGATTCAAGTTTTCCACTTACCTATGCTGAAAAAGGGTTGTTGCAAGTTAAGATCACTGGTAAAGGTAGTACAGATTTTTCATTAGAGCTTGGTGATGCCTTTAATGTAGTTCCAGGAAAAGCTAGTTATAGTGGTGAAAATCAAAAAGACTTGATTGAAAACTTAACACGTTTAGGCTATGCTTATGAAACAACAGATAAGAGTGTTGTTGTTTTAGGAGAAGCCAAGCACTCAAAAGATGCAGCAGAAGGTGTCAATGCTATTATTCGATTGATTGAAGGATTATCTCCAATTCATTCACATCCTACGATTGATTTTTTACTAACCCATGTGGGACATGATGGAACTGGAGGTCAATTATTTGGTGTTGTTGAAGATGAACCTTCTGGACGTCTATCATTTAACGTTGCTGGTTTAACCATTGATGCAAATCATTCAGAGATACGAATTGACATGAGAATACCTGTCTTAGCAGATAAAGAAAAGCTAGTGAGACAACTCTCAGAAACGGTAGCTCAATACGGTTTGGTTTATGAAGAATTTGACTACGTTGGTCCTTTATATGTGCCACTAGATAGTGAATTAATTAAAACTCTACTTTCAGTGTATCGAGAAATGACAGGAGATATGTCTCCAGCCATGACATCTGGTGGTGCTACCTTTGCTAGAACTATGAAAAACTGTGTCGCTTTTGGTGCAGCTTTTCCGCATACTTTGTTAACTGAACATCAAGAAAATGAAAGAATTCCACTAGATGATCTTTATCAAGCGATGGCTATTTATGCTGAAACGATTTATCGATTATTAACTTTATAATGGAGGAAAAAAATATGGGGAGAAAAATAGTTGTTGCTCTGGGAGGAAATGCTATTCTTTCGACAGATGCTTCTGCAAAAGCACAACAAGAAGCTCTTATCCAAACATCAAAATCATTAGTTAAATTTATTGAAAATGGTGATGATTTAATTATTACTCATGGTAATGGACCACAAGTTGGAAATTTATTACTGCAACAAGCTGCGGCTGATTCTGAAAAAAATCCTGCTATGCCACTAGATACTTGTGTTGCGATGACAGAAGGTAGTATCGGTTTTTGGTTAGATAATGCACTTGTCAATGAATTGCAAGAAAAAGGCATCGAAAAAGAAGTGGCAACAATTGTCACTCAGGTTATTGTTTCAAAAGAAGATCCTGCTTTTAAAAATCCAACTAAACCAATTGGGCCATTCTTAACAGAAGAAGAAGCTAAAAAACAAGAAACTGAAACTAAAGCTTGTTTTAAAGAAGATGCTGGACGTGGTTGGCGTAAGGTGGTGCCATCACCAAAACCAGTGGGAATTAAAGAAGCTAATATCATTAAGTCTTTAGTTGACTCAGGTGTTGTTGTTATTAGTGCTGGAGGCGGAGGAATTCCAGTTGTAGAAGATACTGACACCCATAAACTTACAGGTGTTGAGGCTGTCATTGATAAAGACTTTGCCAGTCAAACACTTTCTGAATTGGTTGAGGCTGACTTATTTGTTATCTTAACTGGTGTTGATAATGTTTATGTTAACTACAATAAACCAGATCAAAGAAAATTAGAAACAGTAACGGTTTCAGAAATGAAACAATATATTTCTGAAAATCAGTTTGCTCCAGGAAGTATGCTACCTAAAGTTGAAGCAGCCATTGCTTTTGTAGAAAACTATCCTGAAGGTAAAGCTATCATTACTTCTCTTGAAAACATTGAAAATGTTTTAACAGGTGATGGTGGTACACAAGTTGTTAAAGATTGAAAAGTTTTAACTACCATTAAAAGTTCTTCTTTTTAAAGAAGAACTTTTTTGTTATATAAAATGATGACATTTCTTTTTATAAGATAAAAAATAAATTTATGCCCCGTTGTAAAATGAGGTGCAACAAAAAAGACATGTTCATCTGATATACTAAAGTTGCGAACAAAGTATAAAGGAAAGATGAACATGTCCACTCACTATTCTACCACAAAACAGTCCTATCGCCACCTTTCAGAAGCTGAACGAGGGAAAATTGAAGCCTATCTCTC
>NZ_KB904346.1 GCF_000380045.1 Streptococcus marimammalium DSM 18627
ATTGAAACAGCTGTTCCAAGTACAGCACCAAGTCATGAGTTACCAGCTTTTGAGGGCAAGTTAATGCCAATGAGTAGTAAAGCAGGTAATAAGGATAAAGGTATGTCAGAGAATAAAGTTGACCAAACTTCTTCAACAACAGCTAAGAGCTTACCAAATACTGGTGATGGGACAAACTCAGCAGTATTAGGAACAATCGCAGCCTTATCATCATTAGCTTTATACGGCTATGGTAGAAAAAAACGTAAAAATCAACTGTAATTAGCAATAATTCAGTAGAAATTATCTAAAAATAAAACTCTACAATCTAAATTATAAATTTTATGATTGTAGAGTTTTTATAGTTCAAAATAATTTAGAAATAATAAATAATGATAAGTGTGTTCAACCTTGTTTTTCAAATAAAATAAAGGTTAATGTAAATTTTTGAAATTATCAGATTAATTACAATAAAGTTTTTAAATTACCACTTGTCAAGTTAAGTGCATAGGGCAAATATTTAAAGTTCGAAAATATTTATTTTAAAGAAAGGATTGACAAGTATTATATAAAGTGTTAAAATAATGAAGGTTTTAAATAAACTGACCTAAGACAGTAGGGGAGCATGCTCATAATATTCCTACCGAGGCACAAAACGTTAATAAACGTATTGTACTTTCGTGTCTGGGTTTAGATGCGATTTTTTTGTATCTAGCCAAAAATAATAACGGAGGTAAAACACTAATGAGTCAAGCAAATATTGCTAAAAAAGCAGAACTTGTTGATATTTATGCTGAAAAAATGAAAGCAGCTGCAAGTATTGTTATTGTTGATTCACGTGGTCTTACTGTTGAACAAGATACTGTTCTTCGTCGTAACTTACGTGAAAATGACATCGAATTTAAAGTAGTTAAAAATGCTATTTTACGTCGTGCTGCAGAAAAAGCTGGTCTTAACAATCTTGAAGATGTCTTTGTTGGACCAACTGCTATTGCATTTTCAAATGAAGATGTAATTGCTCCTGCTAAAATCATCAATGATTTTTCACAAACTGCTAAAGCACTTGAAATCAAAGGTGGTGCAATTGAAGGTGAAGTATCTTCTAAAGAAGATATTATTGCACTTGCGAAATTGCCAAACAGAGAAGGTCTTCTTTCAATGCTTCTTTCTGTTCTTCAAGCACCAGTTCGAAATGTTGCTTATGCTGTCAAAGCAGTTGCAGAAAACAAAGAAGATGCTGCCTAAGCAACTTAACTGTAGCCTAAATGCTACCATTACTATTTATTAAAAACATAATTTGGAGGAAAATACAATGGCATTAAACATTGAAAACATTATTGCTGAAATTAAAGAAGCTTCAATCTTAGAACTTAACGATCTTGTGAAAGCTATCGAAGAAGAATTTGGTGTAACTGCAGCAGCTCCTGTAGCTGTAGCAGCAGCTGGTGGTGATTCTGAAGAAGCTGCTAAAGATTCATTTGACGTTGAATTGACTGCAGCTGGAGACAAGAAAGTTGGCGTAATTAAGGCTGTTCGTGAAATCACTGGTCTTGGTCTTAAAGAAGCTAAAGGTCTTGTAGACGGTGCACCTGGAATCATCAAAGAAGGTGTTCCAGCAGCAGAAGCTGAAGAAATGAAAGCTAAACTTGAAGAAGCTGGTGCTTCAGTTACTCTTAAATAATAGAGTATCGCAATTTGATTGCGGAAGCCTTATTTACCAGTCTTTATAGCTTTAAGCGATTTGAAGAAACTGATAAATTTGTTTGGTTTCCTACCGAAAATCCTGCCAAAAAAATCTTGGCAGGATTTTTGTTTTTATTAAATATTTTGGTAGGCAAAGAGTCGATCTGTTTTTTCTTTGACAATCAATTTTTTATGTGAACGAGAACATTTTAATAAATGTTCTCGTTTTGATTTCTTAAGGAAAATAGGTAAAAGAAAAACTGTTATCACATTAAGTTGCGAATATTGGAATTTTAATATTGCTATAAAAATTATTATAAATTATTTGGAAGATAAAATAGTAAATTATTATGTGTTATAATTGTTAATAGAATTTCAATAAAGAGAAGGTATGAGAAATGAAGAAAAACATATCGAAAGAACAATTTAAAGAAATCATTAAGGACGGTATTATTGTTTCTTGTCAAGCATTGCCAGAAGAACCCCTCTATGTTGAAGAAGGTGGTATAATGCCAAGAATGGCACTTGCTGCCAAACAAGCAGGAGCATTAGCTATTAGGGCTAATTCTATTCGTGATATCAAAGAAATTAAAGAAGTGATCGAACTGCCTATAATAGGCATTATTAAAAAAGATTATCCCCCAGAAGAACCTTATATTACAGCAACTATGACTGAAATTGATGCATTAGTTGAATTAGATGTAGACGTTATTGCACTTGATGCCACAAAACGCAAGCGCCATGATGGTCAAACAATATCTGAATTTATTAAGAAAATTAAAGAAAAATATCCCAATCAGTTATTAATGGGTGACATTAGTATTTTTGAAGAAGGGGTAGAAGCCTATAAAGCCGGGGTAGATTTTGTTGGGACAACTTTATCAGGCTATACTAGTTACAGCGATAAAACGGAAGGCCCAGATTTGACTTTAATTAAAAAATTATCCCAAGAAGGCATAGATGTGATAGCTGAAGGAAGAATCCACAGTGTTGAAGATTTAATTGCAGTGAAAAAACTTAATCCCGCTGGAATTGTTATTGGTGGTGCTATTACACGTCCTCAAGAAATTGCCCAACGTTTTATTGATGCTATTAAATGAACAATAGAGAAATATTCATTTTCTATATTAATAATTTAAAATTGTGTCAAAAGACATAATAGTAAAATAAGAACTCTTTAATGTTAGGTATATTAGCGAAACATATTTTATAAATTTAAAATTAGAGTTTATCATAAGATGTCAACGGTAGTTGGAAAATTATTTTACTGAATATTGAATAGACAAATACCATAAATTGGTCTACAATAGTAGTGTATAATTATCATTGAAAGAAGGGCGATATTGTGATTGAAATAAGAGATTTGACAAGTTTGCCCATTAATATTTTTGAAGAAACTATTGTTTATAATCAGCATGCTGCTGCTCCCTTTGCTTGGACAGAAACGTTTTTAGAACTTATTAATCAAGAACCAAATGCTTTGTTGTTTCATATTTGGCCAATGGAAAAAACTGTTATTTTAGGCATGTTAGATAAATTACTTCCAAATTTAGAAGATGCTAAAAAAGTAATAAAAGGTTATGGCTATAAGCCAGTAGTAAGAAATATTGGTGGACTAGCTGTTGTTGCTGATGAGGGGGTATTGAACTTCTCTTTTATCATACCTGATACCTTTAGAGAGTCTATTTCTATTACTAATGGGTATTTGCTCATGATTGATTTTATTAAAATGGCGTTTTCTGACCTTCATAAAAGAATTGATTATTTTGAAATTGAACAGTCCTATTGTCCGGGGAATTATGATTTAAGCATTGATGGTAAAAAATTTGCTGGCATTGCTCAAAGACGTATTAAAAAAGGCATTGTTGTTTCAATATATCTTAGTGTTTCAGGTAATCAAATAAAAAGAGGGCAAATGATTGCTGATTTCTATCAAAAAGGATTGGCAGGGCAAACAAGCAAAATAGCATACCCAAATGTTGAACCCTCAACTATGGCTAATCTTTCTGACTTATTTAATGTTTCTCTTACAGTTGATGAAGTTATTTTGAGATTGAAATTGACTTTAAGACAAATTGGTTTTTCAATTAAAGATTGGGAACCAAATGAAAAACATAGAGAACAATTTCATCATAATTATGATAAATTGGTGAAAAATAATAAAAATTAAATTAACTTTAAATCTAATAATAATGTATTTTTAGGAAGAGATATATAAAACATAACACATGAAGGAGTTGACAATGAAAAAAATCGCAAATAATCTTTTTATTGAAAAAGAAAATAATCTTTACACTATTAGAATGTCACCGAAATTACAAGAAGAAATTGGGACAATAGGTTTCATAGATTTTACTGAAGATGATAGTTTAGAAATTGATGATATTATTTTAAATTTAGAAGCCTCAAAAACTGTTATGGCAATCTCTTCACCACTTGCAGGAAAAATAATTAATCGAAATGTTGCTGCAATTACAAGTCCAGAATTGTTAAATTCTGAAAAAAGTGAAGACAATTGGTTGGTTAAATTAGCAGAAGTTGATGAAGAGAGTTATAATTCTTTAGAAGATTTTTAAAATAATTGAGATTTATAACTTGTTAATACTATAAAATTAAAGTTTCAATTATTTTATTTAAAACAATAATTTTTAACAGTAGTTTATTTATCTGCTGTTTTTATTATTTATTAATTTTTATAATTTATATTTCAATTTATGGTTAAATATCTTGAAAAATCTTACTTTTTTTGATAATATACTTTTAAAGAAATTGAACTTATTATTTAACAAGTGAGTTGAAATCAGGATAAGAAAGTAAGAAATTACTTTACAAAACAGATAATATAATTATCTGACATAAAATAAAGATAGAAAGTTCTTTTCATTTAAAGATGGATAGAGAATTTACTTTTATTTTTGCCAATAAGCATTTTTATAATGAATGAAAGGAAGTGAAAGTTGTAGAATTTTGCTAAAATCTGATAAATAATGTAACAGGTTATTTAATTTAATAGTTTAAATCATGAAAAGGAGATGAAAATGAAAGTAACAAAAGAGATGAAAGAAATTATTAGTACACAACTGGCGATTGTTGCAACAGTAGATGCTGAAGGAAATCCTGATATTGGTCCTAAGCGTTCGATGCGTTTATATGATGATAATATTTTAATTTATAATGAAAATACTGGTGGGCAAACCCTAGAAAATATTAAAAATAACGGAAAAATTGCAATTGCTTTTGTTGATCGTGAAAGACTTATGGGTTATCGTTTTGTTGGTAAGGCTGAAATTCAAGACTCTGGTGAATTATTCGAATCTGCAAAAGAATGGGCAAAGGGTCGTATGGGTGAGCCTAAGGCAGTAGGCGTGATTCATATTGAGCGTATTTTCAACCTACACTCAGGTGCGAATGCAGGGACAGAAGTTAAATAATATTATAAAAAAGAATCTATACTCTGAATTAACAACTAAACTTGGACATTAAATTTAACCAAAGGACTTTGCTTTGTATCATAGGGGCTGAGTCCTTTTAGCTTTGATTCCTTTATTATTATTGAACACTATATAGTTAAAGAAATCACTGTCTTTAAATCTTTGAGAAAAGCAAAATAGATAAAGAATCAATAACATCTTCAAGTTTCAAAGAAAGACTCTTTTATCTCATTTTCAATATCATTGCTTTTGTAAGGTTCTGAGCTGGATTGAAAAAGTGTAATACTTATAAATATGTTTAAGTCAAGTCTATTAACTAAATACATCTGCTATCTTAAATTAGCTTTATTGATTTCAAATGTTAGATTAAATATAGGCTAGAAGTAAACTATATGTTTTAGCTGATATAAATCTGTTTTATCTTAAAACGTAATCATATAAAAAACACACCAACAGTTAGCTTTTGTATCTAACTTTTGGTGTGCCTTTTATTAAATTTCTTATGGGTTAATAGATGCTATTAAAATATCAGCTGTTGTCGATGGCAAAATCCTAACACGATTAAGTGTTAAAAGACCATTATTAGCACTTGCCAAACCCTCATTTGTGGTTAACCCAAGTCGATAAGATTCTTTTGCTAATTCTATGGTTAAATCACTATAGCGACCAGCAGGGTAGGCAATAGTCGTTGTTTCTTGATGGAGTTTTTCATCAAGAAATTTTTTACTTTCTGTCATTTGATAGGATTGGGTAGTTTGATCACTGATTTCTAAATCAGGATGAGTAACTGTGTGCCCCTCAAAAGACATACCATCTTTTTTCATTTCAAGCATTTGCTCAACTGTTAAATTGGAAACACGATGTTCTTCTGTGAAACCAGTAATTACATTATTAGTTGCTTTTGCATTATATTTTTTTAAAATGGGATAAGCAACATTGTAAAAATCAATCATGCTATCGTCAAATGTAAGCCAGATAACTTTATCATTAGGTAATTCGTTATTGTTTAGAGCACGATAAGCTTCCTCAGGAGTTAAAAAATAGTAACCTTCATCGACCAATCGCTTAATATGACTTTCAAAAACCCCAGGATCAACAATTAAATTAGCATTAGCCACTTCAGATGGATCCATAACGTGAACAGCATGATACATCAAAATTGGAAAAGTAACAGGTATTTCTTGTTTTTTCCATGTTGGATCTTTACTAACCTTTTCAGAATTTGGTTGAGGAGTAGTTTTTTCTTTATTTTCAGAAATTTTTTCTTTAGAAATTAATAGGGTTTTGTCTTGTTTTTTAAAGATTTTTTCATCTTTTTGGTTCTGTTGAAATAAAAAAAAGAAACCAGCTAGAAGACTTATTATCATCAATAGTATTATCAAGGGTAAAAACAGATTTTTCCTTTTATTTTTTTTTCTAGTACGTCTTGATTGCATTTTATTCTCCTTAAACATCAATAACACGATTATATCATAAAAATAAGCAAGATTAACAATGAATTATAATGATTTTTTTGATATAATAAGACAAATCATTTTAAGGAGAAAAATATGACTTTAAAGATAGCTTTACTTGGTTTTGGGACTGTTGCCAGTGGTGTCCCAATTATTCTTGAAAAAAATAGAGAAAAAATAAATCAACTTGTACAAAAACCGATTACTATTTCAAAAATTTTAGTAAGAGATGAGTCTGAAAAAAAACAACTTAAAGATCAGGGATTGGATTATAATTTTGTCACTGATATCAATGAGATTTTATTTGATGATGATATTACTGTTGTTGTTGAATTAATAGGCCGAATTGAACCAGCTAGAACTTTTATAACAAAAGCGCTAGAAAATAAAAAACATGTAGTTTCAGCGAATAAAGATTTAATTGCCCTACATGGCAATGAATTATTAGCTATTGCTTCTAAAAATAATGTTTCCTTTTATTATGAGGCAGCTGTTGCAGGTGGTATTCCAATACTAAGAACGCTTTCTACATCCTTAATAGCTGACAAAGCAACCAAATTATTTGGTGTGCTAAATGGCACGTCTAATTTTATGCTTACCAAAATGGTTGAAGAAGGATGGACTTATAACAAAGCTCTTCAAACTGCTCAGGAATTAGGCTATGCTGAAAGCGATCCTACTAATGATGTTGAAGGTATTGATGCCGCTTATAAACTTGTTATTCTCTCACAATTTGCTTTTGGAATGGCCATTGATTATCAAGATGTCACACATCAAGGGATTACAAGCATCACACCACAGGATGTGACCTATGCCCAAACTCATGGTTATGTGATTAAATTGATAGGTTCAATCGAAGAAACAAAAAGTGGTCTAGCTGTTGAAGTGTCTCCATCATTATTACCAAAAAAACATCCTCTAGCCATGGTTAATAATGTAATGAATGCGGTCTATCTCAACTCTATTGGTATTGGTGAGTCGATGTACTATGGACCTGGTGCTGGACAAAAACCAACAGCGACTTCAGTTGTGGCAGATTTAATGGCTCTTAGTAATGAGATAGGGACAAAAAACAAGGCAAAACTATTTAATAACTATATGAGACCAGAAAAAATTGCTAATGCTGAGGATATACAATCGGCTTATTATTTTTCTGTAATACTTTTAGATGGCAATAAAGAAATGTTATCTAATCTCTTTAAAACATGTCATATCAAACTTGATGAATTAAGTTTTGAAAAGTCTGCTCAACAAGAAGAGTTGGCATTAATTAAAACTGAAGTGATAACAAAAAATCAATTAGAAAAAGTAAAACAAATATTTTTGAAGTCACCAAAATTTCAACTATGTAATGCCTTTAGAATTTTAGGAGATTAATATGAAAATTATTGTTCCTGCAACCAGTGCCAATTTAGGACCTGGTTTTGATTCCATTGGACTAGCAGTTACCAAGTATCTTGAAATAAGTATTATTGAAGCATCTAAAAGTTGGGAAGTTATGCATGATTTGATTGACATTCCAACTGATGAGACTAATTTACTCATTCAAATTGCTTTAAAAGTTAATAAAAATCTAAAACCTCATCGTCTGAAAATGACTAGTGATATCCCATTAGCAAGAGGTCTGGGTTCTTCAAGTTCGGTTATTGTTGCTGGTATTGAATTGGCCAATCAATTGGGAGCTATGTCGCTTTCTTTAGATGAAAAAATGAGATTAGCTAGTCTTTTTGAAGGACATCCAGATAATGTTGCTCCAGCAATTTTTGGTAATTTAGTAATTGCTAGTGCCAATGACTATTTTTATGGCTATACTGTTTCATCTTTTCCAGCTTGTCGTTTACTGGCTTTTATTCCTAATTATGAATTAAAGACAAGTGATAGCCGAAGTAGTCTTCCTGAAACACTTCATTACTCTCAAGCAGTAGCAGCTAGCGCAATTGCAAATGTTGTTGTTTCTTCTCTTATGAAGGGAGATTTAGTTGCTGCAGGAAAGGCTATGTCGTCTGACCTTTTCCATGAACCATATCGTCAAAAACTTGTTCCTGAATTTCAAAAGATAAAAGAAGTTGCTAAACAATATGGTGCTTACACTACCTATCTTTCTGGTGCAGGTCCAACAATCATGACAATTCTTGATGACAAAAACGCTGAAGAAATGAAACAAGCTATTGATGAGTTGGAGTTAAACGGTGAGACCGTCATACTTGATGTTGACACTAAAGGGTTACAGGTTATTTAAACCAAGGAGAGAATAATGGAACATTCTGATTGGCATGATCTTATTAAAAAAGAATTACCAGAGGGCTATTATCATAAAATTAATCGATTTTTAGATGATGTTTATGTAAAAAAAACTATTTATCCACCACGGGAAAAAGTTTTTAAAGCTATCCAAGAAACCAGTTTAGAAGATGTCAAAGTGGTTATTTTAGGACAAGACCCTTATCATGGTCCTAATCAAGCCCAAGGTCTTTCTTTTTCAGTACCAAAAGAGATTATTGCTCCACCATCTTTACAAAATATTTTAAAAGAATTAAAAGAAGATGTGGGAGAACGTCGAAATCATGACTTAACCAGTTGGGCCAAACAAGGGGTTCTCTTATTAAATGCCTCTTTGACAGTTCCTGAACATGAGCCCAACGCACACGCCAACAGCATTTGGGAACCCTTCACTGATGCTATTATTAAACTAGTTAATCAAAAGAATAGACCAGTTGTCTTTCTTTTGTGGGGTGGTTTTGCTCGTAAAAAGAAATTTCTTATTACTAATCCCATGCACTTAATTATTGAAAGTGCTCATCCAAGCCCCTTATCAGCTTATCGTGGTTTTTTTGGCAGTCGTCCGTTTTCAAAGACCAATACTTTTTTAAAAGCTCAACACTTACCAATAATAGATTGGTTAAACTAAAGGAGGTATTAACATGTTATTAATCAAAGGTGGTCGGGTGATTGATCCCAAGACACAATTTGATACTATTTGCGATGTTTTAGTCGATGAAGGAAAAATTATTAAAATAGCAAAAAATATTGTTTCGGCTGATGCAAAAATAATTGATGCTAAGGGCTTCATTGTTGCACCTGGTTTAATTGATATTCATGTCCATTTTCGTGAACCTGGTCAAACGCATAAAGAAGATATCCATACAGGAGCCTTAGCTGCAGCAGCAGGAGGTTTTACTACTGTTGTTATGATGGCAAATACTACACCCACCATTTCTGATGTGACCACATTAAAAGAAGTATTGACATCTGCGCAAAAAGAAGCGATTACTATAAAATCAGTAGCCACCATCACTAAAAATTTTGATGGTAAACAGTTAACGCCTTTTAAAGAGTTGTTAGAAGCAGGAGCTGTTGGTTTTTCTGATGATGGCATTCCTCTTACCGATGCTGGGGTAGTTAAAGAAGCTCTACTTAGAGCAAAAGAACATAACACGTTTATTTGTCTTCATGAAGAAGATCCTGCTTTAAATGGTGTTTTAGGCTTTAATGAAAATGTTGCAAGAAATCATTTTGGTTTTTGTGGGGCTACTGGTGTGGCTGAATATAGTATGGTTGCTCGAGATGTCATGATTGCTTATGATACAAAAGCTCACCTTCATATCCAACATTTGTCAAAAGCAGAAAGTGTTAAAGTTGTAGCCTTTGCCCAATCACTTGGAGCAAAAGTAACAGCTGAAGCGTCTCCACAACATTTTTCAGCTACTGAAGTATTATTGTTAGAAAAAGGTAGTTCAGCCAAAATGAATCCGCCTCTACGTTTAGAATCAGATCGCTTAGCTGTGATTGAAGGATTACAAAATAATACTATCTCAGTGATTGCTACCGATCATGCTCCACATCATTATGATGAAAAAAATGTTGATGATATCACAAAAGCACCATCAGGAATGATTGGTCTTGAAACATCATTGTCTTTAGGTTTGACTCATCTTGTTAAGCCGGGATATCTTTCCTTGATGACTTTACTGGAAAAAATGACTATAAATCCAGCTGCCTTATACAATTTTGATGCAGGTTACCTAGCCGAAAATGGTCCAGCTGATATTGTTATTTTTGATGATAAATTCATTAAAACCATTGAACCTATTTTTGCTTCAAAATCTGCCAATTCTCCTTTTGTAGGTCAAGACTTAATCGGTGACATCAAGTACACCATTGCAAATGGGAAAATTGTTTATCAATCAAAGGAAATTTGATAACATAAAAAATCCTAAGATAATCTTAGGATTTAGACCAACCTCATTTGGTTGGTTTTTTTTGTTTGGTTAAATTAAGACCAATGGAAAGAGTATTTTCTGTTTTATTTTTAATTCGTTTTATATTGTCTTTATGTCTAAACAAAACGATAGTTGCCATAACAAAAATTATCAAAATAAGTAATATATCATACTTTGGTAGTAATAACTGAAATGCAGGTAAAATGATAACACTCAAACAAGCTATAAGGGCAACAGTAATACTTGAAAATGAAATCATACTTGATAAGTATAAACAAATCATAAAAATAACTAAAAGATAAATGAAAAAAGGTAAAGAGTAGGCTAATAAGACTCCTGCACTGGTAGCAACAGCCTTACCCCCTTTAAATTTTGCATAGATTGGAAAAGTGTGGCCAATAATGGCAAAAAAACCAATCAATAAAGGAGATATTCCAGTTACTCCAAACCAAATCGGAAGAAGAGTTGCAAATGTTCCTTTTAGCAAATCAACTATTAAAGTAATAATACCTGCTTTAGCCCCAAGGATTCTAAAGGTATTAGTGGTTCCAGTATTACCACTACCAAGAAGTCGAATGTTTTTATGATAGATAAATTGTCCAATCCATAGACCTGTTTGAATAGAGCCAAGAAGGTAGGCAATTAGAATAAATAATAATGGTTTCATACTGCCATTATAACATAAACGATTGACAAAAAAATAGTTAAAAAGAATTAAAAAATTTTCCCCAATTGTCAAGTCAAGTGCAACAAAGTATTCATCTGACTAAGTCAATAATTTTTATACTGTTTGAGCTAGCTCAAACAGTTTTTTTGCAGACTGATAGTTGTGTATTCTTCTCAGTCTGTCATTGATAGCTTGTGTATAGGTATCTAATTCTTCTTGAGTTAGTTCCTGTAGCGATATCCCTTTAGGCACAAACTCTCTAAGTAATCCATTAAAATTCTCGTTTGTTCCACGTTCGTGAGATGAGTAAGCATGAGCG
>NZ_KB904347.1 GCF_000380045.1 Streptococcus marimammalium DSM 18627
CAGCTTTTGAAGGCAAGTTAATGCCAATGAGTAGTAAAGCAGGTAATAAGGATAAAGGTATGTCAGAGAAGAAAGTTGACCAAACTTCTTCAACAGCAGCTAAGAGCTTACCAAATACTGGTGATGGGACAAACTCAGCAGTATTAGGAACCATATTAGCTTTATCATCATTAGCTTTATACGGCTATGGTAGAAAAAAGCGCCGTACTGAACTATAATTGTTAAGCAATTCTCTCTAAAACAAAAAGACAAATCAGTTAACTGATTTGTCTTTTTATGATTTAAAAAAATAATCGAAATATTGTGTAATACTTTTGTTTTCAAATATTTTAAGACTAATTATCAAGTGATAAGAATGTTTATTTTTGTTGAGTTTTGTCGAATTATTATTGAATTAACAAATTAAGTATGTTAATATATTTAGTGTAAAAACGCTTACAAAAACAGTGTTACTTTTTGAAATTTTAGGAGGGATTTATGAATCGACATGAGGAATCAAATTGGAATAAAATTTTTCACTATTCCATTAGAAAAACTACTTTAGGAGTTGGATCGGTAGTTGTTGGGGTTTTCTTATTTGGAGCAAATCCTGCTGTGGCAATGGCTGATACAACTGAAATAGCAACACCAGAAATAACAGCTACACCAGAAATAACTTCAAAAGAAATACAACCAGAAATTTCTGAATCTGAAGTAGTTCAGGCTTCTCCTGTGGTAGTTGAAACATCAACAGAAGAAACAGTTATTTCTTTAAATGAAGAAGGTAGAACACCAGTTGCTGAAGTTGAAAATTCTGTACAACCTACTTCAGAAGACTCTTCAGAAGAAAATGTAGAAGAAATTCCAGAGACACCAACAGAAGAGACTAAAATAGGTGTTCAAGATAATGCTAGTGAAGTTATCTACAATGGTAATTGGTTTGAAACTAATCAAAAAAATAAATGGAGTAACTTTGCTAAAAATGAAGATAAAAGTGATATCAGTGCAACCTTGTTTTTTAATGGAACTGGTATTGAAGTTATAGGACAATTAGCACCAAGTCATGGTATTTACACTGTTGAACTAGATGGGCAAACACTACCATTTCAGGATGGTTTTGGACATTCAACAACTATTGATGGTGTAAAATATTTTAGTGGTAAAGCAACTGAAAGAATAGTGGATCAAGAATTGGTTACCTTATATGGTCTTCAAGAAGGTATTCACTCTCTGACTATTCGTTTAGATTCTGAGAAAAATGATAACGCTCAAAATTTTGGTATTCAAATTGATCAATTTTTCATTTTAGGTAGTCAACCACAGATTTTATCTAAAAATGCAGTTGTAGAAGCCTATCAAGGAGCTTATAATACTTTAGAGGATTATGCTCGATTAGCAACAAATCCTGAGGCATATCAAGAAAGACTTGATGCTTTAAAATTAGAATTAGAAAAAACAATTCCTAACTTAAGTACAATGTATAACATTCAATTAGAAATGATTGAATTAATTGGAGAAGGTGAATCAAATGGCTCTGATTCATCACAAGATACTGAGGCAGACTCGGAAAAAGATAATACCTCAGATACTGAGGATAGTTCTAATACAACTGATAGTAATGATACAAATGGTGGATCAACATCTAATAACTCTGCTAATTCTAACACTTCAGATGCTAGTGGTGAGGAAACTGACGATACAGAATCAAAAGAGAACACTGATGTTACAGATGAGAAAGACTCTCAAACAACAGCAGGTGTTAGCACTTCACCTAAAGAATGGCATAAATTTAATCATTTTACCAAGACAGATCAAAATGTGAATTTTGATAATGATTGGAAATTCCATTTGGGTGAAGTTGCAGGTGCCTCAGGTAAAGAATTTGATGATTCTAGCTGGTCGACTCTTAACCTACCTCATGATTTTAGTTTAACGCAAGATTATACTACAAATGGTGAAGCCGAAAGTGGTTATAAACCAGGAGGGATAGGTTGGTATCGAAAATCATTTTCTGTCAATGATGAGGTTGCAAATGGACGCGTCAGCATTCAGTTTGATGGTTCTTATATGGAAACAGAAGTTTTTATAAATGGTATTTCACTAGGAGTACACCCTTATGGTTATAATGCTTTTAGTTTTGATTTGACACCGCATCTTAACATTAATGAAGAAAACACATTGGCTGTGAAAGTAGTCAATAAAGTACCAAGCTCACGTTTTTATTCTGGTAGCGGTATTTATCGTTCGGTGCATCTAAATCTTGAACCAAAAGTACATTTAGCAGAGTATGGGGTATTTGTTAAGACACCTGATCTTGCAACAACTCATGATCAAGCAGATGGTTCTACAGTTAATATCAGTGCTCAAATTATCAATGAAGATAGCAATGTGGCTAATGTTCAAATTAAAGCTATATTATTTGAACGCAATGTAGATGGTAGTTTAGGTAGTAAGGTACATACGACTGATTTAAGTGACTCATTAGCCATCTCAGCAAATCAAACTGGCACCCTTAATAGTACTTTCAAATTAGTTAATCCTAAACTTTGGTCAGTAGATAATCCTAATCTATATGTGCTTAAAACAGAAGTCTATAAAGATGGTCAAAAAATCCAAACCAACCAGCAAGAAGTTGGCTTTAGATTTGTTTCTTTTGATGCCGATACTGGTTTTAAATTAAACAATCAAGCGATGAAACTAAAAGGTGTCAGTATGCACCATGACCAAGGGAGTTTAGGAGCATCAGCTTATTATGATGCTGTTGAAAGACAATTTGAAATCCTAAAAGATATGGGTGTGAATACTGTCCGTGTGACCCATAATCCTTCTGCACGTGTCATGAAAGACATTGCTAACCGCAAAGGAATGATGTTGATTGATGAAGCCTTTGACACTTGGATCCATGCAAAAAATGGTAACACCTATGACTATGCTCGTTGGTTTGATCAACAATTAGGAGAAACAGCACAACACTTAAATGGTGCAAAAAATGCGGAACAAACATGGGCAGAATACCATATTAAACAAATGGTTAAAAGTGGTCTAAATGACCCTTCCATCATCATGTGGTCAACTGGTAATGAGGTACTTGAAGGACATAATGGTAATCCATCTCGATACACAGAAATTATTACTAATTTAATGAATTGGGTTGATGAAGTTGATGGAACTCGCCCATCTACTTTGGGAGACAATAAACTTAAAAATAACCATCAAACATCTATTAGCATGGCAAATGCCTTAACAAATAGAACACAAGGACCAAAAGGAATTGTTGGTTATAACTATGCCAGCGGTAGTCAATATGATGAGGGACATGCAGCTAATCCTCATTGGATTATTTATGGTTCTGAAACAGCTTCTGCTGTCAATAGCCGTGGTATTTATAATGTTAAAGGTGATGAACAACGTTCTGATAAGCAATTAACAGCCTATGATCAAAGTGCCGTTTCATGGGGCAAAGTGGCTAGTGATGCTTGGTATGATGTTATTACTCGTGACTTTGTTTTAGGTGAATTTATCTGGACTGGTTTTGACTACTTAGGAGAACCAACACCATGGAATAACACTACTTCTGGAGCAAAATTCAGTGATCCCCTACCTAAGAGCTCATACTTTGGTATTATTGATACAGCAGGATTACCAAAAGATTCTTACTATTTCTACCGTAGCCAATGGAACACAAAAGACACAACATTACATGTGTTACCGGCTTGGAAAGAATCAGTTGTTAAAAAAGACAACCAAAATAATGTTGAAGTTGTTGTTTATTCTAATGCCGCTGAGGTTGAATTACAATTTATCAATAAACAAGGAGAAACGAGATCTCTTGGCAGAAAGAAATTTACTAAAGAAACAACGCAAGCAGGATACACTTATCAAGTCTATAAAGGTGATGATAAGTCAAATACAGCTCACAGAAATCTCTACCTCACCTTCACAGTTCCTTATGAAGATGGTACACTAAGAGCTATTGCTTATGATGCTAATGGTCAGCTAATTAATGATACTATTGGTAATAAAGAAGTAACCACTTTTGGTACAGCTCATAAATTAATTACAACTATTACTAAGAATCCTGAAAAAGCAACAGATCATTCTCTTGCTTATGTTGAAATTGAAGTTCAAGATGAAGAAGGAAACTTTGTTGCTGATGCCAATAACCTTATTACAATTGCTGTTGAAGGACCTGCGGAATTAGTGGCTATGGACAATGGTGATGCGACTGACCATCAATCTTATCAAGATAACAATCGTAAAGCCTTTTCAGGTAAAGCAATTGCTATCTTAAGAATGACAGGTAAGACTGGTACAGTGAAAGTAACAGCTTCTTCTGTAGGACTAAATTCTTCAAGTGCAAGCTTTACTGTAGTTGGACAAGAAAATACTGATGATAGAAAGATTGATAGTTATTATCTTTCTAAGACCATGTATATTAAAAAAGGAACTCCACTTTCTCTACCAGATAAAGTAATTGTTCGCTATACTGATGGCACAGAAGAAGAAAAAACATTAAGCTTTGACCAAGAAGCTATTGCTCAAGGTTTAGAAGCAGGTACGACTTTTGTTGCTAAAGGTAGAATTGAAAATCTTGACACTAATGCAGAGATTGTTGTTTCAGTCATCGATCAAGTAGCAGCGATTAAAAATATTAGTTTTGCTTCAGAAGTTGGTCAAAAACCACAATTACCAGCCCAAGTACAAGCTTATCTGGCTGATGGAACACTATTAAGTGCACAATTCCCAGTAACATGGAATACTCCAGAAGATACGCGATTTAACACAGAAGGTCTTGTAACGATTGAAGGTGTTGCTAATGTCTTGGGTGATAAATTACCAGTTAAAGCAACTATTCGTGTGGCTAGAAAAACAACACAAATTGATCAAAACGTCGCACCTGCAGTTGTTCAATTGACAGAGGATACAACAGGAACAACATCAGACAATCTCCAAGCGATTAAAGATGGTAGTTTAGTGGTTTCTACTAATCCAAATGGTGGACCAAACCAAACGATTTGGTCAAACTATGATTCTGCTCAAAGAGGTGACAAGGATTCAACCTTATCCTTTAGATATGATACTGCTCAAAATATAGCTCAGGTTGTAGTTTACTATCATCAAGATAGTACATCACTTCGTCTTCCTAAAGCAACTACTTTCTCATGGGGTACAGGTCCAGGTGCTAACGCAGAAAATGTTTCTGCGACTATTGTTAATAGAGAAACAGTTGGTGGCTTAACTAAGATAACTTACCAATTAGAGAATATAACACCAGCAGTTATCTTTAATGTTCACATCGAAAACTCTGATGAAACATTAGCTAATAATCGTAAGCCATCAACAGGTATTGTAGAAATTCAGTTAATGACAGCCATCGAAACCTTCACCCAAAATTCAGATGCTAGCATCAATAGGCTAAAAATAGGTAATTACACTGTTTCTGCTAACCAAATTTCACAAGACATGTCTATTAAGGCAGAACTAGGTGAAATTGTTGCAAGCAATACAGACAAAAACGTAGCAGTTACTATTCTTCCAATCAAAAATAATCAATTTAGATTATTTACTGAATCAGAAGATAAATCACGTCGTTTAGTTTATAATTTAACTCTTATCACTGAGAGTCCGGCAACTGATACTGATAGTCGTTATTTATCAAGAAATAGTGTTGTTTTAACAGCTGGTTCTACAGAACCAAGAAATGGCAACCAAATTGGAAACGCTAAAGACTTTAACCTAGATACTATCTGGCATAGTGCATGGGCTGGTACTGAAAGAGAAAACTTGTGGATTCAATTAGATGCAGGTAGTGTCCAAAAAGTAAACGGTTTAGCTTACATGGCCCGTCAAGACAGTAGTAACAATGGTAAAGTCACAGATTATGAAATTCTTGTCAGCAGTGATAATGTCACCTGGACAAAGGTTAAAGAAGGTCGTTTTGACGATGTAAAATCATGGCAAGAAGTTGCTTTTGATGATGTTGATGCCCGTTATGTGAGATTAAAAGGGATTCATACTATGGGTGATGCCCCATCTCAAACAGATCGCTTCATGTCAGCTAGTGAGGTTCGTCTCAGGGTGGTTTCAGACGGCACAACACCACCACCAGTAGACCCTCAAACACCTGAAACAACAAATCCTGAAGCACTTAAAGCCCAACGCATTAACCTTGCAATTGGTGCAGCAGTAACCGCTAGTGATACAGAACGTGACTTCTGGGGTGCAGATAAGGCAATAGATGGTATTGTTAATCGCGAAGAAAGTAACAAAACATCTCAATCACGTTGGTCAACCAATCGTGGTGAAACACCTCGAGTTCTCAATGTTGATCTAGGTACTCAAAAAACTATTGATTCTTTTGTTATCAACTGGGAAAGAACCAATATTAAAGGTTTCCATATTGAGTATTCTGCAGATGGTAGTAGCTATCAAACCGCTTATCGTAAAACAGACGATACCTACAATGAATTAGACACAACTATTAGTTTAACTCATCCAATTACTGCCCAATTTGTCAAACTCACTGTTGATCGATTTGATGGTGGTTCAGATAATTGGCCTTCTGTTTCATTATATGAATTCCAAATCATCGGCACAGAAGCTATTGAAGATTTAGCTCATCAAAAAGAGGCAACTTCAAATGGTAATGAAATAACAAGTCTAAGTGCTGACAAAGCAGTTGATGGTGATTCAACAACTCGTTGGGCAAGTAGTGTTGGCCAAGGCACAAAATCAATTCAAGTTGATTTAGGAGAAACTAAAGAAGTTGCTTCAGTTGTTTTAAACTGGGAACGTCAAAATGCTAGTCAATATAAGATTCAAATTTCACAGGACGGCCAAACATGGACAACTGTTAAAACATTAACGAGAAAACCGAGTGAATTAAAAGAAATAATCAATTTAGATAATCCTCAAGAAGCGCGTCATGTTAAAGTATTGATTGAAGCTTTTGATTCACGTGCAGAAAATCGCTCTGGTCAAGTCGTTGATTGGGCAACTGTTTCACTATTTGATTTTGAAGTTTATGGCCAACCAATTGTTACAAAAACTGTTAAATCTCTAAGAGATATTGCTAATGAATTAGTGCTTCCAGAACTTACTAAAGGGATGACAAATTGGACTCTGCCTACAGTTCCGGCGGATGTTGACATTAGCTTTATTGGTGCTGATTTTGAACAAATTATTGACTATGATTTAACTGTTTATCAACCACTAGTAGACACAACAGTTCAAGTCAACTACAAATTGACAAGAGGTGATGAAACGTACGAAACACCAGCCTATTCGATTGTTGTAAAAGGTCAATATGAAGTGACAAATGAAGACAATGCGGTTCTTCCAGTTGTACCAGGTATTGCAGAGTGGAAAGGTCATACTGGTCACTTTACGGTTAATGAGTCAGCTCGCATTGTGGTTAATCCTAAAGATAAAAATACTCTTGATTATGCTGCTCAAAGCTTTAAAGAAGATTATGAAGCTATCACGGGCAAGACTATTGCCATTGTTTATGACACGACTCCAATCGCAGGAGACTTCTATTTTGAGTTGAATGAAACTCACCCAGGTCTTAAAGAAGAGGGCTACTTAATGACCATCGATGATGTTGTTAAAGTAGAAGCTAGTCATAAAACTGGTGCTTTCTGGTCAACTCAAACTCTTCTTCAAGTTTTAAAACAAAATCCAGAGCAAATTGCTAAAGGGATAGCAAGAGATTATCCAAAATATGCTCGTCGCGGCTTTGTTCTTGATGTTGGACGTAAACCAGTACAACTATCAACCTTAAAAGACATGGTTAAGAGCTTATCATGGTATAAGTACAATGATTTCCAACTTCACTTAAATGATAATTATATCTGGGTGGAAGAATATCAAAATACTGACAATCCTTATGGTGCATATTCTGCTTTCCGTCTTGAATCAGACATTAAAGAAGGTGGCAATAACGGTCTTAACAAGGCTGATTTAACCGCTAAAGATCTCTTCTACACTAAAGAAGAATTTAGAGATTTAATGCTCTTTGCAAAGAATCGTGGCATTCAGATTGTTCCAGAATTTGATGCTCCAGCTCACGCTTTGGCCTTTACTAAGGTAAGACCAGACTTAACAATGACTGATAAGAGTGTCAGACGTTGGGTTGACCATTTAGAAGTAAGTAATCCTGAAGCTTTAGAGTTTGTGAAGAGTGTTTGGGATGAGTACCTTGATGGTGATAATCCAGTCTTTGGTTCAACTGATGTTATTCATATGGGTGTTGATGAATTTGAAGGCAATAATGAAGCTTTCCGTGCCTTCACAGATAGTCTCTTGAAATATGCTATTAGTAAAGGAAAAACACCTCGTTTCTGGGGTAGTCTAACTGCTAAACCAGGAACAACACCAGTTCAAGTTGATGGTGTTGAAATGAATATCTGGAGTGAAGGATGGGCAAGACCATCTGACATGTATAACAAAGGCTATAAACTTATCAATACTTTAGACTCTTCACTTTATTGGGTTCCAGGTGCAAACTATTATCAAAACTTATTAAATAGTGAAGCACTCTACAACAATTGGGAAGCTAATAAGATGGGTAATACCCTTATTCCGGCAGGTTCTAAACAAATGCTTGGAGCAGCTTTCGCGATTTGGAATGACTTGATTGGAAATAGAGCTAATGGTGTCCAAGATTATGATGTCTATAAAGGCTTTGAACAATCACTCCCAGCCTTAGCTGCTAAAATGTGGGGTAACCGAGCAGTCGGAAATTACCGTGATTTAACGGCTAGAGTTGAAGCTATTGGTAAACCTGCTAAGCAAAATCCTTACAAAGAAGTTGCTTCAGAATCATCAGTTATTAGCCGTTATCGCTTTGATTTAAATAATTTAGAAGATCTATCAGGAAATAATAATGATGGTGTAACAGCTAAGAATGTTGATTATGAAGCTGGTAAGAACAAGACTGCTGTTCGTTTCAATGGAGGAGAAAGTTACATTGAAACACCAATCACATCAGTTGGACCAAATAATAGCTTCTCTGTTTGGGTGAAATTAGATGCTGATGCAGAAGGTGAACAAATCCTAGCTGAAAATGGTCATACAGCTCTTAAACTGGTTCAAAAAGAAACTGGTAAAGTAGGATTTTCAGCTGAAAACTATGATTATTCATTCAACTACACCTTACCAAAAGATGAATGGGTGCAATTAACCTTTAGAGGTTATGAAGGTCGAACAGAATTGTATGTCAACAATAATCTAGTTGATACTCTTTCTCAATCACAAACAGGTCGCCTTTCAGCTACTTTGGTATTACCAACGCAATTTATCGGTAGTAAGACAAAATCTCTTAAGGGAATGATTGATGATCTAGTTATCAATCAATACCAATCTGAGGGAGGTTATCTAGATAGAGCCGGATGGCAAGTAACTAGTGACAATGAAAATGCAGATGGTACCGCAGATAAAGCCTTTGATAATGACTTATCAACAATTTGGCATACGAAGTGGTCACCAAGTAAGCAAGAACTCCCTGCAAGTATTACAATTGATATGACAGCTCCTCATCACGTAGACAAACTCGTTTATGTGCCAAGAAAAGGAGTTAAAAATGGTAATATTACAGGCTACAAACTCTATGGTAAATTAGCAGACGCTGATGAATATCATCTACTTAAAGAAGGTACCCTCTCAGATGATGCTTCAACTAAAACAATCGCTTTTGCAACAGAGGAACTTCGCTATCTTAAATTAGACGTTACTTCTGGTTTTGGAGGCTTTGGTTCTGCGGCAGAAATTATGGTTGCTCAAAGTGATATTAAAAAACCACTCAGAGAACTTGCTCTTGAAGGGAAAGCTCATCAAGAACTTGCAAGTCATTATACGACCGATTCTGTTAAAGGATTAGAACAAGCTCTAGATAATGCTAAAGTTATTATAGCTGCAACAGATAGCAATCAAGCTGCTGTTAGTCAAGCAATGACAAGTCTCCAAGCTGCTATTGATGCTCTTGAAATTATCCAAGAAGAAAGAGTATCAAAAGTACCAGACACTGCTCCAACAGCTGAAGATAAACCATCCATTGTGTTTACAAATGGCAGTGGTGCTGTTAATGAAGATAAACCATCTATCGAGTTTAGCAATGGTAGTGGTGTCGTTAATGACTTACCAGAACTAGTCTTCTCAACGGAAAAACGTGAATTAAAAGATGATGCGTCAGGTGTCATGGTTCAACTAGAGGTTGGCGAAATCGCAGCTATCGAGGGCATCAGTGTTGGGCATAAAGAAACTAAAGACCCAAGTACACCAAATGTGCTTAAGGATCAAGACTATGATCTCTTTGACATCTCATTAGTTGATGCTAATGGTGTAGCTGTTAGTCCACTCAAAGACACACTCGTTATCATGCCAGTAGACGAAGGCAAAATCGTAGGAAAAGTGGTTTACCTCCCAAATACTGATGAGCAAGAAGAA
>NZ_KB904348.1 GCF_000380045.1 Streptococcus marimammalium DSM 18627
TTAGCTAAGCAACTACCCTATCTCACAGGGGGAAACCCCCAACTACTTCAGGCGTTCTAGGACTTAACTACTGTGTTCGGCATGGGTACAGGTGTATCTCCTAGGCTATCGTCACTTAACTATCGAATGATTAATCATTCAAAATTGAATATCTATCACAAGAGTAAACTTGACGCTATTACTTCTTTGGATAAGTCCTCGAGCAATTAGTATTAGTCCGCTTAACATGTCACCACGCTTACACTCCTAACCTATCAACCTGATCTTCTCTCAGGGCTCTTACTGAATCATCATGGGAAATCTCATCTTGAGGTGGGCTTCGCACTTAGATGCTTTCAGCGCTTATCCCGTCCCTACATAGCTACCCAGCGATGCCTTTGGCAAGACAACTGGTACACCAGCGGTAAGTCCACTCTGGTCCTCTCGTACTAGGAGCAGATCCTCTCAAATTTCCTACGCCCGCGACGGATAGGGACCGAACTGTCTCACGACGTTCTGAACCCAGCTCGCGTGCCGCTTTAATGGGCGAACAGCCCAACCCTTGGGACCGACTACAGCCCCAGGATGCGACGAGCCGACATCGAGGTGCCAAACCTCCCCGTCGATGTGAACTCTTGGGGGAGATAAGCCTGTTATCCCCAGGGTAGCTTTTATCCGTTGAGCGATGGCCCTTCCATACGGTACCACCGGATCACTAAGCCCGACTTTCGTCCCTGCTCGAGTTGTAGCTCTCGCAGTCAAGCTCCCTTATACCTTTACACTCTACGAATGATTTCCAACCATTCTGAGGGAACCTTTGGGCGCCTCCGTTACTTTTTAGGAGGCGACCGCCCCAGTCAAACTGCCCGTCAGACACTGTCTCCATTGACGATTAGCCAATCGGGTTAGAGTAGCCATAACACAAGGGTAGTATCCCAACAACGCCTCCTACGAAACTGGCGTCCCGTATTCATCGGCTCCTACCTATCCTGTACATGTGGTACAGATACTCAATATCAAACTGCAGTAAAGCTCCATGGGGTCTTTCCGTCCTGTCGCGGGTAACCTGCATCTTCACAGGTACTAAAATTTCACCGAGTCTCTCGTTGAGACAGTGCCCAAATCATTACGCCTTTCGTGCGGGTCGGAACTTACCCGACAAGGAATTTCGCTACCTTAGGACCGTTATAGTTACGGCCGCCGTTTACTGGGGCTTCAATTCATACCTTCGCTTACGCTAAGCACTCCTCTTAACCTTCCAGCACCGGGCAGGCGTCACCCCCTATACATCATCTTACGATTTAGCAGAGAGCTGTGTTTTTGATAAACAGTTGCTTGGGCCTATTCACTGCGGCTGCCTTAAAGACAGCACCCCTTCTCCCGAAGTTACGGGGTCATTTTGCCGAGTTCCTTAACGAGAGTTCTCTCGATCACCTGAGGCTACTCGCCTCGACTACCTGTGTCGGTTTGCGGTACGGGTAGATAAATAATTAACGCTAGAAGATTTTCTTGGCAGTGTGACATCACTAACTTCACTACTAAACTTCGCTCCCCATCACAGCTCAATGTTATAGGTATAAGCATTTGACTCATACCACACCTCACTGCTTAGACATGCTCTTCCATTCGCATGCTTTAGTTAGCCTACTGCGTCTCTCCATCACTCATTTATCTAGTACAGGAATATCAACCTGTTGCCCATCGAATACACCTTTCGGTCTCTCCTTAGGTCCCGACTAACCCAGGGCGGACGAGCCTTCCCCTGGAAACCTTAGTCTTACGGTGGACAGGATTCTCACCTGTCTTGCGCTACTCATACCGGCATTCTCACTTCTATGCGTTCCAGTACTCCTCACGGTATACCTTCTCCACACATAGAACGCTCTCCTACCATTACCTTGCGGTAATCCACAGCTTCGGTAAATTGTTTTAGCCCCGGTACATTTTCGGCGCAGGGTCACTCGACTAGTGAGCTATTACGCACTCTTTGAATGAATAGCTGCTTCTAAGCTAACATCCTAGTTGTCTGTGCAACCCCACATCCTTTTCCACTTAACAATTATTTTGGGACCTTAGCTGGTGGTCTGGGCTGTTTCCCTTTCGACTACGGATCTTAGCACTCGCAGTCTGACTGCCGACCATAAATCAATGGCATTCGGAGTTTATCTGAGATTGGTAATCCGGGATGGACCCCTCACCCAAACAGTGCTCTACCTCCATGATTCTTAATGTCGACGCTAGCCCTAAAGCTATTTCGGAGAGAACCAGCTATCTCCAAGTTCGTTTGGAATTTCTCCGCTACCCACAAGTCATCCAAACACTTTTCAACGTGTCCTGGTTCGGGCCTCCAGTGCGTTTTACCGCACCTTCACCCTGCTCATGGGTAGGTCACTTGGTTTCGGGTCTACAACATCATACTAAAGCGCCCTATTAAGACTCGGTTTCCCTACGGCTCCGTCTCTTCAACTTAACCTCGCATGATATCGTAACTCGCCGGTTCATTCTACAAAAGGCACGCTCTCACCCATTAACGGGCTCGAACTTGTTGTAGGCACACGGTTTCAGGTTCTATTTCACTCCCCTTCCGGGGTGCTTTTCACCTTTCCCTCACGGTACTGGTTCACTATCGGTCACTAGGGAGTATTTAGGGTTGGGAGATGGTCCTCCCAGATTCCGACGAGATTTCGCGTGTCTCGCCGTACTCAGGATACTGTTAGGTATCATCATTATTTCAAATACGAGGCTCTTACTCTCTTTGGCCTACCTTCCCAGGTAGTTCTTCTATAATCATGACGTCCACATTACAGTCCTACAACCCCGAAGAGTAAACTCTTCGGTTTGCCCTGTTGCCGTTTCGCTCGCCGCTACTAAGGCAATCGCGTTTGCTTTTTCTTCCTGCAGCTACTTAGATGTTTCAGTTCACTGCGTCTTCCTTCTTATAACCTTAACAGTTATAGATACTAGTCATTAACTAGTGGGTTCCCCCATTCGGATATCTCTGGATCAGCGCTTACTTACAGCTCCCCAAAGCATTTCGTTGTTAGTCACGTCCTTCATCGGCTCCTAGTGCCAAGGCATCCACCGTGCGCCCTTATTAACTTAACCTTATTTCTTTTTGGTTCTCAGTATTTATAGCGTCTTTTTCTTCGGTTTATTTCTTGTTACTTCATATATATATTACTATATATACGGAATTTGATAGATATTCAATTTTCAAAGATCAATCCTCTTAGGTTATCGCTAACCTATGGAGCCTAGCGGGATCGAACCGCTGACCTCCTGCGTGCAAAGCAGGCGCTCTCCCAGCTGAGCTAAGGCCCCACGTCTCTATAATTAAAAAGACCTCTCAAAACTAAACAAGACAAACAAACGCACATTCCGATCGTATTGCTACGATTTTCCTTAGAAAGGAGGTGATCCAGCCGCACCTTCCGATACGGCTACCTTGTTACGACTTCACCCCAATCATCTATCCCACCTTCGGCGGCTGGCTCCTAATAGGTTACCTCACCGACTTCGGGTGTTACAAACTCTCGTGGTGTGACGGGCGGTGTGTACAAGGCCCGGGAACGTATTCACCGCGGCGTGCTGATCCGCGATTACTAGCGATTCCGACTTCATGTAGGCGAGTTGCAGCCTACAATCCGAACTGAGATTGGCTTTAAGAGATTAGCTTGCCGTCACCGGCTTGCGACTCGTTGTACCAACCATTGTAGCACGTGTGTAGCCCAGGTCATAAGGGGCATGATGATTTGACGTCATCCCCACCTTCCTCCGGTTTATTACCGGCAGTCTCGCTAGAGTGCCCAACTTAATGATGGCAACTAACAATAAGGGTTGCGCTCGTTGCGGGACTTAACCCAACATCTCACGACACGAGCTGACGACAACCATGCACCACCTGTCTCCTCTGCCCCGAAGGGAAAGTCTATCTCTAGACCAGTCAAAGGGATGTCAAGACCTGGTAAGGTTCTTCGCGTTGCTTCGAATTAAACCACATGCTCCACCGCTTGTGCGGGCCCCCGTCAATTCCTTTGAGTTTCAACCTTGCGGTCGTACTCCCCAGGCGGAGTGCTTAATGCGTTAGCTACGGCACTAAACCCCGGAAAGGGTCTAACACCTAGCACTCATCGTTTACGGCGTGGACTACCAGGGTATCTAATCCTGTTCGCTACCCACGCTTTCGAGCCTCAGCGTCAGTGACAGACCAGAGAGCCGCTTTCGCCACCGGTGTTCCTCCATATATCTACGCATTTCACCGCTACACATGGAATTCCACTCTCCCCTTCTGCACTCAAGTTAAACAGTTTCAAAAGCATACTATGGTTGAGCCACAGCCTTTAACTTCTGACTTATCTAACCGCCTGCGCTCGCTTTACGCCCAATAAATCCGGACAACGCTCGAGACCTACGTATTACCGCGGCTGCTGGCACGTAGTTAGCCGTCCCTTTCTGGTAAGCTACCGTCATATGATAGATTTTCCACTCCTATCACTGTTCTTCGCTTACAACAGAGCTTTACGATCCGAAAACCTTCTTCACTCACGCGGCGTTGCTCGGTCAGGGTTGCCCCCATTGCCGAAGATTCCCTACTGCTGCCTCCCGTAGGAGTCTGGGCCGTGTCTCAGTCCCAGTGTGGCCGATCACCCTCTCAGGTCGGCTATGTATCGTAGCCTTGGTGAGCCGTTACCCCACCAACTAGCTAATACAACGCAGGTCC
>NZ_KB904349.1 GCF_000380045.1 Streptococcus marimammalium DSM 18627
GGATGACGCTGACAATAAAGATGGTTTAAGACCAGCGTCTATTACTGTTCGTCTTTATGCGAATGGGAAAGAAGTGAAACATTTAGTAGTGACAGCTAAAGACAAGTGGTCTTATAGCTTTGAGAATCTTCCTGAGTATGAGAATGGTAAGAAAATTGAGTATAGTTTATCAGAAGATGCTGTTAAAGGCTATACTACAGTCATTAAGGGCTATGACATTACCAATGTCCATCGTCCAGAAAAACCATTACCAAAAACAGGAGAGTCATCAACTCTACTCTTTAGTTTAATAGGATTAGTAGTAACAGGGTTTGCAGGTTTCTTTACTTATAGACGCTATGTTAACAACTAGTCATTTTTCTAGTTATTACTAGAAAAACCCTCTGTCAATAATGACAGAGGGTTTTATTGTGTCAAAGACCAGCTTACACAGTAAACTGGTTTTTGATGGGAAGGCGGTTTATTTGTTTTTAGTATCTAAAAAGATATATTCTGATTAATTTATTCAAAAATTACATAAATTCGTGAGGTCAGTGATATTCAATATACAATATTAGTCAGAGGATTGTTAATCAATAATGGAAAAAAGTAAGAAAAAATCAAAATTTATTACAGTATGAGCTTACGAAAGATTTTTTAATTGTAATGTAAAAAAAAACAATTGAAAACAGCAATATTCTTCTCATTATATGGCATTTATGATACAATATAGGTGCTATAGATTCTATTGTTAAAATTAGAAGAAGGGCAAAAATTTAATAAATTAATTTTACTGGAATTTATTTTAAAAAGGGGGGAAATAAATACTTTTTTATAATAAATTATACCAAAGAAACAATGGAGGAAAAAAATGGTTAAATTTATAAAACATATTTTTTCAGTTTTATTGATTGCCATGTTAGCTTTTTTGATGGTAAGTCAAAAAAATCAACAGGCATATGCTGAAGAAAATGGAGTCCCAACTACTAATCTTAATGAGTTGTTAGTAAATGTTGACATTGACTCGGAAAAAGATGATCAAGGCAATCACATATTATATCCTGATGGTGAATATGCTGTTAATTTTTCTTTTGCAGAAACTCAGTCAAAACAATTTGACAATGAAAGCGAACTTGTTTATACCTTACCTGCAGGAATGTCAGTTGGAACTATTGGAGAAACATCTTTTCCAATAAGGATTACTGATAATGAAGGTGAAGTTGTTATTGAGAATAATACATTTAAATTTGAAAATAATCAACTTAAAGTAAATTTCAATAAAAATGATCCTAATTTTATTAGATTAAAAAAAGTTGCTAACATTGAATTTAAAATAGAAATTAAAGCAAGTTTTGATGAAAATTCTGAAGAGATTGTATTTAATGAACAGGTTAAAAAAACATTTAAATTCAATACAGATGCAGATTTAAAAGTTACAAAAAAAGGTAGATATGATAAAGAATCTGGCGAAGTTAACTACACAATTAGTATCCAGTCAATAGGAGTAAACAAGAATGTTGTTGTGTCAGATGTTATTACTGGTACTGCTCTTACCTTTGCTAACAATGTAACTGTTACATCAAATAAAGTTGATCAAGTAAATCAAACAACTAAGGTTGTCGGTAATGGTTTTGAGACAAGCATTGCTAAAATGATTAATAATGAAGAAATAATTATCAAATACACAGCATATGTTAATCATGACAACATATTTAAAACAGGAAGTATTGACGAAACTAAAAATACCGTAACAGTTAGAAGTGATAACGTCCAAACACCAAAAATTATTGAGAATAATCTTGATAGTAAGATTGAATATGATTTTTTAAAGAAAATTAGAGAATCTTTCGATGAAATTGGTAACAATAAATATCGTGCTTCTTGGAAATTGCTAATCAATAGCTACATGAGAAAAACGATGAGTGGGCAAGTCATTGAGGACCGTATTGATAATGCTGCTCAAAAGAGAATGGTTTATACTGGTACTGGTATTAGAATTGTAGTTACTAAACCTGATGGAAGTAAAGAAAATAGAGATATTCCTTGGGCACAATTGCAAACAACCTCAGGGGTTAAAGGTTTATCTTCTTGGAAGTATACCATTCCTGACTCTGATAAAAATTATAAATATGAAGTTTTTTATACAACTGAAATTGACATGACAGGTGCTCCAGGTTCACTTAATTTTAGAAACTGGGCTGCATCATTCAATTATGAAGTTTATTATGACAGTCGTATTAATGTTGATATTGGTCTGGAACTTGAAAAACAAGCAATAGAAGTCTCAGGCGATAAGATTAAATGGCAAATTAAAATTAAAAACTTTTCTGAAGCTGGATTTACCGGAAATACCTTTATCGTTGATGATATTCCAAAATTTGTTGATGAAGACGATAATATCATGAATGATGAAATCATCGAAGATAGCCTCGAAGTGACAGGATTACTTGAGGAAGAAAGTTATAGATTAAGATTACCTACAAATAAACAAAGTAATACTATAACAATCGAATTTTTTAAAGACAAAAATTTCAATATTCAGGGCTTGAAGCCTACTCCTGATGGTCAAAAGAGAGATATTATTATCACTTTCGAAACAAAAGTAAACCAAGAATGGTTAACTTTAGCTGCAAAAAGTGGTTATCAATCAAACGAGGTACATAAGAACAACATTTCTTTTCGTCTTGATACTGAAGGGGAACAAATTATTTTAAGTGCTAGTGCAATAGCAATACCTAAAAAGGAAAGTATTGAGAAAAAAGTACTTGGTAATAATAGCGTAGAACTAGGTGGCAAAGTTTATCCAGTTTATGATTATGAATTAACTTTTTATGGTATTTCTGAGGATACTAATGTTATTAAAGATATCTTCAACACAGAGTTTTTGAAGTATTATGATGTTAAGCAAGCTGTTATTAAAGGAATTGATGTTGATGGTAATGAATTTGAAGGCGGAAATGTTCAAGTAGAAAATTCTACTGAAGGCATTAATATGGTTTTAACTGATTTACCAAAGAATAATGGTAAATTACATCCAGTTTATAAGCTTTACTATTCATTAATTGTTAAAGATGAGGCTGCTCTAAATAGACTAAATGAACTAGCATTATCTAAAAAAGGAGGCTTCCCTCTTGAAAACATTGCTAAATGGAAACATTTATCATCAGAAAATACTATAGTTAAACATACTTATCATCCATATATTGATAAGACTGTTTTAGAAGAACCGACACTTGATAATGATTATACTGCTAAATTTAAAATAATCATTAATAAAGCAGAAAAAGATATTTCACCTCATTCTGATACATTAACTATTAAAGATAAAATGTCAGATAATTTGAGGTTAATTCAAGATTCTATTGAAATTTTACCATCTATTCCAACTTTACAAGTTGGTTTTGATAAACAAAGTAATACTGTAACATTTTCTAATGTACCTGATGGTGAGAAAATTGAAATTACATATTCCGTAAAAATTCTTGGAAAAGGGGCAACATCATATTCTAATGCAGTTACATTAGGAGATTACAGTCATGAAGTTTCTAAAACTGTTAACATTGAAGCTTTAGGTGGTGGATCAGGTAGCAACCCTAGTGTTACTATTTTAAAAATTGATAAAGATGATATCAATCAAAAATTAGAGGGTGTTGAATTTCAATTATTTAAAATAGAAAATGGCGCTGAGGTAGCTGTCAAAGATAAAAATAATCAAGATGTTAAATTTATTACAAATAATGAAGGTAAAATTCTAATTGAGGGTGATCAACAAGAACTTGGATGGGTTCTTTGGGAAAATACTGAATATTTACTAAAAGAAACTCAGACTATATCTGGTTATGATATCAAAGAAACAAAAGATATCAAGTTCACACTTAACAAACTCCCTGAAAATAGTTCCCAATATTCTATTGTAGGAGATACGATTACTGTTACAAATGAGAAATTTAAAACAGCAGTAACTGCTCGAAAAATTTGGATGACTAATTCTCAAGATTATCCAACTATCTATTTAAAATTGTTTAGAAAAGTTGCCAATCAACCTCTTGAAGAAGTTCCTGGTGCTGAAGTTAAAAAATTAGAAAATGGTGCAACAGAAGCTCGATGGGATAACCTTAATAAGTTTGATTCTCAAAATAATAAGTATATCTATAGTGTCAAAGAAATGGGTGAGAGAGATGGTTCTATCTCTTTACTTGATAAATTATACTATGTGACTTATGAAGAAACTTCTGAAAATGAGCATACCATTACAAATATTGGAACACAAAATCTTTCTGTAACCAAAGTATGGAATGATAACAACAACCAAGACGGTCTTCGTCCAGAAAGCATCAAGGTTCAACTTTATGCAGATGGTAAAAAATCAGGTGAGCCAGTTACATTAACAGCGACAGATAATTGGACATATGCATGGTCAGAATTACCAGAAAAAGCTGCAGGTCAAGCGATTGTCTACACTGTTAAAGAAGTTGGCACAATTGCTGGTTATGATATAGCTATTGGTGAGGTGACAGACGGTAATGTGACAATTACTAATAGCCACACACCAAGTGTGACAGAANTTTCAGGTAAGAAAATCTGGGATGATGCCGACAACCAAGATGGTAAACGCCCAGCAGAAGTTGTGGTTAATCTCTTAGCAGATGGTCAACCAACAGGCCAAAAAACTAC
>NZ_KB904350.1 GCF_000380045.1 Streptococcus marimammalium DSM 18627
AAAAAAAAAACTAATTTTTGTAAAATCAAAGAATAGAATTTTTGTTAATTTTGGTATATAATTAGTTTAAGGATAAAATTAAATTAGAAAGGAGTTTGTTGCTATTATCCTTGAAATTTGTTTCTCCCCATTATCAAAAGGGAACCGTTGAAAACTAGAAAGGAATATATCTTATGTTTAAAAAAATTGCAGTTGCTGTATCTGAATTAAGAGATAGCGACTACATTCTTGTTTCTAGAACAATAGGTGGCTATTTTAGAAATTATGATGGCAGTAACAATTTTTCACAAGAAGAAATTAATGCTGTTGATGGAATAGTAATGACTCTTCCTGAATATAAAGAATATCTAAAAACAGTTCCTGTTCAATCTAGTAATGATTCCTTTACTTTCACACCATTAGCTGCAACACCACCAAGAAAATCTTATAATTTACCAGCAAATAAAGTTTATACTTCTGACCCGTTCACAGCAAGTGGCTGGCGTTATGGAGAGTTTAGATTTTATCCCGCTCTTGGAACAGGAAGTTACTTATATTGGAGTGCTCTTGGGGATAGTGGTTTAGTAGAAAATGGATATGGAATTTCCGTTGCAGTTTACCCTGGTTCATACACTCCTGTTTATAGTGGTCAAGGAACTTATTTCAAAACATACAATCCAGTTAGAAATTCAAAATATATAGTTTCTAACCCAGTTTAATATATACAAAGGAGTGATTAAAATGAAAAAAATCACGGCACTGATTTCTACAATAGCTATCATATCGATAGCTGTCTTAGGAATTGTTTTAAGTAATCAAAATGTTAGTGGTGATGAATTTGAAACAAATAATGCTGGAGTAACAAATCAAGTTCCAAACAATTATACTATTCAAATTTATGCAGAAAAACTAGCAGGGGCTAGCGAAGAAGAAGTAAATGACTATTTTTCTTCATCTGATGATGATACCATCATCATTGCTGATGAAACCGGAGGCTATATGGCTAACATTGATAAGTCAGATACAGGCTACACCGAAGAACTTGATGAAAATATGAATGTTGTTGCAAGACGTTATTTCAATGATAAAACTCAAGCTGCTACTATTGCAGAAGTAAAAGAATATCTAAATAGTCAACGTAAATAATATCAGTCTCTTCTAAATAACAAAATCTGATCTAAAATGCTAGGTCAGGTTTTTTACTTAATGTCAAAATTTTGACACGTGCTTGCTCAAGGCACTCAAGCTATATTATTTGTCGCATTTATTTTGTCACTTACGGATTAGCCACTCCGCAATTAGTTCAGCAACTACATTAACTAGTAACGGTAGCAAAACAAGTTCAAGAAACGTATATAGCATAAATTTTTTATAATCCTCAAATCAAAAAAAGAGACCTTTTTTTAGGTCTCCAGTAATTTGGGCGAATTTCATCGCACTTCCGATTTTTTAGAGTTTAAAACTCAAGGACAGTATTGTAGCATATATTAAATATAAAAACTTATTAAAAAACCTTTCGTTGATGTTTTTCTATTTTTTCGTTAAAATACAGGTATCAAGCGAAAAGGAGAAAATTACATGAGAAAAAAATTTATTTTAAGTATTACTGTAGGTGTAATTTTGGCAACAATTTTATCTTTTTTAAATCTAAATTCTACTAGTGCAGATGATAATATAAGTACTCAAAAAAATAACGTTCCCCTTCTTGAAAACGGCTTGAGTGGTAACTATTTAAGACAATTAACAGTTAAAAAATTTATCAATGAATATAATAAAAATCCCGAATATATTAACTCCTTTTTTGAGGGAGATACTGCAGATTATCTGAATAATTATTTTTTAGGAGAAAATGATAAACTAGAAGATACTCTTATTCAATTTCTACCGAATGAAAATAATGAAGGTGGAGGTTATTTAATGTCTCTACCAAAAGATGTTAATGAATCAGACCCTGATTTTCCAAAAGACGCTATAAGTTTAGGAGAACTTAAAGAAATTTTAGAAACATATAAAACACTGAACAGCAATGAATAAAAAAGCCCACAGTTATTTGTGTGGCTTTTGTTTTTATATTGGCACCAAACGTCCATATTTCGACTCTAAGGAACTAAAATAACATTAATGATGTTTTATATTAAAACAAACAAAAACGCCTTAGAAACGATTTTAGGGCGTTTTAGAGATAGTTCTTTATATTTTAAAAAAGGTGTACAATTTTCGAGCAAAAAGTTTACACCTACAAAAACTTGAAAACCATTGACCCGTCTAGGTTTAAGAGAGGTCTATTAGTCCATTTTTGAAAAACTGACCCCCCTATTAGAAAACTGGGGTTCCGTGTATCTGGACGGCAAGACGTCGAGATTTGAGCTCTGCTCTATCTCTTGTCTTTTGTCCAGATACACGTCTATTTTATCATTTTTTGAGCAATTCATCAAGCTTAGTTTGCATTAGCATTAAACTTAACTCAATCTCTGTTAATCGTCTTAAAACATTGCTCTCAAATCCATTAGAATACATGCTTGTATCTTTTCTTAACTGACCTTTTATTTTTTCAATGCCTTCTTCAAAAATAAAGTATTGTCCCCGAATTTGAGCATAGTCCGTCTTTTCTAATTTTTTACGGTGATATTTTACAACTTCTTTAGATACTCCAAGTTCTTTTGCAACTTCGAGCATTGTTTTTCCAAAAACCATAGTTTCCCCCTTTTTTCAATTTGGCAAGCAGAGCACGTGTGTACACATTTACCAGTAAATTTCCCACGAGCTATATCTATTTTTTAAGAAAAAATAGTGTTTGGGGTGTTCCCCAAGCCCCCATTTATGATTTTAATTTTAGGGCAAAATTTTCCAAAGGCGCACTTACATACCACAAATTTTTGTGGTGATATTTCATGCTTCAGAACGTGTGAGAAAATACCTGGTATTTTTTCTCCAGCATAGTTTTTTCTCCTGGAGTTTTTATCTTAAAAAAATATTGTTTTTCATGATATCTTTATGATATCATGGTGATAACATAATTGCTATCATTGGAGATATTATGAAAAATAAAAAAATAGTTCAAATTATATTACGAACATCACAAGAAGAAAAAGAAACAATTACAAAAAATGCACTAAAACAAGGAAAATCTGTCAATGAATATATCAAGACAAAAGTCTTAGAAACAAATAAAAACAATGATATCAATAGTGATAGCATTAGTGATATCATTGTAAATCAACAAAGACAATTAGAAGAAAAAGATATTCAAATCTCAACACTTCATAAATTATTAGAAAATCAGCAAACTTTATTACTAAATGAACAAAAAGAAAGCTCAAAACTGCTGACAACAGAATCAAATAATAAAAAATGGTGGAAATTTTGGTAAAACTTCTAAAAGAGTGAAATTTCACCATTTTTTATGTCTCTATAAAAATCTACTGGTCTATTTTGTCTATTATCGACTATTATCATTTCATAACCAATAACCTCTCTTCCTCTTTTGTGAGTGGTTATCATAATATCAACATCGAGTTTTGATTCAATCTCTTCAGAGGCTACTTGTAAAACCTTTTGTTTAAAGCGTCCAGCAGACCATTTTTTCTTTTTTCCTAGAAACCACTCTTGCCACTCCTCCATTGTTCCATTGATAACAGTATTTCTTTTTTCTCCAAATCTGTTAGATTCCCAAAGTTTCAAGAGAATTAAACCATATTTTGATTTTATCGTAGTTAATTCACGCAGATGGAATGAGTAAAAATTTTTTTTAAGATCAAAAATTAGGGGTATTGCTCGACTAGAAAATTTAAAATCAATTTTTCCTTTCTCATCAAAGATAATTTCACTAAATAATTGTGTCATAACAATTCCTTTAGTACCATTTTCCTTTGTAATTGGTAAATATAAGGCTGTATTCTCATTCAAGGTTTTAAAGGCTTCCGCCACTCTTCTGTAATTCTGTCCATTTTTAGTCAAACCAAAATGCTTAAAAATACTTATAGCATCAAGAGTGAACGTGTCACTAGCTTGACTTTCTTTAGTAATATAAGAAAAGCAAAAATCTAAGATTTTATGCTCAAAAGCTTTCAGATTACCAAAAGCTTTCGCTAAATCATTAGCTTGTACTACTAAGTAATCTTGTCGTGATAATAATTCTTCATAAACTTTACTAGCTTTTTTATTTTCCATGTGTCATAACTTTCTTTTTATATTCAAGTATCTATTGTATTATATTTACAACTATGTTTCAAGTATTTTTGTAAATATAGTTATAAATGGGGTACAAAAAGGTTATAAATGGGGTACAAAAAGGTTATA
>NZ_KB904351.1 GCF_000380045.1 Streptococcus marimammalium DSM 18627
CAGTAAGAGCCCTGAGAGAAGATCAGGTTGATAGGTTAGGAGTGTAAGCGTGGTGACATGTTAAGCGGACTAATACTAATTGCTCGAGGACTTATCCAAAGAAGTAATAGCGTCAAGTTTACTCTTGTGATAGATATTCAATTTTGAATGATTAATCATTCGATAGTTAAGTGACGATAGCCTAGGAGATACACCTGTACCCATGCCGAACACAGTAGTTAAGTCCTAGAACGCCTGAAGTAGTTGGGGGTTTCCCCCTGTGAGATAGGGTAGTTGCTTAGCTAATATCCGGCATAGCTCAGTTGGTAGTAGCGCATGACTGTTAATCATGATGTCGTAGGTTCGAGTCCTACTGCCGGAGTTTTTAAACTAGCTTAGGCTAGTTTTTTTATTGTTTAATTTATTGTTTAATGGTATCACTAAAAACATTTTTAATTATCCCTTTTGTAAAATGAAGAGCAATAAAAAGACATGTTCACCTGACAAACTAAAATCGCAAAACACTGTATAAAGGAAAGATAAACATGTCCATCAACTATTCTATTAAAAAACTCTCATCGCTCCTTTTCTGAAGTAGAAAGTGGAAAAATTAAAATTGACTTGTTTGATGGTTTGAAATTAGTGTAAATTTCTCGAGGTTTGGGGAGGCATTGCTCAACCACTTTGCGTGATATGAAACGTGTGATTGTTAGTCAAGTGAAACTGGTTAAAGACAAGAAAGTTACTACGAACTATTCTTCACTGACACAGCACAAAACAGTTATGATAAACCAAAAAAAGGTATTTATTAACTGAATGGCTGAATATCAAAGCACTTTCTGACAGTTTTCAGTAGCGATGTCAGCAAAACCAATAGTTCATATTGTTGATACTTTTGGTCATTTTTATAAATTTGAACATCGTGAAGTTATTTTCCAAGTATAAGATACTCTATATTTAGAGTCATAAGGTACTAATGGCTATTAAGCCAATTGATTTAGCCAAAGTTATTCGCATTGGCAATAAAACTAGGAGACGTCCATCAACCTTAAAACAACTTAGAATTTCCATTAATTAAAGACTTCATTCAATAAATGATCGTTCGACTTTTAGAAACTTGAATTTGATTCAGTACTTTGATTGAAAACCGCTTGTGAATCTACCATTATCATTTTAGTTGAGCGTCAGAAAAGAGACGTACTCACTATTAAATTTACTGAAAAAGTGGATATGGAATTAAGTTTTTTTAGACTATCTGAAAAGTTATCCCATCAAGTTAATCACAGCTAATAATTGGATTGAATTTACTTTACTAAGTGAATTAGAAGGATAGATGTTTATTTTGCACACGCTTATTTGTTTTATGAGCGTGGGACAAACGAGAACTTCAATGACTCGCTGAGAGAGCTTATTCCTAAAAGTCTATCACTAGTTGACGTGAACAAAGAAAACTTGCTATCTACACCCAAGCTATCAATGATAGACTTAGATGAATATATAACCATCAACCTGCAAAAAAACAGTTTTAACTAGCTGGAACAGTTTAAAAATTACTAACTAAGTCGGTTGAAGGATAGTTGCACTTAACTTGACAATTGTGGAAAATTTCAATTATCTAAATCTATGTAAAAAATAATAAAATTCACACTCTATATTTTTAGCAAAAGCAAAATATTACTTTAAATAATTCAATCAAGATAGAAGAAACAAGATTAATCTGATAGATAATTTATTATGTTTAAAGTAATTTGGAAATTTTTACATGACATATATGTCATGTTCTTTTTATTTATTACTAGTTATAATGAAATAACAATGAAGAAATGGAGTTTTGAAATGAGATTTGAAAATATATATGAGCTTGTTCGTCCAATTGTTTTAAAATTGAGAAGAAAATATCATTTGCATATATGGGATAATGATGATTGGGAGCAAGAAGCTATGATTAGTCTTTATGAACTATTAAAAAAGAATCCTGAACTTTCTTTAGATAAATTAAAATTATTTTGTTTTTTTAAAACTAAATTTTCTAATTATATTAATGATGAAATTAGACGTCAAGAAAGTCAAAAGAGACAATTTAATAAACCTAATTATGAAGAAATTAGTGATATTGAACACTATTTATCTTCTTCTGAAATACTAGTGGATGATTTTATTGTATTTAAAGATTCTGTAACACAATTATCTCAATTACTAAGTAGTGAAGAGCTGATTATGTTTGATTCTTTGTTGGTAGGAGAGAGATTTAAAGGTAGAGCTGCTTTTATAAGAAAATTAAAGAAAATTGGGAAAGATTTTTTCTGATTTAACAATAAAAACCGTATAATTATACGGTTTTTATCGTTGTGCGAAAAAGGTTTGATAAAGTGCCTTTATCGCTTCTTTTTCTTGTTGAGTTTTAATGACAAATAAAACAGATACCTCACTGGATCCTTGAGAAATCATTGATAAGTTAATGTTTTGATTTGATAGTGCTTGTGTTGCTTTTGCTGTGACACCAATATGATTTTTCATATTCTCTCCGACAATCATAATAATTGAAAGATGGTGTTCAATTGTAATAGTGTCAACTTCCAATTCTCTAGTCAATCTTGCTACAATTTCTTGTTCCTTGATGGGTGTTAACTCTTTTTCTCTTAATACTATTGAGAGGTCATCAATTCCAGTTGGCATGTGTTCCCATGAAATATTTAAATCCTCTAAAATTTGTAATAATTTTTTTCCAAATCCAACTTCTCTATTCATCAAATATTTAGAAATATTGATGCTTACAAAACCTTTGTCTCCTGAAATACCAACTACGGAATTGGTATTATTTTGTTTTTCCAAAACAATTCTTGTCCCTGGGTGACTTGGATTATTTGTATTCTTGATAACAAGTGGTATTTTACCTCTGTAAGCTGGGATTAACGCTTCATCATGTAAAACGCTAAATCCTGCATAGGCTAATTCACGCATTTCACGGTAAGTCAACTCTAATATTGGTTCAGGATTATCAATAATTCCAGGATGAGCAGCAAAAATACCATCAACATCTGTGAAATTTTCATAGCTTTCAGCTTTAATACCAGCCGCAATAATTGCACCTGTAATATCAGATCCACCTCTTGAGAAGGTACAAATTTGGTTGTCTTTTGTAACTCCAAAAAATCCTGGAATAACTAAAATCTCTTCTCTTGATGTTAACTCTTCAATCTTGTCGTAACTTGAGGGTAAAATTCTTGCATTACTAGGTTCACTGGAAACAATTAAACCAGCTTCTTTAGGATGAAGATAGTTTGCATCAAGATTATTTTGTTTAAAAAATTCAGCAATAATTTTGGCATTAGAGTTTTCTCCTTCAGATAGAAAACAATCATAGAGATAATCATTATGTTCAATTGGTAGAGTTACCAATTTTTTAATTGATTGCTTGATGTCATCAAGGAGTGTAGAGGGTAAATTTAGCTCATCAATAATATCTTTGTAACGATTGATAATCCATTTTTGATCTTTTGATACGTCTTTATGGTTAATATAATTTTTAAAATATTTAATTAAAGCATCAGTAACTTTAGTATCATTTTTATTTCTTTTGCCAGGAGCAGAAACAATAATAATCCGTCTTTTGAGGTCGGATTTAACAATATCTAATACTTTTTTTAGTTGAGAAGCATCAGATAATGAACTACCTCCAAATTTTACAACTTTCATTTAATAACCATTCCTTTGAGTTTATATTAAATTATAACAGAATTGAGTTAAAATGTCATTTATCTCTTTATTTTCTTTTTTAATAAAATTTCTTGATTTTTATTAACGAATTGTGGTATGATAGTTTCATAATCAAATAGTTTGACTATTAAATAATAAAATCATCAAACTATAATGAAAGTAGAGGTTTTTATGTCTTATCAAACAATCATTCTTGAAAGAAAGGATGAGGTTGCTCAATTAATTTTTAATAGACCTGAAGTTTCCAATGGTTTTAATGTTTTAATGTGCGAAGAAATACTAGATGCTATTGAGACGATAAAGCAAGAAAACTCGATTAAAATTTTAGTTATTAAAGCAAAGGGTAAAATATTTTCTGTTGGTGGAGATTTAGAGGAAATGAAGAGAGCTGTTTCAGAAGATGACATTAGATCTTTGGTTAAAATTGCTGAATTAGTTCAAAATATTTCATTTGCAATTAAAAAATTACCAAAACCAGTTATTTTATGTGCTAATGGACCTGTTGCTGGAGCTGCTTTTAATATTGCATTAGCGGTTGATTTTTGCATTGCTACTACTAAAACAAAATTTATTCAAGCATTCGTTAATGTTGGTTTAGCACCTGATGCTGGTGGTCTTTACTTATTAGTGAGGTCTCTAGGAATTAATCGTGCGTTACATCTTGTTATGACGGGTGAATCAGTTTCTGCCGAAAAAGCTGAAAATTATGGCTTCGTATATAAAAAGTGTACTGAAGACGAATTAGACAAAGTATTAAATCTCTTGCTCAAACGCTTAAAACGAGGATCATTCAATTCTTATGCTGCAATGAAGTCTCTACTTTGGAAAAGCTATTTTTCAGATTGGAATGACTATGCCAATTTAGAATTATCTCTACAAAAATCTCTTGCATTTAGGGAAGATTTTAAAGAAGGTGTTTTAGCTTACGGTGAAAGAAGAAGACCAATATTTACTGGTAAATAGAAATTTAATGATTTATCTTGCAAATTAGTTTGACGTTTGATATAATTCGACTATCAAAGTTTATTTGTAGGAGGTCTTGATTGGATTATCATAAAATCAATAAATATCTTGTTGATATTTTCAATAAAGTTTTGATTATTGAAGAAACAAGTTTGAAGTCTAGTCAATTTAGTGATGTGTCTTTAAAAGAAATGCACACCATTGAAATTATTGGAAAAAGTGATCGTGTGACACCTAGTGATATTGCTAGAGAATTGTTGCTAACTTTGGGAACTGTTACAACAAGTCTTAACAAACTAGAAGCAAAAGGTTATATTATAAGAACACGATCAAAGATAGATAGAAGAGTTGTTTATTTGACTTTAACTAAAAAAGGAAGACTTTTAGATAGGCTTCATCAAAAGTTTCACAAGTCAATGGTAAATCACATTGTAGCAGGAATGGATTCACAAGATGTTGAAGTTTTGACTAGAGGCTTAGGAAGTTTACACAAATTTCTTGAGGAGTTAATCTAATGTTTTATTCAAAAATTAGTCAAGTGGCTCATTATGTTCCCAAACAAACTATTTCAAATAATGATTTATCTCTTATTTTAGACACTAGTGATGAATGGATTTTCTCAAGGACTGGAATTAAAAACCGGCATATTAGTCAAGATGAATTAACTAGTGATTTAGCCAATCGTGTGGCTGAACAATTAATTGAAAAATCTCAACTAAATTCTTTAGAAATTGATTTTATTATTGTTGCTACTATTACACCAGACAGTACGATGCCATCAACTGCAGCAAAAGTTCAAGCTCATATCGGAGCCAAAAATGCTTTTGTTTTTGATTTGACAGCTGCATGTAGTGGTTTTGTATTTGGCTTAGGGATTGCGGATAAATTGATAAGGTCTGGAGTCTACAAAAAAGGTATTATTATTGGTGCAGAAACCATTTCTAAAATTCTTGATTGGACAGATAGGACAACAGCAGTTTTATTTGGTGATGGAGCAGGAGGTGTTTTGATAGAACAAGCAGATTGTGAACATTTTATCGCAGAATCTCTCCATTCTGATGGAAGCAGAAGCCAATCTCTTACTTCTGGTAACCTTGGCTTAAACTCACCATTTTCAATATCATCAGAAAATGAGAAGTATCTTAAAATGGAAGGTAGAATGATTTATGATTTTGCTGTAAAAGATATTTCAAAAGATGTGATTCAATTAATTGAAAACTCACCTATTGCTATTGAAGAAATAGATTATCTTTTATTTCATCAAGCTAATCGTCGCATTTTAGATAAAATGGCGAAAAAAATCGGTATTACAAGAGAGAAATTTCTTGAAAATATGATGGAATATGGTAACACTAGTGCGGCTAGTATTCCTATTTTACTATCAGAAACAGTTGATAAGGGACTTATTTCACTTGATGGAACCAAAACAATTTTATTAGTAGGTTTTGGTGGTGGTTTGACATGGGGAAGTCTTATTGTTAAAATCTAATTAGTTAAATTATATGTTGTTTCATGTGATTAATAAAAATTTTTAAAAATTAAAGGAGAAAAAAGATGACAGTATTTGAAAAGATACAAGAAATTATCGTTGAAGAACTTGGGAAAGAAGTAGAAGAAGTAAGGTTAGAAACAACTTTTGATGAGCTTGATGCAGATTCATTAGATATTTTCCAAGTAATATCAGAAATTGAAGATGCTTTTGATATTCAAATTGAAACTGAAGAAGGGCTAAACACTGTAGGTGATTTAGTGGCTTATGTTGAAGGAAAAACAAAATAAGTGCATTTGAGAATATTCTAACAAGAATATTCTTTCTTCTTATCATAATATTTTGATAATCAAACTATTATATTGTTAAGAATAGAAAGTTAAAATTGATGAAAACAAGAATTACAGAACTGTTAGGGATAAAATATCCTATATTTCAAGGTGGTATGGCTTGGGTTGCAGATGGAGATTTGGCCGGAGCTGTTTCTAAAGCTGGTGGTTTGGGTATCATTGGTGGTGGGAATGCCCCTAAAGAAGTTGTTAAAGCAAATATCCATAAAGTTAAATCAATAACGACTAAACCATTTGGTGTTAATATCATGCTTCTTTCTCCTTTTGTCGATGATATCGTTGATCTTGTCATAGAAGAAGGTGTTAAAGTGGTTACCACAGGGGCGGGAAACCCAGGTAAATATATGGAGCGGCTTCATAAAGCTGGGATTGTTGTTATTCCTGTTGTTCCAAGTGTTGCTTTGGCTAAAAGGATGGAAAAACTTGGTGTTGATGCTGTTATCGCAGAAGGTATGGAATCTGGAGGTCATATTGGTAAATTAACCACAATGACCTTAGTAAGGCAAGTGACTGATGCTGTTAAGATTCCTGTTATTGCTGCTGGTGGCATCGCTGATGGTCGAGGAATGGCGGCAGCCTTTATGCTTGGCGCAGAGGCTATTCAAATAGGGACACGTTTTGTGGTAGCAAAAGAATCTAATGCACATCAAAATTACAAAGATAAAATTCTAAATGCTAAAGATATAGATACAGTTATTTCAGCTCAACATTTTGGTCATGCTGTTCGAGGTATTAAAAATAAATTAACCAGAAAATTTGATCAAGCTGAAAAAGATGCCTTTAAAGAAGAAAATCCAGATTTAACCATTTTTGACAAAATGGGAGCTGGTGCTTTAAGGTTTGCTGTTGTTGATGGTGATGTTGACAATGGTTCTGTTATGGCGGGACAAATTTCAGGTTTAATTCGTAAAGAAGAAACATGTCAGGAAATTTTAGAAGATATTTATTTTGGTGCTTTAAAAACAATGAGAAAAGAAGTAAAACGTATTGAAAATTTAGTAGAGGAGTAATATGGGTAAAACTGCTTTTTTATTCACAGGACAAGGGGAACAAAAACTAGGAATGGGAAGAGATTTCTATGATCATTTCTCAATTGTTCAAGATACCTTTGAAACAGCTAGTAAAATATTAGGCTATGATCTTAGAAAATTAATTGATGATGATAATGATAAATTAAATCAAACTCAATACACTCAACCTGCTATTTTAGTCACATCTCTTGCCATTTATAGGGTATTACAAGAAAGAAATATAGTACCAGACCTTGTTCTTGGTCTATCTCTTGGAGAATATTCTGCTTTAGTGGCAAGTGGGAGTTTATCTTTTGAGGATGCTGTTCATTTGATTGCTAAAAGAGGTGATTTTATGGCAAAAGCAGCACCTAAAGGAACTGGGAAAATGGTTGCTGTGATGAATACAGATCCTGCAGTGATTGAAGCTATTTGTCAGAAAGCCAGCAAAAAAGGTATTGTTACTCCTGCTAATTATAACACTCCTAATCAGGTTGTTATAGGTGGTGAAATTGATGCCGTTAATGAAGCAGTGGAGCTTTTAAAAGAAGCTGGAACAAAGCGCCTCATTCCACTGAATGTTTCTGGTCCTTTTCATACGTCCTTATTAGAAAAAGCTAGTCAACAGTTAGCTGAAACTCTAGAAAATGTTTCATTTTCTGAGTTTAAAATACCATTGATTAGTAATACAACTGCAAAAGTGATGCTGCAAAATGAAATAAAATCTTTATTGGCTCGTCAAGTCAAAGAACCTGTCAGATTTTATGAATCAATTGAAACACTGAAATTATTAGGTGCCACAGAGTTTATTGAAATTGGTCCAGGAAAAATTTTGAGTGGTTTTATTAAGAAAATAGATAAGTCTGCTAATGTTTTTTCTGTTAATGATTTAACTGATTTTAAAACACTTCTGGGTCAATAAGAAAGGATAATAAATGGAATTAACAAATAAAACAGTTTTTATTACAGGTTCAAGTAGAGGTATTGGATTAGCTATAGCCCATCAATTTGCAAGTTTAGGTGCAAATGTTGTTTTAAATGGTCGTAAAGAAATTCCTCAAGAAATCTTACAACAATTTGAAAAATACCCAGGAAAAGCTATTGCTATTTTTGGTGATGTGTCAAAATTTGAAGACTGTCAACGAATGGTTGCTGAAGCAAGCGAAAAATTAGGTCCTATTAATATATTGGTTAACAATGCTGGTATTACTAATGATAAGCTCATGTTAAAAATGACTCAGGATGATTTTGAGAAAGTCCTTTCTATTAATCTAACAGGTAGTTTTAACATGACACAATCAGTCTTAAAACCGATGACAAAATTAAGAGAAGGTGCTATCATCAACATATCAAGTGTTGTCGGCTTGACTGGAAATATTGGACAAGCCAATTATGCTGCATCAAAAGCAGGTGTGATTGGTTTAACAAAATCAGTAGCCCGTGAGGTAGCAGCTCGTGGTATTACAGTTAATGCGGTAGCCCCTGGTTTTATTGAATCAGACATGACAGATGCTATTCCTGAAAAAATGAAAGAAACAATTCTTACACAAATTCCAATGAAGAGAATTGGTAAAACCAAAGAAGTTGCTGAAGTTGTTAGTTTTTTAGCACAACAAAATTATTTAACTGGACAAGTCATTGCAATTGATGGTGGAATGACTATGTATTAAAAGATAGGAATATTAAAATGAAAGAAAATCGCGTTGTAATCACAGGTATGGGAGTGACATCCCCAATTGGCAATACACTAGAAGAATTTTGGGATAATCTAGTTGAAGGAAAAATTGGAATTGGTCCAATTACAAGATTTGACACACAAGATTTTACAGTTTATAATGCAGGTGAAATCAAAAACTTTCCATTTGATAAATACTTTGTAAAAAAAGATAAAAACCGTATGGATATGTATTCTATGTATGCTATTTATGCTACTTTAGAAGCTATCAATAATGCCAATCTTTCTTTAGATGATGTTGACAAGGACAGATTGGGTGTCATTGTGTCAAGTGGTATTGGTGGCCTTCAAGAGATGGAAAATCAAATTATTAGACTCCATGAACGTGGCCCAAAACGTGTTCAACCGATGTTTATTCCAAAAACACTCTCCAATATGGGTGCAGGAAATATTGCTTTGAGAATCGGTGCAAGAGGGGTTTGTAAGTCCATTACAACTGCATGTGCGTCTGCTAATGATGCTATTGGTGAGGCTTTTAGAGAAATCAAATATGGACATCAGGATATTGTTGTTGCAGGTGGTTCTGAGTGCTCAATCACTAAAATTGGCATTGCAGGATTTGCAAGTTTAACAGCTCTTTCAACTACTAAGGACCCAACACGTTCAAGTATTCCATTTGATAAAGATAGAAATGGTTTTGTCATGGGTGAGGGCTCTGGTATTTTGATTTTAGAAAGTCTCGAACACGCTCAAAAAAGAGGAGCAACTATTTTAGCCGAAGTGGTTGGTTATGGTAATACTTGTGATGCTTATCATATGACAAGTCCAACACCAGACGGTTCTGGTGCGGCTAAGGCAATGATTCTTGCTATAAAAGAAGCAGGAATCACACCTGAACAGGTTGATTATGTTAATGCACACGGCACATCAACACTAGCAAATGAAAAAGGTGAAAGCCAAGCAATTGTTTCTGTTCTTGGAAAAGATGTGCCTGTATCAAGTACAAAATCATTTACAGGTCATCTCTTAGGAGCCGCAGGTGGTGTTGAAGCGATAGCTACTATTCAAACCATTCGTCATGGCTTTATCCATAAAACAGCAGGAACAGCAGAATTATCAGAAGATATTGAAGCAAATGTTATATACGGAGAAGGAAAGGATGCTGATGTTAATTACGCGCTATCAAACACCTTTGGGTTTGGTGGTCATAATGCCGTTCTTGCTTTTAAACGTTGGGAGGATTAAACAGTGAACATTTCAGAAATCAAAGAGTTAATGACTCAATTTGATCAATCAAGTTTACGAGAATTTTCTTATAAAACTAATGACAATGAATTAGTTTTTAGTAAAAATGACAAAAAAGTGGAAGAAAAGATAGTTTCACAGTCAGATAATGTATTAGAGAACTCTGTTAGTGATTGTCATAATGCCCTTTTGGATGGTTCTAATTTAGATGTGGGGCAATCTGAGGAAGCGGCAAAACAAGAGACAGGAGATCTCATTGAGAGTCCTCTTGTTGGTGTTGTTTATCTTTCTCCAAGTCCTTCACAAGATCCATTTGTTAGCGTTGGTGATTCTGTCAAAAAAGGTCAAATCCTTCTTATCATCGAAGCAATGAAAGTGATGAATGAAATTTTAGCCCCTAAAGATGGTATTATAACTGATATTTTAGTATCAAATGAAGAAGTTGTAGAATTTGGCAAAGGATTGGTAAGTATCAAATGATTGATATTTTAAAAATAAAAGAAGCTTTACCTCACCGTTATCCAATGTTGCTTATTGATCGTGTTATTTCTCACACCGGAGATAGCATTGTTGCGATAAAAAATGTGACCATTAATGAACCTTTTTTCAATGGACACTTCCCTGGATATCCTGTGATGCCTGGAGTTTTAATTATGGAAGCTCTTGCTCAAACGGCAGGCGTTTTGGAATTGTCAAAAAAAGAAAATCAAGGGAAATTGGTTTTTTTTGCCGGTATGGATAAGGTGAAATTTAAAAAACAAGTTGTTCCAGGTGATCAGCTTGTTATGACTGTTAATTTTATCAAAAAAAGAGGACCAATTGCTGTTGTTGAAGCAAAAGCAGAAGTCGATGGTCAATTGGCAGCAAGTGGTGTTTTAACGTTTGCAATGGGAAAATAGGTATAAAAAGATGTAGGAGAAGGCAAAAAGATGTTTCATAAGATATTAATTGCTAATAGAGGTGAGATTGCTGTAAGAATTATTCGTGCTGCTAGAGAGCTTGGTATAACTACTGTTGCAGTCTATTCAGAAGCTGATAAAACAGCACTTCATACCCTACTAGCTGATGAGTCTATTTGTATAGGGCCTGCAAAGTCTACCGAATCTTATCTAAATATGAATTCAGTCTTATCTGCAGCAATTGTTACTGGTGCAGAAGCTATTCATCCAGGCTTTGGTTTTTTAAGTGAAAATCCTAAATTTGTAACCATGTGTGAAGAAATGAATATTACATTTATTGGTCCTTCAGCCATAGTGATGAATAAAATGGGCGATAAAATCAATGCGAGAAAAGAAATGATAAAAGCAGGTGTTCCTGTCATTCCGGGTTCTAAAGGAGAAATATTTTCAGTCAAAGATGCTTTAAAAGAAGCAGAGCGAATTGGTTATCCAGTTATGTTAAAAGCATCGGCTGGCGGTGGTGGAAAAGGTATTCGTAAAGTTGAAACAAAAGAAGAATTAGCGTCCGCTTTTGAGTCTGCTTCAAAAGAAGCCTTAGCAGCTTTTGGAGATGGAACCATGTACATGGAAAAAGTTGTTTATCCTGCTCACCATATTGAAATTCAAATTTTGGCAGATTCTTTTGGTAATATAATCCACTTAGGAGAAAGAGACTGTTCTCTACAACGTTATAATCAAAAAGTTTTGGAAGAAAGTCCCTCAATAGTTATTGGGGAAGCTCTTAGACAAAAGATGGGGGATGCAGCCGTTAGAGCTGCTAAATCTGTTGGTTATGAAGGTGCTGGAACAATTGAATTTTTGTTTGATTCTCAAATAGGAGAATTTTATTTCATGGAAATGAATACAAGAATTCAGGTGGAGCATCCTGTAACAGAATTTGTGACTGGTATTGATATAGTAAAGGAACAAATTCGTATAGCAGCTAAACAAGCTTTAGCTTATCAACAAGAAGATATTATGATTAAAGGTCATGCAATTGAATGCCGTATCAACGCTGAAAACCCTGAATTTAATTTTGCACCAAGTCCTGGAAAGATAATTGATATTCATCTTCCATCAGGTGGTGTTGGTTTACGTGTTGATAGTGCGGTTTATAGTGGCTACACTATCCCTCCTTACTATGATAGTATGATTGCTAAAATTATTGTGCATGGTGAGAATCGCTTTGATGCTTTAATGAAAATGCAAAGAGCCTTATATGAATTTGAAGTTGATGGTATTAAAACCAATAGTGATTTTCAGTTTGATTTAATTTCCGACCCTAGTGTAATCACTGGTGATTATGATACTTCATTTTTGATGGAAAATTTTTTACCAAACTATAAAAAAGATAAGGAATAGAATTTTTTGTGGCATTATTTGAGAGAAAAGATAAATATATTAGAATAAATCCTAATCGTTCATTAAAAAAGGTAAATAAACGTGAGATGCCAGAAGTACCAGATGACCTTTTTGCCAAATGTCCGTCATGTAAACATATGATTTATCAAAAGGATTTAGGGATTGCAAAGATCTGCCCGCGCTGTTCTTATAATTTTCGTATTTCTGCTAAAGAACGTCTTCATTTAATTACTGATGAAGCTAGTTTTGAGGAAATGTTTACGGGTCTTGAAACCAAAGATCCACTTAAGTTTCCACACTATAAGGAAAAATTAGAACAAGTAAGGAATGCAACAGGATTGGATGAAGCTGTTTTAACAGGTACAGCAAAAATCAAATCACAAAAGGTTGCTCTTGCAATCATGGACTCGCATTTTATTATGGCTAGCATGGGGACTATTGTAGGTGAAAAAGTCACAAGACTTTTTGAATATGCTACAAAAGAGAAACTACCGGTGATTATTTTTACAGCTTCAGGTGGAGCAAGAATGCAAGAAGGTATCATGAGTCTTATGCAAATGGCCAAGGTCTCTGGAGCGGTAAAACGTCACTCAAATGCAGGTTTATTCTATCTAACTGTTTTAACTGACCCGACTACTGGTGGTGTTACGGCTAGTTTTGCCATGCAAGGGGATATTATTATTGCAGAACCTCAAGCTTTAGTTGGATTTGCTGGGAGACGTGTGATTGAGTCAACAGTAAGAGAAACCTTACCTGATGATTTTCAAAAAGCTGAGTTTTTATTAGAACATGGTTTTATTGACTCTATTGTTAAACGGACAAAACTTCGTGAGGTGATTGCAAAATTGGTCATGTTTCATGGAGGAAAAACATGAGTGATATTAAAAGAATTTTAAAAGAAGCTAGAGATCAAGCAAGAATAACAACATTAGATTATATCAACCTCATTTTCGAAGATTTTATTGAGCTACATGGAGATCGTCATTTTGCTGATGACAAATCAGTAATTGGTGGTATTGCTAGATTAAATGATTCCTCTGTTACCGTTATTGGTATTCAAAAAGGGAAAAATTTGCAAGATAATATAAATCGTAATTTTGGACAACCTCACCCTGAAGGATATCGTAAGGCCTTAAGGTTGATGAAACAAGCTGAAAAGTTTAAACGTCCCATTATCACATTTATTAATACTTCGGGTGCTTATCCTGGAATTGGTGCTGAAGAAAGAGGCCAAGGAGAAGCAATCTCTCGTAATCTTTATGAAATGAGTGATTTAAAAGTTCCTATCATTGCTATTATCATTGGTGAGGGTGGTTCAGGTGGGGCTCTTGCTCTTGCAGTTGCTGATCAAGTTTGGATGCTAGAAAATACTTTTTATGCTGTTCTTAGCCCAGAAGGTTTTGCATCTATCCTTTGGAAAGATGGTACTAGATCAATTGAAGCTGCTGAGTTGATGAAAATTAGCGCTGGAGAACTTTTAAAAATGGCTGTTATTGATAAAATTATTCCTGAACATGGATATTTTTCAAGTGAAATTATAGCCATGATGAAAAAATCTTTAATAGAAACTTTAAAAGATTTAAGACAAAAAGATAGTTTAGAGTTGATTGAAGATCGTTATCAACGATTTAGAAAGTATTAAAATCTCATTTAATGAGGTTTTTTCTTTTTTACTCAAGAAAAAATGGTTGAGGTATGGTAAAATGAAAGGATAAGGTAAAAAGGTGGATAATTATGGGACGATTGATACCAAGTCGAATAAGAAGTGAAGGCATTATGTTATATGAGCAAGGGGTTATTCATATTTTAGAAAACTCAGAAAAAACGATTACAGCTAAAATAACCGATGCCAATATTATTTTTTCTTATGAAGAATCTAATATTCACTGTTCTTGTGAATTATTTACTCAAAAAAACTATTGTCAGCATCTTGCTGCTATTGAATATTTTTTGAAAACTGATAAAAAAGGTAAAGAATTATCAGAACACATTTTTATAGAAGAAGATACAACATCACAGATGGCAAGGTCACTTGGTAGTTTATTTTTAGATAATTTATCAATTGAAGAAGATAACGAGCTGAAATATCGTCTTTTTACTGAAGGAATTAAAAGCCCATATTCATCGGATTTTTGGTGGACACTTAAGATTAATCGTCTTCCTAGTGAAAAAAGTTATGTGATTCGAGATATTAAAGCCTTTTTAACAACAATTAGAAAAGAAAGTTTCTTTCAAATTGGTAAAAATTTTTATGAGCCTTTATCTTTATCTCAGTTTGATGACAGTAGTCAAGAATTAATTCAATTTTTATGGCGTCTAATTCCGTATAGAGATCGTATAGACCTATCCTATCTTTTGCCAAATCATGGAAGACATTTGAATTTTACTAGTGGTTTTTTTGAAGAGGGTGTATCTTTATTGACAAAGCTTGATTCTTTTACTTTTGAAATAGAACATCAAAAATATCAAACTCTTGTTTTTAGAGAATTATCCTCGAAAGATCAATTATTTCAATTTAAGGTTATTGTGCATCGTCGCTTTATTGAATTAATAATTGTTGAAAAAAATATTCTAACATTTTTTGATAATCATTATATTTTTTATCAAGGTATTTTCTATCATCTTAATTTTAAACAAAGAAAACTCTTTTTAGCTATCAAAAATTTACCAATTGAAAGTGATTTGAGTAAACATGTCTTCTTTGATATTTCAGAGCAGGCCAAATTAGCTACTAGTTTATTAGATTTTAATGAAATTGGAATGGTAGATGCCCCCAAAAATTTTGCGATTCAAGATTTTAAAATTGATTTTTATTTTGATCTTTCAATGCAAAAAGAAATTTTATTAACAATGACTTTTGATTATGGTCATCTAAAAATTAGTAGTCAAGAAGAGTTGAACAATCTTCCTTTTACGAGTCATTTTAAAAAAGAGGAAAAAGTGATTAAACTATTAAAAGCAGAAAAATTTTCTGTTGGTTTTTCTTCTAAAAGAATTCCTTTAGAAAAAGAAGATCTCTATAATTTTTTTGAAGGAACTTTAAAACGATTTAAAGAAATTGGAAGAGTTCATTTATCTAAAAAATTATCAGAATTAAGACAAATAGAAAATCCAATTTTAACAATTAATACACAAGGAAATTTGTTAGATATTTCTTTTGATTTTTCAACTATTGCTAAAAGAGATGTCAAAAAAGCTTTAGAAGCTCTAATAAATAAAAATGATTATATTATCAGTCAGTCTGGAAAGTTGATTTTATTTGATGAAGAAACAAAAAAAGTGAGTCAAGTCTTAAAACAATTACGGGCTAAAGAAGGAGTGAATGGGCATTTTCAGTTAAGTAAAATGACAGCTTTTCACCTATCAGATCTCTTTAAAAATAGCCATAGAGTTAATTTTTCAAAGGCTTTTGAAACCCTTACTAAAAATCTTAGATTTCCTGAACAATTTGAAATTAAATTGCCAAAAACTAAAGTAAGCCTTCGTTCCTATCAAAAAACCGGTGTCAAATGGATGAGTATGTTAGATTCTTATGGTTTTGGTGGTATTTTAGCTGATGATATGGGACTTGGAAAGACAATTCAAACTATTGCATTTTTAAAAAATCGGCTTCGAGATAATTCAAAAGTTTTAATATTATCTCCTTCAGGTTTGATTTATAATTGGAAAGATGAGTTTGAAAAATTTACTCCTGAAATGGATGTTGGTGTTGCTTACGGATTGAAACCATATAGAAGTGATATTATTAACGAAAATCATCAAATTTTAATCACAAGCTATCATTCTTTTAGACAAGATTTTGAAGAATATCAAAAAAATTATTATGACTATCTTATTTTAGATGAAGCACAAATGATTAAAAATTCACAGACTAAAATTGCTCAAAAATTAAGATATTTTAATGTTGGCAATTGTTTTGCCTTATCTGGCACACCGATTGAAAATAAATTATTAGAAATTTGGTCTATCTTTCAGATTGTACTCCCAGGGTTATTACCCCCTAAAAAAGATTTTTTGAAATTGACACCTGATGAGGTTTCAAGACATATTAAACCCTTTATCATGCGTCGGAAGAAAGAAGATGTTTTACCTGAACTGCCTGATTTAATCGAGATGACATATTCTAATGAATTAGTAGATAGCCAAAAAGCAATCTATTTAGCACAGTTAGAAAGCATGAAAAATCATCTAAAAGGTGCAGATGACCGAGATATCAATCGTCGGAAAATTGAGATTTTATCAGGAATTACTAGACTACGTCAAATCTGTAATACTCCTCAGTTATTTATGGATTATAATGGAAGTAGTGGAAAAATTATCAGCTTAAGAGAACTATTATGTCAAATTAGAGAAAATGGGCATAGAACTTTGATATTTTCACAATTTAGAGGAATGCTTGACATTATTGAAAAAGAGTTGACAGCTCTTGACTTGAGTAGTTATAAAATAACTGGTTCAACACCGGCTTTTGAAAGACAAGAAATGACAAGAGCTTTTAATAGAGGAAGCAAAGATGTTTTTTTGATTTCGCTGAAAGCAGGAGGTGTTGGGTTGAATTTAACAGGTGCTGATACAGTTATTTTGATTGATTTATGGTGGAATCCTGCGGTAGAAATGCAAGCCATTAGTCGAGCACATCGTATTGGGCAAAAAGAAAAGGTTGAGGTTTATCGTCTTATTACTAAAGGAACGATTGAAGAAAAGATTTTAGAATTACAAGATAATAAAAAACATTTGATTACCACAGTATTGGATGGAAATGAAACTCGTTCTAGCATGAGTGTAGAAGATATCAAAGAAATATTAGGTATTGATGATTAAAAGATAAAATTAGGAAAATCGATAAAATTTTGAAAAATAAACCGTTTTAGTTTATAATGGGAATATTACGGAAAGGATTGGGGCTATGGATAAGAAAAATAGAATTTTCCCTTTGGTTGCAGATGATGAAATAATTATTGAAGCACCAAAACTAATGAAACTATATGATAACGAAGATTTAATCACCAATATCAATGGTCATTATGTGGATAAGAATTTTGATAACACTGCAAGTGATTATCCCTTTGTTGCTAAAGCATCTAATATTCATAAGACTGTCCCAAATCCTGCAGAGTTGCATAATACTGAGAAATCTTATGCCTCTATTGCAAGAGAAGAAGCAAGACAAGATATTAAAAAGAAACGTCAGGCTTATCTTTCTAAAGATCTGGCTTATTCACCACGATCAATTTTTCCGAAAAAAGTGTTAGCTTCTTCCCCAAAATTTACTAATGATCTTCGTAGAATTGCAAGTAAATTACAACAAGAAGATTATATACTAGCTGATATAGCTACAAGCTATCCTGATACACAAGATTTGGCTATTAATAAACATCAAAAAAATAACTATGATTTTTTAAAAAAAAGTCAAATTTATAATAAAAAAGAAATGGCACAAAACAAAGAAAAGAAAATTGCTCAAGAGCTTAATTTGACGCGATTTCAAGATATTAACTAGAGGAGAAAACATGTCTAAGACATATCATTTTATTGGTATAAAAGGGTCTGGGATGAGTGCATTAGCATTAATGCTTCACCAAATGGGTAAAAAAGTTCAAGGGAGTGATGTTGAGAAATATTATTTTACTCAACGAGATTTGGAACAAGCTGAAATTACAATCTTTCCTTTTGATGAAAAAAATATAACTGATGATATTGAAATTATTGCTGGTAATGCCTTTCATGAAAATAATAATGTTGAGATAGCAAAAGCTATTAAAGAAGGCTACTCTTTTAAACGTTATCATGAATTTCTTGGCGATTTAATGAATCAGTTTACTAGCTTAGGTGTTGCTGGAGCTCATGGTAAAACGTCAACAACAGGATTGTTATCTCATGTACTTAAAAATATTACGGATACTAGTTATTTAATTGGTGATGGAACTGGTAGAGGATTAAAAGATAGTCAGTATTTTGTGTTTGAGTCAGATGAGTATGAGCGTCATTTTATGCCATATCATCCAGAGTACACTATTATCACTAATATTGATTTTGATCACCCTGATTATTTTACTAGTATTGATGATGTCTTTAATGCATTTAATGATTATGCTAAGCAAGTTAAAAAAGGACTCTTTCTTTATGGTGAAGATATATATCTAAAAAAAATCACTGCAAATGCTCCGATTTATTATTATGGATTTGAAAAAAATAATGACTTTATTGCTTATGATTTAATTCGCGAAACTAAAGGCTCTCATTTCAAAGTGAGATATCATGAAAAGGAACTAGGTGATTTTTATTTACCAGCATTTGGCTTACATAATATTTTAAATGCTACTGCTGTAATTGCAAATTTATATATTGCTGGTTTTGAAATCAAACAAATTAAGCAACATCTTCAAACTTTTACTGGTGTTAAAAGACGCTTTACAGAAAAAATAATTGATGGTGTTGTAATAATTGATGATTTTGCCCATCATCCAACTGAAATTCGTGCAACGATTGATGCTGCTAGACAAAAATACCCTACAAAAGAGATTGTAGCTGTTTTCCAACCACATACTTTTACAAGAACCATTGCCTTATTAGATGAGTTTGCTGAGTCACTAAATGAAGCTGATAGTGTTTATCTAGCAAAAATATATGGTTCTGCTAGAGAAACTGACAACGGTGAAGTTAAGATTGAAGATTTAGCAGATAAAATTGAAAAAAGTGCAAAAATTATTTCAGTAGAAAATGTTTCACCGCTTCTAGATCATGAGAACGCTGTTTTTGTTTTTATGGGAGCCGGTGACATTCAACTATATGAATATTCTTTTGAGCAATTATTATCTTCTCTAACTCACACAAATCAGTAACAAAGTGAAGTTTTTACGAAAGTAAAAATTTTTTTAAGAGGACTAAAAATGTTTATTAGAAAAGTTGAAATAACAGACTTAGATGCTATCTCTCAAATTGAAATGGACAATTTTGGTGAAGGAATAGCTACTTCTAAAGAAGCCATAAGAGAGAGAATTCAATTAATAGCAGATAGCTTTTTAATTGCTGAAATTGATGGGCAACTTGCAGGCTATATTGAAGGTCCAGTGATTGATAGTATGGACCTATCAGATGATTTATTTCAAGCAGTTTCTTCTAATCCAATATCTGGTGGTATTCAAGCGATAACCAGTCTTTCTATTGTAAAAAACTACCAAAAACAAGGAATTGGCACCCTTCTATTAGCCTCTTTTAAAGATATCGTCGTTAAAAATCAGCGAGATGGTATTTTACTCACTTGTAAAGAAGAATTGATTCCTTACTATGAGATGAATGGTTTTAGAATTGAAGGCATTTCGCAATCACAATTAGGTGGTGAAAAATGGCACAAAATGTTTTGGGAAAATTCTTAAAAACTTAAATTTATTAAGAATTTATAACATTTTCATAAGATGATTGCTTTTATTTACTTTTTAAGTTATAATGGCGTTTGATAAATGTGAGGAGGCTTAACTTTGACAGATATCTTTAATGATGATGAGAGCCAAAAGACACCTAAACCTGAATCTTTTAAAGAAAAAATATTAAGGGAATTAGAAGAAGCTAAAGAAAAACTAGTAACTGATGAGCTAGACCTTCTAAATGAATCAAATAATTTAAACATTCATAAAAATTCTTTGAAAACGAATTTAAACTCATCTCTACCTAGAAATTATAAGGTAACAAATGACGATGAAAGTCAAAATGATTCTAATCTAATTGACAATGAATTAGAGGTGACTGAGGTTGCCATTGAATGTAGAAATCAATTGAATTCTGAAAGTAATATGCCTGATAAATTATCTGATTCGACTGATGAAACGATTGTACATGATAGTAAAGACCATTCAGATACTATTATTTTATCAACTGAAGATATAAAAAATCAGTTAGTAGATGAAGAAATGTCTTCATCAAAAGGCGAGACTTCTATAGACTTTGATTCTCAAAAATTATCAATCAGTAATCAAACTACAAAAGAGGATGAGGCATTGAGTCGAAGAAATAGGAAAAAAACTAATAAAATTGCCGTTCGTATTTCCTTAATGTTAGGAACGCTGGTCTTAGTTTTATTGTTAGCAACCACTTTTTTTGGTTATCGTTATGTAATGAGTGCTATTGAACCATTAGACCGAAATTCCACAGAATTTATTCAAGTTGAAATCCCTGAAGGTTCTGGAAATAAATTGATTGGACAAATTTTGGAAAAATCAGGGGTTATTAAAAATGGTACGATTTTCAATTATTATACGAAATTTAGAAATTATGGAAATTTCCAAAGTGGCTACTATAACTTTCAAAAAAAGATGTCCCTAGATGATATTGCTAAGGCTCTACAAGTTGGAGGAACAGCAGCTCCGGTTAATCCAGTTTTAGGAAAAATTTTAGTACTTGAAGGCTATACTATTAAGCAAATTTCTGAGGCTATTACTATTAATTCAGACTCTGAAAATAAAAAGCAAAAATCACCATTTAGCTCTGATGACTTTATGAAAGTTGTTACAGATGAAACTTTCATCGCTAAAATGAAAGAAAGATATCCTAAACTATTAGAAGATTTACCAGAAGCTAATTCTGTTAAGTATCGTTTAGAGGGTTATCTTTTCCCGGCAACTTACAACTATAGTGAGGATACCACTGTAGAAAATATTGTTGAGGAGATGATTGCAACAATGGATAGCAACTTAAGTCCTTATTATGATACCATTGCTGCAAAAAACTTAACTGTTAATCAATTATTAAGTTTGGCTTCTCTTGTTGAAAAAGAGGGTTCAACTGATGATGATCGTAAGAATATTGCCAGCGTTTTCTATAATCGCTGGAATATTGGTATGCCACTCCAGAGTAATATTGCTATTCTTTACGCGATGGATAAATTAGGTGAGAAAACAACTCTTTCTGAAGATGCTCAAATAAATACAGAGATTGATTCACCATATAACATTTATAAAGAAACAGGTTTAACACCTGGACCAGTTGACAGTCCAAGTCTATCAGCAATTAAGGCAACACTAATGCCAGCTCAAACAGAGTATTTATATTTTGTTGCTGATGTAACGACTGGCCAAGTTTATTATGCGACAACATTTGAAGATCATTCTTCAAATGTCGAAAAATATGTTAACAGTCAACTACAATAGAATATAAAAACATGGTGTGAATTCACATCATGTTTATCTTTAAAAAATAATAGATGAAAAAGGAAAAATATGACAGACAAAACTTACCCAATGACATTGATGGAAAAAGCTCAACTTGAAAAAGAATTAGAAGAGTTAAAATTAGTCCGTCGCCCAGAGATTGTTGAGCGTATTAAAATTGCAAGATCTTACGGTGATCTTTCAGAAAATAGTGAATATGATGCAGCAAAAGATGAACAAGCTTTTGTTGAAGGCCAAATTTCAACACTTGAAACAAAACTTCGATTTTCAGAAATTATTGATAGTGATGCTGTTGCAAAAAATGAAGTGGCTATCGGAAGAACAGTTGTTATTAGAGAAGTCGGTACTAACGAAGAAGATAAATATGTTATTGTTGGATCGGCTGGAGCGGACTTATTTGCAGGAAAAATTTCAAACGAAAGCCCTATTGCCCAAGCATTAATTGGAAAAAAAGTTGGTGACATAGCAACTATTGTTTCACCAGCAGGGAAGTACGATGTTGAAATTATTAGTGTTGAAAAATCAAAAGAATAACATGATAAAAAGCCTCAACTGCTAAGCAGTTGAGGCTTTAATTATTAACGCTTTTGTTTTCCTAGATTTCGATTTGTCTTTTTAGATTTTATAATTGGAGAAATGATTGCATCTTCTTTTTTAGGAGTGATATCTTTACGTGTTTGAGGAGTTGTTTTAGGTGCTTTAGGAGGATTATTTCTAAACTCTTCAGCAACTTTTTCACGTAATTTAGGTTTTAAAACAGTCATCACAATCAACTGTTGAATGATACTAAAGATACCTCCAACTAACCAATAAAGAGCAACACCTGATGGCTGAGAAATTGTAAAGAAAATCATCATGATTGGTGTTGAATACATCATCGTTTTCATTTGTTTTTGTTGTTCTTCTGGTACTGCACGCATTGATAACCAAGATTGGAAGAAATAAAGACCAGCAATGATAGCAGTTAGAATCATGTTTGATTCTGATAATTTAAACCAGAGAAAATGAGATTCAGAAACACCTTCAGTAAATCTTGCTGCATAGAATAAGGCTGAAAAGAATGGCATTTGGATAATGATAGGTAAACATCCAATTCCTCCAAGCATACTTACACCATTTTCTTTTTGAGCAGCCATAAATTCAGTTTGCGCCGCCATTTTTTCTTCTTGGCTAGAAGCATTTTGCATACGTTCTTGGATTGGACCTAAAATGGGTTGAAGATAGGCACGTTTCTCGGATTGGTATGTTGCATTCCAACTTTGGTAAAGTCCTAAAGGCAAGATAATGGCAAGACGTACAATGATGGTTGCAATAATAATAGCCAAACCAAAACCTAAGCCCATATCGTTGGCAAAATACTTGATCACTTCACCCATAGGTTCAACAAGCAATTTATATACCCATCCTTCACCAGTAGGCACACCATTTTTTTGTTGTACACAGCCAGATAGAAAGAGAAGGATTGATAAAATTAATCCTGAAAATAAGAAACGTTTAATATTTTTGTTCACAGTTATTGTCCTTTAAATTTAGTTATACCTTCCTATTTTACTTTTTTTTAAAGAATAATTCAATAGTTCTCAAGGATGATTTTGAAATTTATTATGATTTAATGATTTGAAAGTTTTGAAATTCCTCAGAATTATCTGAGCTGACATTTACATAAGAGACTTTTGCAAATCGAAAAGGTGTTTTTCTAACTGCAATAATAAAGTCATCTAGTTTTTTATGATTTTTTGATTGGGCTAGTATTTCAACAGTGCCATCCTTATTATTCCAAACTCTCCCATTAATATCTCCAATTTGTGAAGCTAAGCGAGCTATGGAATAACGAAATCCAACTCCTTGAACTCTTCCTGAAACTAATAGACGAACTTTTTTCATCAAAATGTCTCCTTTTTGGTATAATAGCTATATGACTATTATAACCTCAAAAACAAATAATCTCATTAAAAAAACAAAGAAATTATTACAAAAAAAATACCGTAAGGAAAGTTACCTGATAGAAGGTTGGCATTTATTAGAAGAAGCCATCAAATACAAGGCTACTATTTTAAACATTTTTGTCATTGACTCACAAAAAAAAAGAGTTCCACAGGTTGCCCCAATAACAGTCGTTTCTGAAGCTGTTTTAAAAGAATTAACCTTGTCAAAAACGCCTCAAGGGGTCATTGCAGAAATAAAAATGTCTGTTAATCCTCCAATAAAAAAACAAGGTCGTTATCTTATTTTAGAGGATGTACAAGATCCTGGAAATGTTGGCACAATGATTAGAACAGCTGATGCTGCCAATTTTGATGGTGTTTTTATTTCAATGAAAACAGCCGATATTTATAACGATAAAACTTTAAGGTCAATGCAAGGGAGTCATTTCCATCTTCCAATATATCGTTTAGAAATGACTGCAATTTTGCTACAAATGAAAGAGAATCAAATTCCGCTTATTGCTACTTCCTTAAGAAAAGAGTCTATAAACTACAAGAATTTAACCAAGTATGATTTTTTTGCTTTAATTATGGGCAATGAAGGACAAGGAATTTCTGATTTGGCCGTTAAACAAGCAGATACAGTTGTTCATATTACAATGCCAGGCCAAGCAGAGAGTCTAAATGTTTCAGTGGCAGCCGGAATCATTATTTTTCATCTCATTTAAAAGATTGTGTTATAATATTTGAAAGAGGTGAGAAATTGGATAAAAAAAATTATCAAAAAGATAGAGAATTTATGGCCTATATTGGTCATTTGATTGAGCATCCGAGATTTAAAAAATTAGAAGCGATTAGGCAACATCATTTTTCAACACGATTTGAACATTCTATTAATGTCAGCTATACCAGTTATCAAATGGCTAAAAAATTGGGCTGGGATGCAAAAAGTACTGCTAGAGGAGCTTTACTTCATGATTTTTTCTACTATGACTGGCGTGTGACAAAATTTAATAAGAGCCATGCTTGGGTTCATCCAAGAATAGCTGTGAGAAATGCTCGAAAAATTACAACCCTTAATAAAAAGGAAGAAGACATTATTTTAAAACACATGTGGGGAGCAACTATTGCGCCACCTAAATATAAAGAAGGCTACATTGTGACTATGGTTGACAAATATTGGGCTGTAAAGGAAGCTATTACACCACTACGTTTATATTTAAAAAAATGGCATTTTTTAAAACGCAAAACATTAAGTAGTCCACACAACTAAAGAAAAGGAGATTGTTATGAATAATAAAATCTATACGGAAACTCAGACAGGCTTAAATCACTTTTTTGCTAAAGTTTATGGATTGGTTGGCATGGGTATTTTACTATCCGCTATTGTATCTGCTGGAATGCTATATATATTTACTGATACTTTTGTCGATATTTTGGTTAATCAGCCAATGATTTATTTTGGTGCAATGGCTATTGAGCTTGGCTTAGTTTTTTGGGCAGCTAGTGTCGCACGTCAAAATAGTCCATTAGCGCTACCATTATTTTTAATTTATTCGGCTTTAAATGGCTTCACATTAAGCTTTATTGTTGTCCAATATGACCCAACAGCTGTTGTAGCTGCTTTTGTATCATCATCCATTTTGTTCTTTGTCATGGCTATTATTGGTCGCGTGACTAAAAAAGATTTATCTGGTATGGGTAAAGCCTTAATTGCTGCCTTAATTGGTTTAATCATTACGAGCATTGTTAATATGTTTTTAGCAAGTGGTCCACTTAGTTTAGTGATCAGTATGGTATCAGTTATTATCTTTTCTGGTCTTATTGCTTATGATAATCAACGGATTAAACGTATCTACGAAGAAAGTAATGGACAGGTTTTAGATGGCTGGGCAGTATCACTTGCTTTAAGTCTTTACCTTGATTTCATCAATTTATTTATTAGTTTATTAAGGATTTTTGGTAGAAGACGTTAAGATAAAAACTTTTATCAGATAAAATCATTTGGTAAGACATTTTGTTTTATCAAATGTTTTTATTTTAACTATGTAAACCTTAGTAAAAGAAACTTTAATTACGTTATGATATATAAATATGATGGTTTTGAAAAGGAATAATTTAGATTAAGAAGATTTGTAAAAACTAGTCTATTTTGCTATAATAAAAAAGTAAAAAAATGAGGAGAAAAGAGAATATATGTCTACAACGATTTGGATTATAATAGTTATGGTTGCCTTATTGGCTGGACTAGTAGGAGGCACTTTTATTGCCCGCAAACAAATGGAAAAATATTTAGAAGAAAACCCACCGTTAAATGAGGATCTTATTCGAACAATGATGAGTCAAATGGGGCAAAAACCTAGTGAAGCAAAAGTCCAACAAGTTGTCCGTCAAATGAATAAACAACAAAAAGCAGCCAAATTAAAGGCTAAAAAGAAATAATAATCTTTTAGATAAGACTGGGTTTGCCTAGTCTTATTTTAGAAAGAAGATAGATATGGATAATAGACCAATTGGCTTTTTAGATTCAGGTGTTGGCGGTTTAACGGTTGTTAAAGAACTTCTAAGACAGCTCCCCCACGAAGAAGTTGTCTATATTGGTGATTCTAAAAGAGCCCCTTATGGATCAAGATCTGCCGAACAAATCAGAACGTTCACTTGGGAGATGGTCGATTTTTTACTTACCAAAAATGTTAAGATGATTGTTTTTGCCTGCAATACAGCTACTGCAGTGGCTTGGCAGGAAGTGAAATCAAATTTAGATATACCTGTTTTGGGCGTCATTTTACCTGGTTCTAGTGCAGCTATTAAAAATACTTCCTCTGGTAAAATTGGTGTCATTGGTACTGAAATGACCATTTCATCAGATATATATCGAGAAAAAATTACAGCTTTAGCACCACAAATGAAAGTGAAAAGTTTAGCTTGTCCCACTTTTGTCCCTTTAGTTGAAGCTAATGAGCTGACCTCTAGTATAGCAAAAAAAGTTGTATATGAAACACTTTCATCTATGGTGGGACAAGTAGACACCCTCGTTTTAGGGTGTACCCATTATCCTTTATTACGTCCTATTATTCAAAATGTTATGGGAAAAAAAGTAAAATTAATTGATAGTGGTGCTGAATGTGTTCGTGATATTTCTGTTTTACTGAATTATTTTGATATTAACCATCAAAGAGACAAAGAAATAAGAAATCACCAATTTTATACGACAGCAAACAAAGATAGCTTCAAAGTTATTGCTGAAGAGTGGTTGCAGTTATTAGTTAAAGTGGAGCATGTAGAGATATGAATCAAAAAAATTATAATTACCAAACCAAGGACGATTGGTATGTTGGCAAGTGGGGAGAAAAGACTGAGATCACTAGTTTTGAGTCTGAAGATATTTTTAGTGAGATTAGTCTGATGATTACAAAATTTTTTAGACAAGAAGACTTAAGAGGTTTGCAACTTCATATCATTAAATTTTCCTCTGAAATTAGCTTACTGACATTTATTGTTGATATGGTAAATGATTATTTCAACAAATCCTTGTCAGTTATCAATCATAGAGGAGCATTTATACTTTTAGAACATGCTAAACTCTTGTCAGTTTATGTGCCACCAAAAGGAATATTACTTGAAGATTTTTTTGGTAAGGATAATTTTTCTTATGAAAATCTTGGTGAAAGTATTTTAATTGCTACGAGAAATAAAGGAAAAACTAAAGAGTTTGAAAAATTATTTGGGCAACTAGGTTTTAGAGTTGAAAATTTAGATGATTACCCAGAATTACCAGAAGTGGAAGAAACTGGAACAACTTTTGAAGAAAATGCTCGATTAAAAGCAGAAACTATTTCAAAAATCACTGGGAAAATGGTTTTGGCTGATGACTCAGGTTTAAAAGTTGATGTTTTGGGGGGATTACCTGGTGTTTGGTCAGCTAGATTTTCTGGAAGTGAAGCCACTGACAGTCGAAATAATGCTAAATTATTACATGAGATGGCTATGGTATTGGAATTAAAAGATAGAGCAGCACAATTTCACACAACACTTGCTGTTGCTGCGCCTCATAAACAAACATTGATAGTAGAGGCGGATTGGAATGGCTATATTGCACATGTGCCTAAAGGTAAAAATGGCTTTGGTTATGATCCCTTATTTCTTGTTGGTGAAACAGGAAAAACAGCAGCAGAACTTTCTGCAGAAGAAAAGAATATGATTTCCCACAGAGGTCAGGCTGTTAAGAAACTAATGGAGGTTTTCTCTAAATGGCAGAACTCACGCTAATTGTTATGAGTGACTCTCATGGCGATAGAGATATTATTGAGAACATTAAAACAAAATACTTGGGAAAAGTTGATGTTATTTTTCATAATGGGGATTCTGAGCTACCTTCTTCAGACCCTGTCTGGAATGGTATTAAGGTGGTCAGAGGCAATTGTGATTATGATAGTGGCTATCCAGAAAATTTAATCACCAAGCTTTCAGATATTACTATTGCACAAACTCATGGACACCTATATGGAATTAATTTTGGTTGGGACAGACTAAACTGGTTTGCTCAAGAAGTAAATGCTAATATTTGTTTGTATGGTCACTTACATCGACCAGCGGCTTGGGAAAATGAACAAATCTTGTTTATTAACCCTGGTAGTGTGTTACAACCTCGTGGTGAGATTAATGAGCAGTTATATGCTAAAGTAACTATTAATGACCAAACAATTAAAGTTGATTACCTCACACGTAACCACGAAATTTACCCATCATTATCAAAGGAATTTAAGCGATGATTGCTACAGAATTTGAAAATTATTTAATTGATTATGCTGATACTTATTTAACACCTGCAAAGGATCTTGCTATCTTTATTGATACTCATAACACAGATCATGTCATGTTGGTATTAGCTAGTAATGGTTTTTCTCGTGTACCAGTTATAACCAAAGATAGAAAATATGTCGGTACGATTAGTGTTTCTGATATTATAAAATACCAATCAGAACACCAATTAGATGTTGATGAGTTAGCTCGTCTTGATATTTCAAATATGGTCAATAAACGGATTAAGACGATTTCAATATCTGCCAATTTAACAGATATTATGCACCAGCTTGTTGATTCTTCTTTCTTACCGGTTGTCACTGATGACCAAACCTTTATGGGAATTATTACTAGGAAATCTATTTTGAAAGCAATCAATAGCTTGTTACATAATTTTACTGCGACATATGAGATTAAAAAGAAATGAAAGCACTAATTAATCATTTTTTATCTAGTAAAAAATTATCAGTGAACTCAAAAATGGCCTACCAATATGACCTGCAACAGTTTATAACAATGGTTGGAGAAAAGGTGACAAGTGATAAACTTCATCTATATCAAGATTATCTCTTAACTTTAACAATGTCTGTTCAAAAAAGAAAGCAGTCGGTGGTTAATCAGTTTTTATATTTCCTATATGAAAACGGCCATATCGATACTTTTTTGAAATTAAAAAAAATTAGACAATTTAGTATAAGGGAGCAATCTGAAAAGCTATTTGAGAATTTTTCTTTGTTTTATGATCAGTCCAACTATCTTGATGGTCAATTGATAGCATTAATGATTGTTTCTTTGGGACTTTTACCTAGTGAATTGTTAGCAATCAAATCAGAAGATATATCACTTGACTTTAAAGTGATAACCATTAAAAAAGACCAACATCGAAGGATACAAGACCTACCAGACGATTTAATTGTTTATCTTGAAGGGAGGCTCTCAAATGAGTATCTTTTTGATAATCATGGAAAGCCCTATTCAAGACAGTGGTTATTTAATCAACTAACTATCTTTTTATCATCGATTGCTTGTTCATCAATGAGTGCTCAAACACTTAGAAGACAGTATATTTTGAAGGAAATAAACAGAGGCGTTGATAGCTATACGCTAGCAAAGCAATTGGGATTAAAAACAACAACAACTCTAGAAAAGTATTATAAACACTAATGGATATAAAATTAAAAGATTTTGAGGGTCCTTTGGACCTCTTGCTTCATCTGGTCTTGAAATATCAAATGGACGTATATGATGTTCCTATTGTTGATGTTATAGAACAATACCTTGCCTATATCAAGACACTACAAGTGATGAAATTGGAAATTGCTGGTGATTATATGGTGATGGCGAGTCAGTTGATGGTGATAAAAAGCCGTCGATTACTGCCTAAGGTTGTTGAAGAGACGCCAACAGATGAAGATCCTGAACAATTATTATTGCAACAGATTGAGGAATACCGTCAGTTTAAAGAACTGAGTCAAAAAATGGCTGAAAAGCATCAAAAAAGGGCTTTATATTTTTCAAAACCCAAGCAAGAATTGATTTATGAGGATATGACCTTAAATCATGACAAGTCGGTGCTTGATATCTACTTAGCTTTTTCCACTATTATGGCTGAAAAACAAAGGCAGATTAAAAATACTCATACAACTATTGAAAGAGATGATTTTCGTATTGAAGATATGATGACTTTTATAGAAGAAAAAATGACAACCTTTCACAAGATTACCTTAAGAGAATTATTTGAAGAAAGTCATAATATTAATGAAATGGTTACTATATTTCTGGCCATGTTAGAATTAATTAAGGTTCAAAGTATTGCTGTGAAACAAGAAGAAAATTTTGGTGATGTTGTGTTGGTAAGGGGGAAAGCATGACGTATTTATCAAAAATAGAAGCATTACTATTTGTTGCTGGTGAAGAAGGGCTTAGTTTAAGACAGTTATCACTCTTTTTAGAAGTAACACCATCAACTTTAAAGCAACAATTAGAAAAATTGTCTCAAAAGTATATGGAAGATGATAATAGTGGCTTATGTTTGATAGAATCCTCAAATAGCTATAAAATAGTGACAAAGGATATCTTTGCTGATTTGTTACGAGAATTTGCCAAAACACCAATCAATCAAAGTTTATCTAGAGCCAGTCTTGAAGTGTTATCGATTATTGCCTATAAACAACCTATTACTCGTATTGAAATTGATGATATTAGAGGAGTTAATTCTAGTAGTGTAATTACTAAGCTACAAGCCTATAATTTAATCCGAGAAGATGGAAAAAAAGAGGTGATTGGTCGACCAAATCTTTATGTTACAACAGATTATTTCCTAGATTTCATGGGAATAAATGACATTACTGAATTACCCGATGCCTCAACAATTGCATTGAAAGAAGAAGAAGTAACTCTTTTTAAAGAGTCTATATCGCTAGAAGAACTAGGAAATAATAATGAGAATTAATAAATATATTGCACATGCTGGTATTACCAGCAGACGAAAAGCTGAAGAATTGGTAACATCAGGTCATGTTACTGTAAATGGTAAAGTGGTAACAGATCTTGCCACTACTATTAAAGTTCATGACCAAGTGGAAATTGATGGCAGTCCTATTTACAATGAGGAAAAAGTATATTATCTTTTAAATAAACCAAGAGGTGTCATTTCAAGTGTTTCAGATGATAAAGGACGAAAAACAGTTCTTGATTTACTTCCTGAGGTAAAAGAGCGTATTTATCCTGTTGGTCGTCTAGATTGGGATACAACTGGTCTTATCATTCTAACCAATGATGGAGATTTTACTGATAAAATGATTCATCCTAGAAACGAAATTGATAAAGTTTATGTTGCCCGTGTTAAAGGTCTAGCTAACAAAGAAAATTTACGTCCCTTAACAAGAGGTGTTGTAATTGATGGTAAAAAAACTAAGCCAGCTAGATACAATATTATAAAAGTTGATCGTGACAAGAATCGTTCTGTAGTTGAATTAATCATCCATGAAGGTCGTCATCACCAAGTAAAAAAAATGTTCGAATCAGTTGGTTTACCTGTAGATAAACTCTCAAGAACACGTTTTGGCACATTAGATTTAACTGGACTTCGTCCTGGAGAGTCACGTCGTTTAAATAAAAAGGAAATTAGTCAGTTGCATAATGCTGCCATGAATCATATCAAATGAAAAAATTATTAATTTTATTAGTGAGATGCTATCAAACATTTATTTCACCACTTTTCCCACCCTCTTGTCGGTATCAACCAACCTGTTCTCAATACATGATTATAGCTATTGAAAAACATGGTATAAAAGGTGTATTAATGGGGATTTCAAGAATTTTCCGTTGTCATCCTTTTGTTGAAGGTGGAAAAGATAGTGTGCCAGATTATTTTAGTTTGAAGCGAAAAAAAAATATTGATTAATGAGAATTTATAAAATAAAAAGCATCTTCCTCGTTTTGAAGAAGATGCTTTTTATTGTTTTGACCAAGTTTTTGCTGAAAAGAGTAATAACATGGGGTATAATTCTAAGCGTCCAGCAATCATGGCTAAAGACAAAAGTATCTTTGAGAAGGGACTAAAAATAGAGAAATTTTCAGATGTTCCAAGCATTGGTCCGATATTATTCAAGATACTTGCAACTGCACTAACGACAATCATGAGTTGATTATTATCAATGCTAATCAATAAAACAAGGCTAATAAAAATCATTACGTAAATAACAAAGTATCTTAGAATACTATGTTGTGTTTTCTTATCCAATACCTCATCATTGATATGTAGTGAAACAATGCGATTTGGATAGAGATTTAAAAGCATTTGATTATATGCAATTTTTAAGAGAATGAGTATCCGCATCACCTTAAATCCACCAGCAGTAGAGCCTGCTGAGCCTCCAATAAACATGAGAAATAAAAGGATGATTTGAGAAAATAATGGCCAAAAGGTGACATCATTTAATCCAAAACCAGTTGATGTTAAGGTTGTTGATACTTGAAAGAAAATCCTTTCAAAAGCTTCTTGTGTTGAAGCATATAACCCCCCTACATTTAAGAAAAGAAGACCAACAGCAATGGAAATGATTAAGAGATAGGTTTTTAATTCCTCATCCTTAAAAAAATGTTTTACTTTGCCAATAAGTAATAAATAATAAAGATTGAAATTAATTCCAAATAGTAACATACCGACAGAAACAATATTTGTAATAAGAGAGCTGTTATAGTGGGCAATGCTGTCATTATAAACGGCAAAACCACCAGTACCAGCCGTTCCCATAGCTGTAATAATACTATCAAATAAAGGAAGACCAGCCCACCATAAGATTAAGGTTAAAATGGCAAACATAATCAGATAGATGATATAAAGAATCTGTGCCGTATTTTTTAATTTGGAAACAACCTTGCCAAAGATTGGTCCAGGAACTTCTGCTCTCATAACTTCTAGATGGCTATTCTTACTGTTTTCCATTATTGCAAGAGCAAAAACAAGCACTCCCATTCCACCAATAAGATGAGTAAAACTTCGCCAAAATAGTAGAGAAGGAGATAGCAAAGCAGTATCATTTAAAATGGTTGCACCTGTTGTTGTAAAACCAGAACTGGTTTCAAAAAAAGCATCAATGTAGTTAGGAATTTGACCAGAAAGAACAAAAGGCAGTGCTCCAAAAATTGCCCAAAGCATCCAACATAATGCAACAATGAGAAATCCTTCCTTGGTATAAATTCTAAAATTTTTCGGTTTAGAAAGGCAACCCACTCCACCAATGATTAATAAAATTGCCATGGTAATTAAAAAACTAGAGATGACAGTCATTGATTCCTTATAGACAAAGGCAACTCCTAAGGGAACAAGTAATAAGACAGCTTCAATGATAAGAAGTCTTGCTAATAAAAAACGTACCATACTTTTATTCATTATTTACCTCAACAAGTCATAGATATTATTAGCATTATTAAGAAGAGTGATGACAACAATTTTATCGCCAACTTGGAAAATATCCTCACCTGTTGGGTAGATGTTTTTACCTTTGCGGATAATAGCAGCAATTAAAACATTCTTTTTTAGCTTAATTGAAGAGAGAGTTTGACCTGCCATGCGATTATTTTCTCGGATTTCAAATTGTAGAGTCTCAATACGACCATTTGCAATATGATGCATAGCATCTAAATTAGAGTGCTGAGCATTAACGCGACCACGAATAAAATGCATAATAGTATCAACCGCAATGGCCTTAGGTGTCACAATAGTTGAAAATTCTTCACCCTTTATAATTTCTAGAAGACTTGTCCGATTGACTTTGGTGATATTTTTTTGAACACCAAGAGAGTCTAAAAACATTGAAGCAACAATATTTTCCTCATCAACACCAGTTAAAGTAGCGACAGCATCATAATGATCGGCGCGTTCTTCTAAAAGAAGGTTTTTAGTGGTGCCGTCTCCTTGAACAATATGAATATTTGGAAAATCTTCACTGAATAATTCTGCTCTCTTGGGATTGATTTCAATTAATTTAATGTTAATTTTAGTTTCTTTTAAAAGAGTGAGCAGGTAATAAGCAACTTTTCCTGCACCAATAATCATAAGATTTTTAACAATTCTTTTTTTGAGGAAATCGTGAAAAGCAATCATTTCTTGGCGATTTCCAGTAACATATATCTTATCTTGCTTTAAAATAGTAACCTCACCATCAGGAATGATAATTTGCTTGTCACGCTCAATTGCACAAATAACGATATTTTGGAATTTCTTTCGAAATTGTGACAAAGTCATATTAGATAAGACACTATTGTTTTTGATTTTAAAAGCCATTAGCATAATTCTGCCACTAACAAAATGTTCTACAGAAAGTGCATTTGGAAAGTCAACAGCATTTGCTATATAGCGAGCAGTAAGAAGCTCTGGATTAACTAAAAGTGAGAACCCCAAGAAATTTTTTTCCTTAAAATAAGTATTTGAGTATTCAGGATTTCTAACTCTAACAATTGTTTTTTTTGCCCCCATTTTTTTAGCTAAACTAGCAGCAATCATATTCACTTCATCTTTATCAGTAATAGAAATAAAAATATCACAATTAGCGACATCAGCTTGTTCTAATATTTTAAAATTAGCACCATTACCAATAATACCAATAATATCATTACGTTTAACAACTTGAGCTAAAACAGTTTCTTTTTGTTCGATTAAAATAACGTTGTGGTTTTCTTCAACTAAGGAACGACATAGTGCCGCACCTACTTTACCGCCACCAACGACAATTATTCTCATGATAACCTCCAATATATAGTATCTATCATACCTTTTTTTTACAAAAATATCATCTTTTTATAGGAAATTTAAAGCAATTGTATTTAACATGAAAAATTGGTAACTTCAAAAAATTTTAAATGAAATTTTTTAGAGACAATTATTGACAAATACTCTTAAAGTGCTATACTAATAGTACCATTCACTGATTTAAATCAGATCTGTTGTGATTTAAGTCTGTGAGTCACCATCAACCACGATATCTGCCGAGCCTAGACTCCGGGTTTCGTGGTTTTTTATTATCAATAAAAAAAGGAAAAATTGAGATGGTAATATCATTAGAATTGCAAAAAGAAGAAGTATCAGCTAAAAATCATATCGTTTTATTTGAGCCACAAATTCCAGCAAATACAGGAAATATCGCAAGAACTTGTGCAGCAACAAACGTTCCTCTTCATATTATCCAACCGATGGGTTTTCCAATTGATGATAAGAAAATGAAACGAGCTGGGCTTGATTATTGGGATAAACTAACTGTTTTTTTCTATGATAGTCTAGAAGACTTTATGGCAAAGTGTGATGGTAAACTTCATTTAATCACTAAGTTTGCTGAAAAAATATATTCTGAAGTGTCTTATGACGATGATGGAACTCATTATTTTATGTTTGGAAGAGAAGATAAGGGACTTCCCGAATCTTTTATGCGTTGTCATGCCCAAAAAGCTTTACGTGTTCCGATGAATGATGAACATGTTAGGAGCCTTAATTTGTCAAATACTGTTTGTTTAATTGTTTATGAGGCTTTACGTCAACAACAATTTGCTGGCTTAGAATTAAGTCATCACTATCCAAAAGATAAATTAAAATAAACAATGGATTAGCATGTCGTGTGTTGAAAATAACATCAAATAAAAATTTTTTAATGAATTAGATTTTAAATCTGATTCTTTTATTTTAAAAATTATTTTTAAAAATCACTGTCAAAGTACCATATCTTGCTAATTTTTTTTTTTTTTTGATATGATAAGGATGTCTTCAGGGCAGGGTGTAACTCCCGACCGGCGGTGACTAGTATACTAGAAGTCCGTGAGCGAAAGCTGATGTGGTGAGATTCCACAACCGACAGTAAAGTCTGGATGGAAGAAGACGAAGGGTTTTTTTATCTCTAACAACTCTTTGTGACTTCTTTCAATTTGAAAAAATTGGAGGATTTTTTTATGATAAAAACAAAACAATTAGCCTATATGGCTATCTTAGGAGCTCTTTCTTTTATATTGATGCTCCTTAACTTTCCTATTATTCCGGGGGCAGAATTTTTAAAAATTGATTTTAGTATTATTCCTGTTTTAATTGGACTTGTTATTTTTAATTTAAAATCAGCGTACATTATTTTATTGTTAAGAACATTTTTAAAATTTTTCTTATATAATACTGGTGTTAATGATTTAATTGGATTACCTATGAATCTGGTTGCTACTGGCGTATTTGTCTTAGTTTTTGCTTTTTATTGGAATCAGCAAAAATCACGTAAAACCTACATTATTTCAAGTGTATGGGCAACAATACTGCTAACCCTTGCAATGATTATTTTAAATATTTTTTATGCTATTCCCTTGTATGCTACCTTTGCTAATTTTGATATCGGGCAATTTATTGGGATTAGTAAATATATTGTAGCAATGGTAATTCCATTTAATATTATTCAAGGAATCTTATTTTCTATGAGCTTTGGTATTATATACCTATCACTGAAATCGTTTTTGGAGACTTATAAAGTATGAAACAAAAACAGCAACACTTACTAACAGCTTCTTTTAGCTTACTTTTTTTTGTGATGTTGGGTTATCTCGTTAAATTTTTCCCTCAAACACTTATCACCTTTGATACGACAATTCAAACTGTATTAAGAAGGAGTTTACCCCAATTAGCCACTCTTTTTTTAAGCCATATTACAATTATTGGAAATGTTTTGTCACAAGTTATTATTGTAGTAGTTTTATTTTTATTTTTTTATTTTTGGAAAAAATGGAAAATTGAAGGCTTTTTTATGCTTTTGAATGGGAGTTTAGCAGGTCTTTTAATTATCATTTTAAAAAATTTATATATTCGTGAGCGTCCCAGTATTCCTCACTTGATAGTCGAACACGGTTTTTCTTTCCCAAGTGGTCATGCGACTGGTTCCCTTCTTATTTTTGGTGGTCTCTTTATTATCTGTCAACAACGTTTAAAAGATAGTTATATGAAAAAACTAGTTCTCTTATTACTAGCTAGTTTAATTATTGTTGTATCTTTATCACGCATTTACTTAGGCGTTCACTATCCAAGTGATATACTAGGTGGTTGGTTATTAGCTTTTGGTTGTTTAAATCTTATTTTTCCCTATTATGATGAATGGCGATTTAAATGGCGATTTAAAGGTCTTCAAAAATGATAGTCCACTTTAAATTCTATTCTTTGCTAATTTAGAGAATAGTTTTTTATATTAAGAATGAAGATAGATATCTTTCATTATTTTTTATAATAATTATTTACCATATCTATTGAGGTTAAACTATGAAAAGTCCTATTCAGCTATCTCATGATTTTTTAGCAGAGATTCTCACCCACCAAAGCATTGCAATTGATGCAACAATGGGAAATGGCTACGATACCCTTTTTCTTGCTAAACATGCTAAAGAAGTATATGCCTTTGATATTCAAGAAATAGCTATTAAAACTACAAAAGCAAAGCTTTCCCAATTGAATATTAATCGTGTTCACTTAATTTTAGATAGTCATGAAAATATAGATAATTATGTGAGCGAGATTGATGCGGCCATTTTTAATTTAGGCTACCTTCCAAAAGCTGATAAAACCATCATCACAAAACCAGAATCAACCATTTTAGCCCTAAAGAAAACCTTTAATATACTAAAGGTAGGTGGACGTGTTTCTATAATGGTTTATTATGGCCATGAGGGTGGTCAATTGGAGAAAGAGGCTTTGGAACAATTTTTGAAAAACTTGTCTCAAAAGCAGTATACGATTATGCGTTACCAATCTATGAATCAAATCAATCACCCTCCCTATTTAATTATGATTGAAAAAAGAAGTGAATAATCAACAAATGTTTTTAGAAGTATAGGTTTGATAAAATTTTTAATGATAATTAAAAGGATGATTTTAATACATTATTTAAGAAATATGATATAATGGATAGACTATATTAAAAATATTAGGAGATATTACAATGGAAGACCCGAGTAGTCAATCGATAATATTACAGTTATTATTATTAATTGTTTTGACTCTTTTTAATGCCTTTTTCTCAGCCAGTGAAATGGCTTTGGTTTCACTAAACCGTTCTCGTGTTGAACAAAAAGCAGCCGAAGGCGACCATAAATACATGCGTTTACTAAAAATTTTAGAAAACCCCAATAACTTTTTGTCTACCATTCAAGTTGGTATTACACTTTTAACGCTGTTATCAGGAGCAAAGTTGGCTGATTCATTAGGAAAAGTCATTGCTTCTTGGTTTGGCAATTTACCATCTGCACAAACAATAGGTGGTATGATATCATTAACTTTTCTAACGTATATCTCAATTGTTTTAGGTGAATTATATCCAAAACGTATTGCTATGAATTTGAAAGAAAATTTGGCAGTAGCAGCTGTCCCTTTCATTATTTTCTTAGGGAAAGTGGTTAGTCCCTTTGTTTGGTTATTATCTGCGAGCACTAATTTATTGAGTCGTATGACACCTATGACCTTTGATGATGCTGATCAACAAATGACACGTGATGAGATTGAATACATGCTAACCAAAAGTGAAGCAACTCTAGATGCAGATGAGATTGAAATGCTTCAAGGTGTTTTTTCACTTGATGAGATGATGGCGCGTGAATTGATGGTGCCTAGAACTGATGCCTTCATGGTTGATATCAATGATGATTCACAAGAAATTATAAAAGCTATTTTGAAAGAATCATTTTCTAGAATACCAGTTTATGATGATGACCGCGATAAGGTTATTGGTTTAATTCATACAAAAAAACTATTAAAAGCTGGTTTTACTGAAGGATTTGAAAATATTAATATCCGTCGAATATTACAGCAACCTTTATTTGTTCCCGAGACTATTTTTGTTGATGATTTATTAAGTGCTCTAAGAAACACTCAAAACCAAATGGCAATTCTATTAGATGAATACGGTGGAGTTGCAGGACTTGTGACTTTAGAAGATTTATTAGAAGAAATTGTTGGTGAAATTGATGATGAATCTGATAAGGTATCAGAATTTGTCCGAGAGATTGCTGAGAATACCTATATTGTTGTTGGAACTATGACTATTAATGAATTCAATGATTATTTTGATACAAGTCTTGAAAGTGATGATGTGGATACTATTGCTGGTTTTTATTTAACAGGAGTTGGCACCATTCCCAGTCCTGATGAAAAACGTTTCTTTGATGTTGACTCAAAAGATAAGCATCTTGTGTTAGTTAATGATAAAGTAAGAGATGGTAGGGTAACAAAATTAAAAATCATGATTACAGAAATTCCTGAATCAAGCGAAAAAGACTAGTTCAAAAACTAGTCTTTTTTACTTGAAAAATGGTATAATGAGTTAAAGAAATAAGATTAGAAGGGATATGACATGTCAACTATTGATTATGGGAAAGTAACAGGCATGGTACATTCAACAGAAAGTTTTGGTTCCGTGGACGGTCCAGGGATACGTTTTATCATTTTCATGCAGGGTTGTAAAATGCGTTGTCAATACTGTCATAACCCTGATACTTGGGAGATGCAAACCAATCAATCTAAAGAACGTACAGTGGAAGATGTTTTACAAGAAGCTCTTCGTTACCGTGGTTTTTGGGGTAAAAAAGGAGGCATTACTGTTAGTGGTGGTGAAGCTCTTCTTCAAATAGAATTTGTCACAGCTCTGTTTACAGAAGCTAAAAAATTGGGTATCCATTGTACCTTAGATACGTGTGCTCTACCATTTCGTGATAAACCAGAATACCATAAAATATTTGATAAACTACTTGCTGTAACAGATTTAGTCTTATTAGATATTAAAGAAATTAATGATAACACTCACCGTTTTGTGACAAGTCAGAGCAACAAAAATATTCTTGCTTGTGCCCGTTATTTGTCTGATAAAAACATTCCCGTTTGGATACGTCATGTCTTGGTGCCTGGTCTAACAGATATCGATGATGATTTAATTGAACTTGGGAAATTTGTGAAAACTCTAAAAAATGTTGATAAGTTTGAAATTCTTCCTTATCATACTATGGGTGAATTCAAATGGCGTGAACTTGGGCTTCCATATCCATTAGCAGGTGTTAAACCACCGACAAAAGATCGTGTTAAAAATGCACAAGAGTTGATGGAAACAGAGAGCTATCAAGAATATATGAAACGTATTCACGGTTAAAAAGAAAAAAGAAGTTTAACAATAACTTCTTTTGTTTTTGAATAATGGGAGTGTCTCATTTTGCTATATTCTTATTTTTCTGCTAAAATAAAGTGAATTTAGAAAAAGATATTAGAAGAGGTAATAATTATGTCTAAAATTTTAGTTTTTGGTCATCAAAACCCTGATACTGACGCAATAGGTTCTGCTTATGGTTTTGCTTATCTAGCAAAAGAAGCATTCGGCTATGACACTAAGGCAGTGGCTCTTGGTGAACCAAATGAAGAAACAACTTTTGCCTTAGATTATTTTGGTGTTAAACCTCTTGAAGTTGTTTATTCTGCTAAAGAAGCAGGTTCAACTCAAGTCATGCTAACCGACCACAATGAATTTCAACAATCTATCTCTGATATTCGAGATGTTGAAGTGGTTTATGTCGTCGATCACCACCGTGTGGCTAATTTTGAAACAGCTAATCCACTCTTTATGCGTTTAGAACCAGTAGGTTCAGCTAGCACGATTACCTATCGCATGTTTAAAGAAAATAACATTTCTGTCCCTAAAGATATTGCAGGAATGCTACTTTCTGGCTTGATTTCAGATACCTTGCTATTAAAATCCCCAACAACGCACCAAATTGACCATGGTGTTGCCAAAGAACTGGCTGCCATTGCAGAAGTTAACTTAGAAGAATATGGGCTTCAAATGCTTAAGGCTGGTACTAATCTTGCAAGTAAAACAGCAGCAGAATTGATTGATATTGATGCTAAGACTTTTGAACTTAATGGCAATAAGGTCCGTGTCGCTCAAGTCAATACAGTCGACATTGCTGATGTCCTAGAACGTCAAGCAGAAATCGAAGACGCTATCAAAAAAGCAATTGCTACAAATGGTTATTCTGATTTTGTCTTGATGATTACTGATATTATCAATTCTAATTCAGAAATTTTATCACTTGGCAATAATAGAGATAAAATTGAAGCAGCCTTTAATTTCAAATTGGTTGACAACCATGCCTTCCTTGAGGGGGCGGTTTCTCGTAAAAAACAAGTGGTACCACAATTGACTGAAAGTTTTAATCGTTAAAAATCAACTCTAACAAATGATTTTGTTAGAGTTTTTTATTTTGAAAAGACATTGTAGGAGTTTTAGAAAAGTACTAAAGTCTATGATATAATAGGGATATTATGAAAGAAGAGATAAAAAAGCCAAGATATGCCGTTGTAGATTTGGAAGCAACCTCAGCAGGAACAATTGCCTCCATTATTCAAGTTGGCATCGTCATTATTGAAGATGACATTATTATCAAAACCTATGAAACAGATATTAACCCTCATGAAAGATTGGATGACCATATTGTTGCTTTAACAGGTTTGACAGATGAGCGCTTAAGTAGGGCACCTGAATTTTCACAGGTAGCAAAAGAAATCTTTGAGTTACTTGAACACTGTATTTTTGTAGCACACAATGTGAAATTTGATGCTAATCTTTTAGCAGAACAATTATTTTTGGAAGGGTATGAATTAATGACACCACGTGTTGATACGGTTGAATTAACTCAAATTTTCTACCCTACCTTAGAAAAATATAGTTTGCCTATTTTGGCTAAAAGTTTGTCTCTTAATTTGGCAAATGCCCATACAGCCATCTCAGATGCCATTGCCACCGCAGAATTATTCTTAAAATTAAGAAGTAAAATGCGTCAATTACCTAAAAGAACTCTTGAAAAAATAGTGAGTTTTGGAGACAGTCTCTTGTTTGAATCCCAGTTGGTGATCAAAGAAATCCTTGCTGAAAAATCATCCTATGATGATAAAGATTTTATTAGAGTGGCAGATATCCTACTAAAAAAAGATCAAGCCATGGCTAAACCAAAACACTTATCTCATGACTTTGATACCAATTGTCATTATTTGGGTTTGGATGAACGCCCAATCCAATCACAGTTTGCGCAATTAATTGAAAAACGCTTTGATGAGCCGACAACGAGTTTTATTGAAGCACAAGCAGGGATTGGTAAAACTTACGGCTACCTTTTGACTCTTCTACCAAGACTTGATGGTAAACAACTCCTTATCAGTGTGCCAACTAAAGTGCTACAAGACCAGATTGTTGTTAATGAAGGTCAAAACATTAAAGAAGCTTTTAATATTGATTGTCAAAGCATCAAAAGCCCGCAAAATTATCTTAAACTAGATGTTTTTTATCAAACCTTGCATCGACAAGACCATAATCGTCTGATTAACCGCTATAAAATGCAACTCTTGGTTTGGTTACTTGAAACCGATACGGGTGATTTGGATGAAGTTAAACAAAAACAACGCTTTGAAGCATATTTTGACGAGATAAAACATGATGGCTATATTGATACTTTGTCTCCATTTTTTAATGTTGATTTTTGGCGTAAAATAGAAAAAAATTATCACAAAAAATCAATTATTATCACTAATCATGCTTATTTGCTTGCTCGCTTAGAACATGACAAGTCCTTTTTAGAAAATAAGGTTCTTGTGATTGATGAAGCACAAAAATTTTTTTTGGCTTTAGAAAGAACCTCACAAAAAAAGGTGAATGTCACAAAAATCTTACAAATCATTCACAAAAAATTGCAACAAGAGCCTCCACTTATTTTACAAAGATTACTAGAGAGTCTTCAATTTGAATTAAGCCATTTAGTTGAGGATTTTTACAAGAAAAAAAGAGTCCTTCTAAAAGAAGAACAGCTTATACAACTTAAACAAGATATTAGTGAATATCCTGATAATGATTTAGACAAGTTGAAGGAATTGTTGTTTGGCTCTTTAACTGTTTTTTGGTTAGAGAGTGAGCAACTGGAGACGCATCGTGACACCTATCTCAGAGGTGGTCAGACCGACTTTAGACGTTTTCAAGAATATTTATCACCGAAAACGAAAACCTACGCTATATCAGCCACACTGTCGATTAGTAAAAAAGTCAATCTCGCTGATTTACTAGGTTTTGATGAGGTTACCTTTGATTATTTGCCTGTTGACGTCAGTCTTAATCAAAAGATTTGGCTGGATAAAGAAGCAGAGCCCTATGAGAAAACTAACTTAGCTTCCTATGAGGCTTTATTGGTTAAAAAAATAGTCTCATTGAGCAGAAAAAACGTTCCGATGCTAGTTTTATTTACATCAAAACAAGTCATGTTATCTGTCTCGGAACGTTTGGAGGAGCATCATATCAAACATCTGACTCAGTATAAAAATGGTTTAGCTAGTAATATAAAACGACGTTTTGACAATGGAGAAAGTAAAGTTCTCCTTGGAACGGGCAGTTTTTGGGAAGGGGTTGACTTTACTAGCCAAGATAAAATGATAGCAGTCATCACAAGGTTACCGTTTGATAATCCAGAGGATTTTTTCACTAAAAAAATGGCAAGCTACCTTAGAGACAATAAGAAAAATCCGTTCTATGATTATACCTTGCCAGTTGCTATTTTAAAATTAAAGCAGGCTATCGGACGGACCAATCGTAGACAAACACAACGCTCTGCGGTTATTATTTTAGATAATAGAGTGGTCACTAAACGTTATGGCAAACAAATTCGTCATGCCTTAACCAAGCAATCTCCCGTTAGAGAAGAAAATTTTGAAGAAATCCTATCAGAACTATCTGATTTTTTGCTATAATAGGTAGTGTTAAATAAGTGGTGAGAACTTTTAGTAAATCATTATGAGATTATCATGGTGAAAAAGTTATTTATCACTTTTGACCATTAAAGAATGATAGAATAGCGTGGAGGAGATATGGTAAAATTATCAGATCGTGTCTTAAACATGTCTGAGAGTGTGACTTTGGCAGCTGGCGCACGTGCTAAAGCCTTGCAGGCAAGTGGACGTGATATCATCAATTTGACCTTGGGCGAGCCTGATTTTGTGACCCCTCAAACGATTCAAGACAAAGCGATTGAAGCGATTAGAAATGGGGCAGCAAGTTTTTATACACCAGCTTCAGGATTAGTTGCTCTTAAAGAAGCAATCAGAGATTATATGAAAGCACACTACGGCTACTCGGTTTCAACGGCAGAGGTTGTCGTAGGGACTGGTGCCAAATTTATCTTGTATAGTTTTTTCATGGCGGTGCTTAATCCTTTTGACGAGGTTTTGATACCTGCGCCTTACTGGGTGAGCTATGCCGATCAAATCAAGATGGCACAAGGCTCTCCTATCATTATTCCTACCAAACAGAGCAATCACTTTAAAGTGACGGTGGCTGAGCTAGAAGCGGTTAAAACGAAGAAGACAAAAGTTCTTTTATTGAACTCACCTTCTAATCCAACGGGAATGATTTATGATAAAGACGAACTTCTAGCCATAGGTCAGTGGGCGGTTGACAATGACATTCTTATCTTAGCAGATGATATTTATGGTAGGCTGGTTTACAATGGGGCTCAGTTCACACCTATCTCAACGCTTAGTGATGAGATTAAGCAACAAACGATTGTTGTCAATGGTGTTTCAAAGACCTATGCGATGACAGGATGGCGGATTGGTTTTGCGGTTGGGCAGCCAGAGATTATTGCTGCTATGGGCAAAATTTTAGGACAGACCACCTCAAATCCGACAACAGTTGCTCAGTATGCTGCCATTGAAGCCCTTAGTGGCCCTCAAGATGTGATTGAAGAGATGAGGCAAGCCTTTGAAGAACGTCTGAATACCATTTACCCTCAGTTAGCAGCTGTCCCTGGCTTTGAAGTGGTTAAACCGCAAGGCGCTTTTTATCTGTTTCCAAACGTCTCTAAGGCAATGGCAATAAAGGGCTATCAAAATGTCACAGACTTTACAATGGCCATTTTAGAAGAAGCAGGTGTTGCTTTAGTAACAGGAGAGGGCTTTGGTGCCCCAGAAAACGTCCGTTTAAGCTATGCCACCGACCTAGAAACCCTCAAAGAAGGCGTTCGTCGCTTAACAGCCTTTATGAAAAATAACTAAAAGATAGAAAAGAGAGATTATGTCAAAAGAATACGTATCAATTATTGATGTTAAGAACTATGTTGGTCAAGAAGTCACCATCGGTGCTTGGGTTGCCAATAAATCAGGAAAAGGGAAATTAGCCTTTCTACAACTTCGTGATGGAACTGCTTTTTTCCAAGCGGTTGCCTTTAAACCAAACTTTATTGAAAAATTTGGTGAAGAAGTAGGCTTAGAAAAATTTAATACGATTAAAAAGCTAAGCCAAGAAACATCTGTCCTTGTTAAAGGAATTGTTAAAGAAGATGAACGTTCAAAATTTGGTTATGAGTTAGATGTTGTTGACCTTGAAGTGGTTGGTGAAAGTGATGAATACCCAATCACACCAAAAGAACATGGAACAGATTTCTTGATGGACCATCGTCACCTTTGGTTGAGATCGCGTAAGCAACATGCCATCATGTTAATCCGTAATGAGCTGATTCGTGCGACGTATGAATTCTTTAACAAAGAAGGCTTCATCAAGATTGATTCACCAATTTTAACAGGATCAGCGCCTGAAGGGACCACAGAACTATTTGAAACAGATTATTTTGGCCAACCAGCCTTTCTAAGCCAAACTGGTCAACTTTACGCAGAAGCAGGGGCAATGGCTCTTGGTAAGGTCTTTACCTTTGGTCCGACTTTCCGTGCTGAGAAATCAAAAACAAGACGTCATTTGACGGAATTTTGGATGATTGAACCAGAGATGGCCTTTGTCCAACACGAAGAATCCCTTGATATTCAAGAAGCCTATATTAAGTTCTTAATCAAAGCAGTGTTGGATAATCAAGGCTATGCGCTTGATGTTTTAGAACGCGACAGAAGTCTTTTAGAGAAATACCTCAACGAACCCTTCAAGCGCGTGACCTATGATGATGCGATTGCTTTATTGCAAGAAAAAGCAGCCGAAAATGATTACGAACCAATCGAGTGGGGTGATGATTTTGGCTCACCACATGAAACCTTTGTGTCAAACTACTACGGTGTGCCAACCTTCATCATGAACTATCCAAAAGCGATTAAAGCCTTCTACATGAAACCACACCCAACGAGAGATGACGTGGTCATTTGTGCCGACTTGATTGCACCAGAAGGTTATGGCGAGATTATTGGTGGTAGTGAGCGTGCGACTGACTATGACTATTTAAAAACTAAAATTGCTGAATTCGGTCTATCCGAAGAAGAATACGGTTGGTATTTAGATCTTCGTAAGTACGGTAGCGTGCCACATTCTGGTTTTGGCTTAGGCCTAGAACGTATGGTAACCTTTGTCACAGGCAATGAACATATCCGCGAAGCTATTCCATTCCCACGTATGCTACACCGCTTGAAACCATAAAAAGATAAGAAGAAAAGAGTGACTCCTAGGAGTTGCTTTTTTTTAGTTTGAAAAAGTGATTTTATAGCATTTATCATACTGCTGATAGTAACTATAATGTTAAAAATTGAGAATTAATTTTTCCAATTTTTAGATAAAAATGCATTTTGTCAGATGTTAAAGAAGTTAATTTTATGATAAAATAGATAATTGAAAAATAGGAATAATCAAAGAAAAAAGAGAATTCTACTTCGTTATCAATGAGAAAAACAGTTTAAGACGTTTTGATGACCTTTTGAGATTTGGGTAATAAAACGTCATGTTTTATGATAACCTATCATTGATAGGACTAATCATATTATTAAAAATGGATAATCATTACTACATGAGTTTGAAAGTAATCCTAACAAAGTGATGGAAAGTAAGAGGGAAATGAAGTGAATATATTTGTCTTAGAAGATGATTTTATTCAACAAACACGAATGGAAACAGCTATTAAAGAACTAACAAGAAAGCATGGCATTTCTCCTAAAAAATTGGAAGTATTTGGGAAAGCCAATCAATTATTAGAGGCGATTGAAGAAAAAGGAGCACACCAGCTGTTTTTCTTGGATATTGAAATCAAAACAGACGAGTTGAAAGGGTTAGAAGTGGCAAAACAAATTAGGGCGATTGATCCCTATGCGATTATTGTTTTTGTGACCACACATACTGAGTTTATGCCGCTCACCTTTCGTTATCAAGTCGCTGCTTTAGACTTTATTGCTAAAGAACTCTCTCAAGAAGAGTTTGAAGAAAGAATTGAAACAACTCTTATCTATGTTGACCAAAAAGATAGCAGAACAGTGGCAGAAGAGTCCTTCTATTTTAAATCTAAGTTCGCCCAAGTTCAGTACCCTTTCAATGAAGTCTATTATATCGAAACATCACCACGACCACATCGTGTTATCCTCTACACCAAAAACGATAGAATGGAATTTACGGCTAGTTTATCTGAAATTTTAAAGCAGGACAAACGCTTCATTCAATGTCACCGCTCTTTTGCCATTAATCCGGCAAATGTTCTTAAGGTAGATAGACAAGACAGAGTCGTTTATTTTCCAAATGGTACTAGTTGCCTCGTTTCAAGACAAAAGATTAATACTATTGTAAAGATTGTTGAGGGCTTGCACTAATGGAAAAATTCATGTCTACCTTTTTGTTTATAGTATTTCCATTTATTTCTTTGTCTCTTGATTTACTTTTATTTTCAAAAGTTAATCAAAGAAGGTTATCTTTGAAAGAAATCTTCTTAGCTATTATTATTCGATTACCGATTGCAGTATTGTCAGTAACTTTAATTACTATCTTTAAAATTAATTTTTTGTCTTATTTTGATTATCCTCTCTATATGACACTCCTCTCTTTCCTTTTTCTAAGACCATTACCAATAGTGTTGTTAATTTTTTATGGTTTGTTTTCACCAACGCTCTACATTCTTTTTAATAGAATGATTGTTTCTTTTGTATTACCAATTTTGGGTTTTAAAGAGCAGTTGCTAAACAATTATTTTTGGTATTTAATGGTTAATATTATTGTTACGTCTTATTGTTTATTTTTTTTAAAATGGTTACAGTATGACTTTACTAAATTGAAGAAAATTTTCCTGGATATTAAAGAAAAAAATATTATTTATTTTGCTAATTTCATAATGTTCTTATATCATTTAGTTTATGGATTACTTAGTTATTTAGATTATGAGAAGCTAATTGGAACGGAGAATTACCGTAATTTCATGTTTGTGATTTACTTAATTTTTTTCATGAGTCTTATTAATCAAATGGATAGACGTTTGCGTAAGCAAGTGCAAGAGCAGTTAAGTTTCCAAAAAGATTTGCAATTGCAGGGAATGGAAAAATATAATAAGCAAATTGAAGAACTTTATAAGGAAATTAGAAGTTTTCGTCATGACTATATCAATTTATTGACAACATTGAGACTGGGCATTGAATCTGAGGATATCAATCAAGTCAAAGCTATTTATAATTCTGTTCTCAAAGATTCTGATGTGAACTTTAAAAATCATAAATATGATTTAGGACGATTGGTCAATGTCAACAATCCAGCATTAAAGAGTTTACTGGCTACTAAATTTTTTCAGGCAACAGAAAAACAGATTTCAGTCAGCATTGATGTTCCTGAAGTCATTGAAGTTCAAAAAATGGACTTAATTGACTTTATCACGGTTGTTTCAATCCTTTGTGATAATGCGATAGAAGCAAAGCCAAGAGAAATGTCGATTGCCTTTCTTTCATCGGGTAATAAGCAATTATTTATAGTGGAAAACACCATCAAAGAAGAAACGATTGCTATTTCAAGCCTCTATGACTATGGAGTGAGCACCAAAGGCGAAGGAAGAGGCATTGGTTTATATAATGTCATGAAAATTGTTGAACACTATCCCAATGTTTCTCTAAAAACCAGTGCACAGAACTATCATTTTAGTCAAGTTTTGGAGATATATTTATAAATGAAATAAACTCTCTAGATGGTAAAACTATCTAAAGAGTTTATTGTTATATTTACCAGAATATTATAGTTGAACTTATTATTTAGTCAGGTAGTCACTGATTACCATTTGGGACATTTCGATGACTGTTTAGGAAAAGATAATGATAAAAAAGCTTGTTGTGCTATACTAAACTTATAAAGTTATTCACTAACATGAGAATATTTACTGGAGGTTATACAAATGTTTCATACAAAAAAAGCTGATAAAACAGCAGAATTTCAAACTACTATTGTGCCCTTAATAGAATCCTTCAAAGAAAAAATGGCATCTTATGACGATACCTTTCATCAAGCCATAGTGGCTAAAATTGATGAAGGGCTTAAAGAAATTTCGCCAAAAGGTGGTAGTGTTTTAAGTATTTCTTTAAAAGTGAAGTGGTTAATCAAAGAGATTGGTGCTATTAAGCATGATGGACCAGTGACATTGACCACTGAGGAAAGTGAACTTTACCGCTCTATTGAAGAAACTAATGCTAAATACAGTGACAAAGGACATGGCACCTTCTTTAAGATATAAAGATATCATTTTAGAGATTGAGATTTTTCTGAAAGATTAAATTATTTGTTAAAAGAAAGGGACAACTCATGAATAAATACAAAGTACTGTTACCAATGTTATTAAATATCATACTATCTGGTCTGACTGGATTAATGTTATCTATTCCTTATTTGAAGATATGGTGGTTACTATTGTACAGCTCTTTATTTGAAGTATCTATCTATTGGTTGATTAATAAATCATTAAAAACGGATCGTACATCCTTACAGATTTCAAAGCGTTTTAAAAGTTTTTTAAATCAGACCAAATGGTTTCAACTCTTGTTGATTGCTTAATATTCTTTAATTTTTTCAAGAGTTCAAACCCACTATTTTTAATTTTAAATACTTTTGCATTTTCTATATTTAATTTTCTTCTAATTATTAATATTAAAAATAATATTTCTAAATAATAACAATTTATCAACTATATTTGGTTATTAAAAACTTAATTAAAAAGAAGACCAGATGATATCTAATCTTCTTTTATGCTACAAAAAATAATTTTAGTTTGATAATTATCAAACAACTATATAAATACGCTTTTATAAAAATCTTTTCATGGATATGTAAATTAAAACGTCCAGAATGGTAAAACTATTAAAAAATTATTTTGAGTCATCCTTCCTAAAGAGTTGATTTTTAATTTTAAATGGTTATTATTTCCCATTTATGATAGTTCAACGACTGTTTAGGATTTAATAGAATATTTCTCTTAATTTTTGAGATAATAGATTAACAAAAAACATAAACATTTGGAAAATCTCTTCCAAAAATCATGTTCACTTTTTAGTTATAGGAGAATAACATGTTCAAAAAAATTAAATACTTTTTTATAGGAATGATGTTACCAGTTATTTCTGGTGCCTTGAAGTATAATCTCAATATGAGAGGTAAAAATGAACTATTATTTATAATCATCAATCTTTTACTTTTATCGCTATTTATTTGGTTTATTAAAAAAGAAAATGTTGTTAGTCTCAGTTTTCTAAGTAAAAAACAATTTTTTCAATGGTTGTTCTTTTTAGGACTTTCTATTGCACTACTTTTCATTTATACCAGTATTTTTGATGTAACAACTAATAATTCTGATTATCTTTATGAAGAAATGACGAAAGGACTCAGTCTTTTATTTATTGTTACTGTTTCAGTTTTAGCCCCAATTCAAGAAGAATTAACGTTCAGAGGGTTAATACAAGAAGGTGTTTTTAAAAATTCTTGGTTAGGTATAATCTTAACGACTTGCGTCTTTGCTCTATTGCATGAACCTAGTAATGTCGTTTCATTTATCTATTATGCACTTTCTTCATCCATTTTCGCCCTCTCTTTAAAATCAAGTAAAAATCTACTCGTACCGATACTATGTCATACGGGATATAATAGCTTCATAACTCTTTACGTATTGTTATTTTAAATCATTAAGTTATCCAGTCATATAAATGTCTTATTATTTCTCAAAAAACACTGATTTTACCATTCAGGACGTTTTAATGACTGTTTAGGAAAAAGGATAACTAAAATAACTTATTGTGCTATTATTTAGTTATAAAAACATCACTATGGTATTAAAAATCAATGACATACGCAATGATGTAAAAAGGAAGGAAAAAATTATGACAACCTCTTATAAAGAAAAAAGTATTGCTTTAGTGACAAGCTTGGAAAAAGAAATTGCTGCCATGGCTATTGCTAGTGAGTCTAAACAAAATGCTCTCAAAACGATCCAGGAATTTTTAGACCTTCGTCACTCCAAAGAAGAAGTGAAGCTGTGGTAGCTTCTAAAATACGTCGCTTTGTTATAGTATTTGGAAGACATCTAATGCCTGGTGGTATTGTTTTATCGAAAGAAGGCAGTGAGATATGGCATCAAATTCAGGCATTAAACAGCTCATCTGAAACGACAAGCAAGATATATCCTTTTGCTTTTAAAGGATAATCAAAAGAAGTTATGATTTTGTAATGAAGGTTATCTACTGGTTAGAGACAAGAAAGGGGTCAATAATGTTGAAAAAGGCACTAAAAGCAACAGTTAAAAACTTGTATCAAATCATTAGAGATGAGTACACTCTCAATGAAAAAATCAATTTAAATCACTTGACCAAGATTTTTTTAGTGTTCCTAGAAGAAGGCAAGTCAAATGATGTGATCCTGCGACAGAGAGCAAAGGAATTTGTGACAACGGTCAATAAAAAAATTGTGACTGCGGGTGTGACGCTTCCTGAAGACGCTAGAAAATTAATTGATACTATTGATTGTTTATCAAGGGCGGGGACTGTTTCACTGTTTCATTTTTTAGTATTTCGATTTTTAAAACTGTCACTTGGATGATTGGAGGAAGTTATAATGGCAACATTTACAAATGATACACTTAAACAAGCAACTACACTTATCAATACTTTAAATCAAAATTTCCAAAACTCTAAAAAAGGGTTGGGAGATGAACAAAAATTTCAAAGTAATATTGATGGTATCATGAGAACTATTGAAAAAAACAAAAAGATTGATAATGTTATATTGCTAGAATTGGAAAAATTTTATCAAACGGCTAGTCTTTTGGTTGGGATTGGACAATTAAAGTTGGAAGCTGATGCCTATCAAGCATGGAAATCCTATGATCGTTTCCATTTTGAATACGTCAAACCAAATCTTAAACTATATGGCCCAATTGCGATGATGTAAAATTAATAGGACAGGTTAAGCAAATAACCTGTGCTATTAAAATAAAAAATAAAAGGAGAAAATGATGCAATGGTTAAAGGAACTGATTTTTATTTTAGGAACTGTACTTATTGTTTATTTTGTACTTAAAGACGGTATGAAAGATGAGCGTGAGCGTTATAAAAAAGAATTATCACAGAAAAAAGGGAATTCCATCTGGTTAAGAATGCTTAGATGGCTTTTTCGATAAATGAATTCAAAAAAAGGAGAAGAATTTGGCAAGAGTAGGTAATTTTTTTATTGGGTTATTAGGTCCTCTTTTTTTGGGGGCTATCTTATACATGTTTCGTTTTGATAATAGAGCGGTAAATGATATCGTTCAAGTGGTGTTAGAGATCATTCTATTGTGGCTTAGTTTTCGGTATTTTCAAAAGTCTGAGATAGACAAACTTCGTTTTCCAACTAAAAAGCAATGGTTAATTTTTCTTGTGTCTTTGGTGACAATTTTTTTATATTCCGGTATTTACAGTTCTGTTTTTGTTCTTCATTCACAGTCGGGTACTGATATTAATAATAGTTTGATGACAGATGGTTATCAATTATTATTAGTTTTAAGCATTACCATTTTTGCTCCATTGGAAGAAGAGTTGTTTTTAAGAGGATTTATCCAAAAAGGTGCTTTTAAAAACACATGGTGGGGTATTGTACTCACTTCTAGCATTTTTTCAATCCTACATGGTCCAGAAACATTTGCTTCATTTGGCTATTATGCACTCTTTGGAGCAATATTAGGTACTGCCTATAAAAAGAGCAACAATTTATGGGTTTCAATCTTATGTCATGCAGGGATTAATACTATTATTTTGATAGTGCCATTACTAGTATAACTGACCAATAATGACTATAACAACATCGGCAACGACACCAATTACCTTATTAAATTTTTTCAAAATTATTCCATACAGGACTGAATCGGCAGGGTCTTTTATGATATAATGTCTGATAGTAAGGGAGAATAAAACAGCATGTATCAGAAAAAATATCGTCGCAATATCAGCCTTCTTGGAGGATTAGATTTCCTATCCTTTTTTGGCATTACCACTTTTTGGGTCTTATTTCTTAGCCAAAACGGGATGAGTTTATTAGAAGTTGGTCTTTTGGAAAGTCTATTTCATGGAACTAGTATTCTTTTTGAAATTCCTTCAGGCATGCTGGCAGATCGATTCACCTATAAAACCAATCTTTATATCAGTCGAGTGATGACTATCCTATCCAGTCTTTTAATGATTTTAGGACAAGGCAATTTCTGGATTTATGCCATCGCCATGATTCTAACCGCCTTGGGTTATAATTTTAGCTCAGGAACAGATTCTGCCATGCTTTTTGAGTCGGCTAAAGAAGCGGGGCTTGAGTCACGCTACTTAAAAATCACAAGTGTCATTGCTGGCTTTGTTGAAGCAGGATTAGCCCTTGGCAGTGTTATGGCTAGTTTTTTTGTTCATGGTCTTTTACATTATACTTACTACATCATGATTGTTTTGTCATTGATTGGTATTGGGTTAATCTATCTGATGAAAGAACCACAGTTAAAAGCTAAAGAAGGTGAACAGACAACTTTAAAATCAATCGTTTTAGTTGTGTCAAAAGAATTTAAAGAAAAACCAGGGCTACTCTTTTGGATGCTTAGTTTTCAATTTGTCGCTAGCATCATGTGTATGTTTTATTTCTACTATCAAAATGAACTACCAAATTTAACCGTTTGGCAAATTAGTTTTATCATGCTTTTAGGGAGTGTCATCAATGTTTTAGCCGTTTGGTTGGCTAGTCGTATTGGTGAAAAATGGCATTCCAGACGCATTTTTCCGATTTTGGTCTTTCTAACAGGACTGAGTTTTGTTTTTGCTATCACTGGAAATGTCATCTTTTATGCTTTGATTTATCTTCTTAGTAATGGCTTATATGCCTTATTTTTACCCATTTTCAACAACGATCTACAACACAATTTACCAAGTGAAGTGAGAGCAACGCTGTTAAGTGTTAACGCTATGTGTTTTAGCTTGTCAATGATTATTGTTTTTCCTTTCACGGGTTGGTTGATTGATAATTGTGGTTTTGCAAGAACCTTTATTTTGCTAGGTTTATTGCTAGTATTACTAGCACCGATACTCTATTTTAAAAATAGAGATGTTATTATTTCAGATGATGTTAGTGAGTAAATAATCGCTATCGTTTTGTCAATATTTAGTCTTAACGATAACAATCATAAGGAGGATGATATGGCAATCCAAAACATCACACTATTCGCCCTCTTTTTAGAAGGCATTTTATCCTTTTTTTCTCCCTGTGTTTTACCCATCTTACCGATATATATTGGGATTTTAGCTGGAGATAGTGATAAAAACAGTCAAGATCGTTTAGTCAAGCGGCAAAAAAGAGTGCTGATTAATACATTATGTTTTATTTCAGGCATTGCTTTAACTTTTTTTATCTTAGCCTTTGCGAGTAGTCTTTTAAGTCGTTTTTTAAATGAGCATTTAAAATTATTACAGATGATTAGTGGCATTTTGATGATTGCGATGGGACTATTTCAAATGGGATGGCTTAAAATTGACTTTCTACTGAGAGAATTTTCAGCTAAACAATCGATATATAAAGTAGGTCAAAAAGTAGGGCCACTCTTAGCTTTTTTACTAGGATTTACCTTTAGTTTTTCTTGGAGTCCCTGTATCGGTCCTATTTTAGCGAGTGTCTTCTTTTATGCCAGTTCCCATCAAGGAAGTCTTAGCATCCTCTTTTTGTTAGTTTATTCTATTGGTTTTATGCTCCCGTTTTTACTAGTGGCTATTTTTTCTCAGAAAATACTCCAATTCTTTAAACAACAAGTAAAATTTGTCAGCTATACTAAAATTGTTTCAGGCCTTATTCTACTTGTGATTGGCATTAGCATCATGACGGGATCATTTACGACTGTTATGAATCATTTAATATAAGAAAGGTTAACCCATGAAAAAATATTTTTTATTATTAGCATCACTTTTTTTACTGACAGCTTGCTCAACCACAAAAGAAGATAAACAATCTTCGAGTCAAGTTGAAACAACTCAAGAAGCAAAGACAGAAAAAGCACCTGATTTCACCTTGATAGATGATAAAGGTGAAACCATTTCCTTAAGTGATTTGAAAGGAAAAAAAGTTTATATTAATGTCTGGGCGAGCTGGTGTGGTCCTTGTAAGCGAGAATTTCCAGAATTAGAAAAAGTCTATCAAAATGTTAAAGAAGATGATGATATTGTCTTTTTATCTGTCACCTCACCAAACGATAAACAATTTAAAAATAGTAATCCTGCTGACAAGGATTCTGCCACTATTTTAGCGGCAGCAAAAGAACTTGGTGCCACTTATCCCGTTTACTTTGACAGTAATGATCACTTTATGGAAGAGTATGCGATTAGAGCTTTTCCGACACATGTATTCATTAATAGCGATGGTAGCTTAGCAAAATATTATCCAGGTCAAATCAATGAAGAAATGCTAGAAGAACAATTGGCGCTTTTAAAATAAGTCAAACATAAAAAGAAATTCACCACAAGGATGGTGAATTTTTTGATATAATATAGAAAAGAAAAAGAGAGAAGGAGTTGCCATGTCTGATCAAACCATTAACCTTGTTATTGTCACTGGAATGAGTGGAGCTGGGAAAACGGTTGCCATCCAATCGTTTGAAGATTTGGGTTATTTCACCATTGATAATATGCCACCAACCCTCATGCCCAAGTTTTTAGAGTTGGTTTTACAAGCTAATGAAAATCATAAAGTGGCTTTAGTGGTTGATATGAGAAGTCGTTTATTCTTTTCTGAATTAACCAATATTTTAGATAATTTAGAACTTAATGATCAAATTTCTGTTAAAATTCTATTTCTCGATGCCACAGACGGTGAGTTGATTTCACGCTACAAAGAAACCAGAAGAAGTCATCCTTTGTCTGCGGATGGTCGTATTTTAGATGGCATAAAATTAGAAAGAGAATTGTTAGCACCTCTAAAAAGCCTTAGTCAAAATGTGGTAGATACAACAACCCTAACACCTAGACAACTCCGTCAAACGATTGTTGATCAGTTTTCCGGAGATAATCAACAAAAAATGTTTCGTATAGAAGTGATTAGTTTTGGTTTCAAATACGGATTACCTTTAGATGCGGACCTTGTTTTTGATGTGCGTTTTTTGCCAAATCCTCATTACCAACCTGAGCTAAGGCCAATGACTGGACTAGATCAACCCGTTTATGACTACGTGATGAACCATCAAGAATCAGAAGACTTCTATGGCCATTTAATGACGCTGTTACAGCCAATATTACCAAGTTATCGAAAAGAAGGAAAATCAACCTTAACCATTGCTATTGGTTGTACTGGGGGTCAACACAGAAGTGTCGCTTTTGCTCACCGTATTGCAAAGGACTTAAAACAAGATTGGCCAGTCAATGAAAGCCATAGAGACTACCAAAAACGCAAGGAGACTTTAAATCGCTCATGAAAAAACCCAAAATAACCGTCATTGGTGGCGGCACAGGTATGCCAGTTATTTTAAATAGTTTACGTCATCAAAATGTTGATATTGTTGCGATTGTAACGGTTGCAGATGATGGTGGGAGTTCTGGTGAGCTTAGGTCTGTCATGCAATTAGTGCCTCCAGGAGATTTACGCAATGTTTTAGTGGCAATGAGTGATATGCCAAAATTTTATGAACAAATTTTTCAATACCGTTTCAGTGAAAATGATGGTGCTTTAGCTGGTCATCCTTTAGGAAATTTGATTATTGCAGGAATTGCGGAGATGCAAGGTTCAACCTACAATGCTATCCAACTACTTTCAAAATTTTTTCATGTTACTGGAAAAATTTTACCAGCAAGTGAGCAAGCCCTAACCCTTCACGCCATTTTTCAAGATGGGCATGAAGTGGTAGGAGAAAGTCAAATTGCAAACTATAAAGGAATGATTGATTATGTTTATGTGACTAATACTTATAATGATGTTGTTCCTAAAGCTAGTCGAAAAGTGGTAGAAAGCATTATGGAAAGTGATATGATTGTTTTAGGACCAGGCTCTTTATTTACTTCTATTTTACCAAGCTTAGTGATTCCAGAGATTAAAGAAGCCCTCTTAGAAACATCAGCTGAAATAGCCTATGTCTGTAACATCATGACTCAGTATGGTGAGACTGAGCATTTTAGAGATAGTGATCACGTTGCCGTTTTAAATAAACATCTTGGAAAAGATATTATTGATACAGTACTAGTTAATATTGAACCTGTCCCCAAAGGCTATATGGATAATCACCAGTTTGATGAATATTTGGTCCAAGTAGAACATGATTTTAAAGGACTAACCAAACAAGTAAAACGTGTCATCTCCTCAAACTTCTTACGATTAGAAAATGGCGGTGCTTTCCATCATGGTGATTTAGTAGTAGAAGAGTTGATGAGTTTGATTAAAGGGCGGGGGCTATGAGTTTTACAACCACAGTTAAAGAAGAAGTTTTAATCACTTCAAATGCTGATAATTATGAACTATCAGCAATTATTAAAATGTCTGGAAATTTAGGGTTGACAAGTAATGGTTTAACTTTGTCAGTTTCAACAGAAAATGCTAAGGTTGCAAGACATATCTATGAAATGCTTGAAAAATTATGTCACGTTAAACCAGACATCAGATATCATCAAAAAACAAATCTTAAAAAAAATCGCGTTTATCATGTTTTTATTGAAAAACAAGTTGACAAAATTTTATCACAATTACAATTAGCTGATTCTTTCTTTGGCTTTTCAACAGGTATTGACATTCATATTCTCACTGATGATGAGGCAGGACGATCTTATTTAAGAGGTGCATTTTTATCAGCAGGAACGATTAGAGAACCAGATTCTGGCAAATATCAGTTGGAAATTTTTTCTGTTTATTCAGATCACGCCTATGATTTAGCCAACCTTATGAAAAAATTTCTACTGGATGCCAAAGTCATTGAACGAAAAAATGGTGCTGTCACTTATCTTCAAAAAGCCGATGATATCATGGACTTCTTGATTGTTATTAATGCCATGGCAGCCAGAGAAACATTTGAAGAAATCAAGTTAATAAAAGAAGCAAGAAATGATATTAACCGCGCTAACAATGTTGAAACTGCGAATATCACAAGAACTATTAATGCTAGTATGAAACTCATTAATAATATCAGTAAAATAAACGATACTATTGGTTTAGATAGTTTACCTATTGAGCTTCAACAAATTGCTCAAATTAGAGTTACTCATCCAGAATATTCATTACAAGAAATTGCTGATAATTTAGAGTTTCCGTTAACCAAAAGTGGTGTTAATCATCGTTTACGAAAAATAAATAAAATAGCAGAAGAATTATAGGAGGAAAATATGGGATGTACAACAATTCTAGTTGGCAAAAATGCTAGTTATGATGGCTCAACTATGATTGCAAGAACAGAAGATTCACAAAATGGCGAATTCACACCAAAACATTTTGTAGTCTTTAATAAGGAAGATCAACCAAAGAAATATCATTCGGTTTTATCATCATTTGAAATGTCACTTGATGAGACACCTATGTGTTATACTGCTGTTCCAGATGCTCTTAGAAAAGATGGTCTTTGGGCAGCAGCAGGAATAAATGAGGAAAATGTTGCCATGAGTGCGACTGAAACTATCACAACAAATAGTCGTGTCTTAGGAGCTGATCCATTAGTTTCATCTGGTGTTGGTGAGGAAGACATGGTGACACTTGTCTTGCCTTATATCCATTCGGCGCGTGAGGGTGTAGAACGTTTGGGTAAAATTCTTGAAGAGTTTGGTACTTATGAATCTAATGGCATTGCTTTTTCAGATGTTAATGAGATTTGGTGGATGGAAACAGTCGGTGGGCACCACTGGATTGCAAGACGAGTACCAGATAATGCCTATGTCACCAACCCAAATCAATTAGGTATAGATTATTTTGAGTTTAATAATCCTGATCATTTTCTTTACTCATCAGGTCTTCGAGAATTTATTAAAGAAAATCATCTTGAGTTGAATTATAGTCATGAGCATTTTAACCCAAGGCTAGCTTTTGGTAGTCAAAAGGATAAAGATAGACAGTATAACACACCAAGATCTTGGTTTATTCAACAGTTTTTAAATCCTGAAATAAAGCAAGAGCCAACTAGTTTTTTCATTCCTTGGTGTCAAAAACCCTATCGCAAGATTACTGTTGAGGACATTAAATATGTTTTAAGTGGTCATTTTCAAAATACAGAATATGATCCTTATGGACTTGAAGGTAATGAACACTCTAAAAAAGCCTTTAGACCTATTGGCATCAATAGAACTATCCAGACAGCTCTTTTACAACTTCGTCCTGATAAACCTAAAGAAACCACAGGCATACAATGGTTAAGTTTTGGTTCTATGCCTTTTAATACTATGGTGCCTTTTTTCACACAAATCAGTAAAACACCAGAGTATTTTGCCTATACACCTGAGACAGTGACAACTAGCAGTTTTTACTGGACCAATCGCTTGATAGCAGCTATTAGTGACCCTCATTTTAGACAACATGAAGGAGATATTGAAAGCTACAATCAAAAAATTATGGCAAAAGGACATGAGCAATTGTTAAAAGTTGATAAAGCACTTGCTCAAGGTGAAACAATTGATTTTGAACAAGAAAATCAAACTATGAGTGACTATGTAGAAGATAAAACCAATCTTCTCTTAGGAAAACTTCTTCATGATGCCAGTAATTTAATGACTAATCGATTTTCAGTCAGTGATTAATAAAGCATTAATAATAATACGTATAATAAAAAAGCATTGATAGCAATGCTTTTTTATTATGGTTGTTCAGGAATAATAATTTTAGTATATTGATTATAAAGCTTTTGATTTTCTTGAGTGATATTGGCATCTGTTATTAAATAATCAAAATAATTAGTTTTATAAAAAACATAGAAATCATAGCGTCCAAACTTTGTGTGATCAGCTAGTAGTATTTTTTGAATAGAATTATTCAAAACAATATTGAGCAACTCACCTTCTGACTCACTATAGGTAGCTACTCGTTCTTTATAGATGGCATTTGCACTAATAAAAGTCTTTGAAAATTTTAAAGATTTAACATAGTTATTGGCAAAGCTTCCCACAAAAGCACCAGTAATATCTCGATACTCTCCTCCAAGAAGAATGAGATCAACTGATTGGCAATCTTTTAAAATGTTGAAAACTGGTAGACTATTAGTGATAATACGTAAATTACGTTGTCGTAGTTCTCTTGCAAGACATTCAATTGTTGTTCCAGGACCAAGAAAAATCGTTTCACTATCTTTAATTAATTTAGCAGCCGTAGTAGCAATTTCTTGTTTTTCGTTAATTTGTTTTGTCAGTTTTTCAGTATTTGAACGTTCATAGAAACTATTTTGACTAATACTTTGTGCACCACCATGCACTCGAATTAATTTACCATTTTTTTCTAATTCATCTAAATCCCTTCGAACAGTCATATCTGAAACATCTAACTCAGCAATAATTTCTTGAACTGTGATGAGGCCCTCATTGTTAACTTTTTTAAGAATCCTTTGTAAGCGCTCTCTTTTTAACATGTCATACTCCTTCACATAATAGTTGACTGATTTTAGATTTATCATAGCATAGAGCCTAATTTTTTTCAATCAATTTATTTTTCAACCCTAAAAAAAACAAATAAATACAAACAAATATAAACATAAAAACTTGACTTTGTGTTTGTTTTGGTTTATATTAGAAGAGTGTGAATAAGATAATTAATTAGTAATTTTGACTGTGTTATCACCTTATCAAACTGAAATTTAATTACCTTTGAAGGCATTAAGATGAGATAACATCCCATAAAATGAAAGGAGAATGTAATGATATTAACCATTACCATGAATCCATCTGTTGATATTTCATATCATTTAGATAATTTGGATTTGGATACTGTCAACCGGGTCTCTGAAGTTGTTAAAACGCCTGGTGGCAAAGGGTTAAATGTTACTAGAGTTTTATCTGAACTTGGCGATAAAGTCATGGCTAGTGGGTGTATTGGAGGCACAACTGGTCAGTATTTGATTGAACATTTAGACGAAAGCATCAAAAAATGTTTCTTTAGTATTAGTCGTGATACAAGAAATTGTGTGGCTATTCTTCATGATGGTAATCAAACAGAAATTTTAGAAAAAGGTCCAATGCTTGATCTTGATGAGAGCGAGGGCTTTCTCAATCATTTTAAAATTATTTTAAAACAAGCAGAGGTCGTGGCTATTTCTGGTAGTTTACCTGATGGTCTTGAACAAGATTATTACTCAAGAATGATTGAAATAGCTAACACTTACCATAAAAAAGTAGTGCTAGATTGTTCAGGTAAAGCTTTAGAAACTGTTTTAGCATCTAAAAATAAACCTACGGTTATTAAACCAAACTTAGAAGAATTGTCTCAATTATTGGGTCGATCTGTTTCTTCAGATATTGAAGAGTTAAAAACAGTTCTAAATGATGATTTATTCTCAGGAATTGAATGGATTGTTGTTTCTTTAGGATCTAAAGGAGCTTTTGCAAAACACAACGGTACTTTCTATCGTGTCACTATTCCAAAAATTTCTGTTGTTAATCCAGTGGGTTCAGGGGACTCAACGGTAGCTGGCATTTCATCAGCACTTTTACACAATGAAAGTGATGAAGAACTTCTTACAAAAGCTAACGTTCTTGGTATGCTTAATGCCCAAGAAAAAATGACTGGTCATGTTAACATGGCAAACTATGATAACTTATATAAACAAATTAAAGTAGAAGAGGTATAAAAATGGTACTTACAGAACAAAAACGTCGTTACATGGAAAAACTCTCAAATAAAGATGGTGTGATTTCAGCACTTGCCTTTGACCAACGTGGTGCATTAAAAAGAATGATGTCACAACATCAAGCTGAAGAACCGGCTGTAGCACAAATGGAAGAATTAAAGAGTTTAGTATCAGAAGAATTAACCAAATATTCTTCATCAATTCTTTTAGACCCAGAATTTGGTCTTCCAGCTGTTGACGTTAAAGATGAAAATGCTGGTCTATTACTTGCTTATGAAAAAACAGGTTATGATGCGACAACAACAACTCGCTTACCAGACTGTTTAGTTGAGTGGTCTGTTAAACGTTTGAAAGAACAAGGTGCAGACGCTATTAAATTCCTTCTTTATTATGATGTAGATAGTGATGATTATACTAACCTTCAAAAGAAAGCATATATTGAAAGAATTGGTTCAGAATGTGTTGCCGAGGACATTCCTTTCTATCTTGAAATTGTTTCATATGATGAAAAAATCAAAGACTCTTCAGGTGCAGAATATGCTAAAATAAAACCAAGAAAAGTGATTGAAGCAATGAAAGTCTTTTCAGAAGATCGCTACAATGTTGATGTTTTAAAAGTTGAAGTACCAGTTAACATGAACTATGTTGAAGGGTTTGCAACTGGTGAAGTGGTTTACACTAAAGAAGAAGCAGCGCAATACTTCCGTGATCAAGAAGCAGCAAGTAACTTACCATACATTTACTTGAGTGCTGGTGTAAGTAGCAAACTTTTCCAAGAAACACTTGTATTTGCACATGAAGCTGGCGCTAAATTTAATGGTGTTCTTTGTGGTCGAGCAACTTGGGCTGGTTCGGTTGAAGTTTATATTAAAGAAGGTAAAGACGCTGCTGTGGAATGGCTACGTACAACAGGATTTAATAATATTGACGAATTAAACAAAGTCATTGAAAAAACGGCTACTCCTTGGACTGAAAAAGTTTAAGAATAATAAAGGATAAAAAGATGTTAAGTTTAAGTAATGACTTTTTAACAGTAACCTTTAGTGAAAATGGTGCCACTTTAACATCTATCAAAGATAAAGAGGGTATCGAGTATCTTTGGCAAGGCGAAGCTAACTATTGGAGTGGGCAAGCACCAGTACTATTTCCAAATTGTGGTAGTGTGAGGGATGACAAAACTATTTTTGCTTCAGCTAATCATGTTGAGGGAAGTCTTCCTCGTCATGGATTAGTTCGTAAAAAAGTATTTGATGTGACTCATCACGACGAAAATAGTATTGCGTTTAGTATTCAATCTACTAAAGAAATGTTAGACAATTATCCTTTTTCTTTTGAACTAACTATTCTTTATACTCTATCTGATAAAACAATTACAACAGAGTATCAAATTAAGAATAAAGATTCTAAGCAAATGCCATTCTTTATTGGGGGTCATCCAGGATTTAATTGTCCAATTAAAGATGGTGAGTCTTACGATGATTACTACTTAGAGTTTGAAAAAATTGAATCTACAACTATTCCAAAACAGTTTCCTGAGACAGGTCTTTTAGATTTGTTAGATAGAAAAGATTTTTTTAACCAAGAAAAAATCTTACCACTATCATTTGATTTATTCAAAGAAGATGCTATTACACTTGATCAACTAGAATCAAGAAGAGTTAAACTTTTGTCTAAAAATCATGATAAGGGTATTGAAGTAGTCTTTAACGATTTTCCTGCACTCATTTTGTGGACAACACCAAACAAAGGACCATTCATTGCTTTGGAACCATGGTTAGGTTTGTCAACGTCGCTTGAAGAATCTGATGTTTTTGAAGAAAAACGTCATATTCAATTTGCAAAACCTAATGAGTTGAAATCTTATTCATTTGATATAAGGGTCTTAGGATAATTTTAAATAAAATTATTAACATTAAAAGTATTTCATGGATGGTGAAATACTTTTTTTGAGCTTGCAATTTTAAAGAAATAACACTATAATAAATATTAGTTCAAAAAAAATAGCAGAGTAGATTATGAAGCGTCAAGTGCCTGATGAACGGGGAGTTGTCATTAGGACGAAAAAAAGAGAGAACTGTCTTTTTGCGGTTTCGTAGTCGCATCCCGCTGCTACATCTTTTTTCTATAAGGTAATGATTTTTCTTATCTATAGAGTGGTATAAAACCAATGATGTAGTAACTGGTACCATCTGCATTGGAGGTATTATTTATGTTACAACTTAAGAATGTTAGGGTTCTAACATTAGCCACTATATTAGCATCACTAGCTATTGTGATGGGATTTTTTAAATTACCTATTTCTCAAATTGTAGAAATACGTTTTGCGTCTGATGTTATTGCTATAGCAGGTTCACTTCTTGGTCCTGGAGTTGCAATGATAGTAGGTGCAGTGTCTGATATTGGTGGTTTTTTTATCAGACCAACAGGCCCGTTTTTCCCTGGTTTTACAATTAGTGCAGCTTTAACAGGCTTAATCTATGGTTATTTTTTATATAAAAAACCTTTCAATTTAAAGAGAATTATTACGGCTCAAATTTTTTATAGTATCACAATCAGTTCTATATTAAATACAATTTGGTTAGTTGTCCTTTATCAATTACCATTTTATGAAACTTTCATCACTCGATTAATTTCGAATGTAATTCAATTACCAATACATATTATTATTTTGATTCTTCTTATAAAAGGAGTTGAACGTTTTAATATTTTTGAAATGCCAATTAAAAAATAAAAAGAAAACATTCTTGTTCTATTAATTTAACAAGAATGTTTTTTTGATGACAGTTAGTCTCAAAAATTTTATATAAAACTAAATTAGATGAAATGTTGATTTTGTTGACTTATTGTAGTGAAAACGCCATTTGTTGAAAACAAAACATAAAACAACAATAAAACAACAATAAAACAACAAAATAGGTTGACAAACTGTTACATTTATGTTATTATTTGATTAAATAAAACTTAGGTCAAACAAAAAGAATGACGTTTTAGGCTATTTTATTACAATTTTATACATGTATAAAGGTAAAAAAGGAGAACAAATGTTTGAAGATATTTTACTAACAGATGTGTCCAATCAAGAACAACTCTTTGAAAGCGTTGCCAATATCTTAGAGAAAGTTGGTTATGTGACTAAAGAATATAAAGAAGCTTTGAAAGAAAGAGAAAAAGAATTTCCTACAGGTTTGAGAATTGATTTGATGGATGGGTCAGATATTCTATATGCAGCCATACCTCATACTGAAACAAAATATTGTTTAACCAATCGGATTGTCTATGTTAAAAATAGTAAATCTTTAGTTTTTAAACATATGATTAATCCTGAAGAAGAGTGCTACGTTAATTCATTTTTCTTTATTATTAATGATAAAAATGATAGACAAACAGATGTTTTGTCTCAATTAATGTCATTTTTTGTTGAAAAAGGTAACCTGGAAGAATTAGGAAAAATGGATTCTAAAGATGTTATTAAAAAATATTTAATACAAAAAGGAGTATTACACTATGATTAAAATATTGGCAGCTTGTGGAGCTGGTGTTAATTCTAGCCATCAAATTAAAAATGCAATTGAAACAGAATTGTCAGCTAAAGGTTATTCAGTAATAGCAGATGCTGTTATGGTTAAAGATATTACTGAAGAAATGGTTAATCGCTATGATATTTTTGCCCCAATTGCTAAAACTGATTTAAGTTTTGATTTAAAGATTCCTATGGTTGAAGCTGGACCAATTCTTTATCGTATTCCAGCAATGAGCCAGCCAGTTTTTGACAAAATTGAAGAAATCATTAAAGAACATGATTTAAAATAATTAAATATTAAGGAGAAAAAAATATCATGCAACAGTTTATTGAAATCGTTAATAAATTCTTTGATCCAATTATTAAATTGGGTGCCCCTGTTATTATGTTAATCGTTATGACAGGTTTAGCCATGTTATTTGGTGTTAAATTCTCAAAAGCCTTGGAGGGGGGCATAAAATTAGCAATCGCTCTTACAGGTGTGGGAGCTATTATTGGTATGCTTACTGGCGCATTTTCTGCATCACTTCAAGCCTTTGTTGAAAATACAGGAATTACGTTAAATATTATCGACGTTGGTTGGGCTCCACTTGCAACTATTACTTGGGGTTCCCCATACACCTTATTATTTTTATTAATTATGATTATTGTAAATATCGTTATGATTATTCTTAATAAGACGAATACACTTGATGTTGATATCTTTAACATTTGGCATTTATCTATTACTGGACTCCTTATTATGTGGTACGCAGAACGTAATGACGTTTCAACAATTGTTGGCTTATTAGTTGCTATTGCTGCTATTGTTCTTGTTGGTGTTCTAAAAATTATCAATTCAGACTTAATGAAACCAACATTTGACGATTTGTTAAATACTGATCATAATTCTCCAATGACCTCAACTCACCTTAACTACATGATGAATCCAGTTATCATGATTTTAGATAAAATTTTTGATAAAGTTTTCCCATGGTTAGACAAATACGACTTTGATGCTGCTAAATTGAACCAAAAAATTGGTTTCTGGGGTTCAAAATTCTTTATCGGTATGGTTTTAGGTTTTGTTATTGGTATTATGGGTAATCCAACACTTTCTTTTGAAAGTGTTCAAGGATGGTTTGTTCTTGGTTTCACAGCTGGTGCCAGCTTAGAACTGTTCTCAATCATTGGTTCATGGTTTATCGCCTCTGTTGAACCTCTATCTCAAGGAATCACAAACTTTGCAAACAGCAAAATGGGAGGACGTCGTTTCAATATCGGACTTGACTGGCCATTTATTGCAGGTCGTGCTGAAATTTGGGCATGTGCTAACATTTTAGCGCCAATAATGCTTATCGAAGCTGTCCTTCTTTCAAATGTTGGTAATGGAATCTTACCTCTTGCAGGTATTATTGCTATGGGTATGACTCCTGCACTTCTTGTAGTTACTCGTGGCCGTCTTCTTCGTATGATTTTAATCGGCGCACTGTTATTACCATTATTCTTATTATCTGGGACAATGATTGCACCATTTGCAACAGAACTTGCAAAAAATGTTCAAGCATTCCCAGCTAATGCTCCTGCAGATGCTTTAATCACTCACTCCACTTTGGAAGGACCAATGGAAAAAATCTTTGGTTATCTTATTGGACAAGCAACAACAGGTCAAATTGCTTTTGTTATCGGCTTCTTTGTCTATTTAGCATTTTATCTTGGTATTTTCTTCTGGTATGCAAAACAAATGAAAGTACGTAATGAAGAATATGTTAAAGCTGCTGCTAAATAATATTAATGCTTTCTAAATAATTTTGAAAGAAATGTTTACTACTATAATGAAAGGGATAAATAATATTTATTCCTTTTGTTATTTTATAAGTATTTTAATAGTTATTTGTTGTTTATTTCAACATAAGGCTATATAATAAAAAGGTAGAATAGGGGGTAAGCAAAATGAAAAAATATCAACGATTAGAAGAAATCACAAAGATGGTTAATCAAAAAGGAACCATGAGAATCTCTGAAATTGTTAAAAAACTACATGTCACCGATATGACTGTTAGAAGAGATTTAGCTGAACTAGAAGAGCAGGGAGTTTTAACAAAGCTACACGGTGCAGCTAGAAGTAATACAGCTTTTCAATACAGAGAAATTTCTCACCGTGAAAAAAACACACAAAATGTTGAAGCTAAACGTTTAATTGCTCAAAAGGCAGCCTCTTTAATTGAAGAAGGAGATACTATTTTTTTAGGTCCAGGAACAACAATTTCATTATTAGCAGAAGAAATTACTCATAAATCTTTGTCAATTGTTACTAATTGTTGGCCAGTTTTTAATATTTTATTTCAAAAAACATCACCTTCTTTTCAAGTATTTCTTTTAGGTGGTGAGATGAGAGAAATAACTGAGTCTTTTGTTGGCGATATAACTAACACTACTTTAGAGAGAATGCATTTTAGTAAAATGTTTTTTAGTGCCAATGGTGTTAAGGGAAAATCAGTAATGACCTCCTCGGTTTCAGAAGCTTACACTCAAAAACTAGCTCTAAGCCACTCTATTGAGCGTTATCTTTTAATTGATTCTTCAAAAATTGGTAAAGAGGACTTTACAACTTTTGCCTCTTTGACAAATATTACTGGAATTATTATGGATGATCATGAAACAGAAACAATGAGACGATTAAGAGCGTATACTGAAATTATTCAATAAATAAAACATAAAATGTTGATTATTAAAAATAAATAACTAAAATTAAAGTTTTATGGTAAATAAAGTTAAAATCTAAGATAAAACAACAAAAAGTCAACATTATATGTTGACTTTTTGTTTATTTAGAGTTATAATCAAGATATGGAATAATATATCTATTCAAAAACTTTTTAAAGATATATCAATTGATGAGGAGAAAAATATGACTATTGTAATTGGTGCTGATTCAGCAGGAAAAGAACTTAAAGAAATCGTTAAAGACTATCTTATTAGTAACGATTACGATATTTTTGATGTTAATGAAGCTTCTGATAAAGATTTTGTTGAAACAACTCTAGCTGTTGCCCAAGAAGTTCAAAAATCAGACAATAATTTAGGGATTGCAATTGATGCTTATGGTGCTGGAAGTTTCATGGTTGGTACAAAAATCAAAGGAATGGTTTGTGCTGAAGTTTCAGATGAACGATCTGCCTATATGACAAGAGGTCATAATAATGCTCGCATGATTACTATGGGGGCTGAAATTGTTGGTCGTGAACTAGCAAGAAATATTGTGAAAGGCTTTGTTACAGGTTCTTATGATGGCGGACGCCATCAAATTCGTGTTGATATGCTTAATAAAATGGGATAATTAAAGAAAGGTGATATAAAATGAAGATTGCAATTGGATGTGACCATATTGTTACTTATGAAAAAATTGAAGTTTCCAACTTCTTAAAAAGTCTTGGTCATGAAGTGCTAGATTTTGGGACTTATGATACTACTCGGACTCACTATCCTATTTTTGGAAAGAAAGTTGGAGAAGCAGTTGCTAGTGGAGAAGCTGATTTAGGTGTTTGTATTTGTGGAACAGGTGTAGGCATTAATAATGCTGTTAATAAAGTTCCTGGTATTAGATCTGCCTTAGTACGCGATATGACAACTGCCTTATATGCTAAAGAAGAATTGAACGCAAATGTTATCGGCTTTGGCGGTAAAATCACTGGCGGACTTTTGATGAATGATATTATTGAAGCATTTATTAATGCTGAATATAAAGAGACACCAGAAAACAAAAAATTAATTGCAAAAATTGCACATGTTGAAAATATCAACAAAGATCAATCAGACCCCAATTTTTTTGAAGAGTTTTTAGAAAAGTGGGATCGAGGAGAATATCACGATTAATTAATGTTAACAAAACTATGAATAAGTTATCGGCCACCATTTAACTTATTTATAGTTTTTATAGTTTTGTCATTTTTTACCAAAAACACCACATCTATGGTATAATAATGGCATAATCATAAGGAGGAACATTATGGCTGTAAGAGATTTCATGACGGATGATGTGATTCATGTATCACCAAATACAACAGTTGCTCAGGCTGCAGATTTAATGAGAGAAAAAAACTTTCGTCGTTTGCCTGTTGTAGAAAATGGTCAATTAGTCGGTTTGGTTACTGAAGGGACTCTAGCTGATGCAAGACCTTCTAAAGCAACGGTTTTATCTATTTATGAAATGAATTATTTGTTAAATAAAACACTAATAAAAGATGTAATGGTCAAAGAAGTAATAACGATTGATCCAAAAGCAAGTTTAGAAGATGCTATTTATTTAATGATGACTAATAAGATAGGTGTTTTACCTGTTTTAGAGGATAATCAATTAGTTGGGATTATTACAGATAAAGATGTTTTTAAAACCTTTCTAGAAGTTTCTGGCTATGGTGTTGAGGGTGTTCGAATTCGTATTATTGCTGATAACAAAGTTGGTGTATTAGCTAAAATCATTCAAGCTATCTCAGAAGAAAATCTCAATATTGGTCGTACTGTTGAGGCAAACAAAGGATTAGATAAAGTTGTTATTGAGGTTCAAATTGAAGGTACCTTTGATATTGAGACATTAAGAAAAAAATTAAATGATAAATTACATCCATTTGCTATTGAAGTGGAGTCCATTATTAAAACATCAGAAAAAAAATTACTTTAAAAAATAAAACACTGTTAGAAAATAGCAGTGTCTTTTTAATGTTTTTTTTGATAAAATGGAAATAATAAAAAATTAAGGATGACATATGCGTACAGGAAAAATTATTTCATTTGAAGGTCCGGATGGTGCAGGTAAGACAACCGTTTTAGAGTCTTTGTTACCAGTATTGCAAAAAAAATTTACTGGACAAGTTATTATGACAAGAGAACCTGGTGGTGTAGAAATTGCTGAAAAAATTCGACATATCATTTTAGATGTTAAACATACAAGTATGGACAGTAAGACAGAATTGCTTCTTTACGCTGCGGCAAGACGCCAACATTTGGTAGAAAAAATTTTACCTGAATTAGTAAAAGGTAACCTAGTTTTAATTGATCGTTTTATTGATAGTTCGGTTGCCTATCAAGGTTATGGACGTGGAATTTCAATTTCAGATGTTGATTGGTTAAATCATTATGCTACTGATGGTATTAAGCCTGATTTAACATTTTTATTTGATTTATCTTCAGAAGCTGGTCTAGGTAGAATTCAAAAAAACCATAATCGCGAAGTGAATCGTTTAGACTTAGAAAAGCTTGACATGCATAAACGTGTTAGACAAGGCTATTTATCAATAGCAAAACAAGAACCTAATCGTTTTAAAGTGATTGATGCCTCACAAGCTTTAGAAAATGTCATTAAAGAAACACAGGCTATCTTAGAAAATTTTTTGGAGTTGTGATATGAACCTTGAAGAACAGCAGCCAAAAATTTTTGATTATTTCAAAACAATTTTAAAAAAACAATGTCTTAGCCATGCTTATCTTTTTTCAGGGGAGTTTGCCAGTTTTGAGATGGCAATTTATGTAGCAAAGAGTTTATTTTGTACCAATCTTTCAAAAGACAATCAACCTTGTTTGCTTTGTCGTTCTTGCCGATTGATTGATGTTCAAGAGTTTTTAGATTTAAAAATTATTGAGCCATCAGGAAATATGATTAAAACAGAGGTAGTTCGCAATTTTATTCATGATTTTTCTTTTTCCGGTATTGAAGGAAAAAGGCAAATTTTTATTATCAAAGAAGCTGAAAAAATGCATCTCAACGCGGCTAATAGTCTTTTAAAATTTATCGAAAATCCTAATAAAGATGTTTATATCATTCTAATGACATCGGATGCAAATAAGATATTACCTACAATTAGAAGTAGATGCCAAATTTTTTACTTTAGAAAAAACAGTGACTATATTAAGAATTATTTAGAATCTTTAGAAGTACTTCCTAGCCAAGCTATAAAGTTGGCTGAACTTACTTCAACTCTTTTTGAGGCTGAAACTTTATCAAAAAATCAAAAGTGGTTAGACAATATGAAAGAAATCGAGTTACTAGTAAGTTCTTTAATAGCTAATCATCCAAAGGTCTATTTAAGAATTGCTAAATTAAGTGAGAAAATTCAAGAAAAAGATGAACAACTCCTAACTTTCAAGCTAATGGTATTACTTTTAAGTGATGTCGATGACCTTTTCAAAAAAGATGATTTGTTAAAAAAAATTCATAGAGCACAAAAGATGTGGCAAGCAAATGTTAGCTTTCAAAATGCTTTAGAATTTATGGTATTGGCTGATTAGTAGGTTTTACAACACTTCAAAATGAAATTATTTAAGTAATGAAAACAAGGTCTAAAAGGAAATGACAATTAATGGATAAAAAAAATTTATTAGAACATTTTGATGAGATATCTCAAGATTTGTTGTTATCAATAGCTGATGTTGAGGCTTTAAAAAAAACAGTTAGAGAAATGTCTGAAGAAAATACCAGATTGCGGCTTCAAAACCATCAATTGAAAGAGCAATTAGAGCATACTAAAGTCATAGCTAGTGCGACAATTTCTAAAAAAAGTAGAAATCACCTTGAAAAAATATATGATGAAGGTTTTCATGTTTGTAATACCTTTTATGGTCAACATCGCGAAGCTAATGCTGATTGTGTTTTTTGTATGGAATTATTATATAGAGAGTGATAGCAATGCAAATACAAAAAAGTTTTAAAAAATCTCAATTTGGTACTTTGTATTTAGTTGCAACACCAATTGGTAATTTAGAAGATATGACTTTTAGAAGTCTGTCTATTTTAAAAACGGTTGACCTTATTGCTGCTGAGGATACAAGAAACACTGGAATATTATTGAAGCACTTTAATATTTCAACCAGACAAACAAGTTTTCATGAGCATAATGCTTTTCGTAAAACACCTGATTTAATTGCTCTTTTAGAATCAGGTAAGTCAATCGCTCAAGTATCTGATGCGGGGCTTCCAAGTATTTCAGATCCCGGGCATGATTTAGTAGTTGCTGCGATTGAAAAAAATATTAATGTTGTTGCTTTACCTGGAGCTAGCGCTGGAATAACTGCCCTTATTGCTAGTGGTTTAGCTCCTCAACCACATATTTTTTATGGTTTTCTTCCAAGGAAAATTTCCCAACAAAAAGCTTTTTTTCAACAAAAACTGCATTACCCAGAAACACAAATTTTTTATGAATCCCCTTATCGTGTCAAAGAAACATTAACAACAATGTTAAGTGTTTATGGTAATAGACAGGTGGTAGTGGTTCGTGAATTAACAAAATTATTTGAAGAGTATCAAAGAGGTTCTCTCAAAGAGGTTATAGAATTTATTGAAAAAAATCCTTTAAAAGGAGAGTGCCTAGTGATTGTTTCAGGTGCTAAAGAAATTGTTGGTGAAGTGGCAATCGAAAATCTAGATATAGCAAAAATGGTTGAACTTTTGATAAATGATGGACTTAAGCCTAATCAAGCTATTAAAAAAATAGCAAAAGATCATCAAATAAATCGTCAGGATGTTTATAATAGGTATCATCAATTAAATGAATAAAACTAAAAAGCACTTAATTTTTGAACTGTATCCAACTTTTTGGACGCAGCACAATATAATCTAAGTGCTTTTTTGATTTAAGTGAAACAAATTTTTTATTAATTGACAAGAAGCCCAGTGCCATGCACTTGATTTGTTTTTGTTAAACTAAGTAACTGTTTATAGTTTTTATCTGAAACGCCTCCACCTAAGAGAATTTCAATACGGTTATCAGCATAAGCAATTAATTCCAATAAATGATTAACATTATTAAAAATGTCACCACGCTCTTTACTACCATGTAATAAAATGCGAACAAATCCAAGTTCAATTAATATATCAATAGCTTTTTTTTGTTTATCCTCAGGAATTAAATCAAAGGCCATATGAAAGACCTTATCAACTCCTTGACAAGCAGGTAAGAGTTGTTCGATACCATCAATATCAATCTCATTATCTTTAGTGAGCATTCCAAAAACAAGAGCATCACTTTCTAACTCGACAGCTTTTAAAATATCATCTTCCATAACTCTGATTTCAGTATCGTTATAAACAAAATTACCACCTCGTGGACGAATCATGGTTGCCACAGTAATATTATTATCGTGTAGGTAACGACATGCTTCTTTAATGACACCATAACTAGGAGTTGTCCCTCCTTGGGCTAAATTATCGCACAGCTCAATACGAGTAATATCAGTCCCAACTAGTTTTGGTAAATCGGTTAAATTTTCAGCACAAAATTCTTTAATAATCATTGATTTTCTCCTTTTTTTATTAAAGTTATTATAACATGAAATTTTAGTTTTTTAAAAAGTAAAATAGTTTTGAATTTTCTGAAAATTATGGTATAATAGAAGCAATTTTTTATGGAGGCTATCAGATGACGATATATAACTTTTCAGCGGGTCCTGCTGTTTTACCTAAAAGCGTGCTAAAAAAAGCACAAGATGAGTTTTTAAACTATGCTAATACACAAATGAGTGTTATGGAACTGTCCCATCGTTCTAAAGCTTTTGATCAAATAATTAAAGATGCTGAGCAATCATTAAGAGAATTAATGACAATTCCTGATAATTACAAGGTTCTCTTTTTACAAGGTGGCGCCTCGACTCAATTTTCAATGATACCCTTGAATTTAGCCAAAGGCAAGAAAGCTTATTATCTTGTTGCAGGATCTTGGGGGAAAAAGGCTTATAGTGAAGCTGTTAAGCTTTCTAAAACAATTCCGTTTGAACCAATTTTATTAGCTTCTTCAGAAAAAGACGGTTTTAATCATATTCCTGAAATTAGTGCTAAAGATATTGAATCAGATGCTGCTTATCTTCATTTAACGACTAATAATACCATCGAAGGAACTGCTATTTATGAGTTACCAGATACAAATGGTGTTCCCATTATTGCAGATATGAGTTCAAACATTTTAGCATTCCCTTATCAAGTTTCTGATTTTGGTATGATTTATGCAGGTGCCCAAAAAAATATTGGTCCAGCAGGTGTAACTATTGTGATTATTCGTGAGGATTTGCTAAATACAGAACCCGTCCTATCAAGTATGTTGGATTATCGTATTCAAGCTGATAGTCAGTCTCTTTACAATACTCCTCCAACCTTTAGTATATATATGGCAAAATTGGTCTTTGAATGGTTAAAAGATCTTGGAGGTGTCACTGAAATGACAAAACAAAATCAAGAAAAATCGTCTCTTTTATATGACTTTATTGACCAATCTGACTTTTATCAGAATCCTGTTTTAAACAAAGAAAATCGATCTCTCTCCAATATTCCATTCACAACGCCAAATAAAGTACTAGATGATAAATTTAATCAAGAAGCCGATTTGGCAGGTTTTAAAAATATTAAAGGCCATCGTAGTGTTGGAGGGATGAGAGCTAGTTTATATAATGCTTTTCCTAAAGAAGGTGTCTACGCTTTAATAGACTTTATGAAAGCATTTGAAGAAGCAAATAGGGCATGATTATTAGATTAGCTTTTTCAAATGAAATAGAAAGTATCATGGTCACTATAGCAGACGCCAAAACATTTTAGTAAAAAGCGGTAACAATCAGTGGTAAAAAGACTACTTAAACAAAAAGATTAACATTGAAGAGATCATAAAAGACCAAAGATATGTTATTTTTGTTGTTTATTTTATTGCTAGTTATGTAGATGTGATAGAAGGTAAATAGGCTGCTTATGAAACTATTTGTAATGTCAGGTCGTTGAATCAAAATAAGGACAATATTACTTTTCATTATCTGGCAAATGTTAAATCTTATAGAGAACCCAAATTGCTCAAACATTACTGGAAGGTTTAATTGGTTTTGAAGCGAGCAATTTTAGATGTGATACTCATGAAAAAATAAGATTATGCAACATATATCAAATAATTTGGGTTTTAACGATCAAGGAAAAAGACCTATAAATGGTGAGTGTCATGCTTATCAAAAAACTAAAGTAAACAATAATCGTTTATAATATCCATTAGTTAGGGAGAAAAAATGAAATACAACATTAAAACATTTAACAATATTAATCCAATAGGCTTGAAAGAATTGGGATCAGATTTTGAAGTTAATAGTGAAGGAAAACAAGAGGATGCTTTCATTCTTCGTAGTCAAAACTTACATGATTATCCCTTTCCAGAATCACTAACAGCGATTGCACGTGCAGGTGCAGGTACAAATAATATTCCAATTGATGAAGCAACTGCAAAAGGGATTGTGGTTTTTAATACCCCAGGTGCCAATGCTAATGCTGTTAAAGAGTCTGTTATTACAGCTCTCTTATTATCAGCACGTGATTATATCTCAGCAAATCAATGGGTCAATACGCTTTCTGGAGATGATGTTCCTAAACAAATTGAAGCCGGTAAAAGTCAATTTGCTGGGTCTGAAATTTCTGGTAAAACATTAGGTGTTATCGGTCTAGGAGCTATTGGAGCTCGTATTGCTAATGATGCCAGACGTTTAGGGATGAAGGTTTTAGGCTATGACCCTTATGTTTCCATTGAAACAGCTTGGAGTATTTCTAGTCATGTTAAAAGAGTTTCAGACATAAAGGATATCTTAACACAAGCAGACTACATTACTATCCATGTTCCTCTTACTTCTGATACTAAAAATACTTTCAATAAAGAAACATTTGCCATGATGCCAAAAGGCACAACACTCATTAATTTTGCACGTGCTGAACTGGTAGATCAAGAAGCACTCTTTAAAGCTATTTCATCGGGAACTATTAAACATTATGTGACTGATTTTGGCAATGAAGACTTACTAAACAAAGAACAAATTACTGTTTTTCCTCATGTAGGAGGTTCAACACAAGAAGCTGAATTAAATTGTGCTATTATGGCCAGCCAAACGATTCGCCAGTTTTTAGAAACTGGAGAGATTACCAATTCTGTTAATTTCCCCAATGTTCATCAGGCTTTAAAATCACCTTACCGCATCACTCTCATTAATAAAAATGTTCCTAACATGGTTGCTGAAATTTCTGCAGCAGTATCAAAAGAATCAATTAATATCGACAATATCATTAATCGATCAAAAGGAGATTTCGCTTATACTCTTATTGACTTAGGAGAAAGTGATAAAAAAAAGGTAGACAAGCTAGTTAGTATCTTTGAAGCTAATGACAATATTATTCGTGTTCGCTTAATTGAAAATAAAGAGTAAAGACTTTATGTTAGTTAAACAAATCTATCATTCTCCCTTGGGAGATATGTCTATTATAGCTAATAAAAAAGGTGTGATAGGTATTTGGTTTTTAGAGCAAAACTATTTTGAGCAAGGTGTTTTTGAAAAACCGATTGAAGGTTCAACTGAAGCGATTGAACTTGTGGTTGACTGGTTGAATGATTATTTTTCAGGTGGAAATCCTTCAGCAAAAAATCTTCCTCTAATCATTAACGGAACGTCGTTTCAAAAGAAAGTTTGGAAAGCCCTTAGAAGAATACCGTATGGAGAATCAACGACCTATGGTGAATTAGCCAAGCAACTAGATTGTAAGTCACCTCAAGCAGTTGGGACAGCTATTGGTAGAAATCCTTTTTCTATTGTCATTCCTTGCCACCGAGTTTTATCTAGTGCAGGAAAACTCTCAGGCTATGCAGGTGGATTAGATAAAAAATGTTGGCTCTTAGAACATGAAACAATAACATTTATCACTTAAAATAATGAAAATGTTAAGAATGAAGGTTTTTTTAACAAGAAAATCTAATTTGCCAAATTAATTTAGCACATTATAAAATAATCGAAAGGAGATAACAATGTTAACCTTTTATGAGTATCCTAAATGTAGTACTTGTCGTAAAGCAAAAACTGAATTAACTGCACTTGGTAGTGAGTTTTATGAGATTAATCTTAAAGAAACACCACCAAGTGCTAAAATGTTGAAGCAATGGATTTTATACAGTGGGATACCTTTGAAATCTTTTTTCAATACAAGTGGTCTGAGTTATCGTTCTTTAGGACTAAAAGACAAACTTCAGCAGTTGACAATTGATGAGGCGGTCGATTTGTTATCAAGCGATGGCATGTTAATCAAGCGCCCTTTGTTAATAAAGGATAATCAGGTGTTACAAATCGGTTATCGTAAGAGCTATAAAGAATTAGACTTATAGAGAATAAAAAACAGGGAGCAAACTCCCTGTTTTTTATATATCAATTTCTAAGACAATGGGCGTATGGTCCTGACGACTACCTGAGTCAATCATTTCTGATTTCTTAATTTTATCTGCCAGTCTTTGACTTGTTAACCAATAGTCAATTCTCCAGCCAGTATTATTGATTTTACTGGTTTTACTGCGTTGTGCCCACCAGGTATAAACATCAGGGATATCCCCGTGAAGATGTCTAAAGGTGTCTACAAAGCCTTTGGCTAAAAGATTAGTAAAGCCTTCTCTTTCTTCATTAGTAAAGCCAGGGGATTGGTGATTACTGCTAGGATTAGCAAGGTCAATTTCTTTATGAGCAACATTATAATCGCCTGTCGCTAAAACAGGTTTTTGTTGATCGAGTGAGACTAAATAATCGGCGTAATATCTATCCCATTCTTGCCTGTCAGTTAAACGTTTTAGTCCATCACCTGCATTAGGTGTGTAGACTTGAGTGACAAAGTAGTCTTCAAATTCCAAAGTTATAATACGTCCCTCACTGTCCATCGTTGATGGAGCACCAATTTTTGGGAAAGTAATATTTGGTGTCAGTTCTGATTTATATAGAAACATGGTTCCTGCATACCCTTTTCTTGCAGGTTCTACAGAAGAACGCCAAGTATTGGTATAATTTGGGAAGTAGAAATCTAATTGTTCAAGATGTTTTTTTGTTGGCCCTTTAGCTGATAGTTTAGTTTCCTGAATAGCAATAATATCGGCATTTTCAGCAACCAAGGTATCAATGACTTGACGTGATAAAATGGCACGGTTAGAGTCGCTAGTTAAAGCGGCATTCAAAGAGTCAATATTCCAAGAGATTAATTTCATCATTTTTTCCTTTTCATTATTTAGTGTATTTATTATATCAAAACAAATGCATTTCTGCGACTAATTGAAAAAGCTTGGTGATATAATAGTAAAACATATAAAAACCTTATCGTAGCAATTCTTTTATGGTATAATTAAAAAATAATGATATGCGTTTCATTTGCGCAGAAAGGAACTAGAAATGACTGACAAAAAATCATTTTATATTACTACACCGATTTACTATCCAAGTGGCAAACTCCATATTGGTTCAGCCTATACCACAATTGCTTCTGATGTTTTGGCTCGATATAAACGCCTTATGGGTTATGATGTTTTTTATTTAACAGGTCTTGATGAACACGGTCAAAAAATTCAAGAAAAAGCTTCAGAAGTTGATAAAACACCTCAAACTTATGTTGATGAAATGGCTGAAGATGTCAAACAATTATGGCATTTACTGGATATTTCTTATGATAAATTTATTAGAACAACCGATAAAGACCATGAAGCTGTTGTGGCTCAAATTTTTGAGCGTTTATTAGCTCAAGATGATATCTATCTTGGAGAATACTCGGGTTGGTATTCTGTATCTGACGAAGAATTTTTTACAGAAAATCAATTAGCAGAAGTATTTCATGATGCTGATGGTAAGGTTATCGGAGGAATTGCTCCAAGCGGACACGAAGTCAAGTGGGTTTCTGAAGAATCTTACTTCTTACGTTTGAGCAAATATGCTGATCGCTTGGTTGCTTTCTATCAAGAACACCCAGAATTTATCCAGCCACATGGTCGCATGAATGAAATGTTGAAAAACTTTATCGAGCCTGGGTTAGAAGATTTGGCAGTATCACGTACTTCCTTTACCTGGGGTGTTAAAGTGCCTTCTAATCCTAAGCACATTGTCTATGTCTGGATTGATGCCTTGAGTAATTATATTTCTGCACTTGGTTATGGAGCTTCTGATACCAAATATTTTGATCAATTTTGGCCAGCAGATATCCATATGCTAGGAAAGGATATTTTGCGTTTTCACTCTATCTATTGGCCAGTTCTTCTCATGGCTCTTGATTTACCAATGCCAAAACGTCTTATTGCTCATGGCTGGTTTGTCATGCAAGATGGTAAAATGTCAAAATCAAAAGGTAATGTTGTCTACCCTGAAATGCTAGTAGAGCGTTATGGATTAGATGCCTTACGTTATTATTTGATGAGAAGTCTACCTGTTGGCAGTGATGGAACCTTCACACCAGAAGATTATGTTGGGCGTATCAACTATGAATTAGCCAATGATTTAGGAAACCTTCTCAACCGCACTGTAGCCATGATTAATAAATATTTTGATGGGCATATTCCTAGCTACCAAGAAAATGTGACAGCATTTGATGCTTCACTTGCTGAAGTAGTAGCAGAAAATATCAAAGCTTATCATCACCATATGGAAGCAGTCGATTTTCCAAGAGTTCTTGACAGTATTTGGCAGATTATTGCTAAAACCAACAAATATATCGATGAAACGACACCTTGGATTCTTGCAAAAGAAGAAAAAACACAAGAGTTAGCAGGTGTGATGAGTCACTTAGCAGCAAGTTTACGAGTTGTTGCCCACCTTATTCAACCATTTATGATGACAACTGCTACTGGTATTATGACCCAACTTGGTCTTGACAATATTTATCATCTAGCCACTATTTCATTGGAGAGTTTGCCAGCTAACCTAACCGTTGTTAAAAAAGGTGAGCCACTTTTCCCAAGACTTGACATGGAAGAAGAAATTGCCTATATTAAAGAACAAATGTCAGGAAAACAAGTCACAGAAAAACCTTGGGATCCTGCTGAGGTAGAGTTAGTAAATGAAAAAGATGTCATCAAATTTGATGTCTTTGATAAGGTAGAAATTCGCGTTGCCGAAGTGAAGGACGTTCAAAAAGTACCAGGTTCTGATAAATTATTACAATTTAGACTAGATGCTGGTGATGGAGAAGACCGTCAAATTCTTTCGGGAATTGCTAAGTATTATCCTAATCCAGAAAAGTTAATTGGACAAAAGCTACAAATTGTTGCTAATCTCAAACCACGTAAGATGATGGGATTACTGAGCCAAGGAATGATTTTGTCAGCAGAACACGATGGTCAACTAACCATACTAACTGTGAATCAGAAGGTACCAAATGGTAGTCAAATTGGTTAATCATGTTAAAAGAGAACATAACCATGTTCTCTTTTTTTACTATCTAAATAACTATATTCAAAAAAAAGAAAAGGTATCTTTTATGATATAATGAAAATAGAATAAAGGAGGACATTATGACATTTGAAGAAATTTTACCGGGCTTAAAAGAAAAGAAAAAATATGTTAGAAAAGGCTGGGGTGGTTCTGAAAATTATGTTCAATTATTTGATAGTCTTGAACAAGATGGACAATTTTTAAAGGTAACACCCTACTTTTTAATTAATGTCTCAGGAGAAAGTGAAGGATTTTCAATGTGGAGTCCAACACCGTGTGACGTTTTAGCCACAGATTGGATTGAAGTCAATGACTAAGACCGTTTTAATTACAGGTGTCTCCAGTGGTATCGGTTATGAGCAAGCAAGATTGTTTTTAAAAGAAGGTTATCATGTTTATGGTGTTGATAAAAATCCTGCTCAAAAACTAGATGGAAACTTTGATTTTTTGCAAATAGATATCAGTAAAGATCTAACTGCTTTATTTACAAATGTGAAAGAGGTCGATATTTTATGCTTGACAGCTGGTATTTTAGATGACTACAAACCTTTATTAGAAACAAATAAACAAGAAATAGAAGACGTTTTTGCGACTAATTTTTTTGCTGTTGTTAATGTTACCTCTTTTTATTTGGAGAAAATGGTTGAAAAACAATCTGGTTGCATCATAACAATGTGTTCGATTGCCTCTTTTTTAGCTGGGGGTGGAGGAGTTGCTTATACTTCTTCAAAACATGCATTAGCAGGTTTCACTAAACAATTAGCTCTTGATTATGCTAAAGAAAATATATCCATTTTTGGTATTGCTCCTGGAGCAGTTAAAACAGCAATGACAAAGTCGGATTTTGAGCAAGAAGGATTATCAGAGTGGGTAGCCAATGAAACACCAATCAAACGTTGGATTTTACCCGAAGAAGTAGCAGAATTGAGTTTATTTTTGGCCTCAGGAAAAGCTTCTGCCATGCAAGGAGAAATTGTTACAATTGATGGTGGATGGAGTTTGAAATAAAAGGAGTTTGCAATGAAATTAGCAATTATTGGAACAGGTATGATTGTCAAAGAAGTCCTACCTGTTCTAAAAACAATTGATGGTATTCTTTTAGAAATGATAGTCTCTACTTCTCGTAGTATCAAACTAGCAGAAGAATTATCACAAGACTATGGTATCAAAACATATACAAGTCATTATCGTGATGCTTTAGATAGTGAAATGGTAGACACTGTTTATATTGCTTTGCCCAACCATCTTCACTATCCATTTGTCAAAGAAGCTTTGATGGCTAATAAGCATGTCATTTGTGAGAAACCTTTTACAATGACTGCACAACAACTAGAAGAGCTTTCTCAAATAGCAAATAAAAGACAACTCATTTTATTAGAGGCTATTACCAATCAATATTTGGAAAATTATTCTTATATTAAAGAATCATTGTCAAAATTAGGGGATATTAAAATTATAACCTGTAATTTTTCTCAATATTCTTCACGATATGACGCTTTTAAAAAGGGGGAGATTGCTCCAGTTTTTGACCCTGAAAAAGGTGGTGGTGCTCTTCGTGATTTAAATATCTATAATATTCATTTTGTGGTTGGTTTATTTGGCTTGCCCAAATCAGTTCATTACCTAGCAAATATGGAAAACGGTATTGACACATCAGGTATCTTACTGTTAGATTATCAAACATTTAAAGTCTCTTGTGTCGGTTCTAAAGACTCAAGTGCTGATTGCAAAACAACTATTCAAGGAAATAAAGGTTATCTTGAAATTAACGGTCCCACAAGTATCATTCCATCCGTTGCTCTAACGCTAAACGAAGAAAAAACAAGCCTTATTAATAAAAATCTTAATCAACCTCGTCTATGGTCTGAATTTGTTGCATTTGAAGAAATCATTCGTTTAAAAGATTTTAAAGAAGCAAAACAAAGACTTAAACATAGTCAACAAGTGATGAAAGTGCTTGAACAAGCATATTTAACAACTGTTTAACAACAGTTGCTAAATATGCTATAATGGAGTGATTTTAAAAAGTATTGCGAGGAAAAGAAATGACAAATTATGCAATTATTTTAGCCGCTGGGAAAGGTACTCGTATGAAATCAGACCTACCTAAAGTACTTCATCAGGTGGCAGGTATCTCAATGGTGGAACATGTGTTTAGAAGTGTTGCTGCTATCAATCCCGAAAAAAAAGTAACAATTATTGGCCATATGGCTGAATTAGTGAAGAAAGTACTGGAAGAACAATCGCACTTTGTTCTACAAAAAGAGCAATTAGGAACAGGTCATGCTGTTATGATGGCTGAAGAAGAGTTGGCTGGACTTGACGGTCAGACCCTCGTTATTGCTGGTGATACACCTTTAATTACTGGCCAAAGTTTAAAAAATCTTGTTGATTTTCATAGTAATCATAAAAATGTTGCCACTATTTTAACTGCTGAAGCAAAAAACCCTTTTGGCTATGGACGTATTATCCGTAATCAAAATGATGAAGTCACTAAAATTGTTGAGCAAAAAGACGCCTCTGATTTTGAACAACAAGTCAAAGAAATCAATACAGGAACTTATGTTTTTGATAATAAACGTCTGTTTGAAGCTTTAAAAAACATCACTACAAATAATGCTCAGGGAGAATATTATTTGACAGATGTTATTGGTATTTTTAAACAATTAGGTGAAAAAGTTGGTGCTTATAAACTTCGTGATTTCGATGAGAGTTTAGGTGTCAATGATCGTGTTGCTTTATCAAAGGCAGAAGAAGTTATGCGACAAAGAATTAATCATCATCATATGGTTAATGGTGTTTCTTTTGTTGATCCTAAGACGGCTTATATTGATATTGATGTTTCTTTATCATCAGAAGTTATTTTAGAGGCAAATGTTACGCTAAAAGGAAAAACTAAAGTAGGGCAAGCAAGTAAAATTACTAATGGCAGCTATCTAGTGGATGCCACTATTGGTAAAAATGTGACTATAACAACTTCTATGATTGAAGAGTCCGTTATAGAAGACAATGTGACTGTTGGTCCATATGCCCATATTCGACCACAATCACATCTTTTAAACAATGTCCACATTGGTAATTTTGTTGAGGTTAAAGCATCAACAATTGGAGCTAATACAAAATCAGGTCATTTGACTTATATAGGTAATACAACCATTGGTAGTGATGTCAATGTTGGTGCTGGAACAATTATTGCTAATTACGATGGCCAAAATAAGTTTGAAACAACTATTGAAAACAATGCTTTTATTGGAAGTAATTCAACTATCATTGCACCTGTGACTGTTGGGGAAAATGCAATAACAGCTGCGGGTTCAACTATTCATCAAGATGTTCCAGAAGATGGTTTGGCTATTGGTCGTGCTCATCAAGTTAATAAAGAAGGTTACGCTGTTAAAATGCCTCACCATCCAAGTCAGAAATAGGAGTTTTTATGGAGTTTATTGAAAAGACAATTGAGAGAGAAACTATTTTTAAAGGGCATATCTTTGATGTTGCAGTTGATAAGGTTGAATTACCAAATGGCTTAGGAATGTCAAAACGAGAACTTGTTTTTCATAAGGGGGCAGTCGCCGTTTTAGCAATAACACCAGAAAATAAATTAGTTATTGTTAAGCAATATCGTAAAGCTATTGAAAGGATTAGTTATGAGGTTCCAGCCGGGAAATTAGAAATTGGTGAAGGGGGTTCTGAAAAAAAAGCTGCTCTTCGTGAATTAGAAGAAGAAACGGGTTATGTTGGTGATCTTTTACTTATTCATGAATTTCATACAGCTATCGGATTTTGTAATGAAAAAATAAAACTCTATTTAGGGACCAATCTTAAAAAAGTACCAAAACCAAAACCAAAAGATCCAGATGAAACTATTGAAATTCTCGAATTAAGTTTGAAAGAATGTCAAGAAATGATTAGTATTGGAGAAATCACTGATGCTAAAACTATTATTGCCATTCAGTTTCTAACATTAAATCAAGAAAGGATACTATGATGGGTAAACCTTTATTAACTGATGACATCATTAGGCGTGCGAATGTCAAAAAAACATTGAATAGTCAGTTGATAGAAAATGAGGATACCAAAATTATCCCAGTTATTTCTGATGATTATTCTGATTTTATGATTGATGATGAAACGTCTGAAAAACAATTTCAAATGATTAAAAGTAGACGAATTGAAAATGCTAAACGACGTGCTTTTAGTAAGAAATTAAATTTAATTTTGATTATTGTTATTCTACTGCTATTGGTATTAATATACGCTATTTTTAAAATTTAGGAGAAAAAATGACAATTGGAATTATTGCTGCAATGGCAGAAGAATTGCAACATTTAGTGAATAATCTTACAGAAAAAAAAGAAACACTTATTTTAAATCAAACCTATTTCTGTGGTAAAATTGGACAACATGAGGTGGTTTTAGTTCAAAGTGGTATTGGTAAGGTTATGAGTGCCATGAGTGTTGCTATTTTAGCAGACCATTTTGGAGTATCTGTGATTATTAATACAGGCTCAGCAGGAGCGGTTGCTAAAGAACTAAAAATTGGAGATGTTGTAGTATCAGATTTCTTAGTTTACCATGATGTTGATGTGACGGCTTTTGGTTATCAGTATGGTCAAATGGCTTCACAACCACTTTATTTTCAATCAAGTCCCTGGTTAGTTGAAGCTTTTCAAAAAGTGTTAAAAGAGCAAACTATCTCTTCTAAGATAGGGCTAATTGCAACTGGAGATAGTTTTATTGCTGGGCAAAAAAAAATAGATGACATTTTAAACCACTTTCCTAAAACTCTTGCAGTTGAAATGGAAGGTGCTGCTATAGCACAAGCAGCTATTAACGCAAATTGCTCTTTTATAGTTGTACGAGCTATTAGTGACACTGCATCACATGATGCCAATATTACTTTTTCTGAATTTATTAAAGAAGCTAGTCAAAAATCTGCAAAAGTATTAATCGCTTTTTTAAATCAATTAAATTTTGAAAATAATATTAATTAAACCACTTAATTTTTTAAAAAATGACATTATTTCTAAAAAATGACAAATAAATAAAATTTTTATTATCAAAAACGTAAAATACTAACATTTTACGTTTTTTTATGTTATAATATTTTGGAATAATACTGTTTTTAATCAGTACTATAGATAAGAGAGATAGTGAGGTCGAGTGAATGGCTAGAAATGGCTTTTTTACAGGATTGGATATAGGAACAAGCTCGATTAAAGTTCTTGTTGCTGAATTTGTTGATAATGAAATGAATGTCATTGGAGTGAGTAATGTAAAGAGCTCAGGAGTTCGAGATGGGATTGTGATTGATATTGATGCCGCTTCGAAAGCTATAAGAGTTGCGATTGATCAAGCAGAAGAAAAAGCTGGTATCTCCATTGATAAAGTGAGTGTTAGTTTACCAGCAAATCTTCTTCAAATTGAACCAACTCAAGGAATGATTCCTGTAACTAGTGATTCAAAAGAAATTAAAGACGAAGATGTTGATAGTGTTGTTAAGTCAGCACTTACAAAAAGTATTACACCAGAGCGTGAAGTCATCTCATTAGTTCCTGGAGAATTTATTGTTGATGGTTTTAAAGGAATTAGAGATCCACGTGGCATGATGGGGATTCGTTTAGAAATGCGTGGTTTGTTGTATACAGGACCAAGCACCATTTTGCATAATCTTAGAAAAACCGTTGAAAAAGCAGGAATTAATGTTGAAAATGTCATTATCTCACCGTTAGCTATGACTAAATATGTTCTTAATGAGGGTGAAAGAGAATTTGGTGCTACCGTTATTGATATGGGTGGCGGACAGACAACTGTTGCATCAATGCGCTCTCAGGAATTGCAATTTACAAATATCTATCCTGAAGGTGGTGACTATGTCACAAAAGATATTTCAAAAGTTCTTAAGACTTCTATAAATACCGCTGAAGCTATTAAATATAATTTTGGAAATGCTAATGTTGGTGAAAGTAGTGTCACTGAAACTATACAAGTTGAAGTTGTAGGAGAAGTACAACCAATTGATGTTTCTGAAAGATATATTTCAGAAATTATTTCAGCTAGAGTTCGAAATATTTTTAGCCATATTAAACAAGACCTAGAACGTAGCCGTTCAATCGAGTATCCAGGAGGAATTATTCTTGCTGGTGGTGGTGCAATTATACCTGGTGTTGTTGAATTAGCACAAGAAACTTTTGGTGTAAATGTTAAATTGTTTGTTCCAAACCAAATGGGAATTAGAAACCCAATGTTTGCTAATGTGATTTCATTAGTAGACTATGTTGGTTCGATGACAGACGTTGATGTTATTGCTCAAAAAGCAGTAACAGGAGAAGAATTGTTACGTCGTAAACCTATTGACACTGGGAGAACAACTGTTGTTAGTGAATCAGTTGCCTACTCAGAAACTAACAATATCCCAGAAATTAAAAAACCACAAGATAATGTTGAACCTAAGCAAAAAGAAAACTTAGGAGATAAAGTACGAAATATTTTTGGAAGTATGTTTGATTAAAGATAAAATAAGTGAGGAAATAAAATGGTATTTTCATTTGATACAGCAGCTAGTCAAGGTGCAATTATTAAAGTTATCGGTGTCGGTGGTGGTGGTGGTAATGCCATCAACCGAATGATTACAGAAGGTGTTTCTGGTGTTGAATTCATAGCTGCTAATACTGATGTACAAGCTTTAAGTAGTTCAAAAGCTGAAACTGTCATTCAACTTGGACCTAAGTTGACTAGAGGACTTGGTGCTGGAGGACAACCTGAAGTTGGCCGTAAAGCAGCTGAAGAAAGTGAAGAAGCTATTACAGAAGCATTAACTGGTTCTGATATGGTGTTTATCACTGCGGGAATGGGTGGTGGTTCTGGAACTGGTGCCGCACCAGTTATTGCTAGAATTGCTAAAAGTTTAGGAGCATTAACAGTAGCAGTTGTTACACGTCCATTTGCTTTTGAAGGAAATAAACGCAGCAATTTTGCAATTGAAGGAATTTCTGAACTAAGAGACCAAGTAGATACCTTACTAATTATTTCTAACAATAATCTTTTAGAAATTGTAGATAAGAAGACACCGCTTCTTGAAGCATTGAGTGAAGCAGATAACGTTTTACGTCAAGGTGTGCAAGGAATCTCTGATTTGATCACTAGCCCTGGACTAATTAATCTTGACTTTGCTGATGTTAAAACTGTAATGGCAAACAAAGGGAATGCTTTGATGGGTATTGGGATTGGCTCTGGTGAAGAACGTATCGTCGAAGCTGCTCGAAAAGCTATCTACTCGCCACTTCTTGAAACAACTATTGACGGTGCTGAAGATGTCATTGTTAATGTAACTGGTGGTCTTGATATGACCTTGATTGAAGCAGAAGAAGCTTCTGAAATTGTTAGTCAAGCTGCAGGTCAAGGTGTTAATATTTGGCTTGGTACTTCGATTGATGATACTTTGTCAGATGAAATTAGAGTTACTGTTGTTGCTACAGGAGTTCGTAAAGACAAGGTTGAGCGCGTTTCAGGTATTGGAAATAATCAATCTCATGTTTTAAATTCTAGACAAGCAGGCTCTCAGTATGTGTCTGACCAATTAAATTCAAGACGTCAAGCTTATCAACCATTTGATATGAATGATACTCCTGAACTTCCTAGGGCAGATCGTCAAAAAGATTTATCATCACAATCTTCTGGATTTGGCAATTGGGATCTTCGTCGTGATTCTATTACTCGTCCAACAGAAGGTGAGCTTGATAGTAAGTTGACAATGTCTTCATTTTCAGACCAATCTGATGATGATGAGTTAGAAACTCCTCCATTCTTTAAGAATCGTTAAAATGAATTTAGAAAAAAATATAACTAATGTTCTTCAGGAAATCTCAAAAGTTGCCCAAAAGGCTGGAAGATTTTTTGAAGACATTAATATTATAGCGGTTACAAAATATGTTGATTCAAACACAACAAAAGAAATGATAACATTGGGCATAAAACATATTGGTGAAAATCGTGTTGATAAATTTTTGACAAAGTATGAAACACTTGCTAATGAACCAATAATTTGGCATTTTATTGGAAGTTTACAGCGTCGAAAAGTGAAGGAAATCATCAATAAAATTGATTACTTTCATGCTCTTGATTCTTTGAACCTAGCTAAAGAAATTCAAAAGAGAGCAGAACATCCGATAAAGTGCTTTTTACAAGTTAATATTTCTGGTGAAGAAAGCAAACATGGTTTTTCGATAACTGAAATTGACCATGTTTTAAGTGTTTTAAGTGACTATGATAAAATTATCATCATAGGATTAATGACAATGGCACCAATTGATGCTAGTGATGAAGAATTGGAACATATTTTTAAAAAAACAAACCAAATTAGGATGACTTATAAGAATAGAAAAATTAAAAATATGCCTTTGACTGATTTAAGTATGGGTATGAGTAGAGATTACAAAATTGCGATTCAAAATGGCTCAACATTTGTTAGAATTGGAACAGCATTTTTTAGTTAAATGGAGATAAAATATGGCACTTAGAGATAAATTTAGTAAACTTATTTCTTACTTTGATACAGATGATATCAGTGAAGTAGAAGAAGAGACAGTTGAACAGACTGTTAGACAAACTCGAGTAGAAGCGCCTCAACAAAGACGAGAGCACCCTTCTAGGATTGAGAACACTGAAAGAAATGAAGTAAAAGACAGAACACATTTGCGTCCTGTAGCTAATGTGTCACCTTCACATGCTAAAACAAACAGAGAACAGATGGCTCAAACAGCTTTAGAGTCAGCTAAGACAACTATCGCTATAAAATACCCTAAAAAGTATGAGGATGCTCAAGAAATAGTTAATGCTTTGATACTTAATGAGTGCATTTTAATTGATTTTCAATACATGATAGATGCTCAAGCACGTCGCTGTCTTGATTTTATTGATGGTGCCAGTAAAGTTCTCTACGGTAATCTTCAAAAAGTAAGTTCTTCTATGTTCTTGTTAACTCCTGCTAATGTTATTGTTGATTTTGAGGAAATTGGAATTCCGCACAATGGACAAGATATTAGCTATGACTATGATATGAAGAGATGATAAATGTTAGTATTTATAATAAACAAAGCAATTGATATTTTTTCTTTTTTTCTTGTTGTTTATGCCTTGCTATCTTGGTTTCCAGAAACACATAATAGTACTTGGGCTGGATATTTGTATCAGATTGTAGAACCTATTTTAAAAGTGTTTAGAAAATTTAATCTCCAATTTGGTAATATGGATTTTACTGTCGTAGCTGCTTTAATCGCTCTTAGAATTTTAAAAAATTTTATTAATATAATTTTATAATATGACAAAAAAATCACTACATCAACATTTTAAACCAAGTGAAAAAATTTTTTTGGAAAAAATAGAAGAATTTATTCAAAAAGTTGAAAATTCTTATTTTATTCAGGTAACTGATTTTTTAAATCCTAGACAAGTCTATATTGCAAAAATTCTATTAACAACAAGAGGTATGACTTTTTATGTTAGTAGTGAATATTACGAGATGGAATATGCAAAAATCATTATTTCTCCTCCACCACCTTTTTATGAAATTAATTTTTCAGATTTTGGTATCTCATTACTAAATATCAGTTATAATAATAAATTCAATCAATTAACTCATGCTCAAATACTCGGAACTTTGATTCATACTCTTGGTATTAAGAGAACCATTATTGGAGATATTATTGTTAAAAAAGGTCAAGCTCAACTTTTACTAGATACAAAGATGATTTCTTATTTTAAAAATAATATTCATAAAATTGGACGTTCTAGTGTCTTGTTGTTTGAGGATTCTTTAGAGAATTTACTTAAAATAGATGAAATTGATGAATTGACTGATATTCTTGTATCAAGTCTAAGAGTAGATAACGTCATTGCATCAGTTTTAAAAATTTCAAGAACTATAGCCATGAAATTAATCACAGCCGAAAAAGTTAAAATTAATTATATGGTTATCAATAAAACCTCTGAAATTGTCTCAGTCAATGATATTATTAGTGTTAGAGGATATGGTAGATTTAGTATTGCTTCTAATAATGGTTTGTCAAAACAAAAAAAACATAAATTAACAATTATTCGAAAAGTGCATAAGTGAGGAAACGAAATGACATTAACAACTCTTGAAATTAAAGATAAAACATTTAATATAAAATTTAGAGGCTACAGTATTGATGAAGTTAACGAATTTTTGGACATGGTTATTGATGACTATGAAGATATTATTCGTTCTAACCACACTAAAGAACAACGTATTAAAGATCTTGAAGATAAAATAGCTTATTTTGACAATATGAAAGATTCTTTAACACAGTCTGTTATATTAGCCCAAGAAACTTCTGATAAGGTTAAAATTTCTGCTAAAATCGAAGCAGATAATATTTTAAAAAAAGCTCAAAATGATGCCTTTTCTTTAATTGAGGAAGCAAAAGCTAAAGCCAATCAAATTCTTCGTGATGCAACAGATGATGCTAAACGTGTCGCTGTTGAAACTGAAGATTTGAAACGTCAAAGCCGTTTATTCCATCAGCGTTTACTTTCAGTAGTTGAAGGACAAATGGGTTTAGTCAATTCTCCAGAATGGCATGATCTATTACAACCAACTGCGGTTTATCTACAAAATTCCGATGCTGCTTTCAAAGAAGTTGTTGAAAAAGTTTTAGAAGAACATGTTCCAGAAAAAGATGACTCCACTTCTTTTGATGCGACACGTCAGTTTAGTCCTGAAGAAATGGAAGAATTACAAAGACGTGTTGCTGAAGGTAATGCACAACTTAAAGTAACTAAACAAGCATCTGAAGCTTCATCAAATCCTACAATTGAAATTATTTCAGATCAGATTGATGATACAGATGATACTATCCAATTTAATATTGACGAATAACAAGAATACAAATAATTAATAATATTTAAAGCGAGTAGGAGATGGTGTGAGTCCTATAATCCCTTATCAGTTATTTATCATCTTGTTTGTTTCTATCTGAATAGATTTTTAAGATAGAAGGTTAGCTACCTTATAAGCAAAGAGGAATACTTTTTAGTATTTGAATTAAGGTGGTACCACGAGCTTTCGTCCTTTACGATGAGGGCTTTTTTATATATAAGGAGAAAAAATGAAATTAAAAGAAACACTTAATCTTGGTAATACAGCTTTTCCAATGAGAGCAGGCTTACCTAACAAAGAACCTCAATGGCAAGAATCTTGGTTAAAAGCTAATTTATATGCTAAAAGACAAAAATTGAATGATAATAAACCAGAATTCCATCTCCATGATGGTCCACCTTATGCCAATGGAAATATTCATGTAGGACATGCATTAAATAAAATTTCTAAGGATATTATTGTTCGTTCTAAATCAATGTCAGGTTACAAAGCACCTTATGTTCCTGGATGGGATACACATGGTCTTCCAATTGAACAGGTCTTGGCTAAAAAAGGTGTTAAACGTAAAGAAATTGATTTATCTGATTACCTTGAAATGTGTCGTCAATATGCTTTAAGTCAAGTTGATAAACAGATGGAAGATTTTAAACGTTTAGGGATTTCAGCGGATTGGGAAAATCCTTATATCACATTAACTAAAGATTATGAAGCAGCACAAATTAGAGTATTTGGTGCTATGGCAGATAAAGGCTACATTTATCGTGGTGCTAAGCCTGTCTATTGGTCATGGTCATCTGAGTCAGCCTTAGCTGAGGCTGAGATTGAATATCATGATTTAGAATCGACTTCTATCTATTATGCCAACAAGGTTAAGGATGGTAGGGATATTTTAGATACTAATACCTATATTGTAGTTTGGACAACAACACCATTTACCGTAACAGCTTCACGTGGTTTAACAGTTGGCCCTGATTTTGACTATGCACTTGTCAAACCTTCTAATGATACAAGAAAATTTATTGTTGCTTATGACATGCTTAACGATTTAGCTAATCGCTTTTCTTGGGAATCGCCAGAAGTATTGAAAACTTATAAAGGAAAAGAATTAGAAAGAATTGTTACAGAACATCCATGGGATACTAATGTTGATGAGTTAATTATTTTAGGAGACCATGTTACTTTAGACTCCGGTACAGGAATTGTCCACACAGCTCCAGGATTTGGTGAAGATGACTACAATGTTGCTGTTCAGTATGGTCTAGAAGTTGCAGTGACCGTTGACGGCCGTGGTATGATGATGGATAATGCTGGTGAAGCTTTTGCTGGTCAGTTCTATGCTAAAGTAACTCCGATTGTTATTGAAAAATTGGGAACACTTTTACTAGCAACTGATACAATTACCCATTCTTACCCATTTGACTGGCGTACTAAAAAACCAATTATTTGGAGAGCGGTTCCTCAATGGTTTGCCTCTGTTTCTAAATTTCGAGAACAGATTCTTTCAGAAATTGAAAATACTACTTTTTACCCAGTTTGGGGAAAAACACGACTTTACAATATGATTCGTGATCGAGGTGACTGGGTTATCTCCAGACAACGTGCTTGGGGAGTGCCTTTACCAATTTTCTATGCTGAAGATGGAACGCCAATTATGTCTAAAGAAGTGACTGATCATGTTGCAACTCTTTTTGAACAAGAAGGTTCAGTAATCTGGTGGCAAAAAGAAGCAAAAGAATTGCTACCTGAAGGTTTTACACATCCTGGTTCTCCAAATGGGGAGTTTACTAAAGAATCTGACATCATGGATGTTTGGTTTGATTCAGGAAGTTCATGGAATGGTGTTATGAATAATCGTTTTGGTCTTTCTTATCCAGCTGATCTTTATCTAGAAGGAAGTGACCAATATCGTGGTTGGTTTAATTCATCTCTCATCACTTCAGTAGCTGTTAATAATTATGCACCATATAAGTCTGTTTTATCACAAGGTTTTGTTCTTGATGGTAAGGGTGAAAAAATGTCAAAATCTAAAGGGAATATTATTTCACCAAACGATGTGGCTAGACAATACGGTGCTGAAATTCTTCGTCTTTGGGTAACTTCTGTTGATTCTTCAAATGATGTTCGTGTTTCAATGGATATTTTAGGACAAGTTTCAGAAACTTACCGAAAAGTTAGAAATACACTTCGTTTCTTGTTAGCCAATACCAGTGATTTTAATCCAGAAGTTAATTTTGTGTCTTTTGAGAAACTACGATCAGTAGATCAATACATTACAATTAAGTTTAATCAGTTAGTAGCAACAATAAATAAAGCTTATGAAGAGTACGATTTTATGACTATTTATAAAGCAATTGTTAACTTTGTGACAGTAGATTTATCTGCATTCTATCTTGATTTTGCTAAGGATGTTGTTTATATCCAAGCCGCTGATAGTTTAGAAAGACGTCAAATGCAGACTGTTTTCTATGATATTTTAGTTAAATTAACAAAATTATTGACACCAATTTTACCACATACTGCTGAAGAAATTTGGTCGTATTTAGCCTTTGAAAAAGAAGAGTTTGTCCAATTATCAGAAATGCCTAAAGCTCTTGTTTTTGATCAAGAAGATAAGATTATAGAGCAGTGGGAACGTTTCATGACTATTCGCACTCAGGCACAAAAAGCTCTTGAGGAAGCTCGTAATCAAAAAGTGATTGGTAAATCACTGGAAGCACACTTAACGATTTATCTAAATGGTGAGACAAAAACATTTTTAGAAAGTTTGCAGAGTGATATTGCTCAGTTGTTAATTGTTTCTCAATTAACCTTAACTGAACAAAAAGCCCCTAAAGATGCTGTTGTTTTTGAAGACATTGCCTTTAGTGTTTCTCATGCTACTGGTGACGTTTGTGCTCGTTGTCGTCGATTAGATGAGACAGTTGGTACAAATATTAATCAAAATCTTAATATGGTTTGTGATTCTTGTGCAAGAATCTTAGAAGCTCATTTCCCTGAAGCAGTAAAAGAAGGATTTGAAACAAAATAAAGAAAAAACGATGTGTTTAGCCTATTTAAAAAGCTATACATCGTTTTTTAATGATAAATAAAAAGCAGTGTGATACTGCTTTAAATAGTTGTTGGAATGGATATTTCAATTAGTTTTGCTGAATGAATGGTTTTGATTTGATCTGGAATTGTAATTTTTCGATCAATTTTACGTTTCAAGAAAAATTCACGAATAGCTTCTATTTCACTATCTTTGATAGCTCTGTATTTATTAATAATCAATAATTCATAGTGTTTAGGAGCTTGTGTAAAGATAACATCGGTATTTCCTGCTGAGTATACTTCAACAAGCTTTGCATCAGTGTGCTTCAACTGATTTTTAACCAATTGAGGATGGCTACTTGTAGTATTGATTAGTCTCATCTTATTCCTCCGTTATTTCTTTTTTATTATTATAGCATGATTTTATAAATATGACTTAAATTAGTGTTCTTTTTTGTATTTTTTTTGCCATTGTTCAATCCCCCAACGATGACTACCTCGTTTTAATTTTAAAATTGCTTCAGAAATTGGAAACCATGATAGATTATTAAAATCTTCTAAAGGTTGAGAAATTTTCTCATAAGAAATAATGTCATAGATATAGGCCGGATTGTAATAATACGTTTGTCTATGCGACGAAAAGAAATACTCATCTGCTTGTCCAAAATAATCACCAATAGTAGCTTCAAAACCAAGTTCTTCAATTAGCTCTCGTTTTAAAGCACAGAAGTGGTCTTCATCACTCTCAATTTCACCACCAGGTAAAAACCATGCCCCATTTGGTGCTTGGACAAGTATTATATTTTCTTTTTCATTATCAGCAATGACTGCATAAACACCATACCTAGAAATGTAGTCAACATTTTTTTCTTTAGTACCAAAAACGGGATTTGTCATAATTAACTCCTTTTTAACATTATACTAAAATCTTTTTAGTTTGACTATTGTCACATTGTTAATAAGACTAGTTTTATTAAAAAAATTGCTTAAAAACTAATTAGTCAAAGACTAAGAAAAAATAGTTTATTTAGCTATAATTTTGTATAGATAAATGTTAGATTCAGGCTTGGTTTATATCCCTTATAGCACATAGTACTATAAAAAATTTACTATCAACAATAAAAGGGAATTAACTTTCTCAAAAAAAAGAAAAGCAATAAGTATTAAGTAAAATTTAAGATTTTCTTAAGAAGTCCACAAGAAAGTAAGTCTGTTAGATAATGGTTAAGAAAATAAAAAGGATTTAGAGGAAATGGTCAAAAATCTGATAAGCTGAATTTAATAAAAATTTAAAGAGGAGTTGTAACTGGAATAAATAGACACCTTAGTTAAATCTTTCATTATAAAAAATGACTTTTCTTGTTAAGTAGCAATAAAATGACAATTTACTGAGATAGCAACTCTAGTTAATATGATAAAAGTTAATTCTTATACTATAGTGATTATTCGTATTTATAGGCACACAGAGATTTTACATAAATAGTTATATTCGCCATTAAACATCAACTTATTTGCTTTATATTAGATACTTGAAAGTGTAGTATTATATCCGATGAAACGATTTTTGGATAGTTTAAGATAATGTGTTATAACTTTCAAACTGTTTAATATTTATGAAAAAATTCTAGTAGATATTAATGTCTAAATAAGCAATATTTTAAGAAAAAAAACGGTCTTTTTGCTCTTGAAATGAGGAGAAAGACCGTTGTTTATTTTTTAATTACTTGATAAAAAACAGTAAGCTAAATGGAATCTAGTTTTTCTTAAGCATTGTCACTGCCATCATTTTTTTTAGCTGATTTAATGACAATATTTCCATTACTTGTCATAACAGCTTTAAGTTCTTTTTCAGAAGGATTGTCAAGGTAAAAATCAGTAATCCCATCTTCAATATATTCTTGGATAGTTCGGCGAAGCGGACGTGCGCCCATTTTTGGATCATAGCCAAGATCAACTAGTTTTTCTTTAACCTTATCAGTAACACTTAGTTTGATGTCGTTATTAAGAAGGCGTTCACTAACATCGTTTAACATTAAATCAACAATTAGTAACAGATTTTCTTTGCTTAATGGCTGGAATTCAATAATCCCATCAAATCTATTCATAAATTCAGGACTAAAGAAATTAGAAAGTTGTCCGAGAATAGAATTTTTACGACCTTCTCTAGTTGCACCAAAACCAACACTTGCTTCAGTTTTACCGCTACCAGCATTTGATGTCATAATGATAATAGCATCCTTAAAGCTAACTGTTCTACCTTGACCATCGGTTAATCTACCATCATCAAGTACTTGAAGGAACATGTGTAAGACATCTGGATGTGCTTTTTCAATTTCATCTAAAAGAATGACTGAGTATGGTTTGCGACGGACTTTTTCAGTTAATTGACCAGCCTCATCATAACCAACATAACCTGGAGGAGCACCAACTAATTTTGAAACAGCATGTTTTTCCATGTATTCACTCATGTCAAAACGAATCATGCTGTCAGCCGAACCAAAAAGTTCAATGGCAAGTTGTTTGGATAGCTCTGTTTTACCAACCCCAGTTGGTCCAACAAAAAGAAAGCTTCCAATAGGACGATTTGGCGATCCTAGTCCAACACGGTTACGGCGAATAGCTTTGGCAATTTTATCGACAGCCTCATCTTGACCGATAACATGAGCTTTTAAGTCTTCAGCTAAGTTCACTAACTGAGTTTGTTCTTTTTCTTTTAAATCTCCCACAGGAATATTTGTTTTTTGCTCAATAATGCTTTCAATATTTTTTTCAGTGATAATAGGTGTATTTTGTTCATCCACACGATTTTTTTGCATTTCTTTATATTTAGCAATTTGATCTCTAAAATAAGCAGCGCGTTCATAATCTTCATCACGAGTGGCTTGATTTTTAAGATTTTCTGCTTCAGTTAGGCGCTTATCGATTTCTTGTGGGTTGACAAAATTTAGAGTTAAATTCATTTTTGAACCTGTTTCATCTAATAAGTCAATGGCTTTATCAGGTAGGAAACGATCTTGAATGTAGCGATTTGATAATACTGCAGCCGCACGAATCGCTTCTTCAGTATATTTAACATGATGGTAATCTTCGTACTTACTTTGGATACCTTTTAAAATGGTAATTGTTTCTTCAACACTTGGTTCATCAACTTTGACAGGCTGCATACGACGCTCAAGAGCAGCATCTTTTTCAATTATACGGTATTCTTTTAGTGTGGTCGCACCTACAAGTTGCAGTTCACCACGTGCTAGAGCTGGTTTTAAGATGTTACCAGCATCCATATTACCTTCTCCAGCAGAACCTGCACCAACAATTTCATGGATTTCATCGATAAAGAGAATAATCTCATTACGATTTCTAATCTCTTCCATTAATTTTTGCATACGTTCTTCAAATTGACCTCGAATACCTGTACCTTGAACAAGACTAACAACATCTAAACGAATGACTTGTTTACCTTGTAATTTTTGTGGGACATCACCATCAACAATTTTTTGAGCTAACCCTTCAACAACAGCTGTTTTTCCAACTCCTGCTTCACCAATTAAGACAGGATTATTTTTTGTTCTTCGATTAAGAATCTCAATTACTCGTGTAATCTCTTCATCACGACCTATAACAGGGTCAATGTTACCTTTTCTAGCAATTTCTGTTAAGTTAATTCCGAATTCGTCCAAAACGCCTTGTGCTTTAGGTGGTGTTGGTGGTGTATTACGGTAACGGTTATTACCATTATTGTTAATGCCATTTCCACCTGCCTGTGTTTTTGGTGAGTTTGGCAAATCGTTATTAAAGGCATGAAAATTATTCAAATCACCAAAAAAATCATCAAAGAGTGGATTTATTGATGATGAATGAGTAAGATTTCGTAATAATTGATTGTGAGGATCTGTTTTCATAATTTGATAACAATTTTGACATAAATCAATTTGTTTTTTCTTCCCGTTAACATTAGTAAAAAGGTGTATTGTGGCTTCATTTAAGTTACAATTTTGACAAAGCATGGCAGTTACCTCTTTCGTTATGAAATAATAGTTGACCTTTAAAACATTTGGTCAGTTTTGGTCAAACTATTTATAAATTTATTATATCACCATCAGTAAAGAAATCAAGTAAAAAACTTTGAATATTATATTCATTTGATTATTTAACTTTAACTAAAAGTAATCAAATAAGATTGAGAGCCAACAAAAAAATAATTTTATTGTTTGTTTGCCTTTTTTTATGATAAAATAGTAGAGATTAAAAGTGAATAGGAGAGAAATATGGAATCACATTTAGTGAGAATTATTAATCGTCTTGAATTAATGGCAACTGATGGTGGAAATTTTAAGCGAAATTTTGAACGAGATGGTGTTGTTGTAGCTGAAGTAGCATATAATAATGATCTTGATCAAGGAGCTACTTTTACCCTTCGTGATGTTGCAGCTCGTGAAACATATACTTTTGACAGTATTGATTTAATAGCAATTGAGATTTTTGACTTGCTTTATTAATGATGCTTTAGAAAAGGCAAGAGTGCTTAGTGCTTTTGTCTTTTAAAATTGATAAGTATCAAACTAATTAGAAGACAGGAGAACATAATGGTAACCAAAATTGATGGCAAAAGGCTTGCTACAAAAATGCAAACAAATCTTGCTAAAAAAGTGAAAGACTTAAAACAAACATATGATATTGTGCCAGGTCTTGTTGTTATTCTTGTTGGGGAAGATCCAGCTAGTCAAGTTTATGTTAGAAATAAAGAGCGCTCAGCTCTTGCTGCTGGTTTCAAGAGTGAAGTGGTTCGTCTACCTGAAACGATTAGTCAAGAAGATTTGTTAACATTGGTTAAATCTTATAATAATGATCAAACATTTCATGGTATCCTAGTACAATTGCCATTGCCTCGTCATATTGATGAAGAAGCTATTTTGATGGCTATTTCTCCAGAAAAAGATGTTGATGGCTTTCATCCTGTTAATATGGGATTATTATGGAGCGGTCATGCTATCATGAAACCTTGTACACCAGCAGGCATTATGGAAATGTTTAAGGAATATAATATTTCTCTTTTAGGTAAAAATGCTCTTGTGATTGGTCGTAGTAATATTGTTGGAAAACCAATGGCCCAACTTTTATTGGATGAAAATGCTACAGTAACAATAGCACATTCTCGCACAAAAAACTTACAAGAATTAGCCAAAACAGCTGATATTTTGGTGGTTGCTATTGGAAGAGGCCATATGATTACAAAAGATTTTGTCAAACCAGGAGCCGTTGTTATTGATGTGGGTATGAATCGGGATGACAATGGTAAGTTAATCGGAGATGTCAAATTTGATGAAGTGGCTGACATTGCTAGCTATATTACACCTGTACCAGGAGGTGTTGGACCAATGACAATTACCATGCTTCTTGAACAAACCTATGAATCAGCACTTAGAAAAATTAATTAACGAATAAATATCTTTATATGATTATTATGAATCAGATAAAAAGTGTCTATTAGACACTTTTTTGATATAATGAGAATAATAAAAACAATTGAGGAGAGAGCATGTCAGAGTATTTATCGGTATCTCATTTGACAAAGTATTTAAAATTAAAATTTGACCGCGATCCTTATTTGGAAAGAGTATATTTGACTGGAGAAGTTTCAAATTATAGAAAGCGTCCAGCTCATCAATATTTTTCATTAAAAGATGATAAAGCTGTAATTCAGGCAACGATGTGGTCTGGTATCTTTAAATCTCTTAAATTTGAGATTGAAGAAGGAATGAAACTAAATGTTATTGGTCGAATTCAATTATATGAACCTAATGGTTCTTACTCTATCTTAATTGAAAAAGCTGAGCCAGATGGTATTGGTGTACTAGCCGTTCAGTTTGAACAACTCAAGAAAAAACTAACTAAAGCAGGTTATTTTGATCAAAAACATAAACAACAACTTCCTCAATTTGTTAAGAAGATAGGCATTGTTACTAGCCAAAGTGGGGCAGTTATTAGAGACATCATTACAACTGTTCAAAGACGTTTCCCAGGTGTTGAAATATTGTTGTTTCCAACTAAAGTTCAAGGTCCTGGTAGTGCTGAGGAAATCGTAGCTAATATCAAAAAAGCCAATTTAAGAGATGATTTAGACATTTTAATTGTTGGCCGTGGTGGTGGCTCAATTGAGGATTTGTGGAGTTTTAATGAAGAAATTGTTGTAGAAGCGATTTTTTTGTCACGATTGCCAATTATTTCAAGTGTCGGTCATGAAACTGATACAACCTTAGCTGACTTCGCAGCCGATAGGCGTGCGGCTACCCCAACAGCTGCAGCTGAACTTGCTACACCTGTTACAAAGGCGGATGTTTATCAATACTTAAATGAGAGACAGACACGACTATATAGCATCATGATGCAACAGTTGAAGATAAAAAAAGATCATCTTAATCAATTAGCAGGATCAGTTATTTTTAGACAGCCTGAAAGACTTTATGATAGTTATCTGCAAAAACTCGATAAATTGACCAATCAAATGGCTAATCTTTTTAAGGAATCTTATCGTCAAAAAGAGCATCATACACTTTTGTTGGTTAATGGATTAGTGGCAATTAATTTATTAAAAAGAATTAAAACTTATCAGGATCATATTGAACAGACCAATCGTTTATTAACTCATCAGATAAACACGCTTTATGAAAAGTCTTTAAAACGGGTTGAAAAATCTCAAGAAGCATTATTATCTCTTGATACGTCAAGGATTGTTGCAAGAGGATATGCTATTGTGCATAAGGAAAATCAAGTGATAGGATCCGTTGAAAAAATAGTTAAAGGAGATAGCTTGAACATCAGTATGCGTGATGGTCAAATTGAAGTGGAGGTTAAAAATGTCAAAAAATAATAAAACATTTGAAGAAAATTTACAAGATTTAGAAGTTATTGTCTCAAAATTAGAAAATGGTGATGTGCCACTGGAAGAGGCCATTTCTGAATTCCAAAAAGGGATGATTTTATCAAAAGAATTACAAAAAATACTCAATGAAGCTGAAAAAACGTTAGTTAAAGTCATGCAAGCTGATGATACTGAAAAAGAAATGGATTAAAGGGGCAAGATGATTGAATTTACTAATGAAGTCATTAGGTCTTATTATGAGGATATCGTTGTTTCAACCGATTTAACTAAAGCTATTCTTTATTCTGTTGATGCAGGTGGTAAACGTCTTCGACCACTTTTATTTTTGATGCTTTTAGAAGGTTTTGGCATTTCACTACAAAATGATCACTATCGTATTGCAGCTAGTATAGAGATGGTTCATACAGGTAGTTTAATTCATGATGATTTACCGGCTATGGATAATGATGATTATCGTCGTGGCAAATTGACCAATCATAAAAAATTTGATGAAGCCACTGCTATTTTAGCAGGAGATGCTTTATTTTTAGATGCTTTTGGTTTATTAGCTTCTTCAAAGCTAGCTGATGATAAAATTGTACAACTGGTTGGTCTTTTATCTGATTCTTCAGGTAGTAGAGGTATGGTTGGAGGGCAAGCGCTTGATATTAAAGGAGAATGTCAAACCTTAAAAGAAGTTGACTTAGTTGCCATTCATAGCAATAAAACTGGAAAATTATTAGCATTTCCATTTATTGCTGCAGGAATTATTTCTGATTTAGATGAAAAAGGCATGGCCTTACTTAATAAAGCAGGGCAACTTATTGGCTTGGCTTTTCAGGTGAGAGATGATATTTTAGATGTGACTGCTACTTTTTCTGAAATTGGAAAAACTCCAAATAAAGACCTTGCCGCTAAGAAGACAACTTATCCAAGTTTATTTGGTTTAGACAAGTCAATTACTATTCTAAATCAATCTTTAGAGGAAGTACTTTTGATTTTTTCTAATTTTGAAAAGACTCATCAGTTTGATAGTCAAGCTATTAAAACCATCATAGAAAGGTTACGATTTAATGCCTAAAGAAAGAGTAGATGTACTTGCTTATCGTCAAGGTCTATTTGATACAAGAGAAAAAGCTAAACGTGGTGTGATGGCTGGTTTAGTGATTTCCGTTTTAAATGGTGAACGATTTGATAAACCAGGTGAAAAAATTGATGAGAACACCGAATTAAAATTAAAAGGTGAAAAATTGAAATATGTTAGTCGTGGAGGATTAAAATTAGAAAAGGCTTTACAAGTGTTTAATCTCTCGGTAGCTGATAAGACGACGCTAGATATTGGTGCTTCTACTGGTGGCTTTACAGATGTCATGCTTCAAAATGGTGCTAACTTGGTTTATGCTGTTGATGTTGGCACAAATCAATTGGTTTGGAAATTAAGAAAAGATGTACGTGTTAAAAGCATGGAACAGTATAATTTTCGTTATGCAAATCCCCATGATTTTACAGAAAAACAACCTGAATTTGCTTCAATTGATGTTAGTTTTATTTCCCTTGGTTTAATTTTGCCAGCTCTTTCAAAAATTCTTCCAGAAAAAGGTCAAGTTGTTGCCTTAGTCAAGCCTCAATTTGAGGCTGGTCGAGAACAAATAGGTAAAAATGGGATTGTAAAAGATAGAGCTGTTCATGAAAAAGTGATTATTTCTGTCAGTCAATTTGCTATTGAGAATAGTTTTAGTGTGAAACAGCTAGATTTTTCTCCTATTCAAGGTGGTCAAGGCAATATAGAATTTCTTCTCTTTTTAGAAAAAGCAAATTCACCTCTTAATATGGTGGAGGATGATATCAAAAAAGTTATTGAAAAAGCCCATAAAGAGTTTAACAATAATGAAAAATCTGAGTAATTAAAGATACTGTAACATATTATTCTAAAGTGCTGTATCGAAATAAAAAGATGAATACTAACCCATATTGAAAAGAAGAGCCCTTTAGATACTGTTTAACTAAGAAAAGAATTATTAGAATAAACAAGATGATTAAAGTAGTAAGGAGATAAAAATGTTATTAAACATTTCTATTCGTCATTTTGCCATTATAGAAGATATTTCGCTACATTTTGACAATGGCATGACTGTTTTAACCGGTGAAACTGGGGCTGGAAAGTCAATTATTATTGATGCTATGAATATGATGCTTGGAGCTAGAGCCAACTCTGAATCAGTTCGGAATGGTTCAAAAAAAGCTGAAATAGAAGGATTATTTGATATTAGAAAAAAAACAAGGCTTAAGCAGTTGTTGATTGACAATGGTATTGATGATAGTGATGAATTGATTATTCGTAGAGAAATCTTCAGTAATGGTAGAAGCATCAGTCGTATTAATGGACATATGGTAAATCTAACTATTCTTAAAATTATTGGACAAGAATTAGTAGACATCCACGGTCAGCATGATCAAGAAGAATTGATGAAACAATCGCATCATATTCTCATGTTAGACCAGTTTGGTTCAAAAGAATTTCAAGAGATAAAAGAAGACTATCAAAAATTTTTTGATGCTTATAAAGAATTGAGAAAGTCTGTTCTTCTTAAAAAAAAGAATGAGAGTGATAATAAAGCTAGGATTGAAATGTTAGCTTATCAAATTTCAGAAATAGAAAGTGCAGACTTAAAAAAAGACGAAGATAAGCTCTTACAAGAAGAACGAAATCGCTTAATGAATCATAAAAAAATTGCTGATGCTCTGACTGAAGCCTATCAACAATTAGATAATGATGATTTTTCGAGTTTGGACAATATCAAATCTGCTATGAATGAAATTGAAAGCATTGAAAGATACGATAGCCGATATCATGAGATTTCAAAAGATATTCAGGAATCCTATTATGTTTTAGAGGACGTTTCAAAGCGTTTGTCTGATATTATTGATGATTTGGACTATGATGCCAATCAATTACTAAGTATTGATAGTCGCCTAGATATTATCAATACCATCACACGAAAGTATGGTGGTAGTGTTAATGATGTATTGGTTTATCTTTCTAATATTACTTTGGAATATCAATTCTTAACAGCTAGTGATGAGGCAATGGATGATAGTGAAGCAAAATTAAAAACCTTAGAACATTCACTTGTTTTAACGGTGAAAAAATTGAATCAAAAACGTCATGAGCTTGCTAAAGAATTGGAAGAAAATATCAAACGAGAATTAAAAGATCTTTATATGGAAAAAGCTGATTTTAAGGTTGTTTTCTCAGAAGGTAAATTTAACCGCTTGGGTAATGAGAGTGTCGCTTTTTACATTTCAACAAATCCTGGGGAAACTTTTAAACCTCTTATTAAAATTGCATCTGGTGGAGAATTGTCACGTTTGATGTTAGCCATTAAGGCTGTTTTTTCTAAAACGCTTGAAAGAACTAGTATTGTTTTTGATGAAGTAGATACAGGTGTTTCCGGTAGGGTAGCACAAGCCATTGCTGAAAAAATTCATCTGATTTCACAACATGCTCAAGTGCTAGCCATTTCTCATTTGCCACAAGTTATTGCTAAAGCTGATCATCAATTTTTCATTGAAAAAATAAGTAATGCCACCTCAACAGTATCAACAGTAAGATTATTAAGTAATGAAGAACGAATTGAAGAAATTGCCAAAATGTTAGCTGGTAATGACGTGACTGCTACAGCACGTGCACAAGCTAAAGAATTACTAGAAAAAAACACCCTCTAAGTTTTCTTAGTGGGTGTTTTGATGGAGATGACATTAAACATAGAAATAAATTGAAATCCACATCAAATAGGCAGCAACTAGGATAAAACAATGCCAAATAACATGATTAAAAGGAAACTTTATAGCATAAATGATTGCTCCCACTGTATAAGTAACACCTCCAAAAAAGAGAAGTAAAATGCCATTTATTGGAAGATTATCCCATAGAGGTTTCGCAGCAAAAACAATTAGCCATCCCATAATAATATATAATAAAGTGGATATTTTAGAAATACTTTTTTTTGGTTTTAAGAAAATAATTTTCATTGTGATGCCACTAATAGCACAAGCCCAAACTAGACTAAGTAGTGTCCACCCAATCCATCCCTTTAGTGTTATTAAGCAATATGGTGTATAGGTGCCCGCAATTAACAAAAAGATAGCAGAGTGATCAAACACTTTAAAAAGTCTTTTGTATTTACTAAAAGATAAGATATGATAAAGTGTTGAAGAAAGAAATAACGTGATAAGTGATATACCATAAATGCTATAAGCTATTATTTCTAATTGAGATTGGTGAGTTGATGCTTTATCTAGTAATAATTTTAATCCAATAATTGCTAGAATAACACCAATTGAGTGAGTAATGGCATTTAAGACTTCATTGATAATGTTATAATGTTTAGATGTCATAAAATCCCCCAACTTAATATTTATTTGTTATAATAATAACATAAACAATAAAAAAATATAAAAAAGAGGTTAAAATGGCAAGTATTAAAATAGTGACAGATTCTTCTATCACAATAGAGTCTGAACTTCTTGAAAAATATAATATTACTGTAGTTCCATTGTCTGTGATGGTTGATGGGGTAGTCTATTCTGATAATGATCTTAAAGAAGGTCAATTTTTGAATATGATGATAAATAGCACCCATCTTCCTAAAACTAGTCAACCTCCTGTTGGATTGTTTGCAGATACTTATGAAAAGATTTTTAAAGAAGGCTACGACACTATTGTTTCGATTCACATTACACATTCTTTGTCTGGAACAGTTGAAGCAGCCCGTCAAGGTGCAGCTCTTGTTGGTGGAGATATTATTGTTTTAGATTCGTCTTTTACTGATCAAGCAATGAAATACCAAGTTGTTGAAGCAGCAAAGCTTTTACAAAAAGGAGTGAATCTTAAAGATATTTTAGTTAAAATAGAAGAGGTTAAAAACAAAACAGAATTATTTATTGGCTTGTCAACACTTGAAAATCTTATTAAAGGTGGTCGAGTGAGCAGAGTTGCGGGTATGATTAGTTCTCTCTTTAATATAAAAATTGTTATGGCATTACAAAACCATGAACTGCATCCAGTGGTTAAAGGAAGAGGTAACAAGACTTTTTATAAATGGTTAACAGAATTAAGTCATAAATTGGAAAATAAAGCCGTTGCTGAAATCACAATTTCTTATGCTGGTACAGATGAATTTGCTAATCAATTAAAGGAGCAACTACAAAAATTTGTTGATTCTGATATTGTTATTTTAGAAACCGGTTCAATCATTCAAACCCATACAGGAGAGGGCGCATTCGCCATAATGATTCGTTATGAGTAAAAAAAAATTAATAAATGATAGTCTCTTTTTTGTCGGTCTATTAGTCATCTTTTCAACTATATTTTATTTTCTTATTCCCCAATCAAATCCTCAATTCACTAAAAATGATTTTTTAGAAAACAAGACACCAAAACTTCATTATGTGGCTTTAGGAGATTCTTTAACACAAGGGACAGGTGATACGACAAATCAAGGTGGATTTGTCTCTTTATTGTCAGATCAGTTAGAAACAAATTATAATTATCATGTTATTTCAAATAATTTTGGTGTTGCTGGAAATACTAGTCAACAAATATTGAAAAGAATGACAAAAGATGAAATGATTATCCCTGCAATTAAAAAAGCAGATTTTATGACTCTCACAATTGGTGGTAATGATGTCATGTCTGTGATAAAAAAGAATTTAAGTCATCTTGATTTATCCTCTTTTGATCAGGCTCAAAAAAATTATCAAAAACGTTTGCGTCAAATCATTAACCTGGCTAGAAAAGAAAATGCTAACTTACCAATATATATTCTGGGGATCTATAACCCTTTTTATCTTAATTTTCCAGAAATTGTTGAAATGCAGGAAATTATAGATGGATGGAACGAAGCAACAATTGCTGTTGTTTCAGAATATGAGAATATTTACTTTGTTCCAATCAATGATCTACTTTATAAAGGTTATAATGGAAAAGAAGGAATAGTTGAGTCAGATAGTTCATCAAGTTTTGTGATTAATAATACACTATTTGAAGATGATCATTTCCACCCAAATAATATAGGCTATCAAATTATAACCAATGCAATGATGGAGAAAATTAATGAAACAAGAGAAAGATGGTAAATTAAGAAATTATTGGAAGTATTGCTTTTTAATCCTAATTGCTTTAAATCTTAGTTTTTTAGGAATTGTTGCTTCAAGATTATTACAAGAAAGAGAGCCGGAAAAAAATACAGTTTTTAATCAAATAACTGATGATTTTAAAATTGGTCAAATTTCAACAACAAAAGAGCAATTAAATAAAACACTGGCAACCTATCTAAAAAAATATCAAACATCAGATTTAACTTACAACATCTATATCAGCTCGAAATCTATTTTGTTTGAAGGAACCTATAAAATTTTGGGTTATGATGTGCCACTTTATGTGTATTTTGAACCTTATAAATTATCAAGTGGAGCTATTCAACTAAAAACAACATCTATATCTGCTGGGACACTTCCTTTACCAGAAAAAGATGTTTTAAAGTATATTAATAATACATATGATATCCCAGAGTTTGTTGAAATTTTACCAGACGAAGCAATTATTAATATCAATATTCAATCAATGATAATTGATAATAAGATTTATTTAAAAGCAACAACCTTAGATTTGATTAATGATGCTATTAGTTTTGATATTTATAAAAAAACAATAAAATAACATTAAATGCTTGACCAAATAATAATTTTTAGGTATGATAATACTTGTTAGAGTATAAAACTCATAAATATATTGGAGGAATTGTTAAATGGCTAATAAGCAAGATTTGATTGCAAAAGTGGCAGAAGCTACTAAATTGACTAAAAAGGACTCTGCAGTAGCAGTTGATGCTGTTTTTGGAGCAGTTACAGATTACCTTTCAAAAGGTGAAAAAGTTCAATTAATTGGTTTTGGTAACTTTGAAGTTCGTGAACGTGCAGCTCGTAAAGGTCGCAACCCACAAACTGGAAAAGAAATCCAAATCGCAGCTTCAAAAGTACCTGCTTTCAAAGCTGGTAAAGCTCTTAAAGACGCTGTTAAATAATAGAACATAAAAAAGCTAATCATATCAAGCATTTTAGCTTGGTTGATAGCTTTTTTTGTTTGCAAGAGCAAAAAAATGGTAATAAAGTTGGGATTATCTTATTATAGTTCTATCAAATTTAAAAAAGAAAAATCAATTGTGGAGGGGACTATGATTGAATATAAAACATTTCGTTCAGAACGAATTGATGAGGTATATCAGATTTATCGTGAAAATCAATGGTCAGAATATTTAAGTGACAAACATAAACTTTCTCGTGCTTTTGAGCAATCTCTTTATATTCTAAATATTTTTAAAAAGAATTAATTGATTAATTTTGTAAAGTGTATTGGCAATGAGAAAATTATTTTTACGTTTAAGATGTCATTATCAAATTATTTCACCATAAAAAAGGAATTGGTCGAGGATTAATGAATAGCTTTTTTTTGAAATAGGCAGCTATTCGTCAATTGATGTTAATCACTGACAAAAATGATGACATCTCTAATGCTTTTTACCAATCGTTAGGATTTTCTAAAGATCTTGATGGCTACCCATTAATCACTATTTTAGAAGCCGAGCAATTGATTAAACTAGATTTTAGGAGAGTTTGTCAGTGATAGATATAACAAAAAAGGCATGTCCGTTGGATATGCCTTTTTATCATTATTTTGCTTATTGCGCAGCGTTTGCGTCTTTGAGACCATATTTTTTGTTGAAACGGTCCACACGTCCGTCTGCTTGTGTGAATTTTTGACGTCCTGTATAGAATGGATGTGAGTCTGATGAAATTTCCACACGAATAAGTGGGTAAGTTTCACCTTCAAATTCAACAGTTTCTTTAGTTGGTTTTGTTGAACCACTAAGGAATTGGTAACCAGTTGAAGTATCAAGAAATACTACTGGACGGTAATCTGGATGGATATCTTTTTTCATTATGTCATTTTCCTTTCTGCCATAACCCTTTTTGAGTCATAGTTTAATAACTCTATTAGTTTATCAAAATTTTAATGTTTTGACAACCTTTTTCTTTATTTTTTAATGGTTTATGGAGTATTTTTTTCTTTTTGGACTGCTTGTCTTAATTCTTGGTAAATAGTTTCATTTTCTTCAGCAGAATAAGAATTAGCACCACTTGCTAGTGGGTGGCCACCACCATCATGTTTTTTAGCAATAGCATTAATAACAACGGTCTTACTTCTTAAACGGACGCGATAATGTCCGTCTGGTTGTTCAACAAAAATTGCCCAAGTCACAATTGAGTCAATTTTACCAGGTGCTGAGACAATAGCCGCAGTTTCTGCATCACTTACCTGGAATTTGTCCATAATGTCTCTGGTGAGAAAAACACGAGCGACACCATTTTCATCAATTTCTAAATGATCATAAACAAACCCTTGTAGTTTAGCAATTTTATAAGGAAAAGAATCCATTTGTCTCGAAACTTCAGAAAAATCAAAATCAAATTGACGTAGTTGGCTTGCAATTTCTAAAGTTTTACTACTAGTTGCTGGATAAAGAAATCGTCCAGTATCCCCTACAATACCAGCATAAAGAAGACGAGCAACATCAGAGGTTAATTCTAGTTGCATTTGATAAGCAAAATCAGCAACAATTTCACTGGCGCTTGAAGCATTGGTATCAACAAAATAAAGATTGCCATAAGGATCATCATTAGGATGATGGTCCATTTTAATTAAAAAATTACCAGTGCTATAACGTTTATCATCAATACGAGGTGTGTTTGCTGTGTCAGTCACAATAACCAAAGCATTTTTGTAATCATCATCTAAAACATTATCCATTTTTGCTAACCATTCTAGAGTTGGCTCATTAAAACCAGTAACCAAAACTTTTTTTTCGGGGAAATTATGCTGAATTAATTGTTTAAATCCCACCTGACTACCAATAGCATCGGGATCAGGTTTCATATGACGATGAATAATGATTGTCTGATGTTCTTTAATTTTTTCTAAAATAGCTTCATAGGTTGTCATAAATTATCCTTATCTGTTTTTGTTAATATCATATCAATGTGGGGGATATCATCTTCAAGGTAAACCTCAGAAATGCTTTCAAAGCCAAATTCTTGATAAAAGTCCTTCAAGTAAGCTTGCGCTTGTGCAAAAAGTGGCACTTGATAGTGTTGTTGCCAAAATTCTCTAGCTTTTAGTATCAATTTTCTTCCTAATCCTTTTTGACGAAATGAATAAGGAACCAAAACGCGTCCAAGTTTTACCTGATTTTCTTGAGGAATCAGTCGACAATACGCCATTAATTTATTATCCTTAAGACAAAAGAGATGAATGGCAGTTAAATCTTCTTCATCAATCTCTTGGTAAGCACAATTTTGTTCAACAACAAAGACTCGGACACGCTCTTTTAAAATGATAAATAATTCTTCAGAAGTTAATTGATCAAAATGTTTCGAGTACCACATAGATAATTCCTCCCAATAATATCCAAAATATATCACAGAAAAACTGGAAAATCAAGAGAAATATGTTATGATATAAAGCAATATCACAGGTGAAAGAAGTACAATATGATTGATAATAAATGGCATGATTTAAAGAAAACAGAACTCCATTGTCACTTAGATGGTTCCTTGTCTTTAGAGGTGATAAGACAGTTGGCTATGAAAGCAAATATTGCTATCCCAACGGAAGATGAAGCCTTAAGAAAATTAGTAACAGTAGCAGAAGATTCTGATAATCTTATGGATTATTTAAAAACGTTTGATTTTATTAGACCGTTATTACAAACAAAAGCTGCACTTTCTCTTGCAGCGTATGATGTCGTGAAACAAGCTGCAAAAGAAAATGTTATCTACATTGAAGTTCGATTTGCACCAGAATTGTCTATGGATGAAAATCTCTCTGCTCTTGATACTGTTGAAGCTGTTCTTGATGGTTTAAATAAAGCTATGAAAGAGTTTGATATTATAGCACGTTTATTGGTTTGTGGTTTGAAACAAAGTCAAAAAGAAGTCACACAAGGCATTTTTAAAGAGGTAATTAAACTATCAGGAAATGGTCTAGTTGGTTTTGATTTTGCAGGTAATGAAGCTGATTTTCCAACATCTGAGTTAAAGGATATTATTAAAAATACGCAAGATTTGGGACTTCCTCTAACCTTTCATGCTGGAGAATGTCATTGTCCCAACAATATTAACTATGGTATACAACTTGGTATCAAAAGATTTGGTCATGTCACAGCCTTGTATCAAAAGCCTGAGTTAATCGAAGAATTTAAAGCATCAAATGCTACGGCAGAAATGTGTTTAACTAGTAATTTACAAACAAAGGCTGCTAGAAGTATTGCAGACTTTCCATATCAATTATTTTATGAAGCCGGTCTTAAAATAACGATTAATACTGACAATCGAACAGTTTCTAATACTAATTTAACAAAAGAGTATGCTTTGTATCATCAGTATTTCAATACATCTATTTCTGACTTTTATCGCTTCAATCAAAATGCAATTTTAGCTAGTTTTACAACAGCTAAAGAGAAAAAAGTTCTTTTAAAACGTTTAAAAGAAAGTTATCATCCATATCTCTTATAATCTAATTGTTTTCAAGTAATTATTTATGATATAATAAAACCAATATAATGAGGAGGAGACTATGGCTTTTGCACAAATTGTTTATGCTAGTATGACTGGTAATACTGAGGAAATTGCTGATATCGTTGCAAAAAAATTAGAGGAACTAGGACATACCGTCGATATTAATGAGTGTACAATGGTTGATGCTAGTGAGTTTGAAGATGGTGATATTGTTATTATTGCTACCTATACTTATGGTGAGGGTGAGTTGCCTGATGAAATACTTGATTTTTATGATGATTTGAAAGAATTGGATCTTTCTGGGAAAGTTTATGGTGTGGTCGGTTCTGGAGATACCTTTTATGATAATTTCTGCCAATCAGTTGATGATTTTGAAGATGCTTTTGCAATGACAGGAGCAACTAAAGGAGCTGATAGTGTTAAAGTCGACTTGGCTGCAGAGGATGAAGATATTGAACGTTTAGAGGCTTTTGCTGAAGAACTTTCTAATAGATTTAATCACTAAAAGGAAAAAAGTTATTTTAAAAAAAGATACCAGTTACCTTCATTTTATATTTAGTCAAAATATAGAAATTATCTAAAGGGATTATAATGACTAACAATTTGGCTAAATAAAAAAACTAATTAGAGGCTAGACGCTTTTTCTAGCCTTTTTAGCATGGTTTATCAATGAACTAACAGAATTTCACTTAGCTTGTCAAGTCTGTTATAATCCTATATAATGAAAGAAACTTTAGAGTAGGAGTTAGTATGTCATTAGAAAAAACTCGTCAGGCTATCGATCTTGTTGATCAAGCACTTATTGGTCTTTTAGAAGAGAGAATGGCACTAGTTAGTCAAGTTGTTACTTATAAAAAAGCTTTTAAAATGGCAATTTTAGATCAACAAAGAGAAGAAGATATTTTAGAAAAAGTTGCTCAACAAATTAAAAATGATTCATATCAAGAAGCAATTGTAGCTTCTTTTAAAGACATCATGTTTCACTCAAAAAAATTTCAAGAAGAAAGACTAAAAAATGACTTTTGATAGCAAGAACATCATAACATTTATTAAAAAACAATTCTTGTTTATTATTATGGGTGTAATAATAGGTCTAGTAACAGGAGCATTTGATATGATTTTTGGTCGTATTCTCCTTTTAATTGGTGATGTACGAGCAAAGCACCCTTTGTTTTTAATCCCTCTCTTGCCTTTTGCTGGCCTTTTTATAATATTTTTATATCAATATTATGGTGGAAAAGCTAGTGGTGGTATGGGTTTAGTTTTTCGTGTTGGTCACGGTCAAGACAAGACAATTCCTAAGAGGTTAATTCCCTTAGTTATAATAACGACATGGATGACTCATTTGTTTGGTGGTAGTGCTGGTCGTGAAGGGGTTGCTGTCCAAATTGGTGCCACCATTTCAAATTTTTTCAGTAAAACATTTGAAAAAGATAATCGTAGTCTATTTTTAATTACTGGTATGGCTGCAGGATTTGCTGGTCTTTTTCAAACACCTCTTGCAGCAACCTTATTTGCTATTGAGGTATTATTTGTTGGTCGTATTAGATTGTCAGCTTTGACTCCTGTTTTAGTAGCTTCTTATACTGCGAGTCAAACCTCACATTTTCTAGGGTTAGAGCATTTTGAAGTACCGATTGATATTTCTTTAACAATCACTCCAATTATATTTGTGAAATTAGCATTATTAGGATTTTTATTTGGTTTGGTTGGTAATTTTTTTGCTTTTGGGTTAAAGAAATTGAAGAATTGGTTAATTGATAAGTTTCCAAATGCTTATCTACGTGTTGCTCTTATAGGTTTTATTTTAGCACTTACTTTTCTTTTATTAGATATGGGGCGTTATTCAGGACTTGGAACAAATCTGATTGAAGCGAGTTTTAATGGTAATACCATTTTCAGTTATGATTGGCTCTTAAAATTAGTACTTACTATTCTTACGTTAGCGATTGGCTTTCAAGGTGGGGAGGTAACACCTCTATTTGCAATTGGTTCAAGTTTGGGTGTCTTTTTGGCTCCAATTTTTGGGTTTCCTATTCCTTTAGCTGCAGCTCTTGGCTATGCTAGCGTGTTTGGAAGTGCAACAAGCACCTTTTTAGCTCCTATTTTAATTGGGGCAGAGATTTTTGGTATGGAGAATTTACCTTATTTCTTTATTGTTATGGTTTTTGCCTTGAGTTTTGGTCAAAAAAATAGTATCTATGGAGAACAAAAATATTAAGTAGTAAGCTGAAATTTATCTTTACAATATTAGAATAATCTGATAGAATAGACTACGTGTGTAATGGACACATAATAAACGGCTAATCCGCTAAGATAATGCTCTTAAGATTAGTAAGATAAGGAGAAAATAAAATGAATCCATTAATTCAAAGTTTGACTGAAGGTCAACTTCGTACTGATATCCCATCGTTTCGTCCTGGTGACACTGTTCGTGTTCATGCGAAAGTTGTCGAAGGAACTCGTGAACGTATTCAGATCTTTGAGGGTGTTGTTATCTCTCGTAAAGGTCAAGGCATTTCAGAAATGTATACTGTTCGTAAATTATCAAGTGGTATTGGTGTAGAACGTACTTTCCCACTTCACACACCTCGTGTTGATAAAATCGAAGTTGTTCGTTATGGTAAAGTTCGTCGTGCGAAATTATACTACTTACGTGCTTTGCAAGGTAAAGCTGCACGTATCAAAGAAATTCGTCGTTAAGATGAGTTAACAAATCTGCTCATTTGGGCAGATTTTTTTATCAGTTCCCTTAGTTAAATGGATATAACAACTTCCTCCTAAGAAGTCGTTGTAGGTTCGATTCCTACAGGGGACATTTTGTATTAACTCTATAAACTTTAATATAAGGTTTTCATTTGTTAATAAGCAAAAAATATATTATTTTAAAAGGAAAAATGGCAATTTTTAAAAATAATAAAATGATGATAAGTTGAGAGGTTGGCATGGAAAAATTAAAAAAAATTATTGACGATAGAATTGATTATTTATTGATTTTACCAGTCTTTATTTTATTAGTTATTGGTTTATTAGCTGTTTATATAGCTATTAACCATGATTATCCTGAAAATTTATCAACTGTTTTGACACAACAAGTTTTATGGATTATATTAGGATTTGTTCTAAGTTTTATTGTTATGTTATTTAGTACAGAGTTTTTGTGGAAAATAACTCCCTTTCTCTACCTATTTGGCATTATTTTAATGGTATTGCCCTTATTTTTTTATAGTCCCCAATTAGTTGCTCTAACAGGAGCTAAAAACTGGATTACTATAGGTAATACAACGCTATTTCAACCCTCAGAGTTTATGAAAATTTCCTATATTTTGATGTTATCACAAGCAACTGTTAAATTACAGCAAGAAGTGGTTGACCACAATTTTAAGGATGATTTAAAGTTACTTTTAGTATATGGTTTATTAACGTTTCCTGTTTTGTTCTTACTGACTTTGCAAAAGGATTTAGGGACAGCTTTAGTATTTATGGCTATCTTGTCGGGACTTATTTTATTATCTGGTATTTCCTGGCAATTAATTGTTTTTGCGACAACATTAATTATAACCGGTGGAGTAGTTTTTTTAGCCATATTTCTTTCTCCAACAGGTAAGTCCTTTCTTTTTAAATTAGGAATGGATACATATCAAATTAACCGTATCTCGGCTTGGCTTAATCCTTTTGATTTTGCTGATTCTATTGCTTATCAACAAACTCAAGGAATGATTTCTATTGGAAGTGGTGGTTTTACTGGTAAAGGAATAAATGTTGTGGACCTAGTAGTTCCAGTTAGAGAAAGTGATATGATTTTTACAGTTATCGCCGAAAATTTTGGTTTTATCGGTTCAAGTATTCTTTTAGTACTCTATTTATTTTTAATCTATCGGATGATTCGAGTCACTTTTGAAACCAATAATCTATTTTATACATATATCTCAACAGGGTTTATCATGATGATTTTATTTCATGTTTTTGAAAATATTGGTGCAGCTATTGGTGTTTTGCCTCTCACAGGTATCCCTTTACCCTTTATATCTCAAGGAGGAAGCTCTTTAATTTCCAACTTATTAGGGGTTGGTCTAATTTTATCTATGTCTTATCAAAATCAAAAATTCAAAGAGACCTTCGTTGAAAACCAAGAGTTAATTGATATTGAAAAGTTCTAGTAATAGAGCTTTTTTTCCTATTCAAAATAGTGTAAAAACCATAAAAATATGTTATAATAAATATCGTATATAATGAGTTTGTTATACACTCTATTCAATTGATTAATAGTTGACAATAACAATGGATTTATAGTAAATCAGTTATTAAAAGAAGTAAGAATTTTTTGTTCTATTAGCGATTAATAAAATTAAATAATAATGATAAGGTTAGGGCGAATGGTAAAAGATAAGAAAAATGATTTAGCAAATGAATACGATGCCAGTCAAATACAAGTTTTAGAAGGATTAGAGGCTGTTCGTATGCGTCCAGGGATGTATATAGGCTCTACATCAAAAGAAGGATTGCACCACTTGGTTTGGGAAATTGTCGATAATTCCATTGATGAAGCTTTGGCTGGATTTGCTAAGCAAATCAAGGTATTCATTGAACCAGATAACTCTATAACTGTATCTGACGATGGTCGAGGGATTCCAGTAGGTATTCAAGAAAAAACTGGTAGACCAGCAGTTGAAACTGTCTTTACAGTGCTTCATGCAGGAGGTAAGTTTGGTGGTGGAGGCTATAAGGTATCTGGAGGTCTTCACGGAGTGGGCTCCTCAGTTGTCAATGCTCTATCTAGTCAATTAGATGTTAAAGTATATAAAAATGGCAAAATATACTATCAAGAGTATCAAAGAGGTCAAGTTGTTGCTGATTTAAAAATTATTGGAGAGACAGATCTTTCTGGTACAACTGTTCACTTTATTCCTGATGCTGAGATTTTCACAGAAACTATTGAGTTTGATTTTAATAAATTGGCAAAGCGTATTCAAGAATTAGCATTTTTAAACCGTGGATTAAGGATAGCAATTACAGATAAACGTGAAAATAATCCCAACGATTTGGAGTTTTATTACGAAGGTGGAATTGCTAGTTACGTAGAATTTATTAATACTGATAAGCAAGTTATTTTTGAAACCCCTATTTATACTGAAGGGGAAATGGATGGTATTGCTGTTGAAGTAGCTATGCAATATACCACTGGATATCATGAAAATGTAATGAGTTTTGCTAATAATATTCATACACATGAAGGTGGTACACATGAACAAGGTTTTAGAACAGCTTTAACACGTGTTATTAATGATTATGCTAAGAAAAATAAAATTTTAAAAGACAATGACGATAATCTAACAGGTGATGATGTTCGTGAAGGATTGACTGCTGTTATATCTATTAAACACCCTAATCCTCAGTTTGAAGGGCAAACTAAAACCAAATTAGGTAATAGTGAAGTTGTTAAAATTACAAATCGACTTTTCAGTGAGGCCTTTAATCGCTTCCTATTAGAAAATCCTCAAACTGCTAAGAAAATTGTTGAAAAAGGAATATTAGCTAGTAAAGCTCGCATCGCTGCTAAAAGAGCAAGAGAAGTAACAAGAAAAAAATCAGGGCTTGAAATTTCAAATTTACCTGGGAAGTTAGCGGACTGTTCTTCAAATGTTGCTGCTCAAAATGAATTATTTATTGTTGAGGGAGATTCAGCAGGAGGGTCTGCTAAATCTGGTCGAAATCGTGAATTTCAAGCTATTCTACCTATCCGTGGGAAAATACTAAATGTCGAAAAAGCAACAATGGATAAGATTTTGTCTAATGAGGAAATTAGAACAATTTTTACTGCAATGGGAACAGGATTTGGTAATGCTTTTGATGTTGAAAAAGCACGTTACCATAAATTAGTGATTATGACAGATGCTGATGTTGATGGTGCTCATATTAGGACTCTCTTATTAACATTGATTTACCGCTTTATGCGGCCGGTTTTAGAAGCCGGTTTTGTTTACATTGCTCAACCCCCAATTTATGGCATTAAAGTAGGAAGTGAGATTAAACAATATATTCAGCCTGGTCCAAATCAAGAAGAAGAATTGAAAATTGCTATGAAAAAATATAGTGAGGGTCGTTTTAAACCATCAGTTCAACGATATAAAGGTTTGGGAGAAATGGACGATCATCAACTTTGGGAAACTACCATGGATCCAGAAAGACGTTTAATGGCACAGGTTTCTATCGAAGATGGTGCAGAAGCTGATCGTGTTTTTGAAATGCTTATGGGAGATAAGGTTGAGCCTAGACGTGAGTTTATTGAAGAAAACGCTGTTTATAGCACATTAGATATATAAGTTTTTGTAAACTGTATAGAAGTGTGGTATAATCGTAATGTTATAGACCATATTAGTAAAAATGATAAGTTAAGGAGATTAAGATGACCAGTGGAATCGTCTTATTAATAGTAGGAATAGTTTTATTAGTTATCATTACTTATCTTATAGCTACAATTATAAGAAAACGTAATGATGACTTGATTGTAAAGTTAGAAGAACGAAAACAAGAACTTTTTGATTTGCCTGTTAATGATGAAATTGAAGAAGTTAAAAATCTTCATCTCATTGGCCAAAGTCAAACTGCTTTTCGTGAATGGAATCAAAAATGGGTTGATTTGTCACTCAATTCTTTCAGTGATATTGAAAATCATATTTTTGAAGCAGAAAATCTAAATGCAACCTTTAATTTCTTTAAAGCAAAAAATGAAATCAACAGTATCGAAAGCCAACTAAATTTAGTGGAAGAAGATATAAAAGGTATCAGAGAGGCACTTGAAGTTCTTAAGGAACAAGAAGGAAAAAATAGTTCACGTGTGACACATGCTCTTGATATGTATGAATCTCTTCAAAATGATATTGCTGAAAATGCTGATAATTATGGTCCGACCATGACGGAAATTGGTAAGCAGTTAAAAAATATCCAAGGTGAATTTTCACAATTTGTGACTTTGAATTCCTCTGGCGACCCAATTGAAGCTGCTAATATTTTAGAACTTGCTGAGGAGCATACCATTGCTCTTTCTCAAATTACTGAAAAAATTCCTGCCATTGTCGTGAAACTTGAAGATGATTTTCCAGATCAACTAGATGATTTAGAAACTGGTTATGGACGACTTTTGGAAGAGGATTATCAATTTATTGAGGATGATATTGAAGTACGTTTCCAGGAAATTAGAGAAGCTATTGCTAAAACAGTAGAAGATTTAACATTATTAGATTTAGATAAAGCAGAAGATGCCAATAAAGATATCCAAGAAAGTATTGATTCTTTATATGCTTTGTTTGAAAAAGAAATTGCGGCCTTCAAAAAGGTCAATAAAGAAAAAACTGTTATTCCAAAATTTATTGACCATAATAATGAAAATAATCAAAAATTAATTAATGAATATCAACGTTTGTCTCATCGTTATCTTTTAGATGAAAAGCATATTGAAAAATTACAAACATTTAAAGAGCAGCTAGCAACTTTAAAATCAGAAACAACTACTGTTATTGAAGCTATTGAAGATAGAAAAAAACCTTTTTCAGTTTTAAAAGATTCTCTTATGAAAACTTATGAACATTTATCAGAAATTGAGAAAGAACAATTTGCTATTTTAGAAACATTTAAAGATATTGAAGCACTTGAAGAGACATCACGTCAAACACTTGACAATTATATCAACAAACTTCATATTATTAAACGTTATATGGAAAAGAAAAATTTACCTGGTATTCCACAACATTTCTTAAGTACTTTCTTTACCACAAGCTCTCAGTTAGAAGCTTTAAGAGATGAACTTAGTCGTGGAAGAGTAGATATTAATATTGTTTTAAAACTAACTGACGCTGCAACAGGAGCTCTAGCAACTCTTGAAGAGACAACTTATCAGGTCATTGAAAATGCTACCTTAACAGAGCAACTATTACAGTATTCAAATCGTTATCGTAGTTTTGAAGCTTCTGTTCAAGAAAGTTTTGAAAGAGCTTTGGAATTGTTTGAAGTTCATTTTGATTATCAAGCTTCATTTGAAGAAATTTCTTATACACTTGAAACAGTTGAGCCAGGCGTCACTGAACGTTTTGTTAGTTCTTATGAAAAAACAAGAGAAAAAGTTGGCTTTTAAAAATAGTCATAACTAAAAGCACTTAGCCTTAATTTCCCTATTGAATAGGAATATCTAAGGCAAGGTGCTTTTTACAAATTAGCAAGAGAATGGAGAAAAGATGTCAGAGATAAAAGGTCTATTAATTATGGATGTAGATTCAACTCTTATTCAAGAAGAGGTGATTGATCAATTAGGAAAAGCTATTGGTAAAGGCGAGCAAATTGCTAGTATTACAGATAAAGCAATGAGAGGTGAGTTGGATTTTAGACAATCTTTGGAAAATCGTGTTTCTCTTTTAGAAGGCTTACCAGATAGTATTTTTGAAGACGTTTTAATTAACTTACACTTTACGAAAGGTGCTGAAAAATTAGTTTCTGAACTCCATAAGCGTTCTTATAAGGTTGGTCTTGTTTCAGGAGGTTTTCACGAAATAGTTGATAAACTTGCTGAAAAATTAAATATTGATTATGTTAAAGCCAATCGTTTAGAAGTGAAGAATGGTATTTTGACTGGAAGAGTGTCTGGAGACATTGTCACTAAAGAAATAAAAAAAGAAAAATTAGAAGAGTGGGCAAGTGAAAATCAGCTTGAGTTATCAAAAACGATAGCAGTAGGTGATGGAGCCAATGATCTATTAATGTTAAAAAGAGCAGGCCTTGGAATTGCTTTTTGTGCTAAACCAATCGTAAGAGAGCAAGTTGATTATCAAATTAATGAGCCAGATCTTTATAAAGTAATTTCATTGATTGATAATTATTTATAAATAATAAAGAGGTTAGGATAGACACCTAGCTTCTATATTTTTTTATTCTTATCATGTTTACGAAATTCTAATAAATAATTAAACCTAATTTAATAATCATGTGTCAGGTCTTACCGCTATTTTTCATTTTTTAAATAAAGTTCATTTTTAATATATAAATATCTTCTTCTTATTGCTATTTTATTATTTTTTTTTTAAACTAGAAGGTACTAATAACTAAAAAGGAGTCAATTTTGATTATCTTAATTTATATCCTAATTGTTTTATTTGCTACTTCTGTTGGTGCTACTACTGGACTTGGTGGTGGTATTATTATTAAACCTTTATTTGACTTAGTTGGTTTTCATAGTGTAGATGAAATTGGCTTTTTCTCTTCAGTTGCTGTTTTTTCAATGTGTGTGATTTCTCTTTATAAACAACTTCGAAGAAAAATAGAATTTAATAATAATATTGTTTATTCACTTTCTTTTGGATCAGTGTTTGGTGGGTTTTTAGGTGAATATGCTTTCCAATTTATTTTTAATATTTGGAATAATCAGCAAGTTAAAGCAGTTCAAGGAAGTATTTTATTGCTTACACTTTTATTAATTTTTTACTATACTCTTTCAAAAGAAAAGGTGAAAAATCTTCAAGTCAAAAATACCATAGCGAGCATTTTGATTGGCTTTTTTCTTGGTATGATTTCAGTCTTTTTAGGTATTGGTGGTGGACCGTTAAATGTTTCAGTTCTCATGTTTTGTTTTTCATTTACCATTAAAGAAGCTTCTTTTTATTCTTTAGCGACAATCTTTTTTTCACAATTATCTAAATTAGGAATTTCTGTTCTTGGTGGTAGTTTTATCATTTACGATTTAAAAATTATTCCTTTTTTAATTATTACAGCAATAATTGGTGGATTGATTGGTACACGCCTTAATCAATCTTTATCTATTAAAAGAATAGAGAAACTTTATTTTTTACTAATTCTTTTTCTTATTTTGTTATCAACTTATAATGTTGTTATTAATTTAATATAATTAAAAACCTCTCTTAACAATTAGTGTCTGGAGAGGTCTTTTATTTTTTAAATAATCGTTTAAAAAGTGATTTTTTTTGTGGACGATTTGTTTCTTTTTTGTCAGAGAGAAGTTTGGGAAAAACATCAAAAATATCAGTTTTATCAAGATATTCAGGTGATTGCGTATGAATAACGACCCCAAATGGAGAATTTGATGATTTTTCATCAATAATAGTAGCATTAATCCCATGTTCTTGAGCTATTTTTAAGTAGTGCATTTGGAGGCTAAGAGCAATTTGTGGAGATATTTTAACAAATAATTTCCTATCATATTGCTCAGTAAGATGTTCGAGAGCTTTTGGAAAGAATGTTTTAATTTTATCTTTTTCAGTCATTTCAATGAGAATAGTAAGGACGACTCGTTCAGAAAATGTTCCTAGATAATAACGCTGTTCATCAGGATTCAAGCGTTTTTCGCCAAAAGCTCCTTTTAATACTTTTTCGTGCAAATCTGTCATAATTCACCTCTTTATTCTTTATTACTATTATACACTAATTTTTGATAAAAGTAGAAGAGAAGGCTGTCATAAAACATTAAAATAAAAAATATTGTATTTGTTTCTTCAAATTCTTATTTCATTCAAACTTTTTTAAAAAGGTAAAATCTTGATTATGATATGACTTTGTGGTATTATTAACATGTAAAAAATTAAACTCATAAGGAGAGTATTATATGTCAATTATTACTGATGTTTACGCTCGCGAAGTCCTAGACTCTCGCGGGAACCCAACACTTGAAGTAGAAGTTTATACTGAATCAGGTGCTTTTGGACGTGGTATGGTTCCTTCAGGTGCTTCAACTGGTGAGCACGAAGCAGTTGAACTTCGTGATGGGGACAAGTCTCGTTACCTTGGTCTTGGAACTCAAAAAGCTGTTGACAACGTAAACAACGTTATTGCTGAAGCTCTTATTGGTTATGATGTTCGTGATCAACAAGCTATTGACCGTGCAATGATTGCTCTTGACGGTACTCCAAATAAAGGTAAATTGGGAGCTAACGCTATTTTAGGTGTATCTATTGCTGTAGCACGCGCAGCAGCTGATTATCTAGAAATTCCACTATATAACTATCTTGGTGGATTTAACGCAAAAGCTCTTCCTACTCCAATGATGAATATCATTAATGGTGGTTCGCATTCTGATGCCCCAATTGCTTTCCAAGAATTTATGATCATTCCTGTAGGAGCACCTACTTTTAAAGAGGGTCTTCGTTGGGGTGCTGAAGTTTTTCATGCTCTTAAGAAAATTCTTAAAGAGCGTGGTCTTGTGACTGCTGTTGGTGACGAAGGTGGATTTGCACCTAAGTTTGAAGGAACTGAAGATGGCGTTGAAACTATTCTTAAAGCAATTGAAACTGCTGGATATGAAGCTGGTGAAAATGGAATTATGATCGGTTTTGACGTAGCTTCATCTGAATTTTATGATAAAGAACGTAAAGTATACGACTACACTAAATTTGAAGGTGAAGGTGCGGCTATTCGTACTGCAGCTGAACAAGTTGATTACCTTGAAGAATTAGTTAATAAATACCCAATCATTACAATCGAAGATGGTATGGATGAAAATGACTGGGATGGTTGGAAAGCTCTTACTTCTCGTCTTGGTGGACGTGTACAATTGGTTGGAGATGACTTCTTTGTAACTAACACTGACTATCTAGCTCGTGGTATTGCTGAAAATGCTGCGAACTCAATTCTTATTAAAGTTAACCAAATCGGTACTTTGACTGAAACTTTTGAAGCTATTGAAATGGCTAAAGAAGCAGGATATACTGCAGTTGTTTCACATCGTTCAGGTGAAACTGAAGATTCAACCATTGCTGATATTGCTGTGGCAACAAATGCTGGTCAAATTAAAACGGGTTCATTATCACGTACTGATCGTATTGCTAAATATAATCAATTACTTCGCATTGAAGATCAACTTGGTGAAGTGGCTGAATACCGTGGTTTGAAATCATTCTACAACTTGAAAAAATAAGCCTTGATACAATAAGCTTTTAAGCCCCTAGTTTAACTAGAGGGCTTTTTTTCAAAAGAGAGAGAAAATTTAACGGATGTGGAAAATTACCTTTTATTTGGTAGTTTTATTTATAAATTACAAATAATAACTATTTTGAAAGGGTTTTCATGTTATAATATAATAAAAAAGGAATGTGAGGATAAATGATGGAAAAAACCTTATTTATCATTAAACCAGATGGTGTCAAAAGAGGCTTAGTAGGAGAGGTCATTAAAAGAATCGAGCGTCGTGGGTTTATTATTGAAAAATTAGATATGCGTATGGCAACCCAAGAGCTACTAGAACGACACTATGAAGCTCTCATTAAAAAACCATTTTTCCCAGAATTACAAGATTACATGACAAGCGGTCCAATTGTTATTGGAGTGATTTCAGGTAATCGTGTTGTTTCATCCTGGCGAACCATGATGGGTGTTACCAATCCTAAAGATGCTTTGCCTGGTACCATTAGAGGAGATTTTGCTCAAGCTCCAGGAGAAGAAGGTGGAATTTTTAATATTGTGCATGGATCAGATTCAACAGAAGCAGCCAAAAGAGAAATTGCCATTTGGTTTAGTTAATATGGTAAGAGAAAAAAATTTTCAAAGAATGTTAGAATTTTTTCTGACATTTTTTATTTTAAGAAAAGTTTAGACTGCCCATAACTTCTAAAACTTTGGTATAATGAATAAAAAGGTTTTGGAGAGATAATGGTAAAATTAGCAACAATTTGTTATATCGATAATGATAAAGCTTTATTATTGCTTCACAGGAATAAAAAAGATAATGATATTCACTCGGGCAAGTGGATTAGTGTTGGTGGTAAAATCGAACAAGGAGAAAGCCCTGAGGAGTGTGCTAAACGTGAGATTTTTGAAGAAACTGGATTGACTGTCACCCAAATGGCTCTTAAAGGTATTATCACTTTTCCAAACTTTACTCCTGAAGAGGATTGGTATACATACGTTTTTAAGGTAATAGGATTTGAAGGAGAGCTGATAAAAGATTCCCCAGAGGGAACACTAGAGTGGGTACCTTATGAGGAGGTTTTAAAAAAACCAACTTGGGAAGGTGATTATGAAATCTTAAACTGGATTTTAGAGGATTATCCTTTCTTTTCTGCTAAATTTTCCTATGTCAATAAAAAATTAGTGGATAAGGAGGTCACTTTTTATGATTAAAAATGATTTTAGACATGAACGCAATCAGACTATTTTTGGCGTTAGAGGTTAAGCCATTATTATTGAGAATAATTAACTGTTGACTTATTTTAATGAAGAAAAAGAGACTTACTATCTACCCGGAGGTGCTATTGAGGTTGGTGAATCTACAAAAGAAGCAGTCCAACGTGAGGTAATGGAAGAATTGGGTATTGCTTGTCAAGTTTCCAACTTATTGTTTGTGGTCGAAAACAAGTTTTCTTTATCTGATAAAGAGTTTCATAATATTGAGTTCCATTATGCTGTTACTCTTCTTGAGACGGCACCTTGTCAGGTTTTCGAAGATGGACATTTACCTGTTAAATGGTTATCGTTAAATGATTTAGCGGACTTCAATCTTAAACCAGAATTTTTAAAAAAGGTTTTATTACAGCCAAAAACTACTTTGCAACATGTTTTCAATTTAAGAAATGAGCGCTAAGACAATGTATTTATTATAAAATTTTAAAGAGGACACCATGAATAATTTTAGAGACAAAAAATTTAGTTTCAGTTGGTTTTTTAAATGGTTTATAGATAATAAGGTAAATGTGGTTTTATTATCAACATTACTGGTCTTTTTAAATATTTTTGTTTTAACAAAAATTAGTTTTATTTTTAAACCAGTTATTACGATTATTTCTATTATTATGTTACCAATAGTGATTTCTGCTTTATTTTACTATCTATTAGACCCAATTGTTTCTTTTTTAAAGAAAAAAGGACTCAATAAAATGGCTTCAATTACAATCGTTTTTATACTGGTTTTTGGTCTGTTGATTTTGGGAATAGCAAGTATTATACCAACATTACAGACACAAATCACATCTTTCATCAATGATTTACCTGACTATATCACTAAATTAGAGACTCAACTCACAGAGTTATTAAAAGATGATCGTCTTGAAGCTATGAGACCTCAGTTGTCTGAAATGATTGATAATTTTAGTCAGACGGCTATTGATTTTGTCCAAAGTTTCTCTAGTCAAGCTGTTGATTGGGCAAGTAGATTTGCCTCAGCCCTAACAAAAATCATGTTAGCTCTTTTGATTTCTCCTTTTATCTTGTTTTACCTCTTAAGAGACAGCAATCAAATCAAAGGAGCTGTTGTATCCTATTTACCAACAAAGATTAGAAAACCAATGGCACGTATTTTAACTGATGTTAATAAACAGTTGTCAGGTTATGTTCAAGGACAAGTAACGGTTGCTATTGTCGTTGGTTTAATGTTTTCTATCATGTTTAATATCATTCAACTGCCTTATGCATTTACCTTAGGGATTATGGCTGGTTTTTTAAATATGATTCCTTATTTGGGCAGTTTTTTAGCCATGGTACCAGTAATTATATTAGCTATAGTAGATGGCCCAATCATGCTGATTAAGGTTATTGTTGTTTTTACAATTGAACAAACTATTGAAGGCCGTTTTGTAACTCCACTTGTTTTAGGGAGTAAACTAAACATTCATCCTATCACTATATTATTTATCTTATTAACAACAGGGTCAATGTTTGGTCTTTGGGGTGTCTTACTTGGTATACCTGTTTATGCCTCATTAAAAGTAGTCGTAAAAGAATTGTTTGAATGGTATAAATCTGTTAGTGGGCTATATGAAGATGATAAAAGAAAGAAGATTGATGACTAATAGTGAAAAAATGCTAGAGGCAATTGAGAATAAAAATTTAGAGCGAGCAGACTATTATTTTAATCAAGCCCTTATAAATGATAGTGATGATTTGTTGCTTTCTTTAGGTGAATATCTAGAGAACATAGGTTTTTATCCCCAAGCAAAAGCTATCTATTTAAAGCTAAAAAATTACTATCCAGAAGTAAATATTAATTTAGCTCAAATTGTGGCAGAAGAAGGCGATATTGAAACAGCTTTTTTATACCTTGATGAGATTTCAAAGACAAGCAATCATTATCTTTCTGCTCTACTAGTTATGGCTGATTTATATGATTTAGAAGGTTTGACAGATGTTGCGCGTGAAAAGCTAGTTGAAGCTAGTCAGTTGAGTCAAGAACCACTTGTTGTTTTTGGCCTGGCTGAAATTGAGTTGTCGCTTGAGCATTATCAAGAGGCTATTAATGAATATGCTAAATTAAATCATCAGGAAATTTTAGCATTAACAGGTGTTTCTACCTATCAAAGAATTGGTAAATCCTATGCTAGTTTAGGAAAATATGAAGTAGCTATTGAATTTCTAGAAAAATCTCTGGAATTTGATTATAGCAGAGATACAATTTTTGAATTAGCAACAGTATTATATCAAAAGCAAGAATATCAAAAAGCTAATCTTTATTTTAAACAGTTGGATAATCTTTCCAGTGAATTTACCGGTTATGAGTATGTTTACGCTTTATCACTCCATGAAGAAGATCAAATTCAAGAAGCTCTTAAGGTTGCTCAACAGGGATTGTCTAAAAATGAATTTGATAGTCAATTATTATTGTTAGCTTCACAATTATCTTATGAGAATCATGATGTTAAAGCAGCAGAAACTTATTTATTATCTGCTCAACAAATCATAGAAGACAAGGAGGAAGTCTTTTTACGATTGACAACCCTCTACCTAGAAGAAGAACGTTATGAAGACATTATTACTTTGAGCAAAGAGTATATTGATAATGTTTTAACCAGATGGAACATTGCTAAAGCCTATCAAGCACTTGAAGACGAAGAAAAGACAATAGCATCTTATGAAGAATTAGTCAATGATTTAAAAACTAATCCAGAATTTCTAAAAGATTATTTTTACGTTTTAAGAGAATATGGCGATAATGAAAGGATGAGACGAATTGGAGAGAATTATCTCAAGTTGGTTCCTGATGACTTGGAAATTGTTCATCTATTAGAAGAATAGTCTAAAAAAACACTTGTCTAGGCAAGTGTTTTTTTAGACTGTCTCATTCTATTAATTTTTTCTTGATTAGGAGTTACCCTTAAGGTTTTTTGACCAGTATAGGTGACAAAACCAGGTTTTGAACCAGTCGGTTTATTTAATTTTTTAGCTTCAATCATGTCAACTGGAACAAGATTTGATAATCGTGCTTTAGAAAAATAAGCGGCAAGTTCAGCAGCATCTGTTTTAACCTCATCGCTAGGATTTGGGTTATTTCGAATAATCACATGACTACCAGGAATATCTTTGGCATGGAACCAGAGATCATTTTTCTGAGCGATTTTAAAGGAGAGTTCATCGTTTTGGAGATTATTTTTTCCAACTAGTATAATCGTCTTACCATCACTTGCCAAGTATTGTTCAGGTTTTTGTCTTTTATGGTGTTTATCTCGTTTTTTTTGTTTGATAAATCCCGTTTCAATTAATTCTTCTCTGATATCAGCAATTTCAGAAAGACTAGCTTGACTAAGAGCCATTTCAACGGTTTCTAAATAAGCAATCGTTTCTATAGTTTCTTTAAGCAAATGATGGAGATGCTTGACAGCTTCTTTTAATTTTTGGTATTTCTTAAAATAGCGTTGGGCATTTTGATTGGGAGTTAAAGCTTTATCAAGTGAAATGGTTATCATTTTTCCAGTGTAATAATTTTCGAGAGTGACCTGGTTTTGATTATTTGGAACATTCCTTAAAAAGGTTGTCAATAATTCTCCTTTTTGACGAAAATCTTCTGCATTTTCGGTGTCTTTTAATTCTTGCTTTTGTTTTTTTAATTTTTTCTTATTCTTTTGTATTTCCGTATTAACACGATGGATTAAATCATTAGCTTGCTGATTTATCCTATCTTTTTGTGCCTTATCTTTATAATAGACGTCTAACATCTCAGATAAACTTGAAAAAGTTTCTTTTGAATCTGAGAATAAAATGGCTGAGAAGGATTTTTCTGTAAGATTAGGTGTAGTAGGCTGATTAAAAAAGTCACGAAAGGCTTGGAATTTCTCCTTTATCAGCCTTTGACTGAGTTCTAGTGTGGTATCACGTCCCAATCCTTGAAATAAGAGTTGTAGGTTTTGAGGGGTGAGTTTATTAGTCTGTAAAATTTCAAACAATTTTTCATCTGAAATCTCAAAAGGATTAATATTATTAGTTTTTGGTGGTAAAACATATGAACTACCTGGTAAAATTGTGCGATAACTATTTTGTGAAAAACCAATGTGTTTGATTGACTCAATAATTTTACCCTTGTTTTTATCAATTAAGATGATATTAGAGTGTTTTCCCATTACTTCTATCATCAAGGTAACTTTGATATGATCACCAATCTCATTTTTGTTGGAAAAAGTCATTTCAACAATACGATCATTATCAAGTTGTTTGATATCTTCAATCATAGCACCTTGAAGGTATTTTCTCATAATCATTGTAAAAGTGTTTGGTGTTTGTGGATTTGAAAAACTTACTTGTGTGATATGAAGTCTTCCAAATACGGGATGAGCAGATAGGAGTAATCGATAATTTTGACGATTTTGACGAATGGATAAAACCAACTCATTTTCAAATGGTTGATTAATTTTTTGCACACGACCTAATAGAATTTTTCTTTTTAATTCTTTAACCATATGGTGTAAAAAAAAGCCATCAAAAGACATAACATTCCCACTTTCAGTTTTATGTTGTTATTATACCACAGTTCATTCATAAAACGTATCAATGGTTTTTAATGAATAACTCTAGTGCCCATCATTGAAAAAAAAAGAGAAAAGTTGTATACTAAAAAGGTACGCAACATTGTTGCAATCGCTGTAATTCGACTTGTTGATTAGGCAAGGACCGTTAGTATTAAAAAAATATTAAGGAGAAAAGAGTGACAAATATAAAAATCATTGCCCTAGGCGGTGTAAGAGAAAATGGTAAAAACTTCTACATTGTAGAAGTTGGCAAAGCCATTTATATTTTAGATGCAGGATTGAAGTATCCCGAAAATGAACAATTGGGTGTGGATGTTGTTATTCCAAATTTAGATTATGTTTTTGAAAATAAAGAAAGGGTACAAGGAATCTTTTTAACTCATGGTCATGCTGATGCTATTGGTGCTCTTCCTTATTTATTAGAGGAAGTAAAAGCACCGGTCTTTGGTTCTGAGTTAACGATTGCTCTAGCTAAATTGGTGGTTAAAGCAAATGATGCCACCAAGAAATTTAAAAATTTTCACATTGTTGATAGTGAGACAGAAATTGAATTTGGTAAAAATACTATTTCTTTTTTTAAAACAACTCATTCCATCCCTGAAAGTTTAGGAATTGTTATAGGAACTTCTGAAGGTAATATTGTCTATACAGGAGATTTTAAATTTGATCAAGCTGCAAGCAATCTTTATCAAACGGATTTTTCTAGGTTAGCAGAAATTGGTAGTGAAGGAGTTTTAGCTCTTCTTTCAGACTCTGCCAATGCTGAAAGTAATTTTCAAATTGCTAGTGAAGCAGAGGTTGGTGATGAGATTAATAATGTCATAGCTGATTGGGAAGGTCGTATAATTGTTGCTGCGGTAGCAAGTAACTTAGCAAGGATTCAGCAAGTCTTTGCTGCTGCAGAAAAACATGGTCGTCGTGTTGTATTAACTGGTTTTGATGCTGAAAATATTGTTAGAACAGCTCTAGATTTAAAAAAATTATCTTTATCTGATAAAAAACTGTTGATTAAACCTAAAGAAATGGATAAATTTGATGATAGTGAATTGATTGTTCTTGAAACAGGTCGTATGGGTGAACCTATTAATGGTCTTAGAAAAATGTCAACAGGTCGCCATCGTTATGTACAGATTAAAGAGGGTGATCTTATCTACATTATTACCACTCCAAGTATTGCCAGTGAGGCTATTGTTGCTCGTGTCGAAAATTTGATTTATAAGGCAGGGGGTGTGGTTCAATCTATCACCAAAAATTTACGCGTTTCAGGTCATGCAAATGGTAGAGATTTACAGTTGATGATTAATCTCATGAAACCAAAATATCTTTTTCCAATTCAAGGAGAATACCGTGAATTGGCTGCACATTCTGGCTTAGCACAAGAGGTTGGTATGTTTCCTGAAAATATTTATATTATGAAACGTGGCGATGTTATGGTTCTACAAAAAGATCGTTTCTTAAAAGAAGGAAAAGTTCCAGCAAATGATGTTTTATTAGATGGTAATGCTATCGGTGATGTTGGTAATATTGTTTTAAGGGACCGTAAAGTTTTATCAGAAGATGGTATTTTCATTGTCGTTATTACTGTTAATAAACGTGAGAAAAAAATTGTGTCTAAAGCTAAAGTTAATACTCGTGGATTTGTTTATGTTAAAAAAAGTAGAGACATTTTGATTGATAGTGCTGACTTAGTTAATGAAACTGTTGAAAAATATTTGGCCAAAGATAATTTTGAGTGGGGTGAATTAAAGTCAACTATTAGAGATAATGTTAGTAGATTTCTTTTTGAGCAAACCAAGCGTCGTCCTGCAGTTTTACCAGTTGTTATGGAAGTGCGCTCATAAGCTTGAATGTATAATTTGAATAAGGTATTGAAAGAATAAATTAAAAAAGACAAGCACTACTAAGTGCTTGTCTTTCATTAAGAGTGAAACCATAAATTTATTTGTCTTACTTTTTAGCTAGTAAATCACGAATTTCAATAAGTAATTCTTCTTGAGTTGGACCAGCAGGTTCTTCTATAATAGTTTTTTCTTTTTTACCAAGAGTCATAGCACGTTCAGCGACTTTAACGATAAAAAAGAGGACTGTTCCAACAATTAAAAAATTAACAATAGCATTGATAAAATTACCAATAGCAATAGAGCCAATTTTGATACTTGAAAAGTCAGGTTGACCAACAATCATACCAATAATAGGTGTAATAACATCTTCAACCAAAGAACTAATAACAGCTCCAAAAGCGCCACCAATGATAACAGCAACGGCTAAGTCAAGGACATTTCCCTTAAACAAAAAGTTTTTAAGATCTTTAATCATATATCTTGCTCCTTTCTCATTTGATTCCTGTGAATTATAACGTAAATTTGTTGTTAAAGCAAGTAAAACGGTTTTAAAATTTACAATTATAAATGACTATGCTATAATGAAATATAAAAATAAAATGGGATTTTTCTGTAGAGGTGATGATTTGGCAATTGATAAAACAATGATCTCTGACATCAAAAATAGTGTTAATATCGTTGATATTATTGGTGAGGTTGTCGAACTCACAAAATCTGGTCGTAATTACCTTGGTCTATGTCCGTTTCATCAAGAAAAAACCCCATCATTTAATGTTATTGAAGATAAACAATTTTACCATTGTTTTGGCTGTGGTCGATCAGGAGATGTTTTTAAATTTTTTGAAGAATATCATCAGATTACATTTCTAGAGAGTGTTAAAACTCTTGGTGAGAGAGCTGGCTTTTCAATTAGTAGTCAATTCTTAGGAAAACAAGAACAAAAAAAACACCCGTATCATAATATTTTTGAACTTAATAAAGATGCCGCCAAATTTTATCATGCTGTTTTAATGACAACCACGATTGGTAAAAAGGCAAAAGAGTACCTTTATAATCGGGGCTTGACTGATGAGTTAATCACTTATTTTAATATTGGGTTAGCACCAGATGAGACAGATTTTCTTTTTCAAGCAATTGGCTCTAAATATGAGGAAAAAGACCTCATAGCTTCTGGATTATTCAATATTAGTGATAGTAATCAGTTATATGATGCCTTTAGAAAACGTATCATATTTCCTTTGTCAGATGATTTAGGTAACCTCATTGGTTTTTCTGGTCGTATTTGGACAAACGATAATTCTAATAAAAATGTGGCGAAATATAAAAATACGAGAACAACACCATTTTTTAATAAATCCTATGAATTATATCATTTAGATAAAGCAAAAACTATTATCAAAAAAACAAATGAAGTATATATCATGGAAGGTTTTATGGATGTTATTGCTGCTTATCGATCAGGGATAAAAAATGTAGTTGCTTCTATGGGAACGGCTTTAACGATTGACCATGTTAAACACTTGAAAAAATTTACAAAAAAAGTAATTTTGACTTATGATGGTGATTCTGCTGGTCAAACTGCGATTATTAAAGCACTTGAAATATTAAGTGATTTGACAGTTGAAATTGTTAAAATGCCTCAGAAGTTGGATCCAGATGAATTTGTAAAAAAATATTCTGAACAAGAACTAGTATCTCTCTTAGAACAATCACGAATTAGCAACATTGAATTTTTAATGCAATTTTATATGCCAAAAAATAGTGACAATCTTCAAGCAGAAATAGCTTATGTTGATCAAATGGCTCAATTAATTGCTAAAGAACAGTCTATAACTGCTCAAAACACTTATATTTATAAATTGGCAGAGAGACTTCCAGATTTTGACTATCTTCAGGTTGAACAGGTTGTTAACAACTATCGTCTTAAACAACGTTCTTCAAAATCAAATGTTAGAATTGATGTTTCATCCCTTAATCGAGAAATACAAAAAGTGGGATATACTACAGGCCTATTAAGAGCGGAAAATCAATTATTCCATCGTTTAATCCATCATGAATTTTTGTTAAATATTTTTAGAAATAGAGATGATTTTAAATTTGTAACACCTGAACTGCAATTTTTATATAGTATTTTAAAAGATAAAGGAGAAATTTCTACTATAGATTTAGCTCAATTAACTGATAACCAAAGGCAGGCTTATTATAAAACATTAGAAGAAAATTTACCTGATGAAATAGCTGAAAATGAAATTGAAGAAATTGAACAACGACGTAATTTCTTTTTAAGGGAACAAGACTTGAGAAAACAGAGTCAATTTATCCGTGAATCAAGTAACCAAGGTGATATGGAAAGTGCGATTTCAGCACTTGAAGCCTTGATTGAACAAAAGCGTCATATGGAATAAAGGAGAATTATGGTAAGTAAAAAAGAAATATCAACGTACAATGTACAAGTCGCAGATTTTATCCGTAATCATAAAAAAGCTGGAACAGCTGTTGATGATGAAGTTACAGAAAAATTAGTTATTCCTTTTACACTAGATGCTGATCAAATTGAAAATTTATTGGAACGTCTCACAGATGGTGGTATTTCTATTACTGATAAAGAAGGTAATCCGTCAAATACTTATGCTGTTGAAGAAATAAAACCAGAAGAATTAACTGATGAAGAGCTTCTCGGTAGTAATTCTGCAAAGGTTAATGATCCAGTACGCATGTACTTAAAAGAAATTGGTGTTGTGCCTCTTTTAACTACCGAAGAAGAAAAAGAATTAGCTGTCTTAGTTGACCAAGGAGATGCACTAGCCAAGCAACGTCTAGCTGAAGCTAATTTACGTTTGGTAGTATCAATCGCAAAACGCTACGTTGGTAGAGGTATGCAGTTTCTTGATTTGATTCAAGAGGGTAATATTGGGTTGATGAAAGCTGTTGATAAATTTGATTATTCTAAAGGTTTCAAATTTTCAACTTATGCCACATGGTGGATTAGACAAGCTATTACACGTGCTATTGCAGATCAAGCTCGTACCATTCGTATTCCAGTGCATATGGTTGAAACGATTAATAAATTAGTTAGAGAGCAGCGTAATCTTCTACAAGAACTTGGTCAAGATCCTACAGCTGAACAAATTGGTGAGCGTATGGAGATGACGCCAGACAAAGTTCGTGAAATTTTGAAAATAGCTCAAGAGCCAGTGTCTTTAGAAACACCAATTGGTGAAGAAGATGATAGCCATCTCGGTGATTTTATTGAGGATGAAGTTATTGAAAATCCAATTGATTACACAACTCGAGTTGTTTTAAGAGAACAATTGAATGAGGTTTTGGATACTTTAACTGATCGAGAAGAAAATGTTCTTCGCCTTCGTTTTGGTTTAGATGATGGTAAAATGAGAACATTGGAAGATGTTGGTAAAGTTTTTAATGTTACACGTGAACGTATTCGTCAGATTGAAGCAAAAGCTTTAAGAAAACTTCGCCATCCAAGTCGTAGTAAACAATTACGTGATTTTATTGAAGATTAAGAGGGAAATTTATGTCAGAAAAAAATTATTCTCTTAAAGAAGTAGATGTTATTAAGAGTAAGATTTTAAAAGCACTTGAACAAGTGATTGATCCTGAACTGGGTATTGATATTGTCAATCTTGGCCTTATATATGAGATTAGATTTGATGATAATGGTGAAACAGAAATTGATATGACTTTGACAACTATGGGTTGCCCTCTAGCTGATTTGTTAACCGATCAGATTTATGATGTGATGAAAACTGTACCAGAAGTCACTAAGTTGGATGTTAAACTGGTATGGTACCCAGCTTGGTCTGTTGATAAGATGAGTCGTTATGCAAGAATTGCATTAGGTGTGCGATAAAAAGGACAAAAAAGTTCTATGATTAAAATCATAGAACTTTTTTGTATAGATTAATGACAAAGATAATATAAAAAATGACAATGATTATTGTCAAAAAGAAAAGGATGTGTTACAATAATGATGAAAATGAGGTGATCAAATGCTTGTTAAAAATCGATTGAAGGAATTACGTGCTAGAGATGGCTTAAATCAAAGCCAATTAGCACAATTGGCAAAAGTGTCCAGGCAAACGATAAGTTTAATTGAACGAGGTGAATATCTACCTTCCATTTTAATTGCTTTGAAAATTGCTAATATTTTTAAGGAACCGGTAGAAAATGTTTTTCGCATAGTAGGAGGAGAAAATGAAAAATAAAAAAAAATATGGTAATCTTGTTAGCAGCTTGTTGCTTGGTGGTGTTGTGGGTTTTATTGTTGGTTTTTCTAGTGAGCTTATCAATGATAAAATATTTTTTACAAGAATAGATATTGATAGCATCATTGATATAACATCTTTTGTTATTAGATCCATCTACACCATTTTATTTTTTATTGCTATCTTCTTATTTAGAGATGCTAAAAGATTATATCAAGATTATCAAAAAGATGATAGTTCAGAAGAGCTTTATATTACTATTAATAAAAAAGGTGCTTATAGCTTGATATTTAATAGTTTAACTTCAATTTTATGTTTCTTTAGCATTGTTTTATCTGCAAATCATTTACTAGATTTTAAATTTGTAACTATCCTATTGTTTCTATTTGATATCGTCATGACTTTTATTGTTATTTTTTTACAAGGGAGGTTGATGAAATTCTATTCGGATGTGCGTCAGATAGACATACCTCTTTTTCCTACTGTTAAAGAGGTGGCCAATAATATTCTTCAACAAGATGAAGCAGAATTGCTAAATGAATATAAGTCAAGCTTTACTATTGTTATGAGTCTTTCGGGATATGTTCTACCAGCAATTGAAATTCTACTCTTTATTTATAGTGTATTAACAAGGACTATTCCTTTTTTAGGACTCATCATTGTCACTGTCATTCATCTTTATATTATTTTAATGCAGTTTAAGTCTGTTCGTGATTATTATAAATAAACCATAAAAAAGTTTCCTTATTTCATATAAGGAAACTTTTTGGTTTTAGTCAAGTCCGATGAGGTAATCATCATCAGTCATCGCTTCAACAGTACCAAGTAAGTATCCATTACCAACTTGACTGAAAAAGTCATGATTACTTGTTCCTGTTGAAATACCATTCATAATGATAGGGTTCACATCATCAGCTGTATCAGGAAAAAGAGGGTCTTGACCAAGATTCATAAGGGCTTTATTAGCATTATATCTAAGAAAAATCATCACTTCATCTGTCCAACCAAGTGGATCATAGAGATATTTTGTGTATTTTTCTTCATTTTCATAGAGACGATAAAGAAGATCATACATCCAGTCTCTTAATTTATCTTGTTCGGCATCAGAAAGTTCGTTAAATCCCAATTGGAATTTGTAACCAATGTAGGTACCATGAACAGATTCATCACGAATAATCAATTTGATAATTTCTGCAACATTAGCCAGTTTATTATTACCAAGATAATAGAGTGGTGTAAAAAATCCTGAATAAAAGAGAAAGGTTTCTAAAAATACACTAGCAACTTTTTTCTCTAGAGGATCTCCCTTGATATAGATTTCATTAATCATTTCAGCTTTTTTTTGTAAATAAGGATTCTCAGAAACCCATTTGAAAATCTCTTCAATTTCTGATTTTGTATTTAAGGTTGAAAAGATAGAAGAGTAAGATTTGGCATGAACAGATTCCATGAATTCAATATTATTAAACACTGCCTCTTCGTGAGGTGTTCTGACATCTTTTTTAAGTTGATACATACCACTTTCAGATTGAACTGTATCAAGTAGTGTGAGACCACCAAAAACTTTACCAACTAAATCTTTTTCAACTTCTGAGAGTTTACGCCAATCATCAAGGTCATTTGATAAGGGAATACGTGTATCAAGCCAAAATTGTTCAGTTAATTTTTCCCAAGTTGATTTATCAACAGCATCTTCAATTTCATTCCAATTTATCGCGTTATAATAAGTCATATTTTCCTCTCCTAGATGACACAACTTTCACATTGATTTGAGCCAACTTCTTCACCATCATCTGTAAATGTACGGATGTAGTAGATTGACTTAATACCTTTATGGAAGGCATAGTTACGAAGAATTGACAAATCACGAGTCGTTTGTTTTCTTTCTTTTTTCCATTCATAAAGGCCAAATGGAATATCGCTACGCATAAATAGTGTTAAGGATAGCCCTTGGTCGATGTGTTGTGTTGCAGCAGCATAAACATCGATCACTTTTCTCATATCCATATCATAAGCAGAAGTATAATAAGGAATGGTATCAGTAGCTAAACCTGATGCAGGGTAGTAGATTTTACCAATTTTCTTTTCTTGACGTTCTTCAATACGTTGTGTGATTGGATGAATACTTGCTGAAACATCATTGATATAGCTGATAGAACCATTTGGAGCAACTGCTAAACGGTTTTGATGATAAAGACCATCTTTTTGAATAGCATCAGAAAGAGCTTGCCAATCTTCTTTTGATGGGATGAAATGATCTTTAAACAATTCTTTGACTAATTCAGATTTTGGTTGGAAATTACCTGAAATATATTTTTCAAAATAAGAGCCATCAGCATATTTTGATTTTTCAAAGTTAGCAAAGCTCATTTTTCTTTCACGTGCTATATTATTAGACTCAATAAGTGTCCAATAATTCATCAACATAAAGTAAATATCAGTGAATTCAATTGATTCAGGACTACCATATTGAATATGATTCTTTGCCAAGTAGCTGTGTAATCCCATAGCCCCAAGACCAATAGTATGAGCTTTATTATTACCATTTTTAATGGTTGGAACAGCTTCGATATTTGAATTATCAGTGACAAATGTTAAAGCACGGGTCATTGTTCTAATAGATTTTCCAAAATCTGGTGAAGTCATCATATTAACAATGTTGGTTGAACCAAGGTTACAAGAAATATCAGTTCCCATTTTAATGAATTCTTGTGAATCATTAATGGTGCTTGGTTCTTGAACTTGTAAAATTTCTGAACAAAGGTTACTCATAATAATACGACCATCAATAGCACTACTATTATTAGCAGTATCTATATTGACGATATAAGGATAACCAGATTCTTGTTGCAGTTTAGAAATTTCAGTTTCTAAATCACGTGCTTTGATTTTTGTTTTGGAAATATTAGGGTTGTTAATCAACTCATCATATTTTTCTGTGATATTAATATAATTGAATGGAACACCATATTCTTTTTCAATTGAATATGGGCTAAAGAGGTACATATCTTCATTTTTTCGTACTAATTCATAAAACTTATCTGGGACTGTGACACCGAGTGATAATGTTTTAACACGAATTTTTTCATCAGCATTCTCTTTTTTAGTAGACAAAAATGCTAAGATATCCGGATGAAAGACATCAAGATAGACCACACCAGCTCCTTGACGTTGGCCTAGTTGGTTAGAGTATGAGAAACTGTCTTCAAAAAGTTTCATGACTGGTACAACACCACTAGCTGCCCCTTCATACCCTTTAATAGGGGCACCTGCCTCGCGTAAGTTACTTAGTGAAATACCAACACCACCACCAATACGAGACAATTGAAGAGCTGAATTAATGGAACGACCAATTGAGTTCATATCGTCTGTTGCTTGAATTAAAAAGCATGATACTAATTCACCACGACGACTCCGTCCAGCATTTAAAAAGCTAGGTGTTGCAGGTTGATAACGCTGATTAATCATTTCAATAGCTATTGATTTAGCCAAATCTTCATCACCATCTGCAAAATAAAGTGCATTATAAAGAACACGATCTTCCATACTTTCTAAGTAATACTCACCATCATTGGTTTTTAAAGCATATTGTTGATAGAATTTATAGGCAGCCATGAAAGATTTGAAGTGGAAGTTTTGTTCTTTAATAAGAGTAACTAATTCTTCAATAAATGACATGCTATATTTTTTCAGAAAAGCTTCTTCAAGATAATCATTTTGGATGAGATAATCAATCCTTTCTGAAACAGAAGGAAACGTCATAGTATTTGGGATGACATTTTCATTGAAGAAGGCTTCTAAAGCCTCTTTATCTTTATTGAGTGGGATTTTACCATTTACAGGTCGGTTTATAGCATTATTCAAGCGAAAGTAAGAGATTTCCCCAAGATTTTTAAGACTCATTTTCTATAATTCCTTTAACTTTTTCTACATCTTCATCCGTACCATTGAATTCATATTCATACAAAACAGGAACATGGTAAGTTTTTGATAAGCGTCTTGCGACATGACAAAATTCTGGACCGAAATTACGATTACCAGAGCCAATAACACCCTTAAAAAAGTGATGATTTCTATCAAGAAAATCATCAACAAAATCTAATCCATCCTCATAAGTTGGTATAATTAGGATAAAATTATTATTTATATCAGGGTTTTCTTTATTTCTTTTTAATTCTAATATATTATCATAATTCAATTTTTTCATGAATCTTCTGGTTTGACCAGTCAAAGAATAAAAAACTATTGTTACCATTGCATTAGATGATTTCTTTTAGACGATTAGGTTGAAAACCTGAAAAAACAATGTCACCAACTTCAATAACCGGAGCAGCAGTGAATCCTAAATTTTTAACATAGCTAATTTTATCAGGATTTTCATCTAGATTGATTTCTTCAAATTCTACTTGTTTTTCAGTCAGAAATTTTTTAGTCATTTTGCATTGGATGCAGTTATTTTTTGAAAAAATAGTGATTTTTGCCATTTTTTTCTCCTTACTTTTAAAAAATACAATACTTTTATAGAATACCTTAAAAGAGAAAAAAAGGCAAGTCTGAAAATCAAATAAATACTAAATATAGTGTTATTCTTTCTATTGGTTACTATATATGGTGTTTTAAGAACGTTCAAAATTTAAGAATAGTATATGAAAAAGTTAATATTTTGACATTTTCTTCTATTTCTAACCCTAAATAAACCCTAACTAATTTTTAATGATTTGAAAGTATTTTATTGAAAATTAAAGAAAGAAGATGTGAAAATTTTTTTGCTTATCATTTTATTGTTGAAAAGATATGGCTGATGTGCTATAATAAAAAAATGTAAGGGTTGCCATAGGCAACTAATAAAGATAATACACAAAGGAGAACCATTATATGGCTTCAAAAGATTTTCACATTGTTGCAGAAACAGGTATTCATGCACGTCCAGCGACGTTATTAGTTCAAACAGCTAGTAAGTTTGCCTCTGACATTACATTAGATTATAAAGGAAAAGCAGTTAACCTTAAATCAATTATGGGTGTTATGAGTCTTGGTGTTGGTCAAGGTGCTGATGTTACAATTACAACTGAAGGTGCTGATGCAGACGAAGCACTTGCTGCTATCGTTGAAACTATGACAAAAGAAGGATTGGCTTAATTATGACAAAAATGCTAAAAGGAATTGCTGCATCTGATGGTGTTGCTGTTGCTAAGGCATATTTACTCACTCAACCGGATTTATCATTTGAAACTGTAACTGTTGAAGATACAAGTTCAGAAGAAGCTCGTTTAGATGCTGCATTAACAGCATCACAAGACGAGCTTTCTATTATCCGTGAAAAAGCAGTAGGTAGTCTTGGGGAAGAAGCGGCAGCTGTGTTTGATGCTCATTTAATGGTTCTTTCTGATCCTGAAATGATTGGTCAAATTAAAGAAACTATCCGTGCAAAACAAGTTAATGCAGAAAGTGGTCTAAAAGAAGTCACTGATATGTTTGTTACCTTGTTTGAAAATATGGATGATAACCCATATATGCAAGAACGTGCAGCAGACATTCGTGATGTTGCTAAGCGTGTTTTAGCCAATCTATTGGGTGTTAAATTGCCTAATCCAGCAACTATTGATGAAGAATCTATTGTGATTGCTCATGACTTAACACCTTCTGATACTGCGCAATTAGATGCTAAATATGTTAAGGCTTTTGTAACTAATATTGGTGGTCGTACCAGCCATTCAGCTATTATGGCACGTACTTTAGAAATTGCCGCTGTGTTAGGTACTAATAATATTACTGACCTAGTTAAAAGTGATGATATTATTGCAGTTAATGGTATCACTGGTGAGGTTATTATTAACCCGAATGAAGATGAAATTGCTGAATTCCAAAAAGCTGGTCAAGAGTATGCAAATCTTAAAGCTGAATGGGCTTTATTAAAAGATGCTGAAACAGTTACTGCTGACGGCAAACATTTTGAATTAGCTGCTAATATTGGAACACCTAAAGATATTGAAGGTGTTAATGATAACGGAGCTGAAGCTGTTGGTTTATACCGCACAGAATTCTTATACATGGATTCTCAAGATTTTCCAACTGAAGAAGAACAATATGAAGCTTATAAATCAGTTCTTGAGGGAATGAATGGGAAACCAGTTGTGGTTCGTACAATGGATATTGGTGGTGATAAAGAATTACCTTATTTTGACTTACCTGATGAAATGAACCCATTTTTAGGTTATAGAGCGCTTCGCATTTCTATTTCTGAAACTGGCGATCAAATGTTCCGTACACAACTTCGTGCTTTACTTCGTTCGTCAGTTCATGGTCAATTACGTATTATGTTCCCAATGGTTGCACTCTTAACAGAATTCCGTAAAGCAAAAGTAGTTTATGAAGAAGAAAAAGCAAAATTACAAGCAGAAGGCATTCCTGTGGCAGATAATATTCAAGTTGGAATCATGATTGAAATTCCTGCAGCAGCAATGCTTGCAGATCAATTTGCTAAAGAAGTAGATTTCTTCTCTATTGGAACAAATGATCTTATCCAATATACAATGGCTGCCGATCGAATGAACGAGCAAGTTTCATACTTGTATCAACCATACAATCCTTCATTACTTCGTTTAATCAATAACGTGATCAAAGCATCTCACGCAGAAGGTAAATGGACTGGTATGTGTGGTGAGATGGCTGGTGATCAAAGAGCTGTTCCATTACTTATGGGAATGGGACTTGATGAGTTTTCAATGAGCGCCACTTCTATTTTAAGAACTAGAAGTTTAATGAAACGTCTTGATACTGAAAAAATGAAAGAATACGCACAACGTGCTTTAACTGAATGCTCAACAGCTGAAGAAGTTCTTGAATTACAAAAAGAATATCTTGATGTTGATTAAGAAAAAGCAGAGAAATCTCTGCTTTTTTATTTTATCAAATTTTTTTAATACATTATTTATTGAATTTTTATAAATCTTCTTTTCATTGAAAAAATAGGTTGTTTTATGTATAATAATATGTGTTATTATTAATAATTGTTTAGATTTAGTAGAGAGATGAAAGAGAATGAAAAAATATTTTATAGCTATAGGTATTATTTTAAGTTTTGTTGTGAGCGCCATATTTGTAAGACAATGGTATATAAAAACACAAGAAGAAAAGATTATTAAAACTGAAAAGAAAAAGGCTGAATTATTATTCTCATCAGGTGAGATTGATATTAAAAAAAGTAAAAATAAATCTACTATTTTTATGGTGCCAGTGACAGACTCTAAAGATATTGAGGCAGAATTTAAGAGTTGGAACAAAGAAGCAGAAAAAATTTCATCACCTAAAAAAAATCAACTTATTTTTTTAAATGCTAAAATTGAAGATTCGCCATTAAAAGGTATTAAAAAATTAACTGTTTATAGGACTGTTTATCAATCAAAGTTGCTGAGTGTTGAAAAAGTAAGTAAAAATGTATTGAGAAATTTTTACATTCATGACAATGGCCAATTATTCTATTTGAAAGAACTTGTGAAAGGTAATGAGAGTCAATTAGTTGATACGATTGCAAATTATTTAAAAGAACATCAGATAGACAACCAGGAAAAAATATTAGGTAAAATAAAACAATTGGATCTCGTTTCTGAATTTAAGAAAACAGGAAAGGCAATTAATTATTTTTCATTTAAACACGGTTATCTTGAATTAGGTAGTGAAATTGAAATACCTTTGTCTATTTTTTTTGATAATATTAATGAAACTTATTTAACTGGTGAAGAATTAAGGAACTATCAAAATTATCAAATTAAGAAAAAAGAAGAAGAGGCAAGGATTGCTGCTGAAAAAGCAAAGCAAGCCGAAGAAAATCGTAAAAAAATGCTAAACCAAGGTCGAAAAGTGGTAGCTTTAACCTTTGATGATGGGCCAAGTCCTCAAACAACTCCACAAGTACTTGAAATTTTAGCTAAATATCATATTAAGGCAACCTTTTATATTCTTGGGTCTCATGTTTCAGGAAACGAGACAATATTACAACAAATGATTACTTCTGGTCATGAGTTGGGAAATCATTCTTGGGATCACCCTGCTTTAACAGGTTTAACAACAGAACAAGTGAAGTGGCAGATTCAATCAACTACTGATGCTATTATGAAAGCAACAGGTGTGACTCCAAAAACCGTTAGACCACCTTATGGTGACTCTAACCCTAAGGTTGCTCAAGATGTTGGTTTACCTCTTGTTTTTTGGACAGTTGATACTAGAGACTGGGCAGAGCGAAACACACCATCAATTATGACTAACTTGAAAGCTACTTTAGGTAGTGGCGGTGTTATTCTAATGCACGATATTCATCAAACGTCTGTCGACGCCCTTCCCACTGTCATTGATTACTTAATTTCTCAAGGTTATGAATTTGTAACGATTAGTGAACTTTACGGTTATTAATCATAAAAGTCTGTCAGTCCCTGGTTAGGGACTGACAGACTTTTTAATTTTTAGATGTTTCTTGGACAAGGTGTAATTCCTGGTTTTTCAGTATTACTTCAGACACATCTGCCCACTTTTTTAATTGTTTGAGTTCTTCTTTATGTGTGATTAAGGTAATGACAATTCCTGATTTACCCATACGTCCAGTTCTACCTGAACGGTGAATATAACTTTCCTTGCTACTAGGCAAATCGTAATTAATCACATATGCTAAATCTTCAATGTCAAGTCCTCTTGCTAAGAGGTCAGTCCCAAGAAGTAAAGAAATGTCATTGTTCTTAAATTTTTCTAGGATCACTTTACGAAATCTAGTATTAACATCACTTGCCAGTGAGATTGCTTTAATTTGATTAAATTGTAATTTTTCTTCACTTGCTCCTAGATCTGAAAGTTTATTAAAAAAAACTAGACCTCGAAAATTGGGAATATTAGCTAATTTTCTAAGTATCTCAAGCCGTTGTCTTTTATCAAGAAATAAATAATAGTGTGTGATAGTGTCTAAACTATTTAGTGATAAATCAATAACTTCCGTATCTTTTTTAAGCATCTCTTTGTCTACACAGTTTGTAGCACTGACATAAATCATTTGATGTTTTTTAGGAACGTGGTGAGTGATGCGATTGACAAAATGATATTGAGAATCGCTTAAAAGTTCATCAAATTCATCAAAAACAACAGTATTGATTGACATCATTTTTATTTTCTTATGTTTTACCAGCTCAAAAATCCGTCCAGGAGTACCAATTAAAATTTCAGGCCCTTTTTTTAGACGTTCTATCTGTCTTTTTTGACTAGTACCCGAAATAAAAAGTTGTGAAGATAATCCTAAAGGTTCTGCCCAGTTTTTAGTAACTTCAAACAATTGTCCACAAAGCTCAGTGTTTGGAGCAAGAATTAGTAGTTGCTGCCCTTTTTTAGGTTTGATATTTAGTAAAGATGGTAAAAGATAGGCTAGAGTTTTTCCAGTTCCTGTAGGGCTTATAGCTAAAACATTTTTACCATTTTTTATTGGTTCAAAAATAGCTTCTTGAATAGGAGTTAAAGTTTTAAAAGCAAGTTTTGTAAGTTTTTCTTGCCATGCAATTGGAAGTTGATTAATCATGGATTACCTTATTTTCTATAGTTTTACTCTTTTTAATAAGAAAGAAGAGGAGTTTTTATTGTCATTTTCTTTCATTATACCATTTTTTAGTGTAAAATAGATAAAAAGACTGAGTTAGGAGTGTACAACTGATGCGTAAAAAACCAATTATTATTGGCGTTACTGGTGGATCAGGGAGTGGAAAAACAAGTGTATCTCGAGCAATATTATCTAAATTTGAAGATTCTGATATTGCAATGATTGAACACGATTCATACTATAAAGATCAAAGCCACTTAACCTTTGAAGAAAGGATTTCTACCAATTACGATCATCCGTTAGCCTTTGACACTGATTTGATGATAGAACATATGAATGAGTTGATATCGGGTCGTCCAGTTGATATTCCAATTTATGATTACACCAAGCACACAAGAAGTGATAAGACTTATCGACAAGAACCTCAAGAAGTCTTTATTGTAGAGGGAATTTTAGTTCTTGAAGATAAAAGACTTCGGGATTTGATGGATATTAAATTATTTGTTGATACCGATGATGATATTAGAATTATTAGACGAATTAAAAGAGACATGATTGAACGTGATCGTAGTTTAAATAGTGTTATTGACCAATACACTTCAGTGGTTAAACCGATGTATCATCAATTTATTGAGCCGACAAAGCGTTATGCTGATATTGTTATTCCTGAAGGTGTGTCAAATCTTGTTGCACTTGATTTGATTAGCACCAAAATTGCCAGTATACTTGGTAAACAATTACCATAGAATGGTAAAATAAAATATCTTTAACAAATCAAACTGTAAACAAAGAAAGTAGTAACTAAATAATGACTGTTAAAAAAAAATATTATCAAATTATGATAGAACAAGCAAAAGCCCTATTTGAAAATGAAAATAATGCACTAGCCAACCTTTCTAATGCTAGCGCTTTAATCAAACAAACCTTGCCTAACACAGTTTTTTCTGGTTTTTATTTATATGATGGGCAGGAACTTATTTTAGGTCCCTTTCAAGGTGGTGTTTCTTGTGTTCGTATTACTTTAGGTAAGGGTGTTTGTGGCGAATCCGCACAAAAAAGAAAAACTCTTATTGTTGATGATGTGACAAAGCATGAGAACTATATTTCTTGTGATGCTGCTGCTATGAGTGAAATTGTTTTACCTATGGTCAAGAATAACAAATTAATTGGTGTTTTAGACTTGGATTCTTCTTTGATAGCTGACTATGATGATATTGATAGAGAGTATTTGGAAAAATTTATTAACATCTTACTTGAGAAAACAGAATTTAATTTTGACATGTTTGGAGTGGATAAGTAATGTATCAAGCCCTTTATCGTAAATACCGTAGTCAAACATTTTCTGAAATGGTTGGCCAAAAGATAATTTCAAAAACCCTTAAACAAGCTGTAGCAACTAGGAAAATTAGCCATGCCTATCTTTTTTCTGGCCCTCGGGGGACTGGTAAAACAAGTGCTGCAAAAATTTTTGCTAAAGCCATTAATTGTCCTAATCAGTTAGATGGAGAACCATGTAATTATTGTGATATTTGTAAAGATATTACAGCTGGTCAACTAGATGATGTGATTGAAATTGATGCTGCTTCAAATAATGGTGTTGATGATATTCGTAATATTCGTGATAAATCAACTTATGCTCCTAGTAGAGCAACTTATAAGGTTTATATCATTGATGAAGTACATATGTTGTCTACGGGTGCTTTTAATGCTTTATTAAAGACACTAGAAGAACCAACAGAAAACGTTGTGTTCATTCTTGCAACAACTGAATTACATAAAATTCCTGCAACAATTTTATCACGTGTACAACGTTTTGAATTTAGAGCCATTAGTTTAGTTGCTATTAAAGAGCATTTAGCTTTTATTTTAAAAAAAGAACAAATGACTTTTGATGATGAGGCTTTAACCATTATTGCCAATCGTGCTGAAGGTGGCATGCGCGATGCCTTATCTATTCTTGATCAAGCAAGAAGCCTTAGTAGTGATAATCACATTTCTATTGGTGTTGTTGAGGATATTACGGGAAGTATTGCTTTATCTGCGTTAGATACTTATGTGCATCATGTAATTAATCATCAAACTATAGAAGCACTTGACAATTTAAATACTATTTTTTCTAGTGGTAAAAACATGAGTCGTTTTGCTATTGATTTACTTAATTATTTGAGAGAACTTTTGATTGTTAAAAGTGGAGGTTCAAGCACCTATAACAGTTCATATTTTTTGAATAATCAACAATTATCACAGACCTATATTCTTAACTTAATTAATATTGTGACAGCAAGTTTGACCGAAATTAAAACTGGTGACCATCCTAAAATTTATGCTGAAACTATGACAGTGAAGTTGTCAGAATTTAAAGAAGTGGCTAATAGTATAAATGAAGAATTTATACAGGAATTCCAAACTTTAAAAGAAGAGGTTAACTCTTTGAAAGCTCTTTTGTCTTCTTTGTCACAAATTCCATCAAATCAAGTGATGTCCAAAACAATTAAGGCGACAAAAACCGTTTCTTTAAAAATTGATAAAAGTAAAATTTTGACAATTATGGAGGAAACTGTTCAAGATAGTCAAAAATCAAGAGAATATTTAGAGGCTTTAAAATCAGCATGGAATGAAATTTTAGATAGTATTTCATCACAAGATCGAGCTTTGCTCCTTGGATCTGAACCCGTTCTTGCCAATAGTGAAAATGCCATTTTGGCATTTGAGGCAGCCTTTAATGCTGAACAAGCAATGAGACGTTCTGACTTGAATACAATTTTTGGTAATATTATGAGCAAAATAGCAGGTTTTTCACCAAATATTTTAGCTATTTCAAAACATGATTTTGAAGTGATTCGAACAGAATTTACAAGTAAATTGAAAAATAATCCCCCAAATGAACAAGAAACAGAAAAAAAAATTAATCAACCAATGATTCCTGATAATTTCTTTTTTTTAGCTGATAAGATAGAAACGGTTGATGATTTACCAAAAGTTAAATAAAAAAACTGCCTTAGGCAGTTTTTTTACTTTGCATTAAAATTGATAATAATTGTTGCCATTGAATAATTGAGGTTTTGGATAGGATTTCTAATATCAAAATCAAGGAGTTTTTGAATTTTATTGATACGATACCTTACTGTTTTAGGATGAAGAAACATTTGTTGGGCAGTTAATTGATAGTTTTCTTTACAAAGAATAAAATTAAGGAAAGTGTCAAATAGTTCAGGTTTTTTTTCTTTTAATTTTGTTAAGTTATTAGCTAAATCAGTGTTGAAAAAATCATTTTTTGCATCCAAAAAATGTCTAAATACTCCTAAGTCAGTAATGGTCATAAGGTTGAAGACGTGATATTCTTTATTAAAATAAATCATATCTAAACATTCATTAAAAAGAATATGGATATTATCTTTGTCGCTGAAACTACTTATAACAACATTAAATAGAGATAGAGTCGGTATTTTTTTTGAAAGTTTTTCAATTGTCAATTTATCACTCTTTTTTGGAATATTAAAAAGAACAATTATATATTTTCTATTTTCATAGTAGAGATTATTTGGAAAAATATCTTGTAATTTTTTTCTTAATAATCTTAGAGTTTCATTATCATGTGGAATGTGTTTGCCAATACCCACTGCTTGATAATAGGGATGAGCAAGTAAATTGGTTTCTTCAAGTAAATCATTTTTTTCTTTATCATTTGGTGACGTACCAAAAAAAATGGAAGCAGCAATGTTATTATAGATATTAAAATATTCGTGCTTAATGGATAAATCAATTTGGAGTTTATGTTGAATTGCTTCCATTGCATTTTCAACAATCATAATGTGACAATGTTCAAATTGAGGCTCTGGTTGAAAGATGTCAATGGCAAAAGGAATTAATGACTGAGAGGTATATTGAACAGTAATTTTATAAATTAATTGATCTATTGAGTGATGTTTTAGAGTAGTAATATGATAGGTATTATCGGTGTATTCAGTTGATAAAGTTTCTGTTTGGATACAGTCCCAATCACTAAAAAAAGTGTGTTGATTGTTAATGACAATATTTTCTCTAGGAATAGTCAACTGACAACTTTTTGAAATCATGCTTTCTAAACGCTCAATAATTTCTTTATAGGTTGCAGAGGAATTTTTTAAAGCTGAAAAAACTTTATTTGCATCATAATAGGTTCTTAGTAAGGTTGTTTGTTTATTTAATAAGGGCTCATAAATGGCGGTTAAAACTTTTTCATAGTTAACATCACCTTTTATTTCAATTAAAGGAATTTGATAATGATAGCAAAGATTAATCATATTTTCAGGTGTTGATTCAATTAAGCGATTTAATTTTAAAATAATGCCACTAATACCTATTTCATGAATAGTGGCAAAAAATTTTTCAAGCATTTTTTGATCTAGATCTTTTAACGCAAAAAAAGAAGTTAAGATAAGTTGATTTTTTCTTCCCCATTTTTCAATATCAATGGCTTCAAGTATCATTGCTGATTCAATTTCATTATCTAAACCGATGTAACTTGTTTTGACAACACAGTCTTTAAAGGGATCTAATTGAAGTAATTCTTTTATTTTCATAACTAACTCCGATTATATATTTTTATCCATATTGGATAAAAATTATATCAAAAAATTAGAATAATGGCAAATGAAAGCGTTAACATAACCTTGTATAATAGTTATGAAAGATTAATAATAACTTAAGGAGGTCAAAAAATGTTATTTACGAAAATTTTGAAAAATAACTATCAAGATTCCATTAACCTAATGTTATTGACAGATAAAATTAATGGGCTTGATGATGTGGTTATGAGTCAAGTAATGATGGGAACAAATGCTAATAAAGACATTCTAGCTAATACGGGTTTATTAACAGATGAGGCTAAAGAAGCTTCTGCTAATGACTTGATGATTGTGGTTAATAGTGGGCGTTCAGATATTCTTGAGATTGTACTTGAGGAGGTAACTACTTTTTTAGATGATTTATCTGTCAAATCAAAAGACAGTAAAACAACAATTTCAACTAGTTGGAATGAAGCAGTAGAACATTTACCTAATGCTAACTTGGCTGTTTTTAGTATTCCAGGAGAATACGGTGCACAAGAAATTGAAACAGCCTTACGTCATAATCTTCATGTTTTTTCGTTTACCGATAATATAGCTATCGAAGATGAAGTGAGATTAAAAAAAATGGCACATGATAAAGGGCTATTGATGATGGGCCCTGATTGTGGAACTGGTATTATTTCAAGTATTCCAATAGCTTTTACTAACGTTGTTAAACCAGGAAATATTGGCATTGTTGGTGCTTCAGGAACTGGTATTCAAGAAGTAACTACTATAATTGATCGTTTAGGAGGTGGTGTTGTCCATGCCATAGGAACTGGTGGCAGAGATTTAAGTTCAGAAGTTGGTGCAATCACTGTTAAGGATGCTATTATTGCATTAGAGAATCATAAAGAAACGGATGTTTTGTGTATTATTTCTAAACCTCCTGCTAAAGAAGTTCGTGATGATGTTGTTAGTTTATTGCAAAGTGTGAAAAAACCAGTCGTTGCAATCTTCCTAGGTGAAAATCCAAAGAACCATATTGGTAAAGTTTACTTAGCACATACTTTAGAAGAAACAGCAAAAATTGCTGTTGATTTGGCCAAGGGAAAGACGATAAAACAAAATTATCTAGAAGATTTAAAACATCATGATTTAGCTAGTTTATCAGAAGACAAAGTGGTTAAAGGATTATATTCAGGTGGAACATTGGCATCAGAAGCAGCAATGATGATTAAAGAAACACTTGATTTAACTAGTGCGGCTAAAAGTGAAGGCTATGTTTTAAGAGCTGAAGGCTACGAGATAATTGACCTAGGTGATGACGTTTATACCCAAGGTAAACCACACCCAATGATTGACCCAGAAACACGTATTCAAAAAATTCATGAATTTGCTCAAGATAAAAATACTGGAGTAATTCTTTTAGACTTTGTTTTAGGTTATGGTGCTCATGATGATATGGCTTCAGCCTTATTACCAGCTATTATTGAGGAATTAGAAAAAGCTAAAGCAGATCATCGTAAACTACATTTTGTTGCAACTGTTGTTGGTACACATCAAGACCCTCAGGGTTATGAGGACACTGTAAAACGCTTGGATGAAGCTGGTGTTCTAATTGAAGATACTAATGCAAAAGCAGTTCGATTAGCATTACAACTAAAAGGCTATGATTTCAAAGAAGTTGTTAAAGATTCAAAACCTTATACAGGTGATTATTTAGAATTACCACAACCTAGTGAAGCTGTAATGGAACTTATTACAACAAAACCACGAGTAATTAATATTGGTCTTCAAAGTTTTAATAAATCAGTTGAAGATTATGGAGGAATATCAGAACAGTTCAACTGGCGTCCAAGAGCTAGTGGCAATAAAAAAATGATTAAAATTTTATCTGCTCTTGAAGAAATAGCAGATGAAATTGATGAAGAAAACAACAAAGTGATTACTAAAATGAAGGAAGCACAACCATTCTTGATTGATGTTCAACCAGCAAAGAGTGTTATATCTGAATTAAATGATAAAAACCATAAAACACTTTTACATGCTGGACCACCAATTACTTGGGATGTAATGACAGGCCCAATGAAAGGGTCATGTATTGGAGCAGCATTATTTGAGAAATGGGCTAGTTCAGAAGAAGAGGCCGTTAAATTGTTGAGTTCAGGAGCTGTTCGCTTTATACCATGTCATCATGTGAAAGCTGTTGGACCAATGGGTGGTATTACCTCAGCTAATATGCCTGTTTTGATTGTTGAAAACAAGATTGATGGGGTCCGTGGGTACTGTACTTTAAATGAAGGAATTGGAAAAGTTCTTAGATTTGGTGCCTATTCACAAGAAGTTATAGATCGTCTTAACTGGATGCGTAATGTACTTGGACCAGTTATCTCTAAAGCTTTAAATGTTTCTAAAGAAGGCATCAATTTAAATGTTTTGATTGCGCGTGCCATTACAATGGGTGATGAATTCCATCAACGTAATATTGCTGCTTCATTAAACTTTTTAAAAGAAATATCACCTTTAATTACGTCATTAAAAGATGTCGATCAAAAAACAAAATATGATGTTATTAAATTTTTATCAGATACAGATCAATTCTTCTTAAATATTATGATGGCCATTGGTAAAGTAATCGTTGATAGTGCACGTACTGGTAGCAAGGGGACAATTGTCACCACTATGACTAGAAACGGAGTTGACTTTGGTATTAGAATTGCTGAAACAGATGATGAATGGTATACAGCACCAGTTAATACCCCAATTGGTTTATATTTTACAGGGTTCAAAGAAGAAGATGGTAATCCAGATATTGGTGATAGCGCTATTACTGAAACTGTTGGGGTTGGAGCTATGGCTATGATTTCAGCACCAGGTGTTACACGATTTGTTGGTGCTGGTGGCTTTAAAGATGCACTTAATATTTCTAATGAAATGGAGAAAATAACTCTTACACATAATCCAAATTGGTCAATTCCAACATGGGATTTCCAAGGATCACTTTTAGGCATTGACATTCGTAAAGTTGTCGAAACAGGTATTACACCGTTAATCAATACTGGTATTGCCCATAAGAAAGCAGGAGTAGGACAAGTTGGAGCTGGGACCGTTCGTGCTCCTCTTGGCTGTTTTGAAAAGGCACTGGAAGCTTATGCTAAATCAAGAGGAATAAAAGTTGATTAACATAGAGGTTAGTTGCTATGTCTATCCTTTAGAAAAATTTGGCCCTATAGGTCATATTCACAGTGTCTTCAACTCATCTTTTAATATTTTAATAAATCATCAGTTGGTTCATGTTAGTAGTAATGAGGATTTTATGTCAAGTTTTGGTATTCGGATATCAAAACTTGACTACCAACTGCTAGTTCCTTACCTTCAAGTTGAAAACTTAGTTAAGCTAACTGATAAAACATTGATGATTTATAGTTTTAATGGGATATATCAAACACAATATAAAGAGATTGTTATTGGATTAAGGATAGATAAGATAGACTTTACGAAACAATTTGATAAAAAATTAAATATTTTAAAAAATTATTTAGAACACAATAGTCATTTATCAGTAAAAAACGGGTTAGGAAATGGTGCACAAAAAGCTCTTTCAACACTAACCAATGTTAAAGCAAGTCCTTCAGAACTAGAACAGTCAGTTGAACAATTAATTGGCCGAGGCCAGGGCTTGACTCCTAGTGGTGATGATATTTTAATGACATATCTTTTTATGATGATTATTTGTGATGATAATCAAAGAAAACGAGTATCATCTTTTATAGAAAACTTTTTAGATAAAACAACTTTAATTAGTGCTTCTTACTTAAAGGCGTGTCTCAATCAATCGGTGAGCACACCACTTTATGAGCTATATCTTTGGTTAAGAAACCATCATTATTGTGAAAAAAATAAATTGGAAAGATGCATCTCTAACATACAAAAAATTGGGCATAGTTCTGGAAGTGATATGCTTTTAGGATTATTTCTTGCAATATCATTTGTAATACAGATGCACTCGAGGAATATAAAATGAACAATCATAAAATAGAGAGAGTTAATAATACCTACTGGATAAGGGTAGTTGGATTATTCTTTGTTGGTTGGATATTGATGTATGCTACTCGTACCATTTTTAATCCAATTATGGGAGTTGTTGGGGAAGAGTTTAATCTTACAAATACAGAATTAGGATTAGCTAATAGTATATTCTTCCTAACTTATGCAGTAGCTCAAATTCCATTTGGAGCAATTGGAGATAAATATGGTAGAAAATTAGTTATTACAATTGGTTTCTTAGGGTTAGCCATTTCAACCTTTCTTAGTGGTTTGGCTAGCACCTTTGCGATGTTCTTACTTATTCGTGCTATTGCAGGGATAGCACAAGGTGCTTACTATGGACCTCAATATGCTTTATCTTCTGAATCTATCCCTAAAGATAGAGTGACACTAGGAAATGCTATTATTAATAGTGGTATGGCTTTTGGGACTTCAGGTGGTTATCTACTCTCAAGTGCTCTTGTTTTAGAAGGAGGACAAGATTGGAGTCAACCTTTCTTTATCATGGCTGTTCCAACAGCTATTGTTGGTATTTTATTTTATACAATGCTAAAAGAAAAAGTTGTTCAAGAAAATGGAAATATTGAATCAGAAACTGGCGAGCTAGAAATTGCAAATAAAGGAAATTTTTTCAAACAAATTTTTGGTAATAAAAATCTTGTTTTTGCCTTCATTTTACTATTTGGAAGTATCTATGCTAATTTTGTTATTATCACTTGGTTACCTCAATTCTTGATTAGTGAACGTGGTTTTGAAGGCTCTAGTGTCGGTTTTATTTCTTCACTTGTTCCTTGGGCTTCTATTCCTGGTGCATTATTTTTTGCAAGAATGAAGGATAAAATTGGTAGTACTAAAAAATTAGCATATTTCTTAGTGCCCCTAGCAGCCTTATCAGTATCACTCATTGCTTTTGTTGAAAATCAAGGATTACTTATTGCAGTTTTAATTCTTTATGGATTAACAGGTAAATTAGCACTCGATCCAATTTTAATCTCTTATGTTAACAGCCATGCACCAAAAGGTAGACTATCAACAACTCTTAGTGCTTATAACTTCATTGGAATGTCAGGTTCAATCCTTGCTCCTTATGTTACTGGCTTTATTTCAGATAACGCTGGTTCTATGCAAATTGGATTCTACTTAGCATCAGCAATGTTAATGGTTGCTCTAGTTCTATTTGGAATGATAGCTCAAGATACAAAAAAGATTTAGTTTAATGGTTGATTGATATATTGTTAAAATTTCAAAAAGTGAAAGGATGCTAGCAATGAAAAAAATATCTTTTATTTCCCAAATTGTGCTAGCTGTTATTGTGGGGATTGCATTTGGACTTTTGTTTCCTAATTTGACAGCCTATTTTAGTATTTTTGGAAAAATATTTTTGAAATTAATGCAAATGTCAATTCCTATTCTAATATTTGGACAAATTGTCTATGCTTTAGGAAGTATTGAAAAAAAGGATATTTCTAAGATTGGTGGTCTCACCATTACCATATTTGCAGTATCTACTTTAATTGCTGCTTTTTGGGGAATTCTTTTTGGTTCTCTTTTTAAACCTGGTCAAGGTGTTTCCATATCTTTAGCATCTGAGGAGGCAATAACAGCACAAGAATTAAATTTGTCCGAAACATTTGCTGACTTTTTCCCATCTAATATTTTTGCCTCACTATCTAGTGGATCTATTATCCAAATTATTGTCTTTTCTTTGGTTTTTGGAACAGCCATCAATATGTATGTTCAAAATCATACCAATAATATTGTTTTAAGAATTTTAGAAGAATTGAATGATATTGTAATGGTTGTTATTAGAATTGTTATGGTATTAGCACCAATAGGGATATTTAGTTTGGTAGCGGATACTATTAGTGAGGCAGGTTTATCTGTAATTTTACCACTTTTAAAATATTTATTGGTTTATGCGTTTGCTACCTTGCTATTTTTATGTATTTGGATTGCTGTTGTTAGTTTTTATTGTAAGAAGTCTATTTCTTTTCTCGTTAAAGGCATTAAAGAAATGTCTGTTGTTGCCCTTACAACGGGTTCATCTGCAATTACTTTGTCAACTGCTATTGAAGGTGCAAAAAAATATTTAAAAATAGATGATTATGTCACTAATTTGGTTTTACCGTTGGGAGTTTCATTAAATAGTAATGGAGCGGCTATGCACATGGCAATTACAGTTGTTACTGTTGCCCAAATGTACTCATTTAACCTTGGAATTGATAAATTAATCTATTTGGGTGTCTTAGCTTCTCTAGTTTCTTTGGCTAATTCTGTTGCCCCAGGTTCTAGTATCGTATCTTTAGCAATTATTTTTCCACAAATGGGAATTCCAATAGAAGCTGTGGCATTGTTTGCAGGTGTTGATTACTTTGTTGGAATGATAAGAACGATTTTAAATGTTGATTCTGATGTTTTTACTGCTATGTTAGTAGCAAAAACCGTTGGTGAATTAAAAAAATGAGTCAACTGTCAACAATTCTATTTTCTCATGGGAGGATTCTAAAGTGGATGAACAATTAATTAAAATAAAAGATTCTGAATTACATCAATTAATTTTTGATAAGTTACTAAGAGCTGGTCTTCCAAAAGAACAAGCAATAGAGGTTGCTAATCATCTAGTTTTTGCTGATATGTCAGGGATTCACTCTCACGGTGCTGTTCGTGTTGATTACTATGCTGAACGAATAGATAAAGGTGGTGTGACGCGTCATCCTAACTTAAAATTTGAAAAAACTGGAGCTAGCACAGCTATTTATCATGGTGACAATGCTCAAGGTCATTACGTTGCTAATTTAGCGTTGGGACCTATTATTGAAATGGCAAAAGAAACAGGAGTTGCCATTGTTGGTTTATCTAAAGTAAGTCATACAGGAACCATGTCTTATTATCTAGAAAAATTAGCAAATGAAGATTTAGTAGCTATTTCTATTTGTCAATCTGACCCAATGGTAGTACCTTATGGAGGTTCTGAGGTTTACTATGGTACCAATCCTATTGGTTTTGGCGCACCACGAAAAAATGGCCGACCTGTCGTTTTTGATATGGCAACAACTGTTCAAGCTTGGGGTAAAATTTTAGATGCTAGATCCAAAGGCAAAGCTATTCCTGAAACTTGGGCAGTAGATTGTCATGGTATACCAACTACTGATCCAATGGCTGTTTCTGGTCTACTTCCTTTATCAGGACCTAAGGGATATGGTTTGATGATGATGGTTGATATGCTTAGTGGTGTTATGCTTGGCTTACCTTTTGGGAAACATGTCTCATCCATGTATGCAGATATGACAAAAGGAAGAGACTTAGGGCATCTCTTTATTGTTATTGACCCTTCTCGATTTATTAATCTTGAAGTTTTTAAAAATTATGTGGAACAAAGTATTAATGAATTGCATGAAGTGAAACCAGCCAAAGGCTTTGAACAAGTTTACTATCCTGGTGAGCCAAATATTCTAACTTATCAAAAGAATAAAGAAACAGGCATTAATATTCCAAAATGGATTATCGACTACCTTAAATCTGATACACTTCATTTTGATAAATACGGTGACAAAGATCCTTTTGCAAAATAACATTTAGGCATGGAATTTTCATTTTCATTTCAATTAAGCTGGAAAGATCTTAACTCTTTTAACCTTGGGAAATAGTAAACAGATTTTTATAATATTGGAGTAAATTATAATTTCATCATAAAAAAACTGCTTTTCAGCAGTTTTTTTGATAGAATATTTTTATGACACTAAAACAATTTTTTATTCTGGCTGCCATGTGTAGTTTAGAAACGTATTTTTTAACGGATGCCTTTTTTAATCAGTCTTATTGGTTAGTTGGGTTTTGGGCAATTTTTCTGTTTCAAAATCTTCGAAAAGCCTATATTATTAGTAAGTGGACGGTTTTTTTTAATTCATCTTCCAAGAAGAAAGACTAATGTCACCTCCTAAAAGGATTTTTGTTTTTCCATTATCTAGTTGGACGACTAAAGCACCATTATCTGTAATATCTTCAGCAACCCCTTGATAAGTTTTCCCATCTTCTAAAAAGCTAATTTCTTTGTCTAAAATGAAAGATTTATCTTTATAGACTTTAACGAGATCTGCTTCAGGAATTGTAAAAAATAATTTTAAAATTTCTACGATGAGCTGATTTCTTGTAATACTAGGTTCTTTTGAAAAAAGCGATGCTGCTTTATTTTCAAGTTCTTTAGGTATTTCTTTAATATTAAAATTGATACCAACACCTATAATCACATCAGTTATCATTCCTGTTTCAACTGAACTAATAGCCTCGGTTATAATACCAGCTATTTTTTTGTGTCCCAAATAGATATCATTAACCCATTTTATTTGTGTTTCAATACCGGTTAATCGAGAGATAGCTTTAACAATAGCACTTGCAATCATCATTGTATAAGCAGGTTGTTTATCTGTAGCAACATGAGGTTGAATATGTAAAGACATATAAATACCACCAGAAGACGCATAAAAAGATCTTCCAAATCTGCCTTTAGCTTCTTTTTGATTACTAGCAAGATACAGTCTTGGTGCTTTTTGACCTTCTTGAATGCCAATTTTGGCATCTAATTGCGTTGATTGACTGTTATGGTTAAGTGTAACAGCAATACCAGTTTGTTTTTCAATTATTTCTGGAATTAATAAATCACCGGATAGTAATCGATAACCTCGATTTTTTTGAGATTGAATCTTAATGTCATGATAATCTAATTTTTGAATAGCTTTCCAAATAGCAGTTCTAGAGAGTTTACAAAGAAAACCCAACTCTTCTCCAGTGATAAAGTCTTTTGATTTATAGAGATGGCAAAAAATTTTTTCATGTGTTTTCATGCTTCTAGTATAATACAAATAATTTGAAAAATCATTCTAATGATGTTATAACTTGTGAAAAATTTAAGTTTATGATATACTTAACTGGTTAATAAAAGGAGGAGAAAATGAAAAAAAATCTTACTATAATAAAAATTATTGGTCTCATTCTTGCTGGTTACTTTATGTTAGTGGCTTGTCAAGCTTCCATAAGTGATAATCAAAAAGATGATGTGGCAACTACGCAAGTGACTGCTGATCATGACGATAAAGATGATCATGCTAATCATGATGACCTTATCATTGTTTCAGAAATTATGTCAGATGGCTATGCGTATGTTCATGGTGATCACGATCATTTTCAAGAAGGAAAAGTACCAAATAATGCTAAATTCTTGGATACTACTTTACCAGAAGGTAGTTATAAATTGAATGATAGCGATGTTTTATATGAAGTTGCTGAGGGTCATATAATCAAAGTCAACGAAAAATTCTACTATTATCCAAAAAATAGAGAAAATACAGATACCATTCTCACTAAAGCAGAAGCTATTGCTTTAACTGAGGGTGATGACCACGATGAAGATCATGAAAAACATGATGACCACGATGAAGATCATGATGACCACGAAGATGATCATGACAATGATAATAAATAAAGTTACCTCTACAACGTCCTATTTTTGGGACGTTTTTAGTTTTTTAATCAAATACACTAAAGTTGAATTTGATTAAAAACTTAATAAAAAAATTATTATAAAATGAATTATTTCTAAAAAAATGTTACAATAGATAAGTTAATAAGTCCCGAAAAGATAGCTTTGCTAGTACTTTGTAACTTTTTAACACTAAAAATTAAAAGGGGGACATAAAATTATGTCAGAACGTAAATTATTCACTTCTGAATCAGTATCAGAAGGTCATCCAGATAAGATAGCTGATCAGATTTCAGATGCCATTTTAGATGCTATTTTAGAACAAGATCCTGATGCACATGTGGCAGCAGAAACTGTTGTTTACACTGGTTCAGTTCATGTCTTTGGAGAAATTACAACATCTGCTTATGTTGATATCAATCGTGTGGTTAGAGATACCATAGCAGAAATTGGCTATACTAACACAGACTATGGTTTTTCAGCAGAAACAGTAGGAGTTCATCCTTCACTTGTTGAGCAATCAATAGATATTGCACAAGGAGTTAATAAAGCATTAGAGAATCGTTCGGGTGATGAAGATGCTCTTAGCCTTATTGGTGCTGGAGATCAAGGTTTAATGTTTGGATTTGCTGTCAATGAGACACCTGAATTGATGCCCCTTCCAATATCACTGGCTCATCAGTTAGTTAGAAAATTGGCAGATCTAAGAAAAAAAGAAATACTTTCTTATCTTCGTCCTGATGCTAAAAGTCAAGTAACGGTTGAATATGATGAAAATGATAAACCTATTCGTGTTGACACAGTCGTTATTTCGACACAACATGATCCCCATATTAGTCAGGAACAAATTAAGAAGGACATGATTGATAAGGTTATTAAATCTATTATTCCTCTGGAATACCTAGATGAAAAAACTAAATTTTTTATCAATCCCACTGGTCGTTTTGTGATTGGAGGACCGCAAGGTGATTCAGGATTAACAGGTCGAAAAATTATTGTTGATACCTATGGTGGTTATTCTCGTCATGGTGGTGGTGCTTTTTCTGGTAAGGATGCTACAAAAGTTGATCGATCGGCAAGTTATGCTGCTAGGTATATTGCTAAAAATATTGTGGCAGCTGGTTTTGCTAATAAAGTCGAAGTGCAATTAGCTTATGCTATTGGTGTTGCTCATCCTGTATCCATTCGAATTGATACTTTTGGCACTAGTCAAGTTTCTGAACAAAAATTGGAAAAAGCCGTCCGTCAAATTTTTGATCTGCGTCCAGCAGGCATTATAAAAATGCTGGATCTAAAACGTCCTATTTACAGACAAACAGCTGTTTATGGTCATATGGGACGAACTGATCTTGATTTACCATGGGAAAGATTAGATAAAATTGAAGCCTTACAAGCTATTTTAACTGATAAATAAGAGAGGAATAACCTCTCTTTTTTGTTGTATTCTATAAAATTTGTCAAAGTGACCTATAATATGGTAAAATGAAAAGGTTGAAGTCAAGTATAGGAAAGATGATTAAATGAAAAAAATTATAATTAATGGTGGAAAAACTCTAAAAGGTGAAGTGACAGTTTCTGGTGCAAAAAATAGTATTGTTGCTTTAATTCCTGCTGCCATTTTATCAGATGATATTGTAAGATTAGATGGCGTTCCAGATATTAGTGATGTAGATAGCCTTATTGACATTCTTATTGCAATGGGTGCATCGGTTAAAAGAGAAAATGATTCTTTAGAAATCAACTCAAAGGGTATTCAAAATGAGCCTATGCCATATGGTAAAATAAATAGCTTAAGAGCTTCTTATTATTTTTATGGGAGTCTTTTAGGACGATTTGGTGAAGCTGTTGTGGGTTTACCTGGTGGATGTGACCTTGGTCCAAGACCAATTGATTTACATTTAAAAGCATTTGAAGCTATGGGAGCAAAATTTTCTTTTGAAGGTGAGTATATGAGATTAACAACTCAAGGAAAATCTCTAAAAGGAAGTCATATTTATATGGATACAGTTAGCGTTGGGGCAACAATTAATACAATTTTAGCTGCAACAAAAGCTGAAGGAAAAACTATTATTGAAAATGCTGCTAGAGAACCTGAAATTATTGATGTTGCTACATTTTTAAACAATATGGGGGCACATATTCGAGGGGCAGGAACTGATGTTATCACTATTGAGGGAGTATCACACCTTGGAAGTACACGTCATCAAGTGATTCCAGATCGTATTGAGGCTGGTACTTATATTGCCCTTGCTGCTGCAGTGGGAGATGGAATTAGAGTCAATAATGTCCTATATGAGCACTTAGAAGGTTTTATTTCAAAACTTGAAGAGATGGGTGTGAAAATGACTGTTGAAGAAGATAGTGTTTTTGTTGAAAAACAAGATGATTTGAGGGCAGTCACGATTAAAACTTCACCTTATCCTGGCTTTGCAACTGATTTACAACAACCAATCACACCCTTATTACTTCGTTCAAAAGGAAGAGGTGTTATTATTGATACTATATATGAAAAACGTATTAATCATGTTGCAGAATTAGCAAGAATGAATGCTAACATCTCTGTAGTTGGTGGTAAAATTATTTATAATGGACCATCTTCGCTATTTGGTGCTAAAGTTAAAGCAACTGATTTAAGAGCTGGTGCAGCCTTAATTATTGCTGGTTTATTGGCTGAAGGGGAGACTGAAATCACTAATGTTGAATTTATTCTTCGTGGTTATTCCAATATTGTTGAAAAATTAACTCATCTAGGGGCTAACATTGTTCTTGTTGATTATTAAATTTGATATAAAAAGCTATTTAGGATTTCCTAAATAGCTTTTTTTTTAATTAAGTTGTATACGTTTTTTGCTTTCCATATCAAAGAAATGGCCTTTAGCTACATTAAAAGTAAGGTTGACATTTTCGCCGGGTTGATGGAAATCTCTTGCATCAACGCGTGCAGCAAATTCTGTTTGTCCAAGTTTTACATAGAGCATTGTCTCACTACCTAATAATTCTGAAACTAAAACTTCAGCAGTAACATTAGCATTTGGATAAGTTTCATGTACAATCTGATTACTTGAAATATCTTCAGGACGAATTCCGAAAATAAGTGATTTGCTAAGGTAACCTTTTGCCTCTAGAGCTTTTCTTTGTCCCTCAGTAATTGACACTTGAAGTCCTTCAGAATTAACAATTTCTTCACCTTCAATTCGAACATTAAAGAAGTTCATAGATGGGCTTCCAATAAAGCCTGCAACAAACTGGTTGGCAGGGTAGTTATAGAGTTCTTGAGGAGAACCAATTTGTTCTACTCGACCGATCGTTCCAGTGCCATCAGGATTTTTAGTGGCACTCATGATGACAATACGATCAGCAAGTGTCATTGCTTCAGTTTGGTCATGAGTGACATAAATAGTCGTTGATCCAATACGTCTGTGAATTTTGGCAATTTCAGCACGCATAGAAACACGTAACTTGGCATCTAGGTTTGAAAGAGGTTCATCCATTAAGAATACTTTAGCATCGCGAACAATTGCTCGCCCCATAGCCACACGTTGACGTTGTCCACCTGAGAGATCAGCGGGTTTACGATCAAGAAATTCAGTTAAACCGATAGCTTCAGCAGCTTCACGAACACGTTTATCAATATCATCTTTTTTGTATTTACGAAGTTTAAGTCCAAAAGCCATATTTTCATAAACTGTCATATGGGGATACAAAGCGTAGTTTTGAAAAACCATAGCAATATCTCGATCCTTAGGAGCAGCATCATTCATGAGTTCTTCATCAATATAAAGTTCCCCTTTTGTAATGTCTTCTAAACCAGCAATCATTCGAAGAGTTGTTGATTTTCCACATCCTGAGGGACCAACAAAGACGATAAATTCCTTGTCTTTAATGTCTAGATTGAAGTTTTCGACAGAATAGTGCTTACTATTAGGATATTTTTTATAAATATTATTTAATTTTACTGTTGTCATAACAATTTTTCCTCACAATTTTTTTAGCTTCTTACTTAACAGAACCACCGGTAATACCTTCGACATAATACTTTTGCATGAACATGAAGAGAAGGGTTATTGGAATGGCTATTAGAACAGAACCTGCAGTAAAAGCCATAAACCATTCATTAATGGTATCAGGTTGTAACATTGAAAATAAACCGATAGCTACAGTATATTTGTTAGTTGCATCACCTAAGATAACTTGAGCAAAGATAAAGTCAACCCATGGTCCCATAAATGCAAGTAATGCAGTATAAACTATAATGGGTTTTGATAAGGGAAGAGTAATTTTAAAGAAAATATCCATTCTTGTTGCTCCATCAATCATTGCTGACTCATCAAGAGAATATGGGATAGTATCAAAAAATCCTTTGGCAATGTAGAAAGTTAAAGCTGCCCCAGCTGAGTAGACAAGAATTAGTGATGTTAAGGTTTGTGTTAAACCAAGAGCTTTTAAGATATAGTAGACGGCAATCATACTCATAAAACCTGGAAACATATTAAGAATAAGAGCAAGTTTTAAAAAGTGATTTCTAAATTTGAATTTTATTCGACTAAGTGAGTATGCCATTGCTACTGTGATAAATGTTGAAAGAACACATGTAGCAGAGGCAACAAACAAGGTATTTAAAAACCAACGTCCAAATGGAAAGGAGCTACTTGTAAATAGTTTGATGTAATTATCTAAAGTAAAAGTTTTAGGAATAAAGTAAGTAACATAAGCTGTGCCTTCGCCACGAAAACTGGTTAGAACAACCCAAACAATTGGAAATAACCAAATAATTGATAGAATAATTAGTGTCACATACACCATTGTTAGACGGAGTTGTTTTTTATTTTTCATTATTTTGCTGCTCCTTCCTTGTAAGATGCAGTCCTAGTGTAAGCCAATAAGCTGAAAATAGCTGATATTGTGAAGATTAAAATCCCTACAACAGAAGCTAAGTTATAGTCAGCTGCAGTTACTGTTAATTTATACAGCCAAGTCACCAAAAGATCTGTACTTCCTGCCTGATAAAACTGTGAATTTGTAGGTCCACCACCAGTAAGTAGGTAGATTACATTAAAATTATTTATATTACCAACAAATTGTTGAATTAGAGTTGGTGTCATAATTAACAAAATTTGTGGGAAAGTAATGGATTTAAAGACTTGAAACTTACTTGCACCATCAATTTCAGCTGCTTCAATTTGTTCACTAGGAAGATTCATGATAATACCTGTTGCAATTAACATGGTAAAAGGAATACCAACCCACATATTGACAAAAATAATTGAAAATTTTGCCCAAAGAGAATCTGATAAGAAAGGTAGCCCCTCAGTGATTAGCCCTAAATTTTTTAATAAAGAATTTAGAGGGCCAACATCATTTAATAAGTTTCTCATAATTAAGAGCGAAATAAATTGTGGAACAGCTATAGTTATCACAAAAATAGTTCGCCACATTTTCTTTAACTTTAATCCTTTAGTACTGATTAATAATGCTAAAATTACACCAAAGAAAAAGTTAGTTGCAGTGGCAAAAACAGCCCAAATCAGTGTCCAAGACAGAACAGGAAAGAAAGTGCCAGCCATTCGACCACTAAAGACGTTCCCAAAGTTAGTAAATCCTACCCAATCAAAGAGTGACTTGGGTGGCAAATGGTTATGATCAAAATTTGTAAAAGCAATCGTAATCATATAAATAAGTGGTAAAATTGTAAAAAATAGGACTCCAATTAATGGGACAGTCATTAAAGTCATATGAAAGCGACCATTAGCTAATGTTACAAAATCTTCTTTAAAAGAAGGAATTTTTTGGTTATTTTTTTTCAAAAGGTAAATATTTCTTGCACTTTTTAGATTTGACCAATAAATATAGCTAAAAAAGAGACAAAAGATAAGTGATGCCAAACCAAAAATTAGCATTAACATGGAATTATCACCATCAACAGCTACCTGAAGAGTAATGCCATCTACTTCTTGAGTCTTCATGCCTTGTGTCTGTGTTCCTAATGTGATTAAACCACCTAAAGCAGGAATGACTTGAATAAAAAAAGTAATGAAAAATAAAATTTCGCTTAGAAAAAATAGTAATCCTTTAATAAACTGTTTATTAGCAAGGTTGGCAAATCCCATAATTAAAAAAGAGAGTTTAATGTCAATACCGCCTTCTTTAAATGCTTGTGCGACAGAAACATTCTCATATGTGATAGCTTTAGCCATAAAAAGACTCCTTTATATTATTAATTAGAAACTCTGCTAGTTAAACTCACCCATTGAAAAGCTTAATTAGCAGAGGTTCTTTTTAAACAAAATAAGTGAGGAGAAGTTTTCTCCTCACTTGTTACGTGTCATGAATTATTCTGTAGCAGCAAGATCTTTATCAAATTGTTGAAGTTTTGATAAGTAGTCACTTTCTGAAATTTTACCATTGTATGTGTCACTAAGGATAGCAGCACTTTCAGTCCAAAAAGTACCCATTTGGCTCAACTTAGGCATAACAACAGTATAATCAGTTGATGAACCCATTGTGATAACAGCTTGTGCTAAATCATGATTTTGAACAACATCAGAAGCTTGAACTTCTTTATTTGCTGGGATAATAGTGCGAGTTTTAAATTGATTTTCTTGGCTTTCAGCATTAGTTAAGTATGATGCTAATTGGTAGCTTGCAGCAATTCGTTTAGTATCACCTTTAGCTGGTGCTTGGTTTACAGCATAAAGTTTAACTCCCAAAAATGCTTTTTGCTGAATGTCTTGTCCACCAATATTTATTTTTGGATAGACAGCAATTCCTAAATTATCAGCACCAATAGCCTCTTGAGCTGCTTGGTAGTTCCAAGGACCTGTCTCAATTGCAGCAACAGTTCCCTCACCAAATGATGACATTACGTTACTAGCATCTAAATTTACAAATCCAGAATTATTATTTTGATCGGCAATCCATTTAAGAACTGAAACACCAGCTTCATTTCCCCAATTAGTTCCAGCAACATCTTCTCCAGTTTCACCGAATAAAGTATTACCAACTGACATAAATAATGGACCTGTGGCATATGCATTCATTTGTTTAAATGTTTCACCAAATTTTGCTTTTGAAGTGATTGTTTCATAAGATTTTACATCTTCTTCAGATAATTTTTCTTTATTGTAGAAAAGTACTTGTGACTCAATTCCAAATGGGAATGCATAAGTTTTACCATTATATTGTGCTCCAGCAATTGCTTGGTCAGTAGCAGTAGCAGCAATTTCGTCTGAATATTTAGAAGGAATTTCTTGGATAACACCAGATTCAACTAATTGACCAAGTTGATCATGTGGAAGTGAGAAGACATCAGCAGCAGTACTGGCATCTTTTTTAATTTTTTCTTGTGCTTTAGGATCTTCTGATTCAATAACTTTAACTTTATAGCCTGAATCTTTCTCAAATTGTGCAATAATATCTTTATATGAGTCTTTTGAATCAGTTGGCACCCATAATTTAATTGTTTTATTATCAGATGCAGCAGCACTATCTTCTTTTTTATCATTAGCACCACAAGCGACTAAAAGACTTCCAGCAAGTGTTAGACTTGCACTACTAATTAATAATTTTTGCCATTTTTTCATAGCGTGTTTCCTCCCTGGAACATGAAATAAATTTAGTTACACTCCTATTATGCAACCGTTTGCAGAAAATGTCAAGTGTTTTTGTTATTTTTTTTAATTTTTTTCTTTTGTTTCCCTATAAAAATGAAGTGTTAGTAAAAAATATGTTTATCTGACAAAGTCGTAAAATGTAGAATAAAGAAAAAATTGACTGACATATTATCTATTTTACAGGAAAATCACTTATCATTATTTTTCTAAGATAATGTGTGAATTATGTTAGAAAGAAAATTTCTTACTTACGAGTTTTTCTTTTGATATGCCTTTTAATATCAAAGTTAAGGATGTTTAATGCCTTTCATTTAACAAATCAACAACAGGCTTTGAAAATAGTCAAAATTAAATGTTAAAACTTTTTCGACTAGTCAAACACTTTAAAAGAAACTGACTTTATTAGATAGATGACATATCATATTTAGTTTGACAATTGATTTGTTTCAAAAAAATATTATAAAATTATTGTTAGAAATGGCTTATAACTGAGTTTTCTTGTTTTAAATAGAAATGTATTGTAAAATAGAAAATAATATTAAAATAGATTGAAGGAGGTAGCAAAAGATGGTTACCATAAAAGATGTTGCCAAAAAAGCTGGTGTTAATCCATCAACTGTAAGCCGGGCTTTAAAAAATAGTCAATCCATTTCACTAAAAACTAAAGAAAAGGTCAAAAAAGCAATGGATGACTTAGGCTATGTTCCTAATTTTGCTGCACAAATGTTGGCTAGTGGCCTAACACAGTGTGTAGGTGTTATTTTACCTCCATTGACAACTTCTGATCGGATTAGTCAACCTTTTTTTATGGAAATTTTAACTGTTATTAATGATGAAGCCAAAAAGAAAGATTTTACTGTTTCAATTGCTGCTGGAGACTCATTTGAAAGTTTAAGAGACCAAGCAATGTTAATGTATCGTCAAAAAAGAGTAGATGGTTTTATTGTTTTATATTCTGATAAAAATGATCCTGTAACTTTCTATCTTAATCAAAATAACATTCCATTTGTTATTGTTGGTTCACAAGAATCAAAAGAAAATGCTGTCACTTATATTGATAATGACAATCAATTAATGGCAAAAACAGCAGTTAATTACCTTTTTGAAAAAGGTCATAAGAATATTTTGTTTGTGACTGATGATGAAAAAGCAAAGGTTAATTCTGAACGCTATTTAGGCTATGCTTCGGCAACAAAAGCTTTGAAAATAAAAAATTATGGGAATATTTTATTTGATCGGCATAATCCTTTTTCATTGGATAATTTTATTACTCAAATAAGAGAAAAAAATATTACAGCTTTAATTGTTATTGATGATATGTTGTCAGTACGTGTTATTCAATTTTTATCTTTTTACAATATTAAAGTACCTGATCAGGTTTCAATTATTTCATTTAACAATTCTGCTTACTCTAAAATTATTCATCCTTATTTGACAACTTTTGATATCAATATTAAACAACTAGGACAATCAAGTCTGTTAGGTTTATTGGATAAACTGCATCACTATAAAAAAGGTTATAAGAAAGAAACAGTCCCTTTTCATTTAAAAGAAAGAGAAAGTGTACGAGATCTTTATAAATTGTAAGAAAGAGTTAGTCTTTCTTTTTTCTTTTTTGAAAAAGCTTGACCTATGCAACCGTTTGCGTTATAATCTCATTAGCAATAAATAAAATCGAGGTTAAAGCTATGAACAAACGAGCAAGTGGTGTTTTAATGCACATTTCATCTTTACCAGGTAAATTTGGGATTGGGACTTTTGGAAAAGAAGCATATGAATTTGTTGATTTTTTAGTTGAGACAAAGCAAACTTATTGGCAAATTTTGCCTTTAACAACAACTAGTTTTGGCGACTCTCCTTATCAATCTTTTTCTGCTATGGCAGGTAATACTCACTTCATTGATTTTGATTTGTTAACAAAGGAAGGCATCTTAAAAAATGAAGATTATGAATCTTTTGTTTTCTCAAACAATGAAGAGCTTGTTGATTATGATATTTTATTTGCTATGAGACGTCCAATTCTTGAAAAGGCTGTTGAACAATTTTTAACTATTGATGAGTTAACACAAGATTATGCTGCTTTTGAATCTGACAATCATTCATGGTTAACTAATTATGCGGAATTTATGGCCCTTAAAGAATATTTTGACAATAAGGCACTCCCTTTTTGGGATGATAAAAAAGCAGTTGTTCGTGAAGAAGAAACTTTAGCCTATTATCGTCAACTTCTAGCTAAAGAAATTCATTATCATAAAGTGTGCCAATATTTTTTCTTTAGTCAATGGCAGAAATTAAAAAATTATGCTAATCAAAGAAATATTGCTATTATTGGAGATATGCCAATTTATGTTTCAGCTGATAGTGTTGAAGTTTGGACTATGCCAGAGCTATTTAAATTAGATAATGATAGAAAACCTCTTTTTGTAGCAGGTGTTCCAGCTGATGATTTCAGCTCAGATGGTCAACTTTGGGGTAATCCTATTTATGACTGGGAAAATCATGCTAAAACAAATTATACTTGGTGGATTGAGCGTATTAGAGAAAGTTTTAAACTATATGATTATTTAAGAATTGACCATTTTAAAGGTTTTTCTGATTATTGGGAAATTGATGGGAAAGCTACTATCGCACGTTACGGTAGTTGGCAACCTGGTCCAGGAATTGAGCTCTTTAATGCTGTTAAAGAGGCTTTGGGGGAATTACCAATTATCGCAGAAGATCTTGGTAATATAGATGATAAGGCTAGGCAATTATTACAAGAAGCTAATTTTCCTGGGATGAAAGTTTTAGAATTTGGGTTTTATGACATTGAAGGAAAAAGTATTGATAGTCCTCACCGTTGTATTCCAAATAGTGTAGCTTATACTGGAACCCATGATAATGAGGTCATTAACGGTTGGTATGATAATCTTACTCTTGATCAAAAAAAATATTTTGATGCATATAGTAATCGTAAACCAATTGAACCAGTGAGCCAGGCTATGCTTAGAGTTCTATTTGCAACTGCTAGTAACACTGTTATTGCCACCATGCAAGACATTTTAGATAAAGATGCGAAATCTCGAATGAACTTGCCCTCTACAGTTGGAGGAAATTGGCAATGGCGTATGAAAAAAGAAGATTTGACACAAGACAAGAAAGATTTTTTAATTAAAATTACAACATTATATCAAAGAGGAAATGAAAAAAATGACTTATTTTACTAATTATGTTTTAGAAAAAACTAAAAAAACCTTGAAAGAAATGACTAATGAAGAAATATATATTCAATTATTAAACTATGTCAAAGAAGAAGCTGCAAAAAAAGAGAAAAATCAATCAAAACGTAAAGTGTACTATATTTCGGCAGAGTTTCTTATTGGGAAATTATTATCCAATAATTTAATTAACTTGGGAATCTATAAAAATATTAAAGAAGAGTTAGCACTTGCTGGCAAATCAATTAGTCATATTGAAGATGTTGAGCCAGAACCATCACTTGGAAATGGTGGTTTGGGAAGATTAGCATCATGTTTTATTGATTCTATGTCAACTTTATCTTTAAATGCTGAGGGTGTTGGTCTAAATTACCATTGTGGTCTTTTTAGACAGGTCTTTAGAGATAATCAGCAAGAAGCAGAACCTAACTTCTGGATTGAAAATGATAGTTGGTTGGTGCCGACTGATATTAGCTATGATGTTCCTTTCAAACATTTTACACTCAGATCAAAATTAGATCGTATTGATGTATTAGGATATCAAAAAGAAACGAAAAACTACCTCAATTTATTTGATATAAAATCTGTTGATTATAGTTTAATAAAAGAAGGTATTTCATTTGATAAGAAAAACATTAAAAAGAATCTAACGCTCTTTCTTTATCCTGATGATTCTGACAAAACAGGTGAATTATTGCGTATTTATCAGCAGTATTTCATGGTCTCAAATGCAGCTCAACTTTTAATTGATGAAGCAATTGAAAGAGGAAGTAATCTTCATGATTTGGCTGAATATGCCTACGTTCAAATCAATGACACTCACCCATCATTAGTAATTCCTGAATTGGTCCGTTTATTAACAGAAATTCATGGCCTTTCATTTGAAGAATCAGTTCTAATTGTTAAAGCGATGACAGGTTATACTAATCATACTATTTTGGCTGAAGCTTTGGAAAAATGGCCACTTGATTATTTAGAAGAAGTAGTCCCTCACCTTGTTACCATTATTTACAAACTAGATGAGCTTGTGAAAAAAGATTTTTCAAATCCATCTGTTCATATTATTGACAATACCGGACGTGTTCATATGGCACATATGGATATTCACTACTCAAATAGTATTAATGGGGTTGCAGCACTCCACACAGAGATTTTAAAAAGCAGTGAATTAAAAGACTTCTATGAATTATATCCTGAGAAATTCAACAATAAAACAAATGGAATTACCTTTAGACGCTGGTTAGAATTTGCTAATCAAGATTTAGCTGATTATCTTAAAGAATTAATTGGAGATGACTATCTAGAGGATGCTACGAAACTTGAAAAATTATTGGATTTTGCTGATGATATCAACGTTCATCAAAAATTAGCTGAAATTAAATTTAATAATAAATTGGCTTTAAAAAACTATTTCAAAGATAATAAAGGCATTGATTTAGACGAAAACTCAATTATAGATACTCAAATTAAACGTTTCCATGAATATAAACGTCAACAAATGAATGCTTTATACGTCATTCATAAATATTTAGATATTAAAAAAGGTAATCTACCAAAACGCAAGATTACAATTATTTTTGGAGGGAAGGCTGCTCCAGCTTACACTATTGCACAAGACATTATTCACTTAATTCTCAGCTTGTCTGAACTTATCAACAATGATCCAAAAGTCAACCCATATCTTAATGTTTATTTGGTAGAAAACTATAATGTAACTGTGGCTGAAAAATTAATTCCGGCTACTGATATATCTGAACAAATTTCATTAGCTTCCAAAGAGGCTTCAGGGACAGGAAATATGAAATTTATGTTAAATGGTGCCTTGACACTTGGTACAATGGATGGTGCTAATGTTGAAATTGCTGAATTGGCGGGGATGGATAATATCTTTACTTTTGGTAAAGATAGTGATACAATCATAAATCTCTATGCGAACTCAGCCTATAAAGCAGGTGATTACTATCAAGATGATGTTATTAAAGAATCTGTTGACTTTATTGTTAGTGAAGAATTACTACAATTTGGAAACAAAGAGCGTCTTTTGAGACTTCATCATGAGCTTATTACTAAAGATTGGTTCATGACTTTAATTGACTTGAAAGAATATATTGCTATCAAAGAAAAAGTATTTTTAGATTATGAAAATCAAGATATTTGGCTTAAAAAAGTAATTCATAATATTGCTAAAGCTGGCTTCTTTTCATCTGATAGAACGATTAAACAATATAATGATGAGATTTGGCATAGTTATAGATAAATGCATCATTTCATTTTCAAAATTCCCATTACTTTTTTGTGGTGGGAATTTTAATTTGAAAGAATTTTTATTTTTGAGGTGTTTTATAAACAATAAAGAATTCCTTACACTATCTACATTTCATCGTTGACTAGTATGCAAAAAAACTGTATGATAACCATATGGATATTTGGACAAAATTAGGAAAACATTCTTTTATTGAGACCAATCAATTATGGTTGAGACCCTTTCGTTTTACTGATAGTCATTCTTTTTTTGAGATTGCTAGAGTTAGAGATAACCTCTCATTTAACTCACCTAGTATTAAAACTAAAGAAGAAAGTGATTTTCTAATGGTTCACACTTTTATGAAATCTCCTCTTGGTAATTGGGCAATTGAAGAAAAAACAAGTCAAACGTTGATTGGTGCTATCCGTTTTGAAAAAATTGATTTTTATAATAAAGAGATAGAAATTTCTTACTTTATTCATAAAAAATTTTGCTCACAAGGATATGCAACAAAAGCCTTAAAATCTATTGTTGCTCTTGCTATTAATAAATTGCAATTTAAACGTTTAGTAATTATAACTCACTTGGAAAATACAGCTAGTCAAAAAGTTGCTCAAAAAGCTGGTTTTAAAAAGATTAAACAGTATCGGGGAATCGATCGATACACACATAAAACAAGAGAGTATTTCCTTTTTACATTAAGAAAAAATGGTTATTATTATGAGTAAGCATCTTGATATTTTAAAATATTTAGAGAATCTTCCAATAGGAAAAAAAGTTAGTGTTAGAAGTATTTCTAACAGATTAAAGGTTAGTGATGGAACTGCATATCGTGCCATTAAGGAGGCTGAAAACAGAGGTTTAGTGGAAACTAAGCCTAGAAGTGGGACTGTAAGAATTGGTTCCAAGCCAAATCAATTATTAAACAAACTAACTTATGCCGAAATTGCAAGAATCAGTGATTCTGAAATTTTAGCCGGTCATTCAGGTTTGGGGCATGAATTTAGTAAGTTCTCAATTGGTGCAATGACACGAAAAAATATTACAAAGTATTTAGTCAAAGGTGGACTATTGATTGTTGGTGATCGTAAAGACATTCAATTATTAGCTCTTGAAAACAATAATGCTATTTTAGTTACAGGAGGCTTTCCAGTCGCTAAAGAAGTTATAGAGACATCAAACCATTTGGGTATTCCAGTTATGGTAACATCTTTTGATACTTTTAGTGTTGCAACAATGATTAATAAAGCTCTATCAAATGCTCGAATTAAGACAGACGTTAAAACAGTGGATCAAATCTATCACTTTAAGAGTGATTATGGATTTTTAAAATTGAGTGATACTATTAAGGATTATATTAATTTAGTCAAAAAACATAATTATTTACGCTTTCCAGTCATTGATGACAAAGGAATAGTCGTAGGTGTTGTTAGTATGCGTGATATCACAGGAAAAAAAGGCTCGACTGATGTTGAAAAAGTAATGACAAAAAATCCAGTTCTCACCAAACCCAATGTTAGTTTGGCTCATATTAGCCAACAAATGATTTTTGAAGATTATGATATGTTGCCAGTGGTTTCAGATGATAAAGCCCTACTTGGAATAGTGACAAGACGCAAAGTTATGGAGAGTATTCAAGATGATAAACAAGGGCAACTCTATACTTATAGTGAACAGATTCTTTCCAACTTAAAAAAAGATGGCAATTTTTATAGTTTCATGGTTGAACCTGTTATGATTGATTTATCTGGTAATTTATCACATGGTGTGTTAGTTGAGATTATTAAGGAAGTTACACTTCGAATCCTCAAAGAAAGAAAAAGTAGGAATATTATTATTGAACAAGTAATGATTTATTTTCTTCAAGCTGTTCAAGTAGAAGATAAATTAAAAATAGTACCAAGAATTATAACAGAAGGTCGTCGAGGTAGTGTTTTAGATTTTGAAGTTCAACTACAAAATCGAAGTGTTGCCAAAGCTATTGTTAGTACAAAAATGATTTAGAAAAGAGAATAACAAGGAATGATTACATTAAAATCGCAAAGAGAAATTGATGCTATGGATCGCGCTGGTGACTTTCTAGCGAGTATTCATATTGGTTTAAGAGATATTATTAAACCAGGAGTTGATATGTGGGAGGTAGAAGAATATGTAAGGCGACGTTGCAAAGAAAGCAATGTTCTTCCACTTCAAATTGGTGTTGATGGTCAACTAATGGATTATCCTTATGCTACTTGTTGTGCTTTAAATGATGAAGTAGCTCACGCTTTCCCAAGACACTATATCTTAAAAGAAGGAGACTTATTAAATGTTGATATGGTACTTAGTGAACCACTTGATAAATCTCTTATTGATGTCTCTAAATTAGATTTTAATAATGTTTCTGAAATGAAAAAACACACTGAGTCATATCGTGGTGGTTTAGCGGATTCTTGTTGGGCTTATCCAGTTGGTAAGGTATCAAAAGAAGTAGAACAACTGATGGCAGTCACTAAAGAAGCGATGTATCGAGGTATTGAAAAAGCCGTTATTGGCAATCGTATTGGCGATATTGGTGCAGCTGTTCAAGAATATGCTGAAAGTTTTGGTTATGGTGTTGTCAGAGATTTGGTGGGTCATGGTGTTGGACCAACTATGCATGAAGAACCAATGGTACCTAATTATGGTGTTGCTGGTCGTGGACTTCGTTTAAAAGAAGGAATGGTTTTAACAGTTGAACCCATGATTAATACTGGTACTTGGGAAATTGATACAGATCTTAAAACTGGCTGGGCTCATAAAACGATTGATGGTGGTCTTTCTTGTCAATATGAGCATCAATTTGTTATCACTAAGGATGGTCCACGTATTTTAACCAGTCAAGGAGAAGAGAGAACCTATTAAGCTGGTGGGAGGAAAAGTGAAAAAAATAATCAGCAAATGGCAAAATAATGAGATTATTCAATCATTTTTATTTCATTATAAAAATTCAGATATGGATTTATCAAGTATCGCTGTTGCCTATTATATGATGTTAACAGTTTTTCCGTTTCTTATTTTACTGGCTAATATTTTTCCTTATTTTAATATTAATACTTCATCGTTATTAGCATTTTTAAAAGATTATTTGCCAACACAGTTGTACGACAGTGTTGCAGCAATCATTAAAAGTATTTTTGAGCGACCTTCATCTGGTCTTGTTTGGCTATCCTTACTGGCTGCTTTTTGGACAATTTCAAAAAGTTTGGTCTTTCTTCAAAAAGCTATGAATAAGGCTTATGATATGCAAGATCATCGTGATTTTATTGTTAGTCGACTTGTAGGTATATTTTCTAGCCTTGTTTTAATTATCTTTTTAATTATAGCTGTCATTATTTCAACTTTTGGCAGTAGTTTATTGGCATTATTATACCAACAACTACAATTTGGTCAAAACTTATACCAACTGTTAGACAGTTTAATCCAACCAATAACAGGACTTTTATCTTTTATCACTTTAGCTTTTTTATATTATATTTTACCAAATGTTAGAATTCAAAAAATTCGCTACGTAATTCCAGGAACAGTCTTTACTAGTATCGTTTTTGTGTTTTTTACTAATCTTGTAGGAAATTATATTGGAAATACCATTCAAAACATGGAAAATCTAAGGATTTTAGGTTCTGTGGCTCTTTTTGCCATTATGTTTTGGTTTATCTTTTTTTCCAAGGTTCTTATTATTGGAGGCATTATCAATGCCATCTATCAAAAACAACACGTGAAGACTTTTGAAGCAAGACGAGGAACTATTGTTTCTGTTATTCAATCGCATTTTTCAAAAAATAAAAAATGACTCTAAGGAGTCTTTTTTTTATGACAAATGTCATATCAAGTCATGCTTTTTAGAACTTATTAAAACTATTATCAATTGATAAGATAGAGTTATAGAAAGGATGATAATTATGAATAAAAAACCTGTATTAACCGTTAATCATCTGAAAAAACAATTCAAGGAAAAAGTCGTTTTAAATGATCTTTCTTTCGAGATATTTGAAGGTGATTGTATAGCTTTAATTGGCCCAAATGGTGCTGGAAAAACAGTTCTAATGACTTGCCTTTTAGGGGACTATAAAGCAAGTGCAGGGGACATAGATGTTTTGGGATATTCACCCAGTGACCATCGTCTTAAAAAGAGAGTTGGCGTGCTCTTTCAAGACAATCTTATCCAAGATAAGATGACCGTTCAAGAATTAATTGATTTTCAAAGAGCCATTTATCCTAATCCTTTGAATGAAAAAGAAGTAGACGACTTACTTGCTTTTAAACCAAAACAAAAACAGCAGTTTGCGAATAAACTATCTGGTGGGCAAAGACGACTCTTAGATTTTGTCTTAACCTTGATTGGTCAACCTGATATTATTTTTCTTGATGAACCAACAACTGCGATGGACACATCAACTAGAAAACGTTTTTGGGAAATTATCAACCACTTAAAAACAAGAGGAAAAACAATTATTTATTCCTCTCATTATATAGAAGAAGTAGAGCATACAGCAGATCGCATTTTAGTCTTGCATGAAGGTAAATTACTTAAAGATACGACACCTTACTTATTAAGAAGCGAAGAAAAAAGCAAACATTTTCTCCTTCCTAAAAAATATCTTGATAGTATTGATCAGACCATTATTAGTGAATTGTTGATCAAAACGGATACCATTTCATTTATGACTAAAAAACCATCTGTCATTTGGCAATTACTAGAAGAGACTAATTGTCCGATTGAAGATATTGAAATGACTAATAGAACTTTATTAGACAGCATTTTTGATAGTAGAAAGGATGCTTATCATGACCATATTTAAGGCACTTTTAAAAAAAGAATATTTGCAAGCAAAAAGAACGATTTCTAGTTTTATTTTAGGTATTGGCATGCCCATAGCTTTCTTTCTTATCTTTTCATCAATTTGGATGGGAGAATTACCAAAAGACATTCAACCTTTGGTCATTCGACAATACATGATGTCTATGACAGCTTTTTCAAGCATTAGCTTTGCTCTTTTTACATTTCCTTTTTCGATTCAAGAAGATCGTAATGCCCACTACATCAAGCATTTGAATCACTCACCTGTCTCTATCTGGCAATATTTCATGGCCAAAATCATAAGGATTCTTATCAGCTTTTTACTCGCTATTATTTTCGTTTTTCTTAGTGGTCGTTTTGTACAAGATGTCTCTATGCCGATTAATGATTGGTTAAATTCAGGCTTATTATTATTTTTTGGTGCTATTTGCTTTATGCCTTTAGGTATTTTGTTGAGTTTTATCAAATCATCAGAAACTCTAAGTGTTTTAGGTAATATCTTATACATGGGCTTAGCTATTTTGGGTGGCTTATGGATGCCAGTAGAAACTTTCCCAAGCTGGTTACAAACTATTGCTAAGTTTACACCAACTTATCACTACAATAATTTATTAATTAGCTATTTCGAAAAGAATTTTTCAAGGGAATCTCTTATCATTTTACTTTTTTATGCTATAGTAATAATAGTTATTAGTATCTTTGTCAAGAAAAAAGTTGAGGTTAATTAATTGAATTCTATCAAAAATAGTTATCACTTATTCTATTATATTTCTTTGATTTTTCTTACTTATCCACTCATTGTCATTCTTAATGGCTACTTGCCAATCTGGCACTTGGGTTTAATGATGATATTTGTTTTATCCTACTTATATCTAGTTATTAAGGGCTTAGAAAGGTACCATGTATTAGCTTGGTTTTATATGTTAGGTTATATCCTTTTTATGTGCCTTACGTTTGATATTGGCATTATTTGGTATTTTTTCTACACCACCAATTTACTGGTTTATCGTTTCCATGACCCATTTAAACATTATCGTCCCATTAGTTATTTACTGGCTATCAGTTTTCTAAACTCCTATCAATTATGGTTTGGTCAAAATATTGAAGAAACTTTATCTGCCATCTTTGTAAGTATTTTCATATTAAGTTTTTATTTTATCAGCTTGAGAATTCAAAATGAAGAAAAGCAAAAGGAAGAAATTGAGCAAAAAAATGCCTATATTAATGTCTTGATGGCTGAAAATGAGCGTAATCGTATTGGTCGTGACCTTCACGATACCTTAGGACATGTCTTTGCCATGATGACCATTAAATCAGAATTAGCACTCAAACAATTAGAAAAAGGTCAGACAACTCATGTCGAAAAAGAATTAAAAGAACTGCACCAAATGAGTAAGGACTCGATGAGTGAGGTCAGAAGCATTATTAATAACCTTAAATTTAGAACAGTTTTAGAAGAACTTGAGACCATTGAAACACTTTTTGAGCTTGCTAACATCACTTTAACGATTGATAATCAACTAAATTTAGACAACTTATCACCTGTGATTCAATCAACACTAACGATGCTTATTAGGGAGCTCGCAAACAATATTATCAAACATAGCCATGCTAAGAATTGCCGCATCAGCTTGTACAGAGAAAAAAACATCCTGCTAGTTGCTGAAGATGATGGTGTTGGTTTTTCAACCTTAAAAGGAGATGAGCTCTCATCCATTAAAGATAGACTAAGTCTTGTTAATGGTACCCTAAAAATAAGCTCATTAAAACAGCCTACACGCATTCAAATCTCTCTTAAAGAAGGAATCAAATCATGAAATTATTAGTCGCAGAAGACCAAGCCATGTTAAGAGATGCTCTTTGCCAATTACTATTAATGGAAGATGATGTCGATCTTATTTTGCAAGCTTCAAATGGTCAAGAAGCCATTGATATCTTATCAAAAGAAAGTGTTGATGTGGCTATTTTAGATATTGAAATGCCCTATAAAACAGGTCTTGATGTTTTAGAGTGGGTGAGAAGTCACATTGATTTAAAAGTGATTATTCTAACAACTTTTAAACGAACAGGCTATTTTAAAAGGGCCTTAGAAGCTCAGGTCGATGCCTTTGTTTTAAAAGACCGTTCAGCATCTGAATTAATGGGAACGATTCACACTGTTTTAGCGGGTAAAAAAGAGTACTCACCTGAATTAGTGGAGGGAATGGCTTTTACGACAAATCCTTTAAGTCAAAGAGAAATAGCTATTTTAGAATTGGTTTCTAAAGGTTGCTCGAACGAGGAAATTGCTAAATCCTTATTTCTTTCAAATGGTACTGTCAGAAACTATTTGACGAGTATTTTCAACAAATTATCTGCCAATAACCGCACCCAAGCTGTCCAAATAGCGCGTGAAAATAGCTGGCTATAATTCTTCATAAATGAGAGGAGTATTAATGACAAACCATCATTTAAAAAAAGCTCAAAAAGTGTGGGCCTATCACAAATATTGGGTAATGGGGCATTCTCAATATCACTATAATCAGATACGTCTCTTGTTTAAAGGTAATGACTGGTCAACTGAAAAAGAAAAGTCTTTTTTGACTTATCTTGATGAAGTAAAAAAAATAGCACCAACGAAAGAGACGCTAACAACTGCTTATCAACATATGTGGGGCTATTTTAAAAAGGAAGCGACAGTGACTGAAAAGACATCCTACAAAACCTACATTGAAAATGCTTTTTATTATCAAAAAGAATTAGAACAATTGATTAAAACTTTAGCTACAAAATACAAAAAAAATTATATTTGCCAGTCAAAATTTTTTGATGACGGTTTTTAAAAAACTAAACCAAAACAGTTTAGTTTTTTTTATCTTTAAAAATTAAAAACTTACTTAAAAGGTAATTTAATATTAAAATAGCAATTTGTGAAAGAATAGTTTCAATTAAATTAACCATTCTCAAATCATTATCAACAAATTTCCCGATTAAATTAGGATAGTAATCAACAAAGAATAAGGCTAAAAAACCATCTAAAATAAGAGTGGAAATTCTAGCGAAAAAGAACTGAAATAAGCGTTTCAATCGCCCTTTTTGTGCTTGTTGAAAAACATAGCGATCATTAACGAAAAAAGCAAATAAAATAGCAATAACATTAGCTATTAAAGTAGAAATAAGAGCTTGGTTTAACTGGAGAAATAAAGCAGTTCGACTAACAAAATAAATCATTGTTGTTAGTACACCAAAAAATAAATATTTTATCAACTCCATAGACCAGAGTTTTTTAATAAAAGTAATTAATTGTGATTTCATATCATTATTTTACCAAAAGATTTGAAAATTAAATACTAATTTTGTTTTATACTTATTAAAATGTCACTTATAACATCTTTATTTTTTTTTATAAAGATGTTACAATAGTAGAGTTGTTTATCAACCCTTGGTGCTTATTTCCCTTTCACCAAGCATATTACACGTGGTTAAGCCACTAAAGGAGAAGAAAATGAAACCATTAACAACAAAAGATTACTTACACATTTCAGTAGTTGCTGCTATTTATATTGTATTGACAATTATGCCCCCACTAAATGCTATTAGTTTTGGCGCTTATCAATTTCGCGTCTCAGAAATGTTAAACTTTCTTGGGTTTTATAATAGGAAATACATTATTGCAGTTACCATTGGTTGTATGATTTCAAATTTTTATAGCTTTGGTGTGATAGATGTTTTTGTTGGTGGTTTATCCACCCTAATCTTTGTGACACTTGGCATTAAACTTTTTAGAAAATATCAAAATGACTACTTGTTAAATGGTTTAATATCGAAAGGTTTTCTTTATTTTTCCATCTTTTTTGCAGCTAGTATGATAACAATTGCCTTTGAACTTCACTATTTATTTGGTGCTCCGTTTTTGCTTACCTGGTTTACAACTGGTACTGGAGAATTACTGTCTTTACTAGTGGGTGCTGTCGTTATTGAAAAAATATCTAAAACAATTGACTTTACAAAATAAGCGCTCTCATTCGAGAGCGTTTTTTATCTGAATATGATAAAATAATATTATGAAAAATCAAATGAAACAATTAGTTGATCAACTAAATCACTATGCAAAAGAATACTATACTAATGATTCTCCTAGCATTTCAGATGCTGATTATGATAAGCTATATCGTCAATTAGTTGAATTAGAAAAAAAACATCCAGAACTAGTCTTACCCAATAGCCCCACCCATAGAGTTGGCGGGGTATTACTAGAAGCATTTGAAAAATATGAACATCGCTATCCTTTATTTTCTTTACAGGATGCTTTTTCACGTGAAGAATTAGACGTTTTTGATGAGCGGATTAAAGAAAAATTTCCAAATGCAAGCTATGTTGCTGAATTAAAGATTGATGGCTTATCTATTTCACTTACATATATGAATGGTGTTTTAGAGGTTGGGGCAACAAGAGGAGATGGTCAAGTTGGGGAAAATATCACTGAGAATTTAAAACGTATTAAAGATATTCCTCTAACCATCAATAGTAAGAAAAGTATTACAGTTCGTGGGGAAGCATATTTACCAAAAGCTTCTTTTAATCAGATTAACCAAGATCGCCAAGAAAGTGGTTTACAAGAATTTGCTAATCCAAGAAATGCAGCTGCAGGAACACTTCGACAATTAGACACTAGTGTTGTAGCAAAAAGAAAACTAGCTACTTTTTTATACCAAGAAGCTGGACCATCTACCAAAAAAAAACAAGAAGAGATTTTATCTCATTTATCACAGTTAGGTTTTTCAGTTAATCAAAGATATATCATAAGTTCTTCAATGGCAACTATTTGGAATTTTATTAGTGAGATTAGCGACCAAAGAAATAACTTACCTTATGATATTGATGGAATTGTCATTAAAGTTAATGAGTTGGATATTCAAGAAGCGCTAGGATATACTGTGAAAGCTCCTCGCTGGGCAATTGCTTATAAATTCCCAGCTGAAGAAAAAGAGGCCAAAATTCTCTCTGTTGACTGGACAGTTGGTAGGACAGGTGTAGTCACACCAACTGCCAATTTAACTCCTGTTCAGTTAGCTGGGACAACGGTCAGTCGTGCGACACTTCACAATGTTGATTATATTGCTGAAAAAGATATTAGAGTCGGTGATACAGTTATTGTTTATAAGGCTGGCGATATCATTCCTGCTGTTTTACGAGTTGTTCTTGATAAGCGTCAGCAAGAAGAACAAATGTCTATCCCAAAACAATGTCCATCTTGTTTAAGCCCACTAACTCACTTCGAAGAAGAGGTTGCTCTTCGTTGCATTAACCCTCTTTGTCCAAGTCAACTAAAAGCAAGACTTGAACATTTTGCTAGTCGTGATGCTATGAACATAAAAGGTTTAGGACCATCAATTGTTGAAAAATTATTTCAAGCCAATCTTGTCAATGATGTATTTGATATTTATCGTTTATCTGTTGAGCAGTTGATGACACTTGAAGGAGTTAAAGAAAAATCAGCTCAAAATCTATATAATGCTATTGAATCCTCTAAAACTAATGCAGCTGATAAATTGTTATTTGGTTTAGGGATTCGACATGTAGGAAGTAAGGCCAGTCGGTTATTACTAGAGAAATATAATAGTTTAGACAATTTAGCCAAAGCAAGTGTTGATGATATTGCAAGTATAGATGGTCTTGGCAAGACTATTGCTATCTCAGTGAAAACTTTTTTTGAAACATCTGGTAGTCAAACCATGTTAGAAGAATTGAAGAAATATCAAGTTAATACTATCTATTCTTTTTTAAACGATTCAGAGCAAATTCTTTCTGGGAAAACAGTTGTTATAACTGGAAAATTACAATCTATGACTAGAAATGACGCTAAAGAAAAATTGATTCAATTAGGTGCTAATGTCACAGGAAGCGTTTCTAAAAAAACTGATATCGTTTTAGCTGGTGAAGATGCTGGGAGTAAGTTAACTAAAGCACAATCCTTAGGGCTTACAATTAAAGATGAGTCTTGGTTACAGACACTATAAATTTTATAAAATGAGGTCATTATGAAAAAACAAAAAAGGGCACGTTTGATTTATAACCCCATTTCGGGTCAAGAAATTATCAAAAAAAATGTAGCTGATATTTTAACTATTTTAGAAGGATTTGGCTATGAAACAAGTGCTTTTCAAACAACTCCGGAACTAGATTCCGCCAAAAATGAAGCAAGGCGTGCAGCTATTTCTGGTTTTGATTTAATTGTCGCTGCAGGTGGTGATGGCACTATTAATGAAGTTGTTAATGGGATAGCACCATTAGATAAAAGACCCAAAATGGCTATTATCCCGACAGGAACCACTAATGACTTTGCTAGAGCTTTAAAAATTCCAAGAGGAAATCCTTTGAAAGCCGCTCAATTAATTGGTAAAAATCGTACATTAAACATGGATATAGGTAAAGCATTTGGAGATACTTATTTTATTAATATTGCTGCAGCCGGTAGTTTAACAGAACTGACTTATAGTGTTCCAAGCCAATTAAAAACAATGTTTGGTTATTTGGCTTATCTGGCAAAAGGAGTTGAACTCTTGCCAAGACTTAGCCTTATTCCTGTTAAAATTTTTCATGATCATGGTATTTTTGAAGGTAAAGTTTCAATGATTTTTGCTGCTTTAACCAATTCAGTTGGTGGTTTTGAACAAATAGCTCCAGATGCTAGATTAGATGATGGTAATTTCACATTAATTCTTGTCAAAACTGCCAATCTTTTTGAAATTGTTCACCTTCTTCGCTTAATGTTAATGGGTGGAAAACATATTGATCATAAGCATATTGAGTATATTAAAACTAGTCAAATGATTATCGAACCTCAAACTAATCAAAAAGTAATGATTAATTTAGATGGTGAATATGGTGGAGTTGCACCTCTTAAATTAGAAAATTTAAAGAATCATATTACTTTTTATACTAATATTGATGGTATAGAAGATGAAACTATTAGTTTTGATCAAGATGAATTAGTGTTAGAAGCAATTGCTCAAAAATTTGCTCATGAAGTTGATGATTTAAATCAACAAATGAATAGGGATGAAGGAAAAAAAGATTAAAACTAAAGTAGATAGTATAATGATTGAAGCGATATGAAAGTACCCGATTGTACTTCTAATGATGTGATTAACTTTGATGATGATTATGAAAAGCAAGAAGATGATTGGAATTTGAATAAAAAAGGAAAGTTTCATTAATAGCTTTATGATGAAATAAACATTATAGTTATTTATTCAGGTAAGGATATTATGATAAGATAGATTAGAATTTAAGGAAGGTAATCATTTGAGATATATACTTTTATTGCGTGGTATTAATGTGGGTGGAAAGAATAAAGTAGCGATGAGTGAATTAAAAAATTATTGTTAAGTGCCGGCTATGAGGATGTTGATTCTTATATTAATAGTGGAAATTTATTTTTCGGTAGTGATCAAAACCGAGAAAGTTGCATATCTAACATAAGGCATATCTTAGAAAGTGCTTACGATTTTTCTATCCCTTTTTCGTTGCTTACCAAAGAAGAATATTTGAAAGAAAGAGAAGAATTGCCTGATTGGTGGGAAGGAGAGATGGCAAGAAGAGATGTGTTGTTCTTTTCGTCCAACTCAGATAAATCAGGTATTCTTGATTTCATAGATAAAACTACATTTTGTAATGAGATAGTGTATGTGGGAAAACAAGGAGTATTTTGGGGAAAGTATGATGAGGCTGAGTACTTGAAATCCACTTATTATAAAGAATTAATGAAGCAAGATTTTTATAAGGAAATAACAATCAGAAGCGGAAAAACATTTGAAAAGATTGCAGAAATTCTGGAGAAAGAAATCTAATTTCTAATTTGTCGAAGTAACACAATTAAACATTATTACTAAGAGGAAGTATACGCACATAGTAATTACTTCTTTTTTGATATCAAGAAATAAAGAAAAAATCATGGAAACAAAGAAAAAGTGACGTTACCTATTGAAGAAAAAATCATAATACAAGAAAAGATGGCACAAAAGAATAGTCACGAACTGAAATTCTTAAAACAAAAAGCACGTGATAGGAAAAATTATGAGAAGGAGTTATTTTAAATCATTATTACAGTGAGAGAGAAAACTCATGTTTTAAATGACAACTTCTTAATTAGATGCACATCTTTGTTTTTTAACTATTCTTTTTAAGTTATATTTGACAAACTTAAAAAATAGGACTACACTAGATTGGTAAAAATATTTTAAAAATAAGGAGTATTTTCAAATGACATTAGGTATTTTAGCTTTAGGGATTGCCTGTTTTGGAGTAAGTCTTGCAGAGGGTTACTTGGTTTCAAATTTCATGAAGGCTGTTTCTCGTCAACCGGAATTATTTGATAAATTAAGACCTATCATTTTCCTTGGTATTGGCTTTATTGAAGGAACATTCTTTGTTACTTTAGGGATGTCATTATTCCTTAAATAATAGATGACTATGCAATTTGTAGAAAGAAGGTGGACTTAGTTGGAATCAGAAATGCCAATTATTAATATCGGGCCAGTTGCTTTTGATTTGACCATACTTATCATGTCTGCTTTAATTGTTATTCTTGTCTTTTCTTTAGTGTTTTGGGCTAGTCGTAATATGACACTAAAACCTAAAGGAAAACAAAATGTTCTTGAGTATGTTTATGATTTTGTTTTTGGTGTTATTAAGGGAGAACTTGGTGAGAAACTTGGAAAACAATTCACACCATTTTTCTTTGTGGTGTTTACTTTTTTGCTCTTTGCCAATAATTTGGGCTTAATGACAAAAATTCAAACCCCTAATGGTTATAACTGGTGGGGCTCACCAACCTCTAATATGGCTTTTGACTTTGCCCTATCTATTTTAATGTCAATTATCATTCAATACCAAGCCATAAAAATAAAAGGGATTAAGCATTATATCAAAGGTTTCATTACCCCGATTGCTATGACTCCCATGAACATATTAGAAGAAGTGACCAATATTGTGTCGTTATCACTACGTCTTTATGGTAATATTTTCTCGGGAGAGATTTTACTATCGTTACTGTTGCAAATGGCTAATCAAAGTGTTTTTCTTGCCCCATTTGCTTTAGGGATGAATATTGTATGGGTAGGTTTTTCAGCCTTCATTTCATGTTTGCAGGCTTATGTCTTTATACTACTTACTTCTATTTATCTCGGAAAAAAAGTAAATAGTTAGTAAGAAAGGAAGTAGATTATGTATATTTTATCAACAGTAGGAATTAATATCTTAATTGGAAACTTTATCATTGTGACAGGTAGTTTTCTTATTTTATTAGTACTTATCAAAAAGTTTGCTTGGGGGAAACTCCTTGCTATCTTTGAAGAACGTGAAAAAAGAATTTCCAATGATATTGATAGTGCTGAACATGCTAAGGTAAGAGCAGAAAAATTAGCTAACAAACGCGAAGTTGCATTAAATGAAGCCAAGCGTGAAGCCAATAAAATCATTGATAATGCTAAAGAAATTAGTCATGAACAAGGTAATAAGATTATCTCTGAAGCAAAAGAAACAGCTGATTTAATAAAAGATAAGGCCCATCAAGATATTGTAAGAGAAAAAGAAGAGGCACTTACAAGCATTAAAAGCGAAGTGACTCATTTAACAATTTTGCTAGCTGAAAAATTTCTCAACGAACACCTTGATGAATCTTCTAAAAGTCAATTAGTTAATGATTATCTAGATAAATTAGGAGAAGCTTAATGAACAAAAAAAATTATCGTCTCATTGAGCAATATGCTAAAAGTCTTGTTGAGATTGCTATTGAAAAAAATATTGTTGCTGTGATTGAAGAAGATATTTATAGCATATTAACGATTTGCCATGAAAATCATTTAGTAAAGTATTTTGCGGATCTTAGTATTGCTTCTACTAATAAAATAAAATTAGTAAGGCTTTTTCAAAAATCTCAATCTGAATATTTGAACAACTTTCTTGAAATTATTATTCATAACGATAGAGTTGCCTTTCTTGTTCCTATTTTTGAAAAAGTTTTAGAACATTTATCACGTCAAACCAATACTTTTGATGTCAAGGTTATCACTGCTATATCTTTGACACCATTGCAAAGAGAACGTCTTTTAGTGCTTGTTGCTCAAAAGTTTAATTTAAAGCCTAGACGTTTAATAGAAGAAATTGACGAAGATTTAATTGGTGGCTTCGTTATTTCTGCAAATAATAAGGTAATTGATACCAGTATTCGTCGTCAATTACAAACATTAAAAATGAAATTAAAATAGAAAGTGGTGTGGCTTTTGGCAATTAATGCACAAGAGATTAGCGCTTTAATTAAAAAGCAAATAGAAAATTTTCAGCCGAATTTTGATGTCAGTGAAACAGGCATTATTACCTATATTGGTGATGGTATCGCAAGAGCAAGAGGCCTTGATAATGCCATGAGTGGTGAACTCCTTGAATTTGAAAATGGCGTTTTTGGTATGGCACAAAATTTGGAGTCAAATGATATTGGTATTATCATTCTTGGTGATTTTAGTTCTATCCGTGAAGGAGATCTTGTAAAAAGGACTGGAAAAATCATGGAAGTTCCTGTAGGAGAAGAACTTATTGGTAGAGTTGTTAACCCTTTAGGGATACCAGTTGATGGACTAGGTGATATTAAGACTGATAAAACCCGTCCTGTAGAAACTCCTGCACCAGGTGTTATGGAACGTAAATCAGTCTCAGAACCATTGCAAACTGGACTAAAAGCTATTGATGCTTTAGTTCCTATTGGTCGTGGTCAAAGAGAACTTATCATCGGTGACAGACAAACGGGTAAAACAGCTGTGGCAATTGATACGATTTTGAACCAAAAAGATCAAGATATGATCTGTATCTATGTTGCTATTGGTCAAAAAGAGTCTACCGTTAGAACACAAGTGGAGACACTAAGACGCCATGGGGCACTTGATTATACAATTGTTGTAACTGCTTCTGCTTCACAGCCTTCACCACTTTTATTTATTGCACCTTATGCTGGTGTTGCTATGGCCGAAGAGTTTATGTATAATGGCAAACATGTTCTTGTTGTTTATGATGATTTGTCAAAGCAGGCTGTTGCTTATCGTGAATTATCACTTTTGCTAAGACGTCCTCCAGGGCGTGAAGCTTATCCAGGTGATGTTTTCTATCTACACAGCCGTTTATTAGAGAGATCAGCAAAAGTTTCTGATGAATTAGGTGGAGGTTCAATAACAGCTCTACCATTTATTGAAACACAAGCTGGTGATATTTCTGCTTATATTGCTACCAATGTAATTTCGATTACGGATGGTCAGATTTTCCTTCAAGAAAGTTTGTTTAATTCAGGTATTCGTCCCGCGATTGATGCTGGTTCATCTGTGTCTCGTGTTGGGGGAAGTGCTCAAATTAAAGCCATGAAAAAAGTAGCAGGTACTTTGCGTTTAGATTTAGCTTCTTACAGAGAATTAGAAGCCTTCACACAATTTGGCTCTGATTTAGATGCTGCGACACAAGCTAAGTTAAATCGTGGCCGTCGTACAGTGGAAGTTTTAAAACAGCCGCTACATAAACCATTACCAGTAGAAAAACAAGTTGTTATTCTCTATGCTTTGACACATGGCTTTTTAGATGATGTTCCAGTTAATAATATCCTTAATTTTGAACAGGGACTTTATGACTATTTTGATTCTAACTATGAACATATTTTTGAAGTTATTAGAACAACCAAAGATCTTCCAGAAGAGACTGTTTTGAATGAAGCAATTCAAACTTATAAAGATCAATCACAATATAAATAAAGGGGGGTTCTAAAATGGTAGGCTCTCTTAGTGAAATAAAATCAAAAATTATTTCAACAGAAAAAACAAGTAAAATTACAAGTGCTATGCGGATGGTATCATCAGCAAAATTAGTTCAATCAGAACAAGCAGCAAAGCATTTCCAAATTTATGCTTCAAAAATTCGTCAAATTACAACAGATCTATTAAAATCAGAATTAGATGGTGAAAGTATTAATCCAATGTTGGTTGCAAGGCAAGTTAAAAAAACAGCCTACGTTGTTATTACCTCTGATAAAGGACTTGTTGGAGGCTATAACTCTAAAATTTTAAAAGCTATGATGGATATCATCGAAGAATATCATTCTAATGGTGATGACTATGCCATTATCTCAATAGGTGGTGTTGGTTCAGATTTTTTCAAAATTAGAAAAATGAATGTATTATTTGAACTGAGAGGTTTACAAGACCAACCAAGCTTTGAACAAGTTGGACAAATTCTTTCAAAAACTGTTGAAATGTATAAAAACGAATTATTCGATGAAGTTTATGTCTGTTACAATCACCATGTTAATAGTCTAACTAGTCAAGTTCGTGTTGAGCAGATGCTTCCAATTGCTGATTTAGATGCTAAAGAAGCAACTGAGGAAGATATTAGTAGTTTTGAATTGGAACCAAATCGTGATGTTATTTTAGAGCAATTATTGCCTCAATATACTGAAAGTCTAATCTATGGGGCTATTGTTGATGCTAAAACTGCTGAACATGCTGCTGGCATGACAGCAATGCAAACAGCAACTGATAATGCAAAAAATGTCATCAATGATTTAACCATTCAATATAATCGTGCTAGACAAGCAGCAATAACGCAAGAAATTACTGAGATTGTAGCTGGTGCTAATGCACTTGAATAATATGAAAAAGGAGAAATACATGAGCTTAGGCAAAATTGCTCAAGTTATTGGTCCAGTAGTTGATGTTGTCTTTGCAACTGGAGACCAATTACCTGAGATAAATAATGCACTGGTTGTATATAAAGATGGTGACAAAAAACAAAAAATTGTTTTAGAAGTAGCTCTTGAGCTTGGTGATGGTATGATTCGCACTATTGCTATGGAATCAACAGATGGTTTAAAACGTGGATTAGAAGTATTTGATACTGGTCGTCCGATTAGTGTACCCGTTGGTAAAGAAACACTAGGTCGTGTATTTAATGTTTTGGGAGAAACAATTGATCTAGAACAACCATTTTCAGACCAAGCACTTCGACAACCTATTCATAAACAAGCACCATCCTTTGATGAATTAGCAACATCTACAGAAATTCTTGAAACAGGAATTAAGGTTATTGACCTGCTAGCACCTTATCTTAAGGGAGGAAAAGTTGGTCTTTTTGGTGGTGCTGGTGTCGGAAAAACTGTACTTATTCAAGAATTGATTCATAACATTGCTCAAGAACATGGTGGTATCTCTGTATTTACCGGTGTTGGTGAAAGAACGCGTGAAGGAAATGATCTATATTGGGAAATGAAAGAATCTGGTGTTATTGAAAAAACAGCCATGGTTTTTGGTCAAATGAATGAGCCGCCTGGCGCTAGAATGCGTGTTGCTTTAACAGGTCTAACAATCGCTGAATATTTCCGTGATGTTGAAGGTCAAGATGTACTTTTATTCATTGATAATATTTTCCGATTCACACAAGCTGGTTCAGAGGTCTCTGCCCTTTTAGGTCGTATGCCTTCAGCAGTTGGTTATCAGCCAACACTTGCTACTGAAATGGGACAATTACAAGAACGTATTACTTCGACTAAAAAAGGTTCTGTAACGTCTATCCAAGCTATTTATGTCCCTGCTGATGATTATACTGACCCTGCCCCTGCAACGGCATTTGCACATTTAGACTCAACTACAAACCTCGAACGTAAGCTAACTCAAATGGGTATCTACCCTGCTGTCGATCCTCTAGCATCAAGTTCTCGAGCTTTATCTCCAGAAATTGTTGGTCAAGAACATTATGAGGTTGCTACTGAGGTTCAAAGAGTTCTTCAACGTTATCGTGAATTGCAAGATATTATTGCCATTCTTGGTATGGATGAGTTGTCTGATAAAGAAAAAACATTGGTTGGTAGAGCTCGTCGTATTCAATTTTTCCTTTCTCAAAACTTTAATGTAGCTGAGCAATTCACTGGTCAACCAGGATCTTACGTACCTGTTTCAGAGACAGTTCGTGGGTTTAAAGAAATTTTGGCAGGTAAATATGATGATTTACCTGAAGATGCTTTTAGAAGTGTTGGAAGGATTGAAGATGTGATTGAAAAAGCTAAGAAAATGGGCTTTTAGTGAGGTAATTAAATGCAACATATGACGCTACAAATTGTGACACCGGACGGTATCAAGTATAATCACCATGCAGCTTTTGTTTCAGCACATACTAAGGCTGGTGAAATTGGCATTTTACCAAAGCATATCAACATGATTGCACCGTTGGAGGTTGATGAAGTCAAGATCACACGCGTTGATGATGTTTCTCACGTTGATAGAGTTGCTGTTAATGGTGGAATATTGGAAATCAAAAATAATCTAATTACGATTGTTGCAGATTCTGCTGAACGTAAGCGTGATATTGATGTTAGTCGAGCTGAACGTGCTAAAATCCGTGCTGAACAAGCACTTGAAGAAGCACAAAAAGATCATAAAGTAGATGAAATAAAACGTGCAAAAGTTGCTCTACAAAGAGCTATCAATCGTATTTCAGTCGGAAAAAAATAATAAAATAAAAGTTTGAAAAAATAAGAAAAAAATTTGGTCAAAAAGGCCAAATTTTTTATTTAAGACAAATAAATTAAAATTATAACCCCCAATTGTCAAGTCAAGTGCAACAAAGTATTCATCTGACTAAGTCAATAATTTTTATACTGTTTGAGCTAGCTCAAACAGTTTTTTTGCAGACTGATAGTTGTGTATTCTTCTCANTCTGTCATTGATAGCTTGTGTATAGGTATCTAATTCTTCTTGAGTTAGTTCCTGTAGCGATATCCCTTTAGGCACAAACTCTCTAAGTAATCCATTAAAATTCTCGTTTGTTCCACGTTCGTGAGATGAGTAAGCATGAGCGAAATAGATAGCGACACCCTCTAATTCACTTAAT
>NZ_KB904352.1 GCF_000380045.1 Streptococcus marimammalium DSM 18627
AATGAGTGGTTCTTTTGGATTTGCAGTTGTACATTGGTCTTCGTAAGCTTTTTCAGCTAAACGATCAGCATCTGCTTTAAGTTGTGCTTTAGTCATGTACATTTAGAAAAATTGACTGTTTTTTGATTACTTTGAAAAAATTCAAAAAAAGAAAACTAACAATCACTATATATACTAAGATTTAATAGGACAGTTATTTCAAAAACTTCACTTGTTTTTCTGCTTATCATGTTATAACTTACAATATATAAATAAAATGATATAATATATACAAAGAATTTTACTTTATGTAGACTAGAAAAGGAGAAACTTGAAAATGTCAGTTTTACAAAACAATACCACTCTAGCAAGTCAACGTGCAACCGAACTTGCCAACGGAATATCAAATCTAGTAACAAGTGGAACGGTGACCAAAGATATGCGAACAACAGTTGCCGGTAATATACGTGCTCAGAAAGCAATTGAATTGGTTAAGTCTACAGAATCTCAGATAGCTAATATTATTTTAACTATGTCTGGAAATATAAATAGTCTATCTTCATCTTTTCAAGCTATGGACAAACAACTTGGTTCTCAATTATCTAAGTTCGACAAGCCAGCTACGAGGTTTACCTTGAATGAATAGTACAGATAAAACATATCAAGAAAAAGAGGAAAACTTTAATCGCGAAAAAAATTTACTGACTTATTTCAATGATCTTTTTCAATCTATTGAAAAAGATAGTCAAAACTTTTTGACAGACGTTTTAAGCAACTTCAAAGATTCAGAAAGTTTATATCGACTTCAAAGACATAGTGACGCTTTTACATCAATTCAAAAACTTACACACAAAGAGTTAAGTCAACTAGAGTTAGATTTAAGAAAAAAACAACAGTCTCTCATGTATCGGCAATTACCAATGCAAAATAAAAATGATCAAAAACAGAAGGTTAAAAATGAGTATTGATATGTATTTAGGGCATAATAACGCCCAAACCAATAGTCTAGCAAGTGTTATTAGTAAACAAAACAATGCCTACGAGGATCTACAAAACACTTTAAACAAATTTTCCTATAATGATTCTAGTCTATCTGGTCGCGCTTATGATTCAGCTAAGATATATAGTACTAGTGTTCTAATTCCTCTACTAAAGGGGTGCGTTCTTCTAAATGAAGCAATTTTACTATCAGCCAAGAACTTTTCTAATCGTTATATTTCAGAAGTTAGCAATATTGATTTGCGAGAGAGTGATTTGCGGGATAAAATTATGCGTGCAGATCGAATAGTCGGACGCTATTATGAACTTTTGAACTTAGAATATCTTAAAGAAAAACCTAATCCGAGATTGACATACAATATTAGAGAATCAATCTATATTCAACAAGAAATTAAGAGAGAATTAGAAGAGCAACTCCATCGTCTATTACTATTCAACTCTTCATCTCCCTATATTTTTTCGGAAATTGAAGGTTTAGCTTCTGCAGTTCAATCAGGATTAAATCAAGCAAAAAGTAGTTGGAACAGTAAAACTCAAACCTTTTATATTCCAAAACAAAAAGAAATGGACTGGGTTAAAAAATTGAATCATATATAGAATCTAAAGAATCTTTTGATGTGGATCAATTAGATAGTAATTCAAAAGTGATAATTAAAAAAGCAAAGGAAGATTATCAAACAGGACTAATTGACCATGAAACTTTTGTGTCAATTCGCAGTGGAATTGCTACTACAGGATTTGCATTCCTTTCAGAATTGCTAAAATCCAAAATTACAGATAAAGCTGTTGAACACTTTACGACAAAAGCTTGGGAGTGGCTAGTACAAAGCACTCAAAACATGCAATATGGTCTAACTGGAGCTCTTGTAGGGGGAGGTAATTATACTGTTCCTCTCAATGTGAATCCCGCTTATAGTCATTTTGTTGCTGGTGTTGCTAAATACGGTGCCCCTATTATTGGAGCAGCCATTGACTATAGTATTCAACGAAAAAATGGTGAGTCTGTAGGAGATGCAATGATTAAAACCGGAGCTCATGTAGCTATTGGATTAGGTGGTGCAAAAGTTGGTGCTGCTATTGGTTCTACATTAGGAAGTGCAATCCCTATACCAATATTAGGAACTGTTACAGGAGCAGCTATAGGTGCATTTTCTGGTTTTATTATCGGCGTCGCTGGTTCCATGGCTTTTGATTGGGCCTACGATGGGGTAGTTAAACCCTTTATTGAAAATACCAAGCAGTTCATTGATGACTCTATTTCAAATAGCAAAAAAATTGTTAATACAGTTGTCGAAAAAATTAATGATGTTGGTGATGCCATTTCAGATACCCTTAGTGGGCTTGGTTCAGCAATTAGATGGTGAGGGAAAAGAGTGTTACTAGACAAAACAAAATTATCACTTGTTAGAAACGAAAAGTCTTTTATTTATGTAGATATAACAGACGACCAACTCTATGAAGTGACTGAGCCTAAAAATATTATTTCAGAAAACAAGTATCTAATAGTTGTTTATGTTGCTGGTGGTAGTCTCATCAAACAACTTGATCAATTCTATCTTCCAATGTCTCATTTTCAATTTAACTTAATTCTATTGTTACTCTTTTTATTTCTAATAACCTTATACTCAAGAAAACAACTAATAGCTTGGACAAAAAAATTAACAGCCATCCCCTTAACAGTTTCGTTAGCACAAAAAAAGCAAATAATGGCAGAGGCCAAAAAAAATGTAACGACTAATCAGTATATCTTTTTGACACTAGTCGTTTTATGGGCACTATCTGTTTTCTTATTTTTGTTTTTCTCGATGACTTTGTTCTTCATCAGCAGTCTAGTATTCTGGTATGTACTAAATTTACTTCATCCCACCCTTAAATTAAAAGAAAGAAAACACTATTTAGCTCTTAGGTAAAAACGATGAAAAAAACATTAATTTCTTTAGGAACATTTAAACAAGATAATATTTTTTACGATGCTGACTTGGAAAAGATTTTTTCAAGCCCAACTAATCCTAAAAAATCAACTGGATATTCAATCAATGTATTAGCAACCTTGATATCTCTACCAATTATAAATTGGTTAAATAAACACTTTATTTCTCTCCAAGTGATTGGAAATGTTGTAGTAGTCCTTATCTTTTGTCTAATAGCCTTGTACTTTTCAAAACAATATGTCATAAAACTATATGACAATATAGAAGTAAGAGAACATTTTTTCTCCTCTTTGGATTATAAGGAGTTTTTAGCGGAGGAAACCAAAAATTCTAAAATTGTTGTTATTTGCCACTTCTCTACTAACTTATTCAAACGTTATTGAACGTTATAAAATTATAAAACATTTAAATAAGGAGCTATCTAATGAATAATATATTACCAATTGGTAGTGTAGTGCAACTTAATAATGGCACTAGTAAAATTATGATAATCAACCGTTTTCCCTTATATAATAACAATGGTACTATTGGTTATTTTGACTACTCTGCTTGTATATATCCTTCTGGGAATATAAATAATCAAGTTTATTTTTTCAACCATGAAGATATTTCAAAAATCTGGTTTGAAGGATATGTTGATGAATCGGAACTTGAAGCACAAAAAGTATTTGAAGTCGAAAAAACTAAAATTTCTTATCCACATTTAAAATTAAGTGATAGCCAATCATAATAAAGATTATCTTTCAAATGTTTGTGGAATCAATAACCTCTCAATAATGATAAAGCTCCTTCCTTTAAAAGAAGGGGCTTTTGCTTGTTTATTTCTTCTGGCGTAAAATCATCTAAAAAAGCTGCTAAGATTTTTTTAGCGATAGCCTGATAACTTAACTCTTTTAGCTGATTAAAATCCAAATCTATCTTTGGAAAAACAGTAGGAGTGTAGAGCCCCCCATCTGTTGCTAATCCCTTTAAAATCGCTTGGCTAGCGGTTGCTGTGTTTTTAGCATCTCTTGTTGATTGGTAAATTAACGTCATTGCGCTCTCCCTTGTTTCATAAAGTCTTTTTCTTATCATATCATA
>NZ_KB904353.1 GCF_000380045.1 Streptococcus marimammalium DSM 18627
CTATACTCTTGCATCAAAAGCTGAAAGGTGGACAACAAAGTCATGTGCACTTCAGTCATGTAGAGTTTCATGTTGTCAAGTGCTTGACCTTTTTTTAATTATATCTATTATATCACAACGACGCAAAACTTTTCATATCACAAAAACAAGCTCACAAAATGTGAGCCTGTGCTTAATCTTCTTTTGTTTTATTTTTTAAAGGTGAGACGTAACGTTCTGGAAGTTTGCCCTTCCAGTCTATCCACTGTTTCTCAGCAATTGGAATCAATTTTTCTAATTCTTCCTCCGTAAAAAGATTGTAGTAATTTGAAGTATTAACCAAGGTAATTGGACGTTCGGTAATTGCCTGTTTAATATTAGCCCTTTTCTCTTCCTCTGTCGGTGGCCAATTGCCTGTTTCAATTTTAAAACTAATATCAGCCAATGTTCTTTCACCTTTTTCATATAAACGATAAAGGTCTTCTGGTAATTTGTAAACAATTCTTTCTGGCAAGACACCTCCCACTTCATCAACTAAATAGTAAGTATTATTATGTCGCCAAACAAGACCATCGTCTGTTATTCGTTCGTACTGAATAACTTCTTCCCATGTCATTTCACTATCTGCCATATAAAATCTCCTTCTTCAATACCAATATTTTTCATCACTGCTTCTGCAATACCACTTGGATAAATTTGTCCTCCCGGTCGCCAATAATCGTTAGCACCATCTTCAATTCCTGACGGAATTGAAGTCTTTTTTTGATATCTTTGTCTTCTTATCTTATATGCTATTTATGATATCATAATGACTTTTCTTTAGCTTGCTTAATTAAGCTACGCTTTAGCTTAACATAATTATTTCAAAAAAGACTGCGACATCATCGCCAGTCTCTAAAAATGATTTTATTTATTTTTTTGAAAATAGTCTTGACCAAGTGGTTGCACTAAAGCATATTTGGCATCTATCATAAAATATTGCCCTTCTGGTAGCTGATTAAAGAAATCTTGATAGTCTACCTCAGCAATCACTTTATTGTCATCTGTCTTGGCAAATAAACGCCAATCTGTTATCTCTTTATCATGATACTGCTTCAATAGTTCTGGTTCAAGACTTGGCACAAATGATAAAACGGTTGGTTTGTCAACATTGAGAAAATTTGTCCCGATAAAATGTGTTGTTTCTCCTGATTCAATGCGATAAACATGTTGTTTAGATTGATAATCTGTGACATATTGAGTAACCATGAGTAGTTTTTCATAAGTCTCGAAAAAGTGCTCATCTGATGTAGAAAAATAGTGTTGAAGCATGTTACTATCTAGAAAAATAGGTCGCTTGACACCTGAAAACTGACGAACTTCAGAGGTTTTTTGTAATTCTAAGTATAACTGTGACAAATGATCAATAATATGATCTGTAAAAGAATACTGAGTGATTTGCTCAGCTGTATAGGTATTACCTTGTTCATCACTGATAACACCATTAGTGAGAGCCGCTATTAATTTGATAACCATCAAGGCTCCTGTCCAATCAGAAGGCGTTGCTAGAGAAGGAACTTTCACTTGATAGCTTTCTTTTTGGTAACTAATATAAAAACCAAATACACTTTTATCTCTAACACCAAATAAAACTCTTTCATAATCAGATATTAAAGACGATTCATCCATTTTTTGATTGGCAGTCTTCAATGTCACACTAAAACATTCGAAAAGATTAGTTGTTCCAATGATATCTCCAATCCTTAATTCTTTTTGACTTGCTATATTAAATATCGTTGTTGTCATTATTCCACCACTCTCTACCATTTATAGGGATATTTTTCCTTCTTGAAAGAATGTTAAACTCTGTTGTTTGAATTGGTTGTGTAACCCAAACATTCTCACTTGCTTCAAGATCTGACTTAGTCGTTAAACGTGACGTCACCGTATCAACTACTTCACTAAGAAAACCTTCTTGAGATGATAAAGACTTTGCCCCTTTAAACCATCCCTTTGACTTTAAAAATAAGACATCATTAGTCATTAAGCGCGCCCATGAAGCTGGTCTAATGAAAAACTCATGACTCGCTGAAAAAATCTCTAACTCTTTTTCATCACTCTTAGCACTATAGTGAATATCAAAACGCTGAGCAACTTCCTTGGTTGGAATAACCTGTTTAAACCAACCCTCTTCTTCGACAATGCTATCCTCTAACAAATTTGGCGTTTTTGTATAGATGACAGTCATCTCCTCACCTATTTCAAAATGATTAAAAACCTTATCTTGATAGACTAAAAATGATTTTATCATAATTCCTCCCACCACTTTCTTCCCTTAATCGGTACATTTCTGCGACTAATAACCACTTCAACATCTTCTATTGGAACTGGTAAAGAGTAGTAATATGCAGTCCCATATTCTTCGAAAACGAACTCTTTAGGGTCGAATAAATGATTGGCTTTTAAAAATTCAACATCACTCGTATAAAAATAAACCACTGCATTTGGTTTTTCAAGCCAGTCAGGATGAGCTTCAAAACCTACTATCTCTTTTCCTTTATAATATCCTTCAACGGTTACTTCGTAAATGGCGGAAATATCTTTTGTGGGAACTTCTTTCCGAAAAATATCTTCAGAATGATGGGTAAACCCCCATTCAAGATATTTTGGATCGTGAGTAACTATTTTGAAACCTTTCTCCTTTTCACTATGGTAAAAAAATAAGTCATCTCGGTAAACAATGATAAACATGGTGACCACACTTTCTGTTAGTTAATATATTGGAAATGTCCATCTTCATATATAGCAAGTAATACTTCTTCACCATCAACATTAAGAAACATTTTTGAACCTTCGGCTAATTCTATCGGCTTATTTAATTTCCACTCGGGAATAATTTGATGGTCAGATCCTGTGAAACCATTTAAAGTAGAAGGACTACCGTCAGTGTTAGTACCTCCCATTTCATGACCATAAGGTGTCTCGATTGTTGAAATTTCATCAGCTGAAAATTCAATTCTAACATAACTATTACCATCTTCAGGAAAAGGTCTTATTGACTGGGCATTGCGATAATCTAATCGTAACCCTTCAACAATCTCATCATAATTATTAAGGTGAGCCACATCGTTTCTTTTAGCAACATATCCTTTTAGAGTTGTATTCCCAGTTTTTTTATCAACCCATACTCTATCTAAAATCTTTTCTGCTTCATCAACAGTTATAATTTTCTGAAGAACTGTTTTTTCAGTGGGTTTTGGAAAGGCATCTCTGATTTGTTTCATTTTGGATAACTGTTCTGGCGTCATACTTTCAATTCGAGATGCACGTAAACGTTGAAACTCGTCAAAACTCATACCTACTTCCTTGAGTTTCATTTTAACCATATCAAATGGATACAATTTTTCTGGCGCATATGTCATATCCATCAACAAGAGTCTCTCTTCTCGTGTCAGCTTAGAATTAGCTAAGTCTTGCCACTGGCTATATCTTTTGGCATCTGTCTCAGACATGCCATCAATAAAGGAACTTGTTTTAGTATTAGTATTTGTTTTGACATGAACATCATTCAGAGTAAACTTACTCGCCGCATATGAGCCTGAAAAACCACCAACAATCGAGCCTAAAAATTCTGAAATTTTAGCATCATCTTCAGAAGCGCCTATCAGT
>NZ_KB904354.1 GCF_000380045.1 Streptococcus marimammalium DSM 18627
AAGATGCTGTTAAAGGCTATACTACAGTCATTAAGGGCTATGACATTACCAATGTCCATCGTCCAGAAAAACCATTACCAAAAACAGGAGAGTCAAATAAAATCTTGTTTAGTATTCTTGGTTTTGCCACTCTTTTTCTAGTAGGATTTATTATATATAAATCTAAACGTTCTCGTTAATAAAAATAAAAAAACTCTTATCTTATTAATGATAGGAGTTTTTTGTTTTTTGATTCAAAATGTATAAATTTTTATAATCGGTATAATTTTACAAGATTTAAATAATATGGTAGACTTATATAATTATCATGAAGTGAGGAAATTTATGGGAATCTTTAGAAAAAAAATAAAATTAGAAAAAAAAACAGAACTTAATAGACATCTCAAAATTAATGATTTAATTTTTCTAGGATTAGGTTCAATGGTTGGAACAGGGATTTTGACTGTTACAGGTATTGGTGCTGCTAATTTTGCAGGTCCAGCTCTTATAATATCTATCATCATTTCAGCTATTTCAGTAGGGTTATCTGCATTATTTTTTGCTGAGTTTGCTTCAAGAATTCCCACTAATGGTGGTGCTTATAGTTATATATATCGAACAATGGGTGAGTTTCCCGCCTGGATTGTTGGATGGTACATTATCATGGAATTTTTGACAGCTATTTCAGGAGTCGCATCAGGTTGGGGTGCTTATTTTAAAGGGCTTTTATCTAGTTATGGTTTAAAATTACCAGATGCTCTCAACGGTACTTTTGACCTATCACAAGGTCATTATGTTGATCTTTTTCCAATTTTAGTTGTTGTTTTAGTAACTGCTATCGTATTATTAAATTCAAAAATTGTTTTTAAACTTAACAATGTATTGGTCATTTTAAAATTTTCTGCACTATTTTTATTTATATTAGTAGGGTTATTTCACATTGATTTGAATAATTGGGCCAACTTTTCACCATTTGGTTTTGGTCAAATTTATGGTGGACAGACAGGAATTATGGCAGGAGCATCTTTAATGTTTTTTGCCTTTCTTGGTTTTGAGTCAATTTCAATGGCTGTAGACGAGGTTAATGAACCACAAAAAAATATCCCTAAAGGAATTGCTTTGTCATTGTCAATTGTAACTTTCCTTTATATTGTTGTTACTCTTGTATTAACTGGTATGGTTCACTATACAAAATTAAATGTGAGTGACGCTGTTGCTTTTGCTCTAAGAAGTATTGGCTTGACTTGGGCGGCTAATTATGTTTCTATAATTGCCATTTTAACTTTGATCACAGTTTGTATATCAATGTCATATGCTTTAGCTAGAATAATATACAGCATTAGTCGTGATGGATTATTACCAAAAATATTTAGCAAAGTTTCAAAGAAAGAAAGAGTACCAAAGAATGCGACACTTTTAGTAGGGATTGTTGCAGCTATTTGTGCAGGAGTATTTCCTATTGCAAGCATTGCTTCGTTTTTAAATATATGTACATTGGCTTACCTTATTATATTAGCTTATGGCATCATTAAATTGAGAAAAAACGAAGGCTTACCTAAAAAAGGTGAGTTCAAAACACCTTTTGTCCCATTATTACCAATCATATCGATTATTATATGCCTTTCACTTATGAGTCAATATGAAATAACAACTTGGTTAGCATTTGGCATGACAACACTAATTGGGATTGTTATTTATCTTTTATATGGTTATCATCACTCAGTAATTGCTTCAAAAAAGCAACAATAAAAATTTTCTATTATCAAATTAACTGAAAAAATTACTCATTTTAAAAAATCGATTTACTTAGTAATAATTGAATTCTTTTAAATGATTTTTGATAAGATTAATAACTGCGAGCTCTTTTTAAGTTGTTATCAATGGTTTTAGTTAAGTATTTAAGCCAATTAAATTAAAATTATTGAATAGCTTATCTTTTTTACAATATTTAACATTATAATATGAATAAAAAATAAAAAACTAGATATATGCTAGTTTTTTTGCTATACTATTCTTAGCATATTTTAAAAATATTGTTATTATTTTTCTTCAAAATGTATTGACAAAGCAAACAAGAGGTGCTAGAATGTAATAGTTGTCTCGAAAGAGTAATGACCTTTGAAAACTGAACAAGACAAGAAACCAAACGTGCAGGGTTAATAAAATAACCTGTCAAAAGAATCA
>NZ_KB904355.1 GCF_000380045.1 Streptococcus marimammalium DSM 18627
ATTATGACGCCAAATTTTACCATTAGGTTCCATTTGTTCATATTGACTAACTTCTTCCCATGTTATTTTACTACGTGCCATATAAAATCTCCTTCCTTAATACCAACGTTTTTCATTACTGCTTCTAGAACGCCACCTGGATCAGTCTGTCCAGCTGGTATCCAATGACTGTTAGCTCCTTTTTCATTCCCTGTCGGAATTGAAAGCTCTCTTTTACCCATAACATCTGGGGTAACATCAAGACGATAAACGGGGCCATCACCAAAATAGTTTTCGTCAAATCCGAGAACTTTCTCATATGCTCTGTTATCTGTTCCAGAAATCTTTTAAATGGTATCTGAAGCTGATTTTTATATTATATATATTTTTTAATATTTATTAAAGAATATTATTTAGTTTTCAAGATACAATATAGTATTCTAAACATTAAAAATTACTATATAATTTAGAAAAAAATCACTTAAATAAAAAATTTCAACAATATATTTAATTAACTATATTGTTTTAGAATTCTGTAAAGCTCATCTTTTAAATGAGTCAATTCCTTATTCTTCTCCAATCTCTCCTCTTCATTCTCACTCCAATAATAATAATCAGTTAGTCCTCCATGTAAGGGAAATAAGTTATTAATGATATCAGAAGCATTAATATTAGCAAAATCAAAATTTTGGTTTAAATTTATTTTTTCTAATAACCATAATAAAATATCATATTGCAGTAAAATAGTATTTCTTTTGTTATTTGTAATAGTGTTTAATAATTTCTCAATAATTTTTTTTAATAAAATTGTATCATCCATATAATCACCTTCATTCAATTGACCAATTATTTAATATCTTAATATCTTTAATATTCCAAGGTTCCCTCACAAGTATTTGTTGCTTATTTAATCCACCTTGATAAATTCCTCCTTGTGGACCTACAGGACCAAAATAAATAGTTGTTCCTGCTGGAATTTCAATAGAATATACGGTATTAATTGGAGAGGTACCAGTTAGTACTCCATTGTTATCAATCCACTGCGGTTTAATAGCATTATCAATTCTAGCACTTATTGAAGAACTTGGGGGGGTTAATGTAAACCATTGTCCCAAAGGATTAGAAGAATCTCCAACTCTATATAATACAGTAGGCTTATCCAAAGTAACACTATTATACCTACCGCCATAAAAATTTCTATTCATTTCACCAGGTAAATCATTTAGAGGTCCAGGGTCAGTGTAGATACTATATTCATAGTCGTAAACATCACTATATTTAGAAATTAATTCCTCAGAATTATTAATATTTAATTTTTGGTTTCTAACATCCAATGTAATATCATTCAAACTAAACTTACTCGCCGCATATGAGCCTGAAAAACCACCAACAATCGAGCCTAAAAATTCTGAAATTTTAGCATCATCTTCAG
>NZ_KB904356.1 GCF_000380045.1 Streptococcus marimammalium DSM 18627
ATTATGACGCCAAATTTTACCATTAGGTTCCATTTGTTCATATTGACTAACTTCTTCCCATGTTATTTTACTACGTGCCATATAAAATCTCCTTCTTTAATACTGATATTTTTATATCAATCTGATGATGGTAACAGTTTCTTCTTACCAATTAATATCAGGAGAACTTTTTTCCATTTCTTTTATTTGAATTTCTTTTTTTCTACCATAATCTGATGAAATGAGATTAAATAATCGTATTTGCTCTCGTTTAAATAATTCCTTGTATAATTCCAAATTTTCACCAGCTTTCTTAGATGAAAAAAGACTTGCTGCATAAATAATATGACTATCTAACAAATCAAAAAGTAAATCAGATTCTGATTCGAATTCTTTTTCTTTGATAATCAGGTGACGTTCTTTACCAACAAGATAAAATTTATTATTGTCTGAATAAACACTTGTTCCCTCCGGAAAAAATTCTGGCCTTGTATCAAAAAAATACGTCATATTATTCAAAATTGGAATTCCAGCTTTCTGCAAACTTGATAAGAATAGCTCTTTTATAGTTGACATTATTTTTCTCCTTTTTATTTATTAAGGTATAATCTTAATATAATCGTGTGCGATTAAATCATCTACAGATAATTTAGTAAAATATTGAATTCCGTTACCAGTCTTATCAAACCAAGGAGCAACAACCCCACTTTTTACAGGTAGAGGTTTTAGTACAACATATTTTGTGTAAAGGATATTAGAATCGTACATATGTGGTGGTAAAGCCCTAGCATCAATCTCTGTGCCAATTGGTGAAAAGTATTTACCACTACCATTACTACCATACCTATCAATAACAGCTCCCGGTTCTAAAGTTTGTATCTCATATTTTCCATTTAAAAATCCATCAATATGTACACTACCATTTATAGGACCTTTTGCACTCGCTTTTGTCCCAGGATAAATTACTTCGCCAGTCATCTGATTATAATAACTTGGATTATCATAAGTAAGTTTATGTTGTTTATATAATTTAGGATCTGGTGAAAACTCCCAATTCATTAATTTTACCCTGTCATTTGATTCAATACCTTCATCAACATAGTTTTGCCACTGGTTATATCTTTTGGCATCTGTCTCAGACATGCCATCAATAAAGGAACTTGTTTTAGTATTAGTATTTGTTTTGACATGAATATCATTCAAACTAAACTTACTCGCCGCATATGAGCCTGAAAAACCACCAACAATCGAGCCTAAAAATTCTGAAATTTTAGCATCATCTTCAG
>NZ_KB904357.1 GCF_000380045.1 Streptococcus marimammalium DSM 18627
CCTCTAGGGTGCATTTTTTTCGGGAAGTAGCTCAGCTTGGTAGAGTACTTGGTTTGGGACCAAGGTGTCGCAGGTTCGAATCCTGTCTTCCCGATGGATGGCGGTGTAGCTCAGCTGGCTAGAGCGTCCGGTTCATACCCGGGAGGTCGGGGGTTCGATCCCCTTCGCCGCTATAATTTAAAGACTTTGGACCTTTAGCTCAGCTGGTTAGAGCTCTCGGCTCATAACCGAGCGGTCGTAGGTTCGAGTCCTACAAGGTCCATTTGACTGGAGGATTACCCAAGTCCGGCTGAAGGGAACGGTCTTGAAAACCGTCAGGCGTGTAAAAGCGTGCGTGGGTTCGAATCCCACATCCTCCTTATATATTGTTAACGCGGGATGGAGCAGTTCGGTAGCTCGTCGGGCTCATAACCCGAAGGTCGTAGGTTCAAATCCTGCTCCCGCAATATAAAAAACGGCTCGGTAGCTCAGTTGGTAGAGCAATGGATTGAAGCTCCATGTGTCGGCGGTTCGATTCCGTCTCGCGCCATACCATTAGCGGGTGTAGTTTAGTGGTAAAACTACAGCCTTCCAAGCTGTTGTCGCGAGTTCGATTCTCGTCACCCGCTTTACCTTAGTGTAAACCAAGCAGTAAATTGGCTTGGGCGCGTAGCTCAGGTGGTTAGAGCGCACGCCTGATAAGCGTGAGGTCGGTGGTTCGAGTCCACTCGTGCCCATTTATAAATTATGGTCCGTTGGTCAAGGGGTTAAGACACCGCCTTTTCACGGCGGTAACACGGGTTCGAATCCCGTACGGACTATTTTATAATTTTTGGAGGATTACCCAAGTCCGGCTGAAGGGAACGGTCTTGAAAACCGTCAGGCGTGTAAAAGCGTGCGTGGGTTCGAATCCCACATCCTCCTTATATATTGTTAACGCGGGATGGAGCAGTTCGGTAGCTCGTCGGGCTCATAACCCGAAGGTCGTAGGTTCAAATCCTGCTCCCGCAATATAAAAAACGGCTCCGTAGCTCAGTTGGTAGAGCAATGGATTGAAGCTCCATGTGTCGGCGGTTCGATTCCGTCTCGCGCCATACCATTAGCGGGTGTAGTTTAGTGGTAAAACTACAGCCTTCCAAGCTGTTGTCGCGAGTTCGATTCTCGTCACCCGCTTTACCTTAGTGTAAACCAAGCAGTAAATTGGCTTGGGCGCGTAGCTCAGGTGGTTAGAGCGCACGCCTGATAAGCGTGAGGTCGGTGGTTCGAGTCCACTCGTGCCCATTATAAAATTATGGTCCGTTGGTCAAGGGGTTAAGACACCGCCTTTTCACGGCGGTAACACGGGTTCGAATCCCGTACGGACTATTTTATAATTTTTGGAGGATTACCCAAGTCCGGCTGAAGGGAACGGTCTTGAAAACCGTCAGGCGTGTAAAAGCGTGCGTGGGTTCGAATCCCACATCCTCCTTATATATTGTTAACGCGGGATGGAGCAGTTCGGTAGCTCGTCGGGCTCATAACCCGAAGGTCGTAGGTTCAAATCCTGCTCCCGCAATATAAAAAACGGCTCGGTAGCTCAGTTGGTAGAGCAATGGATTGAAGCTCCATGTGTCGGCGGTTCGATTCCGTCTCGCGCCATACCATTAGCGGGTGTAGTTTAGTGGTAAAACTACAGCCTTCCAAGCTGTTGTCGCGAGTTCGATTCTCGTCACCCGCTTTACCTTAGTGTAAACCAAGCAGTAAATTGGCTTGGGCGCGTAGCTCAGGTGGTTAGAGCGCACGCCTGATAAGCGTGAGGTCGGTGGTTCGAGTCCACTCGTGCCCATTATATTTGGAGAATTACTCAAGAGGCTGAAGAGGACGGTTTGCTAAATCGTTAGGTCGGGTAACTGGCGCGGGGGTTCGAATCCCCCATTCTCCGTAGTTAAACGAGATTATCATTACTATGATGTCTCGTTTTATTTTATTATAAAGGGTATGATTTCATGAAAAAATTTAAATGGTCTAAATTCGTTATTATTTTCATTGCTCTTTTTTTAATGTTCTATTCTTTAATTTTTTTTATTTCAAAAAATAAATATTTTAGAAATGAAGTATTTTTATTTATTGATTCAGGTGTTAATACTGTTAGGGAAATAATTGATATTCCTATTTTTTATGTTAGTCAGTCTTTTTCCGGTGTTAATGAGTTATTTAATACTTATAAAGAAAATGATTATCTCAGGGAACAATTATCAAAATTTGAAACTAAAGATAGAGAATATCAAATTTTACTTGAAGAAAATAAAGAACTGCGCTTTGCACTTGATATTAAGGAATCATTTGAGGGTTTAAATATTCTTACTGGTAAAGTTATACTACGCTCTCCAGTTGCTTGGCTTAATTATGTTACTATTGATATTGGTGAATATGATGGCGTTTTAAATCATATGCTCCTTATTTCAAATGGAGGTTTGGCTGGAAAAGTTGAGAAAATTCATTCAACTACTACAGATGTTACCTTAATTACTAATTTATCAAATACAGATGGTATTCCTGTTAAGATTAAAACTGAAAAAGAAGATGTTTTTGGAGTTTTAACAGATTACGATGAAAAAAATGATCTTTTGATCATTTCACAATTGAATACGAAAATGGCAATCACAAGTGGTGATGAGGTTTTTACAAGTGGTTTAGATGGTCAATCAGTTTCAGGTATTTCTGTTGGGAAAGTAAAAATGATTGATGACAAAGAGCCTTTGAATATCAAAATTTATGTTGTTCCAACGGTTGACTTTTCAAATCTTTCCTATGTTAGTCTAATTGGAGAATAATATGAAGAAGTTCAAACGAATTCTACCTTTTTTATTTTTATTTATCAGTCTTTTTTTAGATAGGCATTTAACCTATTTTCTTTCAACTTTATTATCTTATCAATTTGTTATTTCCAGTCATTTTTTCTTAATGATGCTGTTATTTTTTATTTTAACTTATTCAAAATATTTAGTGTATTTTATTTTTCTTATTTTGTCATTTTTGTATGATAGTTTGTATTTTCATGGAATAGGTATTTCAACCTTTCTTTTTCCTCTTTTAATATTCCTGGGATACAAATGGTTACCTTTAATGAATTATAGTAAAATAGCTAGAGTGCTTAGCTTTTTTATTCTAGTTTTTATTTTTAATATTGGTAGCTATTTTCTTGCATTATTTTACCATATGACCTCTTATTCGTTTGATGTTTTTGTTGTTTATCACTTGTTACCTTCATTGATGATTAATCTTCTTTTCTACTTTTTTTCAGATTTTTTTGTAAATAGATTACATTTAATATAATATGTTTCAAAAATGCTTTAAAATGTAACAATCACGTAATATAAACTAGATTTTTTTTTGGTATTATAGTAATGTCTTATCGAAAAGGAGTATGTACTAAATGAAAAAAAGAATTTTATCTGCAGTATTAATTAGTGGGTTAACATTGAACCTCGTATCAAACCTACAAGTTGTTTCTGCAACAGATTATGATAGTAAAATTGCCAATCAAGAAAATATCATTAATCATTTAACAACAGAACAAGCTCAAGCTCAAGCAAAAGTAACAGCTGTTCAAAAACAAGTAGATTCTCTTCAAGCAGAACAAGAAAAATTAGCTGAACAAAATAAAAAACTTGAGGCTGAGTCTAGACAATTAGCAAAAGATATTGAATTGCTTTCTAGTAAAATTGTTGCAAGAAGTAAATCTTTAGAAAATCAGGCTAGAAGTGCACAAAAAAATAGCATTGCAACTTCTTATATCAGTACATTAGTTGATTCCGATTCATTTTCAGATGCTATTAGCCGAATTGTTGCTATTCGTGAAGTTGTTTCTGCAAACGAAAGAATGTTGAAACAACAAAAAACGGATAAAAAAGCTATTGAAGAAAAACAAATTAAAAATCAAGAAGCTATCAATACTGTGGCAGAAAACCAAGCAACTTTAGCTGAAAATGCTAACGCTTTAAACACACAAAAAGCAGAATTAGAAGTTGCTCAATTAAACTTAGCTGTAGAGTTGGCAACAGCTCAAGATGAAAAAAATAATTTACTTGTTGCAAAATCAGCTGCAGAAGAAAAAGCGGCACAAGCTGCTGCCCAAGAAGCAGCTGCAAGAGCTGCTGCTCAAGAAGCTATAAGACAACAAGAGGCTTCTGTTCAAACAGCTCAACAAGTAGTATCAACTATCACACCAGCTCAACCAGCTCAACCAGCACAAGTAGCTCAACCAACGCAAGTAGCTACACCAGCTCAACCAGCAAATAATCCAGTGACAACTGCTACTCCGGTTCGAACAACTACACCATCTGTTAACTATTCTGGAAACACTTATCCGGTTGGTCAGTGTACTTGGGGTGTAAAATCATTAGCACCTTGGGTAGGTAATTATTGGGGTAACGCAAATCAATGGGGTGCAAGTGCACGAGCTGCAGGATTTTCAATTGGTTCTGAGCCAATAGTTGGTTCAGTTGCAGTCTTCCCATATGATGGTGGTGGTTATGGCCATGTTGTTTATGTAACAGGGGTTCAAAGCTCAACTAATATCCAAGTTATGGAAGCAAACTATGCTGGGAATCAATCAATTGGTAATTACCGTGGATGGTTTAATCCAACGACTCAAGCAGTTTATTACATTTATCCATATTAATGATTAACCAAAAACAGAAAAATATTAATTTTCTGTTTTTTTATTATTGTATCTATTTTATTAAAGATTGAAAAAAAAACTGAAAAGGGTTAAAATGATAAGGGAGAAAATTTTGGGAGGAAATCATGTCTTATTCTAATTTAAAGTTATTTGCACTATCGTCTAACCAACAACTTGCAAAAAAAATTGCTAAAACAATGGGTATTTCTTTAGGAAAATCAACAGTTAGACAATTTTCAGATGGTGAAATTCAAGTCAATATAGAAGAATCTATTAGGGGTCATCATGTCTTTGTTTTACAATCCACCAGTTCACCTGTTAATAATCATTTGATGGAACTATTAATTATGGTAGATGCTTTAAAGCGTGCCAGTGCTGAGACTGTTAATGTTGTTATGCCTTACTATGGTTATGCTAGACAAGATCGAAAAGCAAGATCTCGTGAACCAATTACATCTAAATTAGTTGCTAATATGCTCGAAGTGGCGGGGGTAGATCGTCTTCTTACAGTAGACTTACATGCTGCACAAATTCAAGGATTTTTTGATATCCCTGTAGATCACTTGATGGGAGCACCACTTATTGCTGATTATTTCCAACGTCGTGAAATGATAGGAGATGACTATGTTGTTGTTAGCCCTGATCACGGTGGAGTGACTAGAGCACGTAAATTAGCACAATTTTTAAAAACACCAATCGCTATCATTGATAAACGAAGAAGTGTTGATAAGATGAATACGAGTGAAGTGATGAACATTATTGGCGATGTTAAAAATAAGACATGTATTTTAATAGATGATATGATTGACACTGCGGGAACTATTTGTCATGCAGCAGATGCTCTTTCTGAAGCTGGCGCAACAGCGGTTTATGCTAGTGGAACTCATCCCATTCTTTCTGGAGCAGCCCTTGATAATATTCAAAAATCAGCCATTAAGAAAATGATTGTTCTTGATACTATTTATCTTCCTGAGGAACGACTTATTGATAAAATTGAGCAAATTTCGATTGCCCAATTGATTGCTGAAGCTATTATACGTATTCATGAAAAACGTCCCTTATCTCCATTGTTTGAAGTTGGTAAATAAAGTATTTTTATCTTTAAAATTTAAAACAACTAACACCTCACTTTAGAGGTGTTTTTTAGTGATTATTTAGTGTATAATAAGAATAAAAAATAAGTTGGAGGGCATTATGGATTTAAGTAAAAGATTTAATAAAAATTTGGACAAAATAGAAATATCTTTAATTCGTCAGTTTGATCAAACCATTTCATCAATTCCAGGTATTTTAAGATTGACACTTGGTGAACCTGACTTTACAACACCTAATCATATTAAAGTGGCTGCTAAAAAAGCGATTGATAATGATAAAAGCTATTACACTGGTATGTCTGGTTTACTAGAATTAAGACAAGCTGCTAGTGATTTTGTGAAAGAAAAATATCATCTAAATTATCATCCTGAAAATGAAGTGTTAGTTACTGTTGGGGCAACGGAAGCCCTTTCAGCAAGTCTAACTGCTATTTTAGAGCCAGGAGATACTGTTTTACTGCCAGCTCCAGCTTATCCTGGTTATGAGCCTCTTGTCAAATTGGTTGGTGCAGATATTGTCGAAATTGACACAACCGCTAATCAATTTATTTTGACACCAGAGATGCTTGAAAAAGCCATTTTAGAACAAGGAGAAAAACTAAAAGCTGTTCTTTTGAATTATCCTACTAATCCTACAGGTGTGACTTATTCTCGTGAACAAATCAAAGGACTTGCGGCTGTTCTAAAAAAATATAATGTGTTTGTCATTAGTGATGAAGTGTATTCTGAATTGACTTATACAAAAGAACCTCATGTTTCTATTGCTGAATATTTACCAGAACAAACAATTCTAATCAATGGCTTATCTAAATCACATGCCATGACAGGATGGCGTATTGGTTTTATTTTTGCGAAAAAAGAATTAACCAGTCAACTTATTAAAAGTCATCAATATTTGGTGACTGCTGCAACAACGAGTGCTCAATATGCGGCTATTGAAGCTTTAACAGTTGGAAAAAATGATGCAGAGCCAATGAAAAAAGCATATGTTGAGCGTCGTGATTATATTATTGAAAAACTCAATGAGCTTGGTTTTGAAGTGATTAAACCAAATGGTGCTTTTTATATTTTTGCAAAAATACCAGGAGCAGGAGCTTCTGACTCCTTCGGTTTTTTGAAAGAATTTGCTGAACAACAAGCTGTTGCTTTAATTCCAGGTGTTGCTTTTGGAAAATACGGTGAAGGCTATATCAGAATTTCTTATGCTGCTAGTATGGACACCCTTAAAGAGGCATTGAGACGATTGAAAGAATTTATGAAAGAATATGGAGATTAAGGAAACTAAAGGACTTGTTCTTTATAATAGGGATTTTCGTGAAGATGATAAATTAGTTAAAATTTTTACGGAAACTGATGGTAAAAGAATGTTCTTTGTCAAACGTGCTAGAAAATCAAAAGTGGCTTCAGTTATTCAACCATTAATAATGGCTAATTTTATTTTAAAAATTAATGAGACTGGTTTATGTTATATTGAAGATTATAAAGAAGTTGAATTGTTTAAGCAAATTAATGCTGATATATATAAACTAGCTTATGCGAGTTATATTATTGCCTTAGCTGATAGTGTTATTTTAGATGCAATACCAGATCCTTCTTTGTTTGTTTTTTTAAGTAAGACTTTAAAACTTATCAATAAGGGTTTAGACTATGAAATTTTAACAAATATTTTTGAGATTCAATTACTAGACCATTTTGGTGTGTCACTGAATTTTAATGATTGTCTTTTTTGTCATCGTAAGGATTTACCTTTTGATTTTTCTCATCGTTTTTCAGGACTTCTTTGTCCAGACCATTTTGATAAAGATAATCATCGTAGCCATTTAAATCCCAATATCCCTTATTTAATTAATCGATTTCAAACGATTCAGTTTGATGAATTGAAAACTATTTCTATTAATGACTCATTAAAGAAAGAGCTAAGACTGTTTATAGATGAGCTTTATGCTGATTATGTTGGTTTAAAATTAAAAAGTAAAGCCTTTATTGATGATTTGGAGAAATGGGGCAATATCATGAAACAGGATTAAAAATGATAGCTATTTCATGAGATGATAAAAAAAGTGAATAGTGCTATAATAGATAAGTCAATATTTTTAAAAAGGAGTTTCAAATGAAAAAAATTGCAATTGATGCTATGGGCGGAGATAATGCTCCCAAAGCAATTATTGAAGGTGTTAATCAAGCATTAAATGATTTTTCAGATATTGAAATTCAACTCTATGGAAATAGAGAAAAAATCACTCCTTATCTAATAGATACTAATAGAGTTACGATTAGTCATACCATTGAAAAAATTGATTCTGAAGATGAGCCTGTAAAGGCTATTAGAAAGAAAAAGCAAGCCTCAATGGTACTAGCAACTCAAGCTGTTAAAGAAGGAAGAGCAGATGCGGTCTTATCAGCTGGAAATACAGGAGCCTTATTAGCATCAGGATTATTTATTGTTGGTCGTATTAAAAATATTGATCGTCCTGGGTTAATGTCAACCATCCCAACCATGGATGGTAAAGGTTTTGATATGTTGGATTTGGGAGCTAATGCTGAAAATACAGCTAGACACTTACATCAGTTTGCAATTCTTGGTTCTTTTTATGCTAAGAATGTTCGAGGAATTACTTCTCCACGTGTTGGTTTATTAAATAATGGTACAGAAGAGACAAAAGGAGATGCGTTAAGAAAAGAAACTTTTGAGCGTCTTTCTAATGATGCTTCACTTAATTTTATTGGAAATGTTGAGGCACGTGATCTTCTAGCAGGCATTTGTGATGTGGTTATTGCTGATGGGTTTACAGGTAATGCTGTATTAAAATCAATTGAAGGGACAGCCATTTCTATCATAGGACAGTTGAAAAAAACAATCCAAAATGGTGGCTTTTTAACAAAGTTGGGAGCTTTACTCTTAAAAGGGAACCTCTCTCAATTAAAAGAAAGCCTTGACTATTCATCTGCAGGTGGCGCTGTTTTATTTGGTCTTAAAGCACCAGTTGTTAAATGTCACGGCTCAAGCGATGCTAAAGCGATTTATAATGCTATTAAGCAAATTAGTCTCATGTTAGAGAGTGGTCTTATGGATCGATTAACCAATGAATTTTCAAAGGAGAGTGAATCAAATGACTAAAGAAGACATTCTAGTTAAAATACAAAAATTGATTGCAGAACAACTTGGAGAAGTTGATATCAAAGTGACTATGGATACTAATTTTAAAGATGATTTAGGAGCTGACTCTATCACTTTGACTGAGTTTATCATCAATATAGAAGATGAATTTAACCTTGAAATTCTCGATGAAGATGTTGAGGATGTCAGAACCATGGGGCAAATGGTTGACTATTTATATAAAAAAACAAATTAGGTGTTCGAATTTTTCGAATATCTTTTTTATTGTTCATTTTTTGTTGTTAAATCTCTTTATTTATGCTACTATTAAGCTATAAAAACTTAAAAGGCGAACAATATAATGAAAAAACAGTTAATTTATTCAGGAAAAGCGAAAGACATCTATGAAACAAGTCATCCAGATGAGATTATTGCCAGCTATAAGGACCAGGCAACAGCTTTAAATGGTCAACGAAAAGAAATTGTAGAAGGCAAAGGAAGGCTCAATAATCAGATATCTTCGCTTATTTTTGAGCGTTTAAATCAAAAAGGCATACAGACACACTTCATTAAACAACTCTCTGAAACAGACCAGCTCAATAAAAAAGTGAGTATTATTCCACTTGAGGTTGTTCTTCGTAATTACTCAGCAGGGTCATTTTCTAAGCGTTTTGGGCTTGAGGAGGGTATCAAATTTGAAACTCCAATTATTGAATTTTATTATAAAAATGATGAGCTAGATGATCCTTTTATCAATGATGAACATGTCTTGTTTTTGAAGATTGCAACTGCTGAAGAAATAGCATTTTTAAAGGAAGAAACAAGGAAAATTAATCGAGTTCTAACAGATATTTTTACAGAAATTGGTTTAACTCTCATTGATTACAAATTGGAATTTGGACGTGATAGTGATGGTAACATCATCCTTTCTGATGAAATTTCACCCGATACCAGTCGTTTATGGGATAAAGAAGGAAACCATATGGATAAGGATGTCTTCCGTCGTAATATTGGTTCAATTATAGATGTTTACACTGTTGTTTTAGAACAACTGTCTAAAAATAAATAAGGGGCAAGTATGAATAAACGTATTTTTGTTGAGAAGAAAGCTAATTTTAGAGTGAAAGAGAAATCTTTGCTTGCAGAATTGAGACATAATTTGCAGGTTAAAACCTTAAAAGAATTACGTCTTTTACAAGTTTATGATGTTTTTCATTTATCTTTGGACTTATCTGAAAGAGCAGAAAAACATATTTTTTCAGAGCAGGTGACTGATGATTTGATGACAGAAAATGAAGTTTCTGATTTTCTCAGTCACTATCAATTTTTTGCTATTGAAGCTTTGCCTGGTCAGTTTGATCAGCGTGCAGCCAGTGCTCAAGAAGCTCTGTTTCTTTTAGGGGCAACAAACAATGTCACTGTCAAAACAGCTCAACTTTACTTGTTGAATGATGATGTTGCTTTAGATGAGTTAGAAAAAATCAAGACTTATCTGTTGAACCCAGTAGATTCACGTTTTAAAGATATTACAAAACCAGTAATGGTTGAAGCGTTTGAAAAAGCAAATGATTGTATTGCTAAACTTGATTTCTTTAATGACTATTCAAAAGATCAGTTTGTTGAGTTTAAAAAAGAACAGAATTTAGCTATGGAAGTAGCTGATTTATTATTGATTCAAAATTATTTTAAAACACTAGAAAGAGTTCCCACAGAAACCGAATTAAAAGTTTTAGACACTTATTGGTCTGATCATTGTCGTCATACTACCTTTGAAACTGAGTTAAAAACGATTAATTTTAGTCGTTCTCAATTTGAAAAGCAACTCCAAGCAACTTATGATAAGTACTTGGCTATGAGAAAAGAACTCGGTCGGGAAGCTAAACCTCAGACATTAATGGATATGGCAACTATTTTTGGACGTTATGAGCGTGCGAATGGTCGTTTGGATGATATGGAAATCTCTGATGAAATTAATGCTTGTTCGGTGGAAATTTCTGTTGATGTTGATGGCAAAGATGAAACATGGCTGTTAATGTTTAAAAATGAAACTCATAATCATCCTACTGAAATTGAGCCGTTTGGGGGAGCCGCAACCTGTATTGGTGGTGCTATTCGTGATCCTTTGTCAGGGCGTAGTTTTGTTTACCAAGCGATGAGAATTTCAGGAGCTGGTGATATTACACAAAATGTCATTGATACCCGTCAAGGCAAATTACCACAACAAGTAATTTCAAAAAAGGCTGCACAAGGCTACTCATCTTATGGGAATCAAATTGGTTTAGCAACAACTTATGTGAGGGAATATTTCCATCCAGGCTTTATTGCTAAGCGTATGGAACTTGGTGCGGTTGTTGGAGCAACACCTAAGAAAAATGTTCGTCGTGAAAAACCAGAACCTGGCGATGTTATTATTTTGCTGGGAGGTAAAACTGGTCGAGATGGCATTGGTGGCGCTACAGGATCTTCTAAGGTACAAACGATTGAAACAGTTGAAACAGCAGGGGCTGAAGTTCAAAAAGGTAACGCCATTGAAGAAAGAAAAATTCAACGTCTTTTTAGAAATTCAGACGTAAGCCAGCTGATTAAAAAATCTAATGACTTTGGTGCTGGTGGAGTCTGTGTTGCTATTGGTGAATTAGCTGATGGTGTTTTGATTGATTTAAATAAAGTGCCTTTAAAATATCAAGGACTGAATGGGACAGAAATCGCCATTTCAGAAAGCCAAGAACGCATGGCAGTTGTTGTTTCTAAAGAAGACGCAGAAGCCTTCATTGTTGCTTCTGAAAAAGAAGATATCTTAGCAGTTGTTGTTGCCGAGGTGACAAAAGAAGCTCGTCTTGTGATGACTTGGAATGGTGAAAAGATTGTCGATATTGAACGTGCCTTTTTAGACACAAATGGTGTTCGTGTGGTTGTTGATGTTGATGTCACAGATAGTAAGAAAACTCTTCCGTACCAAAAGACAACCAAACTACAAACGATTGAACAAGAACTAGTCACTGTTCTTTCTAATCTCAATCATACTAGCCAAAAAGGCCTTCAAACCCTCTTTGATAGTTCGGTTGGACGTTCGACAATCAACCACCCGTTAGGTGGTCGTTATCAAGTGACGCCAACAGAAAGTTCTGTTCAAAAATTACCTGTTCAAAACGGGAAAACAACCACTGTTTCTGTAATGGCACAAGGTTATAATCCTTATATTGCGGAGTGGTCACCTTATCATGGTGCTGCTTATGCTATTATTGAAGCAACTAGTCGTTTGGTGGCAACTGGTTCAAAATGGCAGAAAGCTCGTTTTTCTTATCAAGAATACTTTGAGCGCTTAGATAAACAGGCAGAACGTTTTGGAAAACCTGTGTCAGCTCTTTTAGGTGCTATTGAAGCACAAATTCAATTAGGTCTACCCTCTATTGGTGGGAAGGACTCAATGAGTGGTACTTTTGAAGAATTAACTGTTCCACCAACCCTTGTGGCATTTGGTGTGACCACTTCAAAAGTTGATAAAGTCTTATCGCCTGAGTTTAAAAATGCCGGTGAAACCATCTATTATATTGAAGGGCAAGCTATTTCAGAAATCATTGATTATAAACTAATTCTTGCTAATTTTGAACAATTTAGCCGTATTCAGGAAAAACATCAGATAACAGCTAGTGCAGCTATTAAGTATGGTGGTCTTGGTGAAACAATCGCTTTAATGAGTTTTGGTAATCGTTTTGGTGCTCATTTATCACTGAATGATAAGATGGTTTCAACTCTTCTTCAAGGGCAATTGGGTGGCTTTGTTTTCACAAGTAAAGAGGACATTCCTGGTGTGCTTAAATTAGGGACAACATCGAGTGATTTTTCTCTAGTTATTAATGATGTTACCATCTCTGGTCAAGAACTTATCGGTGCGTTTGAAGGGACTCTTGAGGATGTTTATCCAACACTTTTTGAGCAAAAAGAAAAGTTATCAGATGTACCAGTTGTTTCCGCCCAACCAACAAAAAATCTCTCTGAAAAAATTGATAAGCCACTTGTTTATATTCCTGTTTTTCCTGGCACAAACTCAGAATACGATTCTGCTAAAGCTTTTGAACAGGTTGGCGCAGAAGTGGCTCTAGTACCATTTAGAACCTTGACTCAGAACTTAATTGCAGCATCTATTGCTGAAATGGTTGAAATGATTGAAAAGGCTAATATTATTTTCTTTGCTGGTGGTTTTTCAGCAGCAGATGAGCCAGATGGTTCTGCTAAATTCATTGTTAATATTTTATTGAACAAAAAAGTTAAAACGGCTATTGATGCCTTTATAGCAAGGGGTGGATTGATCATTGGTATCTGTAATGGTTTCCAAGCTCTTGTTAAATCAGGGTTGCTTCCTTATGGTAATTTTGAAGAGAGTCATACCGACAGTCCAACACTATTTTATAATGATGCCAATCAACATGTTGCCAAAATGGTTGAAACAAGAATCGCTAACACCAACTCACCTTGGTTGAGTGGTGTGGCTGTTGGTGATATTCATGTGATTCCAGTATCTCATGGAGAAGGGAAATTTGTCGTTTCTGAAACAGAGTTTTTAGAGCTTCAAAAACATGGCCAAATTTTCAGCCAATATGTTGATTTTGATGGTAAACCAAGTATGGATTCACGTTTTAATCCAAATGGTTCAAGTCATGCAATTGAAGGAATAACAAGCCGCAATGGTCAAATTATTGGTAAGATGGGTCACTCAGAACGTTATGAAGAAGGAAACTTTAAAAATATTCCAGGGCATAAGGACCAACAACTTTTTGCCAGTGCAGTTAATTATTTTAGAAATAACTAAGGGGAAAAAATGACTTATGAAGTAAAATCACTCAATGAAGAGTGTGGTATTTTTGGGATATGGGGACATGATCAAGCGGCAGAAGTTGCTTATTATGGCCTTCATAGTCTTCAACATAGAGGACAAGAAGGAGCTGGGATTGTTTCAAATGATAATGGGAAACTTCTTCGTCATCGTAATATAGGGCTCATCTCAGAAGTATTTAAAAGACCAAGTAATCTTGCTAAATTAACAGGAAAAGCCGCTATTGGGCATGTGAGATATGCAACAGCAGGAACAGCCTCAATTAATAATATTCAACCTTTTCTATTTAATTTTTCAGATGGTCAGATGGCTTTGGCACATAATGGAAATCTTACTAACGCCAAATCTCTTCGTGCTGAGTTAGAGAAAAAAGGAGCAATTTTTGCTAGTTCTTCAGATACTGAAATTCTCATGCACCTCATTCGCCGTAGTTCAAAAGACACTTTTATTGAGCAATTTAAGGATGCTCTTAATCAAGTAAAAGGTGGTTTTGCTTACCTTATGATGACTGAAGATAAAATTTATGCCGCTTTAGATCCTAATGGCTTTAGACCTCTTTCTATCGGTCAATTTGCTAATGGTTCTTGGGTGATTTCCAGTGAAACTTGTGCTTTTGAAGTCATTGGTGCCAAGTGGGTGAGAGATGTGAAACCTGGTGAAATCGTAATTATTGATGATTCTGGTTTATCCTTTGATCAGTTCACAACTGATACGCAAATGGCTATTTGTTCTATGGAGTACATTTATTTTGCGCGTCCAGATAGTGTTATTCACGGAATAAATGTGCACACAGCTCGAAAAAATTTAGGGAAACGCCTTGCTCAAGAAACAAAAATTGATGTAGACATCGTTGTTGGAGTCCCAAATTCTTCCCTATCAGCTGCTTCTGGCTATGCTGAAGAATCTGGTCTTCCTTACGAAATGGGCTTGATTAAAAATCAATACATTCAAAGGACTTTTATTCAACCAACACAAGAATTGAGAGAACAAGGGGTAAGGATGAAATTATCCGCGGTTTCTAGTGTGGTTAAAGGTAAACGCGTGGTCATGGTTGACGATTCAATTGTTCGCGGAACAACTAGTAGACGGATTGTTAGCTTGTTAAGAGAAGCTGGAGCCTCAGAAGTACATGTGGCAATTGCCAGTCCAGAATTAAAACACCCATGTTTTTACGGGATTGATATTCAAACTAAGCGTGAACTCATTTCAGCTAATCATTCTATTGAGGAAGTGTGTGAGATTATTGGAGCAGATAGCTTGTCATTTTTATCCATTGATGGATTGATTGAATCTATTGGTCTAGAGTCAGATGCTCCTAATGGTGGCTTATGTGTGGCTTATTTTGATGGAAAATATCCAACAGAGCTTTATGATTATGAAGAAGAGTACCTTAGGAATCTCCATCAAAAAGTTGATTTTAGAGAAAATTAAAAAGGGGTTAAACATGTCAGAAAATGCTTATGCAAAATCAGGTGTTGATGTTGAAGCTGGTTATGAAGTGGTTGAACGCATCAAAAAACATGTGTCTAAGACTAAACGTCTAGGAGCGATGGGTGTCTTAGGTGGCTTTGGAGGGTTGTTTGATTTGTCTCAGTTAAATGTCAAAGAACCCGTTCTTGTGAGTGGGACAGATGGCGTTGGAACAAAACTCATGCTTGCGATAAAATATGATAAACATGACACGATTGGTCAAGACTGTGTTGCCATGTGTGTTAACGATATTATTGCAGCAGGTGCTGAGCCACTTTACTTTTTAGATTATATTGCCACAGGTAAAAACAAACCTGAAAAATTAGAACAAGTCATTGCGGGAGTAGCTGATGGTTGTGTTTTAGCAGGTGCTGCCTTGATTGGCGGGGAGACGGCTGAAATGCCAGGAATGTATGGGGATGATGACTATGATTTAGCTGGCTTTGCTGTTGGCATTGCTGAGAAATCAAAACTAATTGATGGTAGTAAGGTCTCTGATGGGGATGTCTTGTTGGGTCTTGCCTCAAGTGGCGTTCATTCCAATGGTTACTCTTTAGTTCGCCGTGTCTTCAAAGATTACAGTGGTGATGAGCATCTAGAAGAACTAGAAGGAAAAGCTTTAAAAGATGTCCTATTAGAGCCTACTCGTATCTATGTTAAAAGTGTTCTTCCTTTAGTTAAAAAAGAATTAGTTAATGGGATTGCTCATATTACAGGTGGTGGTTTTGTTGAAAACGTTCCAAGAATGTTTTCAGATGATCTAGCAGCTGTGATTGAAGAAGATAAAATTCCTATTTTACCTATTTTTAAAGCAATTGAAAAATATGGACAAATTAAACATGAGGAAATGTTTGAAATCTTCAACATGGGGATTGGTTTAGTGCTTGCCGTGAAGCCAGAACATGTTGCTGAGGTTAAGTCACTTATTGATGAACCTATTTATGAGATTGGCCATATTGTTAAAAAAGAAAATCAAAGTGTGGTTATCAAATGAAAAATATAGCCGTTTTTGCGTCAGGTAATGGTTCCAATTTTCAAGCCATTGCTGAAAAATTTCCTGTGGCCTTTGTTTTTTCAGATCATCGGGATGCCTTTGTCTTAGATAGGGCAAGCCAATTGAATGTCAAGGCTTTCGCTTTTGAGTTGAAAGAATTTACATCTAAAAAAGCCTATGAACAAGCGATTGTTGACTTACTAGATAATCACCAGATTGACTTAGTGGTTTTGGCTGGCTATATGAAAATCATCGGTGAGACTCTTCTTTCAAAATATGAAGGGAAAATCATCAATATTCATCCGTCTTACTTACCAGAATTTCCGGGAGCTCATAGTATCAAGGACGCATGGGAAGCTGGTGTTACTGAATCAGGTGTTACCATTCATTGGGTTGACTCTGGCATTGACACAGGAGAAATTATCACACAAGAGCGCGTGAAGCGTCTTGAGACTGATACAATGGCCAGTTTTGAAGAGAGAATTCATGCTTGTGAACACCGACTTTATCCACAGGTCGTAGACAGTTTATTAAAAAAGGAGAACTAAAATGACAAAACGAGCACTTATCAGTGTTTCAGATAAAACAGGTATCGTTGCTTTTGCTAAACGTTTAAAAGATTTAGGGTGGGAAATCATCTCAACAGGTGGCACTAAAAATATGTTAGACCAAGAAGGTGTTTCAACTATTGCCATTGATGAGGTGACTGGTTTTCCTGAAATGATGGATGGTCGTGTCAAAACCCTTCATCCAAAAATTCATGGTGGTCTTCTTGCAAGACGTGATTTAGATACCCACTTACAAGCGGCTAAAGACAATGCTATCTCACTAATTGATTTGGTAGTTGTCAATCTATATCCTTTTAAAGAAACGATTTTAAAACCAGAGGTGACCTATGCGGATGCTGTGGAAAACATTGATATTGGTGGGCCAAGTATGCTTCGTTCAGCAGCTAAAAACCATGCAAGTGTGACAGTTGTTGTTGATCCTCAGGATTATGAACTTGTTTTAGAAGAATTCTCTAAAGCTGGTGAGACTAGTCTTGATGTGCGTAAACGTTTGGCAGCTAAAGTCTTTAGACACACAGCAGCCTATGATGCTCTTATTGCTGACTACTTCACTAAAGCAGTTGGTGAAAAAACACCTGAAAAATTAACTTTAACGTATGACTTGAACCAAACCATGCGTTATGGTGAAAACCCACAACAAGAAGCAGATTTTTATCAAAATGCTCTTCCAACAGCCTATTCTATTGCTTCAAGTAAGCAATTAAATGGAAAAGCACTCTCATTTAACAATATTAGAGATGCTGATGCTGCTACTCGTATCATTCGTGATTTCAAAGATAAGCCAACGGTGGTAGGTTTGAAACACATGAACCCATGTGGGATTGGTCAAGCTGAAACCATTGAAGAAGCTTGGGATTATGCCTATGAAGCAGACTCTGTTTCTATTTTTGGTGGGATTGTTGTCTTAAATAGAGAAGTTGACGAAAAAACTGCTGCTAAAATGAGCAAGATTTTCCTTGAAATCATTATTGCGCCAAGTTACAGCCCAGAAGCACTAGCTATCTTATCAGCTAAGAAAAATTTGCGCGTTTTAGAATTACCATTTGATGCCCAAGCTGATAGTGAAATTGAAAAAGAATACACTGGTATTGTTGGTGGCATGTTGTCACAAAACCAAGATGTGATTAAAGAAGATCCTGCGTCATGGAAAGTTGTGACTAAACGTCAACCAAGTGAGCAAGAAAAAGTGGCTCTTGAATTTGCTTGGAAAGCAATTAAATACGTTAAATCAAATGGTATCTTAATTTCAAATGATAAGATGACTCTAGGTGTTGGACCTGGTCAAACCAATCGTGTAGGAGCAGTTAAAATCGCTATCGAACAAGCAAAAGACCGTCTTGAAGGTGCTGTTTTAGCGAGTGATGCCTTCTTCCCATTTGCTGATAACGTCGAAGAAATTGCCAAAGCAGGCATTAAAGCTATCATCCAACCAGGCGGCTCTATCCGTGATGAAGAAGTCATTGCAGCAGCTGATAAGTATGGCATGACCATGTTGTTTACTGATGTGAGACATTTTAGACATTAATTTAAAATAAAAAAAATACAAAAGAAGCTCTTTCCTATCTATAGTGAGTCATAAGACCTTAGATAGGAGAGAGCTTTTTGTATAATCAATAAGAGTATCATTTTCTCGCACCTTAACTTGCTATGACTATTTTATAGTAAAAAAATAGCCTATTAATAATAGCTGTCAAGTAATATACAAAGAATATATTATTTTAAAAATTTTCAAAATAGTTTGACAATTTAATAAAAAAACATGTATAATAATATAGAAAACGTTTTCAAAATAAAAAAAGAGTATCTTTATGCTTAAAAAAAATAATTATATTGGCAACTGTACTAATGAGTTTAACATTTGGAAGTATTGTTTATGCAGCAACTTATTCTTATGGCAATTGGTCAAATGGTGTTAGAAGTACAGAGCAATGGCAAGTAAGATATTATGGAGAAGCTTGGATCACTAGGCGTGGTCATAGTACTGCAATTTCTTATTATCGTAATGGTACTTTGGTAGGTAGAGCTACCGCTTACAAGGATTCTTGGAGAAGAGATAACGGACGCGTTTATGACGATGTATTGGTTTGGGATTCATTAAACTGGAATGCACCTAAAACTACGTTTTATTATCGTTTATAGTATATAGGTGTTGGAAGGGAGAGTAATGATTAAAAAATGGTGGTATTTGTATGGTATCCTGTTCAAACTTGATTTTACAATTGTTTTATTTTTGATGACTCTTGTTTTGACAAATCGATTAAACCTAGTAACTGTGTCTGTTTTGATTTTTGCTCAAGTTGGCTTATGCTTAATTGCAATTAAGGCACGTTTACCAATTTTACGTGTGCATCGCTTGTTGGGAATGGCACGGACAGATATTTTTTATGCCTACTTAAAATGCCATTTCATTGCTCTCTTAATACCTTGCTATATTATTTTAATCAGTTATCCCTTAGAGTTACTCACTGTAAACAGAATCATGGCTATTGTTTGTAGTTTATACAGTATGTATTTATTGAGTGGTTTATCGACTTATTGGTTATTAAGGAGAAGCTTATGACAGCAGTTTATTGGTTAGTGTTGAAAAAACGATGGTATGTGTTTCTGATTGTTTTTATGATTTATTTTTTTATGAATCTTTTGATATGGAATGAAACCAGTCAATTCATTAGAAATATTTCCAAGGTTCAAGTAATGAAGATTGAAGCTCAAAAGAAAAGTTTCGATTTCGTTTACTATCCTCTTTCAAATCTAACGGATACTGATGTGGAACCTACGATGAACAAGTTGTTTGAACAGTTTTCTGAATTAATCAAACAAGATAAAGTTTATACTAATAAAATGGAGTATCTAGATGGTGGGGAGTTGGTCTTGCTAACTGAAGATGAACTGAAAAAACAATTTTCTCCTGGTCTTTTGGTTGCATCTTTAAATGACTTGATTCTTAGAGATATCACCATTTCAGAGATTGAACAATTTCAAGTCACTATCCGTGAATTAGGAGATGACGTTGAAATTGTGCCTTTTCAAGAACAGTATGACAAAACCCATCAATATTACAGGGATAATATGTTATTTAGTTTGTATGTCGGAAGCTTTCTCATGCTTATCATTTTTTTACTATTGAGATGGCTTGTGGTCTCTACTTGGCGTATTTGTGAAGAAGAGATTAAAGTGCTTAGACTTGTTGGTTTATCCTATAGCCGCTTGAGTCGAGCGGTTACTTTCTTCTTATATAGTCCAATCTTATTAGCGTTATTGACTTTTATCATTAGTGCCCACACTATTTTTTACTTTGGCTTAATTCTCTGGGACTATGTTTATCTGCTAACCCTTGCTGCTTTACAGTTTTTATGGGTAATAGTTATGATTTCTCGACGAGTGAAAGGAGAACTAGATGCTTAAATTAGATGGTATAAAAAAATCTTATAAAGATAAAACTATTTTTCGAGCAATAACTTTTGAAGCAAAAGCAAGCCAAATCACTTTACTTTATGGCGCATCTGGTATAGGAAAGACAACTCTATTAGATATTATTGCTGGCTTAAAATCTTTTCAAGACGGACGCTATCTTTGGCAAGAACAAAATCTGTCAGCGGTTACCGATGAAATCATGAGCAAGTTTCGTGGAAATACCATTGGTTATATTCCTCAAGATTTTGCCTTAATAAATGATTATACAGTCCATGAAAATCTTATTCTTCCAACACTCTATCAAACAGAAAAAAGTGATTCAGAAGTAGCAAGACAAGTCAGTAAATTAGCTAAACGTTTAGGCATTGAAGACATCTTAGATAAAAAAGTTAAGCAGATTTCAGGTGGTCAAAAACAGCGAGTAGCTATTGCAAGAGCCTTAATTGGTGATAAAGCCTTACTTTTAGCTGATGAACCAACAGCTAATTTAGATAAAGAAAATATAGCTATTGTTTGTGAGTTATTACTTGAACAAAAGTTATCTGGGAGAACGATTGTTATTGCAACGCATGATGATCGATTAAGACAGCTAGCAGATCGTATCTACACTATTGAAAATCACAAATTACACCTAGCAGAATAGGAAGAGAGTAATGTTAACGACAAGTTAATCAATATAAAAGAGATTTAATGAATTATTGTGGTTGATTAAATAAGCTTGTAGATAAAAAGCATTTTACTATTTTCAAGATATGATATTCTTAATCATTTTATCTATTTCAGCTATTGTGACTTAAAAAGAAGACAAATGGAGCAGTTAAGTTTGTCTTTTTTTTTATTTTTTTGCTTAAAAACACATTATCTCATATAAAAAACCGAACATTTTTGATATAATGGTCTTATAAAATCCGTTTATTGAGGTGAAGATGTGAAATTACTGGTTATTGGTTCAGGTGGTAGAGAACATGCTATCGCAAAACAATTATTACGTTCAGAAAATGTAGAAACCGTTTATGTTGCTCCAGGCAATGACGGTATGACACTTGATGGTTTAGAGTTAGTTGACATAGCAATTTCCGAACATGAAGCGCTTATTGCTTTTGCGAAGGAAAAAGACATTAATTGGGCTTTTATTGGACCTGATGATGCTTTAGCTGCTGGAATTGTGGATGATTTTGAAAAAGCAGGTTTAAAAGCTTTTGGGCCATCTAAAAAAGCGTCTGAGCTAGAATGGTCAAAAGATTTTGCTAAAACCATTATGGCAAAATACCAGATTCCAACGGCAGACTATAAGACCTTCACTGATTTTGAAGAAGCAAAAGCTTATATCCAAACAAAAGGTGCCCCAATTGTTGTTAAGGCCGATGGCTTAGCACTTGGAAAAGGGGTTGTTGTTGCTGAAACTGTAGACGATGCCATTTCTGCCGCTAGAGAAATGTTACTTGATAATAAATTCGGCAATTCAGGTGCACGCATTGTTATTGAAGAATTTTTAGAGGGTGAAGAGTTCTCCTTGTTTGCCTTTGCTAATGGTGAAACCTTCTATCTTTTACCGAGTGCACAAGACCACAAGCGTGCTTATGATGGAGATAAAGGGCCAAATACCGGAGGAATGGGTGCTTACTCACCAGTCCCTCATTTACCTCAAGAAGTGATTGACCAAGCTGTTGAAAAGATTATTAAACCAACGCTTCAAGCAATGGTCAAAGAAGGACGTTCTTATCTTGGTGTTTTATATGCAGGTTTGATATTAACAGTAGATGGTCCCAAGGTGATTGAATTTAATGCTCGTTTTGGTGATCCAGAAACACAAATTATCTTACCGCGATTAACGTCAGATTTAGCTCAAGCTATTGATGATATTCTAAACAATAAACCAGCTACACTTACATGGCTTCAAGAAGGAGTAACACTTGGTGTGGTAGTTGCAAGTAACGGTTATCCTCTTGGGTATGACAAGGGTGTTAAAGTGCCAATGACAAAAAATCATGATATCATTACTTACTTTGCAGGGGTGACCAATAAAGATAATCACTTGGTATCAAGTGGTGGACGTGTTTATATGCTTGTTACCACTCAAAATACCGTCAAAGAAGCACAAGATGTGATTTACCATGCACTAGAAAAAGAAAACACAGAAGGGTTCTTCTACAGAAAAGATATTGGGAGTAAAGCACTATGACAACAGAGATTGCGATTATTATGGGGAGTAAATCCGACTGGTCAACCATGGTGAAAACTGCTGAAATACTTGATCAATTTGGAGTTGCTTATGAGAAAAAAGTGGTTTCTGCTCATAGAACACCGGATTTGATGTTTGATTTTGCCGAAAATGCACGCAAGCGTGGTATCAAGGTGATTATTGCAGGGGCAGGCGGTGCCGCCCATCTACCAGGAATGGTGGCAGCCAAAACAACCTTGCCAGTTATTGGTGTGCCAGTTAAATCACGCGCCTTAAGTGGTGTCGATTCACTTTATTCCATTGTACAAATGCCAGGTGGTGTACCTGTAGCAACAATGGCGATTGGCGAAGCGGGAGCAACAAATGCTGCCTTGACAGCACTCAGAATCTTAGCAACAACTAATGAAGAACTCGCTGAAAAATTAAGTGACTATGCTAAACAACAAGGAGAACTAGCGGAGGCTTCTACAGATGAACTTATCTAAAACGATTGGCATTATCGGTGGAGGTCAATTGGGACAGATGATGGCTATTTCAGCCATTTATATGGGTCACAAGGTGATCACGCTTGACCCTGTTGCTGATTGTCCAGCCTCACGCGTCAGTGAAGTGATTGTGGCGCCTTACGATGATGTGAATGCCTTACAAGAATTGGCTGAGCGTTGTGATGTCTTGACCTATGAATTTGAAAATGTGGATGCCGATGGTCTAGATGCCGTTGTAAAAAAAGGTCAACTCCCTCAAGGAACCGACCTTCTTCGCATTTCACAAAATCGTATTTTTGAAAAAGACTTTCTCACTCAAAAAGCTGGTGTTACTGTAGCTCCTTATTATGTCATTAACAGTAGTAGTGATTTAGACGTTATAGATTTTGCTAAAAAATATGTTCTAAAAACAGCAACAGGTGGCTATGATGGTCATGGACAATTGGTCATCAGATCACAAGAAGACTTACCAGAAGCAAGAAAACTAGCTGATTCCTCAGCCTGTGTTTTAGAAGAGTTTGTTAGCTTTGACAAGGAAATTTCTGTGATTGTTTCTGGAAATGGTAAAGAAGTGACCGTTTTTCCTGTTCAAGAAAATAATCATCGCAACAATATTTTGTCAAAAACAATTGTGCCAGCTCACATCCCAAAAGCCTTGGCTGAAAAAGCACAGGACATGGCAATAAAGATTGCCAAACAGCTGGAGTTATCAGGCACTCTTTGTGTTGAGATGTTTGTGGCGGGTGACACTATTTTGGTCAATGAAATAGCCCCACGTCCTCACAATTCTGGACACTATTCGATTGAGGCTTGTAATTTTTCCCAGTTTGACACGCATATTTTAGGTGTCTTAGGACAACCTTTACCACAAATTCACTTGCACCAACCGGCAGTTATGCTAAATGTTTTGGGGCAACATATTGAAAAAGCTAAAAGTTATGTCTTAGAAAATCCTAACGCCCATCTCCATCTTTACGGTAAACAAGAAGCTAAACACAATCGTAAAATGGGACACGTCACTCTCTTAGAAAAAGATGCTGAAGAGTTTGGTAAGGGAATTGATTTTTAAGAAAAAATCAGAAGAGAAAAGTAGTGGTGATAATTGTTTAAGTTTCACCAGTACATTACAGGTTTTAATTGCTAAAAAGAAATAGGAGAAAATAATGATTGAACGTTATTCCCGTCCTGAAATGGCGGCCATTTGGAGTGAAGAAAATAAGTACCGTGCTTGGTTAGAAGTTGAGATTTTAGCCGACGAAGCTTGGGCTGAATTGGGTGAAATCCCTAAAGAAGATGTAGCAAAAATTCGTGACAATGCTGATTTTGATATTGATCGCATTCTTGAAATCGAACAAGAAACACGTCATGACGTTGTGGCTTTTACACGCGCTGTTTCTGAAACACTGGGTGAAGAGCGTAAGTGGGTTCACTATGGTTTAACCTCAACAGATGTCGTTGATACGGCATACGGTTATCTCTATAAACAAGCCAACGATATTATTCGTCGTGACTTAGAAACCTTTACTAATATTGTCGCGGATAAGGCGCGTGAGCATAAGATGACTATCATGATGGGGCGTACACACGGTGTTCATGCTGAGCCAACAACCTTCGGTTTAAAATTAGCCACTTGGTATAGCGAGATGAAACGCCATCAAGAGCGTTTTGAGCATGCCGCAAAAGGTGTTGAAGCTGGAAAAATCTCTGGTGCAGTAGGTAACTTTGCCAATATTCCACCGTTTGTAGAAGAATATGTCTGTGGTAAACTAGGCATCCGTCCCCAAGAAATTTCAACGCAGGTGCTACCACGTGACTTACACGCAGAGTATTTTGCGACTTTAGCTGGGATTGCCACGTCAATTGAACGCATGGCAACAGAAATTCGAGGATTGCAAAAATCAGAGCAACGTGAAGTGGAAGAGTTTTTCGCAAAAGGACAAAAAGGAAGCTCAGCCATGCCTCATAAGCGTAACCCTATTGGTTCTGAGAATATGACGGGATTAGCGCGCGTGATTCGTGGCCATATGTTAACCGCTTATGAAAATGTGCCACTCTGGCATGAACGCGACATTTCTCATTCTTCTGCAGAGCGTATTATCACACCAGACACCACCATTTTAATCAACTATATGCTAAACCGTTTTGGTAATATCGTTAAAAATTTGACCGTTTTTCCTGAAAACATGCTTCGCAATATGCAGTCTACCTTTGGCTTGATTTATAGCCAACGTGTCATGTTGACCTTGATTGAAAAAGGAATGACAAGAGAAGAAGCTTATGACTTGGTACAACCAAAAACCGCTTATTCTTGGGATAATCAAGTGGCTTTTAAGCCACTGTTAGAAGCTGATAGCGAAGTTACCTCTCGTTTAACACAAGATGAGATTGATGAGTTATTTAATCCTGTTTATTACACTAAACGTGTGGATGATATTTTTAAACGCATTGGTTTAGAATAATCCTTTAAAGAGAGCAACAAAAACGTTGCTCTTTTTGTCTAAATAAGTCAATAAGGATATGATTATAGTTGTGATATACTAAAAATAAATTTTTGGAGGTGCTATGTATAGGTTTGGGGAAAATGTCAAAAGACAGCGTTTAAAAATGGAGATGACACAAGAAGAGCTTTGTGCTTTAGGAGATGAGTTGTCGGTTCGCCAATTAGCTAGGATTGAATCTGGTGAGTCCATACCCACTCTTCATAAAATTCAGTTTATAGCGTCTCAGCTAAAGGTATCAATAGATGATTTGGTTGAAGCAACTGCTTGTGTTTTGCCTAGTCGCTACCAAGAATTAAAGTACTTATTGTTACGCACCCAAACTTATTGTGATTCGACACGTATGCTTGACCGCGAAGCTTATTTAGATGAAATTTATACTGATTACTACGAACAACTACCAGAAGAAGAACAACTAGTCATTGATTGCTTACAGTCAAAAATTGATGTTCATTTAAGTGAGAATATTAATTTTGGAATCACCATTTTAAATGACTATTTTGACCAATTATTACTAAAGAAACAATATACCATTAATGATCTGATTTTAATTGAACTCTATTTTATTTGTATTTCAACAGATCAATTCTCAAAGCGACTTTATCATGAAGAAGCCTATCATTTATTAATGGCTAATATTTTTTCTCAAGTGGATAAATTACCAATCGAAAATCTCTATATTTTAAACAATGTCTTACTAAACAATTTTGGAGTGACCTTACAATTAGGATATCAAAGACATATTGAAGCTATTTTAACAACAAGTCAGTTAATTATGACAAAAATTCAAGATTTTCAGAAAATGCCTATTTTAAAAATGTTACAGTGGAAGTATTATTTAGACTATCATAACAACCATTCAAAGGCCGAAAAAGCATACCAAGAAGCGCTCTCTTTCTCAGATTTAATTGATGATCTCTATCTTAAAGAAAAAATTCAAAAAGAATGGCTCAAAGATAATACATGACATATATGTCATGTATTCTTTTTATGTCTTAAGCTATACTAAAATTACTTTTAAAGACGTAAGGAGGAAGATGTATGCAAAACAATCATATTATTGTTTTTTCTGAGTATGACTGGTGGGGAATGTAAAAAACTCACTTTGATAATCTAGATTATTGGCAGACAACTTAATCATTTTTTGCTATAATATGGCTATGAACAGAATTTTAGATAATGAAATAATGGGTGATGAAGAGGTAGTTGAGCGCACCCTAAGACCACAATATTTAAAAGAGTATATTGGACAAGATAAGGTCAAAAATCAACTTAATATTTTTATCGAAGCAGCTAAAGGTCGTGATGAAGCACTTGATCATGTGTTGTTGTTTGGGCCACCAGGTCTTGGGAAAACAACCATGGCTTTTGTCATTGCTAATGAATTGGGTGTTCATTTAAAGCAAACGAGTGGACCTGCTATTGAAAAATCAGGTGACTTGGTTGCTATTTTAAATGAGTTAGAACCAGGTGATGTCTTATTTATCGATGAAATTCACCGGATGCCTATGGCAATTGAAGAGGTGCTTTATAGTGCTATGGAAGATTTTTACATTGATATCATGATTGGTAATGGTGAGGCTAGTCGCAGTGTTCATCTTGATTTACCACCTTTTACTTTGATTGGGGCAACCACTCGAGCTGGTATGCTTAGCAATCCTTTAAGAGCACGTTTTGGTATTACAGGTCACATGGAATACTATGAAATTGAGGATTTGACGGAAATTGTTGAACGAACAGCTTCTGTTTTTGATATGGCAATCGTCCATGAAGCGGCAATTGAGCTTGCCAAACGTAGTCGTGGAACACCACGTATTGCTAATCGTCTTTTAAAGCGCGTGCGAGATTATGCACAAATCAAAGGAGACGGCACTATCACTCAGCAGATGACAGATAAAGCTTTGAGTATGCTTGATGTTGACCGTGAGGGACTTGATTATGTCGACCAAAAAATTCTTAAAACCATGATTGAGATGTACCAAGGAGGTCCTGTTGGGCTAGGAACTTTATCGGTTAATATTGCTGAAGAGCGTGAGACGGTTGAGGACATGTATGAACCTTATCTCATTCAAAAAGGTTTCTTAATGCGAACCAGATCAGGGCGCGTAGCAACTCAAAAAGCTTATGAGCATCTTGGTTATCCTTATAGTGAAAAATAATTACTTAAAAAGAACTCTCTACATATAAAAAACTGAGAGTTTTTTTAATCATTGAGAAATTAAAAGTGAAAAGAAATTTCAAAAAAGTATAACTTGTTTTGCCTAGAAGTTTATTTTTTTCTGTTATAATAGTGTCAAGGAGATGAGAATCATGAAAATTTGTTTTGTCTGTTTGGGAAATATTTGTCGCAGCCCTATGGCTGAATTTATCATGAAAGATTTAGTCAAGGAAGATGACCGCTTTTATATCGAAAGTAGAGCCACATCTCGTTGGGAAAAAGGGAAACCTATTCATAGTGGCACACAACAAATGTTAGATCAACATAAGATTGATTTCAACCATATGAAAGGTTCTCAACCCATCCGTGTAGAAGATCTTCAAGAATTTGATTATATTATCGGAATGGATGAGAATAATGTTGCTGATTTAAAAAAATTAGCTAAAGGAAAGCTAAAGAAAAAGATTTTTATGTTTGCTAAAAAAGGTATTCCTGACCCTTGGTACACGGGAGATTTTGAAGAGACATATCGTCTAATCTCACAAGGATGTTTAGAGTGGTTGAATTATTTTAATAATCTTTAAAAATCACATAGAAAGTCAAAAAATGGACACATTAAAAAAAATGACATTTTCACGAGAGAAAATAGAACTTATAACGGTTTTTATCATTCTTATCCTAGGAATGAGTGTCTTTTTGATTCCCTTAAAAACAAAGACAGTCTTGACTTATAATGATGGAAAGATTCATTATACTGGGTATGTTGTTAACTATCGAATGAATGGTAAGGGAAAATTAACCTTTGAAAATGGTGATGTATATGAAGGCAATTTTGTCAATGGTATGTTCAACGGCAAAGGAATTTTTATCTCAAACATAGGTTGGTCTTATGAGGGGGATTTTAAAGACGGTCAAGCTGATGGGCAAGGCAAATTAATTGCAAAGGATAAAAAAGTCTATGAAGGGACTTTTAAACAAGGAATTTATCAAAAATGAGAATAAAATGGTTTTCTGTCATTCGTATCACCGGTTTACTCTTGGTGCTACTTTATCACTTTTTTAGGAATGTTTTTCCAGGTGGCTTTATAGGAGTTGATATTTTTTTCACCTTTTCAGGTTATTTAATTACAGCACTTTTAATCGACGAATTTAGTCAAAAACAATCGATTGACTTATTACGTTTCTTTAGACGACGATTTTATCGAATTTTTCCACCACTTATTTTACTGATTTTAATAATTTTACCGCTAACTTTGTTAGTCAAGCAAGATTTTGTTGCAGATATTGGACGTCAAATAGCAGCAATGCTTGGTTTTACAACTAATGTCTATGAACTCTTAATTGGTGGCAATTATGAAAGTCAATTTATTCCTCATTTATTTTTACATACGTGGAGTTTGGCGATTGAGGTGCATTTTTATATTATCTGGGGCTTTTTAACTTGGTTATTGTCTAAACGAATTAAAAAAAATACAGATTTTAGACGTCTTATTTTTATATTGTCAGTGGTCTTGTTTGTCGTTAGTTTTTTGAGTATGTTTATTAGATCATTTTTTGTTGATCAATTTTCTACTGTGTATTTCTCAACTCTATCTCATAGTTATGGCTTCTTTTTAGGTGCTATATTTGCTACGATGACGGGTATTCAAGAAACAACGAAACAATTTAAAATCAATGTTCGCTCATGGCAATTAAAGCCAGTATTAATTGTTTTTGCTTTAAGTCTTTCATTAATTTTATTATTGTCACGTCTTCTTGATTTTAATCACATCTTTACCTATTTATTTGGCTTTATATTAACAAGCTTATTTACAGGAGTGATGATTTATTCAAGTCGTGTCTTACATGAAAAAACACCTGATATCAAAGAACCAAAGGCAATTACCGTTTTATCTGATATTAGCTACAGCATTTACCTTTTTCACTGGCCACTTTATATTATTTTCACTCAATTAATGAATAACTGGGCTGCGGTTTTGTTGACAACACTATTGTCTGTCGCTTTTGCTTCACTATCATTTTATGTGATTGAACCTATCGTTGCGGGAAGAACACCAATTATTCTAGGTTTTCCATTTAACTTTAAAGAGTATTCAAAATGGTTAATTGGAAGTTTGGGAACACTTGTTGTTATCAGTTTGTTTGTTATTGTAAGGTCTCCTAAAGTGGGTGCTTTTGAAACCGATTTATTGATTAATTCACTAAAACAAGCTGACACTAATATGGATAGAACTCATATGTTAACTGCAGGAGATGCCTCTGCAATTAGTGATATTATGATTATTGGAGACTCTGTTACCTTGCGAGCTAGTGATACGATTAGCCAGCAACTACCAGAAGCACAGCTAGACGCTGCCATTAGCCGTAATTTTCCACTAGCTTTTGAGATTTATAAAAATCATATTGATAATAAAACCCTGTCAAAAACAGTTGTTTTGGCAGTTGGTGTTAATTCACCCTATAACTATCAAGCTGAAATCATGCAGTTTGTGGATAATTTACCAGAGGGATATCGCTTGGTTTTAGTAACACCATACAATGTCAAAGATGGCAGTATAGAGAATGTGCGAAATTATGAACTGGAATTAGCTAAGCAATATGACTATATTGAAGTGGCAGATTGGTATCAAGCCTCAATAGATAATCCAAATATTTGGGCTGGAACAGATGGTGTCCATTTTTCTATCTCTGATTCATCTGGTTCTGACCTTTATGCCCAAACAATAAAAGAAGCTATTGAAACAGTTGCTAGAAAACCAGCAAAATAATTTTATGAAATAAAATTGGAACACTTCTTATTTTTAAAAATCAAGAAGTGTTTTTTCTTGTCAGTAAAGTGATATGAAAAGCTAAGAGTTAGAAAAATTTCATAGGTTTTCAGTCAATAACATTAAAATTTTCAAAAAAAATGAAAAAATTATTGTGAAACTATTTACAAACTATTTAAATTAAGATATAATGAAAACATAAAAATTGTGAAACATTTAACAATGTTGGAGGAAATAACTTATGGTAACTAAAACTACTGATGCACAAACTATGATTGATCAGTTGGCTCAAAAAGCGACCAAAGCTTTACACGCTATGGAAGATTTCACACAAGAACAAGTAGATTCTATTGTTCACCATGCAAGTATGGCGGCACTAGAAAAGCATATGCCTTTAGCAAAAATGGCGGTTGAAGAAACAGGTCGTGGTATCTACGAAGATAAAGCTATTAAAAATATGTACGCTTCAGAGTATATCTGGAATGCGATTAAATATGATAAGACAGTTGGTGTTATCGCAGAAGATAAAGAAGCTGGTTTGATTTCTATTGCTGAGCCGGTTGGAGTGATTTGTGGAGTGACACCAACAACTAATCCAACTTCAACAACGATTTTCAAGGCTTTAATTGCTTTAAAAACAAGAAATCCAATCATCTTTGCCTTTCATCCATCAGCTCAAAAATGTTCTGCAGAGGCTGCTCGTATTGTTCGTGACGCTGCAATTGAAGCTGGTGCACCAGAGGATTGTGTGCAATGGGTTGAACAACCAAGTATTGAAGCAACTGGTGCCTTGATGAACCATCCTTTAATTGCAACAATTCTTGCAACAGGTGGTCCTGGTATGGTTAAGGCTGCCTATTCAAGTGGAAAACCTGCTCTTGGTGTAGGTCCAGGGAATGTACCAAGTTATATTGCAGCAGATGCTAAAATTAAGCGTGCTGTTAACGATTTGATTGTTTCAAAAACCTTCGATAATGGTATGATTTGTGCTTCTGAGCAAGCTGCTATTGTTGATGCTTCTGTTTATGATGAGGTAAAAGCAGAATTTGAAGCCCACAACTGTTTTATTGTTTCTAAAAAAGCAGATATTAAAAAGTTAGAAAAAGCAGTTCTTAATGAAGCAAAAACTGCTGTTAATCCTAAAATCGTTGGTTATTCAGCTGAATTTATTGCTGAATTAGCAGGCATCAAAGTACCAAAAGGCACTAAAATTATTTTGGCAGAAATTCCAGATGCTACAATGGAACATCCATTAGCACTTGAAAAACTCTCTCCAGTTCTTGCACTCATCAAAGCAAGTGACGTTGAGGATGCTTTAGAAAAATGTGATAAAATGTTGAACCTTGGTGGTTTAGGACATACTGCAGTTATCCACACAGAAGACGAAGACCTTCAAATTCGCTTTGGACTTCGCATGAAAGCTTGTCGTATCCTTGTTAACTCACCATCAGCTGAAGGTGGTATCGGAAATATCTATAATGAAATGATTCCATCGTTAACACTTGGTTGTGGCTCACATGGACGCAACTCAGTATCACACAATGTGGGGGCAATTGATTTGATTAACGTTAAAACACTAGCAAAGCGCCGTAATAACATGCAATGGTTTAAATTACCACCAAAAATCTATTTTGAAAAAAATTCCATCATGTACCTTCGTAAAATTCAAGCAGAGAAAGTTATGATTGTCTGTGATCCAGGAATGGTTAAATTTGGCTATGCTGATTTAGTGAAAAAACAATTGCAACTAAATAAAAATAATCCATCTGTGAAAGTCTTCTCAGAGGTAGAGCCAAACCCATCAACTAACACTGTTTACAAGGGACTTGAAATGTTTAACGAGTTTCAACCAGATACCATCATTGCTTTAGGTGGTGGTTCTGCGATGGATGCTGCAAAAGCAATGTGGATGTTCTTTGAGAATCCTGATGTTAGCTTCTTTGGTGCTAAACAAAAATTCTTAGATATTCGTAAACGTACCTATAAAATTCCTTATGCAGAAAAAACAACCTTTATCTGTATTCCAACAACATCAGGAACAGGATCAGAAGTAACACCATTTGCTGTTATCACTGATAGTGATGACCACACTAAGTACCCACTAGCTGACTATGCATTGACACCAGATGTTGCTATTGTTGACCCAGCTCTTGTTATGAGTGTTCCTGCCAGTGTTACAGCAGATACAGGAATGGATGTTTTGACACATGCGATTGAATCTTATGTCTCAGTAATGGCAAGTGATTATACACGTGGTTTATCTCTTCAAGCTATCAAACTAGTTTTTGACTATCTTGAAAAATCAGTGAATACACCAGATGAAGAATCACGCGAAAAAATGCATAACGCTTCAACTATGGCGGGAATGGCTTTTGCTAATGCCTTTCTAGGTATTTGTCACTCTATCGCTCACAAAGTTGGTGGTGAATGGGGTGTTCCTCATGGTCGTACTAATGCCATCTTACTGCCACATATCATCAGATACAATGCCAAAGATCCTCAAAAACATGCTATGTTCCCTAAATATGACTACTTCCGTGCAGAAAAAGACTATGCTGATATTGCACGTTTCATGGGATTTGAAGGTGAAACAGATGAAGAATTGGCAGAAACACTTGCTCGCAAGGTTTACGAGCTTGGTCAATCAATCGGTATTAAAATGAACTTTAAGTCACAAGGTGTGACTAAAGCACAACTTAAAGCAGATGCTGATCGTTTAGCTGAAAAAGCTTACGAAGACCAATGTACAACTGCAAATCCAAAAGAACCACTCATTTCAGAATTAAAAGAAATTATTGAAATCGCCTTTGATTATGAAGGGTAATCCTTGACACCAGTTCTCCTTGAGAATTGGTGTTTTTTATTTATATTCAATAGACTTTATTCAGAAAACTTGTTTAGGCAAATCAGTTAAAAATATGATATGATAAGAAAAAGACTTTATGAAACAAGGGAGAGCGCAATGACGTTAATTTACCAATCAACAAGAGATGCTAAAAACACAGCAACCGCNTGGAGGATTACCCAAGTCCGGCTGAAGGGAACGGTCTTGAAAACCGTCAGGCGTGTAAAAGCGTGCGTGGGTTCGAATCCCACATCCTCCTTATATATTGTTAACGCGGGATGGAGCAGTTCGGTAGCTCGTCGGGCTCATAACCCGAAGGTCGTAGGTTCAAATCCTGCTCCCGCAATATAAAAAATGGCTCGGTAGCTCAGTTGGTAGAGCAATGGATTGAAGCTCCATGTGTCGGCGGTTCGATTCCGTCTCGCGCCATGTATTATAAAAACGGAAAGATAGCGAAGAGGCTAAACGCGGCGGACTGTAAATCCGCTCCTTCGGGTTCGGGGGTTCGAATCCCTCTCTTTCCATCACAACGGGCATAGTTTAAAGGTAGAACTAAGGTCTCCAAAACCTTCAGTGTGGGTTCGATTCCTACTGCCCGTGTTTGGAATATGGCGGGTGTGGTGAAGTGGTTAACACACCAGATTGTGGCTCTGGCATTCGTGGGTTCGATTCCCATCACTCGCCTATTTTGTTGGGGTATAGCCAAGCGGTAAGGCAAGGGACTTTGACTCCCTCATGCGTTGGTTCGAATCCAGCTACCCCAGTAGTACTCTTAGCCGGCGTGGCGGAATTGGCAGACGCGCTGGACTCAAAATCCAGTGTCCTCACGGACGTGCCGGTTCGACCCCGGCCGCCGGTATAATTAATAAAGACAAGTTTTTATACTTGTCTTTTTTTTTTTACCTACGGATATGATATTAGTTTTTTAATTTTCACCAATTTTTAATACATTCATTATTTTAGTTTCAAATACTTTTTTGAAACTATGATATAATTTTTTTAGTTATATGTGTTTAATGATAAAATAATCAATTAAATTGTGATATGATTATAATTTTTTTCAGTTTTTATTTTCTTGAAAAAGTATAGGAGGAATGTTATGTCAGCTAATCTAGATAACTATAAAAATATGTTAGAACAACCTTGGGGGAAACTCCAGTATGAAATTACCTTTTCTCAATTGAGTCATATAAAGAACAAAAAGATATTGGATTTTGGCGCTGGTTTTGGTTTAGTTAGTAAATTTTTAGCAAATGATAATGAGGTGGTTTCTATTGAACCAAGTGCTGAAATGTTATTTGCCAATGAAAGCAGCTCTTACAAAAAAATTTTAGGAAGTATTGAACAATTAGAAGCTTTTGAAGATGAGTTTTTTGATATTGTTTTATGTCACAACGTCTTAGAATATGTTTTGGAAGCAGATCGTTTGTTTTATTTAGAACAATTCAAAAGAGTTTTAAAAAGTGGTGGTAGACTCTCAATTATAAAGCACAATCAAGTTGGTAAAGTTATTCAAAGTGTTGTCTTTTCAAATAATATTGGTATGGCCTTAAGTCTTCTAAACGATGAAGTTTTTGAAAGTGCATCGTTTTCACAGGGGACAACTTATACCATTGAAGACTTACTTGATTTGACTCAAATGACACTTGAAAAATATCAAGGAGTGAGGACGTTTTATAGTTTGCAACCCAATGAATTTAAAACACAAGCAGACTGGTTGGAAAAAATGAAAAAAATAGAATTAGCAGTCAGTGATAAAAAGCCATATAAAGATATCAGTTTTTTACAACATGTCTGGCTAATGAAAGAATAATTCAAACATCTAGTTTCCATAATACTAAAAATATCGAATGAGTCTTGTTTTTAGAAATTAAAAACCGGTTTTATTGATTTTTAATGAGAGGCTAACAATTTAACTGTTGATAATTATTGGTCAAAGAGATATAAAAAGGAACTAAAGCTCTAATACAAGATTTTTACTCTTAGGTATGATTTCATGGATTCTTATTCTTGATAAAGATTGTTTCAGTATTTATTATTTTAAGGTATTAGAGATTGTTGCTATAAGGATGGGTATCATGTTTTTATTTGATGATTTAGACTATAATAGTAAAGTTGTTATTGAAAAGAGTTTTTCTGGTGAAAAAAGTATCATATTAGTGGGAATAATGATTATTTATTAAAGATATCTCTATTGTCCTATGTAAGTAAAAAACAGCTTGAAATCAAATATTCCAAAGCTTTATCTTCTGTAAAAATCAATGTTTCTTCACTTATAGATATTAAATATGGAGAAAATCATATTGAAAGTCTATACCCTTGGATAAATGGGCAAGATTTTAGTCGTTATTCTAAAACTCTCTCTAAAACTGCACGTTATCAATATGGTTTTTTGGCGGGAGAATACCTTAGGCAAATTCATTCTGTCATTATAGATGAACCGGTTTCTGATTGGGAAACGATTTTTAACTGTAAAATTGATAAAAAAATAGCAGCATTTAATCCTGTAAAAGCTTACTATCCGAAAGGAAAAATCTTTATTGACTTTATTAATCAGCATCGTTATTTATTAGAAAACTGACCACAAACATTGTGCCATGGAGATTACCATGTGGGTAATATGATGGTTGAAGAAAAAATAAAAAATTAACTATTGTTGATTTTGGTTCTTTAGACATTGGCGACCCTTATGAAGAATTTAATAGGATGGTCTGGAATGCTATTCACTCTGAAGATTTTGCTAGCGGGGTCTTACAAGGCTATTTTGTTAACAACTCAATCCCCGATGATTTTTGGCTATTGATTTTTTTATATGGCAGTTGATATTATTAGTTCAATTAGTTGGGCACTCAATCGTGGAGATCAACAAATGGTTACAATGCAAACAAGGGCTGATAAAGTATTAGAATGGTATGATTCTTTTAATCTTCTTATACCAAGGTTTTATCAGTCACTAGTTTAATTAATAACAGTTTAAAAGAAGGATCAACACTTGTTTTCTTTTTAGGTGTATTTAGTTTAAGGAAAAGATGAAATAATAGCAAATCGTAAAATGAAGTGCTTTGAGGAGAAATAAATGAAAAAACGAGAAATGTTTTTGTCACCATACAATCCTAACTGGGTGAGGCAATTTGAAAAGATAAAAGTTAACCTAATTAATCTTTTATCGAACCAGATTATAGACGTACATCATTTTGGCTCAACAGCTGTTATAGGAATGTCTGCTAAACCAATTATTGATGTTTTGGTTATTGTCGATAAAATTGAAGCAATCGATTTCTATAATAAACAATTAAAACAGTTGGGTTATGTCGCAAAAGGAGAAAATGGATACCAGGAAGAAGATATTTTGAAAAATATGCATCTGATACCATCACTCATTTAGTCCATCTTCACTTTTATCAAGATGGTAATCGTAAAGCAATTGAAGAATTAAAGTTTAGAGATTTTCTAAGAAATAATCGCGAAGCTTTTGAGCGTTATTTGGACATTAAAAAGGAGGCCAGCCAGTTATACCGCCATTCACCAGAGCAGTATCAAGAATACAAATCAGTCGTTATTAGGGAATTAATTGAAAGAGCTAATAAAGATTGTTCTCTTTAGAAGAGACATTAATCTATTATAGAGAGGTTAATAGACTGCTTATAATTGATTGTTTTAACTATAATTCTCCAAAAGATAGGTGTGGTTGCTTATCTTTTTCTTATTTTCCTAATCCTATCTTTTTTATAATTGTGGTAAAATAGAATTACGATTTGATAAGGAGTAATCATGACGGATTTATTCAAGCAATTACTAGACCAAATAGCTATTCCTGATGATTTGAAAGAATCAGCAGTTTTTTCAGGTGCTGAGATTGAGCGTGTTTTGGTTAATGCCCAAAAAAGAAATTGGGAATTTTATTTTTCTTTTAATCAATTGTTGCCCATTTCAGTCTATCGAGTTTTAAGACAGTCATTGGCAACAACTTTTGCATCTTTAAACATTAAAGCAACTCTTTTTTTATCTGTTAAAAATATTGTTGTGACTGATGAAATCCTTAGGGCTTATTACCAAGAAGCTTTTGATTCTGAACTTTGTCAGAGCATGAGTTTTAAGAGTTCTTTTTCTCACTTAGCAGTTTATTATGAGAATGATACCATCTTTATCAAGGCACCTCACTTTTTAAATAATGAACATTTTCGTAAGAATCATTTACCTAATCTGGCAAAACAATTTGAAGCCTTTGGTTTTGGCAAAATTTCATTTGATATTGTTTCAAGCGATGAGTTGACGAAATCTATTGTTGAAGAATTTGAAACTGGTAAAAATCAATTAATTGAAACAGCGACTAAAGAAGTTATTGAAGCTCAAAAATCTTTAGAAGCCTTGCAACCTCAACAAGAAGTGACAAATACTTCTTATCAAGAGCGCACAACGATGAGGCAAGCTAGTTTTGCTAAGGCCGAAATCACTCCAATGATTGATATTTTTGAAGAAGAAAATAGGATTGTTTTTGAGGGACTTGTTTTTGCTGTAGAAAGAAAAAAAACACGTACAGGACGCTATATTATCAATTTTAAAATGACGGATTATACCTCTAGCTTTGCCTTACAAAAATGGGCTAAAGATGAGGAAGACTTGAAAAATTTTGATATCATAGCTAAAGGATCTTGGTTACGTGTTCGAGGAAATATTGAAAATAATCAATTTACTAAGTCTTTAACAATGAATGTTCAAGATATTAAAGTCATTGACCATGAAGAGCGTCAAGACAAAATGCCTGAAGGACAAAAACGGGTAGAATTTCATGCTCATACCAACATGTCGACTATGGATGCCTTACCAACTGTTGAAGATTTGATTGCTCGAGCAGCTAAATGGGGACATAATGCTATTGCTATAACCGATCATGGTAATGTACAAAGTTTTCCACATGGTTATCATGCAGGTAAAAAAAACAATATTAAGGTCATTTTTGGACTTGAAGCCAATCTAGTTGAAGATAAGGTTCCTATTACTTACAATGAAGTCGATTTAGACCTCAATGAAGCCACTTATGTTGTTTTTGACGTCGAAACAACTGGCTTATCAGCAGTGAACAACGATTTGATTCAAATTGCGGCCTCTAAGATGTACAAGGGAAATATCATTGAACAGTTTGATGAATTTATTAATCCTGGTAATCTTCTTAGCTCATTCACTTCTGAATTAACAGGGATTACCAATCAACATCTACAGGGAGCAAAACCTTTGTTACAAGTTTTACAAGAATTTCAAGATTTTTGTCAGGATACGGTTCTTGTAGCTCATAACGCCACTTTTGACGTTGGTTTTATGAATGTTAACTATGAGCGAAATGGTTTGTCTCCAATCACTCAACCGGTTATTGACACGTTAGAATTTTCTAGGAACCTATACCCAGATTATAAACGTCATGGTTTGGGACCATTGACCAAGCGGTTCCAAGTGTCTTTAGAACATCATCATATGGCTAACTATGATGCAGAAGCAACTGGTCGTCTTTTGTTTATTTTCCTCAAAGAAGCACAGGAAAAATTGCATATCACTAATCTTCTAGATTTAAATAAAAAAGCAATTTTAAAAGATTCTTATAAAAAAGCAAAAACCAAACAAGTCACTATTTATGTCCAAAACCAAATAGGTTTAAAAAACTTATTCAAAATTGTTAGTCTGTCAAATGTTATCTATTTTGAGGGAGTTCCTCGGATTCCAAGAACAGTTCTTGATGAGTATAGAGAAGGTTTATTGCTTGGTACTGGTGGTGAAGAGGGTGAGGTTTTTGATACTGTTTTATCAGATGGAGTTGAAAAAGCTGTAGAAAAAGCTCAATATTATGATTTTATCGAGGTCATGCCACCTGATTTATATCGTCCTTTAATCGCAAGAGAGTTGATAGCTGACCAAGAAGGTATTGAAACTATTATTAAAGAGTTAATCGATGTCGCTAAACGTGTTGATAAGCCAGTTTTAGCAACAGGTGATGTTCATTATTTAGACCCAGAAGATGAAATCTATCGTGAAATTATTGTGCGTAGTCTAGGTCAAGGTGCCATGATAAACCGCCCAATAGGACGAGGGGAGGATGCCCAGCCAGCACCATTACCAAAAGCACATTTTAGGACAACTGACGAGATGCTTGAGGAATTTGCTTTTCTAGGAGAAGATTTAGCTTACGATATCGTTGTTAACAATCCAAATATTATGGTTGATCGTTTTGAAGCAATTGATGTGGTTAAAAGTGATCTTTATACTCCTTTCATCGAAGGAGCAGAAGAAGAAGTGGCAAGACTTACCTATGAGAAGGCTTTTGAGATATATGGGAATCCCTTACCAGATATTATTGATTTGCGAATTGAAAAAGAGTTGACTTCAATTTTAGGAAATGGGTTTGCTGTCATTTATCTGAGTTCTCAAATGCTTGTGCAACGCTCCAATGATCGTGGATATTTGGTTGGTAGCCGTGGTTCTGTTGGTTCCAGTTTTGTTGCTACAATGATTGGTATCACAGAAGTTAACCCTATGCCTCCTCACTATGTTTGTCCAAGTTGTCAACATTCAGAATTTATTACAGATGGTTCTGTTGGTTCGGGTTATGATTTACCCGAAAAGAATTGTCCTCGGTGTGGTATCAAGTATCGTAAGGATGGTCAAGACATTCCTTTTGAAACTTTTCTTGGTTTTGATGGGGATAAAGTACCAGATATTGATTTAAATTTTTCTGGTGATGATCAAGCCAACGCTCACTTAGATGTTCGTGACATTTTTGGCGAGGATTATGCCTTTAGAGCAGGAACAGTAGGTACCGTTGCTGACCGAACAGCCTATGGTTTTGTTAAGGGCTATGAAAGTGATTATGGTAAGTTTTATAGTGATGCTGAGATTGATCGTTTGGCTATGGGGACAACGGGCGTAAAAAGAACAACTGGTCAACACCCTGGCGGTATTGTTGTCATTCCAAGTTATATGGATGTCTATGATTTCACACCTGTTCAATATCCTGCTGATGATTTAACAGCTGGTTGGAAGACGACTCACTTTAATTTCCACGATATTGATGAGAATGTTTTAAAACTTGATATTCTCGGCCACGATGATCCGACAATGATTCGTAAACTTCAAGATTTATCTGGCATTGATCCTAAAGAGATTCCTGCTGATGATCCTGATGTGATGAAATTATTTTCTGGAACAGAAGTTCTTGGTGTGACACCTGAGCAAATTGGGACTTCAACTGGTATGCTAGGAATTCCAGAATTTGGTACGAATTTCGTTCGGGGTATGGTGGATGAAACACATCCTACAACTTTTGCTGAGTTATTGCAATTATCAGGGCTATCACACGGGACTGATGTTTGGTTGGGAAATGCACAAGATTTAATCAAGAGAGGCATTGCTGATTTATCAACGGTTATTGGTTGTCGTGATGATATCATGGTTTATTTGATGCATGCTGGTTTAGAACCTAAGATGGCCTTTAATATTATGGAGCGTGTACGTAAAGGCTTATGGCTAAAGATTTCAGAAGAAGAAAGAGAAGCTTATATTAAAGCCATGAGAGAAAATAAAGTCCCTGATTGGTATATTGAGTCTTGTGGTAAAATCAAATACATGTTCCCTAAAGCCCATGCAGCAGCTTATGTTTTGATGGCTTTACGTGTGGCCTATTTTAAAGTTCACTACCCTCTTTATTACTACAGTGCTTATTTTTCTATTCGTGCTAAGGCTTTTGATTTAAAAACAATGAGTGGTGGTCTTGAAGCTGTAAAAGTTAAAATGGCTGAAATTGCTCAAAAACGTAAAAATAACGAAGCTAGTAAGGTTGAAGAAGACTTATACACAACCTTAGAAATTGTTAATGAAATGTTGGAGAGAGGTTTTAAATTTGGCCAATTGGATCTTTATAAGAGTGATTCACATGAATTTTTAATTGAAGGAGATACTCTTATTCCACCATTTATTGCTATGGATGGATTGGGAGAAAATGTTGCTAAACAAGTGGTTAAAGCCAGAACAAAAGGAGAGTTTCTTTCAAAAACAGAGCTACGTAAACGAGGTGGCCTGTCAACAACATTAGTCGAAAAATTAAATGAAATGGGGATTTTAGGTTCACTACCAGAAGATAACCAACTCAGCTTATTTGATGATTTATTTTAGTTATATATTAGAATCCCTAGCCTTATTGGAGAGGGATTTTAAAATGACTAATAGAATATATGAGCACAAGAAAACTTTGTGAAAAATATAATTAATTTTACGAAAAACTCCCTCAGATATGTATAAGAAAGCGGTTAAAAAACTTGCACTTTGTGAAGTTTTATTATATGATGGAGATTGTAAAATGTTATAGTGGAGGAAATTATGGTTAAACTTTCTAAAGAAAAATATTTGGAAATGTATTTGAAAATGCAACGCATCAGAGAATTTGATATGCGTATAAATAAATTAGTGCGTCGTGGATTTGTACAAGGGATGACTCACTTTTCTGTTGGTGAAGAAGCAGCTAGTGTTGGTAGTGTTGCTCACCTATCTTATGAAGATATTATTTTCTCAAATCACCGTGGTCATGGACAATCCATTGCTAAGGATATGGATTTGAATGGGATGATGGCTGAGTTAGCTGGTAAAGTAACTGGTGTGTCTAAGGGCCGTGGAGGTTCTATGCACTTGGCTGACTTTGAAAAAGGAAACTATGGTACCAATGGTATTGTTGGTGGTGGTTATGCTTTAGCAGTTGGTGCGGCATTGACACAGCAATACAAAGGAACAAATAATATTGTTGTCGCTTTTTCAGGTGATGGTGCAACAAACGAAGGTTCATTTCACGAATCAGTAAATATGGCAGCAACATGGAAATTGCCAGTTATTTTCTTTATTATCAATAACGGCTATGGTATTTCAATGGATATCAAAAAAGCAACTAATACGCCTCATTTGTATACTCGTGCAGAAGCTTATGGTATCCCAGGATACTATGTAGAAGATGGAAATGATGTTATAGCAGTTTATGAAACGATGGCTGAGGCTGTTAAACACGTTCGTGGAGGTAATGGTCCAGCGATTGTAGAGGTTGTTTCCTACCGTTGGTTCGGACACTCAACAGCAGATGCTGGAGTATACCGTTCAAAAGAAGAGGTAAATGAGTGGAAGAAAAAAGATCCTCTTCTAAAATACCGTGACTTCCTAATCAAAAAGAAAATTGCTACAGCTAAGAAACTTGATAGTATTGATGCTGATGTGGTTAAAGAAGTTGATGCAGCTTATGAGTTTGCACAAAATAGCCCAGATCCAGAACTTTCTGTAGCTTTTGAAGATGTTTGGGTAGACTAAGGAAAGGAAAGAGGAGAAAATAATAATGACTGAAACTAAAGTAATGGCTTTACGTGAAGCAATTAACCTTGCAATGACTGAGGAAATGCGTAAAGATGATACTATTTTCTTAATGGGTGAAGATGTTGGGATCTATGGGGGAGACTTTGGAACTTCTGTAGGAATGTATGAAGAATTTGGTGAAAAAAGAGTGAGAGATACTCCAATTTCTGAAGCAGCAATTGCAGGTTCAGCAGTTGGTGCAGCAATCACGGGTCTACGTCCAATCGTTGACTTAACCTTTATGGATTTCTTGACAATCGCTATGGATGCTATTGTTAATAATGGTGCTAAAAACAATTATATGTTTGGTGGTGGGCTTAAAACACCCGTAACATTTAGAGTTGCTTCAGGTTCTGGTATTGGTTCTGCTGCACAACACTCACAATCTCTTGAGGCTTGGTTAACTCATATTCCAGGAATTAAAGTTGTTGCACCTGGGAATGCTAATGATGCTAAAGGCTTATTAAAATCTGCTATTAAAGATAATAATATTGTTCTTTTCATGGAACCTAAAGCACTTTATGGTAAAAAAGAAGAAGTTAGTCTGGATCCTGATTTTTATATTCCACTTGGTAAAGGAGAAATTAAACGTGAGGGTAAAGATTTAACCATTGTTTCTTATGGTCGTATGTTAGAGAGAGTTCTAAAAGCTGCTGATGAAGTTGCAAAAGATGGGATTAATGTTGAAGTTGTTGACCCAAGAACACTTATTCCACTTGATAAAGAATTGATTATTGATTCTGTTAAAAAGACTGGTAAATTAATGCTTGTTAATGATGCCTATAAAACTGGTGGCTTTATTGGAGAAATTGCTACCGTAATCACAGAAAGTGAAGCTTTTGATTATCTTGATCATCCGATTGTACGTTTGGCAAGTGAAGATGTTCCTGTTCCTTATGCGCGTGTCCTTGAACAAGCAATACTTCCAGATGTTGAAAAAATTAAAACAGCTATTTATAAAATGGTTAATAAGGGATTGTAATTTAAGATTTTCATATTCGTTATTATAGAAAATTTAATCACACTCTCATAAACTTATTGTTATTTGCTAATTGATTATTAGTTGCTTGGTAAATAATAATGATATAAGAATAGAGAGAAAAGACGATGGCAATACCATCTCTTTTCTACGTTTATATTTTATTTGAAAGGAATTTTATGGCTGTCGAAATTATAATGCCCAAACTCGGGGTTGATATGCAAGAAGGCGAAATCCTCGAATGGAAAAAACAAGAAGGAGACATGGTTAATGAAGGAGACATACTCCTTGAAATCATGTCTGATAAAACAAATATGGAACTTGAGGCAGAAGATTCTGGTATCTTATTAAAAATTGTCCGTGGGAATGGTGATACTGTTCCAGTTACTGAAGTTATCGGTTATCTTGGTGCAAAAGGAGAATCTCTTGATAATCTTTCTGCTTCTTCAACTGAATCGAAAGAAACTCCTCAAGAGGTTGCAAAAGTACTAGAAACGCCTGTTCAATCAGTATCTCAAGTTGTTGCTTCAATCCCTCAAGGAAATAACGGGAAAGTGAGAGCAACCCCAGCAGCTCGCAAAGTAGCTAAAGAGTTAGGTATTGATTTAGGACAAGTTCCTGGTACAGGACCGCTTGGTCGCGTGCACAAGGATGATGTTGAGAATTTCAAAGGTATTCAACCTAAGGCAACACCTCTTGCTAAGAAAATTGCTGAAGATAAAGGTCTTGACTTATCTACCATTACAGGAACTGGTTACAATGGTAAGATTATGAAAGAAGACATCATGGCTGTTCTTAATGCTTCTAAAGCAACAACTGAAGTAGCACAGGTAACTAAACCGGTTGAAAAATCAGTGAAAGAATTACCTGAAGGCGTTGAAATTATTAAGATGAGTGCAATGCGTAAGGCTATTTCTAAAGGGATGACACATTCTTATCTTACTGCACCAACCTTTACACTTAACTATGATGTTGATATGTCAGAAATGATGGCACTTCGTAAGAAGCTAATCGATCCAATCATGGCTAAGACAGGAAACAAAGTAACCTTTACTGACCTGCTTGGTATTGCTGTTGTTAAAACATTGATGAAACCAGAACATAGTTATCTTAATGCTTCTCTTATCAATGATGCTACTGAGATTGAACTTCATCGTTTTGTTAACCTAGGAATTGCGGTAGGATTAGATGATGGTCTTATTGTGCCAGTTGTTAAAGATGCAGATAAGATGACAATTTCTGATTTTGTTATCGCTTCAAAAGATGTGATTAAAAAAGCACAGTCTGGTAAATTGAAAGCGACAGAAATGTCAGGCTCTACATTTTCAATTACGAACCTTGGAATGTTTGGAACTAAATCATTCAATCCAATTATCAATCAACCAAACTCAGCTATTTTAGGAATTTCAGCAACTATCCCAACCCCTGTAGTTGTTGATGGTGAAGTTGTTGTTCGTCCAATCATGGCGTTGAGTTTAACGATTGACCACCGTCTTGTTGATGGTATGAATGGTGCTAAATTTATGGTTGATCTTAAAAACCTCATTGAAAACCCATTTGAGTTATTGATTTGATAACATCAGGTTTTCATAAAAATAGATAATAAGAAATCACATTTGATTATTGAAATAAAAAGGAGATAATAATGGCAATTGAAGTTATCATGCCCAAACTCGGTGTTGATATGCAAGAAGGTGAAATCATTGAGTGGAAAAAACAAGAAGGAGATGAAGTCAAAGAAGGAGATATCCTTTTAGAAATCATGTCTGATAAAACAAATATGGAGCTTGAAGCTGAAGATTCTGGTGTTTTAATCAAGATAGTTCACGGTGATGGTGCCACCGTCCCAGTGACAGAAGTTATTGCTTATTTAGGTCAACCTGGTGAAAGTGTTGATACTGAAGCAGCAACCACCAAAGAAACAACAAAAGAACTTGAAGCTGCCGGTTTAGAGGTGCCTAAGTCTTCTGCTCAAGAAGTGGCAAAAACACCAAAAGCTACATTAGCTGAAGATGAGTATGATGTTATTGTTGTGGGTGGTGGGCCAGCTGGATATTACGCTGCTATTCGTGCAGCTCAACTTGGTGGTAAAATTGCAATTGTTGAAAAATCAGAATTTGGTGGAACATGCTTAAACAAAGGATGTATTCCAACAAAAACTTATCTTAAAAATGCAGAAATTTTAGAAGGTTTGAAAATTGCAGCCGGTCGAGGAATTAACCTAGCTTCAACAAACTACACTATTGATATGGATAAAACCGTTGATTTTAAAAACTCAGTCGTTAAGAAATTAACAAGTGGTGTTTCTGGCTTGTTGAAAGCTAATAAAGTGACCATGTTTAATGGTCTTGGTAAAGTTAATCCAGACAAGACTGTTGTGATTGGTAGCCAAACAATCAAAGGTCACAACATCATCTTAGCAACTGGTTCAAAGGTTTCTCGTATCAATATTCCAGGAATTGATTCTAAACATGTGTTAACATCTGATGATATTCTTGATCTTCGTGAAATTCCAAAATCATTAGCTGTAATTGGTGGAGGTGTTGTTGGTGTTGAGCTTGGATTAGTCTTTGCATCATATGGAACAGAAGTAACAGTTGTTGAAATGGCTGATCGTATCATTCCTGCTATGGATCGTGAAATTTCTCTTGAATTGCAAAAAATCCTTTCTAAGAAAGGTATGAAGTTCATGACTTCTGTATCATTAGAAGAAATTGTTGAAACTAATAATCAATTGACACTTAAGGTGAGTGGTCAAGAAGTTGTTGTTGATAAAGCTCTTCTTTCAATTGGACGTGTACCACAATTAAATGGTCTTGAAGATCTTAATCTTGAGTTGGAAAGAGGTCGTATCAAGGTTAATGAATACCAAGAAACCTCTATTCCTGGTATTTATGCACCAGGTGATGTAAATGGTCAAAAAATGCTGGCACATGCCGCTTACCGTATGGGTGAGGTAGCTGCTGAAAATGCTATGCGTGGCAATATTCGAAAAGCTAATCTTACTTATACTCCAGCAGCTGTTTATACTCACCCAGAAGTTGCTATCTGTGGCTTAACAGAAGAACAAGCACGTGAACAATATGGCGATGTTTTAATTGGTAGAAATAGTTTTACTGGAAATGGACGTGCGATTGCTTCAAACGAAGACCATGGTTTTGTTAAGGTAATAGCTGATGCTAAATATCATGAAATCTTGGGTGTTCATATTGTAGGACCATCTGCAGCTGAAATGATTAATGAAGCATCAACCATTATGGAATCTGAATTGACGGTTGATGAAGTAGCACTTTCTATCCATGGACATCCTACTTTCTCAGAAGTAATGTATGAAGCTTTCATGGATGTATTAGGAGAGGCTATTCATAACCCACCAAGACGTAAATAAGCACAGTAAAAGATAAATCTTAGATTACCTAAGATTTGTCTTTTCTTAGTTCCAACATTATCATTAGATAAGGAGTTACGAATGAAATATATTGTTAACAACAGCAACGACCCAGCTTTTAATATTGCTTTAGAAGCTTATGCATTTAGAGAACTAATGGATGAGGATGAAATTTTTATTCTCTGGATAAATGAGCCTGCCATTATTATCGGTAGACATCAAAATGCAATTGAAGAAATTAACAAAGAATATACTGATGAACATGGTATCAAAGTGGTCCGTCGTCTTTCAGGTGGCGGTGCTGTTTATCATGATTTAAATAATCTCAACTATACTATTATTTCTTCAAAATCAGGAGAAGAAGGAGCTTTTGATTTCAAAAGATTTTCAGCCCCAGTTATTGAAACATTAGCAGATATGGGTGTAAAAGCTGAGTTTACTGGTCGTAATGACTTAGAAATTAATGGTAAAAAATTTGGTGGTAACGCTCAAGCATACTATAAGGGACGTATGATGCACCATGGTGCTTTACTTTTTGATGTTGATTTATCAGTTTTAGCAAGTGCGCTCAAAGTAAGCAAGGATAAAATTGAATCAAAAGGGATTAAGTCAGTTCGAGCACGTGTGACTAACATTTTAAGTGAATTACCTAAAAAAATCACGGTTACTGAATTTAAGGATGCCCTTTTAGAGCAAATGAAAAAAACACATCCAGATATGACTGAATATGTTTTATCAGATGAAGAATTATCTCATATTAAAAAGTCGGCAGAAGAAACTTTTGGCACATGGGATTGGACTTATGGCAAAGCACCAGAATATACGATTTCTCGTAATGTGCGCTATCCAGCTGGGAAAATCACCACTTATGCCAATGTTGACAAATCAATCATTACTTCGATCAAAATCTATGGCGACTTCTTTGGCATTAAAGATGTTAGTGATATTGAAGAATTGCTGGTCGGTGTTCCATATGAATACCCTGCAGTTCTTGAAAAATTAAAAACCATCGATACAACTGCTTATTTCTCACGTATGACAGTAGAAGAAGTGGCAAAAGCTATCGTGGCTTAGTAAGTTTTTAACAGGAGCAGATGATGTCTTCTCCTGTTTTGTTTATAAATTATTTATCAAAGGAGTTTAATATGTATCAAACAAAAATAATCGGTGATCGACTTTTTCATGTCAAATCTGAGGGTTATGGGGACTCTGTAGAGCTATTTGGTGTGAAACAACATGGAGAAACGCCAATGAGTCTTGTTAATATTGCCTTGGGGTCATGTATTACCATGTGTGTGCAAGGGTATTTTAAAAAACACCATCAATTAAATGAGGTACCAATTGAAGTATCTTCCTCGTATGAAGATGATCATTTCAACTTAACAGTGGCTATCCATCACCCTTATACTCAAGAAGAATCTGGAGCTATCATAGCTTATATTGATGACTACTGTAGTGTTAAAAAGTTATTACGTAAAGATATTAAGGTTGATATTTCTCTATTAAAAGTTGACAAATAAAATCTGAAGCTGTTTTAGAGGTGGCATATTTTGCTTAAAAAAATAAAATGGTTTACATCTTTGTCTATTTATGTTACGATTAATAACAGATTTAAGAAAGGAGTTTAAAATCATGAATAAATGGTTGTATGATTTAATGATTAATAATTTAGTACTTCTTTCTGGCTTGAAAAGTTAGTCTCTTTTTGACGAGCTAATAAACAAGGACCTCGATAGGAGTGCTATCTATCGGGGTTTTTTGGTATTCATGAGAAATTACAATTTAACAAAGAGAAAATCTTAGAAGGAGATTAATGTGTTTCAATTGGTCTTTCGCTATATAAAACAAAAAAAGTGGCTTTATTTATTAATTATAGCAACGCTGATTATTTATGATGTAACCTTAGTTATTCCAACAAAGCTGATTCAACAAGTTATTGATAAGATGTCACATCAACAGTTGACGACTACTGAGTTAACAAGGACCATTTTACTGCTGTTATTAGTAGCAGTGATCTCATACATCTCATCTTATATTTGGCACTTTTACTTGTTTCGATCCTCGGTTGACTTTCGTTTTGGAATTCAGAAAAAAGCTTTTCAAAAATTATTAATGATGCGAACGCCATTTTACGAAAAATTTAAGTCTGGAGATGTAATGACGCGTTTTACTACGGATTCAGAAGGGCTGAAGGAAATGGTTGGCTATGGATTGATGATTGTCTTTTTTTCAGGTGGAATGCTATTATTTGTTATTCCGGTTATGTTTTTGATATCATGGCAAATTAGTATTATGGCTATCTTACCTATTATGTGTTTAGGAATAGTTGTTTATCTTTTAGGGAAAAAGCAAGATACTGTAGTTGAAGCCAATCGTGAAGCTATTGCTGGATTAAATGATGAGGTCTTGGAAGTTGTTGAAGGGATTCGTGTGACAAGAGCTTATGGAAAAAAAGAATTGCAACTTAAAAAATTTCAACAAAAAGTGAACGATTTAGCAAAAAAAGGAGATGACATCATGCGTTATCAGTCCTTGTATGGGCCAACCTTCTTTTTCTTTGTTGCTGTTTCCACAACTATTATTCTCTTTATGGGAGCGACTGCCATCCAAAACAATCAGTTGTCTTTGGGACAAGTCATTGCTCTTCAACTCTATACGATGTCTCTGATTGAACCTTTTTGGTCGCTGTCTGATTTTATTTTAGTTTACCAAGTGGGAAAAACATCTTTTGAAAAAATCCATGAGTTGTTAGAAACTGGCGATGATTTGGAAGAAGATGGAACAATAATTTTACAGATTCCTGAAGAAATTCAATTTTCTAATTATTCTTTTACTTATCCAGGTAGCTCCCAAGTTAGTTTATCGGATATTAATTTAGTCATTAGACGGGGTGATACTATTGGAATTGTTGGCAAAACAGGCTCAGGTAAGACTACTCTTGTACGACAATTTCTCAGACAATACCCACTTGGCAAGGGAATATTTGAAATTAATCACCAATCTGTTTTTAGTTACCAAAAAAAATCGATTGAAGCAGCAATCGGTTATGTACCACAAGAACATATTTTGTTTTCAAAATCAGTTGAGGAAAATATTGCTATAGGAAAAACTAATGCGACCCTAGCTGAGATTTCAAGTGCTGTAAAGACAGCTGCTTTTACAGAAGATTTAAAGAGAATGTCATATGGACTCTCAACAGAGATTGGTGAAAAAGGGGTATCAATTTCTGGTGGGCAAAAACAAAGGATTTCAATAGCAAGAGCTTTTTTAAAAAATCCAGAAATTTTAATTTTAGATGATTCTTTATCGGCAGTTGATGCAAAAACTGAGCAAGAAATTATCCGCAATATTCAAACAGAGCGAAACGGTAAAACAACCATTATTGTTAGTCATCGTTTGTCAGCTGTTAATCATGCTGATTGGGTTATTGTTTTAGATGAAGGTAGGATAATTGAAGCAGGTAAGCCAATAGATTTAGTGGCACGAGGTGGCTGGTATTATGAACAATACCAACGTCAGCAAACAAAAGAGGAGGACTAGCATGCCTGTTTTTATAGCATTATTAAAAGAATTAAAAAAAGTTCGAAACCTCTTTTTTCTAGGATTTGGTTTATTATTAGTAGCAACTGTTTTGCAGCAGTTATCTCCTTTAATTATTCAACAAATCATTGATGGTTCTTTACGCTCTCTTTCGAGAGGCAAACCGATGGAGGGTTCTCTTTTTATCACTCGCTTGGTCTTGTTTATTAGTACTGTTTTTGCATCAAGTATAGGACTCTATGCTTCTTCTCGATTATTGATGCACTGTGCGAATAAAACGGTGGCTCATATAAGAGAAAAAGCCTATCAAGTCTTGCAACACCTACCAATTGCTTATTTTGATGATAAACCAGCGGGTAAGATTGCTACTCGCATTATCAATGATACAGAAAATTTACGCAGACAATTTTATTCAAATTTTTTATCTAATATTCTTATTGTTAGTCTAAGAGTCATTAGTATCTATGCAATTGTTTTTTCTCTTGATTGGAAGTTGGGTTTATTTCTTATATTATTAGTTCCTTTATTTTATTTTTGGCAAAAACTATATCACCAATTATCAGAGAAACCCACAGCCAACTTTTTCAATGCTAGAAGTGATATCAATACTCAAGTTAATGAAACAATGAATGGCTTTTTTATTATTCAACTCTACCATCAAGAAAATAAAATAATGACGCAATTTGATGAGATGGCAAATAAAATGCGCCAATCAGAGAATACTAATATTTGGATTAGTAGTTTTTTATCGTGGACATTAACAGAATTTTTAAAAAATTTAGTATTGGCTGGAATGATAACCATTGTTGGCTACCAACTTTTAGGTGGTGAAGGTTCAATGACACCAGGAAAACTATTTATTTACATCAACTATATCAGTATGTTGTTTGATTTGATGGGTAATTTAGTACGTAGCTTGCCTAATGTGAAGCAATCTCTTGTTACTGGAAAACGTGTTTTAGAATTGTTGGAAGAAGCTTTAGAAGAAGATGATGAAGCCATCATTCAGGTGCCGTTTGGTCAAGTTGATTTTGAAAATATTTCTTTTTCATATGAAGCTGATAAAAAAGTTTTAAAAAATATTACTATCCATGCTAAAGCAGGTCAGACTGTTGCTCTAGTAGGTCATACAGGTTCAGGAAAATCTTCTATTATGAATCTTTTATATCGTTTTTATGATCCACAAGAAGGTCATATTATGATTGATGGTCAAAATATTAGGCATTTCTCAAGAGAGAGTCTTCGTGGTCATATGGGGATTGTTCTTCAAGAGCCATATATTTTTTCAGGAACAATTGCAAGTAACGTGGCTATGAATAATCCTGTTTTTTCTGATGAAGAGATTATGATAGCTCTAAAGCGTGTTGGTGCTAATGATATGATTACTCGATTAAAAAATGGTATTCATGAAAAAGTGGTCGAAAAAGGGGCAGCCTTCTCTAGTGGTGAGAGACAGTTGATTGCTTTTGCAAGAACTCTGCTTGTTGATCCAAAGATTCTTATCTTAGATGAGGCAACATCTCATATTGATACAGAGACAGAAGAGATTATCCAAAAAGCAATGGCAGTTGTGAAAGAAGGTCGAACAACCTTCATTATTGCTCATCGACTCTCAACCATCCAAGATGCTGATCAGATATTGGTCTTAGATAATGGTGAAATTGTTGAGCAAGGGACCCATCAAGAATTAATGGCTCAAAATGGTCGTTATGCTCAGATGCAAGACATTCAAAAAACGATTGCTTAATAAGAAAAACCCTCTGACCTTGTTAGTTTGTTGCTAACAAGGTCAGAGGGTTTTGTTGTTTTAGCGACTAATCTAATAGGAGAAGTCCTTCTTTTCTTTCAAAAGGATTTTTAGGATTGATACGATCATAAAAAAGCACCCCATTGATATGGTCAATTTCATGTTGGACAACAATGGCATTATAACCTTTTAATTTTAGTTTGTGTTTTTCATTGTTTTTATCATAGTATTCAATAGTGATGCGAGAATGACGAACCACGTAGCCTTCAACGGTGCGATCAACAGATAAGCATCCCTCTCCTTCAGCTAAAGCAGCATCTTGAACAGAATGTGATAAAATTTTAGGATTATACATGACTTCTTCTAAAGCATAGGCTTCTTTTGGTGGATTTCCTTCTGGGTCTTCAGGATTTGGCACTAAAACGGCAATAATGCGTTTTGAAATATCAATTTGTGGTGCAGCTAACCCAACACCAGCACGCAGTTTCATTTTTTCAGCCATCACAGGATCTTGTGAGTGTTTTAAAAATTGCATCATTTTTTCACCAAGCTTGATATCTTCATCAGAAAGTGGTAGATTGACTTCTTTTGCTTTAGCACGAAGTGTTGGGTTTCCTTCTCTGATAATATCATCCATATCAATCAGATGACCAGCACGAATTAATTTTTCTTGAACAGACATGAGTCTTCCTCGATTTCTAAATCTAATTTCATGTTTAACTATATCATAAAAAAAACAAGAAATAAAGTGGACTATTTGACAAAAGGGAGACTCTTTTGATACAATGAATGATGTCTATAGGACATACCAACTTTTTCTTGGTTTTAGGTCTGCCAAAACCTATGACTCGGATAAAGCATCAAAAGGAGAAAAATAATGGCAATTTCAAAAGAGAAAAAAAATGAAATTATCGCACAATACGCTCGTCACGAAGGTGATACTGGTAGTGTTGAAGTTCAAGTGGCAGTTTTAACATGGGAAATTAACCACTTAAATGAACACATTAAAAAACATAAAAAAGACAACGCTACTTACCGTGGATTGATGAAAAAAATCGGTCATCGTCGTAACTTATTAGCATACTTACGTCGTACTGACGTTAACCGTTACCGTGAATTAATCGGTTCATTAGGTCTTCGTCGTTAATCAAGACTGTCAAAAGAAAAGTTCCCTTTGGGAGCTTTTTTCTTTTTTAGAAAATGAAAACATCTGAAAAACAGTGATTAAGACGTTTCTTATTTTATCTCATTTGTGGTAAAATAAAAGAGATACATGATTGATACAAAGATGAGGTTATTTCTAGGGAAATAGGTTGATTTTTGTAGCAAACGATGTATCAAATAATAAATAGATTCAAGGAGTTTTTATGTCAAAACAAGTCTTTAAAACAACCTTTGCCGGACGACCTTTAGTAGTTGAAATTGGTCAGGTAGCAAAACAAGCCAATGGTGCTGTTGTTGTTCGTTATGGTGAAACAACTGTCTTAACTGCAGCAACCATGTCTAAAAAAATGGCAACTGGTGATTTTTTTCCACTTCAAGTCAATTATGAAGAAAAAATGTATGCTGCTGGAAAATATCCAGGTGGTTTCAATAAACGAGAAGGCCGTCCAAGTACTAATGCAACCTTAACATCTCGTTTGATTGACCGTCCGATACGTCCAATGTTTGCTGAAGGTTTTAGAAATGAAGTGCAAGTGATTAACACAGTACTTTCATACGATGCCAACGCATCTGCACCGATGGCTGCTATGTTTGGGTCATCACTTTCATTATCCGTTTCTGATATTCCATTTGATGGTCCGATTGCAGGTGTTCAAGTGGCTTATGTAGATGGTAAATACATTATTAATCCAACACAAGAAGAACAAGAAGCTTCTGCTTTAGACCTTATTGTTGCAGGAACTAAATATGCCATTAACATGGTTGAGTCTGGTGCTAAAGAATTAACTGAAGATATCATGTTGGAAGCTCTCTTACTTGGTCATGAAGCTATTAAAGAATTGATTGCCTTTCAAGAAGAAATTGTTGCCCAAGTTGGTAAGGAAAAAGCAACTGTTGAACTTCTCCAAGTCGATAAAGCCTTACAAGTAGAAATTATTGCTCAGTACAATGCACAATTGCAAAAAGCTGTTCAAGTTGAAGAAAAACTAGCGCGTGAAGCAGCAACAGAAGCTGTCAAAGAAGAAGTTAAGGCAGTCTACGAGGAGAAATTCGCTGACGATGAAGACTTTGCGACTATTATGCGTGATGTGGCAGAGATTTTGGAACAGATGGAACATGCAGAAGTACGACGTCTCATCACAGAAGATAAAATTCGTCCTGATGGCCGTCGTGTTGATGAGATTCGTCAACTAGATGCTGAAATTGATTTTTTACCACAAGTGCATGGTTCTGGTTTATTCACGCGTGGTCAAACACAAGCCTTATCAGTCTTAACCTTAGCACCGCTTGGTGAAACACAATTGGTTGATGGTCTTGACGAGGTTTATAAAAAACGCTTCATGCATCACTATAATTTTCCACAATATTCTGTTGGTGAAACAGGCCGTTATGGAGCACCTGGCCGTCGTGAGATCGGTCATGGAGCACTAGGAGAACGTGCTCTTGAGCAAGTGTTACCAAGTTATGAGGAGTTCCCTTATGCCATTCGTTTGGTAGCAGAAGTCTTAGAATCAAATGGTTCTAGTTCTCAAGCTTCAATTTGTGCAGGGACTCTTGCTCTTATGGCTGGTGGTGTACCGATTAAAGCGCCAGTTGCAGGAATTGCGATGGGCTTGATTTCAGATGGGAATAATTACACTATTTTAACTGATATTCAAGGACTAGAAGACCACTTTGGCGATATGGACTTTAAAGTGGCTGGTACAAGAGAGGGTATTACCGCTCTTCAAATGGATATTAAGATTGCAGGAATCACTCCTCAAATCTTAGAAGAAGCGTTAACACAAGCAAAAAAAGCACGCTTTGAAATTCTTGATGTTATTCAAAATACTATTCCAAAAGCTCGTCCAGAATTGGCACCTACCGCACCAAAAATTGATACTATTCAAATTGATGTTGATAAAATTAAAATTGTCATCGGTAAGGGCGGTGAAACTATCGATAAAATTATCGCTGAAACAGGAGTTAAGATTGATATTGATGAAGAGGGCATGATTTCTATTTATTCGAGTGATCAAGAAGCAATTAATCGTACAAAAGAAATTATTACTAACTTGGTGCGTGAAGCTAAAGTTGGTGATGTCTATGAAGCTAAGGTTGTTCGTATTGAAAAATTTGGTGCCTTTGTCAATCTCTTTGATAAAACAGATGCTCTTGTTCATATTTCAGAAATGGCTTGGACAAGAACCAACAAAGTAGAAGACTTGGTTGCTATTGGCGATATGGTTTCGGTTAAAGTGATTAAAGTTGATGATAAGGGGCGAGTTGATGCGTCTATGAAAGCACTTTTGCCACGACCACCACGCCCTGAGAAAAAAGAAGATAAAGAAGAAAAACATGACAAACAAAACAAACAATAACATCATGGCTGAAATTGATAAACGTTTGCGTGCCTTTATCAATACACCAGAGAATTTTTTAGATAGTATTGCTCTTGTAAATGTCTTTCATCAGTATCCGGTTTGGGCTAGTGATACACCTTATGCTATTGAGGTAGATGGCAAAAAAGTGACACCAGTATTTACTGATGAGAAAGATTTGGAGGCTTTTAAAGCTATTCAAGAAAGTGCTCAAACAAAAAAATGGGTTCATCGTTCCGGTTTGGAAATATTAGAAGAAGCATTAGTTAATAAACTTTATGGTCTCGTTTTTAATTTGAAAAAAACTGGTGATTTTGGCAATACAACTACTTTTAAAAGTCAAGAATTAGTAGCATTTATTAACTATTTTACTACTATTTTGAATCGATTAATGAGTGAAGATAATCAAAAAGCAGAGAAATTGGAAAAATACTATCTGATACCATCATTTTCTATGACTAACAAAGAAAATGAGAAAAAGCTATTTCCGACTATGACAAATCCTGATGGTGACATTTATATTCCAGTTTTTTCAAACTTAGAAAGTTTTGCTCGCTGGTATAATCATGAAAAATTTGGTTTACGTTTTAGAGAGGCTAAGGGCACTGTGTTAGCTTTGAGATTGACCGAATTAGAGCAATTACAATCAAAAGAAAATGAAATAGAGTCATCACAAGGAATTGTTATTAATCCTTTTGATGAAGAAATGGAGTTACTTTCTTGGGAAAAATTTACGTAAGAGACTAGTAAAGGAGAATTATGGGTTGGTGGAAAGAGACCATTGCTATTGTTAAAAAAAATGATCCTGCAGCAAAAAGCACCTTGGAAATTTTACTGACTTATCCTGGGGTAAAGGCACTTGCTGCTCACCGATTATCACATTTTTTATGGCGTTATGATTTTAAATTATTAGCAAAAATGCATAGTCAATTTTGGCGTTTTTTAACACAAATTGAGATTCATCCTGGTGCTCGAATTGCTTCAGGGGTATTTATTGATCATGGCAATGGTTTGGTTATTGGAGAGACTGCAATTGTTGAAACAGAAGTTCTTCTCTATCACGGTGTGACACTTGGTGGCACTGGTAAGGAATGTGGTAAAAGACATCCAACGGTGAGACGTGGTGCTTTAATATCTGCTCACTCACAGCTGATTGGACCTATCGAAATTGGTGAATATGCTAAAGTCGGTGCTTCGGCTGTTGTTTTAAAAGATGTTCCAGCAGGCATTACCGTTGTTGGTATTCCAGCAAAACCAACAAAAAGTAAGGGGACTGTATGATTAAAATTTATGACACGATGACAAGAAGTCTTCAAGATTTTCAACCAATAGAAGAAAATATGGTGAAAATGTATGTCTGTGGGCCAACAGTTTATAATTACATTCATATAGGTAATGCTAGAAGCACTGTTGCTTTTGATACTATTCGCCGATACTTTGAATACCGTGGTTATCAGGTAAATTATATTTCAAACTTTACCGATATCGATGACAAAATCATCAAGGCAAGCCTTACATTAGAGATGACTCCTAAAGAAGTAGCAGATACTTTTATTGCTGCTTTTAAAGAAGATACCAGTAAACTTTTTGTGAAACCGGCGACGGAACATCCGCGTGTGATGGATTTTATTCCAAATATTATTAATTTTATTACTGTTTTATTGGAGAAAGATTATGCCTATGAGGCTTCTGGTGATGTCTACTTTAGAGTGGCTAAATCAGAAAATTATGGCAAGTTGGCAAATAAAAGCTTAGCTGACTTAGAGGTTGGAGCTAGTGGTCGTGTTGATGATGAGATGGCTATCAAAGAAAATCCTCTGGATTTTGCTCTTTGGAAATCAGCCAAAGAGGGAGAGATTTCTTGGGAGAGCCCTTGGGGAGTGGGTCGTCCTGGCTGGCATATTGAGTGTTCTGTTATGGCAACGCAATTGCTAGGTGATACGATTGATATCCATGCTGGAGGCGCAGACCTTGAGTTTCCCCACCACACCAATGAAATCGCGCAATCTGAAGCTAAAACAGGTAAAACCTTTGCCAATTACTGGATGCACAATGGTTTTGTCAATGTTGACAATGAAAAAATGTCAAAGTCTTTAGGCAATTTTGTCACTGTTCATGATATGCTAAAAACGGTTGATGGTCAGGTGCTTCGTTTCTTTTTGGCAACGCAGCACTATCGTAAACCAATTAATTTTACTGAAAAAGCGATTCACGATGCAGAAGTCAACCTTAAATACCTTAAAAATGCCTATTCACAATCCTTTAAAGAAACTGTGGATGAGAATCGTTTAAATGAATTTGTCACCCAGTTTACTATAGCTATGGATGATGATTTTAACGCTGCTAATGGGATTACCGTTATTTTTGAATTGGCTAAATGGATTAATTCAGGCAACTACAACCAAGCTGTTAAAACTGTTTTTTCTGACTTGTTAGGTGTTTTTGGTATTTTCTTTGATGATGAAGAAGAAATTCTTGATGAAGCAATTGAAAAGTTGATTAGAGAACGTCAACAAGCTAGAGAGAATCGAGATTTTGTTACAGCTGATCGTATTAGAGATGATTTAGCAGAAAAAGGGATTAAATTATTAGATACCAAAGATGGTGTGAGGTGGACGCGTGCTTGATGTTAACTTGATTAACGGGATTGCTCTAGCTTTTGAAGGGGATGCGGTTTACTCGATGTATGTTCGTAGACATCTCATCATGGTCGGGCAAACAAAGCCCAATCAGCTGCACCGGATGGCGACACACTACGTGTCGGCCAAGGCACAGGCCATGCTAATTAATAAACTAATTGAAGAAAAGTTGTTGACGGAAAAAGAAGAAGACATCTATCGCCGAGGTCGTAATGCGACCAGTAACACCAAGGCAAAAAATACAGATGTCATTACCTATCGGATGTCAACTGGCTTTGAAGCTGTGATTGGCTATCTTCATATGACCGAACAATTCGAGCGCTTGGAAGAATTGATAGCCTGGTGTTTTAAAGTTGTCGAAGAATCATAAAAAAGACAAGGAAAGTTGTCTTTTTTTGTTATAATGAAGGTATGGAAAATAATGATATAGTTTATGGCGTTCATGCCGTAATTGAGAGTTTACAGGCAAATACAGGCAATAAGCTTTATTTGCAGGATGATTTGCGTGGCAAAAATGTTGATAAGATAAAAGCTCTGGCAACTGAAAAAAAAGTGTCTATTTCTTGGACCTCTAAAAAGGCCTTGTCTGAGATGACGCAAGGAGCAGTCCATCAAGGCTTTGTTTTGAGAGTCTCTGCTTATGCCTACTCTGAATTAGAGGCTATTTTGGCGAAGGCTAGTCAAGAGGAGAATCCACTTATCCTTATCTTGGATGGTTTAACGGATCCTCATAACTTTGGTTCTATTTTAAGAACAGCTGATGCGACTCAAGTTAGTGGTGTGATCATCCCTAAACATCGGGCGGTTGGTGTGACACCTGTTGTTGCGAAAACTTCTACAGGTGCGATTGAGCATCTGCCGATTGCGCGGGTGACCAATCTTAATCAGACAGTCGATAAACTAAAAGAAGCTGGTTTCTGGATTTTTGGCACTGATATGGATGGCACACCAGCAACCAAGTGGAATACTTCTGGGAAGATCGCCTTGATTATTGGTAATGAAGGTAAAGGCATTTCTGCCAACCTGAAAAAACAGGTGGATGAGATGATAACCATTCCCATGGGTGGGCACGTACAAAGCCTCAATGCCAGTGTGGCTGCAGCAATTCTCATGTATGAGGTTTACCGTCATCGCTTGTAAAAAAACGTTGCTTGGTGGTAAGGATTTAATAAAAAAGGAATAGATGAAAGTGTGAGAAAGGAATGTTATGAAACGGTTAATTTCGTGTTATGCGAGTGATTTTGAAAAGATGACAAAAGATGAATTTAAGCTTGCCATTAAAAGCAGTGAGGGGCGTACCATTTTGGGGGAGACGATTGTGACCGCTGCTCCCTTAATTGATGGGGTGACTAATGCCGAGATGATGGCGAGTTTTGGTGCTGATTTGCTCGTGCTTAATGAATTTGATGTCTTCACCAAGTATATCAATGGTTTTTATGACACGCCAAATCCCATTGCCGAACTCAAGCGCTTGACAGGTCGTCCTATTGGGATTAATCTTGAGCCTGTTGATGAGGGCGTGACTGTGGTTGATGAAAAAATCAATCTTTCCAAGGGGCGTTTAGCCACTAGAGAGACCTTTATTAAAGCGCAAGCGTTAGGTGTTGATTTTCTTTTATTAACGGGCAATCCTTCTACCGGAGTCTCCTTAAAGGCGATTAAAGAAGCGATTAGTATAGCTAAAGAGTCCTTTAACGGCTTAATTTTTGCTGGTAAAATGCACGGTGCAGGTGTTGGAGAGGCTGTTGTAGATGAGGCTATTTTATCTGACTTTATCACAGCTGGCGCTGATGGTGTTTTAGTGCCTAGCGTTGGCACTGTTCCTGGTGTGAGAGAGTATGAGTTGGCGCCAATCGTTGACCGTATTAAGGCGATGGGTGGCCTTGTCATGAGTACCATTGGGACTAGTCAAGAAAGTGCTGATGAAGCAACCATTCGTGACTTTGCTCTTAGTAACAAGCGTGTGGGTAGTGACATTCACCATATTGGTGATGCGGGCTATGGCAGAATGCCAATCCCGGAAAATATCCTTGCTTTGAGTATTGCCGTACGTGGTAGACGGCACACCTACTTTAGAATGGGACAGTCTGTGAGACGCTAAGGCTAAATTGCTGAAATAAAAAACTAATGATATCAGTGTTAGAGGCTAGGTTTTACCTAGTCTTTTTAACTTGTTTAATTAATAAAATGTATATTATATTTGACATAATGACTGTTATATCATATAATAAAAGTAAGTTTAGGAGGTTGAAAGTATGGCTGGAATGCTAATAATCATTGTGTTGTTATTTTTCTTTTGGGCTTATTTGAGATATACCAAAGCCTTTAAACGTTATGATGAACGTCAAATTCTTGAACAATACAAGGCCTATAAGTTGAGTTTTTTTACTGTAATGGCCATTTTATTAACTATCATTACTCTTTTAACATTTACTGAGTTGAGATTCTCTGAAGAGTTACTCTATCTGCCATTTTCTCTAGGAGTTATTGTCTATTCCAATTACAGTATTTGGCAAGATGCTTATTTTTATATCAATGATAAAAACCAAGTTTCTTTTGCTGTTTCTTCTTTGCTACTGTCATTTCTAAATCTTTACTCTTTTTTAAGAAGTTCTTGGGAAATTCCGATATTGTTAAGCTTTCTCTTATTTTTTAGTATTGGTCTAACAACTTTAATTAAAATTATTAAAGAAAAAAATAATCGTTAGGCACTAGAAGGAAGATTTTAGTTAATAGAAATCAATTAGAAGATGAAAAGGGAAAATAAAATGTTAAAAGATAAAAATATGACAAAAATGGATGAACGACAAGAACAACTCTTGCTGAGAAGTTATCAACTTGGCTTTTGGACTATGGTTTTAACACTTATGGTTTCACTTTGGGTGATTCGCTTAACAGTAGTTGCTCATGCTGCCAAGGATTTGATGTTACTAGCCCTATTAGTTGGGATTACCGTTCAGGTTGTTTATGCGACACTACATGATGCTTCCATTTTTGTTGATAAACGCTTTGGTAAAAATGGGTATCTTGTTGGTGGTTTACTCTTGTTCTTTGGGATAATGACTCTTATCTATACGATTTGGGAGTCGGTGCAGGTAAATGGGAATGTCTTACGCTTTTTGAGTGAGAATAATGCTTCTTTAATGATCCTAGGTTTTGCACAAGTAGTTATAGGAAGTAGTATTTTGTATCGCCTGTATTTGAATGATAGAGAGAATAACGCATGAAGAATTTAACACTTAAATCAGCACGGGTTGCTAAAGATTTGTCGCAACAAGCCTTGGCTGATCTGGTTGGTGTGTCAAGGCAAACCATTGTTGCTATCGAAAAAGGGGGCTATAATCCCACGATTAAGCTTTGTATTGAGATTTGTAAGGTGCTTGATAAAAGCCTTGACGATTTGTTTTGGGAAGAATGAGAGAAATTAAAAAATAAAAAGGAAAAGAAGGACTAAAGTACTTGACTTTACCCCTCTTTTTTTGATATGATTATAAGCGGTATTGTTTACCCCATTTCGTAAGCCCCGGAAAGCTTTTGAAATAACCCGTGGACCGGAACATCCACATTGTAAACATAAACGATTTGTATAGGAGAAATCATGAACAAAACAACATACATGGCTAAGCCAGGTGAAGTTGACCGTAAATGGTACGTTGTTGACGCAACTGATGTGCCTCTTGGACGTCTTTCTGCAGTAGTCGCAAGCGTGCTTCGCGGTAAAAACAAACCAACATTTACACCACATACTGATACAGGTGACTTTGTTATCGTTATCAACGCTGAAAAAGTGAAATTAACTGGTAAAAAAGCAACTGATAAAATATACTACACTCACTCAATGTATCCAGGTGGATTGAAACAAATCTCTGCAGGTGAATTGCGTTCTAAAAATGCTGTTCGCTTGATTGAGAAATCTGTCAAAGGTATGCTTCCGCACAACACTCTTGGACGTGCGCAAGGGATGAAATTGAAAGTATTTGTAGGAGCTGAGCACACACATGCTGCACAACAACCTGAAGTACTTGATATCTCAGGACTTATCTAAGAGAAAGGAGCATTAAAGAATGGCACAAGCACAATATGCAGGTACAGGACGCCGTAAAAACGCTGTTGCACGCGTTCGTTTGGTTCCAGGTACTGGAAAAATTACTGTTAATAAAAAAGATGTTGAAGAATACATCCCACATGCTGACCTTCGTTTAATCATCAACCAACCATTCACAGTAACTTCAACTGTTGGTTCATACGACGTTTTCGTTAACGTTATTGGTGGTGGTTATGCTGGACAATCAGGAGCGATCCGTCATGGTATCGCGCGTGCATTGTTACAAGTAGACCCAGATTTCCGTGATTCATTGAAACGCGCAGGTCTTCTTACTCGTGACGCACGTATGGTTGAACGTAAGAAACCAGGTCTTAAGAAAGCTCGTAAAGCATCACAATTTAGTAAACGTTAATATCAGCGATATTACAACATTTACGACACTTCATGGTTCATACCATGGGGTGTTTTTTAATAAAAGATCTAGCATGATATCAAAAAACAAATAGAAAGATTCTATGAAAAAACTATTAGAGCAACTCCCAGATTTATTACAAAAATTGCCAATACTACTCGAACAATTGAAAACACTTCCTGATCAAGTGACTGAACTTTTGAAACAGTTTGAAGGCTTTTATAACCTACTCATCTTTACTCTGATGTTAATCGTTGTCTATATCGTCCTTAGTGCTCTATTTCTAGTAGTGCTTGCCATTATTGGCCTCTGGCGTACTTTTGAAAAGGCAAACGAGTCAGGTTGGAAAGCCCTCATCCCAATTTATAACCTCTACATCCTTAGTAAGATTATCTATGGGAATGGTTGGCAATTTATCCTCCTACTGATTCCCATTATCAATATTTACTATGCTTATCGGTTTAGTCAAGATATGGCACAAAGTTATGGCAAAAGTACAACCTTTGGCATAGGTATCTTCTTGTTATCCCCACTTTTTATCTCGATTATCGGTTATGGTGCGTCGGAATATCAAGGCACCCGGTGAGAGAAGTTATTGATAAGAAGATAGAAATTCAGTTGGTATTGAAAATTAAGGAAAAACACTTCTCTTATCTAGTAAATAGATAGGAGAGGTGTTTTTAAATGTCAATAGTGACTATTTGTAATACTGTACCCACTTTTTGGTTCAAGGCATTTTATTTTTATCTATTACCTTATGTTATAATAAAAATATCATAAGATATGTAGTAGACAGTTAGAGTTTTAAAAGATGGTGAAGCTAAAATCTAGCCAGTTGAACATAGTGTTTGATTTAGTAATCCATCCATAATGAGAGAGTGTGAAAGATTAACTAACAGTAAATGAGGTAAGAAAATTATTAATATAGGAGAAAAAAATGACTATTACTTTTAGGAAATGTAAAGAAAATGATTTAAATTTTATTTTAGAGTTAAAAGAAAACTGCTTTAGATGGTATATAGAAAAAATATATGGTTGGGATGACGATGTACAAGTAGAGTGGACAAAAAGAGAAATGATTGAAAATCTAGAACATATGGATATTATTCAGCTTAATGGAATTGATATTGGGTTATTTACTAATTATATAGATGAACGTGGCGATATTTGTATAGGCATGTTTGCAATAAACCCAGAGTATCAAAATAAAGGAATAGGGACTGATATTCTTAAAAATATTTTAGATAAGAACATAGGAAAAAGATTCTATCTTAAGACATATGAAGAAAATCCAGCAAGGTATTTATATGAAAGACATGGATTTAGAGTTTATGATAGAACTAATACACATTTATTAATGGAAAGAGTATTATAATATATAGCTTTACATATCTTTTCGGCAATATTTTAGGATAAAAAACGTTTTCAATAAATGTGATGACTTGTTTTCAAAATTTTTACTAATTGATAATTGATTCCTGTCAAAATCAAAAAACTACTAGGAGCCAGATCCTAGTAGTTTTTATTATGCGCTTTATGTTCTCTTATAAGTTATGATAGCTTGTTGCTATTTGTGCACCAACTTTAGCATTATTGTAGACCAATTGAATATTAGCTTTGAGGCTCTTACCGTCTGTTAACTCGACAATCTTACTCAACAAGAATGGTGTAATATCTTTACCAACAATGCCTTTTGCTTCGGCTTCTGCAACAGCATTCTCAATAATGCTGTCGATATAGTCAGCGTCTAATTCGTGTTCTTTTGGAATAGGATTGGCGACTAGAACGCCTCCTTTAAGACCGAGGTCGTCACTCGTTTTAACCATAGCAGCAATAGTCTCCACCGAGTCAGCTGAAGTATTGAGTTTATACGGGCTTGTTCCTGTGAAGAAGGCAGGAAGCACATCTGTCTTATAGCCTACCACTGGTACACCTTTAGTTTCTAAATATTCTAAGGTTCGTGGCAAGTCAAGGATGGATTTGGCGCCTGCACAAATAACAGTCACTGACGTTTGTGCTAATTCTTCCAAGTCAGCAGATACATCCATGGTTTCTTCAAAGCCACGATGCACGCCACCAATACCTCCTGTGACAAAGAATTTAATCCCGGCAAAGGCAGCACCAATCATTGTTGTTGCAACAGTCGTTGCTCCAATACGTTTGGTAGCGATGATTTCAGCTAAGTCACGTCGTGAAACCTTGGCGACATTTTTTTCTGTCGCTAATCGTTCTAAATCGTCTTCTGACAAACCAATCTTGTATTTACCATCCATAATGGCGATGGTTGCAGGGACAGCTCCGTTATCTCGGATAATTTGTTCGACCGTTTTAGCCATTTCTACGTTTTGCGGATAAGGCATACCGTGAGAAATGATAGTTGACTCCAAGGCAACGATGGGTTTTCCAGCTGCTTTTGCTGCTTCAACCTCTGGTGAAAATTCTAAGTAGGCATTAAGGTTCATGGGTAAAAAGTTCCTTTCTTTCTTGTAAAAATGATTGACGCGATAAATTTTTTCTAACCGTGTCTTGTGATTGAATGGTGTAGTAGGCATTGGTCAGACCGAATTCAAGGGTTTCTTGAGAACTAAACTCATTGAGCCAACCAAACAGGATACCTGCTGATAGGGAGTCGCCTGCGCCTGTAGCATCTACCATTTGTTGGACTATTTTAGGGGTCATGACTTGTCGCTTCCCATCCTGATTAGCATAGAGCATTGATTTGGCTCCTCTTGTGATTAAAACTTGCTTGAGGCCCGTTTGTAACCAAAGCTTTGCCAAGTCTTCTAAATCTTCACTTGATCCTAAGGGCTTATCAAAAAAGAGTTCGCTCTCATCTTGATTGACAATCAACCACTCAACACCGGTTAAATCTTTGGGAAGATTGGTCATCTTGGGTGCTGAAACGGGGATGATAGCTAGGGCCAAGTTTCTTTTTCTTGCTAATTTGATGAGATAGACGAGACTCTCCTTGGGGAGATTGAGATCAACCACCAAGGCTTTACTTCTTGACAAGAGGTTTTCGTATTGCTCTAACCATGACACAGTCATACCGTCGCAGATAGCCATGTTGGCTAAGGCCATACTCATGTCTCCATCGATATCGATGATAGCTGTGTAGGAGCTTGTCGCCTCTTCTGGACAGACATCAACCTGACGTAGATTCATGTAGGACTCTGAAGCAGATTTGATTAAACCCCAATCTTGATCGTCACCCGCTCTAGAAAGCATGACGACATTTTCCCCCAGACGCCCTAAGTTTTCAGCAATATTTCGACCAACACCTCCGATGGAAACCGAACTACTAACGGGATTTGACGTCTTCAAAATCAACTTTTGCTTGGCGTAAAATTTGCGGTCGACATTCATACCGCCAATACAGACAACAGGCACCTCATCATTGATAATGTATGCCCTACCCAAGAGATAATTGCGCCTAATCAAGTCCGAAATCATATTGGCAACAGCTGACCGTGATAATCCTATTTGCTCGGCAATCTCTTGCTGAGCGTAAAAAGGATGTTGACGGATGAGCTCTAGTACCGCTTGTTCTTTCTCATTAAGAATAAGTATCACCTCCTATAAACAAATGTTTAAAAATGACTTTTGTCATACACAAGATTATTGTAACCCTTTTCAAAAGAAAAAGCAAGGAAAAATCAGTGATGCAAAAGTGCAAACAACGACTCCTTGAACAAATGAGATAAGAACTTCCTCGTTTCGCTATTCTTCTTGAGTATTGGTTATGAGGCGTTGACATATCAAGGTAGCCAGTGAGAGGTGCTATTGGTTGGAAGCTAGTGAGAAAGACTCAATTGAAAAATAAGAAAAACACTTAAAATTAGGTGTTAAATTAAATATTCTTTTTAATGTGGAGAGTCACTTTTTGTTAGCTTAAAGATTATATTTTTTATTCATTATTCTATGTTATAATAAAAACATCACAAGATATGTACTAATATAGAATAAGGAGTTGTAAAAATGGCTAAAGTTCAATCGGTTGAACCTATGGTAGCTGATTTAGTAAATGGTTGGTTAAAATCTTATGGCTTAGATTATAAGTTAGAGCAGGAAACTCTGAATTCAGAAATAGATAAGGCATTATCGGAGTATTTTTCTAAAAATGGAGGGAAAGGCGGTAATCGTCCTGATGCAAAGCTCTTGCTTCAGGATAAGCATACAGATTATTGGCCAATTCTCATTGAATATAAAGGTTATAAAGATAAATTAGAAAAAATTGATAAAAATGGTCAAGTGGATAACCGTAAGGCGAAGAATGAATTCAATTATACTAATATTAACTCTTTTGCTGTCAATGGTGCAGTTCATTATGCCAATGCTCTTTTACACTATACTAGTTATACCAATATCATTTCAATTGGTGTAACAGGTTATAAAGATGAATTTGGTGAACTTAAGACACAAATTGGGGTCTATTTTGTTTCAAAAGATAACTTTGGTATGGGTCAAAAAGTTGATGAATATACTGATTTATCTTTTTTGAAATCTAATAATTTTGATGTTTTTGTTGAGAAGGTTAAAGCTTTAGAATTAACGGTTGATGAAGCAGAAAAATTAAAAGAGCAACGAGAAAAAGAGATTGATGCTAGTCTAACAAAGCTCAATAATGATATTTATCAAAATGAGAAAGGACTAGGAGAAAATGACCGTGTTTACCTTGTAGCTGCTTCTATTATCGCTACTCTTGGAGTAGCTGGTAAAGTAAAACCATTGGATAAAGAAGATTTGGTTTCTTCTACAGAAGAAGATAACCGAGATGGTGATATTATTATTCGAAAAGTGAATTCTTTTTTGAAAGAGAAGAAAATTCCTAAAGCAAAAAAAGAATTGATTATTCGTACTTTAAAAAATACACTAGCTACTGAAAATATCAATAAACCAGTTAATGGAGAAAGTCAGCTTAAACGTGTTTTCAGTAAAATTGTAGATGATCTTGGCATTTATTATAAGATCGGACTTACTACAGACTTTACTGGCAAACTCTTCAATGAAATGTACTCCTGGTTAGGTTTCACACAAGATAAATTAAATGACGTTGTTTTAACACCATCATATGTCGCAAATTTATTAGTTAAGCTTGCTCGGGTAGATAAAGACTCCTATGTATGGGACTTTGCGACTGGTTCGGCTGGTCTATTGGTTTCAGCTATGAACGAAATGCTTAATGATGCTAAAGAAAAAATTACTTCACCTGATGAACTATACAAAAAAGAAGCCGAAATAAAAGCCAATCAATTGTTAGGGTTGGAGATTCTTCCATCAGTTTATATGTTAGCTGTATTAAATATGATTATGATGGGAGATGGGTCATCAAATATCATCAATGAAGATTCATTGACACAATTTAACGGAAAATATGGTTACGGTAAAAAAGATGAAAAATTCCCAGCTACAGCATTTGTCCTAAATCCACCCTATTCAGCAGAAGGTAATGGGATGATTTTTGTTCAGCGAGCACTTTCTATGATGGATAAAGGTTATGCTTCTATCATCATTCAAGGTTCAGCGGGTAGCGGCAAAGCAAAAGAGATTAACAAAGAAATTTTAAAATCAAATAGACTTCTTGCGAGTATAAAAATGCCGATAGACTTATTTATTGGTAAGTCCAGTGTTCAAACTTATATTTACGTTTTTAGAGTGGGCGAAGCTCATGAAAATGATTACATTGTAAAATTTATTGATTTTACTAACGATGGTTATACTAGAAGTAATCGCAAAAAATCAAGTAATAATCTAAGGGACACTGGTTATGCTAAAGAAAAATATCAGGAAGTAGTTGATTTGGTTAAATATGGTAAAAGCAAATTATATTACTTATCTGAATCTGAATATTATGAAGGTCATATCAATATTAACAAAGGAGATGACTGGAATCAGAGTGCACCGATTGACCTTAAACCAAGCCTTGACGACTTCAAAAAAACGATCGGTGATTATTTAGCTTGGGAAGTTTCTAACCTATTAAAAAATAGTAGTTTAGGAGATGATAACCTGGGAAAATAGATGCCTCACTCACTCAAAAATTAGCTGAAGTTGAGTGGGGCGAGTTTAAACTGAATGATTTATTTGATAGTAATAATGGAAATATAGATATTAAAAAAACACATATTAATAACAAAGGTGACTATGTAATCACATCAGGTGTTTTTAATAATGGAATTTTAGGAAAATCTGACATAAACGCTAAATTATTTAGTGAAAACACTATAACAGTTGATATGTTTGGATATGTTTTTTATCGAAAATTTAAATATAAAATGGTTACCCATGCTAGAGTATTTAACCTAGTTCCAAAATTTGATATTACTGACAGACAAGGGAATTTTTTGGTTAGCTCATTACATTTTTTAAAACATTTATTTGGTTATGAAAATATGTGTTCTTGGGCAAAAATTAAAGATTTAAAAATTCTACTACCTAAAAAAGAAAAATTTATTGATTTTGATTTTATGGACTCTTTTATAGCGGAGCTGGAGGCAGAGCGGATAGCGGAGCTATCCGCTTACCTAAAGGTAAGCGGATTGGACAATTATAAATTGTCCGATGAAGAGCTAAAAGCTCTTCGTGACTATGACTCTATGGAGTGGAGAGAGATACCATTGGATGATATATTTGAAGTGAGTACTTATAAAAAGCGTTTTGATGCAAATAAAGTTGAATTGGTAGATAATGGAGGCAATCCTTATGTCGTCAGAACCAGTACAAATAATGGAATCAGAGGATTTATTAAAGAAGATATTACTTATTTAAATGATGGAAATACTATTTCTTTTGGTCAAGATACAGCCACAGCTTTCTATCAAGAACAACCATATTTTACAGGTGATAAAATAAAAATACTTAAATCAAAAATTAAAGGGTTTAATAAAAAAAATGCTCAATTTTTTGTCACTTCCATTGCTCGTTCATTTTCAAAATTTTCATGGGGAAACTCGAGTTATAGTGTAGAAATTATTAAGAATCAAAAACTTAGTTTACCAATAAAAAATGAAAAGATTGATATAAAATATCTTGAAATATTTACAAAAGCAATTTCAAAATTAATAATAAAAGATGTAGTTCAGTATGCAGATAAACGAATTGAAGCAACAAAAGATGTAGTATCTAGTAATAAAAAAACTAAAACATGAGAATACCAAATATCTTGGTTTAGTCAATGTTAAAATTTAACAAAAGAAATATGTGTTCTTTAGAAAATAAGAAAATTCTATTATGTGTTTTATGAAAAGATAAAATTAAATTTGTAAGCAATTGGGGACAAAATGAAAAATAGTAAACTATTAGTATATTTAATACTGATTTTAATAACGTACTTACCTTTGGATTATTTCAATATATTAACAAGATTAAATATTAACATAAAAAATTTAAATTTAGAGATAATTAATATCTTAGTGATAATTATTTTATATATAATTACATTCAATTTTATTGACAGTAAACAACTTAAAAAAGAACAAAATAAAGTTGAAATATCAAAAATAATTTTCAAGAGTATTTATGAAACGTGTATTGAAAACCTAGAATTATATACTGATGAAATAATCAAAGACTATATTGTACCGAAATGCGATTTTAATAAAACGATAAATGAGGACAAGTTTATGTTTGATTTAATAAACCAACCATTTCAAAATGAAAAAATAATATCTGAACTATTAAAAGATGGAGTGATTTCAAAAAACAAATATGAGAATTATTTAAAATCTAAAGAGAGTTATGTAAGTTATCTAACTAAAAGAATTATTTTATTTGATAAACCTGATTTTGAGAATGAAAAAGAAGAGGTATTATTGGAATTGAAAAACTCAATAGCATTATTAAAAAATTAAATACATACTAAAGAAACGATTTAAACAAATTGAAACTATAAAAATAGTTGTAGTAGAATTCAAGGTAAAAATAAAAGTGGCATAACTTTATATTATACCCCCCCATTTGACTTCTCCCTCATTTTCCTGTATAGTAGTCATAATCAGAAAAGTAGCAAATGGTAGTTTTCAGGGAGCTCGTGGTGACTGTGAACGGGTAGCTGGTGTTTGTGAACATTGGACTGATGGTAAAAGGAATTGTAAGACATATCAATTCGGTGGGCACCCCTTATCGTGCGTCCTCTTGTTGGAGAGGATTGAGATATGATGGCTTTTTGGCTATCATTAACTGAGGTGGCACCGCGCTATTTGAACTAACGCCCTCGCACAGAATTTTTTCTGTGCGGGGGTTTTTGTGTTAAAACATTTTAGGAGGAAGACAGATGGATAAGAAACAAAATAAAGGCTTTTTTGGTGAGTTTGGTGGGAGTTTTGTCCCAGAACCCATTCAAGTATTGCTGGATGAGTTGGAAACTGCTTTTGAAACCTACAAGGATGATGAGGATTTTCAAAAGGAACTAGCCTACTATTTAAAAGATTATTCAGGGCGGGAGACGCCGCTTTATTATGCCCAGTCATTGAGCACAGCGCTTGGTGGGGCTAAGATTTACCTCAAACGTGAGGATTTGAATCATTTGGGATCGCATAAGCTAAATAATGTCTTGGGGCAGATTCTTTTGGCGAAACGCATGGGGAAAACCCGTGTCATTGCTGAAACTGGGGCAGGGCAACATGGCGTGGCAACGGCAGCTGCTGCAGCCAAATTTGGCATGGCTTGCGATGTTTATATGGGGGCTGAGGATATCAAGCGTCAACGCCTCAACGTTTTTCGGATGGAGATGATGGGAGCGACGGTGCATGCGGTCACTGAAGGCACTCAAACCTTGAAAGAGGCGGTTGATGCGGCCTTTGGCGCGTGGATGGCAGACTTGGGAGCCTTTTATGTCTTGGGATCTGCTGTGGGCCCACATCCTTATCCAACCATGGTTCATGAATTTCAAAAAATCATCAGTCTTGAGTCAAGAAAACAGATATTAGAAAAGGAAGGACACTTGCCAGATGTGGTGATTGCTTGTATCGGCGGAGGCTCAAACGCTATCGGTGCTTTCTCGGAGTATATCGCTGATGAGGAGGTTGCTTTAATTGGTGTCGAAGCCGCGGGACAAGGCGTTGAGACAGATAAACATGCGGCAACCATGACTAAGGGAACCGTTGGTGTTGTCGATGGGATGAAGACTTATGTGCTCTTCCAAGAAGATGGCAAGATTGCTCCCGTTTACTCGATTTCTGCGGGACTAGACTACCCAGGTGTTGGCCCAGAACATGCTTACCTTAATTTCTCCGGACGAGTGAATTATGTGCCAATCACCGATGAAGAAGCCGTACAAGCGCTCCTCTTGTTGTCGAAAACCGAAGGCATCATCCCTGCGATTGAGAGCTCACACGCGCTCGCAGAAGCCATCAAACGAGCACCAAAAATGACCAAAGACCAAATCCTTATCGTCACTCTTTCCGGACGAGGCGACAAAGACGTTGCAGCCATTGCAGATTATTTAGACGAAAAGAAATGAGTTTAGTTAATTTTTCATTATATGATAACTTTTCAAAAATATTCATGATATAATAAATAAAAAATATTTATTATGGAGATTACTATGAATAAAACTTCTGGTATGAGAAACAAATCAGTTAATAATGATATACAAGTTAATGAATTAACTCAGGAAAAAATGTTGCAAATTTTGAATTGGTCTTATGATGCCACTTTGAATGGTTTACCAGGGCAGAAAAATATTGATGATTTAGTTGATGATTATTTATCAAAATACGATAAGGAAACTGCCATCAAAAAATTAGTTGATTTCCAAGTTAAAAAAGCTACTGTTTCAGGTTTCGTAACAGGATTTGGTGGACTACCGACCATGCCGATTACTTTACCTGCTAACATTACGACAGTTATTTATTTCCAATTGAGGATGATAGCCGCTATTGCAAAAATAAGAGGCTATAATTTGAAAAGTGACCAAGTACAAACAATTGTTTATACCACATTGGTTGGAAGCTCACTTGTTGATCTCTCTAAGAAAACAGGAATAGTTATTGGGAATAAGATGTTGACTAGCTTTGTCAAAAAAATTCCAGGGAAGATGCTAACAAAAATCAACCAAATAATCGGTTTTAGGTTGTTTACCAAGTTTGGTACAAAGGGAGTAATCAACATAGGGAAAATGGTTCCAGTTGTTGGTGGGGTAATAGGAGGCGCATTTGATATGGTAACAACACAAACCATTGCAAATGTTGCTAAAAAAACGTTTACTAATGTTGGAATAGATATTGGTGATGGAATAATTATTGATAAAAATGATTTAACTAGCATTGAATAAGTATTTGTAGATTTTTCAAATTAATATATGAATAGAGGAGTATTTTGATGGAAACCGGTGAATTTAATAGATTATACAATGAACTTGAACAATTATTAAAAAATCATTATGATTTGGATAAAACTATTCAAATGTCCTATGCTTTAAATCGTGCAAAACAGGATAGAAAAAATAATCCAATTAAGAATAACTGGGAAACTATATCAATTATTAAAGATTTGAGAAATATTATAATTCATGGAACAAATATCAAAATCGAGGAAGTCGCTCACCCTTCGGAGCATCTAATTCTAATTTTAAAAAAAATAATTAATTACTACAAAAATCCAAAATCAATTCGTAAATTTCTGATTGAGCAAAAAAATTATGGTGTAAAAAGTTTTCAAGTAAATGATAATTTAAAATCTGTTTTAGAATTTGTAAATAGATTTAAATATTCTCAATTTCCGTTGTTTGATTCAGAAAATTTTTTAGGAATGATATCTGATAATGGAATTACAAATTGGTTAGCAAATTCATTAGATGCAGATTCTACAATTTTAGAAAATTTAGAAGATGTACTTTTATCTGAGATATTTAAATTTGAAGAAACACAATCTAATGTTTGTAAAATTTATAAAGAAGATAATATTTTTAATTTAATAGATATATTTTCAAAAGAAGAAGTGGATGTTGTTTTAATATGTGAAAAGAAAAACTGTGATATTAAAAAAACTACTGATATTTTTGGAATTATAACAATTTTTGACTTAAAAGAATTATACAAAGAGTTAAAGTGATATAATAATTTCTGTTATTTTCAAAAAAAGTAAATTTAGACGATAGTTTTCTATCGTCTTTTTATTCATTTTTCATCAATTTCAAGACCAAATGATTTACAAATAATTCAGAATAAGGTAGGATAGAGACTCAAAAAACATCATTTTCAAAAATAGTAATATTTTTTACTGAAATTTTTTGATAATGATAGAAAATGAGGTTGAAATGAAAAGAGTAGTTAATTCATATCGGTCATCATTGATTCTTTTGGCATCAATGATTTTAGGTGGTTTGCTTGGTTTTGTTTGGGGACCTGAGGCTTCTAAGCTACAGCCTATTGCAGATACTTTTTTAAATCTGCTATACTGTAGTGTGGTGCCTTTAGTCTTTTTCTCTCTATCTTCAGCAATTGCAAAGATGCAAAACTTATCCAAATTGGTTAAGATTATGGGGAGCTTTTTCTTGTTAACATTTGCAACAGGAATTATCTCAAGTCTATTTATGTTATTATCAACCTTTTTGGTTAATCCTTCTTCGGGGGTGAGTATTGCCTTAAATGAATCAGTTGATACAAGTGATAGTAATCTCAATATTCTTGGGATGTTTACGGTCAATGATTTTCCTAATCTTTTTTCAAGAAATCACTTGATGGCACTCATTGTTTTTACCATTATTTTTGCGATTGGGCTCATCCAAGTTGGTGAAAAAGGCAAACCAGTTGTTGCTTTGATGGAGACATTGACTGATGTTATTGTTAAGGTGATTGGCATCATTATGAAGCTAGCGCCGTTAGGATTAGGAGCCTACTTTGCTATCTTGATTGGTACTAACGGTAGTGAGGTGATTGGTTCGCTTTCAAAAGCGGTTGGCTTATATTTAGTGGTTCTTGTTATTTATTTTATCTTTTCACAAACCTTTGCAGCTTATGTATCAGCTGGTTTTTGGGGTGTTAAAAAATGGTGGAGTACTTGTATTCCAGTCTTATTAACAGCTCTTGGAACAAGTTCTTCTGCAGCATCAATACCTGTAAACTTAGATCACGCAAAAAAAATTGGGATTTCTGATGAGATAGCTGACCTTGTGATTCCTTTAGGAGCCACACTTCATAAGGATGGCGCATGTTTGATTCAGATTGTAAAAATTGTTGTCTTATCATCACTGTTTAACATTGACTTTTTTACGCCACAACATCTCTTTATGGCAGTCTTAATTTCTGTGATGGCATCAATAGTTGTCGGTGGTATTCCTGGTGGCGGTTATGTGGCTGAAATTTTCATCATTTCTGCCTTTGGTTTTCCGGCCGAAGCTATTCCAATCATGGTATTACTAGGAACAGTTACTGATGCACCTGCTACAGCTTTAAATGTGACTGGAGATACTGGTCTAGCTATGATGATTGCTAGGATTGTTGATGGGAAAAACTGGATGATAAAAAAAGAACAGACAAAAACACTTTAAAACTGATATTGCTTCTTTGTTTTGGGGGTGCTATTAATGGTGGTTGGTTTGACTCAAATCTTACTTTTCCATCAATGATTACTAAGATTTTTGGTGGTTTTGGTTAGTTTACTAACAATGGGCAGCTCTTTTTAGAAAATTTTAGTTTTTAAGACAGTTTCAGGGGAAAAATTCTTTTTATCGGCGGTTATTTTTGAAGAAAAGTCTCTTGGTCTGCCAACAGAAACTTGAGATGTTGAGCGTTAGAAACAATTATTGTTTTTAATATAGAGTCATCATGTTACACTTCATACGGCAATATTTCAGTATAATGATAATATTTTAATCTTTTTGATTTTAAAATAGCAATTCTTAGAAAAAAACGGTATCATAGCCCTTACCATTAAAGGAGTAAACAAAATGAAAAAAATAATAGGAATTTATGATGCCAATGCAGGTTTAGTTGGCGAATTTAAATATGTTTTTGAAAAAGTATTTTATAAAAAGCATTGTGCTCTCTGTGATATTACTCATGGCCTTTCATTTACAGCTAAAAAAGAGTGGCTCAATCAAGTAGAAACATTTCCCTTGCCTATAGAAACATTTCACCTCAATGAAATAGATCAAGATCTTAAGAAATTTGTTGATAAACAAACACCTTGTATCGTTTATAGTGATGGTGATTGTCAAAAAATCATTATGACAAATGAAGAGCTCTCTTCTTTTTCCAAAGAACCAGATCACTTTTTTAAGCAGTTAACTAGATGTTTGACTAAAGAGGGTCTTATCCCATAAAAGTGCTTAATCATTTGTTATTTAAGCAGATGATTTTGGTATCTTGTTTCTCTAGTATTCATTTGAGTTAAAAAAGATTAAATTTGATGTTTGTTTTCATTTAAGATGGTCAGTACTGATAAAATTGAAAAAAGAGGCTAGAACAAAAAGTTCTAGCCTCTTTCTCTTAAAAATTAAAGACGTTATTCAAGTTTTCTGACATCGTCGGATGAGTAAAGATTTGGTTTTTAATATAGGTATATGGAATATCGTGATCCATTGCCATTTTGAGAAGATTGATGATTTCGTGCGCGGCTTCACTAAAGATAGTTGCTCCTAAAATAGCGTCTGTCTCTTTATTGACAATCACTTTCATTAATCCTCTATAGTCATTGGTAATATATGCTCTTAGCGTATTTTTAATTTTTAGACTATTAGTTTTATAAGGCAATTTTTGTTTCTTTGCCATTTTTTCAGTTAATCCAATGCTAGCTAAGGTTGGTTTGATAAAAGTAGCAGTTGGTATGTTTTGACGTTTAGATAGACTAAATTGATTATCTCCCATCAAGTGACTATAAACAATACGATAATCATCATATGAGATATAGGTAAATTGCATTTCGCCACGAACATCACCAAGAGCGTAGATATTTTCAACAGTTGTTTGACAATAGTCATCAACTTTAATGCCACCTCTTTCAGTTAGTTTAATATCAGTATTCTCAAGTCCAAGACCATCCGTATTTGGGACACGTCCAGCGGCATACATGACCACATCAAATAGATGGGCTTTACCATCTACGGTTAAAAGAACTTGTTCTCCTTGGTTTTTGACAGATTCGACACTTGCGTTAAACTGAAAGTTTACGCCATCTTCTTCCAGATATGATTGTGCTAATTCTGAAAATTCTTCATCCATTTGACTTAAAATATGATTACCATGCTCAAAAATAGATACTTTTGTTCCCATTTGACTAAAGAGGTGAGCCATTTCAAGACCAATATTTCCACCACCGATAATACCTAAGGTCTTAGGTTGTTCTTTAAGTTTTTGTAGTCCTGTGCTGTCAACGACATTTTTAGTCTCTAAAAGCCCTTTTATTGGTAAAATTCTCGATTTAGCTCCAGTGTTGATAATAATGATATCAGCAGTGACTTGAATGGTATCATTTTCTGAAGTGAGTTCGACCACTTTATTTGAAATGAATCTTGCTTTAGCAAGATATAAATCCATCCCAGAGTTGCGTACATTGTTAGCACTACCCTCACGAAAAATAGAGGTAACTTTATTTTTTCTTGCCATAACATCTTCAAAGTTATGATGTTGAAGTGCATCAGAAATCATGATTTTGGTCGGCACACAACCAATATTTATACAGCTTCCTCCATACATCATTGAATCTTGTTCAACAATGGCTGCGGTTTTACCTTGTTCAACCATTTGACTAGCTAAAGGCCTACCTGCTTGGCCAAAGCCGATAATGAGAAAATTATAATGTTTCATTAATTTTATTCCTTTCTTATTGCTTTCTTCATCATATCACCATCAAAAGGAAATAACAACTATCTGCTATGTTATACAAACAGTAGATTATTATTGTAAGTATTAAATCTAAATGTTAAATATTATCAGGTTATTTGACTTTTATTTTAAACTATTTTTTTGTAAAATAAAAAATATTGACTTTTCATTTTACAAGTGAAAAAATAATGAACTTTAGATTGGAAAAATTCATAATGATGACGACAAATCTCTCTTATCAGAAGGTTTTAAATTATGCGATTAGAAAATTAAGTGTCGGTATTGGTTCAGTGATTATTGGGGCCACTTTTTTAGGGGCGACACCAATTTTGGCAGATCAACACCAAGCCAAAGTAACATATGGTTATGTTTTAGAGTCCGAACTATCCTCAGATGAGCTTTCTTTAATCCAAAAAGGGACTCCAAGGGATAATATTGCTGAAGAAACGACCATTTACTTGGTGTATTCACCTGATAAAAGAACAACTCTGCCAAAAACCAATGACAAGTCTTTGTTTACCTATAGTTTTTTGGGTGGGTTATCGCTACTGGTTGTAGGGGTAACAGTAAAGAGAAATAAAAAATTAGGTAAAGGGAGATTGCCGTATTTACTAATGGTTACAAGTGTCTTTTTCGTACCTACTGGTATGACAGTATCATCCATAGAAGTGGGTGCGCTTAGTCATTACCATCAAGAATTACAAGCTGGCCAAGTCTTTGAGACAGCTGATATTGTGCTTAATATTCCCAATCATTATTATATTGGCTTTATTGAAGTAAAAAATGATGTTTCTAAGTCAGTGATAAATCAAGAGATAAGCAACATTTCTTTGAAAGAAGAGAAAAAAGCGGAGATTTCACATCCATCAAGTGCTCCAATAGTTGAAGATAGAGCTATCAATTTTGAAGTGCCCTCAGATGCTCCAACAGTAGTTTTAGAAGAAGCACAGATAATAGAGACCCATCCTTCAACAGCACCAATAGTTGAAGATAGAACTATCAATTTTGAAGTGCCTTCAGATGCTCCAACAACCAGTTTGGAAGCCTCCCAGATAATAGAGACCCATCCTTCAACAGCACCAATAGTTGAAGATAGAGCTATCAATTTTGAGGTGCCTTCAGAAGCTCCGACAGTCAGTTTGGAAGAAGCACAGATAATAGAGACCCACCCTTCAACAGCACCAATTGTTGAAGACACAGCTATCAGTTTTGAAGTGCCTTTAGAAGCTCCGACAGTCAGTTTGGAAGAAGCACAGATAATAGAGTCACATCCTTCAACAGCTCCAATAGTTGAAGACACAGCTATCAGTTTTGAAGTGCCTTCAGATGTTCCAACAGTCAGTTTGGAAGAAGCACAGATAATAGAGGCCCACCCTTCAACAGCTCCAATAGTTGAAGACACAGCTATCAATTTTGAAGTGCCCTCAGATGCTCCAAAAGTAGTTTTAGAAGAAGCACGAACAGTAACTGAGACTAGTCAGGAAACGTTGGTTTTTGAGACACATTATATAGCTGATGACAGTTTGGAATATGGTCAAGTTCAACCTCAAAGTCAAGGTGTTACAGGTTCTATTGTAACGACTATAACTTATTTGGTAGAAGATGGAAATAGAGGTATTGAATTAAGCCAAGAAAGTCAAACAACAGCACCTATTAATGCTCTTATCAAAATTGGTACCAAACCATTTGAAGAAACAGAGATTATTACTGACAATGGTGTGCGTTATCAAGTGACTTATCAAACCACTTATCAGGTTAATGAAAAAACAGGAGAGGTTACATCACAAAGGCAAGAAATTGCAAGAAAACAATTAGAAAATCTCAAAAAAGAAAAGCCAATGGTTACGGTGAGTCAAATAGTGACTAATGATGATGAACAATCGCTTGTTATCACTTATGACAAAGAAGATCCTGATACAAGCTTTAAAAAACTAAAAGTAAGTGTTAAAGAAGGCAGTCAGGTGATTAAACAAGTCGAGTCTCAATTGGAAAATCGAACACTTCAACTAGATGGTTTAAAACCTTATACGACTTATCAAATAGAAACAACTGTTGTCTATAATACTGGCACAGGTGATGTTGAAGAAATATTAGAGCCCAAACAAGAAGTTGAATTTATTCCTAAGAAAATAGAATTTCGTTCTATCAAAAAGGCAGAGTTATTTCAATTAGATGATAATCACCGCTTAAAACGTGTCACAGGATTAGAAGAGGCACCAGCAGATGCTAGCTCTTATCTCGTGAAATTAACGACTGATTATGACAGTGCTTTGTTACCTGTTGCTAAATTTACAGAGGTTGATGGATATATAGAAGGACTAATCGATCATCCTCGTTTGGTATCGTTTGCTTCAGATAATATTAGTGTGACAGATGGTTTTCGGATTAAGGTAGATAAAATTACTACAGGAAATGGTATCTACACGGACTTTAATCAATTGATAAATGATATGACACAAAACCCTTCTGGTCACTTCAAATTGGGAAGTGATCTTTATGCTACACCTACAGAAGGGCCTGCTTACATCCTTTCCAATTTTTCTGGAAATCTTTCAAGTGTTGCTGGTAAACATTACACGATTTATCATTTGAATAAACCATTATTTAATCGCTTGGAGGGAGCTAGAGTTGAAAATATTTCATTAAAAGAAGTTAATATCACTTCGCAAGCAGACACAGCCAGTTTAGCTTTATGGGCCAACAATGCTAGTATTAACCGTGTTTTTGTTGATGGAAAACTAACTTATGACCCAAACAACTCTAACACCCATCAGATAGGTGGCTTAGTCGCAACGCTTGCTGGTTCTACCGTCGATTCTTCCTATGTTAATTTGTCGATTACAGCAAGAGACCGTGCCAATAACAATGTTGCTGGCCTTGTAGCCAGGGCAAATTCATACTTTGCAACTTCTCATTTGACTAATAACGTTGTTGCTGGTGAGATTAAAACGGGTAATCAGTCTAAAAAAGCAGCTCTTCTTGCTTTCAATTTTGGTTCAACTCAAATTGATAATAATATTAGTAGTATGTTTATTGACATGCTGGGCAGTGGCATTACCGGTTTAAATAATAAACGAGTGGGTGATGGTCAAAATGGTAGCATCACTCAAGAACAATTTAATGACAGACTAAAAGCGCTTGGTGTCCTAACGAAAAAACAAGCACAACAATTATCTGATTATAAGGATAGTGAGTTAAGCCATTATCAATCAGATAGAGAAATTGCTTATTATAATACGAAAAAATTGTTGCCGTTATATGATCGTCATACGATTATCAAGTATGGTAATTTAATAGAAACTACTAGTGCTTTATACCATAAACGGATTGTTTCAGTGACACCGATGGCTAATCGTCAATTTGTGACCAATCTTAAGGCGCAAGAAAATATTAATCAGTTGTTTGTGCTTTATGAGGATGATAGCAAGGAAATTCTTTCCTTGACTGGTCTAGGTGAATTTTCTGATACCAAAGTGATAGAGTTTCGATTATTAAACAAGCTTCTTTATACACCAGATTATTTTATGTCAACAAAGTCTCAGCTACGTGATCAGATAATGACAACTTTATCTTCTGTTAGTTTAGCAGATCTTTCTGTGAAAACAGCATTGAAAGTAACACAAAAACAAGATATTAGGGCCTTGTATTTGGATGATTCTTTTGCACAAATTAAGAATCAGTTAACAAGAGTGGTAGAAAATCTTCTTTCAAGTTCTCTTATGAAAACAGATAACCTCGCTACTCAGCAATATTTACTAAGAAAGATTGAAGATAATAAGGAAAAATTACTTTTAGGCTTATCTTACTTGAATCGTCTTTATGGTATTCAATTTGGAGATTATTATATCAAAGAATTAGTGATGTATAGACCATCCTTTTATGGGAAAGCTATAGAGACACTTGATTGGCTTATCGATATAGGTTCACAAGGCTACAATAATCTTTTGTTATATAAAAATGAAGCTTTTTATGCTAACACTATGAAAGTAATTGATAAGCCCTCTCTTTTAGCATTTTTAGATCATAATAGAATGATTTTTGCCCCGGAAATGTCAGCAAATGATTGGTTTAAATCAGCAACAAAAGCTTATATTCATGAAGAAGCCTCGCGTGTTTTACCTGAGAAAAGTGTGGCTATTTATGAACGCCTTCAAACAAAAGAATCTTATAGAAGTTATATCCTTCCTCTATTAACTTTAAAAGAAGACAATGTTTATGCGGTGACTACTTTGTCCTCATTGATTTTGGGTGGTTATGGTCGTGAAATTGATATGAACATTAAAGAAACTGATAAAACGCGTTATCAAAAAGAACTAGAACGTGTGCATCAGTTGATTGGTGATCAAGCAAGAAGATGGCAAGATTTTGTTGATTTATTTATGAAGATGGTTTCGCCATCAAGTCAAAGGGTTTATGCGGATAAATTGACAGAACTATTTGCTGGTTACTATATTAAAGACTCAGTTAATGGGAAAATAGCGCCTCTGTTCAATGAAAAACGTCGTTGGGCGGAACCTCACGGTGATATTGATACGTCAATTGATGATTTCTTTGGACCAATCGGAAGATATTATCCACAATCAGCTAACAAGGATTCTGCCTATGCCAATAAATCTTTAAATCGTATTTATTTTGATAGTGTTGATATCCTAGGACATGAGGGTGGAACAACTTATAGTCATGAGATGACTCATGCTTATGATGAAGATGGGTTGTTAAATGGTTATGGTTATCGTGATGGACAAGAAGCAGAAGCCTATGCTCTTGGCTTATTTGAATCAGTAACCAGTTCAAATAGTTATTACTATGGTTTTAACTTCATGTATGATTTGAATCAAGGAGCCCACAATAATCATATTTCTCGGTTCCAAACGAAAAATGATTTTAAAGACTATCTTAGTGGCGTTTTTGATGTGACTTATCTTTTAGATGGTACTGAGGCAGATATTATCCTTAAAAAAGATAAGGCCGATCAAAAATTCTTCTTTAATAAGATAGAATTAGTAAAAGATCCAAATACTAATGATGGTGTCACTCATGGTAAAGATGTGATTAGAGAGATTACTACAAAAGAATGGGAACAAATGACCTTGACTTCAGTTTCTGATTTGATTCGTCAAAAACTTGTTAGTCAGAGTAGTACTTTGTTAAAACAAGATTATCTTCGTGATAATCATAATAACTATTATTTTATACCACTTTACTATCCTATTTATGCAGCTTATGAAAATGATTCTGGAACTAGTGGTGGCTTGATGTTTAGAAGAACTGCTTTTGAATTATTGGCAACTTTTGGTTGGGATGAAGGCTTCATTCCTTATGTCAGCAATCAATTAAAACAAGAAGCACAAGTACAGCAACAACCATTGTCAGATAGCTTTATCTTTAAGAAAATTTTTAATGGTCAATATGAAAACTATGAAGATTTTAGAATTAAGATGTTTGCAAAACGCATGGCTAAAAAAGACAATATTAAGCCGATTACAATCATGGTTGACAATCAGTCTTACACCATTACTTCTTTTGAAATATTAGAAGAATTAATGACAAAAGCAATTGATGAGGATTTGGCTAAACTAAAATTAGGACAACATAGTTTTGCTAGAGAAAAATTAAAAGCAGCAATAATGAAAGCTTACAATGCATCAACAGACAATTTCAGAATGTCTATTTTTAATGATTAAAAAGAAAATGAAGAAATTGTTTATTTTATTCTTCTTTTTCCTACTAATTATGTAGATGTTTGGAAAGTATATTTTTAAGAGCCTAATCGTTGATTCAATTATTATGAGGGCATATAAATTTATTAAAAGAGGCTAGTGATATTTGTTCTAGCCTCTTTTTGACAAGTTCAAGCATTATTGACCCTTTTTTTAGAAAAAGAGTATACAATAGAAGCACAAATAAAAATTTTTCAAGTGTTTTTTCTAGATGTTATACTCAATACTTCTTTTAAAAGATATTTAGTTTTTATTTTGTGCAAATTACTATCTTTTTTGGTATATTGTATGTCGTGGAAGAAAGAACTCTTCTACTAAGGTGGTTAACTTCTTTATTTGCAACAAGAGATAAGATAAAAAAGAATATGTTTTAATCGTCTTGGTTTGGATAAAAGTTAAAAGGTGTTAAAGGTTGGTATTTTTGGTATCTAGATATATAAATTTGTTTATTTGATTATAATGACAATGGCTAGTCATGGTGCTAAATCTATTTCCAAAAACAAATTTCACTCAATAATAATAGGTGAAAATTTTAGTGACCTTTTTATTTTTTGAGAAGGTATGTTAAAATAAGAAATAAAATAGAGTACATTTTAAAGAATGATGACTCAAAATAGGAGAAAAAATGATTCAATATAAAAACTATGTTAATGGTGAGTGGAAATCATCAGAAAACGAAATTAAAATTTATGAACCGGCAACTGGTAAAGAACTTGGTACTGTTCCTGCCATGACCAAAAAAGAAGTTGACTATGTTATGGCTTCTGCAAAAGAAGCTTTTCCAAAATGGCGTTCTCTTTCATATGTTGAACGTGCTGCTTATCTTCATAAAGTAGCTGATATTTTAATGAGAGATAAAGAAGAAATTGGTGATGTTTTATCAAAAGAAATTGCTAAAGGACTTAAATCATCTATTAGTGAGGTTGTTCGCACGGCAGAAATTATTGATTTTGCTGCTGAAGAGGGCCTTCGTTTAACAGGTGAAGTTTTAGAAGGTGGTAGTTTTGAAGCCGCTAGCAAGAAAAAAATCGCTATCGTTAGACGTGAACCTCAAGGGTTGGTTTTGGCTATTTCACCTTTTAACTATCCAATTAACCTGGCAGCATCAAAAATTGCTCCTGCTTTGATTTCAGGAAACGTTGTTGCCTTTAAACCACCAACACAAGGTTCAATATCTGGTTTACTTTTAGCAAAAGCTTTTGTTGAAGCTGGATTACCTGCTGGTGTCTTTAACACGATAACAGGTCGAGGCTCTGAAATTGGTGATTACATCGTTGAACATGAAGCTGTTGACTTTATTAGCTTTACAGGCTCAACACCAGTTGGTAAAAACATTGCTAAATTAGCTGGATTAAGACCAGTTCTTTTAGAAATGGGTGGGAAAGACTCGGCTATCGTTTTAGAGGATGCTGATTTAGAACTTGCTGCCAAACAAATTGTTGCTGGTGGTTATAGTTATTCAGGTCAACGTTGTACAGCAGTTAAGCGTGTTTTCGTAATGGATAGTATTGCTGATAAATTGGCTGCTATCGTTCGGGACAAAGTTAATGCTTTGAAAGTTGGTCAACCTGAAGAAGATGCTGACATTACGTCACTTATTGACACTAAAGCTGCAGACTTTGTTGAAGATCTTATCAATGATGCAACTAAAAAAGGTGCTAAAGCACTTAATGAAATTAAACGTGAAAACAACCTTATTTCACCTATTGTTTTTGATAATGTCACAACTGATATGAGACTTGCTTGGGAAGAACCTTTTGGACCAGTAATGCCATTTATCCGTGTAAAATCTGTAGAAGAAGCTATTAAGTTATCTAACGCTTCTGAGTATGGTTTGCAAGCATCAATCTTCACTAAGAACTATCCTAAAGCCTTTGCTATTGCTGAACAATTAGAAGTAGGAACTGTTCACATCAATAATAAAACTCAACGAGGTACAGATAATTTCCCATTTATGGGTGTGAAAAATTCAGGCTCTGGAACACAAGGTGTCCGTTATTCTATTGAAGCGATGTCACGTTTGAAATCTGTTGTTTTTGACACCGAATAATATACTAATATCTAAAAGAGAGGGAGACCTCTCTTTTTTAGTCATTACTATTAGTAGGTGTAAAGATGGTTTATTTATGCCTTCCATTCATTTTATAGAAGACTATAAAATTGACAATGACTAACTACTTGTTATTGATTGACCAATAATTTTTTGATATGTTAAAATAAAGAAAAGACAATAGTAGGAGAATATTATGACAAAATCAGCGCAAAAATGGGTAAAGCTGTTAGATATGGAAGCCCATCCCGAGGGTGGTTATTTTTGTGAAGTGGAAAGATCAAAAGATAAGATTCAAATTGATGGGAAGGAACGCACTCTTTTTACAAGCATCTATTTTCTCTTGGAAAAAGAAAATCCGTCACATTTTCATCGTTTAACCGCAGATGAAATCTGGTACTACCATGATGGTCAGCCATTAACAGTTCATATGATTACGCCAGATGGGGACTACAAAACAGCTACGTTAGGACATGACATAGCTAAAGGACAAATTTTGCAGTATCGTGTTTCTAAGGGTACTATTTTTGGATCAACAGTTGAAGAAGGATTTTCTCTAGTTTCTTGCATGGTTTCACCAGGATTTGAATATGAAGATTTTGAATTATTTAGTCGTAAAGAACTGATTTTACAATACCCAGAACATGCAGCTATTATTAAACAATTAACTAAAGAATAAAAATGGAAGGGACTGGTGTCTCTTCCATTTTTATCATATCAATATAATAATAAACTATAGCACAATGAGATTTCTTCTTTGAGTTAGTAAATTGGGCTCAATTTCTTAAATATTGAAAGCGCTTTTATATTATAATTAAGTTAGGAGATACATTATGTTAACTAACGAAATTGTTAAAAAACTACCTCTTTTTGCAAAGTATCATGGTTATCCATTATCAGATTTAGAAGGAATTTTGGGTGTTTCTAGGAAAACCATCTTATCTGATATAACAAAAATCAATACTATTTTAGAGGTATTAGAAACTCCTGTTATCACATTTGATAACGATAACATTAATTGCCCACAGATATCTGTGACAGATTTATTTGTAAAGTTATCACCTCATCTCAAAAATTATCTTTTCCAAGAAGAAAGACCTTATATGATTGTCCTTTATTTATTATTAAAGGAAGACTATATTTCCAATTTTCATCTTCAAGAAATGTTAAGAATTAGTAAAAATTCAGTTTTAAATGATTTAAAAGACTTGAAAAATAGGCTTGCTTCAAAACAAGTGACAATCACTTATAATCGAAAAAAAGGATATTTCCTAGCAGGAACACCTAAAGCACTGCACTTAGTTTTGGAATGGGCAATCAATAAACTACTACAATTTAATAGTGGTAAATGGATTATCCGTTATTTATTCTATCATTGCCAAAAACCGTTTGAGTTTGATCAAATCACTCAATTTTTCATAAATTACAGTAGTAAAAGTAAACTATTTTTTATTAGTGAGCGTGTTGAGGTTACCTCTTATATTATTTTATCTCTTAAATGGTCTTGTTTAGAAAAGACAGTGCTGTATTCTGAAAAAGAAAAACAATTGATTAAAGAGACTGTTGTTTTTGAGTTGGCTAAACAATTTGTTGAAACATTTTCTCAATTAAAAAAGGATTGTTATTATATTGCGACACGTCTCATGGGTTGTATTCAGGGAGATTTGACTATATCACCTCAGCCAGAAATACTGGCTATTATGGAAGCTATCATTGATATAGTGTCAGCGAAAACTGGCATTGTATTTACTAATGATGAGCAATTTAAAAATAATTTATACTCTCATCTAGCTCCAGCCTACTATCGATTGTTGTTTGATAACCATATTGTTAATCCTTTAAAAGAACACATTTTATCAGAGTATGAGAGTTTGTTTTATTTAATCAAAAAGAGTCTCTTTCCACTTAGTAAAGCTTTGGGAAAAACGATTAGTGATGATGAAGTCGCTTATTTCACCATGCATTTTGGTGGTTACTTGAATATTCAACCATCAAACAATGAACAACCAAGGATTGTAGCCTTAGCTATTTGCCCAAATGGTATTAGTTCTTCTTTGATTTTATGCTCAGAATTACAGATGATGTTTCGAGAATTTGTTTTTAAAGATATTCATCAATTAGCTCATCTTAACGAATTACAATTACAAGAATATGATGTCATTTTTTCAACAGTTTTCTTTGAAACAGATAAACCTCTGTTTGTTGTTCAGCCTTTTATGAATCCTGTTGAAAAAACAATATTGAAAAAAACAGTTTACAACGAATTTTCCTTACACTCTTCTTTTTATTCTCAAAGTGACAACTTACTTAAAATTATCAAAAAATCCTGTCTTATTGAAGATGAAAAAGCATTAAGAGAAGACTTAGCAACCTATTTTTTATCACTAGATTATCAAAACAAAATTAGTTGGGAGGGAACATCATTGACAGATTTGTTGACAATCGACTTGATTCAGACAAAAGAAAAAGTTAATGATTGGCAAGAAGCTATCACTGTAGCAGCAGATTTACTATTAAAACAAGGTTTCATTGAACCTACTTATATTACTGCGATGATAGATTCTGTCAAAAAATTAGGTGCATATATTGTTTTAGCACCTCATGTGGCTGTACCCCACGCAGCTCCAGAAAAAGGAGTTAAACGATTGGGGATGAGCTTATTACAATTACAAAAACCAGTCTCTTTTAACTTAGATGAAAATGATTATGATATAGAAAGAGAGGTGCAATTGATTTTTGTTTTAGCCGCTGTTGACTCCTCCTCCCATCTAAAAGCCTTACAAGAATTAGTAATGATTTTAGATGATGAAGAGATGATTCAAAAATTAATAAAGGCAAAAACAAGAGAAGATGTCTATCGGTTACTTAAAAGACATACATTAAATGAAGAGGTGAAATGATGAAGATAATCACAGTTTGCGGAAATGGTATTGGTAGTAGCTTGTTACTCAAAATGAAAGTTGATGCAATTGCTAAAGAACATGGTTATGACATAGATGCAGAGTCTTGTGATTCCAATGCAGCTGTTGGAAGAGAAGCGGATTTATTTGTAACCGTCAAAGAATTTAAGGATATTTTTCCTAAAAATGCCAATGTTTGTATTGTAAGAAGTTACACCAATAAAAAAAGAATAGAAGAAGACTTATTGCCTGTACTAGAAGAGATGCTTTCTAAATAGGGAGGATAAGAAATGATAATACTAGATTTTTTAAAAGATATTTTAAGCGAGCCAGCTTTTTTGATGGGATTGATTGCTTGTGCAGGACTCCTGGCTTTAAAATCTCCAGCTCATAAGGTAATGACCGGGACACTTGGCCCAATTTTAGGATATCTCATGTTGTCTGTTGGAGCTGGAGTGATTGTTGCAAATCTAGATCCTTTAGCACAAATGATTGAAAAAGGTTTTCATATTACTGGAGTTGTTCCAAATAATGAAGCTGTGACATCAGTTGCCCAACAAATATTGGGTATTGAAACGATGTCTATTTTAGTAGTAGGCTTACTCTTTAATCTGATTATTGCTCGTTTAACACGATTTAAATACATTTTCCTAACAGGGCATCATAGCTTTTTCATGGCTTGTCTATTATCAGCTGTTTTAGGTGCTTTGGATTTTGAAGGAATTTTATTAATCCTTATAGGTGGATTTATTTTAGGAGCTTGGTCAGCTATTTCTCCAGCAATTGGTCAGCGTTATACTTTAAAGGTAACAGATGGTGATGAAATTGCTATGGGTCACTTTGGCAGTTTGGGTTATTATTTAGCAGCATGGATAGGTGATATTGTTGGAAAAGGTAGTCAAAGCACAGAGGATATTCAAGTTTCTGAAAAATGGAATTTTCTAAGAAATACAACAATTTCCACAGCCCTTATTATGATTGTTTTCTATCTTATTTCAGCCATAGCTGCTGGAAGTGAATTTGTTTCAAGCATTTCAGGGGGTAAAAATCCTTTCATTTTTGCCATCTTATCTGGTTTACAGTTTGCAGTTGGTGTAGCTATTGTTTATGCTGGTGTTCGTATGATTTTAGCTGATTTAATTCCAGCTTTTGAAGGTGTTAGTACTAAACTTATTCCAAATGCTGTTCCTGCAGTTGATTGTGCAGTCTTTTTCCCATATGCTCCAACAGCTGTTATTATCGGATTTGCTTTTAGTTTTTTAGGTGGATTAATTGGAATGTTCATTTTAGGAGCGATAGGAGGTGTTTTAATTATTCCAGGGATGGTTCCTCATTTCTTTTGTGGTGCCACAGCAGGTATTTTTGGTAATGCTACTGGAGGTCGCAAAGGTGCTATTTTAGGTTCATTTGTCAATGGCCTCTTTTTAGCATTTTTACCAGCTATGTTGTTACCAGTTTTAGGTAATTTAGGGTTTAGTAATACTACTTTTGGTGATTTTGATTTTGCTGTTCTTGGTATTTTACTTGGTCGCTTGGGGGAATTTGCACAATCTATTGGTGTTTATATAATAGTAGGTGCCTTACTAGCTATATTAATTATTCCATCTTTAATAAGTAAATCTCAAGAAGCAATTAATAATCATGAGTGAGGTGAAAAATGAAAACTGATTTTTCCATTAAAATTTATTCAGATGGTGCTGTTTTAGAAGATATGATTGCTGATTTAAATTCTGGATTGGTCTCTGGTTTTACAACGAATCCCAGTTTAATGAAAAAAGCAGGAATCACAGATTATCTGACGTTTGCTAAAAATGTTTTAGAAGTTATTACGAAATACCCAGTTTCTTTTGAGGTTTTTTCAGATGATTTAGACACAATGAAACGTGAAGCCAGAATTTTATCTAGTCTTGGAGATAATGTGTATGTCAAAATTCCAATTAGCAACTCAAAAGGTATAAGTACCATTTCTATTATTAAAGATTTGTCAGCTGAAGGGATTAAAGTGAATGTTACGGCAGTGTTCACTATTAGTCAAGTTGAAAAAGCTGTTGAAGCTCTTAGTGATAAGACTCCTTCCATTATTTCAGTTTTTGCTGGACGAGTAGCTGATACGGGTGTTGATCCAATACCATTAATGGCTTGTGCAAAAACAGTTTGTCAACAAAAAGCCTTAGTTGAATTGTTATGGGCAAGCCCCAGAGAAGTGTTCAATATCTACCAGGCTGATGAATTAGGAGTGGATATTATTACTTGTACACCAAGTATCATCAAAAAACTCAGTTTGAAGAATAAAAATTTAGAACAATACTCGTTAGAAACAGTTCAAATGTTTTTGTCTGATAGTAAGAGCCTAGGATTTTCTATTTTGTAGAGCAGATAGGTATTATGTTTAATAGTTTGGAGGTATAGTATGAAGAGACTATCACAACATTGCTTTTATTTAGTGTTCAATTTATTGTTATTATTAGTTCTTGTTGGTTGCAACACCACAACACCAGCAAATGATGAGATGAAAAATCAAGGTGTTATTGCTTATAATGAAGCAACGACACCTCACTATGATGTTGTGATGCGTAATGAAAAACCACAACTAGATGGGATGTCAGAGGATGTTTGGAAGACTGTTCCAATCTTATCAGGAGGTTTTCATTTTCCATGGGACCCTAAAGAAGCACCACTAACAGAATTTAAAGCTTTTAGTGACGGTACGGACTTTTATTTTCATTTTAATGTTTTAGATAGAGATGTATTACTTGATAGTGATTGGAAAGATGATGAAAGTACAGTTGATAATGAGGATCGTGTTGAATTATTCTTTGCTGGAGGTAGTATCGATAAACCAACTTCAGATGGGATGCCACTTTATTATGCTATCGAAGTCGATGCAGATGGTCGTGTTCACGATTATTCTATTGAATATTATAGAGATTTTAACAGTGATTGGGATTTGGAAGGATTAGAAACAGCAGCAAAAAAAACTGATAATGGTTATAGTGTTGAAGGAAAAGTTCCAATCAAGATATTTGAAGAGTTAAATTTATTGAACAATAATGTCATGAAAGTTGGCGTTTATCGTGCAGAATTTTCAACTCCTGAAAATGATGGTGATGATCCTATTATGGAATGGATTTCCTGGGTAGATCCTAAAACACAAAATCCAGATTTTCATGTTAATTCTTCTTTTGGAGAATTTAGATTTTTGAAATAAAAGAAGGCCAGCGTCATCAGACGTTGGCTTTTTAAATTATTTTTTATAGTTTTCAATAAATTGTTGACAGGAAAAAATCATAGTGCTATTATATTACTTAACCGGTTATTTAACTGGATAAGTATATTATGAGGGAGTTTGATAAAATAATGAAAAAAATCTTTTCATATTTTTCTCTGATTATTATTACCTTTGTTTCTACTATTGTTTTGACTGCTTGTCAACAACAATCAGAAAAAACTACTGATAATCAAGATGGGTTAAATATTGTTACCAGTTTTTATCCTATTTATGCCATGACAAAAGAAGTGTCTGGTGATTTAAATAATGTTAGAATGATTCAATCAGGAAATGGCATTCATTCCTTTGAACCGTCACCAAATGATGTTGCAGCTATATATGATGCTGATATCTTTATTTTTCATTCTCACACGCTAGAGGCTTGGGCAGGTGATATCAAAGAAAATCTAAAGGATTCTCCTGAAAAAGTACTTGAAGCATCTGAAAAAATGTCTCTAGACAAGGTGAAAGGTCTTGAAGATATGGAAGCTGGTGATGGCATTGATCCAGCAACCTTATATGATCCTCATACTTGGACAGATCCAGAATTAGCTATAGAAGAAGTGGAACACATTAAAGAAATGCTCATTTCTGCTGATCCAGATAATAAAGAAATTTATGAAAAAAATGCTGAAGCCTTTAAAAAACAAGCACAAGAGATAACAAAGGAATATCAGAAAAAATTTGAATCAGTAAAAAATAAAACCTTTGTTACACAACATACAGCCTTTTCTTATCTTGCTAAACGCTTTGGATTAACACAATTAGGAATAGCAGGTATTTCACCTGATCAAGAGCCACAACCACGCCAATTGGTTGAAATTAGGGATTTTATCAAAGAGCATGATGTAAAAACTATTTTTGTTGAGGCAAATGTTTCTCAAAAAATTGCTAAAACAGTTGCTAAATCAACAGGAGCAAAACTAAAAACTCTCAGTCCGCTTGAAGCAGATCCTGAAAACAACAAAACTTATTTAGAAAATATAAAAGAAAATTTAGAGATACTCTATCAAGAGTTAAATAAATAGGAGGCAAAATGAAAAAGAAATATATTATCAGTTCAGCAGCAGCAGCTGTTTTATTAGCTGTAGGTGTAGGTGTTTATCAGTCTAATCAGATGCAAGAAGCTACAAAAAATGATAACACAGTTGCATACGTTGACGGTGGGAAAAAACAATCTAAAACGTCAATGAAATCAGAAAATAAAACACAAGAACAAATTAATGAAGAAGAGGGTATTTCAGCGGAACAAATCGTTGTTAAAATCACTGATGATGGTTATGTGACCTCTCATGGTGATCACTACCATTACTACAATGGTAAGGTACCTTTTGATTCACTTATTAGTGAGGATCTTATTATGAATGATCCAAACTATACTTTTAATCAAGCAGACGTTGTTAATGAAGTAGCAGATGGCTATATCATTAAGGTTAACGGTAATTACTACCTTTATATTAAAGACGGCAGTAAGCGTAAAAATGTACGTACTAAAGAACAAATTGAAGAACAAAAAGAAAAAGGAACTTTAGAAGCTTCTCAAAAAGCTCATAAATCATCTAAATCAAGTAAAAAACAATCACAAACTATTCATAAAAATGATGGACGCTACAGAACTGATGATGGTTATGTGTTTAGTCCAACTGATGTGATTGAAGATACAGGCGATGGTTTTATTGTTCCTCATGGTGATCATTTCCATTACATTCCAAAGAATGATTTATCTTCTAGTGAATTAGCGCAAGCTCAAGCTTATTGGGATAGAAAAACAGGAAAAGTATCGCAAATTACCCAAAAGGGGAGTGCACAACAAAACTCTGCTAGCCATTCAACAGCTTCAACACAATCCTCTCATAAGACAAATCAAGGAATAAGTCAAGGGACTGGAAACCAAAAAACAAAGCAACACACTAATCATTCGCAAACACCACATCAGTCAACACAAAACTCATCACAACAATCACAACAATCACAAAATCAAGAAGAAAGCATTGACAATCTTCTTAAGCAACTTTATGCTTTGCCTAAAAATCAGCGCCATGTTGAATCAGATGGTTTAGTGTTTGATCCAAAAACCATTTATAAATGGCAAGAAAATGGAGTTGTTGTACCACATGGTGATCATTATCATTATATTCCTTATACTCAAATGAGTACTTTAGAAGAAAAAATTTCTAAACAACTAAGAGATGATAACCAATCAAAAGATAATAATCAATCAAAAGATGATAACCAATCGATTGATAATCACCAACATGATGAAATTGATCATGATAATTCTGAAAAAGATGTCAATAAGGGAGAACTAAGCAGTAAAGAAATTTTTGATAAACTCTTAGGGAAATTTCCTATTTTTTCAGAAGAAGATTCAACAGAAGATGATACTGTAGAAGATGATACATCTGATGAAACAATTGATAACAATGATGATAAGACAACAGATAATGAAGTAGTTGATAGTGACCATAATGACAAAGCTATGAGAGAAGTAGGTCGTCATTTGGTACCAGAAGATGCTGTTTTAGATGAAAATTATGATTATAGAGGTTGGACAGCTCAGGAAATTTATGAAGCTATACAGGGTAAAGCTATCATTACTCCAGAAGACATGCTTTATGGTTTAACTCTAGCAACAGAGTATAAGGATGGTGTATTTATTATTCCTCATACTGATCATTATCATTATATTCAATTAAAGTGGTTAGATAAGGACCCTGAAATCTTTATTGCAAGCGATAAAACATATAATCTAAATCAATTTTTAGCAACAGCAAAATACTATATGGAAAACCCAGATAAACGTCCTAAAAAAGATGGTTGGGGTGAAGACGCTGACATTCATAAAAAGAATACTGACAAAAAAACAGATCATGACCATGACAAATCAGATCATCATGATCATCATGATGATGAAGAAAATCATCCAGTAACACCGCTCTCTGAACGTGAAGGAAAACCAAATTCACAAATTGTTTATTCTGCTAAAGAAGTTGCCGATGCAAAAAAAGCTGGCAAATATGCTACTTCTGATGGTTATATCTTTGATGCTAAAGATATTATAAAAGATGAAGGTGAAGCTTATATTACTCCACATATGGGGCATGAGCATTGGATTCCTAAAAATGAATTATCAAAAGAAGAACTAAAATCAGCAGAAGAATTTTGGAAAAATCGCAACAAAATTCAAGAATCTAATGAAACAAATGCATCTAAAGAAAAACCACAGTCTTCTCAAGAAAAAGATGTCTTGTTAAATGCAGATGATTTAAATAATGTAGCGATCGAAGAAAAATTAAAAGCACAAGCTATTTTTGAACGTGTAAAAGCTGAAAAAATTGTTCCGGTTGAAAATATTAAAGCCAATATGGTTCATACTGTTCGTTACAGTAATGGTTACCTTATTATTCCACACTTAGATCATTATCATAACGTTCCATTAAGTTGGTATGATAAGAATTGGTATCCTCCAACTGGCTATACTCTTGCACAATTATTTGCCACTGTAAAATATTATATGGAACATCCTGAAGAGGCTCCTGTACAAGAAGGATGGGGAACAGACGCTCAGGAAAAAGAGAAGTCAACAGATCCAACTCATAATAATTATGGTTTTGGAAGAGAACCTATTTGGGGAACAGATGATGAAGAAGAGGAAGATGAAGAAGAGGAAATTGAAGAGGAAGATGAGTTTGATGTTCAAATGAGAACTGAGGGAGAACGTCATGGTATTTCAGGGGATGAATACCTTGATAAACTATCAGTTGTTGCTGCTAAATATAAAGTCGCTTATGATAAGGTATCATTCCATTCAACAGGTTTTGTTACAGTATTAAAAGATGATGGAACAACCGTTACCGTTAACTTATTTACAGCCGAAGAATTATCTTTATAATATTTAAGAATGAACATTAGGATCATTATATAAATTCTAAATGTGATTTTAAGTAAAAAGTGTGCCTTAAATTTATAAGGCACACTTTTTTGGATTTATTTTGTCATAGATGATGACTATTAAAGATTTTTAGGTAATTTCAGTATTATTTTAAAAATATAATTTTTTATCTAGCTACAATAAATAAAAGATTTATTATATTAAAGTTGTTACGCTTTGATTTGATCATTATCTATACTCTTTTATAGCATATAAAAACTCTCCTTACCATCTAGTTTAAGGAGAGTGATTTAAGCTAATATTTTTATTATCTTTATCTTAAAACTAAACGTTTTTCTAGGTAATTTTGGAAACGTTCAAATAATACACAAAGTGACCAATAAATGAGAGCAACTAGAATATACATGCTCATATAATCCCATTCACGACCACCAACAATTCTAGCATTTTGAAAAATATCAGGCACAGTAATCATGGCAGCAAGTGAGGAACTTTTAATCATATCTACCACAACATTGCCTAGGGGTGGAATAGCAATTCGAATAGCTTGAGGTAAGATCACTTTTTGAACAATGATTCGTTGAGGCAACCCTAAAGCACGAGCTGCTTCCCATTGACCAAAATCAATGGCTGCAATGGAAGAACGAAAGATTTCTGAGATATAGGCTGAACTAACAGTGCTAAAGCCTATATAAGCGCAAAGAAGAGCAGGTAGCTGGATGCCAAAATACGGTAGAGCAAAATAGAGCATAAATAAAACTACTATCATTGGAACACCACGCATTATTGAGACATAGACTTGAACAAAAGCTTGTAATATCTTAAATTTAGAACGTCTCATCAAGGCTAAAAAGAGTCCTAGAATTAATCCAGTGACAAAACTTAGCCCAGCAATTCCAAGAGTATAAGGGAGCCCTGTTAAAACAAATCCTAAATTATCAATCATCAATTTAAAATTAATAAAAGACATCTATTTCTCCTTATTGTATTTCAAATGATGTGATGGTTATGATTATTCAACATCAGAAACGTCAATTTTTTCAAAATCATAATCTTTTTCTTTTGAAACGTCTTCTCCAGCAAAGAATTGCTCAGATAATTTAGTCAGTGTACCATCTTGACGCATGTCTTCTAAGGCTTCATTCATTTTAGCTTGAAGAGTAGTATTATCTAATTTTAAAGCAAAGTTAGCTTCAGAAGGATTGTAGTAAAGACCTTCTAATACTTTTACAGGGATATCAGGTAATGCTTTTGTAGCCATGGTTTGTAGATAAAAATCATTTAAAATAACGTCTGTACGTCCATTGGCAACATCTTGGAGGTAAACATCATTTGTAACATTATCGTAGATAACCAATTCAGCTCCAAATTTTTTAGCGACCTTCATATAAGAAGTAGTAGAGGCACCAGCAGCTTTTTTACCTTTTAAATCTTCTAAAGTTTTGATTCCTGAATCGTCAGACTGACGAACAACCATTGATGAGAAAGAATATTTGTGAGTTGTTGTGTAGAGAAATTTCTCTGCATTTTTACTATCTTTTTCAATGGAATAACCAGCGACATCAATTTGGCCACTGTCAATTGCAGCAAGCATACCATCAACGTTCATTTCGACAAAATCAACTTTAAGGTCTAAACGTTTAGCAATTTCTCTAATAATTTCAACATCATAACCCGTCAATTCATTATCATCATTATGATAAGATTGAGGGAAAAGAGTTCCTGATGTGGCAACTTTTAAAGTACCAGTTTTTTTAATTTTTTCCCACTTAGCATCTGCTTGGGAGCTAGAATCTTTAGTGTTACTAGAACCACATGCTACCAACAAAATTGCTGCTACAAGAACAACGAGAAGTGAATATATTTTTTTAGCCATTTGACCATCCTTCTAAAAATTTATTATGCATAAATGCATTTACTAAATATTCTACACTTTATAAGTATAATAATCAATTATTCAAACCGCTATTTTTTATTATAAAAATTGTTGATTTTTTTCAAACATTTCTGCAATAGAAAATAATAAATCTTCTCTTCCTTTAGCAACTGTTAATTGAATTCCTAAGGCTAATCCACCTTGATTACGATAGATAGGAAGACTAATACTAGGTTGTCCTGTCATGTTGGCTTGTTGAGTGAAGGGAGTGAGGTCTAAACTTTTTGAAAACATGTCCCAAACCAGTTCTTTTTGTTCCTTTAATGAAAAATGTTCACTATTTTTTAGACAATCGAGTTGTTGGTTTGTTAATAATAATTGTTCGTGTTTAGGTGCCACATCAGCTGTTGTTGGAGATAATAGCACATCATACTCTTGGTGGAATTTAGCCATAAGTTGACTGTATTGATCCCACTGAGAAATGGCTTTTGTATAGTTTTTTGCAGGAATATTTTGACCCATTTGATAGAGAACCCAAGACATGACTTCCATATCATCTATTGTCACAGGACGTTTTAAAAAATGTTCTATTTTATCAAACATGGCAGCTGTTTCAACTGAAGTGATTATATAATAAGTCCACATGGCTTCAATACCATCAATAATAGATTTGTCTATAAGCGTAATATGGTGGCCTTTTTGTTCTAGAAAAGAGACAGCTTTTTTAACGGCTTGTTTAGCATCCTCTGAGACTATTCCTCCAATAGGAGATTCAAGTTGAACAGCAATTTTCAAAGGCTTTTTGAGTTTTTTTTGGAAATCTGCTTTAGATAAAGTCGCTAAAGGAAATGGGCTTTCAATCTGGTAAACTTGTAAACCTTGTAGCAAGTTTCTAGTATCTCTAACAGTTTTAGTTAGTGCAAATTGAACAGAAGCTCCTTGCCAACCACGATAGGAATTAGGACCTACAGGAACACGGCCTCTTGAGGGTTTTAAGCCAATGAGACCATTAAAAGATGCTGGAATTCTAATAGAACCACCGCCATCACTGGCAGGTGCTAGTGGAATAACATCGGTAGCCACTAAAGCTGCTGCTCCACCAGAAGAGCCACCAGCATTTCTTGATAGGTCATCAGGTAAATTAACATTACCATGAAGGGCACTATCTGAGATATTTTTAAAACCAAATTCAGGCGTACTAGTCCGCCCAAGAATAATAAAACCGAGTTCTTCAAGTTTTTGCACATAATAATCAGAAATTTTTGCACGGTAATCTTTGAACAGTTTAGAACCAGCTGTAGATGGTTCTCCCTTTTGTTCTTGTCCTAAATCTTTTAAAAAAATGGGAACACCGGCGAATAATTTACCAGAAAAATCTCGTGTTTTAGCTTCATGTAAGCCTTTTTCAAAGCGTTGACTAGTGATGGCATTTAATTTAGGGTTAATGCTCTCAGTTTTTTGAATCACTTCTTTCACTAATTCTAAAGGGCTAATTTTTTTAGAGCGAACGTTTTGTGCCATTTGTGTTGCATCCATCATGACTTTCCTTCTTTCTAGTTAATTTTGTGAGTAGTCATATTAGTCTTATTATAAAAGAAAGCTAAGGAACATGCAAAAAGATTAATTAACCTTTCTATCTTTCTTAAATTTTCGACTAATACATCGCACCTCTATACAATATAGATAGAAGTACGATATTAAATACTTTTAAGGAGGTAGGATGATGGATGAACGTCTGAAGCGAATTTATCTACCAATGACAGAAACGGGTTTTTATATCCTTTATTGTCTACAAAAAGAAAATCATGGCTACAATATTACACAGACGGTGAGAAAAATGACTAATGATGAGGTGATTATTAGTGCAGGCACCATGTATGGTAGCTTATCGAAAATGGAGAGTGATGGACTTATCGCTTTTTCAAGAGCCCAAGGCAAGCGAAAACTCTATCAAATGACCCCTTTAGGGCTAGAAATTTTGCAGATAGAGATGAAACGAATTGAACGAATGTATCATAATATTAAAGGAGAGAATGACTATGACAATTAAAAAAATGTATCGCTTTTTTTCGATGGTTGATTTCTTAGAGGAAGAAAGATTTATAGAACAACAACATCAAAACGGTTGGCGTTTTGTTGACATTAAGGGGCTTAATACTTATGTGTTTGAAGAGACAAAACCAGAAATTTATGTCTATCAATTAGATATTTTAGAACAAAATAGTGATGAAAAATTTTCCAAAAGTCACTGTTTTAGGTCGACCGACCATGGGTATTTTAGATTACTCTAATGTTTGTAGTGTTGTTTTAGCCGACTATCAACTAGTATTTCCTACCTCAAGAAGTGTAGCCATCGATTCTGGTCAAGGAATGACAGATAAAGGTATTGAACCAGATATTTTAATTCCCTTTAGGCCTCATCATCTTTTTAAAGATATTGATTTAGAAAAGTGTTTATCTCTTATTTCAAAGAACACTGAAGAAATTTTTCAAAACAATTGAAAAAATAGGGATAAAAAGGTAGTATAGTTAAGGAATACTTAAAGAAGGAGTAGAAAAGATAATGAAGCAAATAAGATTTGATTATTCAAAAACATTAGATCAATTTATTGAGCAACATGAAATAGACAGGATGCAACCCTATGTCTCTGTTGCAGACCAATTATTACGAGAAGGAAAAGGACCAGGTTCAGATTTTCTAGGTTGGATTGATCTTCCAGAAAATTATGACAAAGAAGAATTTGATCGTATCCAAAAGGCTGCTAAAAAAATTCAATCAGATAGTGATGTTTTAGTTGTTATTGGTATTGGTGGTTCATATCTTGGGGCGCGTGCTGTGATTGATTTTCTCAGTTCCTCATTTGTCAATCTCCAATCAAAAGAAGAAAGAAAAGCACCACAAATCCTTTATGCGGGGAACTCTATCTCAGCCAACTATCTAGCAGATTTAGTTGATTATGTGGCCAATAAAGATTTTTCAGTTAATGTTATTTCTAAATCAGGAACAACCACAGAACCTGCCATTGCTTTTCGTGTCTTTAAAGAATTATTGGTTAAAAAATATGGCAAAGAAGAAGCTAACAAACGTATTTATGCAACAACAGATCGTGTCAAAGGAGCAGTCAAGGTTGAAGCAGATGCAAACCACTGGGAAACATTTGTGGTACCAGACAATGTTGGTGGGCGTTTTTCAGTTTTAACACCTGTTGGTTTACTACCAATTGCTGCAAGCGGTGCAGACATTAAAGCTTTGATGGATGGTGCTGCAAAAGCTCGTCTTGATTATGCTTCGGATAAATTAGAAGAAAATGAAGCCTATCAATATGCTGCTATTAGAAATGTTCTATATAGAAAAGGCTATATCACAGAAATTTTAGCCAACTATGAGCCATCTCTTCAATATTTTGCAGAGTGGTGGAAGCAATTAGCTGGTGAATCAGAAGGAAAAGATAATAAGGGAATTTTTCCTTCTTCAGCAAACTTTTCAGCCGATCTTCACTCACTTGGTCAGTATATTCAAGAAGGTTATCGCAACTTATTTGAGACTGTTATTCGTGTCGAAAAACCGCGTCGCAATATCACTATTCCTGAGCTAACAGAAGATTTAGATGGTCTGGGTTACTTGCAAGGAAAAGATGTTGATTTTGTCAACAAAAAAGCAACGGATGGTGTGCTTTTAGCCCATACAGATGGTGGTGTGCCAAACATGTATATTACTCTACCACAGCAAGACGAATTTACCCTTGGATATCTCATTTACTTCTTTGAGTTAGCGATTGGGTTATCAGGGTATCTGAATGGTGTCAATCCATTTGACCAACCAGGAGTAGAAGCCTATAAGAAAAACATGTTTGCTCTTTTAGGAAAACCAGGTTTTGAAGAATTAGGTGAAACACTAAATAATCGTTTACAGTAATGTAATAAATAGGAGCTGTTAGAAATTCTAACAGCTTTTTATCTATTTAAATTTAGTAAAACTCAATAATTCAACATAAGTTTCATGAAAAAGATATTTTTATTTTAAAAATAGATATAAAAAATTAATTTAGGCATTAATAATAAAAATAAAATTCTGAAAATTGTAGAAATTTCTGACAATTTATGGTTTAATATCTTTATATATACTTTGAGATTAAAGGAGAGTTTTATGAGTTTAAAACAACGTTTTTCGATACGTAAATACAAGGTTGGAGCTGTTTCAATTTTATTGGGAAGTATATTTTTTGTTAGTGGAGCAGGGACAGTTTCTGCTGACTCACAAGAAAAAAATTCTTTTGAACAAGTAACTACTTTGGAAGAGGTTGCACATCAACAAGAGACCCCCTCATTTTCTGATAGTGACACAGATGAAAAATCATCTTTGGAGACAGTATTTTCTGAAGATAGTCAACTTAATATTGATGAACTATCTAACGAAGCTACTCTTGAGATGTCTGATAGTCTATCAACAGAAAATTCACAAGATAAAAATTTGGTAGAAAAAACTGAAATGAGTTATCTAGATGTTAACGATAAAAATGATGTCTCAAAGACTCTAGCAGCTCAAAACAGTGAGGTAAAACCTCAAAACAATGACAGTAATGCCATTATTTCGGTACCTAAAGTATGGAATAACGGCTACAAAGGGCAAGGTACAGTTGTTTCAATCATTGATTCAGGAATTGATGTCGAACATGATGTTCTACGTATAACAGACATAGAACAAGCAAAATATAAATCTGAAACAGAGATTGAAGCTGCAAAAAATAAAGCAGGTATTAATTATGGGAAATGGTACAATAATAAAGTTATCTTTGGACATAATTATGTTGATAATAATAGTGAGTTAAAAGAAGCAGATAAAAGCTCTCATGGTATGCATGTAACAGGGATTGCTACAGGAAATCCAAGTGTAGAAAATGCTGGTGAATTGATTGTAGGAGTTGCTCCAGAAGCCCAAGTAATGTTTATGCGAGTCTTTTCTGATGAGAGAGGTGGCACGGGTCCAACTTTATATGTTAAAGCCATTGAAGACTCGGTCAAATTAGGAGCTGATAGTATCAATCTCAGTTTGGGTGGTGCTAATGGATCTTTAGTAAACTCTGATGATAGACTTGTTAAAGCCATTGAAGAAGCTAGAAAAGCCGGTGTTACAGTGGTGATAGCAGCTGGAAATGATGGAACATTTGGTAATGGAATCTCAAATCCTTCAGCTCTTTATCCTGACTATGGTTTGGTTGCTAGCCCTTCAACAGCAGAAGATGCCATTTCTGTTGCTTCCTACAATAATTCGACCATTATTAGTCCTGTTTTTAAAATAAAAGAACTAGAAAATGACAGCTCCCTAAATCACGGACTTGTCATTTATGAAGATCCAAATTTAAGTAATGATACTTTTGAGTCGGGTAAAGAATATGATTATGTGTATGTAGGTATTGGTAGAGAACAAGATTATGAAGGAAAAAATCTTGACGGGAAAATAGCTTTAATTGAGCGTGGCGAAATTACTTTTACTGAAAAAGTAGCTACCGCAGCTTTAAAAGGTGCTACTGGTGCCATTGTTTTTAATAATCGATTAGGTGAAGCTAATTTAGTTATGAGTCTAGAAGAGCCTGCTTATGCGATTCCTTCGGTGTTTATTCAAAAAGAATTTGGTGATGAGCTAGCTAAAAATAATTATAAAATCCTTTTTAATAATCTAAAAACTAAAGCAACTAACCCAAAAGCAGAGAAATTATCTGACTTTTCAAGTTGGGGACTATCAGCTGATGGTGAATTAAAACCTGATTTAGCAGCACCTGGAGGATCAATTTATTCTTCTATCAATGACAATGAATATGCTATGCTTAGTGGAACAAGTATGGCTTCTCCTCATGTAGCAGGAGCTGTTGCATTAATGAAGCAACATTTGTCTAAGGCTTTTCCAGATATGTCTAAAGAAGAAATTGCAAAAAATATCAAATTACTTCTCATGAGTACCGCAAGAGCTCACTTCAATAAGGATACAAAAGCCTATACTTCACCTCGTCAACAAGGTGCAGGGATTATTGATGTTGCAGCAGCTACTCAGGCAAATCTCTATCTAACAGGTTCTAAAGGAAATGAAGGTAGTATAGCACTTGGCAATGTTCAAGATAAAATAAAATTTAACCTCACTCTCCATAATATTGGTGATGAGGCTAAAGAATTAAATTACATCACTCATCTTAATACTGATAAGGTAGAAAATGGGTTGGTAACATTGGAACCACTTGAGTTGAAACGTGTTCAAGGTGAGAAAATTCGTATTGAAGCTCGTCAAACAAAAACCATCACTATTGATATGGATGTCTCATCATTTGATGAACAATTACGAACGGTCATGCCAAATGGTTACTTCTTAGAGGGATTTGTGAGATTTACTGATCCTACTGACGGTGGAGAAGTTGTTAGTATTCCTTATGTAGGATTTAAAGGTGAATTCCAAAATCTTGAAGTTATTGAAAAACCCATTTATGATATTGTCGCTAAAGAAGAATCTGGTTTTTATTTCATTCCTAATGAGTCTAGAGAGGTTCCAAGCTCAGAACATTACACGGCACTAATAACAACGACATCGGACACTCTTGTTTCAACAGGTGAAAAAACGCCAATTGATTTAAAAGTATTAGGCACTTATCAATCAGAAGATGGCTCTTATATTCTTGAATTAGATGATAATGGTAAGCCTCATTTAGCAGTTTCGCCAAATGATGATCAAAACCAAGATTCATTTGCTTTTAAAGGCGTTTTCTTACGTAATTTTAATAATTTACGAGCTAAAATTTATCATTTTGATGATAAAGAAAAAACAACACCTCTTTGGGTAAGTTCAGCACAAAATGGTGAAAAGAATTATTATAGTGGTAATCCTAGGAATCCTCTTTCTACTTTATTATTTGAAACAGAATGGGGAGGCACAACTACAGATGGCTTACCTTTAGATGATGGTAAATATCAATATGTTTTAACATATTATTCTGATGTTCCTGGTAGCGATAAGCAGGAAATGACTTTTGATATTATCTTGGATAGACAAGCACCAACCTTAACAACTGCTACCTATGACCAAGACAATAGAATTTTCAAAGCCCGTCCAGCTATAGAACATGGAGAATCAGGTATCTTTAGAGAACGTCTTTTCTATCTGCTTGCTGATGAGGAAGGTTATTATAGTGAAAGCTATAGAAAAGAGGGTGAAGATGGTTTTATTATCTTAGATAATAAAGTGTTTGTTGAAAAACAAGAAGATGGAAGTTTTGTACTACCTGAAGACTTGACAGACTTCTCTCATGCTTATTATGTTGTTGAAGACTATGCTGGAAATAGTGTGATGTCTTCTTTAGCTGATTTAATCAGCATTGGAAATCAAAATGGATTAGTTTCAGTTAAAACATTTAGTGATGAATTAAATACAACCGTTCCATTGGATTTCACTTATTCTGTTAAAGATGCTAATGGTCAAGAAGTTAAAAAACAATTTCATGGTGAGGATTTAAATCTAATTAAATTGCCATTTGGTACTTATACTATTGATTTATTCTTATATGATGAAGAGCGAGCTCAGTTAATTAGTGATAGAAGTGTTACTGTAACCGTTTCAGAAGAAGATAGTGTTAAAGATGCAATCTTTAAAGTAAAAGTTTTAGCAAAAGCTTCTCTTCTTATTGATTTTGACAAAGAATTGCCAAAAGGATCTGAAGTTCAGCTAACAAGTGGTGAAAAAACCAAAATTATATTACCAAACTCAACTTATTCACGCACTGATTATGGTAAATATGTACCAACAGGTGACTATCATTTAGCTCTAACTTTACCAACAGGTTATGAAGTTTTAGAAGATTTGGAAACTTTAATAGTTTCTGTTGTTGAAGATGAGGTTAATACTACAAAACTGACTCTTATCAATAAAAATCCTTTAATTGAAACAATCAACAATCAAACAGATGTGCCACTAGAAGCTACTTTTTACAATGCCAGTGAAGAATTAAGAAGAGCTTACTTGGTAAGTCTTGAAAAAGCTCAAAACTTGTTGAAAAATAAGGGACTTCAATCTGAGATTGACAAAGCCGTTTTAGAATTACAAACAGCACATCAATCATTAAATGGACAAGAAACAGTTGTAACTTTATTGTCAGAAGAATTAGCAAAAGAAGCAGATGTTAAAGAAAGTATTCGTTTCATCAATGCTAGCACATTAGAAAAAGAAAACTATACCAATCAATTGGCAAGTGCAAAACAAGTGCTACAAAAAACAAGAGTTACTCAAGTTGAAATTGATGCCGCTTTAGAAAATCTAGCCAATGCTAGAGAACAGTTAACTGGACAAGAGACAAACAAGTCAATCTTAAATGATTTAGTTTCAAAAGCACCAGAATTTAAAGAAACATCAGCTAAATATCAAAATGCTAGCGATGATAAAAAAGAAGCCTATGACCAGATATTGCAAGAAGCTCAAGCTCTCTTAGCAAATGATAAAGCAAGTCAAGAAGAGGTAGATGCTCTCTTTAATCAACTTCAAGAATCTATTGATAGTTTGGATGGTCAAGAGATAAGAGAAATCAAGGTGCCAGATGAGGCACCGAGTTATGATCTACCAGCTTCAGACTTTGTTCCAGAGACTAAAGTACCAGAGGAAGCACCAAGCTATGAGCTACCAGTTTCAGACTTTGTTCCAGAGACTAAAGTACCAAAAGAAGCACCAAGCTATGAGTTGCCAGTTTCAGACTTTGTTCCAGAGACTAAAGTACCAAAAGAAGCACCAAGCTATGAGTTGCCAGTTTCAAACTTTGTACCAGAAACTAAGCTACCAGAAGCTGCGCCTATTGCAGATGATAAACCAATGTTTGAGGGTGAAATGATTGATAAAGGATCAACTACTGTTCCAATACCTGATCAATCAGATAAAAAATCAAAAGACATATCAACTGATACAGAGGTATTGACTTCTTCGAAAACCCTTATTGATTCAACTAATGGTGTTCGTATTATTCTTGAAAAAGGCGAACGCTCATCAATTGTTGGTTTGAAAATTACTCATAAGGAAACCGCTGACGCAGAGACACCAAGTGTTTTAGCATCGCAAGATTATGATTTATTTGACATTGTTTTATTGGACAAAGATGGAAATAGTGTACAACCAACAAAAGATACGCTTGTCGTCTTACCAGTTGATGCTGGTAAAGAAGTTGAACGTGTCGTTTATCTACCAAATACTTCTACTGAAGAGTCACTAGAATTTACATCAACTAGTTTTAGAGATGAGAATGATCAGTTACATCAAGCAGTAGTCTTTGTGGCCAAACACTTTAGTGATTATGGATTGGTGTATAAGAAAACCACTGGTTCAACAACAAAAACGCAAGTAACACCACTAGCAGTAAATACTAAAAAAGATGTACCTTCTTCAACTCAAGCATCATCTTCTACAACTACTAATGATGTTAAAATCCTACCAAAAACAGGTGATACTGATAGCACATCAGCTCTACTTGGCTTAGGATTGATAGTTGGTGGAATGGGAATGGCAACTACTTATCGTAGAAGAAAACAACAATAAGTTTGAGTAGATGATAGTGTTTAACTAATATCTAAACATCTTAAAAAAACACACTCTGATAGATAGATTTAAGTCTTTCTGCCAGAGTGTTTTTATTATGAAAAGTTATCAACTATTCTTATGCTACAACGTGATGTATAGTAATATGGTATAATCTAACATATCATCACAAATCTTTAAGCAACGTTACATGATGAAAATATTAAACAAAGAAGAAAATCATTTTAAAAAAGTAGGTGGGAGAAAATGAACTATCGTTTTATTAGTTTTTTAGTTGTTATATTAATGATTATATCAGGCTGTTCAAACACTCATAAAAATAAAGAGACTACGGATAAAGATATTAAAACAAAAAAGATAATATCAGAAGAAAATATAGGAACTATTGATTTATCTGGTACTTTTTATAGTAATTCAGGAGAGACTGCAACTCTTAAATCATTAAATGATAATAAGTGGGAGATAGCTTATTCCACATTAGATGGTGATGTTACAGCCACTTTTGAAACAAAGTGGGAACAAACAGATGGCATGAGTAAGTCAGAAACACCAATGACAAAATCGGATGGTTATTTGGGTTTTACCACTATTGTGGAATATAAAAGCAAAACGGATATCAAAATAACGATGACCGATGGCAACCCAAGCCACCAAATGACATTCACAAAAAAAGAACCTAGTGAGTTAGAAAAGTATGATGTTGTCTTACAAGGTGATTTAACACCATTTGAGGGACATTTTTCTACTGATGCATTTAATAGAATTGTAGCAGATTCAGGCTTCACCTATGGTGGTTATACTCCTGAGGATTATTTTAGTGACAGAACCACAGTATTTCCTACCATTAAAAAGGATGGGTATTGGAATGGGATTTTATCTCATGGTAATTTTGCTATTAGCCCCTCCAACTTACCTACCAAAAGAGATGGTTATTATGTTGTTTATTTGTATGGTACTAATATAGGAGCAAACAATGCCGAAATGACCTTGTTACTTGTGCCACCAAAGATAAAAGGGCCAGATGGGATTGTCAGTCAAGAAAGACGAGCCTTTATAGAAGGTATTGATGGCAGTCTTGATTTGTTAGAGTATCTTGAAAAAGATTGGTGGAAAGCCTATCAATCGCAAGAAAAAGATTTAGATATAGAGGCTATTAATAATGGAGATTTCTCTTCTCTAGTGGGAACTTGGAAAAATGGTAAAGGCAATACTCTTGTGATAAACGAGGATGGTTCGACAAATAGCGGTGCACAAATAAAGTCTGTTCAAAATTCTGATAAAATTAGTTTAGTACCTTATGCAGGTATAGGTGATAACTTCACAGGTGTAGCACTTGGGTTATATAAAATTGGTTTTAAAAACCCTGATGGGGATCAAAGTGATACTAGTCGTCCTCGCCTGATAATCACGCAACAAGGAGGGAATTACCCTGCAGATAGCTATTATTATCGCCAATAATTTCCACTTTTTCTTCAATTTTTTTAAAAATTGATTGACAAAGTTATTGTTCGTATGCTAAGATAGGAAAGATAAAAAATAGAATAAATGAAAAGGAGAGACGAATGTTTAATCACTTAAAGCAAACAATTATCTTTGATAGTTCAGCTTTTGGTCATGGTCGTCTCTTTTCTATTTTCAAATCATTCGTGTTACTGGTACAAATGCAATACCAGTTATTTAAAGCTTTTTGCTTTTCTATTTTCACTTTTGATAATATTATTTTTACCAGTTTTGCTTTGGCGCTTTAGTCATTGTCATTACTGGTTTTTTTATGGTCAAAAAGTGATTATCATCCCATGCTGAAATGAAAGGATTGTCATGCTAAGAGAACGGTTTACTATTATAAAACATAATAGGATTGCAAAAGATGTCTTTCAATTAGAACTGTCAGGTGATGTTAGTCAAATTAATGCTCCCGGTCAATTTGTTAACCTTCAGATACCAGGTTTTTACTTACGACGCCCTATTTCCATCTGTGACTGGACTATTGATAATAACGCCAAAGAAAGTCGCTTATTGCTGATTTATAAGGTGGTAGGAGAAGGAACAAATAAGCTCTCCCAGTTAGCTATTGGAGAAGAATTAGAGTTACTCTTGCCACTTGGAGTTGGTTTTGATGTGAGTAAAACAACTTCTAAAACAGTTTTGTGTGGTGGCGGTGTTGGGATTCCTCCATTGGTTGGTCTAGCTAGACAAATGATTGCAGTAGGTAAAACACCTCAAGTGCTTCTAGGTTTTAATAGTAAGGAAGATATTTTTGGTCTAAATCTTTTTCAAGAGATAGGGATTGAACCACTTGTTACGACGGTTGATGGTAGTCAAGGAAACAAAGGATTTGTCACTGATGTTTTAAAAAAATTAACATTTGATTATATCTGTTGTTGTGGTCCTGAAGGAATGCTAAAAGCCATCCATAACTTGTTATTAGAGAATCCCAAAGGTAATAGTAAAGACATTTCAATAAAGAGTCAGACGATACATACACAAACTGCTTTGGATGGTCAATTTAGTTTGGAAGCTCGTATGGCTTGTGGTTTTGGTGCTTGTATGGGTTGCTCGAAAAAAACAAAATCAGGTTATAAGAGAATTTGTAAAGAGGGCCCTGTTTTTGAAAAATCTGAACTGATATGGGAGATGACTTGATGAATACAGAAGTTACCTTAAGCGGGATAACATTAAGTAATCCGATTATTCCAGCTAGTGGAACGTTTGGTTACGGTAAAGAGTTTGCTGATTTATATGATATCAATATCTTAGGAGCCTTCTCTTTTAAGGGAACAACAAAAGAAGAACGCTTTGGGAATCCGTTACCACGTATTGCTGAGTGTCCAATGGGATTGATTAATTCTGTCGGTCTCCAAAATCCTGGAGTTGAGGCTGTTATCAATAAAGAATTACCGGAACTTGCTAAATATTACCATAAACCGCTCATTGCTAATATTAGTGGCTTTTCTATTGAAGAATATACCTATTGCGCTGAGCGGCTTGATAAACAAGATCAAGTCAGTCTTCTTGAAATTAATGTTAGTTGTCCTAATGTCCATAATGGCGGGATGGCTTACGGTGTTTCTCCTGATAGTGTTTATGATGTCACACAAGCTGTTAAGGCTGTTACCAAAAAACCCATCTACATTAAACTTAGCCCAAATGTTACTGACATTATAGAAATTGCTAAGGCTTGTGAAGCTGCAGGAGCTGATGGATTAAGTTTGATTAATACTTTACTGGGAATGCGAATAGATACTAAAAGTAGGTCTTGTGTGATTGCCAATAAAATGGGAGGTTTTTCAGGTCCAGCAGTTTTCCCTGTCGCACTTAGGATGGTCTATCAGGTGGCTCAAGAGACGTCTCTTCCAATTATTGGTATTGGAGGTGTCTCATCAACCAATGATGTTATTGAAATGATGATGGCTGGTGCAAGTGCAGTTCAAATAGGTTCGGCGAATTTGATTAATCCTTATATTTGTAAAGAAATTATTGAAGAGTTACCAAAAAAGATGGCGGAACTAGGCATTACAAAGTTATCAGATATTATTGGTGTTGCTTTATAATATGTTGTTATTAATTGAAATATTAAAGGGAGGTTAACCATTGATGTTAAAACAAACACCTAAGGCTGTCATTGTTGCTCTTGATTTTTCAAATAAACAAGAGACACTTGCCTTTTTAGATAAATTTCCTGAAGGGAAGTTATTTGTGAAGGTTGGAATGGAGCTGTTTTATAGTGAAGGTCCAGCTATTATCAAAGAAATTAAATCGCGTGGCCATCACATTTTTCTCGATTTAAAACTACATGATATCCCACATACCGTTGAAAAGGCGATGAGTGTTTTAGCCAATTTAGAAGTAGACATGGTTAATGTTCATGCTGCAGGCACCATTGATATGATGGTGGCTGCACTAAAAGGCTTGACATGTCAAGCTGCTAATCAGTCAAAAAAGCGTCCAATTATTATAGCTGTCACTCAGTTGACCTCAACAGATGAAGTAAGGATGCAAAAAGATCTCTTAATTTCATCAACGCTTGAAGAGACTGTTAAAATCTATGCTCAAAACGCCAAAACAGCTGGACTTGATGGCGTTGTTTGCTCACCCCATGAAGCACAGATGATTCACGAGAATTGTGGTAAAGACTTTTTAACAGTAACACCTGGGATTAGGTTTTTAGATAACGAAAAAGACGACCAAGTGAGGATTACCACTCCAGAAAAAGCAAAACTATTAGGATCAGATTTTATTGTGGTAGGTAGACCGATTACGATGGCAAAAGATCCAGTTTTAGCATATGAGAGATGTCAGCAAGAATTTTTAAAAGGATAAAAAGGAGGAAGATGATGATAAAAGATTTGAGTACAACAATTGCTAAAGGTCTCTTAGAAATTAATGCTGTTTTTCTAAGACCTGATGAGCCTTTTACTTGGGCTTCAGGAATTAAAAGTCCTATTTATTGTGATAATCGCTTAACTTTAACCTCACCAGAAGTTAGGACAATGATTGAAGAAGGATTGGTAAAGATTGTTAAATCTCAATTTCCTAGCTGTGAAATATTAATGGGTACAAGTACAGCTGGTATTGCTCATGCTGCTATTGTTGGTCATCTTATGAATCTACCTATGGGTTATGTAAGAGGATCAGCCAAAGGACACGGTCGAACTAACCAAATTGAAGGGAAGTTAATGCCAGGACAAAAAGTAGTGGTCATTGAAGATTTAATTTCAACAGCCGGATCAGCTATTGATACCGTTAATGTTTTAAGAGAATTTGGTGCGGATGTTTTAGGAATTGCCAGTATTTTTACTTATGGCATGGCAAAAGCTGATGAGCGTTTGAAAGAAAATCAAGTCATCAATCATAGTCTTTCTAATCTTGATGTGTTACTGGATGTTGCAGTTAATCAAGCAGACATAACAATAGAACAAAAAGAGAAAATCATTGCTTTTAGAAACAACCCAACAGATGAATCATGGATGAAAGGAAACAATTAAACAATGACAGATATTAGAAACCTTATTAATATTACTGATTTGACCGTAGCAGAAATTGATCAACTAATTGCCACTGCTGATGATATCGTTGCTAATCCTAAAGACTATCAAAATATTTGTGCACACAAAAAATTAGCTACTCTTTTTTTTGAGCCAAGCACAAGAACAAGATTAAGTTTTGAGGCTGCTATGTTAGAGCTAGGTGGTAGTATTCTTGGTTTTTCATCTGCTGATTCAAGTTCAGCAGCTAAGGGAGAAAGTGTGAGTGATACCATTCAAACAGTTGGATGCTATGCAGAAATTATTGCCATGCGTCATCCAAAAGAAGGAGCTCCAATTGTTGCTTCTCAAAGAACAACGGTTCCTATTATAAATGCTGGTGATGGTGGACATTTCCATCCAACTCAAACACTTACCGATCTTTTAACCATCAAACGTAAAAAAGGTAGACTTTCAGATATGACTGTTGGTGTTTGTGGTGATTTGAAATTTGGTCGTACCGTTCACTCACTTATAGAAGCTATGCTTCGTTACCCTAATGTTAAATTTGTTCTTATCTCTCCACAAGAACTACAAGTGCCTGATTACATGAAAGAAAAGATTACTCAGGCAGGGGCCCAGTGGACTGAAGTTGAAAAATTAGAAGATGCTATGGAATCTCTTGATATTCTTTACATGACACGCGTACAAAAAGAACGTTTCTTCAATGAAGCAGACTATATCAGATTAAAAGATAGCTATATTCTTGATTTAGAAAAATTAAAAGTGGCAAAAGAAGATTTAACAATTCTCCATCCATTACCAAGAGTTAATGAAATTTCCGTTGAAGTAGATAAAGATCCAAGAGCAGCATACTTCTTCCAAGCTCTTTGTGGTAAACATATTAGAATGGCATTGATTTTATTCTTATTAGGCATCGAAAAAAAGGCATAAGCGATAATAAATATTAAGGAGAGAGATGATGAATATTGATGGAATTAAAACAGGTATTGTATTGGATCATATCAAATCTGGAAAAAGTATGGAGATTTATGATTTGTTAAAATTAGATAAGTTATCTTGCGGTGTTGCTGTTATTCAACGTGTGATGAGTACTAAATATGGCCGCAAAGATATTATCAAAATTGATGAAGATATTCCTTTAGATTTTGATGTTCTAGGTTATATTGATAATAATATTACTGTTAATCGTATTAAAGAAGGAAAATTAGAAAAAAAAGTACATCTTTCGTTACCAGAATCTCTGACAGATGTTATTAAGTGTAAAAATCCTCGTTGTATCACATCGATTGAACAAGAAATTGTTCAACAATTTAAGTTGGCTAATAAAGACCAAAAAGTTTATCGTTGTGTCTACTGTGATGCAGAGCAAGTAACAGTGTAAGTAAAAAATAAATCAACTCAAAAATCACTAGTGTTAACTAGTGATTTTTGAGTGTCAAATTCTCCAATTTTTTTGAAGAAAAAACTAAAATTTCATGATATGATAGTAGCATGACTAAAAAATTCTGGCGACAAGAGATGATTACTCTATTAAAACAACAAAAACCATCGCTAAAACAACAATCTGATCAATTGTTGTTAGAGCAATTGATTGCTCTAAAAGAATATAAAGAAGCAAAAACAATTGCAACCTATCTCTCTTTTGATTATGAATACGACACATCTTTATTAATCCATCAAGCACATGAGGATGGTAAAAAAGTGCTTGTTCCTAAAATTGTGTCAAAAGGAGAAATGGTTTTTGTCTCTTACGATGAAGATGACCTCTCTTTGTCATCTTTTGGTGTACGAGAGCCAAATAATTATCAGAGTGTCTTAAAAAATGAGATTGATTTGATTCATGTGCCAGGTCTGATTTTCAATCATAAAGGTTATCGTATTGGTTATGGTGGCGGTTTTTATGATCGCTATCTAAAGGACTATGAGAAAGCAACTATTTCTACGATTTATCAGTGTCAGTTGAAAGAATTTAACCCAGAAAACCATGATATTGCTGTTAGAAAGGTATTATTAGATGAAAGAAATGTTTAAAAATTATCCTGTTACTAGTTTTTTACTGGTAATGACAATTATTATTTTTTTGACAATGCAACTCCTTTACATAGAGCAAGCTGAGAGTTTTCAAGCCATTTTTAGTTTTGGGGGCATGTATGGCAATTATGTTATGATGTTTCCAAATCAATTGTGGCGTCTCATAACACCAATCTTTGTGCATATTGGGTGGGAACATTTTGCTTTAAATAGCATTACCTTATTTTTTTTAGGAAGAATAACAGAACCTTTGTTTGGTTCAATTAAATTTTTAATCTTATATCTTTTCTCTGGAATAATGGGAAATGTATTGGCTATGGTCTTGACACCAAATGTTATTGTTGCGGGAGCCTCAACGTCATTATTTGGACTTTTTGCAGCTGTGGCTTTGGTTGGTCATTTTGGTTTTAATCCTTATCTCAAGCAACTAGGTCAAAATTATAAATTATTAATTGGTATCAACTTGTTATTTAATCTTTTTATGCCAGGTATCAGTATTGTAGGGCACCTAGGAGGTGCTCTAGGAGGTTCAATTGTTGCTATTTTTTTAACCACAAGAGTTGAAGGTGAATTATTTCCTAAAAATCAGAGAGTGCTTGCTTTTGTTGGCTACTTTCTTATTATTGCTTTATTACTATTTTATGCTTTTGGTGATTTTTTTTCTTTGTTTTAATATGAAAAGACAGGTATAATAACGTACCTGTCTTTTTTTAACTAATAATACTTTATTTTTTTGTTTGATTGTCTTGTTCTAACTTTTTACCTAGTTCGATTAAATAACGTTTTAAATTATCTTTGACTTGAGGATGTCTTAAAGCATAATCAATAGAAGTTTTCATGAAACCAAATTTATCACCAACATCATAGCGCTTGCCAGTGAATTGACGAGCAAAGACACGTTGTGTTTTGTTGAGTTTATCAATTGCATCAGTCAATTGGACTTCATTTCCAGCTCCTGGTTCTTGTGTTTCAAGAATATCAAAAATCTCTGGTGTTAAAAGGTAACGACCAATAATTGCTAAATCACTCGGAGCATCTTCTGGTTTAGGCTTTTCAACAAAAGTGTCAACACTATATAAACCATTAACTCCCTTTCCTTGAGGAGCAATGACACCATAGTTTGAGACGTCTTCGTGTGGTACTTGCATGACAGCAAGTGTAGCAGCATGAGTAGAGTCATAATCATTGATGAGTTGTTTAGTGAGAGGAATATCATCTTCCATCAAATCATCACCGAGCATGACAACAAAGGGTTCATTGCCGACAAAAGCTTTTGCTTGAAGAACAGCATCACCTAATCCCTTTGGATGACTTTGACGGATAAAATGGAGACGAATACCAGTTGTTTCATCTACTAGCTTTAAAAGATCTTTCTTACCCTTTTTTTCAAGGTTATATTCTAATTCAAAATTAGAATCAAAGTGATCTTCGATTGAGCGTTTTGATTTTCCAGTTACAACTAGAATATCTTCAATTCCCGAAGCTAATGCTTCTTCAACAATAAATTGAATAGTTGGTTTATCAACAATGGGCAGCATTTCTTTTGCTAAAGCTTTGGTTGCAGGTAAAAAACGAGTACCTAGACCCGCAGCTGGAATAACAGCTTTTTTAACTTTTTTCCTCATATTTTTTTCTCCCTGTTTGGTCACCATTCGTTTTCCGCTCTCATTTCTTTTGACATGATATCAAGAATACTTTCTTTTATATCAGCCCCTTCATAAATAGAGCGGTAAATAGCAGTAGTAATTGGCATATAAACTTTTAGTTCATTAGCTAATTCATAGGCAACTTTAGTAGTTGAAATTCCTTCAATAACCATGCCCATATTCTTTTTTATATCTTCTAGTTTTTCACCCTTGCCTAAAGCATAACCAGCACGCCAATTTCTAGAGTGAAAAGATGTTCCTGTAACTATCAAATCACCAACGCCGGATAGTCCACTATAAGTGTGAGGATTGGCACCCATTTTAACTCCTAGACGTGTAATTTCAGCTAGACCACGAGTAATGATAGCTGCTTTAGCATTATCACCATATCCTAAACCTTTTAAGGCGCCTGCACCAACAGCAATGATATTTTTAAGAGCTCCTGCTGTTTCAACGCCAATGACATCTGTATTGGTATAGAGTCTAAAATAGTGATTGTTAAAAATTGTTTGAGCATATTGAGCTGCTTGTAAATTTTTTGAAGCGGCTGTAATAAGTGTAATATCTCTAACAATAGTCTCTTCTGCATGACTTGGCCCTGAGATAACAACGATATCACTTCTAAGCTTTTCTGGAATTTCTTCTTCTAAAATAACTGATAAGCGTTCATGTGTATCAGGTTCTAACCCTTTAGAAGCATGCATCATCACAACCTTGTGTTTTAAAATATTAGATACTTGTTTAGCAACTAATCGTGTTGCCTTGGTTGGAATAACAAAAATAATGCAATCAACATCTTTTAAAGCTTTTTCAAGTTCAGTATATGCTTTGATGTTTGAGTCTAAAACTACTTCTTTAAAGTAATGACGGTTAGTATGATGTGTGTTAATTTCTTCAATTTGTTCAGGAATATTTCCCCAAAGTCTCACTTCATGACCATTGTCATTAAGAACTTGAGATAATGCTGTTCCCCAAGAGCCTGGCCCCAAGACAGCAATTTTTTGTTTACTCATTTTTTCTCCTCTATCTATAAACAGATGATTTTATTAGTTTTATTATATCAAATTATTATAAAAAAGTCTTAATAGCCCACTAAAAACAGTTTTTCAAGAAAGAATTTTTGGTAAGTTTACAATAACTCAAAACTTTATTATAATGAAACTATTCATCTTTACTTAAAGAAAATAAATTGGTCTAGAGTCATAAAATAAGTATTAAGGAGGTTGTTTTGCATTACGTTTCAAAAAGAATACCTGGTATCTTATTATGTCTTCTCATGGCTATTGCAGCTTCTTTTTTTGGAGGATTAGCACCTTTAGTTGGAGCTTCAGTTTTTGCTATTTTTATTGGAATGTTTGTAAACCTCTTTTATAAACCTTCTGACTCCGTCCAAATTGGTGTTAGATTTACTTCCAAATTTATTCTTCAATTGGCTGTTATTCTGTTGGGATTTGGTTTGAATTTATCTCAAGTTTTAGCAGTTGGGAAAAGTTCGCTACCTATTATTTTTGCTACTATCACCACCTCTTTAGTAATCGCCTTTTTGTTACAAAAAACATTAAAATTAGATATTAACACAGCAACCTTGGTTGGTGTTGGATCATCTATTTGTGGAGGTTCGGCCATTGCAGCGACGGCGCCAGTGATTGATGCAGATGATCATGATATTGCTCAAGCCATCTCTGTGATTTTCCTATTCAATATTTTAGCAGCACTAATTTTCCCAACTCTAGGTGATATAATTAATCTATCAAATGATGGGTTTGCCATATTTGCTGGTACAGCAGTTAATGATACGTCATCCGTAACAGCAACTGCTCTTGCTTGGGATGGTATTCATGGTTCAAATACTTTGGATGGAGCGACGGTGGTTAAACTAACAAGGACACTAGCAATTATTCCAATAACCTTGTTTTTATCGTTTTATCGTTTACGTCAAAGTCAAGTTAGTGGTCTAATAAAACGACAAGGCCCTAAAATTGGTAAAATTTTCCCTATGTTCATCATTTACTTTATTCTAGCATCACTTTTAACAAGCTTTTTAACACAAATAGGTATTAGTACTAGTATTTTTAATCCACTTAAACAGCTTTCTAAATTCTTAATTGTCATGGCTATGGCAGCAATTGGGCTTAATACACACTTAATAAAATTAATAAAAACAGGCAAACAAGCTATTGTGTTGGGTGCTTGTTGTTGGATTGCGATTACTTTAATGAGTTTGGGGATGCAACATCTCTTTCATCTTTGGTAAGTTGTTTTAGGCCCTTATTTTTCTAAAAGAGAGTTTCTAAGAAAACTCTTTTTTTAATATCAATCTTAAGGCTATCTATATTACTTATTAGACTTTTAGCAATAATTATTATAAAATAAGTAGAAGAATATTTGAACAATCAGTGGGTTAAAACCCACTGCTCTTATTTTATATAAAGGAGACAAAATGATATTTAAAGCCATTATGAGATACAAATGGTATGCTTTAGCTTCTATTATAATGGTTTTAGGAATTGTGATTAACTCTTTATTACAACCTAGATTGATGAAATCAATTCTCACAGCCTTGCTTACAGAAGATTACGATAAAATAACATCTATCGGTACTATTTTATTATTGATTTCTTTGCTGGGACTGTTATCAGGAGTTGTTAATACTATTTTGGCCGCTAAAATTTCTCAAGGGATTTCTACAGATATCAGAGAAGCTACTTTTCGTAAGATTCAGACATTTTCTTATGCCAATGTTGAGTCATTCAATGCAGGAAATCTAGTGGTTAGAATGACTAACGATATTAATCAAATTCAAAATTTGACGATGATGCTTTTCCAAGTACTCTTAAGAATGCCGTTGATGTTTCTAGGTGCCTTTATTCTTGCGATAGATACACTCCCAAGTCTATGGTGGATCTTAGTGGTTATGGTTATTACTATTGCTAGCATTATGGGTGTTATCATGAGTTTAATGGGTCCAAGATTTGGTCAATTTCAAAAATTAATGGACAAGATTAATGGTATTGCAAAAGAAAATCTTCGTGGAGCTAGGGTGGTAAAATCATTTGTTCAAGAAGAATCACAATACAATAAATTCAAGGAAAAATCAGATGACCTTTTAGATTTGAATTTGTTTATCGGCTACGGTTTTTCCATTATGCAACCAGCTCTTATGTTCGTAGCTTACATGGCCATTTTTATAGCTATTTATATGGTATCAACTTTTGTTGAGACAAACCCAGAAGTTATTGGTAGTGTTGCTACATTTATAACCTACATGATGCAAATTATGTTCACTATTATTATGGTTGCTTTCATGGGAATGCAATCAAGTCGTGCTTTGGTATCTATTAAGCGTATTAAAGAAATCTTAGACACTAAACCATCCATGGTATTTGAGGATGTAGCTGATGAGAACCTGTCTGGTAGTGTTGTCTTTGAAGATGTTACCTTTACTTATCCAAAAGACACTAACCCTACTTTAAAAAATGTTAGCTTTACTATTTCAAAAGGCCAAATGGTTGGCATTGTAGGTGCTACAGGTTCAGGCAAATCGACCCTAGCTCAGTTAATTGCTAGGCTATTTGACCCTGAAAAAGGTCGAATTTTAGTTGGTGGGCGTGATATTAAAACAATCAATGAAAAAAACTTACGAGAAACGGTATCAATTGTTTTGCAAAAAGCTATTTTATTTAGTGGGACAATTGCAGATAATTTAAGACAAGGCAATTCAGAAGCAGATAGTCGTGCCCTAGAAAGAGCAGCAAATATTGCCCAAGCTCAAGAATTTATCAATCAAATGCCTAACCATTATGAGAGTTTGGTTGAAGAAAGGGGGAATAACTTCTCTGGTGGTCAAAAACAAAGAATGAGTATTGCAAGAGGGGTGATAGGTAATCCCAAAATTCTCATTTTAGATGATTCCACCTCAGCACTTGATGCTAAATCAGAAAAATTAGTGCAAGAAGCACTAAATAAAGAATTAAAAGGCACCACTACGATTATGATTGCGCAAAAGATTAGTTCAGTCATTAAAGCAGATCAAATATTTGTTTTAGACAATGGCTATCTTATTGCTCAAGGTACTCACTCAGAGCTAATTGCCACTAATACAATTTATCGAGAAATATACAATACACAAAAAGGTCAGGAGGAAAATTAATGAAAACAGTCCGTTTTTTTTGGTATTATTTTAAAGAATACCGATTATCTTTTCTTTTGATTTTTTTAGCCATTGTTGTTTCTACTTATTTAAGAGTGCAAGCACCAATTTATTTAGGTCAATCCTTGACAGAACTCGGTCAATGGGCACAAGACTATTTTAAAGCCAAAGCAGTCAGTCAGGCGACAGGTCAAGTTTTTGTTGAACCCAGTAAGGCTCCATTTTTATCTGTCATGTGGTCTCTTTTTTTAACTTATATTTTTACAGTAATTTCTACACTGATTTACACATTGATTTTTACAAGAATTGTTGCCTATTCAACAAGTAGCATGAGAAAAGGCCTTTTTGGTAAGTTAGAAAAATTAACTATTGCTTTTTTTGACCAGCATAAAGATGGAGATATTTTGTCACGTTTTACTAGTGATTTGGATAATATTCAAAATTCGTTAAATCAAAGTATGACTCAAGTTATTTCTAATATAGCCCTTTATATTGGTCTAGTTTGGATGATGTATACTCAGCATGTTCAGTTAGCTGTTATCACAATGTTATCAACACCAATAGCCATTCTTGTTTTGTTTTTCATTATTAGGAAGGCTAGAAGATATACTAATGTTCAACAAGAAGAACTCAGTCAACTTAATGCTTATATGGATGAAAAGATTTCTGGCCAAAAAGCAATAATCGTTCAAGGGTTACAAGAAGATACAATTAATGGCTTTATAGAACTTAATAATCGTGTTCGCCGTGCCACTTTTAAAGGTAGATTATTTTCTGGTTTATTATTTCCTGTGATGAATGGTTTTAGTCTATTTAATACAGCAATAGTCATCTTTCTTGGTTCAACTATCGTTTTAAATGATGCTAGTCTATCAAAAGCTGCAGCGTTAGGATTACTTGTAACATTTGTACAATACTCTCAGCAATACTATCAACCCATCATGCAAATCTCATCTAGCTGGGCAGAATTACAATTAGCCTTTACAGGTGCCTCAAGGATTCAAGAAATATTTGATAAAAAAGAAGAAGTTAAACCAAAAAATGCTCCTCAATTTAGCGAATTAAAAGAGGAAGTGGCGATAAACCATGTTGACTTTAGTTATCTTCCCGGACAAAAAATCCTATCTGATGTTACTATATCAGCACCTAAAGGGAAAATGATTGCCGTTGTCGGACCAACTGGTTCAGGAAAGACAACTATCATGAATTTATTAAATCGATTTTATGATGTTGATGCCGGTTCAATTACTTTTGATGGCAAAGACATTAGAGAGTACGATTTAGCTAGTCTAAGACAAAACGTTGGCATCGTATTGCAGGAATCAGTTTTATTTAGTGGTAGTATTGCTGAAAATATTGCCTTTGGTATGCCAGAAGCTACTCAAGAAATGATTGAAACAGCAGCACGTGCTACTCATATCCATGAATTCATTGAAAGTTTGCCAAACAAATATCAAACAATGGTGAGTGATAATGATAATATTTTTTCAACGGGTCAAAAACAACTTATTTCTATTGCAAGAACCTTGTTAACCGATCCACAAGTGCTCATTTTGGATGAGGCAACATCGAATGTTGATACCGTCACTGAAAGTAAAATTCAAAAAGCTATGGAGACTGTTATTGCCGGGCGAACTAGTTTTGTGATTGCTCACCGACTTAAAACCATCTTAAATGCTGATAATATTATCGTATTAAGAGATGGTAAAGTGATTGAGCAAGGTAATCATCATCAATTATTAAGGCAAAAAGGATTTTATGCTGAACTTTATCATAATCAATTTGTCTTTGAATAATTATTAAAAGATTAAGAGTTTTCTGTTAAGAGAACTCTTTTTTAAAAATAGTTATTTTGATTTTGCAATTCATATGCGAATAAATTATAATAAAGTATAAAAGAAGGAGATAATTAAATGTCAAAAATAAGAGGGTTTGAACTATTTAGTAAGTACACAGATGACTCATTATTACCCAAAAGAGAAACAACCCATGCAGCTGGTTATGATTTAAAAGCGGCTGAAAGAATTATATTAGAACCTGGTGAAATTAAACTAATACCAACAGGTGTCAAAGCTTATATGCAGGCTAATGAGGTGCTTTATCTCTACGATCGTTCTTCTAACCCTCGCAAAAAAGGGCTTGTACTCATTAACTCTGTCGGTGTGATTGATGGAGATTACTATGGAAATTCAGCTAATGAGGGTCATATTTTTGCTCAAATGAAAAATATCACTGATAAAGAAGTTGTAGTAGAAGTTGGTGAAAGGATTGTTCAAGCTGTTTTTGCCCCTTTTCTAATTGCTGATAATGATAAAGCAACCGGACAAAGAATTGGTGGCTTTGGAAGCACTGGGAACTAATTATGGCTAAGAAAAAAACAGTTTATATTTGCCAAGAATGTGGGTATAATTCTCCCAAATACCTAGGTCGTTGTCCAAATTGTTCAGCTTGGTCTTCTTTTATTGAAGATATACCTATTACTGAGATAAAAAATGCGCGTATATCATTAACAGGAGAAAAAAGTCAACCCGTCAAATTAAAGGATGTCACTTCAAATCATTTTTCACGTATTAAAACGGACATGCCTGAGTTTAATCGTGTTCTAGGTGGTGGTCTTGTGCCGGGAAGTCTTGTTTTGATTGGTGGAGATCCAGGTATTGGAAAATCAACGCTTCTTCTTCAAGTATCAACACAACTCGCTCATCAAGGGACGGTCCTTTATGTTTCTGGTGAAGAGTCTGCCCAACAAATCAAATTACGTAGTGAGCGTTTGGGTGATATTGACAATGGTTTTTACGTCTACGCAGAAACCAACATGCAATCTATCCGTGTAGAAATTGAAAAAATTCAACCAGATTTTCTCATTATAGACTCTATCCAAACGATTATGAGTCCAGATATTTCTAGTGTGCAAGGTTCAGTCAGCCAGGTGAGAGAAGTCACTGCTGAACTCATGCAAATAGCTAAAACCAATAATATTGCTATCTTCATTGTCGGTCATGTTACTAAAGAAGGTACTCTTGCTGGCCCAAGATTGTTAGAACATATGGTTGATACGGTTCTTTATTTTGAAGGGGAGAGGCAACACACCTTTAGAATTTTACGAGCCGTAAAAAATCGTTTTGGCTCTACTAACGAGATTGGTATTTTTGAAATGCAATCTCTTGGTTTGGTTGAAGTGTTAAATCCTAGTCAAGTTTTTTTAGAGGAGCGATTGGATGGTGCGACAGGTTCAGCCATTGTCGTGACAATGGAAGGAACAAGGCCAATTTTAGCGGAAGTACAAGCTCTTGTGACACCAACAGTTTTTGGTAATGCTAAGCGTACGACAACAGGTCTTGATTTTAATCGTGCAAGTCTCATTATGGCAGTCTTAGAAAAACGCTGTGGTTTACTTTTACAAAATCAAGATGCCTATCTTAAATCTGCGGGAGGTGTCAAATTAGATGAACCAGCTATTGATTTAGCAGTAGCGATTGCTATTGCTTCAAGCTATAAAGATAAATCAACTAATCCTCAAGCTTGTTTTATTGGAGAGATTGGTCTAACCGGTGAAATTAGAAGAGTTAATCGACTCGATCAACGAATCAATGAAGCAAGTAAACTCGGCTTTACTAAAATTTATGTGCCAAAAACTGCTTTAATAGGTTTAGAAATTCCAAAAAATATAGAAGTTATTGGTGTATCAACGGTGAATGAAGTCCTACAGAAGGTATTTGGAGGTTAGGGATATTAATGAGCAATGATTTAAAGTGGTTTGTTGACTATAAAATGAAAAGGAGAATAAATGTCTTACTTTGAAAAATTTTTAGAAGCTAATATGGCCTATATCAATCTTCACGGAACTTCTCACCTTCCCTTGATGCCCAAAACTAAGGTAGCTATTGTGACTTGTATGGACTCACGATTGCATGTTGCTCAAGCACTAGGTTTAGACTTGGGTGATGCCCATATTCTGAGAAATGCTGGTGGCCGAGTGACTCCTGACATGATTCGCTCTTTAACTATTTCTCAACAATTATTAGGAACTAGAGAAATTGTTGTTCTCCATCACACGGATTGTGGAGCTCAAACTTTTACTAATGATGCTTTTAAACTGCAACTTAAAAAAGATTTAGCTGTTGATGTATCAGACTATGATTTTTTACCTTTTGAAAATCTTGAAGAAAGTGTTAGAGAAGATGTTGACATTTTAAAAAAATCACCCCTTATCCCAGACGATGTTTTAATCTCTGGAGCCATCTATGATGTTGATACAGGTCGAATGGTAGAAGTAAAATAAAATATTCGAAACTATCTAATAACAAATACCATAATACACAGTTAAGAAAGGATAATATCATGATAGATAACCGCATGTCATACACTATAAGTGAAGCGTCACAATTTCCACTAGTTGAAATAAAACTTGATCAAGGAGAACAAGTGTACATTCAACAAGGGTCAATGATTTACCACACGCCAAATGTTGTTTTAAAAACCAGATTAAACAGTAAAGGTTCCGGTCTTGGAAAACTTGTAGGTGCTATCGGTCGTTCAGTGGTTTCAGGAGAGTCAGCTTTTATCACAGAAGCTGTTGCCGAATCAAACAATGGTAAACTCGCTTTAGCACCAGCTACACCTGGTGAAGTTATTCCTTTAGAGATTGGTCCTAAACAATATCGTTTGAATGATGGAGCCTTTTTAGCGCTTGATGGATCTGCATCATATACAATGGAACGTCAAAGTGTAGGGCGTGCTCTTTTAGGTGGACAAGGTGGCTTTTTCATCATGACAACAAAAGGTTCGGGAACACTTTTAGCCAATGCTTTTGGTTCCATCAAAAAAATAGAGTTAGCTAACGACACGATAACAATCGATAATGCTCATGTCGTCGCATGGAGTCAGGAATTGGATTATGATATCCATTTAGAAAATGGTTTTTTACAATCTATTGGAACTGGAGAAGGGATTGTTAATACTTTTTCTGGTACTGGTGAGATTTATGTGCAAAGTCTTAATATTGAAACTTTTGCTAATGTTTTAAAACGTTATATTCCATCGAAAGCATAAGAATGTTCCAAAAAAGTTGTGCAATATTTTTAAGAAACCTTAGTTTTGTGAGCTAAAGAAGTATTAAACTTGTGATATAATATAATGATTGAAATAGGATAGGAGAACTATTTTGACTAATAAGATTCGTGTGCGCTATGCACCAAGTCCGACAGGACTATTACACATTGGTAATGCTCGTACGGCATTATTTAACTATTTATACGCTCGCCACCACGGTGGAGACTTTATCATCCGGATTGAAGATACTGACCGTAAGCGTCATGTGGAGGATGGCGAACGTTCACAACTAGATAATTTAAAATGGCTAGGGATTGACTGGGATGAAAGCCCTGTTAACCCAAAGGAAGATTTTGGCCCTTATCGCCAATCAGAACGCCTTGATATTTATCAAAAATACATTGATGAATTACTAGAAAAAGGCCTCGCCTATAAATCTTATGTCACAGAAGAAGAATTAGCTACTGAGCGTGAACGCCAAGAAGCAGCCGGTGAAACTCCTCGCTATGTCAATGAATTTCTAGGAATGACCGACGAAGAAAAAGAGGTTTATATCGCTGATAGAATAGCTAAAGGTATTGTGCCAACGGTTCGTTTAGCAGTTAATGAAGAAGGCATCTATCAATGGCAAGATATGGTTAAGGGTGAGATTAGTTTTGAAGGGGCAAATATCGGTGGAGACTGGGTTATCCAGAAAAAAGATGGCTACCCAACCTATAATTTTGCCGTTGTTATTGACGATCACTTGATGGCGATTAGTCATGTTATTCGTGGTGATGACCATATCGCAAACACACCAAAACAACTCATGGTTTATGAGGCTTTAGGTTGGAAGGCTCCAGAATTTGGTCATATGACGCTTATTATTAATAGCGAGACTGGAAAGAAGCTCTCAAAACGTGATACCAACACTCTACAATTCATCGAAGACTATCGTCAAAAAGGCTATCTCCCAGAAGCTGTCTTTAACTTTATTGCACTTCTTGGCTGGAATCCTGGTGGAGAAGAAGAAATTTTTTCACGTGATGAATTGATTAAACTGTTTGATGAAAACCGTTTGAGTAAATCACCAGCAGCCTTTGATCAAAAGAAATTAGACTGGATGAGTAACGACTATATTAAAAATGCCGAAGCTGGTAAGATTTATGAACTGGCTAAACCATTTTTAGAAAAAGCAGGTCGCCTTAATGAAAAATCAAAAGACTTGGTTGCCCTTTATCAACCTCAGCTAGTCTCTATTGATACAATTGTTCCGTTAACAGATTTGTTCTTTTCTGCTTTTCCAGAGTTAGGCGAGGCAGAAAAAGAAGTTTTACGAGGTGACACCGTTGTAACCGTCCTTGGACAGTTTAAAGAAAAGTTAGAAGCTTTGTCAGATGATGATTTTAAGCCAGAAAATATCTTCCCACAAATTAAAGCTGTTCAAAAAGAGACAGGTATAAAAGGGAAAAACCTCTTTATGCCAATTCGTATCGCTGTTTCTGGGGAAATGCATGGTCCTGATTTACCAAATACTATTTATTTGCTTGGTAGAAAACAATCGATTGAACATATTAACAATATTTTAAAAACCTTGTAAGCAAAAAATCTATCAGTTTTCTGATAGATTTTTTAAATTTTTTTTCAACCTGTTTTAAGAGTTCTTCTAATCGTTTTTTTGATAGTTAACGTGCTCAAGTTCCTTTTCTCTATTTTCAATTTCTTCAAGTAAAACGGCCTTATTTTCCTATAATTGTTCTTTAGAACCACACTTTGTATCGTGTAACCACTTGATTCGAAGAATTGACTTGATTGAAAAACCAAAATCACCTAAAGCAATAATATTTTCGAGGTCTTCACAATCTTTTTTTGACCAATCATAGTGAGTTCCTTTTTTTCGGGAGAAAGAAAGCCTTTTTCAATATAAATTCGTAAGCTATCTCGCGAAATTCGGTATTTTTTCACGACAGTTCCTGTTTTCATTAGTCATCTCCTTGACAGGGGCTTGGCCCCTCATTTTATAATGAAGAAAAGATAAGAAAGGAGACAAGGATGTTCTCACTCATTCTACCCCTAATCTATGTATTTCTAATAGCTTTAGCCGTTATAAATAACTATCAAAAAATGCCTCTATGGCTTTTATTGCTTAATATGATACCAATTGTATTGGTGATTGCAAGCTTCTCTATTTTTTTACTAGGATTCTTTTCGGTAATTAACTTGCACTATATCATAATTGCTAGCTTAATAGCTTTTTTAATGATCAGACCCATCAATGGTCAGCTGATTTATCAAGAAGTTCATCTTTCTCATATAGTTACTCATGGTTTGATAACAGTAATGCTTGTGTTTGTTTTACTATAGAGCAAATGATTTTTTTATCAGTTGCTCTATTTACTTAAATTTTTGCCTCATCTACAATAAATATTAAGATTTAACAGAAGTTTTTTGTTTGAAAAATCAATTGAAAATGGTTTGTTTTCAAGGGATTGAAGGCAGTAACGTTGTTTTTATAGAAGTGTCATGGTATAATATAATCTTGTGAGATTAATAAACAAGACATCTCGTTGGTAAGACAAATGACTAGACTTATTATTTTGTGGTATAATAATAGTAATTTAGATACTTGGAGTCGTATTTTGAAGAAAACCTATCGTGTAAAAAGTGATAAAGATTTTAAGGCTATTTTTGATCATGGCAAGAGTGTAGCTAATCGTCATTTTGTTTTATACTACTTAGATAAAAATCATGCACATTTTAGAGTTGGTTTATCTGTTAGTAAAAAATTAGGAAATGCTGTGGTAAGAAATAGTATTAAACGCAAAATCCGTCATGCTTTTATGGAGATATCACAAGATATCGCTCACAAAGACTATGTGATAATTGCACGTAAAGGTGTAGAAAAAATAGACTATCAAGCTATAAAAAAAAATATGATTCATGTGTTTAGCTTAGCTAAATGCTATTCAAAGAAAGGTTGACCATTGAAAAAGAAACTTAAGTTATCATTTTTAGCTCTAATCTTACTTGTTATTTTGACAGCCTGTGGCACTAGTGAAATAGCTGCTAATTCAGATAGCATATGGGATAAATTTGTTTATTTCTTCGCTGAGATGATTCATGCTTTATCATTTAATGACCGTATTGGTGTTGGAATTATCCTCTTTACCTTGGTAATTAGAACAGTTCTTTTACCAGTTTACAACATGCAAATGAAATCTAGTCAAAAGATGCAGGAAATTCAGCCCAAATTAAAAGAATTGCAAAAAAAATATCCTGGTAAAGACACAAATAGTCGTATGCTTCTTGCAGAAGAGACACAACAACTATATAAAGAAAATAATGTAAACCCTTATTCTAGTTTTATTCCATTATTTATTCAAATGCCAGTTCTTTTGGCACTTTATCAGGCTCTTTCTCGAGTTGCCTTTTTAAAAACAGGAACTTTTTTATGGCTTGAAATTGCAAATCCAGATCCATACTTTATTCTGCCAGTATTGGCTGCTATTTTTACTTTCTTATCAACTTGGTTAAGTAACAAAGGTATTAGAGAGAAAAATGGTGTCCTAACTGCAATGATGTATGTGATGCCAATCATGATTTTAGTGATTGGTATTAATATGGCTAGTGGTATTGCACTTTATTGGACAATTTCAAATGCTTATCAAGTTTTTCAAACATTAATTTTTAATAATCCTTTTAAGAAAATAGCTGAATTCGAACGAATAGAACGTGAAGAAAAAGAAAAACAAGCAAAGATAAGACGTGCTAAGAAAAAAGCACAAAGAAAGAAAAAATAAGGAGAATATTATGGTTTTATTCACAGGAAAAACTGTTGAAGAGGCTATTGAAAATGGCCTAAAAGAACTTAATATTTCACGATTAAAAGCTCATATTAAGGTTGTTTCTCGTGAAAAAAAAGGTTTCTTAGGATTTGGTAAAAAATTAGCACAGGTAGAAATTGAAAGTATCAGTGAATCCATTATCAATAAAGCTGATAGAAAAGCTGTTAGAGGGGTTCCAGAGGAGATTAACAAGAAAAATGCACCGGTAAAATCTAGTCTAGAAGATACTGTGGAACTTGGTAAAGTAACAAGCATCATCAAAGAAATGGAAGAAAAAGGTGAGCTGATTGATGAGAGTGTTAAAGAACAATTACTAGAAAGCAAGAAATCACCTCAAACAATTTTACAAGAAACAGGTCATATCAATGTTTTAAAAGAATTGAGTTCTGAAAAAAATCAAGAGAATAACAAAAAAGAAACAGACATAGTTTCTATTGAAGAAGCCAGCCACAATGTTTCAAATTACATTTCCAAAATTATCTATGAAATGGATTTGGAAGCAACAATTGATATTACTTATATTCATCGCCAAATTAATCTTAAGATTGACACCCCAGATCCTGGTAGAGTTATTGGATATCATGGTAAAGTGTTAAAATCGCTACAACTATTAGCACAAAATTATCTCCATGATCATTATTCAAAAACATTTTCAGTTTCTGTTAATGTTCATGATTATGTTGAACACAGAACTAAAACTCTGATTGATTTTTCTAAAAAAATTGCTAAACGTGTTCTAGAATCCGGTGAACATTATGAAATGAACCCTATGAGTAATACAGAACGAAAGGTTATCCATAAAACTATTGCAGCAATTGAAGGAGTTAATAGTTATTCTGAAGGAAATGATCCTAACCGCTATGTTGTGGTAATTCCAGATAATGATTAAAAAAGAATGGTTCAACCATTCTTTTTTGCTATCTGAAATTTCAGTTTTGATTGATTTTTAAATTATTAATATACAAGTCTTGCAAACTGTTTGAGAAAGCTATATAATTTATAAAAAGGGGGTTATTATATGTTAATCATAACATTTTTGCCATTTATTTTTATTCTGCTATTAATTTTAGCAGTTGTTATCAGTACTCTCTATGTCGTTAGACAACAGACGGTAGTGATTATAGAGCGTTTTGGTAAGTATCTGAAAACGTCCACTAGTGGAATTCATATAAGAATGCCGTTTGGTATTGATCGATTAGCAGCACGGATTCAACTACGTTTGCTTCAAAGTGATTTAATTGTTGAAACAAAGACACAAGACAACGTATTCGTTACTCTAAATATAGCAACTCAATATCGTGTCAATGAAAATAATGTCATGGATGCATATTATAAACTCATGCGTCCAGAAGAGCAGATTAAATCATACATTGAAGATGCCCTTCGTTCATCTGTTCCTAAACTAACACTAGATGAACTCTTTGAGAAAAAAGATGAAATCGCGCTTGAAGTCCAACATCAAGTAGCTGAGGAAATGTCTAGTTATGGTTATATCATTGTTAAAACTTTGATTACTAAAGTGGAGCCAGATGCGGAAGTTAAGCAATCAATGAATGAAATTAATGCAGCGCAACGAAAACGAGTAGCTGCCCAAGAACTAGCAAATGCAGATAAGATTAAAATTGTTACTGCAGCAGAAGCTGAGGCAGAAAAAGATCGCTTACATGGGGTTGGTATTGCTCAACAACGTAAAGCTATTGTTGATGGGTTGGCAGACTCTATCCAAGAGCTAAAAGATGCTAATATTAGTTTAAATGAAGAACAAATCATGTCTATATTGTTGACCAACCAATACTTAGATACCTTAAATACCTTTGCATCAAGTGGCAATCAAACAATTTTCTTGCCAAATAATCCAGATGGTGTTGAAGATATTAGAACACAAGTATTGTCAGCATTGAGAGTGAAAAATCACAACTGATTTACTTTTTTATCCTATTAAAAAAGGCCACTCAAGTGAGTGGTCTTTTTGTCATTTTTATTTCAAAAAGCGTTTTAGAAATTCTTTTGTTCTTTCTTCTTTTGGTGTTTCAAAAATTTGTTCTGGGCTTCCTTTTTCAGCGATAACACCCTTATCCATAAAGATAACGAGATCAGAAACGTCACGAGCAAAATCCATTTCGTGCGTTACAATAATCATTGTTAAACCTAACTTAGCTAAATCTTGCATGGTTTTTAAAACTTCACCAACCATTTCAGGGTCAAGGGCTGATGTTGGTTCATCAAAAAGAATGGCTTCGGGATCAAGAGCTAGTGCTCTTGCTATGGCAACTCTTTGTTTTTGGCCACCAGATAATTGTTTTGGTTTGGCGAGCCAATATTGTTCTGTCATACCAACTTGATCTAAATTAGCTTTGGCAATCCGTTCGGCTTCGTTTTTGTCTCTTTTTAAAACTGTTGTTTGAGCGACCATAACATTTTCTAGGACGTTGAGATTGTTAAATAAATTGAATGATTGAAAAACCATCCCCAACTTCTCGCGATAAGTGGTTAAATCAAATCCTTTGTCAAGAACATTTTTCCCATGATAAAGAATTTCCCCTTCGGTTGGGGTTTCAAGAAGGTTAATTGATCTAAGAAGAGTAGATTTTCCAGAACCTGAACTACCAATAATCGAAATAACTTGACCTTTCTTAATTGTTAAGGAAATGTCTTTTAGAACTTGATTTTGTCCATAAGATTTTTTAAGGTGTTTAATATCAAGTATGGTATCAGTCATTAGGAATCACCTCCAATTGCATTTGATTAGCACCAGTTGTGTAGTAATCTGTATCAAGTCGTTTTTCAATGTAACGCAGAATTCTTGTTACTGTAAAGGTAAGAACAAAGTAGATAATAGCTATCACCGTAAAGGTTTGGAAGTACTGATAGGTCTGAGTAGCCACGGTATTTCCTGAAAAATAGAGTTCAACCACTGAAATAACATTTAAAACAGAAGTGTCTTTAATATTAATGACAAATTCATTTCCGGTTGCTGGTAAAATATTTCTCATGACTTGAGGTAGAATAATCTTTTTCATGGTTTGACGGTGTGTCATACCGAGAGCTGTGGCGGCTTCAAACTGTCCTTTATCAATTGAAAAAATACCACCACGAACAATTTCACTCATATAAGCACCTGTATTAATAGAAACAATGAAAACAGCTGCTAGTGTGCGATCAATCGATAAACCAAAGGCTTGAGCAGTCCCATAGTAAATAACCATGGATTGAACAATCATTGGCGTTCCACGAAAAACTTCTATATAGATATTAATCAATACATTAAACGCTTTTTGTAAGATTAAAAGTCCTTTGTGACTTGCTTTTGGGGCTGTTTTATAAACACCAATTAAAAGTCCAATACTTGTGCCTAAAATTGTTCCCAAAATGGAAATAAATAAAGTCATCCAAGTTCCTCTTAACAGCTGTTTCCAGTTGTTTTGAACAATTGCAAAAACTTGGCTAATAAAATGAGGTTTTTCTGTACTTTCTTCATGGATAGGTTGAAGTGCGATAATTTCATCCATCAAGGCAATTTGTTGTTCTATTGAAAAATCTTCTAATACACTATTAACTTGTTCCATAATCGGATCATTTTTTCGAAGACCAATTGCTAAGGCTACATCTGATTCACTAACTTTAAAGCCATCATTGAGTTCAACCATTTGGAATTCCGAGTCAGCCATTTCAGCTGAAATGCCATCAGGACGCTCAGATACATAAGCGTCAATGACACCAGATTTGAGAGCTTGTCTCATTTGTCCAAAATCTGCCATAGCGGTCTGTTTTGAAACATTTGGAATTTGATCAATGAGATCATAGAGATAAACCCCTTGCTGAGAAGTCACTTTAGCTTCTGAAAAATCAGATAGAGTGTTAGCTTCTGAATAAGGATTATCTTTTTTTACTACTAAGATTGGTTTACTAGTATAATAGCTATTTGAAAAATCAATTTCTAATTTTCTTTCTTCAGTAGGACTCATACCAGCTATAATCATATCAATCTTACCAGATGTTAAGGCTGGAATAAGACCACTCCAAGAGGTTTTTACAACAATTAATTTTTTCCCAAGCTTATCAGCAATTTTTTGGGCAACGTGGACGTCGTATCCATTAGCAAATTGAGAGGATCCCTCAATAGGGACAGCCCCATGTTTATTTGTTTCTTGTGTCCAGTTAAAAGGAGCATAAGCAGCTTCCATGCCAACACGCAAATAATCATCTGCTTGGATACTAGTGACGCCAGCAAATAAAAAAGAGACTGTTGCCAAAATAGTAAATAATATCCTTTTCATTTCAACCTCCTGTAAGTATATTGCCTTCCATTTTACCTTAAAAAGATTGATTTTACAATATACTTGATTGATAAATACTATTTCAAAGGATTTTTGTGGTAAAATGGATAGGAATGATATTTCTGAGGTTTCTAATGAAAAAGATTATTTGGCTCCTATTAGCGTCTCTCCTTTTTGTATTTGGTGAATCTGTTGATGCAGATGTTTCTTATACTATTCCTCAATATTCAGGGGAATTGATTATTCATGCAGATAATTCCGCAGATTTCAGACAAATCATCAACTATGACTTTGATAGCTCATATAATGGTCAGATAGTCACTCTAGGAAAAGCTGGCAAAATGCCAGAAGGTTTTCTTATTGAGCCGACACCTGTTGTTACCGTCTATCGTAACGGAAACTTGGTTGAATCAAAACATGAAATGACTGATTTAGCTGATGGCTATAGTTTAAAGATATATAATAAAGGAAAAAAGGGAGATAAGGTTTCTGTTGTCGTTGAGTGGCAATTAAAAGAGATTCTTTTTGTCCATCCAGACATTGCTGAACTTAACTGGTTACCAATAAGTGATTGGGATAGAACATTACAAAGAGTTGATTTTACTATTAAAACAGATTTAACTTCTAAAGATACAAAACTTTTTGGACACACGGGTTATGTTAAAAAACAGCCTACCATCACCTTAAGAGATGAAGGCTATCATTTAGAAGCTACCAATGTTTCAGGACAATTGGAATTACACGGATACTGGGATAATGAGATTGTCTCAACTCCTTTTATGCTTTCAACCCCAAAAAAAGAAGACTTCAAACGTCTTGAAGATGATATTGCTTTAAAACAGAAAATTCTTTTATTCCTTCTTGATAAACTCATTCCTATTATCATTGGTTTGACTGTCATTTTAGCAATCCTCTTTTTTCTTTTATTTAAAAAACATGTTGAAAAATACCAACATTTTAATAAAAACAGTCATCTTTTTAATCTTCCTGATGATTTACCACCTTTAGTGGTTGCAAAATATATTTATGCCAAAACACTGAGATCAAGCTTAAAACGACCCTCCTCTTATTTAGGAACAATTACCTTTGAAACTCTTTTAAAAGCTAGTATTTTAGATTTCATAGACCGTCAGATATTATCATTGTCAAATGACAAGGAACTGATCATTGTTTCAGATGAAAAAACAACTGCTTTTGAAAAAGAACTGTTAGAGTTTGCCTTTGGCGAAAAAAATAAAATAGCCATCAACCAACTCTTTTCTACCTATCTTTTTAATGATTATCAGATAAAAGAATTAAAGAAACGTTATCACGGAAAACAGTTAGAGAAAAAAGTTAATCATTTGGGAGAAAACTTTAACAAAAGATTAGAATCAAAACTAGATAAAATGGATCAATTAGTCCTACAAGACATCGAAAATGGACCATTGGAAAACATTAGAAGAGCATTTTTACCAAGCGACTTAAACTATTATAGATGGTCTTTAGCAATGCTTGTTTTTGGATTACTCATATCAATTTTAGCCATAGTAATGTTAGTTATTGTCGGTGTTATTATTTCGTCTTATTCATTGATTTATCTTGGAGTGATTGGTATGGAAATCATTCTTATCAGTTATTTTTCTACTCGTAAAAATACCATATCAGAATTTGGTTTTTTAGAAACTAATGGACATGATGAAGTTCAAAAGTGGATTAGTTTTACCAATATGCTTCGTGATATTCAAAAATTTAATCAAGTCGAGATTGAAGGAGTTATTGTCTGGAATCGGATTTTGGTTTACGCCACTTTACTTGGCTTTGCTAAAAAGGTTGAAAAACACCTCATCATGACTCATCCAAATCTCGTAAACGACAGTTTGTATCAGTCTTATCTTTTTATCTCACCACAGCTCAGCCAGCAGACAAAAGCCATCATATCATCTAATCACCACGCAGTAAATGCTTCTCATTTTTCTGTCTCATCGGGTGGCACCAGTGGAGGAGGATTCTCTGGTGGTGGCGGAGGCGGCGGAGGCGGAGCCTTCTAATGTTAAAATCATTTACAACAAATCATCAAAGGAGTTAGCATGTTTATCATAGATTTAATCAAAGCGATTATTTTAGGAATTGTAGAAGGAGTGACAGAATGGTTGCCCATTTCTAGCACAGGTCATCTTATTTTAGTGCAAGAATTTCTTAATTTTAAAAATCAGAACCAAGCTTTCATCAGTATGTTTAACGTTGTCATTCAACTAGGAGCTATTTTAGCTGTTGTTGTTATCTATTTTAATCGTTTAAATCCTTTCCAAAAAGCAAAAACAGCTAGAGAAATCAGAATAACATGGCAACTGTGGGCTAAGGTTATCCTTGCTGTTATTCCGGCAATTGTAATTGGCTTACCACTTGATGATTGGATGGAAGAACACCTCCATAATTTTGTCACTGTGGCTTTGATGTTAATTTTTTATGGGTTTGTTTTTTTATGGATAGAGCAAAAATATAAAAATGAGAGTCTTCAGCCAAATGTAACTTCATTAGCAAAGATGTCCTATAAAACAGCTTTGTTCATTGGTTTTTTCCAGGTACTTAGTCTTATACCAGGCACCAGTCGTTCTGGAATTACGATTATCGGTGGCATGTTACTGGGAACTAGTCGAGTGGTCGCTACGGAATTCACCTTTTTCCTAGGCATTCCAGTCATGTTTGGAGCTAGTTTTATAAAAATCTTGAAATTTATCCTTGGCGGAGCTAGTTTGACTCTAGGCCAATTTGCTATTTTAGCCATTGCAATGGTGACTGCTTTTGTAGTAAGTATGTTTGCCATTCGTTTTTTAACCGATTATGTCAAAAAGAATGATTTTACCGTTTTCGGGAAATATCGCATTATTTTAGGTTTGCTTTTATTGGTTTATGGAGGGGTCAAGCTTTTGTTCTTATAAACAATTTTCGCTATCAAAAAAAACTATCGTCTAGTTTAAAAATTTGTTTTTAATGTATGGCTTGCTAGAAAATTGGTTGATATTAAAAAAATGTCTCAACCAATTGATGTTTATGAAATGGCTATATCTAAAAATAAAATGAAAAAGATTAAAAGATGATTATTTTTATTTCAGTCTTCTTAATTTGTTAAAACAATTATCTAAATTGTAAATAATCTTTTTTTCTAGTATAATGGTTTTGATTACATGTGCGAGGTGAAAATAATGGAAATGAAACAAATTAGTGACACAACACTTAAGATTACGATTAGTATGGATGATTTAGAAGAAAGAGGAATGGAATTAAAAGATTTTTTGGTTCCTCAAGAAAAAACAGAAGAATTTTTTTATGCCGTTATGGATGAGTTAGAACTACCAGATAATTTTAAAGATAGCGGAATGCTTAGTTTTCGTGTGACACCAAGACAAGATCGTATTGATGTCTTTGTGACAAAATCTGAAATCAGTAAAGAGTTGAGTTTAGAAGATCTAGCTGAATTAGAAGATATCGCAAAAATGTCACCAGAAGAGTTTTTTAAAAATTTAGAAACAACCATGCGCGAAAAAGGGGATAAAGAAGCACTAGATAGATTAAAAGAGGCAGAAGAGCATGATGAGAAAGAACAAGAGCACGACCAAAAAATTCCTGACTATACTCACTATGTCTTAGACTTTGAAAACTTAAAAGAAGTGATTCTATTTTCTAGAACTGTGGATTATGAAATTGAGGCTTCTGAGCTTTTTAAAGAAAATGATGGCTATCATTTAACGATTTTAATCAAAAATATCGGAAAACCAGATTATTATGCTAATACAATTTACGCTCGTTTAATTGAACATGCTAAAACAAGTTCCAAAACACGAGCATATTTGCAAGAGCATGGTATCTTACTAACTAGCAAAGCTATTGAAGAGTTACAAGCGATAGAGGTGCATTGACATGACGCCTTTTAAACTTGAATATGTTCTGGTACTTATTGGAACTTTTCTACTGTCTTTGATTGCAACACCCTTAGTTCGTTTTTTTGCTTTTCGAGTTGGTGCTGTTGACAAGCCAAATGAACGACGTATTAACAAGGTGACCATGGCCAGCTCAGGTGGCTTAGCTATTGTTTTTTCTTTTTTGCTTAGTTCACTTGTTTTTATGCCAATGATTACAAAATTAATCATCGGTAGCCAATCTTATTTTGATTATATTATGCCTGTTGTTATTGGTGCCCTTGTAGTTGCTATGACTGGTTTTATTGATGATATTTTTGAAATCAGTCCCAAGAAAAAAATGTTTGGTATATTATTAGCAGCATTGATTATCTGGCAATTTACCGAATTTAGATTTGATAGTTTTAAAATTCCTTTTGGTGGGCCGATGTTGGAGTTTAATCCACTGATTACTTTCTTATTAACTATTTTATGGATAACAGCTATTACAAATGCTGTTAATTTAATTGATGGTCTTGATGGTTTAGTGAGTGGAGTTTCCATTATCAGTCTAACAACAATGGGTCTTATTTCTTATTTTTTCCTATTTGATCGAGATATTTTTTTAACCCTAACAATTTTTATCTTGATAGCAGCAATTGCAGGATTTTTCCCTTATAATTATTATCCGGCTATTATTTATCTGGGAGATACAGGGGCTTTATTTATCGGTTTTATGATTGCTGTTTTATCTTTACAAGGATTAAAAAATGCAACTGCTGTAGCAGTTGTGACACCAATAGTTATTTTAGGTGTTCCAATCATTGATACTTTTGTAGCGATTATTCGTAGAACATTATCAGGTCAAAAATTCTATGAAGCTGATAACATGCACCTTCATCATAGATTGCTAGCCATGGGCTTCACTCACAGAGGAGCAGTTTTGGTTGTTTATGGCATTGCCTTGTTTTTCTCACTGGTATCCTTACTATTGAATGTTTCCAGTCGGATTGGGGGTATATTGTTAATGATTGGTGTGCTTTTTGCATTAGAAATCTTTATTGAAAGCATTGAGATCTGGGGTAAAGGACGAACACCACTTTTTAAAATTTTATCTTTTATTGGTAATTCTGATAGAAGAAGATCTTTTATGGATAAGATTAAAAAAAATGATGATTAGGTTACAAACAATAAAAAAGCCCTCAAGGGCTTTTTTTGATATAATGTAATGACTAGATAAAAGGAGTGTGCTATGTCAATACTTGAAATAAAAAATCTTCACGTATCAATTGAAGATAAAGAGATTTTAAAAGGAGTTAACCTTGTTTTAAGAACAGGAGAGATTGCTGCTATTATGGGCCCAAATGGGACGGGGAAATCAACGCTTTCTGCTGCTATTATGGGGAATCCTAATTATGAAGTTACAGAAGGTAAAGTCCTTTTAGATGGGGAAAATATTCTTGAGTTAGAAGTGGATGAAAGAGCAAGATTAGGTTTGTTTCTTGCGATGCAGTATCCAAGTGAAATTCCAGGCATCACTAATGCCGAATTCATGCGTGCTGCAATGAATGCAGGAAAAGACGACAAGGATAAAATATCAGTTCGTGATTTTATTACCAAACTTGATCAAAAAATGGAACTCTTAGGCATGAAAGAAGAAATGGCTGAGCGCTACCTTAATGAAGGATTTTCAGGAGGAGAGAAAAAGCGTAATGAAATTTTACAACTCCTCATGTTAGAACCTCGCTTTGCTTTGTTAGACGAAGTAGACTCTGGTCTTGATATAGATGCTCTTCGAGTTGTCTCTAAAGGTGTGAATGAAATGCGTGGAGAAGGTTTTGGTGCCATGATTATCACCCACTACCAACGTTTATTAAATTATATTCGTCCAGATGTTGTTCATGTGATGATGGATGGTCGAGTAGTCCTATCTGGAGGTCCAGAATTAGCAGATCGACTTGAAAAAGAAGGCTATTCTACCATTGCAGAAGAATTAGGCATTGCGTATAAAGAAGAAGTTTAGAGTCATTGTTGCCGATATGGAGTAAAGGAGTAAAAAATGACAAAAGAGAGAATAATAGATTTCTCACAAAGTAAGGCAGAACCCAAATGGCTTTTAGATCACCGATTATCAGCATTTGAAAAAATATCTGAATTACCTTTACCACAGATTGAACGTGTTAAATTTCAAAGATGGCCACTGGGTGATGGTACTATTACTGAAAGTGATATAAAACCCAATGTCGTTGACTTTATGGCGATAGATAATCATCCGAAATTGGTACAAGTAGGCACTCAAACTGTTTTAGAACAATTACCTATGGATTTAATGGATAAAGGCGTTGTTTTTACTGATTTTGAAACAGCTCTTGATGAAAATCCTAATCTAATTAAAGATTATTTTGGTAGAGCTTTATCGTTTGAAGAAGATAAGTTAGCTGCTTATCATCATGCTTATTTTAACAGTGGTGCTATTTTGTACATTCCAGATAATATTGAAATTGACTTTCCTATTGAGGGTATTTTCCTACAGGATTCAGAATCTGATGTTCCATTTAATAAACATATTCTTATCGTGGTAGGAAAAAATAGCCGTTTAACCTATCTAGAACGTTTTGAAACAATTGGAAAAGGTAATGTCAAAACAACTGCAAATATTAGTGTGGAAGTCATTGCTAAAGAAGGTAGCCAGGTTAAGTTTTCAGCTATTGACCGTTTAGGAGATAATCTAACGACTTATATGACTCGCCGAGGATATCATAAAAATAATGCAACAATTGATTGGGCGATAGGTGTTATGAATGAAGGAAATGTCATAGCTGATTTTGATTCTGATCTTTTAGGAGATGGAAGTTATGCTAACTTAAAGGTAGTTGCTGCGTCTAGTGGACGACAAATTCAAGGAATTGATACGCGTGTCACTAATTATGGTAGAAATTCTGTTGGTCATATTCTACAGCACGGTGTTATTCTTGAAAGAGGAACTCTAACATTTAATGGTATTGGTCATATTATAAAAGGGGCTAAAGGTGCAGATGCTCAGCAAGAAAGCCGTGTCCTAATGCTTTCTGACCAAGCAAGAAGTGATGCTAATCCTATCTTATTGATTGATGAAAACGAAGTGACTGCAGGACATGCAGCCTCAATTGGTCAAGTTGATCCTGATGATATGTATTATTTAATGAGCCGTGGGCTTGATCAAGAAACAGCAGAGCGACTAGTTATACGAGGTTTTTTAGGCAGTGTTATCTCAGAAATACCTGTCAAAGAAGTTCGAGATGAAATGATTGTAGTGTTAGATAAAAAACTTGAAAAAAGATAATAATATGAAGAAATTAGATAGTTATAAAATTCGTCAAGATTTTAAAATTTTAGATAAAAGTGTTAATGACGAACCTCTAGTCTATTTAGACAGTGCTGCTACTACTCAAAAACCTGAAAAGGTTTTAGAGGAATTGCAACATTTTTACCATGCTAGTAACGCTAATGTTCATCGAGGAGTTCATACTTTAGCTGAAAAAGCAACCCGAGACTTTGAAGCTTCTAGGAAAAAAGTGGCTCGATTTATAAATGCTAGTAGCGAAAAAGAAATTATTTTTACAAGAGGAACAACAACTAGTCTTAATTGGGTCGCCCAATTTGCTTGTGAGGTATTACATCCTGGTGATGAAGTGGTGATTTCAATTATGGAACATCATTCAAATCTCATTCCTTGGCAACAAACCTGTCAAAAAACAGGAGCGGTTTTAAAATATGTCTATTTAAAAGATGGCAGTCTTGACATGGGACAATTAGAAAAAACCATCACAAATAAGACAAAATTTGTTAGTATCGCTCATGTCTCTAATGTTTTAGGCTATATTAGTCCGATTAAAAAAATTGCTGAAATAGCTCATGAAAATGGGGCTTATCTTGTTGTTGATGGTGCACAATCAGTGCCACATTTGGCAGTTGATGTTCAAGACTTGGATTGTGATTTCCTAGCTTTTTCAGGTCACAAAATGTTAGGACCAACCGGTATTGGTGTTTTATATGGTAAAGAAGAACTATTGAATCAACTGTCACCTATTGAATTTGGCGGTGAGATGATTGATTTTGTTTATGAACAAAGTGCTACTTGGAAAGAGTTGCCTTGGAAGTTGGAGGCAGGAACGCCAAATATTTCTGGTGCTGTTACTCTTGGTGTTGCAATCGATTACCTTGAAGAGGTGGGAATGAAAAACATTCATCAACATGAACAAGAATTAATGAGCTATGTTCTCCCAAAATTACAAGAGATTCCAGGAATTACTATCTATGGTCCTCAATCAATTGAGGATAGAAGTAGTGTCATTTCTTTTAATATTGAAGGACTTCATCCACATGATGTGGCAACGGCCTTGGATTATGAGGGGATTGCCGTTAGAGCAGGGCATCATTGTGCTCAACCACTTCTTAATCATTTAGGGGTCTCTTCAACATTACGAGCGAGTTTCTACCTTTACAATACAAAAAATGACTGTGATCGTTTAGTTGATGCGATTATTAAAACAAAGGAGTATTTTAATGGCTCTTTTTGAATTAGACAATTTATATATGGCAGTGGTTTCTGACCACTCAAAAGCACCACGTCATTATGGTACTTTATCAGGTGTTGATGGGATAACTCTAAGTAACCCAACTTGTGGTGATGTTGTCACTCTTTATGTTCAATTTGAAGGGGATAAGATTTCTGATATTGCTTTTTCTGGTCATGGGTGTGCGATTTCAACAGCATCAGCAAGCATGATGACAGGGGTAATGATTGGAAAAACTAAAGAAGAAGCTTTGGCTTTGGCAGATGTTTTTTTTGAAATGGTACAAGGAAAAAAAAGTGATAAAGAGGAACAGTTGGGAGACGCATCGTTTCTTTCAGGGGTTTCAAAGTTCCCACAAAGGATTAAGTGTGCAACACTTTCTTGGCATGCTTTAAAAAAAGTTGCCACAGATAGTTTGACAAACAAGAAAAACAATTAGGAGAAAATGAATATGCCTGAGAAAAATGAAAAAATAGAGCCTAAACCAATTGATTTAGGAGATTACCAGTTTGGCTTTCATGATGATGTTACTCCGATTTTTTCAACGGGGAAAGGACTTAATGAGGAGGTTGTTAGACAGTTATCAAAAGCTAAAGATGAACCCGAGTGGATGCTAGAATTTCGCCTGAAATCATTAAGGACTTTTAATAAAATGCCCATGCAAGAATGGGGACCAAATCTATCAGATATTGACTTTAATAGCATTATTTATTATCAAAAAGCTTCTGATCGACCTGCTAGGTCATGGGATGATGTGCCTGAAAAAATTAAAGAAACTTTTGAAAGAATTGGTATTCCAGAAGCAGAACGTGCTTTTTTAGCAGGTGCCTCAGCTCAATATGAATCAGAAGTGGTTTACCATAATATGAAAGAGGAATTTGAAAAATTAGGCATTGTCTTTACAGATACTGACTCAGCTTTAAAAGAGTATCCTGAGTTATTTAAACAGTATTTTGCTAAACTAGTCCCACCAACTGATAATAAATTAGCTGCACTCAATTCAGCAGTTTGGTCCGGCGGAACCTTTATTTATGTTCCAAAAGGAGTGAAGGTAGATATTCCACTACAAACTTATTTTAGAATCAACAATGAAAATACAGGACAGTTTGAAAGAACTCTTATTATTGTTGATGAGGGGGCAAGTGTTCATTATGTTGAAGGTTGTACAGCACCAACCTATTCAAGTAATAGTCTCCATGCAGCTATTGTTGAAATTTTTGCTCTTGATGGTGCTTATATGCGTTATACGACTATTCAAAACTGGTCTGATAATGTCTACAATCTTGTAACAAAACGTGCCCAAGCTCTAAAAAATGCTACAGTGGAGTGGATTGATGGTAATCTTGGTGCTAAAACGACTATGAAGTATCCATCCGTTTATCTAGATGGTCCAGGTGCACGAGGAACCATGTTATCCATTGCATTTGCAAATAAAGGGCAAAATCAAGACACTGGAGCAAAAATGATTCATAATGCACCTCATACCAGTTCATCCATTGTTTCTAAATCGATTGCAAAAAGTGGAGGAGAAGTCAATTATCGAGGGCAAGTGACATTTGCTAAAAACTCTAAAAAATCAGTTAGCCATATTGAATGTGATACGATTATTATGGATGATTTGTCAAAATCAGATACTATTCCATTTAATGAAATTCATAATTCGCAGGTGGCTTTAGAACATGAGGCAAAAGTATCTAAAATTTCTGAAGAGCAGTTGTATTACTTAATGAGCCGTGGTTTAACTGAAAGTGAGGCCACAGAAATGATTGTTATGGGCTTTGTTGAACCCTTTACAAAAGAACTGCCAATGGAATATGCTGTTGAACTGAATCGTTTGATTAGTTATGAGATGGAAGGATCAGTGGGTTAAATAGCGTTATTTTCATGGCTACATTATATGATTTTTGATAAACTAGTTATTAGATAAGATCAGTTAATAATCTTATCTAATAACTTTTTTTAGAAGGTATTACATGAAAAAAATTTCCAAATTATTATAATAATCAAAATATAATTTTTAACAATAGACAAAATTTTCTGATAAATCACTTTCCTAAAAATTTTTTTTATGATATAATGTATCTTATAGACAGAAAATGTCTTTGAAAATGAAAATGAAAATGAGGTACTTTTTATGGATAAAAAGACAAGATTACTGGCTTTAGCCGGCGTTACACTATTTTCGGCTGCGACATTGGCAGCTTGTGGTGGTTCTAAATCAACTGGCGATAAAGCTGAAACGTCAACTTATACTTATGTATATACATCAGATCCATCTGATTTAAACTATATTGTTACAAACAAAGATACAACAACTAATGTTACAGGAAACCTAGTAGACGGTTTGTTGGAAAATGATGAGTTTGGCAACATGGTTCCGTCTTTAGCAGAGGAGTGGAAAGTTTCAGAAGATGGAACAGTTTATACTTACACACTTCGAGATGATGCTAAATGGTTTACATCAGATGGTGAGGAGTATGCAAAAATTACTGCAGAAGACTTTGTCACTGGGCTTAAATATGCTGCTGATAAAAAATCTGAAGCACTTTACCTCGTTCAAGATTCAATTAAAGGATTGGCTGACTATGTTAACGGAACAACAGATGACTTCTCAACTGTAGGCGTTAAAGCATTAGATGAAAAAACAGTTCAATATACTTTAGCTAGACCTGAAACTTATTGGAATTCTAAAATGACTATGGGTATTTTATTCCCTGTTAACGCAGAATTCTTAAAATCAAAAGGTGATAAATTTGGGGCACCAAATGCTGAAAGCATTTTATATAGTGGACCTTATTTACTATCATCTCTAACAACAAAATCTTCTATTGAATACACCAAAAACCCTAACTACTGGGATGCTGATAATGTTTCTATTGAGAACATTAAGTTAACATACTATGATGGTTCTGATCCTGAGTCATTAGTCAACAATTTTTCTGACGGTGTGTATAATATTGCTAGAGTATATCCAAATACACCAAGTTATGCATCTGTAAAAGAAAAATATAATGATAATATTATATATGGACCTCAAGATGGTACTTCATATTATGGAGTCTTCAACCTTAACCGTTCAGCATATGAACATTCAGCTAAAACAACAGATAGTCAAAAAGAGTCAACTAAAAAAGCTATTTTAAATAAAGATTTCCGTCAAGCGGTTAACTTTGCATTTAATAGAACATCTTATGCTGCACAGGATGCAGGAGAAGATGCGGCAACTAAACAATTACGTAATGCCGTAGTTCCTGAAAATTTCGTTACTATTGGAGAAGAGAGCTTTGGTCAAGTATCTCAACGTGAATTAGTTGAATATGGTGATGAGTGGAAAGATGTTGATCTTTCAGACGGACAAGATGGATTATTCAATCCTGAAAAAGCTAAGGCAGAATTTGCAAAAGCTAAAGCAGCTCTAGAAGCTGAAGGTGTTGAATTCCCAATTCACTTAGATTTACCAGTTTATCAATCAAGTGAAGTACAAGTTCAAAAAACAGCTTCAATTAAACAATCAATTGAAGATACTTTAGGTTCTGATAACGTTGTTATAGATCTACATCCATTAGATGAAGATAGTTATTATGCTATTACTTTCTATGCTGAAACACCTGAGCAAATGGACTATGACCTCTCAACAGCAGCTGGTTGGGGTCCTGACTATCAAGACCCATCAACATATTTGGACATCTTCAATCCAACTGATGGTGCAATAGTTCGTCAGCTTGGTATTGAAGCTGGAGGAAGTAAAGATGTTGTTTCAACAGTAGGATTAGATAAATATGAAGAACTACTTCGTGAAGCTGGAGCTGAAACACATGATGTTAAAAAACGTTACGAATTATATGCAAAAGCTAACGCTTGGTTAACAGATAGTTCAGTTATTTTAATGACTACCTCAAAAGGTGGAGTTCCAGTACTAAGTAAACAAGTTCCATTTTCAGGCTCATACTCATGGTCAGGCATGAAGAGTTCAGTGTCATCATATAAGTATATCAAACTTCAATCTGACATTGTAACTGCTAAAGATTATGAAAAAGCATTTAAAAAGTGGAAAGAAGAAAAAGCAAAATCTAATGCTAAGGAACAAGAAGATTTTGAGAATCATGTAGAATAAAAAATAATAATTTTTCGGGAGAACTTTCTCTACCTACTATAGAGAAGGTTCTTTTGAAATTGGAGGGAAAAATGAAAAAATACATTTTCAGTCGTATTTTAAGGTCACTAGTATCAATTTTTCTGATAACAACTTTGATATATGCTATAGTTTTTACTTTGGTACCTAGAAAACTTATTTTCAAACAAGATAGTACTTACAGTAAGATGGCGGCTGATCCGGATAAAAAAACCAATTATGAAAATACAATTTTTGAAAAAATGGGTTATATCCAATATATGTCTTCAAAAGAGCTACAAAAAGCTGCAAGTAAGATAGATGAAACAGTTACTATTGATAATAATGAAAAAAATAAGTCTATCTATAAAAAATATATCAAATCAGTTGGTCAAAATTGGAAACTCGAGCAAATGCCAAACAATAAAACTTTTTATGCTACTCGAGAAATTCCATTATATGAACGAGTATTTAAATTTTACGCTAATTTAGTTCAATTTGATCATCCTTGGAAAATTCAAGATGCTAAGAATCCTGATTTGGAACGTTATATTCGTATTGAAAATGACTCTTCAATTGGTTGGTCAGTAGTTGGTTCTGGAACTGAACATAAATACCTTTTGTATTTTAATAAATCTTTCCCTTTTATCCATCAGAATTTTATTACATTAGATTTAGGGCTTTCTTATCCTACTTTTTCTAATACACCTGTTTTACAGGTTATTAGTCAAGGTCAAGGTCAAAAAAGATCTCTAGAAGTGAAATTTCCAAACGGGGAAACGAAAACTACCCCAGTTGACATCTACAGTAGAACTTATCAATCCCCTAGTAAGGCTGACAGGAGATCAAAAGTACTCTACGGTGATGATCCATACTCGAATACACAATATAATTATAAAGATCCATCAATGTTAGAAATGTCTGCTAGAATTGGTCTAGCTGGGATTTTAATTGCTTATGCAGTAGCACTTCCTTTGGGGTCATATATGGCGCGTTTCAAAAATACTATTTTTGATAGGGGTTCTACTGGAATGTTGACGTTCTTATTGGCCATCCCTTCTATTGCTTTAATCTATGTTGTGAGATTCGTTGGCTCTTCTTTTGGACTGCCTGATGTTTTCCCTACGCTAGGGGCACATAATATTTTGTCCTATATCATGCCGTCGATGATTTTGGCAATATTATACATTCCTGGTTTAGCGCTATGGGTAAGACGTTATCTAATTGATTTACAATATAGTGATTTTGCTCGTTTTGCTAGAGCCAAAGGATTATCCGAAAAGGAAATTGCAAATAAGCATATCTTTAAAAATGCTATGGTCCCAATTGTAGCTGGCGTACCAAGTTCTATTCTAAGTGTTATTGTTGGTGCAACTTTAACGGAAACAGTTTTTGCTTATCCAGGTATGGGTAAAATGTTAATTGACTCAGTCAAAGCAGCAAATAATAGTATGGTTGTTGGTCTAGCCTTTATCTTTTCAGCCTTGTCTATTCTCGCTTTACTTTTAGGAGACTTAGCAATGACTGCGCTAGATCCACGTATTAAATTATCTGACAAGGGGGGTAAATAATGTCTAAGATTGATAAAACTAAATTTCAATTTGTACAAAGAGATGATTTTGCTTCTGAAGTCATTGATGCACCAAGTTATTCTTATTGGAAATCAGTATTTACAGAATTCTTGAAGAAAAAGTCAACAGTTATTATGAGTGGGATTTTAATTCTCATCTTATTGTTTAGCTTTATTTATCCAATGTTTTCAGATTATGACTTTAATGATGTTAGCAAGATTAATGATTTTTCAGCCAGATATATCTCGCCAAATGGCGAATTTTGGTTTGGAACTGATAAAAATGGTCATTCGCTTTTTGATGGTGTTTGGTATGGTGCAAGAAATTCTATTCTAATCGCCTTTATTGCAACTTTCATTAATCTTTTTGTTGGAGTTGTTGTTGGAGGTATTTGGGGAATCTCAAAAAAAGTTGATATGATTATGATTGAGGTTTATAATGTCATTACAAATATTCCATCATTGTTGGTTATTATTGTTTTAACCTATGCTTTTGGAGCTGGATTTTGGAATCTAGTTTTAGCAATGACTATTACAGGTTGGATAGGTGTAGCCTATTTTATTCGTGTTCAGATTTTACGCTATCGTGATTTAGAATATAACCTAGCCAGTCGTACTTTAGGTACTTCTACTTTCAAAATGGTTACGAAAAATTTATTACCTCAACTTATTTCAGTTATTGTAACTCAAATGTCACAAATGTTACCTAGCTTTATTTCGACTGAAGCCTTTCTGTCATATTTTGGATTAGGCCTACCATATACAGTACCTAGTTTAGGTAGATTAATTCAAAACTATACACAGAATGTGACTACTAATGCATATCTTTTTTGGATTCCATTAACCACTCTTGTGGTAGTATCATTATCTCTTTTTATTGTAGGTCAAAACCTTGCTGATGCAAGTGATCCACGTTCACATTCATAGATTGGAGTAGATATGTTAAAAGAAAAAAATGTAATATTATCTGCCAAGGATGTGGTGGTAGAATTTGACGTCCGTGACAAGATTCTTACTGCCATCCGAGGTGTTTCGGTAGAATTAGAAGAAGGAGAAGTTCTTGCCCTAGTGGGAGAATCAGGCTCTGGAAAATCTGTTCTCACAAAAACCTTCACTGGTATGTTAGAGGAAAACGGACGCATTGCTTCAGGAAGCATCTTGTATCGTGGTCAAGACTTAACGGCTTTAACTAGCAACAAGGATTGGGAAGAAATTAGAGGAAAGAAAATAGCAACCATCTTCCAAGATCCAATGACCAGTCTTAATCCTATTAATACCATCGGAAGTCAAATCACAGAAGTTATTATTAAGCATCAAAAAGTTTCTTCTCAAGAAGCGAAAAAAATGGCAATTGATTATATGAACAAAGTTGGTATCCCAGAAGCTGAAAAGCGTTTTGATGAATATCCCTTTCAGTATTCTGGTGGTATGAGACAACGGATTGTTATCGCGATTGCTTTAGCTTGTAAACCAGATATTTTAATTTGTGATGAACCGACAACAGCACTTGATGTAACCATTCAGGCTCAAATTATTAACTTATTGAAAACTTTACAAAAAGAATACAAATTTACTACTATCTTTATTACCCATGATTTAGGTGTAGTTGCAAGTATAGCTGATAAAGTAGCCGTTATGTATGCCGGAGAAATAGTTGAGTTTGGAACTATTGAAGATATTTTCTATAATCCTTATCATCCGTATACATGGAGCTTACTATCAAGTCTTCCTCAGTTGGCTAATGAAAAAGGTGAACTTTTTTCAATACCAGGAACACCACCTTCTCTTTATACTCAAATAAAAGGAGACTCATTTGCTTTGAGGTCTGATTATGCTATGGAAATCGATTTCGAAATGCATCCACCTATTTTTCATATAACTGATTCTCATTGGGCTAAAACATGGTTACTTCATCCAGATGCTCCAAAAGTTGAAAAGCCAGAGGCGATTCAAAACTTGCATGAAAAAATTAAAAATAAGATGATTTTGGAGGAGCAACAAAATGGTTGAGAGATTAGTTGAAATAAAAGACTTAGAAATTTCTTTTGGAAAAGGAAAGAAAAAATTTGTTGCTGTTAAAAATGCTAATTTCTTCATTAATAAAGGAGAAACATTCTCATTAGTTGGTGAATCTGGTTCAGGAAAAACAACTATTGGCCGTGCCATTATAGGATTAAATCCTACTAGTAAGGGTGATATCTTATATGAAGGAAAAAAAATTAATGGTAAAATAAGCAAAAATGAACAACGAGATGTCATTCGTAAAATCCAAATGATTTTTCAAGACCCTGCTGCTAGCCTTAATGAACGTGCAACAATTGATTATATTATCTCAGAAGGCTTATATAATTTTAAATTATATGATAATGAAGAAGACCGTAAACGAAAGGTTGATGAAATAATAAGTTCTGTTGGGCTGTTACCTGAACATTTAACACGCTATCCACACGAATTTTCAGGTGGACAACGTCAACGTATCGGTATAGCAAGAGCTCTTGTGATGCATCCTGATTTTGTTATTGCGGATGAACCAATTTCTGCCTTAGATGTTTCTGTTCGAGCGCAAGTTTTAAATTTATTAAAAAAATTGCAAAAAGAGCTCGGTTTAACATATCTATTTATTGCTCATGATTTATCAGTGGTTCGTTTTATTTCTGATCGTATCGCTGTTATTCATAAAGGTGTTATTGTAGAGGTTGCAGAAACTGAAGAATTATTTAGAAATCCAATCCATCCATATACAAAATCATTATTATCGGCTGTTCCTATTCCAGATCCTATTTTAGAACGTCAAAAAGAATTGATTGTTTATGATGTTGATCAGCATGATTATTCAGTTGATAAACCAACAATGGTTGAGATTAAACCGAATCATTTTGTTTGGGGGAACTCAAAAGAGATTGATTCTTATAAAGAAAAACTTAAAAAATAATGTAAAACCATCTACAATTTTGTAGGTGGTTTTTAAAAAAAGATTGACAATGAAGAAAGGAGATGATAAAATAAAATAGTTGTTTCTTTTAAAAACCTAAAAGGTCCCGTAGTGTAGCGGTTATCACGTCGCCCTGTCACGGCGAAGATCGCGGGTTCGATTCCCGTCGGGACCGTTTGTTAGTGTTAACAAAAAATAAGACTCGTTAGCTCAGTTGGTAGAGCAATTGACTTTTAATCAATGGGTCACTGGTTCGAGCCCAGTACGGGTCATTTGCCGGCTTAGCTCAGTTGGTAGAGCATCTGATTTGTAATCAGAGGGTCGCGTGTTCAAGTCATGTAGCCGGCATTAACAATAAATTTGGGCGCGTAGCTCAGGTGGTTAGAGCGCACGCCTGATAAGCGTGAGGTCGGTGGTTCGAGTCCACTCGTGCCCATTTATAAATTATGGTCCGTTGGTCAAGGGGTTAAGACACCGCCTTTTCACGGCGGTAACACGGGTTCGAATCCCGTACGGACTATTTTTAGAATCAGAAATGATTCTTTTTTTATTGAAAAAGCACCTATGATTAATAGGTGCTTGACAACTTTATTTATTCTTCAGTCTAAGATAACGCTTATACCAAATATTAACATAGGATTGAGAAAATGGACCTTTTTGATTATTAATCCAGTCAACTAATATTTTGACATTTTCTTTCAGAATAAAATCGATATCAGATGAATAATTCATCTTTTTTTTATGATTTTCATACTCATCAACATCTAACAATTTTTTCTCCCCATCTGCAAAGACTTTAACGTCTAAATCATAATCAATATATTTTAGAGCCTCAGCATCTAAAACATAAGGACTTGCTAGGTTACAATAGTAGGAGATGCCATTATCTCTAATCATAGCAATGATATTAAACCAATATTTTTTATGAAAATAGACAATAGCTGGTTCTCTTGTTACCCAACGTCTACCATCATTTTCAGTGACTAAAGTATGGTCGTTTACGCCAATAATAGCATTCTCGGTTATTTTAAGAACCATTGTTTCACGCCACGTCCGATGTAAGCTGCCATCATGTTTATAACTTTGAATTGTAATAAAGTCGCCTTCTTTAGGAATTTTCATGGCCTACCAACTTTCTACAATTAACGTTGTCCTTAACTAGTCTATCACAATTTATTCGAAAACGCACGCTTTGTGAAATTATAAGTCAAGATAGTCACGAAGTACTGTTTTAATGCGATCATAATCAAAACCTTTTCTCACAAGAGCTTGCATGAGTTTTTGCTTTAATTCATAACCATCGTATCTCCTGCTATATTTTCGATATTGTTTTTCTGTTTCTTTTTGAATTAAAGTCGCATCATTTTCGTCATCATTCTCAATAGTTAATGTATCAAATGCTATTTTTGCATCAGTGTAAGAAAACCCTTTGGTAGTAAGAGATTGAGTAATCTTGTCTTTTAAGGCATTAACAGGAAGTCGGCTTTCGTATTTTCTTAAAAGTTTTTGAGCTGTTTTTTCAGCTACTTCTGTAAAATCATATTTCTCAATGGTTTGTTCAATTATTTTTTCGTCTAAGCCTTTTTGCTTTAGTTTTTGAGTTAATATATAAGGTCCTTTATTACCAGATTTAAGAGATTGTTCAATAAAAGTTTCTATGTACTTTTGATCATTAAGCCAATTTTCTTCTTTTAATTGTTGGATAATAGTAGGAATACTAGTTTTTTTAATGTCATGTTTTACAAGATAGTCAAAAACTTCTCTTTCAGTTCGCAGTTTAAATGATAAAAGATAAATTGCAAGATTTTTACCATAAGAAAACTGGGCAAAATTTTTAATCTCCTCCAACTCTTTTTCATTAATAGATTTATTTTTGGTCAGCATAAAGCGAACAATAGTATCTTCTGTGATGTAAAGTTGTTCTTTTTTATCTAATTCCAGCAGATAAAGGCGTTTTTTCTTTTCTAATCGACTAATTTTCATGTTTTTATTATATCAAAATGGTAAAATAGAAGCATGAATTTAACAGTAAAACAAAGAATTCCTTTAAAAATTAAAAAAATGGGAATCAACGGAGAAGGCATTGGTTTTTACAAGAAAACATTGGTTTTTGTCAGAGGAGCCTTAAAAGGAGAGGATGTTTTTTGCCAAATTACCGCAGTAAAGCGTCATTTTGCTGAGGCTAAATTGCTTAAAATCAATAAAAACTCAAAATTTCGTGTGGTACCAGAATGTTCTATTTATGAAGAGTGTGGTGGTTGTCAAATCATGCATCTTCGTTATGATAAGCAATTAGTTTTTAAGACAGATCTTTTAAAGCAAGCCTTGAAAAAATTTAAGCCTCAGGGCTTTGAGCATTTTGAAATTAGACCTACAATTGGGATGAAAGAACCAAAGCATTACCGTGCTAAGTTGCAATTTCAGACCAGACGCTTTGGCCAGAGTGTTCATGCGGGACTTTTTGCGGAAAATTCTCATCGTCTTGTAGAGATTAGGGATTGTCTTGTTCAAGATAAAATGACACAAATTATCATCAATCGAATTTCGGAATTATTAGAAGAGTTTCATTTTCCTATCTATGATGAACGAAAAACTGCTGGTGTTAGAACGGTCATGATTAGAAAAGCAAGGGAGACCAATCAAGTTCAAATTATGTTTGTCACTAGTAAAGTCCTTGATTTTATACCTATTGTTAAGGTCTTGACTGATGAATTCAAAGACATTAAAACAGTTTCCATGAATATCAATACTTCTAAAAAAAGTGATATTTATGGTGACAAAACAAGTCTATTATGGGGACAAGAAAGTATTACTGAGGGTGTTCTTGATTACCAGTTTTCTCTATCGCCAAGAGCTTTTTATCAACTGAATCCAGAACAGACAAAGATTCTTTATCAAGAAGCTGTTAAGGCATTAGATGTGTCGAAAAAAGATCATCTCATAGATGCTTATTGTGGTGTTGGGACCATTGGCTTTGCTTTTGCTGACAAGGTGGCTTCTGTGAGAGGGATGGATATCATCAAAGAAGCAATCCATGATGCAAAAAACAATGCTAGACAAATGGGTTTTAACAATACCTATTACGAAGCAGGTAAAGCAGAAGAGATTATCCCAAAATGGTACAGTGAAGGTTACCGGGCAACTGCTTTAATTGTAGATCCTCCAAGAACGGGATTAGATGATAAGCTATTAAAGATAATCACTACTTATAAACCAGAAAAAATGGTCTATGTCTCTTGTAATGTTTCTACCTTGGCAAGAGACTTGGTGAAACTAGTCAGTGTTTATGATGTTAAGTACATTCAATCAGTAGACATGTTTCCTCATACTGCAAGAACCGAGGCGGTAGTGAGACTACAACGAAAGAAAGGCTAAGAATCCTTTATTTTAAGCACTTTTTCAAGCATTTTGTCTTTATTGAAAAGAGTGATTTTGACCTAAAAGGTTCAAAAAAAGGACATAGATGTAAATGTCTGTTTGGATGTCGACTGCGTAGACATGAAAAGCAATTTTAACCTTTTTATCCCAACACTCTTCTAAAAAATAATAACTATTTTTTTTGAAGAAAACGATTAAGTCTTTTTAGAATTCATAATCATTGACTATTAATAACAAAACAAGCTCCCAAGCAGTGTAGAATCACTTCTAAACAGAATTTTTTAAAAGGACTAACATGATTAAACAGATATCTAAACGGTTTAAAATGATGGGAACGGTGATTGATTTATCGATCACAGCCACCAATCCATCTGATATAATGAAGCAATCAGAAAAACTTTTAAAAGAGTATGAAAAGCGTTTTAGTGCTCACAGCAGTAAATCAGAACTAACAGCCATCAATCTTAATGCTGGGCATCAGCCTAAACAAGTCCATCCTGATTTGTTTGAATTGATAAGCATCGGCAAAACCCATAGTTTATCAGAAGATAGTGGTTTAAACATTGCTTTAGGCAGTGTTATTCGCCAATGGCGTATTGGTTTTCAAGATGCTAAGAAACCAACGTCTGTTGCCATTAAAAAGGCTTTAGCTCTGACTAATCCTCATCAGATTAGATTAGATGAGACTAAAAAAGCGGTTTTTCTAGCCCAAAAAGGAATGGCTCTAGATCTTGGTGCCCTTGCTAAAGGTTATACTGCTGATAAGCTAAAAGCTTGTTATCAAAAAAACAAGGTCACCTCAGCAGTTATAAATCTTGGGGGAAATGTTCTTTTATATGGCGACAATCCAAATAGTGCTGATGGTTATTGGCGCGTTGGTATCAGAAATCCTTACCATAAAAAAGAGGAAGATAGTGTTGTGTTAAGTTTAAAAAACCAATCAGTTGTCACTTCGGGTACCTATGAAAGACAATCAATGATTGATGGCAAAAGTTTTCATCACCTGATTGACCGACAAACAGGTTATCCTTTAACCACAAATATTATCAGTTTGACGATTATTTCAAAAGACTCTTTAGATGGAGAAATTTGGTCCAGTCGTTTGTATACTAAGACACCTAAAGAAATATTGGCGATAGTAGATACTTTAGAGGGAATAGAAGTTCTCATCTTAACCACTGATCAAGTTCTTTATTTATCAAATGGCTTAAAAAATAAGCTGGTTTATCAAGATTCAGAAATGAAACAAAAAAATATATAAAAAAAGAAGTCACCTACTAAACGAGACTTTTTTTTTTATTCTCTTTTTGATATGATAGAACAAATAAAAGTGGGAGACTTGCCAATGATTTTAACAGAATTTGATGAAGCAAAAAAAGCAATTATTAATCCAGAAGATATTATTGCTCCAATTAAAGATTTTCCTTGTACCGTTATTACTTGTTTTGCGCGTGAGACCTTTAAAAGATTGTTGCATCAGTTTCCTCATCAAGTCCTAACGACAACAACAATGGCTAATATGGAGATACCAATCTATGTTTTAACAATAGAAGAAACTCGGATTGGTTTTTTTAACTCCTATGTTGGTGCAGCTGGTTGTGTTGCTGTACTTGAGGATTTGATTGCTATGGGAATGAAGAATTTGTTGGTATTTGGGACATGTGGTGTTTTAGATGCTACTATTGAAGAAACCTCTATTATCATACCAAACTCTGCTATTAGAGATGAGGGGACTAGCTATCATTATTTAAAAAGTAGTTGCGAAGTATCAGTTAATAAAGACTTTCTTTCTGAAATGACAACCTTTTTTAATGAGGAAAAAGTTTCTTATCAAATAGGAAAGGTTTGGACAACAGATGGTATTTACCGAGAAACAGCTGCCAAAATGAAACAAAGAAAGTTAGAAGGAGCCATTTGTGTTGATATGGAATGCTCGGCGATTGCTGCTATGAGTCAATTTAGAGAAATTAACCATGCGCAACTCTTTTATTCAGCTGACAACCTAGATGCTGAGGTTTGGGATGAAAGAAGCCTTAGTAATCATGCCGACTTGGAAAGAAAGGATGAAATTGGTCAACTAGCGATAAGACTAGCAAAAACACTATTTGAAAAGGGGTAAAAATGATCTCACAAAAAAGTTACACTAGCATTGTAGCGGCATTAGCGATATTAGAAATTTATGTCACTTAAAAGATGGTCATTGTATGCCAAATCATCAAGTTTCAAGATGACTTATTTTGTTAGGACTAATTTGCCAGCTTTATCAATTAAACTTACCTCTGAAAAAGAATTAGAAATACTTTGGACTATTTTGAAAAATTAGAGAGATTGCTCTCCGATTGAAAGCGTTATCTTATTGATTAAATAAGAGTTTGAAAGATTAAAAATTTTCTTTGAAATCTCATTTTCCTCTTGACTACTTTATATTAATATATTATACTGGAAGTGTGGTTATAACCAGGCGATGAAAGGAGAAAACGATGAGTGACAAACCGTTGTATTTACAACTAGCTGATACACTAGCCAAAAAGATAAAAGAGTTGTTTTCTCCCAATGATAAATTATTGTCTGAGCGTGAATTAACCAATCAATATGGTGTCAGTCGAATGACAGTAAGATTGGCCTTGCAGGAATTAGAAACCAGAGGTTTAATCTATAAAAAGCATGGTAAAGGGACATTTGTAGCTGAAACTAGCGGTGGTACAGTTGACTTATCAGCATCTTACAGTTTTACTGATCATATGAGAAATTTAGGGAAAGTTCCTAAAACTAAAATTCTCTCTTTTAGTGAGGTTAAGGCTTCAGATTATATTGCTAAGCAGCTAAATATTTCTCAAAATGATATAGTCTACGAGATTGAACGATTGCGAATTGCTGATGATGTACCGATGATGGTAGAGCGTTCCTATATTCCAAAGGATATTTTTAAAAATTTAAAGTATGAACGTGTCTCTCAAAAACCTCTTTATGAGATTTTCTCTGATGATTATAGTCAGACCATAAGGACAGCAGAAGAAGAATTTTTTGCCAGCATTGCACTTGACCGTGAGGCCAAATTTTTAAAGATTAAATCAGGAAGTCCTGTTTTGCATATTATCCGCAAAACGTTTAATACAAAAAATCATATCATTGAGTTTACTTTTAGTATTGCACGTGCTGACCAATTTAGATACAAAATCACACATCATAAAACCTAACTGATAACTATCAGAAATAAAAATAAAAAGGAGAAAATAATGTTTCAATATAGTGATGAACAATTAGAAAAATTAGGTGCTAAGATTACAACCAAAGAAATCAAGCAACAGCCTGAGCTTTGGCAAGAGGCTTTTGACTCATATAAACAACGACAAGAAGAAATAATGGCTTTCTTGGAGAAAGTGAAGGCGGCTAGCCCTAATAAGCGCGTGAAAGTAATTTTTACTGGAGCTGGAACTTCTCAATATGTCGGAGATACAGTTTTACCATTTTTAAAACAAAATGGTGATCGAAGCCGTTTTATTTTTGAAAGTGTAGGAACGACTGATTTAGCTTCTGTTCCTTATGAACATCTTTTTGAAGACGAAACACTTCTTCTTGTTTCATTTGCTCGTAGTGGAAATAGCCCAGAAAGTGTTGCAGCTGTTCAATTAGCTAACCAATTAGTGCCGTCAGTTTTCCACCTTACAATTACATGTGCTAAAGAAGGGCAATTAGCCAAAAATGCTGAAGGTGATGATAAAAATCTTCTGTTATTAATGCCTGAGTTATCTAACGATGCAGGTTTTGCAATGACTGGTAGCTTCTCATGTATGTTACTAACAACTTTATTAACCTTTGACACTAAGCATTCATTAGCTGAAAAAGAAATTTTTGTTAATTATTTAGCAGAGATTACTCATGACATTCTTGATAGAGAAGATGTTATCAAAGCTATTGTTGATTTAGACTTTGATCGTATCGTTTATCTAGGGTCTGGTTCATTATCTGGTTTAACAAGAGAAGCACAACTTAAGATTCTTGAATTAACAGCTGGTAAAGTGGCTACTATGTTTGACTCTTCAATGGGCTTTAGACATGGACCAAAATCATTTGTTAATGAGAAAACTCTTCTAATTGATTTCATTCATAACAATCCTTACACAAGACAATACGATTTGGATTTAATTGAGGAAGTTTATGGTGATCAAATCGCTCTTAAAACACTTGCTGTTGGACAAAAAGGTGATTTAACTTTCTCAGGTGATACTTTTGAGTTGAAATCTGATATCATTCTTCACGACGCTTATCTTAGTCTAGCAGATGTTTTTGTCGCTCAAATGATTTCACTCATGACGGCTGTGAAAGTTAAAAACACTCCTGATACTCCTTCTAAAACAGGGACAGTTAACCGTGTTGTTAAAGGCGTTATCATTCATGAATACAAATAAAAAATAAAAAAAACTGGTCAAGCCAGTTTTTTTATTGCCCATTTGCAGTAATTTCAAATTTAAAGTATTTCCAATGTTTATAGCTTTCAATATACTCTAGAACTTCTTCACTATTACTACGTTTAGTTAATTTAATTTGCTTTATACTTGGTTCATTTGTTTTTAATTTCAAGCTACTAGCGATATGTTTAGGAGTAGGAAGGCTGACTTCGTTTGTTTCAACAAAGGGTTCCTCAGACATATGAATATTAAAATCTTCTTTAAAACGTTTATATATAGAATTATAATGAGATAAAGGTTTATTAGGATTTAAAACATAGCGTGCTGGAATATAAGATTGTTGGTAGATGTATGGTTGTTTGTCAGCTTTTCTTAGTCTTACTATTTTATAGTAAAAATCGTTTTTAGCCAATTCTAATTTATTAATATAGTCAGGGTCATTCCCTTTTTCAATAGAAAGAACAGTGACGATATCATTTTTTAATGGAAAGACTTCAATATCTGAAAAGCCAACCAATTTTCCCTTTCTTGAGCGAGAAACAAAAGTCCCTTTTCCTTGTTGGCGAACCAAATACCCATCTTTAACAAGTTCATTCATAGCACGAATGACAGTAATAGAACTGACCTTATAAATTTTTCTTAGTTCTAATTCTGTATAAAATTTATCACCATTTTCAAAATTACCATTAATAATCTGTTGGCGAAGTTCATCTTGAATCATTTGGTATTTAGGTATTTTCATATTACATCACTCCCTAACTTAAAAAAATGTAAGCGAATCCATTAAATTGGTTTTTAAAAATCTCTTTTATAATTATTATTATACTAAATATTTTTTAAAAAAGTAACATAGAAAATAATTTTTTGAAAAAATAACTTGATATAACCACTCAGATATGTTAATATAATAATGTAAAAATTAAAAAGAAATGGGAGGTGAAGTGTTTGCCTCAGTTTAAGATTTCTGATCAATTTTATATAGACGATAAACCTATCAAAATTATGTCTGGTAGTATTCACTATTTTCGAGTTCATCCAGATGATTGGTATCAATCTCTATATAATCTAAAGGCTTTAGGGTTTAATACTGTTGAGACTTATATTCCTTGGAATATGCATGAACCTCAAAAAGGACAGTTTACATCTGAAGGCATTCTTGATATTGAAAGATTCTTAGACTTATCACAAGAACTTGGTTTATATGCGATTGTTCGCCCTTCACCATTTATTTGTGCAGAATGGGAATTTGGTGGTCTACCAGCATGGCTTCTTAAAGAAAACATTCGTATTCGTACGGCTGATCCTACTTATTTGCAACATGTTGATGATTACTATGAGTTTCTCATCCCTAAACTAGCAAAACGTCAATTGAATCGAGGAGGAAACATTTTAATGTTCCAAATCGAAAATGAATATGGCTCATATGGGGAAGAAAAAGAATATCTAAGAGCAATTAAAAAATTGATGGAAAAAAGAGGCATTGATGCACCATTTTTCACATCAGATGGTCCGTGGCGAGCTACTTTAAGAGCAGGAAGCTTGATAGAAGATGATATATTGCCAACTGGAAACTTTGGTTCTAAAGCAAAAGAAAACTTTAAAATGATGCAAGATTTCTTTGATGAACACGGCAAAAAATGGCCGCTCATGTGTATGGAATTTTGGGATGGATGGTTTAATCGTTGGGGTGAAGAAGTCATAAGACGTGACCCAGATGAATTAGCTCAATCTGTTATGGATGCTTTAGAAATTGGCAGTGTCAATTTATACATGTTTCATGGGGGAACCAATTTTGGTTTTATGAATGGATGTTCAGCAAGAGGTCAAAAAGACTTACCACAAGTAACATCTTATGATTATGATGCTATTTTAGATGAAGCAGGAAATCCAAGTAAGAAATTTTACGCTCTTCAAAATCTTATGAAAAAAAGATTTCCAGAATTATCATATAGTAATCCTCTCATTAAAGAGGCAAAAGCTTATGATAAAGCTGAGTTGAAAGATAAAGTGAGTCTGTTTTCATTGATTGAAAATGAAAGCGATTACGTCTCTTCTTTCTATCCATTGAATATGGAAGAAATTGGTCAAAACACTGGTTACACTCTTTATCACACTGTCATTGAAAATGATAAAACAGATGAAGAAAAATTACGTGTTATCGATGCTAGAGATAGGATAAAACTTTATGCTGATGATAAGTTAGTGACAACACAATATCAAGAAGAAATTGGTGAGGATATTTTATTTACACCGCAAAGTAACGAAACGCATCTAAAGATATTGGTAGAAAACATGGGTCGAGTTAATTATGGACATAAATTAACTGCACCTACACAGAGAAAAGGTCTGGGTAGAGGTGTTATAGCCGACTTGCATTATATTGGTAATTGGAAAATATATCCATTACCACTTGAAAATCTCTCTAAAGTTGATTTTAATCAAGAGTGGCAAGAAGGAACTCCGAGTTTTTATAAATACCATATCACCTTAGATGATGTAAAAGATACTTATCTTGACTTGACTGGATTTGGAAAAGGTGTTGTCTTTGTAAACAATGTTAATATTGGTCGTTTCTGGAATAAAGGACCTATACTTTCTCTTTATTTACCACATGGATACTTAAAGCAGGGAGATAATGAAATTGTTGTCTTCGAAACTGAGGGACAATTTATGGAAAGTATAACTTTTTCAGAACAACCTGTAATATTATAAAAAAAAGAAAAGTGAGGAAAATCATGGCAATTATTGGTTCAAGAATTGACGGTCGTTTAATTCATGGTCAAGTAGCAAACCTTTGGTCAACTTCTTTAGGAATTACTAGAATTATGGTAATCGATGATGAAGTTGCTGAGAATGCTATCGAAAAAGCGGGTCTTAAATTAGCTGTCCCACCAGGTGTAAAATTAAGTGTTTTACCTGTTGAGAAAGCAGCTAACAACATTATGGCCGGTAAGTATGACGCACAACGTTTACTTATTGTAGCTAGAAGACCTGATCGCTTCTTACGTTTAGTTGAGTACGGTGTACCATTGACTGAATTAAATGTAGGAAACATGTCTCAAACAGAAGAAACTCGTTCTGTTACACGTAGCATTAATGTCGTAGATAGTGATATTGAAGCATTCAAAGCACTTGACGCTAAAGGTGTTCACTTAACTGCTCAAATGGTTCCAAGTGATCCAATCAACGACTTCATGCCTTTACTTAATAAGTTATAATTTTTATCCAAATAAAAGGAGGAAACAACCATGATTCAATGGTGGCAAATTTTACTTTTAACTCTTTACTCAGCATACCAAATCTGTGATGAGTTAACAATTGTTTCATCTGCTGGTTCACCTGTATTCTCAGGTTTTATCGCAGGTCTTGTAATGGGAGATGTAACTACTGGTCTTTATATCGGTGGTAGCTTACAACTCGTTGTTCTTGGTGTAGGTACCTTTGGTGGTGCTTCTCGTATCGACGCAACTTCAGGAGCTCTTCTTGCAACTGCGTTCTCAGTTGGTACAGGAATGGACAGAGAACTTGCAATCTCAGCGATTGCGGTACCTGTTGCGGCACTTATGGTATACACAGACGTATTAGGTCGTTTCTCAACTACTTACTTCGCACACCGTATTGACAAACATGTTGAAAACTTCAACTATAAAGGAATTGAAATTAACTACCTATTAGGTGCAATTCCTTGGGCACTTTCTCGTGCGCTTCCAGTATTCTTAGCGCTTGCACTTGGTGGAGATGCTGTTGGAAATATCTCTGACTGGATTACTAATAACGCACAATGGATGGCTGATGGTCTTATCCTTGCTGGTAAAATGCTTCCTGGTGTCGGTTTTGCTATCTTACTTCGTTACCTTCCAGTTAAGAAAAACCTTCTATATCTTGGTTTAGGTTTTGCTATTACTGCTATGCTTACAACTCTTTACGGATACATCGGTACTCTTGCTGGTGGTGTAGGTGTTGTATCAGAAATTGCAGAAGCATTAGGTGGTGCACAATTTAACGGTCTTCCAATGATCGGTATTGCTATAATCGGTTTTGCGTTAGCAGGAATCAGCTACCAAAATGCAGTTAATGCACCAGTAGCAGTAGCTTCTACTCAATCAGAAAGTGGGGAAATTGAAGATGACGAAATCTAATTACAAATTAACAAAAGCTGATTTTAATCAAGTTAATCGTCGTAGTTTATTTACTTTCCAATTAGGATGGAACTATGAGCGTATGCAAGCATCAGGATACCTTTACATGATCTTGCCACAACTTCGTAAAATGTATGGAGATAATACTCCTGAATTGTTAGAAATGATGCGTACACATACACAATTCTTTAACACTTCAAACTTCTTCCACACAATTGTTACTGGTATCGACCTTGCCTTGGAAGAAAATGAAGGTACTGCATCAAAAGATACTGTTACTGGTATCAAAACAGGTTTGATGGGCCCATTTGCTGCAATTGGTGATGCTTTATTTGCTGCAACTGTACCAGCTATCATGGGTGGTTTGGCTGCTGGTCTTGCTATTGAAGGAAATCCAGTTGGTATTTTCCTATGGGTAGCTGTTACTATGGTAATCAACGTTTTCCGTTGGAAACAATTAGAGTTTGCTTACAAAGAAGGGGTAAACCTTGTTACAACAATGCAACACAGATTATCAGCTCTTACTGATGCTGCAACTGTTCTTGGGGTATTCATGGTCGGTGCACTTATCGCAACAATGATTAACTTTAAATTTGGTTTTGCTCAAGACTTTGGTGGTGTTACATTTGATCTTCAAAGCACTCTTGACAAAATCTTCCCAAGACTTGTACCAGCTATGTTTGCAGGATTTGTTTACTGGTTACTTGGCCGTAAAGGTATGACATCAACAAGAGCAATCTTTATTGTTATTGCAATCGCTATCGGTTCAAAACTTATTACTAACTTCTTTGGTTTTGAAATCTTTACAGTCTAATTAGGAGGCGAATCGAGTGAGTAAACACTTAGTTTTAGTTAGTCACGGTTTATTCTGTGAAGAATTGAAAAAAAGCACAGAGATGATTATGGGCCCTCAAGAAAATATTCATGCGGTTAGCCTTTTACCAGAAGAAGGCCCAGATGATTTTCGTCAAAAATTAGAAGCAGTTGTTGAAGGTCTTGAAAACGTTGTTGTTTTTGCAGACCTCCTTGGTGGAACACCAGCAAACGTTGTTTCAAGAATGATGCTTGAAGGTAAGAAATTTGATTTCTATGTAGGTATGAATATGCCAATGGTTATCGGTTTCTTGAATGGTGTTTTATTAGATCAGGATGTTGATCTTGTCGAATTTGGTACAACAAATATTCAACATGTTAATGATGTGCTTTTTAGTGAAGACGATGATGAAGATGAATAATAAATAAATCTTTAAGTATCCAAACAGACCTACATTTGTAGGTCTGTTTTTTTTAAAAATAAATTACTTATAATGTCCGTTATGATTAAATTGATGAAATTTACTTGTATAAGTAGAAATTCAAACGAAATTAATAATAAGGTAGAGTTTAAATATATAAATTAAGTTATGAAAATTTCTATTATCTAATTATTATAAGAATTAATAGAGTGACCAATCAAAAAAATTCGTAAAGTATTTTTTAAGATTGATCCTAAGGCAGAAATCTATCCTAAAACTCACAATTTTTTTAAAATCATGAAAATGCAGAATAACATTTTTTGAAATTAGGAATCAGAAATGCTCTATAGAAGAAATAAGGATGTTTTTCTTGTAGTATTTAAGATAGCTATATCTAATTATCAGAAAAACTACAATAACAAATTAATAAAAAGAAAACTAAAAGGACTAATCTGTAAAATACAGATCTAGTCCTTTGAGGAAAATATAATGTTTATCTTTCGTTTTTAAGATTAAACACAATCCTTTTATTAAATTAAATTGCCATTTTTGAGAGAGCCGGTTGAAAGTGTTTGTCACTTAGTTGATTGCTTCAAGAAGAGTATTAGCTTGTTTTTTTAGATTTTCTTTTACATCATCTGAAATTTCTAGTTTACCAGTTTGCCAAGCTTCAGGGTTGATTTTAGATGCAGTAAAATCACCAACAACATTTGTGCGGATAAACGAAAGCATTTTATTGTACTCATCAAACATAGGCTCATGTCCACCATTTCCAACTGAAGAAACAGTTATTGTTTTTTGGTTAATTGCAGATGGTCCAGTTGGATCAGAAAGATCTAAAGCACGTGATAGCCAATCAAAAAGATTTTTAACAGCTCCTGGAACAGCAAAGTTATAAATTGGAGAGAAAATCCAAATAGCATCCGAAGCTAGAATCTCATCACGTACTTTTGAAATAGCTGGAAGATCTGTTAATTCTATGTCTTGGTTAAAGACAGGTACCTCAGAGTAATCTAAGTAAGACACTTCAGCTTTTCCAGAAAGTAGAGCCTCAGCCTCTTTAGCAAGTTGCTGGTTAAATGATTCTTTACGTAATGATCCAACGATGAAAAGAATTTTTTTAGTCATAAAATTTCTCCTTAAAATTATTTAGAATATGAAATAATTATATCCTTAATTATTTTATTTGTAAAGCGATATGTTTTAAAATGAATGGATTTTGAATTACTTTACATGGTTTTTTTTTGATTATTGCAATTCTAAAAATTGATAAGATGATTAAATCACTTTAAATCCAAAACGTTCATTAAGATTTATTTTCTTTTATAAGTTTATTTGTGGTGGTTCTTTATTTATATGAACTTATCATAAATGTGTTTTAATTAAATTTTATTATTTTGATTTGAGTTTTTTAAATTGCTAAGAAAAAAATTTGATGAATTTTAAATTGAAATGTGATATATTTATTTAGTATTTTAATGATTAGAATGGTAGGTGTTTTCAATTACTCAAATATCAAATTCGAATAAAATGGGCACGATGTCCATAAAACGATTAATTCTTAATATTTCATTGCCTATTATGTTTTCAATGTTGGTACAAGCTCTATACAACATTATTGATAGTATGTTTGTGGCTCAAATCAATGAAAATGCTTTAGCAGCCATTTCATTAGCTTTTCCAGTGCAAAACTTAAGAATAGCCGTAGCTGCCGGAACGGGAGTTGGTATGAATGCCCTTTTGTCAAAGAAATTAGGTGAAAAGGATCTAATTGGTGCTAGTAATGCTGCAAACACTGGCATTTTTTTAAATATCTGTCACTCTCTCCTTTTTCTTGTGTTAGGTCTTTTTGCTATCAGACCATTAATGTTACTTCAAACTTCAAACGAGATAATTGCTGAGTATGGCCAATCTTACATAACAATTATCTGTGTATTTAGTTTTTGTGCTTTTGCCCAAATAACATTTGAGCGTTTGCTACAATCAACTGGGAGAACTGTTCTTAGTATGTATTCTCAAGTATTTGGAGCAATTATAAACATTATCTTAGATCCGATTTTAATTTTTGGTTTTTTTGGTATTCCAGGGATGGGCATTGCAGGAGCAGCTATTGCAACCATTATGGCACAAGCAATGGCTTCATTATTAGCCCTATACTTCAATATTAAGTATAATAAAGAAATTACATTATCTTTAAAAAGTATTCTACATCCTATTAAATCAACTATTGTAAAAATATACTCTGTCAGTATACCATCAACTTTAATGGTATCTATTGGTTCACTAATGTTATTGATTATGAATCAGATATTGTTAGGTTTTTCTACGACAGCAGTTGCTGTTTTTGGAATATATTTTAAATTGCAAAGCTTCTTTTTTATGCCTCTTTTTGGCTTAAATGGTGGCTTAGTTCCTGTTTTATCTTATAATTATGGTGCTCGACAAAAAAATAGAATTGATGAAGCTGTGGAATTTGCAATGCTCTTAGCCATTACACTTATGGTTATAGGTTTAATTATTTTAGAATTATTTCCAAAAGAATTGTTGTCATTATTCAATGCTAGTACGAAAATGGAAGCTATTGGAATTTCAGCTTTACAAATAATAGCCTTATCATTTCCAATGGCAGCTGTTGGGATAACAATTAGTGGTGTTTTTGCTGCATTTTCAAAAAGCATTTACTCTTTAATGACATCATTATTTCGGCAATTAATAATTCTTAGTCCAGCAGCATGGCTATTATCTTTAACAGGAAATGTTAACAATGTTTGGTGGGCCTTTTTTGTCGCAGAAGTCGTATCAATGTTTATTTCTCTATTCTTTTATAGTAAAATTAAAAAAAATATTATCAATATGTTAGAATAAAAACTCAAAACCTCAGTATCAATAAGTACTGAGGTTTTGTTATGAAACAATTAATTATTTTGCTTTTTCTTACTTAGAATTCCTATTACTACACTACTAATGAGAGCTAAAATTGCTAAAGGAGAGAATTGATTTAAATCACCAGTTTTAGGAAGTGTCTCTTTAGCTTTTTCATGTTTGAAAGTATCATTTCCTGAACTTTCTTTTTCAGTTAATTTTCCTTTAAATTCTTGTTTATCTTCAGTGCTTAAATTGTTTTTAGGCACTTTTGATTCTGCTATTGCTTGTTCAATATGTGAAACTTTTTCAGAGTTTCTCAATTCAATACTAGGATTATCTTCAACAGATGGTGCCACCATAGGAACTTTTTCAATTAAGGGTTCATTAAACGGCGGCAAATCATCAGCTATTGGTGCCGCTTCAGCAATCTTGCTTACTAATGAATCATTAAATTCAGGCAAATCTTCTAAAGTTGGCGCATTCTGAGGGATAACCCATTCAATATTTGGCAAGTCTTCAGTTATTGGCGCATTCTGAGGGATATCCCATTCTACACTCGGTAGGTTTTCAGTAGTAGGTGGGTTTTGAGAAGTATTCCATTCAATGCTCGGTTTATCTTCAATAGTTATTACCACGTCAGGTTTTTTTTCAATTAAAGCACCATCAAATTCTGGTAGACTTTCAGTAATTGGGCTTGTTTCAGGGACTCTCTCCTCTAATAGACCATTAAATTCAGGCAAATCTTCTAAAGTTGGTGCATTTTGAGGGATATTCCATTCAATACTTGGCAAGTCTTCAGTAGTAGGTGGGTTTTGAGAAGTATTCCACAAAATGTTAGGTGCGTCTTCAGCAGTTGGTGCATTTTCAGGAACTTTTTCTTCTAATTTACCATTGAATTCGGGTGCATCCTCAGATTTAGGTGCAGCATTTGGTACAACCCATTCAATAGGTTGTTCATCAATAGTATTATAAACATTTAATTGTTCTAAAATAGTGGCATCTTTAATAACTTCTTTAGCGACTTCAAGAGCGTTATTATAAGTAATTGTTGCTTTATTTAATTTTTCTAAGGTTTGGCGAGAAAGTGGGACATTTGGGTCAATCCCTTCTTTAATAGTTTCGTAAGCTTCTTTAGCTACTAAAAATTCATTTAATAGTTGTTTTTCAATGCTCTCTTTGGGAACAAGATTAGCGTAAGCTTGATAAATACTTTCAATTAAGCTGTCTAATTCGTTCACAGTAAAAGAATCCCTGGCTAGTAGGGAAGTTAATTCAGAAACCCTATTTCGAAATGTTATATAACTTTCAATGGTATAATCCATTTCTTTAACGTGATTAACATCGCTAATTAATTTTTCCAATTTTCTTTCAGTCTCCTCATCATCAGCAATTTGGTCATCTGCTTGATGAGAACGAAAGGCAATCTTATGTCGTTGTGCAAATTCTTTGGCTTTTGATTGTTCACCACCAACAAGTGTTAGTTGATTAGTTGATATCCCCCAAAAAGCATTGTCACTAATAGTGGTAACTGAGTCAGGGATGTTAACAGTTGTCAAATGTTCAGATCCATTAAATACATAATCAGGAATAGTAGTAATACCTTCTTCTAAAGTAACTGTTTCTAAGTTTGGCTTGAAAGATAATGCAATATTATCTAATAAGACTGACCCAGGAATAGTAACTTCAGAAGCACCTTCGGCAACAGTAAGTAATTTTGTTTGTTCTTTATTAAATAAGCTTCCTTTGTAAGCTGAAAAATTAGGATTACCCTCCTCAACTATAAAACTGGTTAGATAAGGATTTTGAAAGGTTTGTTTTTCATCGTAAATTCTTGTTTCTTTTGGAATAGTGAAAACTGTTTCTTTTTTATTTTTAGGATAATAAACAATTGTTGATAAATCTTTTGAAAAAAGAACTCCCTCGTTGGTACTGTACCATTTATTTTGTGGTGATACTTCAATTGATTCTAAGTTTTCAAAATCAAGAGCGGCAGATTCAAAGTGTTTAATATTTTCTCCAAGAACCATTTTTTTAAGAGTTTTATTATTAGCTGACAGTTGAACTGACAATGCAATAATAGGAGAGTCATTAGAAGTGCTTGGAATTGTAATTTGTTCATCTTGACTGCTAATATTAATAACGGATAACCCACTATTTTCAAAACCAATTGTTAATTGATCATCATTGTATGAGACCCTATGAATATTTGTGGTTTTATGGTCTTTTGAAAATTCAGCTATTGATTTTTTGAAATAACCATTTCCCCAGGTGCTATCAGAATAATGCCATTCACCATCAATATACATGGCATTCCATTGGTGAGCAGGGTCTAAAGATAAATTATTGACTGTACTTCCTGATGGAATAGTTCCATATACAATAATAGAAGGAATACCAACGGCATTTAACATAGCCTTATAAAGATTAGAGTAACCACCACAAACGGCGATTTTTTCTTTCATAACATCATAAGGATTAGCTTTTGGATTTTGATTGCCACTAGCATATCTGACATTACTAGTAATCCAATTAAAAATATGCTTAGCCTTTTCAATATCACTGTCATTTGGATTTTTAATGATGTGATTTCTGACAAAAGCATTTAGTTCTTCTTCTTGGGCTTTTGTCATAATTAAACCAGATAGGTTTTCATCCCAATGTGTGTATGAACCTGGTTCAGCGTAGTTTTTTATAAATGATAAAGCGTTCTTATTAATTTGATGATTATCCACTTGGCTATCTGCAAAAGCAGTAATGACAAAAGGATTGTCAAGAGCAATTAAATTATCTTGAGTCACTAAAACAGCCCCAGAGGCCAATGATAAAATCACCGCTTTTGATAATGTTTTTTTTATGTCCATTTTATCTCCTTTTTGTATATAGTATATATTTTACAATAAAAGAGATGATTACTCAATATATTTTATACACCAATTTTAATATTGAAAATCATTTCTAAAACAGTTCGTAAAAGTATAGAATATATCAACATTTTTATCATCAAATAAAAATAAATATTTAATCTTAAAAATAAGTTTATTCTTTTTTTGAATTATTATAAAATATTTCAAAAACATCAAAGTTGAAAACAAACATTTATTGAGCATATTAATTGACTATTATTTAAAAAAAGACTACAATTATTGTATAGTCTTTAACTAAAGCCTAATTATATAAATTTATATAATTTAGAAAATATTTATATCAAAAGGAGAAAAATAATGGGATTAATTTGGTCATTAATTGTAGGCGGTATTATCGGAGCTATTGCTGGAGCTATTACTAAAAAGGGAGATTCAATGGGCTTAGTAGCAAATGTTGTTGCTGGACTTGTCGGATCATTTATTGGTCAATTATTATTAGGTAATTGGGGACCAATGTTAGCAGGTATGGCAGTTATTCCATCAATTATTGGTGCAGTTATCTTAGTATTAGTGGTTTCTAAATTGAAATCAAAATAGGAGGAAATTTATAACGAATGTCTAAATTAGCTAAAATTATTAGTTTTTTGATAGGAATAGTAGTTTTGACTTTTCTAGGAGCAGTTATTCTTATAAATGCTCATAGTGTAGTCTTACCCAATTATATGGATTGGCTACAATTTCAGATAGAACTTCCTTCATATCTATCTATATTTAAAGGTGGACTTGTTTCACAATATCTTTTTTGGGTATCATTGGTACTATTTGTTGTCATCATTATTGCTATTTTAGTCGTATTGTTCTACCCAAGAACTAAAACTGAGATTGATTTGAAAGAAAAACAAGGAACTTTGTTACTGAGTAAGTCAGCAATAGAAGGTTTCGTTCGCTCTTTGATTAACAACAAAGAAATAATGGAAACTCCTAATGTTTCTGTTAAATTATATAAGCGTAAATTCAAAGTAATTGTATCAGGAACTCTTGAGTCAAGAGTTAATGTTATTCCAGAGGTGAGTCAAATTAAGGCTGATATCGAAAAAGGATTGAAAGAGTTCTTTGGCTTAAACCAGTCTGTAAAATTTGAAATATCAGTTAAAAAGATTAAAGCACCTGACAAAGAACCTGTTGCACCACGTGTTATTTAGTAGAAATTAGGAGAAAAAATGGAACTTTTTGAAAAATATAAATACCCAATTTTGGGAGGAATTGTAGGCCTCCTTATGGCAGTTTTTATTATATCAGTTGGTTTTTTTAAAACCTTGTTATTATTGATTTGTATTGGTTTGGGAGCCTTTGTTGGTTTTTATTTAAAAACAACAGGTCTCTTAGATAAGTTTATTAACAAAAATCGTTAAAAGGAGAAAAAGATGGCGAATGAAGTAAAATCAACAGTTGTTACAGAAACCCCTAAACAGGTTAGTGACATCAGAGGTGAATTGACTTATGAAGAAAGAGTTATCGAGAAGATTATTGGTATTGCAATAGCTTCTATTGATGGTCTTTTAGCAGTAGACGGTGGTTTCTTTTCAAATATTAAAGATAAATTAGTCAATACTGAATCAGTAACTGATGGTGTTCATGTTGAAGTTGGGACTAAACAAGTAGCAGTGGATTTGAATATCATTGTAGAATATCAAAAACATGTGCCAACAGTTTATCGTAATATTAAATCAATTATCGAAAAAGAAGTTAAAGAAATGACTGATTTGGATGTTGTTGAAGTCAATGTTAAAGTTGTTGACATTAAGACTAAAGAACAACATGAATCAGACTCAGTGAGTTTACAAGATCGTGTTTCAGGAGTAGCAAGCGCCACAGGTGAAGCAACCTCAGAGCAATTTGGTAAACTTAAATCAGGTGTTAGTGGTTCTTTGGAGAAAGTAGCTGAACCAACTGAGCCACGTGTTTTATAAGAAACTAAAGAAAAATAAAAAGAAAAGTGAGAAAATATATGTCTAACGAAACAAATAAAAACAAACAAGCAACAACTTCAGTTTTAAAAGGTGAGGTGTCTTATGAAGAACAAGTTATCAAAAAAATTGTTGGTCATGCCCTAAAAACAATTGAAGGTCTATTGTCTGTTGATGGTGGGTTCTTCTCAAACCTTAAGGAAAAATTGGTTAACTCTGAATCAGTAACAGATGGTGTTAACGTTGAAGTTGGAAAAAAACAAGTCGCTGTTGATTTAAATATCATTGTAGAATACGATAAAGATATTCCAAAAATTGCTGATGAAATGAAAGCAGTTATTGCTAAGAACGTTGAAAAGATGACTCATCTTGAAGTAGTTGAGGTTAATATTAACGTTGTTGATATTCAAACAAAAGAAGAATTTGAGAAAAATAAAGTTTCTCTTCAAGATCGTCTCTCTAATGTAGCTCAATCAACTGGTGAACTGGCATCTGATACTGCTAATAAAGCTAAAGATGCAGTCGTTGATGGAACTGAGAATGTTAAGGAAAATTTAGCTAAATCACGTGTTGAATAATATGAAAAAAAGTAATGGCATTGGCCATTACTTTTTTTTTAACTATAAAGGTGAAAATGATTATTTTTTATAAAAAAGTATTATTACCTGAATAAAAAACAAATCTTGACAATTGTTATTTATCAGTATATGATATTTAAAGTAAATAATAATATATTAACCTAGGAGTTTTGAATGAGAGAGAAAAAGCAACAATTTTCTATTAAAAAATTAACTACAGGTGTAGCTTCAATCTGTATAGGTTTTTCTTTTTTGATTGTTCAGGTTTCAGCTGATGATACTGTTAATGATTCAAAAATAACTAATATTCATCAACAGATAGGTGAATATGAAAAAATTGAGTTAAATGACAAATTAGATCAAGTTATTAGTGAAAATCAAGAAAATGAGATTGTACATGATTTAAATATTGAGAATCAAGATGCTATTGAGTCATCTAAAGATTTATCTCAGGAATTAGATGTTGATATTAATAAAATAGATATTTTAGAAAATTCTAATACTAATATTTCTCTTGAGACAAATGAAAAAAAATCAAATCCACTGACTCAGTTTTTTAAGGTCCAAGAATCAATGGATAAATCTCAAAATGCTATTGATTTTATTGATGGAAATGTAACGGAATTTTCTGATGAAATAGTAATTGAGCAATTAAATGCTACTAAAAAAGTGGCTTTAAAAAATTTATTATTATCAGATTTTGAAAAGACAGCTCCTGAAATTGCAATTAGGGATTTTACAAAGAAAAAGCAATCATCAAAAGATTTTAAACCGCAGGAAATTACTAAGTATTTTTCACCAATTATCATTAAACTACGACAAGAAGCACAAAAAAGTCAAGAAAATTTTGATAATATGGCATTAATCCAACAAGCATGGGAAATGGCCATTCAAAAAGCAAATGAAGAATTATATGATGACTACCACTTAGCATCGTTAGCCCAAAAAGCTAAGAAAAATTTTCAAAATATTTTAATGCCAACAAATAATGAAGGTATCTTAGAAAGTCAACCTCATCTTACGATTAAACAATTAAAACAAGATCTCCATCAATTATTTAGAGGAATTTTATTTTTACAAGAACAATACTCATTTGAAGAAGATTTACCTCAACGATTAGTTTTTTCACCAGAAAGTATTGGTGCTATCAAAAAGGGACCTGAAACGGCTTATCAAAGATTGTTATCTTATGGTGCTCGAGTTAATGATAAAAGACAGATGGCTTTGTCGTTAAATGAAACCCATTTTAAGACACACAAAATTGGCCAATACACTGGGACAAGTTCACCAATTGATTTATTTGAAAAATTAGCTATTGAAAAACACAAAGATCCATCTTCTTATTTTGAAGAAAGAACGGAGGCTTTAGTTGGTGCAAGTAGAGGAAATAATGTTTATTCCTCGATTAAAAATCATAAATCTCATTATTTATTACCGATTTTATCTCAAGGAAAAGGGCTGTACATAGCAGGGACTAGTAATAGTATCACTATTGGTTTGATTGCTACTTATACAAAAGATTATCCTGAAATAGAAAATTATTTTCATCAACGCGGAAGCGAACAAATTAACGAACCCTTTTTCAATGATATTGTTAATTACCAAGAAAATTGGTTACAGTTTCTTGATACAGTCAAAAAACCTGGAACACAAGTCCCATTTACCGAAGCTTTAGATAGTATGTATATTTATCATAAAGACGGCACTAGAACTTGGTCATCAAATGAAGGGGATTTAGCAGATATTGCTGTTGTTCACTTCTTTAATCCTATGCGTTTGTGGCAGTCTTATTCTAAATCAGGAGTTGGTTTAGGTGGTCAAAAACAAAGTGCTAGCAGTATTAGATCATTTGAAACTTTATTTATGGCAAAAGATTTGTCTGGTCTTGGACTATTTACTCATGAAATGACTCATGCAAATGATGAAGAGCGTTTATTTGGGGGTAAATATAACGAACATGGTAGAAGATCAGGACAAGGACCAGAAGTTTATGCTAGAGGACTTTTTGAGGATATTGATAATACACAAGAAGGTAAAGACGGAGAATTTAAACCAGTATTTTCACTGAATACTACAATTCCGATTGGAAATAAAACTAACAGAGTTCAGGCTTCTCAACCTCAGAATACTAGAATAAAATTAGAGACTTACATGAAAAATCTAATGGATTTAGTTGCCTATTTGGAGGTCAAAGAGGCAGAAGCTGCCTTAAATGTTCTTAGTCCAAGGGAAAAAAATATTTACTTTAATCATATTGAACAAGTTTCAGCAATCAATGACAGTGAAAGACAACAATTAGGATCACATCAAACGTCTTCAAATGATGCCATTATTCCATTTGATAAAGCTACCGACAATATCCAATTGGGTAATCCTATGACTATCGAAGATTTGGTAGAAAAAAATGCTGTTAGTGGTCAATTTATCGCGACTGGAACTTCTCCTTTTATTCTAAATCTTAAACATAATCAATATAATCAAGTACCGTTATTAGAAAGTTTCTATGGTAGTCAAGTGGCTTTAGATGGTAAAAATACTGTTGGAGACATTTCTTTTAAAAGGCATGCTTATGAAATTTTAGGTTGGAAAGGTTGGGATGCTTTTGTTGATTATTTAAGTGATAAATATAATAGCGACCAAGCAGCTTTTGCTAGCATTCTTAAAGGTAGTTATAATAATCAATGGATTCAATTTAAAAAAGAACGCTATCAACAATTGGCTCAAAAAAAACCTATTCAGAATTTATGGGATGATCAATTATTACTTGAAGATTTGAAGATTGCTGTTATAAAAGATCTTGCTGAAATAAAAAAAATAAAGGACATTTCTTCTGAAATTTTTGAAAATTCTTCTATTAGTGATTCTGAAAAACAAACTCAATTGGCAGTAATTGCCGCTAGGCAACAATTTTATAAAAAAGCAACAAACGTTAGAGCTGTTAAATTAAATATTTTACAAAAAGCTTTAGCATTTAATGACTTAACTTCAGCGATTCTGAGCTCACCAATAACTAGTGTTCCATTAGTTTCTCCACAGGCTCTAGACTTACCAACGGCAGATATCCGTTATGAAGAGATTGATTATGATACCCGTGAAATCCTTGACCCAAGTCT
>NZ_KB904358.1 GCF_000380045.1 Streptococcus marimammalium DSM 18627
TCACCTTTAGCATCTACTAGTGAGATATCAAAGAGGTCATAATCTTGATCTTTAAGGACATTTGGTGTATTTGGATCTTGGGTTTCTTTGTGTCCAACACTNATATCAGAAATATCTGTTCTCTCACCAGCTTCTAGTTGAATCATAATGCCTGACACTTCATCTTTTAGTTCACGTTTTTGGCTTGAAAGAGAGAGTTCTGGTAGATCATTTACCACACCACTACCATTGCTAAACTCGATAGATGGTTTATCTTCATTAACAGCACCACTGCCATTTGTAAATACAATGGATGGTTTATCTTCATTAACAGCACCACTGCCATTTGTAAACACAATGGATGGTTTATCTTCAGCTGTTGGTGCAGTGTCTGGTACGGCTTTATGCCCATCATTACTTGAACCAGAAATGACATAAAGTTCTTGCCCTGAAATAAAGCCGCCAATACTTTCTTTGAAATTCAATCTAATAAATCGAGCTTTATGATTTTGAGGTAAGTAAGCTACCTTATCATCACTACTTCTTACCCAACCAATGACTTCTCCAGTACTAGACCAATTTTCGCCATCAAGACTAGTGTCAATAGTTAGATAAGTTAAGGTACCATTTCCAACATCTCTTCGTGGCACATAGATGATATGATCAACAATTCGTTTGCTACCTAAATCTAACACCATCGATGATGGTACAGCTTTATCATTAAACCATTGACTATGGTATTGGGTAGATTCATCCCCATCAAAGAGTAAAGTTAATGGTTGATTTGGCTGATCCGGTGCTTCAGCAATGGCTGAAATACCATCAATTTTATTAGAAACATCCTTTGTTACAGTTTGTATTGAAATAATTTCGGATGGATCAGAATCTCCAAGTGGATTATTTCCAATCACTCTAAAGCTATAATTTGTTTCTGGAGAAAGATTATACACATTAAAAAGATTATTTTCCGTTCTACCTACTTCGATAAAATAGCTTTGACCATCTTGTGAGATTTCTTGTTCGACAATATACCACATTGTTTGAGGATCTTTATGCCAAGATAATGTTACACTTCCATGAGTTGTACGGCTAGCCTCAATCTTTGTTGGAACAACAGCTTTTTCTTCATAATTTACCATTTGACGAACAGGCATATCGACTACTGGTTGAGCACTTAAATTATTTGCTACTAAAATAGTATCAACTGTACTTTCATCCAAAAGAACATCTCTCAAGGCCTCTAATGTAATAAAAGCAATTTCTCCAGAACCTGACATGGCTTCTTTTTGACCAAAATTCACAAAACTAAATATAACATCAGTTTTTTCATCACGAGCACGAACACGAGAAAAGTTTTCTGCTTGTTTAGTAAAATCAGTTGAAGTTACAGAATTAGTCACTAAACGATATTTTGTATTATCGAATTGGAAAACAGAAGTAAGAGCATTTGTATTTAGTAGATTATCAGCAATTAATCTCACCTTAACTTGTTCACCAGCTGACAACTCTAACTTATCTGCTGCTAAAAATACTCGTCCACTAGGTGTTTGAGGGGACGGTGTTTGAACACCATCTTCTAACTGAACCGCAATCACACTAATATCTTGTGCATCTATAAGACCATTACCATTTATGTCCACATGCTTAATATAATCAAAATCACTGTCTTGTTTTCTAAGACCAGTATAGTTCAAAAATGAAGTCTTATCATCTTCTGAAATTTTACCATCTCGGTTAATATCACCAACAATTTCCATTCTGGTACCAGGCTTTTTGAAAACTAAAATTTCTTCACCAGAGACAAAATTATTGTATCCCGCAGCAATATTAGCTCTTACAAAACGTGCTTTAGGAGTTGTAAAACGGTATGTCTTAACTTGTTTATCACTGCTCCAGTTAGTATAGAATTCATCTCTAGTCCAGTTCTTACCATCTTCACTTGTTTCAAAGAAAATTTTTGTGATGATTCCATTTAATCCACCATCAGCTCTTGGATGATATTCTAAATAATCAATATGATAGACACCACCTAAATCCATAGTAATAGTTGCAGGGAATGATACAGCCTCATTCCATCTACTATGAAATTGATCTCCGAGTTGTTTATTAAATAATTTTTCCAAGCCTTGTTCAGGTTGTGCTGTTATACTTGATGTTGCTTGGATGCCATCAATAGCATTCATTAATGGATCTTCACTCGTTTTTGCAACAATCACAGCTGACCAATCAGAAACACCTTTCGCATTAACCGCTCTCACTGCAAACTCGTGTGAGCTACCATAGGATAAATCATCAAACGAAAATGTATTCCCTTTAATACCTGTATAGAGAACATCATCTTTCATAATATCATATGAATCAGCATCCTCTACAGGTTGCCAAGCAACAGTTATTGAGGTAGCAGAAACAAGTTCTTCTGGTACTTCAACTTGAGTCGGAACCGTTGGTGTTGCTAAATTTTCTGGAATTTCTTTATCTGCTGGTTTATTGACAAAACCATTAAGTGTTACATCAATTTTTGAAGCTGTGACGTCAGTCATAGCCAATTTAATTTTAACAAGACTGTTTTCAGTCACACGTAACCCTTGGATATCTTCGCTCTTAGGATTATAGGTGGCCATGATTGGATTTTCATGGTAGAAGAAGACGTTGTTGCCATTTTGGTATTCTTCTAAACTCTTCACACGAGTTAGTCTAACAGTTTCACCGTTTATAGTTGCTAATACACTTTCAACATCTTCAGAAACATTGACATGAAGTTCAGTTGTTTTATTTTTATTAAATCCTTCAAAACTTCCTTCAGTAGCATTGATGGTTAAAACAGCTGTACCTTTGATATTAGAGTCTCCTGCATGACTCTCAATCAATGTTTTTGCAACTTTACCTGATTTGTAATCAACTGTTAAACCATCATCTTCAACTAAGGTGAAATGAGAATCCTTATGAGGATAGAAAGTGATGAGGCGGTTAGTACGGTCGATCTCGGTTGGATTATTATTAGGATTTGTCATCGGAATAATTGCACCATTTTTAACAAATACAGGAATTTTCCAAAGAGGTGCTTCAAAGCCATTTAAGACTTGTCCACCTTGATATTTTTCACCTGTATGAAAATCAATCCATTCAATTGAAGCATCTGGTAAAACGATATTATTACGAATATCATCACCATTTTCTTTCATATTAGTATCTTGATAGATTGGAGCTACTAATAAATTATCACCGTACATATATTGGTATTGAACAGATTTAGTATAATTGATGGTCTCGTTAGGAAAATCAATTAACATTGCTCTAACAATTGGCTTACCTTCAGTACTTGCTTGATGAGCAGTTGAATAGGCATAAGGTACTAAAGTTGATTTACGTTTTAATGATATTCTGTTTAAATCAGTTGTTTTATCATCAAATGAGAATGGTGTTTTAGGTTTTGCTCCCCAACCATCCATATTCATCAAAATTGAAGTAAAAGTCTTCCATTGATAATCTCTCGCATTAATAATTGGATTAGCTCCACCAAATATCCCATCCATATCTGAACCCATATTAGGATTTCCAGATAGTCCTAAACCTATATAAGTCGGAATATGGAAGCGAATGTATTCCCATTCTCCCCCTGTTTGATCTCCACTCCAGATAGCTGCACTGCGCTGAGTACCACCCCAACCATCAAGGGAAATAATAAATGGTCTTGCTTGTTCTTCACTCTTTTCAGTGATAAGCTCAGCTCCTTTATCAACACCATTTAAACCAAAGGAATAACCAGGACCAACCCAGGCCACATCAGTTTTAATAACACGAATACCGGCTTCTCCAACTTCTTTGTCAATATCTCTATGAAGAACAACTTCTTTATTAGGATCTGTATCATACAAGTCAGACTGTGTCCACAATCCCACCTTGACACCCTTATTTTTAGCATATTCAACAAATGATTTTAAGTTTTGAATATTGCCATCTAGACTGTCTGTTTGCCCATAACCTGCACCATAACCATCATTTGGTAAAAACCATGATAATGGCATATCCATTGCTTTATAGCGATCAATCACTGCTCGAGCTGAAAATCTATAACTGTCCCCTTCACCATTTAAAGTTTCTTTAATAGCATTAGGACGATCATTTTCTGGCAATTGGTTGGGTTGATATTCTTTATAATACTTACCATCTAATAAAATCGCTCCTCTAGTATCACTAGGTACTTCTACCCAATAATCTCTGTTATAGGCATTGAGATGGCCTAAATAAAGAGCATATTCAGGTAAAACAACTGGTGAGCCAGTTAATTCATAGTAATCTTTTAAAATATTAGCAGGTGTATTATTTACAAAGAAATAGGCATCAAAACGCCCTTCATCATGCGTTGTTGTCGTGGTTGATGGCTCTTCTGTCCCAAAATCATACTGCCCTCGTCTAAAAGTATTTCTAAGAACACCATATCCTTTAGTTGACCAGTAAAAAGGACTCGGAGAAGCTACACCACCGTCTACCCAGTTATTTTCATTAACAATATTAACCTTATTACCTTTATGAGTGAAACGTCCATTTTGCATTCCTCCACCAAAGAAGTACTCATTATCGGCTTGAGACAAGGTTTGAGTTGTCTTATTTGTAGTAATTTGAACTGGTAAAACCTCTTTTGTGATAAGGTTGTTGGAAACCTTATCAAAAACAGATAATCTTGCTGTTTGTTTGTCAAAAACTAATTGGACTTTATCCGTTGTAATTTTGTAGCTAGTCTCATCTTCAGACATACTACCTAATGCGCTGTTAGTATCACGGTAATCCTCTAATGTCTTGATAGCAATTTTAGCTGGTCTATCTTCTCTACTTGGTGCTGGGTCTTCTACGAATTCACCAGTCTTATCAATATAATATCTAAAGACATGGTCATTATATAAGCTAACTTTAGCTTTTTCACCAGTATTATAGACAATATTAGCAATACCATTTTCAAAAGTAAGTGAGTTAATTGCCCCTACAGCATTTCGAGGTTTTTCAAATGTTTCAGAAACCTCATTTGCAGCCTCAGCATTATCTTCAAGTGCTGTTTCAATCAAAGGAGCAATTTCCACTTGATCTGCCACAGTCTCTGCTGAGCTATCTGTCACCTCTTCTGGTATTTCAGTTGTTTTTTTAGAGATTTCAGAGAGTTTAACAGTTTCATTTGTAGTTTCTGTTAATTCACTACTATCATCTACAGTATTAGATTCATCTTGTTCTAATGATGAGACCTCATTAACAGTTGCTTCTGTGGGCACTGTTGTTTCTATTTGATCAGCCAACACAGGACTAACACCAAAAAGTGATGCTCCTATAGCAACAGAAGCAACACCTACAGACAAACGTCTGATTGAAAATTTTAATCTTTTATAATAAGAAAAATTTTTCATATCATATCTCCTTTTATTTTTGTAAACGATTACAAGGATTATTTTAGCATTTCATTTTCTATTTGTAAATGAGAAAAAAATGACCTACAGATTATTTGATTTCATATTTTAAAGTTTTATACAAGAATATCAATTCCGTCATTTGACCATTTCTTTCAGAAGGAATTTTTATTTGATAAAATGATAATCCTCTCATACTATAATTTTCATGACAAATCAGTTATATCAATGAAGTAAGAGGTGATAAACATTTTGTTTTTGAATAATTATGGTATAATAAAAATGTTTAATTTAATTTTAAGGAGAAACAAATGAAATCAATGACAAAAATCCGTCAGTCCATCAGAACTGGAACAATTACCATTATGGTAATTAATATCTTTTTAATTATTATTTCTATTTTTTCTATTTGGGGAACTTATTTCGCTTTAAGCAATATCGACCAGATTGCTACAAATGATCCTATTCTAGCTGATGCCATAAGAGAAAGTGCCACACCTCTATCTTTTGTTCAAATGATTATTGGGATTATTATCTTAATAGTTATTTCTTTTCTTTGTTTCCAAAATCTAAAACACCTGAAGAATGAAAAAATGGTGAAAAAGTTACCCTACTATATTGGAATTGCCTATACTCTTTTTAACATTATTTTAACCATCATCACTGCTATGGCGTCAGGTGCACCTTTATCTTTATATATCTTTATTGTCCCAATTATTATCACTACCATCTATGCTTTTATACTATATAAAGCTAGTGAATTAGAAGAAAATAGTTCACAAGATGATGCAATAAATATTTAATCATTCAAAAAACAGTCTAGTTTTTAACTAAACTGTTTTTTCATTTTTTAACAAAACTTGTAAAAGTGGCAATTACTATCTTAATATCCTTTCATAAATCAAGTAGAATATCCTGACTAGTGTCTTCAAAGCCACTAACTGTCACACCCAATAAACGAACACCCGTTTTATTTTCAGGTAAACTTTCAAATAATTGATAAACTTCTTGTTCAATAATAGCATTATCCTGCGTAGCTTTCTCTAGGCTGCGCCTTTTTGTTTTAGTTTCAAAATCAGAGTAACGAATTTTTAGAATGATCGTTTTCCCATTTCTGTTCATTTCTTCCAAAATTTTAACTACTTGCACAACCAATTTTGTTAATTCTGCTTGAATATCCTCTTCTGTGAATAATCGTTTGGCATAAGTTTTTTCCTTACCTATAGATTTTCTAACTCTGTCAGTTTGTACTGGGCTATTGCTAATACCTCTTGCCTTACGAAACAAGTCATAACCAAAACGACCAAAAGTATCAATAAGCTCTTGTTCTGAGTAGGCTAAGAGATCTGAACCTTTTTTGATGCCCATTTTTTGTAATTGTTCAACGGATTTTACACCAACACCATGGAATTTTCCAATTGGTAAATCTGCCAAAAAAGCTTGTGCATCCTTTGGTAAAATCACTGTTAATCCTTTAGGTTTTTGATAATCACTCGCTAGTTTGGCTAAAAACTTATTGTAAGAAACACCTGCCGAGCAGGTGAGTTGTAGTTCTTTCCAAATATCATATTGAATAAGCTTAGCAATTTTTATTGCAGAAGAGATGCCTATTTTATTTTTGGTCACATCAAGATAGGCTTCATCAATACTAACGGGTTCAAAAATGTCTGTGTAACGTTTGAAGATGCCTCTAATCTGTTTTGCAACAGCACGATATTTTTCATGATTTCCTGAAATAAAAATAGCCGTTGGACATAACTCATAAGCTTCTTTTGAGCTCATTGCTGAGTGGATACCATATTTTCTTGCTTCATAGTTTGCTGTTGCCACAACACCCCTACCACCTGTTTGTCTAGGATTACTACCTATCACAACTGGTTTTCCTTTTAATTTTGGATTGTCTCGTTCTTCGACAGATGCAAAAAAAGCATCCATATCAATATGGATAATTTTTCGTGATAAATCATTAATCAGTGGATAAATTAACATAGAAAACCTCCAATATCATTATACTCCTTATTTCGTTTTCTGAAAACAATCAAACTTATAATACAGTTTATCTGTTATAGTCTTCTGTATTATAAAAGAATTTCCTTTAAAAGCCTGTTTTATTATGGAAAACAATTATTCTATGATAAAATAAAGTTATAAATTGTAACAGTTTCGTTACTAGAATAAATGAGGAAAATACATATGGCAACTGTTAAAACAAATACTGATGTTTTTGAAAAGGCCTGGGATGGCTTTAAAGGTACAGATTGGAAAGAAAAAGCAAGTGTGTCTCGTTTCGTCCAAGCTAACTACACCCCTTATGATGGAGATGAAAGCTTTTTAGCTGGTCCGACAGAACGTTCTCTTCATATCAAAAAAATTGTTGAAGAAACAAAAGCACACTATGAAGCAACTCGTTTCCCATACGATAACCGTCCAACTTCTATTGCTGAAATCCCAGCTGGATTTATCGACAAAGAAAATGAACTCATTTTTGGTATTCAAAATGATGAATTATTCAAATTAAACTTCATGCCAAAAGGTGGAATTCGCATGGCTGAAACCACTCTTAAAGAAAATGGTTTTGAGCCTGATCCAGCGGTTCATGAAATTTTTACTAAACATGTAACAACCGTTAACGATGGTATTTTCCGTGCTTACACTTCAAATATTCGTCGTGCACGCCACGCGCATACGGTTACTGGTCTTCCTGATGCTTATTCTCGTGGACGCATTATTGGAGTTTACGCACGTCTTGCACTTTATGGTGCTGACTTCTTAATGCAAGAAAAAGTAAATGACTGGAATGCTATCACTGAAATCGACGAAGAAACTATCCGTCTTCGTGAAGAAATCAATTTACAATATCAAGCACTTGGTGATGTTGTAAAACTTGGTGATCTTTATGGTGTGGATGTGCGTCGTCCAGCAATGAACGTTAAAGAAGCAATCCAATGGGTAAATATTGCTTTTATGGCAGTTTGTCGTGTTATCAATGGTGCAGCAACTTCTCTTGGACGTGTGCCAATCGTTCTTGATGTCTTTGCAGAGCGTGACCTTGCTCGTGGTACTTTTACAGAATCTGAAATCCAAGAGTTTGTTGATGATTTCGTTATAAAACTTCGTACTGTTAAATTTGCTCGTACTAAAGCTTATGACCAATTATATTCTGGAGACCCAACTTTCATTACAACATCAATGGCTGGTATGGGCAACGATGGTCGTCACCGTGTTACTAAGATGGACTACCGTTTCTTAAACACTCTTGATAATATCGGAAATTCTCCAGAACCAAACTTAACCGTTCTTTGGACTGATAAATTACCATACTCATTCCGTCGCTATTGTATGAGCATGAGTCACAAACACTCTTCTATCCAATACGAAGGTGTAACAACAATGGCTAAAGATGGTTATGGTGAAATGTCATGTATCTCTTGTTGTGTGTCACCACTTGATCCTGAAAATGAAGAAAAACGTCACAATATCCAATACTTTGGTGCTCGTGTAAATGTGCTTAAAGCTCTTCTTACTGGTCTTAATGGTGGTTATGATGATGTTCATAAAGACTATAAAGTATTTGAAATCGATCCAGTCACATCAGACGTCCTTAACTTTGATGAAGTAAAAGCTAACTTTGAAAAATCACTTGACTGGTTGACAGATACTTACGTAGATGCTCTTAACATCATCCATTATATGACAGATAAATATAACTATGAAGCTGTTCAAATGGCCTTTTTACCATCACATCAACGTGCTAACATGGGATTTGGTATCTGTGGTTTTGCAAACACTGTTGATACTCTATCAGCAATTAAATATGCTACTGTTAAACCAATTCGTGATGAAGATGGCTACATTTACGACTATGAAACAATCGGTGAGTTTCCTCGTTGGGGTGAAGATGACCCTCGTTCAAATGAACTTGCTGAATGGTTGATTGAAGCTTATACAACTCGTTTAAGAAGCCATAAATTATACAAAGATGCTGAAGCAACGGTTTCACTTCTTACCATCACTTCAAATGTGGCTTACTCTAAACAAACTGGTAACTCTCCAGTTCACAAAGGAGTTTACTTAAACGAAGATGGTTCAGTAAACCTTTCTAAACTTGAATTCTTCTCACCAGGTGCTAACCCATCTAACAAAGCTAAAGGTGGTTGGTTACAAAACTTGAATTCACTTGCAAGCCTTGACTTTAGTTATGCTGCTGATGGTATTTCTCTAACAACTCAAGTATCGCCACGTGCTCTTGGTAAAACTTTTGATGAACAAGTTGAAAATCTTGTTACAGTACTTGATGGTTACTTTGAAAATGGTGGTCAACACGTTAACTTGAATGTTATGGACTTAAATGATGTTTATGAAAAAATTATGGCTGGTGAAGATGTTATTGTTCGTATCTCAGGATACTGTGTTAACACTAAATACCTTACACCAGAACAAAAAACAGAATTAACACAACGTGTCTTCCATGAAGTGCTTTCAATGGATGATGCCTTGCAAGGTTAATCTTTACTTTAAAAACAACTTTGTCAGTCTTGACAAAGTTGTTTTTTTCGTTACAATAACACCATGGAAATAAAATACACCTCTCAAATAAACAATACTATTTATCAAGATGCCCTAAGGATTAGAAGAGAAGTTTTTGTCAAAGAACAAGGTGTCTCAGAAAGCATTGAAATAGATGATAAAGAAGATAAATGTCTCCACTTTGTCCTTTATAATGATGAACATAAAGCGGTCGCAACCGCTCGGTTGTTTCCTGCCAATGAGCAACAAGTCGTTTTACAAAGAATGTCTGTTCTAAAAACAGTTAGAAAACAGCAATATGGACAAATTCTTCTTACAAAAATACTCGATGTTGCCAGTAAAGAACACTATCAAGAGGTGATTTTGCATGCCCAGTTAACTGCTAGAAAGTTTTATCAAAAATTAGATTTTATAGCTTTTGGTGGTATTTTTGAAGAAGCGGGTATTAAGCATATTTCAATGAAAAAGAGCCTAACTCTTTAAAAAACAACAAATGGCATTAAACATTAATGTTCATCTACATAATAACTTAATATCTTTAATTTCTTAAAACAAGTGCCTTGTAATCAACTGCCTTATTTTTAAAATCCTTTTTAATACCATCACTAAAAATACCAGTAGTTTTTCTACTGGTATTGATTATTTCTATAACTTTTAGTACTTAAGCATTTTATCTCATGACTCATTTTGACGTAATTGCGATATCATAACATCTCTTAATTCTCTTCGTTTAGCAATCCACAAAGGTCTATCGTCATAAAGATAGGTTCTATTAGTTAAAAAGATAACCGCTTGTTGCGTTTCACGGTTAAACATCATAAATGGCCCTGTATAGCCAGTGTGATCTAGCCAATTGCCATCCAAATTCCAAGCAAGTGAGCGCTGTTTGTTAGACAAAGCATAGTCTTTTGTTAATTGACTAGCAAAATCATTCGTGAGGTAATGCATTATAAAAATTTCCAAATCTTTAAGGGTTGAAAATAATCCAGCAGACCCTGAATGAACTCCTAAAACACGTGCTTTGGGGTCATGAACAAGTCCTTTTGGAGCAGTTTGTGACGTTGGCACACTTTCAGTTTTAGGAGAAAACCCCGTATTAGTCATTCCAAGGGGTTGAAACAATTTCTTAGAAAAGAGTTTATCTAAAGATTCTTGGTAATAATACTCAAGCAAAAAACCTAGAAGAAGAAAATTAATATCAGTGTATAAAAAATGGTTATCATTTGTTACTCTTATCTGATGAATCGCTTCTTTTAATCCTTCTGCTCCCAGCTTATCACGATTAGCGATAAAAGGATTAATGCCAGAGGTATGCGTTAATAATTGTCTGATGGTTACTTGATCATTGTTGAAAAAAGGGTAATAAGTTGTAAAAGGGTCATCAAGCTTAAAGGTGCCATCATTGATAAGATAAATCATTAATGTCCCGACACCAATAACCTTTGAAACACTTGCTAAATCATAGGAAAGATTCTCCTTGGTGGGAACATTAGGACTCGTTTCTCCTATGTAGTATTCCTTCCACCCCTTATCGTAGATGGCTAAACTAGCTCCTAGATAGAGATTATCACTTATTTGTTCCTTTATTTTTTCAATGATATTTTGATGACTCATTTTTTTACAAACCAGATTTCAATATTACTATAATCAGAAACTACTAAAAGATTTTGCTGTTTATCAATAAACGTTGATAAGCCATTTTGTCTCAAATGATTGTTTAAAAACAACAAATCATAATCTTTTGATACACTAAATTCCAAAATTTCTATATCCCAGGTGATATGAGGTTCAATTGCTAAATCTTTACCCTCATTTTCAACAAAGCTAATATTAATAGGCAATTGGTTTCCTAGAATTTCTTGATAAAAGGTTTTTGCTTTCTCAATATCAGACACATTTAAAATTATTTCTTCAATAGTATAATCAGTTAGCCCTTTAAAAGATAAATTTAAGTCTAATTCTGGTCGCTCCACTAATTTTAAACTAGAAACATCATCTTCAGCATGAATTAAAAAAAGATCATTTTCTGGTGATACAGTTTCAAATGCGTAACCATTATCTCCTTTAAATACTCGTTTGATATCAGCACCATTAGCAATGAGAGACTCGATATCGTCTTTCTTTTTAGCTTTGATGATTATTTTGTGTAATTTTTTGGGGCCATTAACAGCTCTTGTTCGAGTTGTTGGTGATTCTTCAATCATAAAAATGGCTTTTTTTCGTTCTAAACTTCCAAAATAAACAAGAGAGCCCTCTTCTGATAATAATTTTAATCCTAATTTTTTTTGATAAAATTGGATATTTTCATCACGGCTATTAATTCTTAAAACTGGGATTTTAAATTCAATATGATCAAATATTGGCATGTCTCTCTCTTTCTATTCAATTCTTTTATTCTATTCAATTCTTTTATTCTATTCAATTCTTTTATTCTTTGTTAATGATATACTCTTACATTATCGTTATTTCACTAAAATTGCAATCATTATGCCCTTTGGATTCTAAACACAATATAGAAAAAGAGGTAAATACCTCTTTTCTTGTTATTTCATGTACAAATATTTAAAAGCCATGACTGCTATAATTCCTGCTAATATTGGGATAATAACTGGTACCCACGCATACCACCATTTTGAATCAGGTTTTGCATCTCCTAAAACAGATTTAGGTAAAAAATGATGGAGAATTCTTGGACCAAGGTCCCTTGCAGGATTTAGTGCTGGACCAGTTGGCCCACCAAGACTAATCACAAGTACTAAAACAAGAAAACCAACACCAACATGGGCAACAGACAAACTACCACTTAGTACATGAGAAACAGAATCAAATACTTCTTTAGTAGAAACCGTACCACCAGATTGATTAATAATTTTGGAAATTATTTCTACTCCAAAATAGTTTTTAGTCAGAGCCAGAGCACCAAAGAATAAAACGAATGAACCGACAAATTCATTTACCACACCATTAAATAGGGAGGCTTTTTGACTTTCTTTAGTCCCATCATCCAAGGCTGATATGGTTGAAAATGACCCCAAAATATGATTAGGATTCTCTGTCTTTTTGAAATAAGGTTGATACACCCCAACAACAACCAACTGACCAAACATGGCACCTAATAATTGGGCAATGATATAAGGAAGAACGTGTCCCCATGGAAATAATCCTGAAACTGCTAAACCAATAGTAAAAGCAGGATTAATATGGTTACCAGAAACATTACCAAACATCAAAGCAGGCATCATAACCCCTAAACCATATCCAAAAGCAATAACAAGCCAACCACTATTATTTCCTTTTGTTCCTTTTAAATCAACGTTTGCAACAGCACCATTCCCCAATATTATTAAAAGAGCAGTTGCGATAAACTCCGTAAGGTATTTCACAGTCCATGTGACATCCATTATATTTTTATTCCTTTCGCCATTTAACTTTTTTTAGACAAGTAACATTCTATCAAGTATAATAGAGAATGTAAAGATATTATAATGATTTAAAACGCTTACATGAAAAGGAGTTTAAAAATTTATGAAATATAATCAATATAGTTATATTGACACGGAAAAAGAACAACAACTTGCTGAATTACAAGTATTAGGATTTGATTTTTCAACACAACAATCCAATAAAAAACAATTTGAAAATTTTATCAAAAAAACTTTTTTACATCATTCTGACAAGGATTTTGCCTTAAGTCGCCTTATTGCTAATAAAGAAACAGATTTATTAAATTTTTTTAAGTCAGATACCCCTATGACTGATGAAATTTTTTATACTATTTCTTTGCAATTGTTAGGTTTTATCCCAAATGTTGATTTTGATAATACGATGACTTTTATCAAAACAATCGACTTCCCTATCACCTATAATGAAGAAAATGTGGTCGACAACCTCTATCACCTCTTAAACACACGTGGTAAAAATGGGATGATACTTATTGATCACTTGATTAGTCAAGGATTAATCAAACCAACCAATGACTATCTCTTTTTCAATGGCAAAAGTTTGCCAACTTTTGATACCAATCAATTAATTCGTGAGATTGTTTATGTAGAAGCACCAGTTGATACCGACCAAGACGGGCAACTAGATTTGATTAAAACAACAATTATTCGCCCAAAAACCACCCATCTCATACCAACAATGATGATGCAAAGCCCTTATCATCAAGGCATTAACGATCCTGCATCTAATAAAAAGTTATACAAGATGGAAGGTGACTTAAGTGTTAAAGACCCTCATAGCATTTCAGTAACCAATGAAGAAATTACTCTCAAAGAAACAACTCCTTCTTCCCTTGAGGAGGGGAATGCAGAGGAAAGCTTTAGTTTTACAAAAACGTACAGCCTTAATGATTACTTGCTTGCAAGAGGTTTTGCGAATATCTATGTTTCTGGTGTGGGTACGCTAGACTCAACTGGACTAATGACAAGTGGTGATTATCAGCAAATTGCATCTTTTAAAGCTGTTGTTGACTGGCTTAATGGCCGTGCTAATGCCTATACTAGTCATAGACGTGATAAACAAGTAAAAGCCACTTGGGCAAATGGACTTGTCGCAACAACAGGAATTTCTTATCTAGGAACCCTCTCTACAGGTCTTGCCACAACAGGTGTTGAAGGCTTAAAAGTTATCATTGCTGAGGCTGGTATCTCATCATGGTATGATTATTACCGTGAAAATGGTTTGGTATGTAGCCCTGGTGGCTATCCTGGTGAAGACTTGGATGTCTTAACAGAGTTAACTTATTCACGTAATCTAGCTGCCGGTGACTACCTTAGAAATAATGAAGTCTATCAAAAATTCCTCAAGGAACAATCACAAGCACTAGATAGAGAAAGTGGCGATTACAATCAATTCTGGCATAATCGTAATTATGTCACCCATGCTGATAAAGTCACTGCTGAAGTCGTTTACACTCATGGACTCCAAGACTGGAATGTGAAACCACGCCACGTTTATAATATCCTAAACGCCTTACCTGAACAGGTCAAAAAACATGTCTTTCTTCATCACGGTGCCCATGTTTATATGAATAACTGGCAGTCCATTGACTTTAGAGAAAGCATGAATGCTCTTTTAAGCCAAAAATTATTAGGTCATGATAATGGCTATACGCTACCAAGTGTTATCTGGCAAAATAACCAAGAAGCACAAAGCTGGGAAACCCTTGCAACTTTTGGCTCAGAGAAAAAAGACAATATGCCATTAGGTGACAATGAAAAAACCATCCAAAACCACTATGATGAGGACACTTTTAATGGTTACAGTAAACAGTTTAAAAACTTTAAATCTGATTTGTTTGACAATAAAGCCAATGAAATTGTTGCTGACATCAAGTTAGAGAAAGATCTTCACATCAATGGAGAAATCATTCTTAATTTAAAAGTGAAATCAAGTGCTAACAAAGGGATCCTCTCTGCTCAAGTACTGGACTTTGGCAAAGCTAAAAGACTTGGTGATAACCCAAAAATTATTGAGGGTAAAAGTATTGATAATGGGATTGATTTTGCAAGAGAACACTTGATGGAACTACCTTTTACAGAGAGCCCATATCGTGTCATTACTAAAGGTGTCCTTAACCTGCAAAACCGTACTAACCTTCTAACCGTTGAAAACGTGACACCAAAGGAGTGGATGACCTTTAGCTTTAAGTTACAACCAACCATCTATCGCCTTAAAAAAGGAGATAGTATCCGTGTCATTCTCTATACGACAGATTTTGAACATACCATTAGAGATAATAGCGACTACAGCTTAACGGTAGATTTGTCAGAATCTACAATAACAGTACCGATTGTTTAAAAAATATTATCAAAAATAGTAACAATTACTTTGCCACATGCCAAAAAGAGACACCAAACGGTGTCTCTTTTTTACACTCCCCCTATAAATTTTTCTTTAGTATGCGACCTAACCAAAGATAAAAAACTATCATACCAATCACCAATAAAGCTAAAGGAATCCATCTTTGCCATAGTTCTCCTTGTAGTATTCCTAAAAGATAATATCTTTTAATCACACCACTACAAAATAAGGCTACGGCAAGCACAAAAACTGGTCTAAACAAAGATATTCTAAACGAAGAAAATAATAACACAGAAAGAAAACCTAACAGTAATAATAAATTGTAAGGCCAAGATATAGTGATAATATAGGAAAATTGATTTAAAGTTTTTAAAATAAGAGCTAATACTATGAAAATAATAAAAATACTACCGGAAACTAAGTAAACCAGATATTTTTGAAATTGACTATAAATACTTTTTTTCAATAAATAAAACAAGAAAAAGATATAAAGAAATCCCAATAACCCAAAGATAAAGAAAGATAAAATATTAATATCTAGCGAAGCGGAATTAGAAAATTGATATAAGGAAAAAGAACCAAAGCCATAGAATGCTATAATCACTATTAAACCTAAAATGTTCCATAATGATTCAGGCTTTGCTTGTTTTAACAAATCATCTGCTAACTCTTTAGGATTTCTTCCAAATCTCCAGATAAATCAATCCAAGCTAGGTCATTCTTTTTTTTATGATAGTAAAACACTTCATAGAAAGAATCTAAGGATGATTGGAACAAGTAGCAAGTAGATAAGAAATAAACCAGAACTTAAAAAAGTTAGTGTTTCAAATGGGGTCAATTCTTTATTCTTTTTCATTCTTCCTCGCTTTCTATCTTTATGATAATGTTGAGATAAATTTATTATAAATGAAACTATCACCTCTACCAATGAAACTAAGTTAGTTTCTCAAATCAATCCAATATCTTTTTATATTTTCATCATCACTAGCATCATATCTCGTATCCTCATAGACACCACCATTAGCTAGAATTGTTTTATCAGAACCAATATTATCTTCTGCACACGTGAGTAGGACTTTTTCAAGTCCCATTTTTTTAGCTTTCAACAAAGCTAAATGAAGTTGCTTTGTAGCATAACCTTTTAAGCGTTCGCTTGGTTTAATCGAATAACCAATATGTCCACCAATGTTAAGTAGAAACTCTGTTTTAATATGATGTCTAATATTACACATGCCAACAATGACATTATCCGATTGTCTGACACACAAAAAAGTCGTTGAGGGGACTCTATCTGGTGGACAAGTTGACTCATCAGACATCTTTTCAAGATAAGAAAGCCAATCAGAAATCTTTTCATACTTATCTAATTTACTACTTCCATAAATATGTTCCTCACCAAAAGATTTACGATAAGCGATTAATTCTGTTTCATAAGCAAGACTAGGTTGAATTAATGATAAGTTATCCATGAGACACCTCCAAACTTTTTCTATTATTATAACATAGCTAATTAATAAATAATAAAGACAATTGAAAATGGATTGAAACATCTATATAAGTAAAAATACTCACCATTTCTAAGGATAAGTATTTCTACAATTATTTTTAGTTATGAGTATTTTAAAAGTGTCATTAAACTGGTGTTTTTAGAAAACCAAAATTACACCATCCATAATGATAGCCTATCAGCCTATTTCTCTAATAACATCATACGATAGGGTAAGGTTAGATACAATTGCTCTTATTAAAAATAACACTGATTTCTGTCCCTTCATTGATATGGCTTAATACCTTTATCTTTGCTTTATGTAGTAAAGCAGCATGCTTAACAATTGATAACCCAAGACCTGTCCCACCATCTTTTTGTGTTCTACTTTTATCAATACGGTAAAAACGCTCAAAGATACGGTCTTGTTCTGATTGTGGTATACCAATACCTGTATCTTTTACTGTTAATACAATTTCTTTAGCTTTTTCACTGATATCAATTAAAACCGTTCCACCTTGACGGTTATACTTAATCGCATTTTCAGATAAATTATAAATAATAGAATGAAGTAGTAAGGAATTACCAAATAATTCAGTTTTTTCTCCTGTTAATTTGAGTTGCACTTCTTTTTCCATCGCAAGAGATAATAGACTGTCTAAAACATTTTGAGCTAATTGATATAAATTGACAGGTTGCATTGTAATCGAACTATCCTCATCGAGATGAGAAAGACGGATAATATCCTCAATCAAATGAATTAAACGCTGAGATTCCATAAAAATTTTTTCAGAGAATTGAGGAATATCTTCTGTAGCCACTAATTTATTTTTTAGTATTTCAGAATAACCAGAAATTGTTTGCAGTGGTGTTTTTAGCTCATGAGAAACATTGGCGGTAAACTCTCTTCTCATTTGTTCTATTTGTTCTTGTTCAGTAATATCAAACATTAAAATAACTAAGCCAGTTAGCTGACCATCTGAAAAAACTGGTCTAAACATTACTTGATAATGGAAATCTCCTTTTTCAATTTTAACCTCTTTTTTCTTGCCTAAAAGAGCCTCTTTAAGATTATCAATTAAAGAGATATTTCTAGCAAACTGAAGAAAATCCTTTCCTTGATAAGATGTACCAATGTCAAAAAATGTTTGAGCTGTCTGATTGATACTAATAATTCGTCCTGCTTTATCTAATAAAAGGAATCCTTCTTTTATTTTTGAAACAATTGTATTAAACTCTTCTTTTTGTTGCTCTAACAACTGCTTTTGTTTTCTCAATTCTTCTTGATGATAATTAATCCTTCTTAAAAAAGGGGTTATTTCTTCATAAGTAATATTTGTTAAGGGTTTATCAAGATCCATTGTATTTAAAGGAGCAATAATTTTTTTGGAGATATGTCTAGCGATAACCAATGATAACCCAATAGCAATTAAAAAAATAAAGGCAATAGGTTGTAACATTCCTAAGAAAATAAGAAAAATACTTCGTTGAGAGACTGATAATCTAACAATGGTACCATTATCTAAGCGCTTGGCTGAGTAAAGAGAGTTTTGCGTCAAAGTAGGAGAATAACGACTACTTTCACCATAACCAGACAATAATGCTTCTTTTATTTCTGCTCTTTGACTATGATTTTCCATTTCTAAAGCATTTGAGTGAGAATCATATAAAACATTTCCTAGATTATCTACCCAAGTAATGCGAACATTTGAAGTATTGAGATTTTCAAAATATTCTTTTCCTTCAAGAGAAATACCTTGAGCAGCCAAGGTTGTTTGTGTACGTAATTGTTCTAACTGTAGTGTTGAGAAGTAACGATATAAAACACCCATAATTAAAAATAGACAAGCAACAAAAACACCTATTGTAGCGATAAAAATCGCTTTAAATATTTTTTTAATCATTAACTTTCTCCATCAAATAACCCACTCCTCTAACCGTTTTGATATAGTAAGCATATTGACCAAGTTTAGTTCTAAGAGTTCCAATATGAACATCAACAGTTCTCGTTTCTCCCAAAAAACTCTCCCCCCAAATGTGGTTTAGCAATTCTTGACGAGTAAAAACACGATTAGGATTTTCCATAAATAAATGTAGCAATTCAAACTCTTTTAATGTCAAATCAAGTTTTTCTTGTGCTAATGTGACTGCATGGCTTTTTTTATCAATTTTCAACTCTCCCCAAATAAGCTCGTTCTTATCATTTGGAATGTGACTTCTTCTTAAAACTGCTCTAATCCTTGAAATCATTTCCATCATACCAAATGGTTTGACAAGATAATCGTCTGCTCCCATGTCTAAACCTTTTATCTTATCATATTCTGTTCCTTTAGCTGTTGCCATAATAACAGGAATTTGCTGCGTTGAATGATTTTGTCTTAATTGAGATAAAATAGAAATACCATCTTCCTCAGGTAACATAATATCTAAAATGATAAGAATTGGAGGATGTTCTTTGAGGGCTTGCCAAAATGATTGACTGCTTGAAAATCCCTCAGCGTCAAATCCTACTGATTTCAAAGTATAAAGCATTAACTCACGAATATTATCGTCATCCTCAACACAATAAATCATCTTTTCCCCCATTACAACTGACCAGTCATTGAAAACAATACCCACTTGGCAATATTTACAGCATGATCTCCAATACGTTCTATATATTTAGCGACCATTAATAAATCAATAGCATGCTCACCGTCAGATGCTTCTTTAGCAAAATAATCCATTAATTTTATTTTAATTGTATCAAATTCTTTGTCCACTTGACTATCTTTTTCTATAATATTATGTGCTAACTTTTGATCCTGATAAATAAAAGCATCTATACTTTGTGAGACCATTTCAATAACATCGGTTGACATTTTTTCAAGGGATAATAACTCTTCATCAGTATTGATATGTTTTTGGAGTACTATCTCAGCAATTTCTGAGGATTGTGCGCCTATTCGTTTCATGTCATAAACCATTTTAAGAGCTGCTGAAATGTCTCGTAAATCCTTAGCAACTGGTTGTTGTTGTAACAATAGCTTTAAACATTTTGATTCTATGTCTCTTTCTAAATGTTCCATCTTCTGGTAGATTTTTGTAATGTCAGTTGCTAAAACATAGTCTTGTTCTAATAAACAATGTAAAGATTTTGAGATAATATCCTCACAAAAAGTTCCCATAACAATTAAATCATTAGTTAGATTGTGTAATTGATTTTCAAATTTTGAACGCATTAACCAAATCTCCCTGTAATATATTCTTCAGTTCTTTTATCTTTTGGCATTGAAAATAAAGTGCTCGTTTTATCATATTCAACAACTTCACCCATCAAAAAAAATGCTGAATGATCTGATATTCTCACCGCTTGTTGCATGTTATGAGTGACGATCACAATGGTGTATTTTTGTTTCAAACTAATGATTAAATCTTCAATTTTTAGTGTCGAAACAGGATCTAGAGCACTTGTTGGTTCATCCATCAATAAGATTTCTGGCTCAATAGCAAGAGCTCTAGCAATACACAACCTTTGTTGTTGACCACCAGATAAGCCCAAAGCAGACTTTTGTAAGCGATCTTTTACCTCATCCCACAATGCTGCATTTTTTAAAGATTGCTCAACAATTTCATCTAACTGTACTTTAGATTTAACACCATGTGTTCTTGGACCAAAAGCAATATTATCATAAATACTCATCGGAAAAGGATTGGGTTTTTGAAAGACAATACCAATTTTTTTTCTTAACAGATTAATATCAATTTCTTTATAAATATCTTTATTGTCCAATAAAACAGTACCTGTAATGCGACAATTTTTAATAAGGTCATTCATTCGATTAAGACTTTTTAATAAGGTTGATTTACCACAACCTGATGGGCCAATAAATGCAGTAATGTTTTTTTCTTTTATAGTGAGATTAATATTCTTTAAAGCCTGAAAATCACCATAAAATAAATCTAATTGATTGATTGTTAATTGACTCATTGTTTTTTTCCTCTCCCTAGATAGTTAACAATTACTTCTGAACATAAATTAATGGTAATAACTAATAACAAAAGGATAACCGCAGTAGCATAGGTTTGATTCAAATACAAACCCTCACCTGATATTGCAAACATATGAACAGCCAAAGTTCTTGAAGAATCCCAAATACTTGATGCTATTTCTGCTACTGTACCAGCTGTAAAAATTAAGGCTGCCGATTCTCCTACAATTCTACCAATAGCTAAAATAATCCCTGAAAAGATACCTGATGTCGCACTAGGTAAAACAATTTTAAAAATAGTTCTGACTTTTCCAGCACCCAAAGCAAAACTTCCTTCTCGATAACTATCAGGGACTGATAACAAAGCTTCTTCTGTAGTGCGCATAATTAATGGTAATATAATAATACTCAACGTTAAAGCACCAGACAAAAGAGAAAGACCAAATTGTGCATACTTAACAAAAAACAAAGAACCAAATAAGCCGTAAATAATGGAAGGAATGCCTGAAAGAGTTTCTGTTGCAATCCTAATAATGAAAATAAAAGAATTGTTTCGATTAGCATACTCTGTCAAATAAATAGAAGAACCAATTCCAATAGGAATAGCAAACATTAAAGATAATACTGCCATATATAATGTATTAACAAAGGCAGGTAACAAAGAAACATTTTCGCTTGTATAAGAAAAAGAAAATAAATCTAGATTAATATGAGGAATTCCCTTTATTAGAATATAACTAATAATAAATAAGATGGCTGTCATTGTTAGAAAAGCACCGACATGAACCAAAGCGTTTAACACAAAAGAAAGAGGATCATTTTGTAAAGAATGTAACCGCTGTTTCCAGTGGACATGATTAATATTTTCCACTTAAACCTCCTTGTTGAGTAATGAAAATGAGATATTGATTAATAAAATAAAAACAAATAAAACAACTGCCGTAGCAATTAACGCCTCCCGATGAATACCTGTAGAGTATCCCATTTCCATAACAATATTCGTTGTTAAGGTTCTTACACCTGAAATAATAGAATCTGGAATAATGGCTTGATTTCCGGCAACCATGATCACAGCCATTGTTTCACCAATTGCTCGACCAACACCCAAAATAACACTAGCTAAAATACCTCTTTTAGCTGCCGGTAGTACAGTAAAAAAAACACTACGTTCATGAGAAGCTCCAAGAGCTATGCCCCCTTCATAATAACTTTCAGGGACAGCTCTAATAGCACTTTCTGAAATGTTGATAATTGTTGGTAAAATCATTAACCCCAGTAGAATAGCTGCTGTTAAGATACTCATTCCAAAACCACCAAAATAATTCCTAACAAATGGTACCAGAACCACTAATCCAAAAAAGCCATAAACAACCGAAGGTATCCCTGCCATCAGATTTATTGCTGGCTTTAATAATTTATATAAAGAAGGTGGACAAAATTTTGCCATAAAAATAGCTGTAGTCAATCCTATTGGAACACCAATTAGTAAAGCCAATCCCGTCACAAAAAGAGAGCCAATTATCATTGGAAAAACACCAAACAACTGATTGGCAGGCTTCCAAACGGTTCCAAAAAGAAATTCAGAAACACCGATTCTTAAAATAACTGGAATGCCACTAGAAAATAAGAACAAACAAATAAGACCGACAAATATAATAGAAAGGCAAGATGTGATAAAAAATATCACATGCATGCCCTTTTCTTTCAGTAATTTCATCATAACTCCTTATTCAGAAATGAGATTATCCCAATTGATTTCTTCTCCAGTAAATATCGCCTTAACTTGTTGACTCGTAAGTTTTGTTATCTGATTTTCTTTATTAACAACAATGGCAATCCCATCTCTTGCAATCACGTGAGAAGTAATTCCTTGTTTTAACTCAGAATCTTTCAATTCTCTTGATACCATCCCAATATCTGATATGCTATCAATTGTATCGATAACCCCTGTAGAAGAATCACTTTGCTGAATTTCAATAGTAACTGATGGATTGATCACTAAATAAGCTTCCTTTAATTTTTCCATAACTGGAGTAACAGAACTTGAACCAGAAATAACAAGTTTTCCAGAAGTTACACTTGATTGATAATCATAGCTACTATCAATAGCAATATAGCCAGATTTTTCAACAACCGTTTGACCATCGCGACTCATGATAAAAGCAATAAAATCTTCTGTGACATCACTAATCTTATCCTTCACAGCAATATTAAAAGGACGAGCGATTTTATAACTACCATCTTTGATGTTTTCAACAGTTGGGCTAGCACCATCAATTTTAAGAGTCTTAACACTATCATCTACCGATCCTGTAGAGACATAGCCGATTGCATTTTGATCGCCTGAAACTGTTGTTAACACAATAGCAGTTGAATTTGAAACAATAGCTTTGTCTGAAGTTTGGTCAACTTTTTCACCATCAACTTCTTCTAATACTGAAAATAATTCAATGAAAGCTCCTCGTGTTCCAGATCCCTCCTCGCGTGTGATAACATTAATCATATTAGACGATTTTGTTGTGGTCCCACACGCCGTTAAAATCAATAATAAACCACTAAAAACAGTTAAAAATGCTAAGAAATATCTTTTTTTCATGTCAAACTCCTATAAAATGTATTTATAACTGTTTCTATCTTATCCTTAAAATATAAAATTCATTACCTTGTTTTTGTAAAGAATATGTAAATTTTAAACTTTTACAATAATAAAACTTGATTTTCCATCGAATCTAGCAATTAAAAACACTAAATAAAAACCAATTCTTGCATACAACAAGAATTGGTTATTATTTTTACGTCTATTTTATTAGAGCTAGTTTTTGACTGAATTGGATAGGTTTTGGAACTATTAGAAACAACACAGCTCTAAAACGCATGGCAGTTAAACTCGTACAATCAATATGTTGTTGGAACTATTCGAAACAACACAGCGCGTTAAAATAAGTTTTAAACGTATACATTCTGGCACCGTCTCGGTGCTTTTTTATTATTATATCATTTTTTAAAAAATATAGAAGTAATATACAAAATATTATTGTAATAATAACATTTTCCACTAATAAAAAAATACTATTTTACATTCTAATAAGGTAAAATAGTATTTTTTTTAATTTAGGAATGGGGCTTTGGATTATGAAAAATTTCCAACTTGCAAATTCTCTTTAAAATGATATAATTTTGTTAAGTTATAAATTAACAAGAGGTGCATGATGTTTTCAAAAGAACGTTTAAAACAAAAAAGAATTGAAAAAGGGTATTCTCAAGCTAGTATGGCTAAAAAATTAGAGATTAGTCGGGTGGCTTATCATCATTGGGAGAGTGGTAAAACCATTCCCAATCAAAAACATTTGACAACACTGGCACTTGTTCTGGAAGTGGAGATAAGCTATTTTGAATCACAATATCAGATTATTAGAGACTATCTAAAACTCTCTTCAACCAACCAACAAAATGCTGAGGAGTATGTTTCTGATTTACTAAAAATACAGCAAAAACAAGAACAAAAAGTCAGACCACTGTTTGCTGTCACTGTCCTAGCAGATGTTGCACTCTCAGCTGGTGTTGGAGAATCACTCTTTGATGAATATGAAACAGAAATCGTCTATTCTGATGTCGAACAATATGGCTATGATATCGCCACTTGGATTAAAGGAAACTCGATGGAACCTATTTATCAAAATGGCGAAGTAGCACTCATCAAGGCCAACGGTTTTGATTATGATGGTGCTGTTTATGCCCTGACTTGGAATGATACCCTCTACATCAAAAAACTCTATCGTGGAAAAGAAGGTTTTCGCATGGTTTCTCTTAATAAAGAGTTTCCCGACCAATTTATCCCCTACGAAGATGAACCCAAAATTGTAGGACTGGTCGTCAGTCACTTTATGCCAGTTATTAAAGAAGCCTTATGACAAACAAAAACTCGGGAACACCCCTTCTCACCACTCATCCAAAATTTAATAACATGGAGAAGCACTATGGGTTACATTGATTATACAAGAGAACCTCAATCTGATATTGCTTTTGTCGATATGAAATCCTTTTACGCATCTGTTGAGTGTGTGGCGCGTGGGCTAAACCCACTGACAACATCTCTTTGTGTGATGAGCCGTACCGACAATGCTGATGGGCTCATCTTAGCGGCATCACCTACCTTTAAAAAAATATTTGGCCAACATAATGTTGGTCGCTCCTACGATTTACCCTTTCATCTTAAAACACGACGTTTCAACTATCATCGGGCAAAACAAAAAGGACTTAAGCCGACACCAAAAGAGATTTCTTTTATCGAAAACTGGGCAAAGCGAACACTCATTGTTCCTCCTAGGATGGATAGGTATATCAAGGTTAATAGCCAAATCCAGCAAATCTTTCAAAATTATGCTAGTCCAAAAGATATCTTTCCTTATTCGATTGATGAAGAATTGATTGATCTTACTTCTTCACTTGATTATTTCATCCCTGACAAAACACTCTCAAAAAAGAGAAAACTTGATTTGTTATCTGCTAAAATCCAGCATGATATCTGGCAGAAGACAGGTATCTTTTCAACTGTTGGCATGAGTAATGCCAATCCACTCCTTGCAAAATTAGCACTTGACAATGAAGCTAAAAAAACTAAAACTATGCGCGCCAATTGGTCCTATCAGGATGTCGAAACTAAGGTATGGGCTATCTCTCAGCTCACTGATTTTTGGGGCATTGGCCATCGCATTGCCAAAAGACTACAAAAATTGGGGATTACATCGATCAGAGAGCTTGCCAACACCAATCCCGATTTACTCAAAAAAGAATTTGGCGTTATCGGTGTTCAACTATGGTTTCATGCTAATGGCGTTGATGAAAGTAACGTCCATATTCCTTATCGTGTGAAAGCAAAAGGTTTAGGAAATTCACAAATTCTCCCCAAAGATTATACCAACCAACGAGATATCGAGCTTGTCCTTAGTGAGATGGCAGAACAAGTCGCCATTCGCCTTAGAAGGGCTCATAAAAAAGCAACCACTGTTGCAATTGATGTCTCCTATTCAAAAACAGAAATGAAAAAAGGAATCCACACTCATACCAAAATCGAACCAACCAATAACACACAGGTGCTACAAAGGACAGTTATTCGGATTTTTCGACAAAAGTATACTTCTGGGGCTGTTCGTCAAATTGGTGTTAGGTATACTGGATTAGTGGATGAGCGTTATGCCTTAATCTCTCTCTTTGATGATGTTGCAAGCCTTGAAAAAGAAGAAAAACTACAAAGCACTATCGATACTATCCGTGACCAATTTGGCTTTTTAGCACTACAAAAAGGCACTGTCCTCCTAGACAATTCCCGTAATATCGCACGTAGCCGATTGATAGGAGGCCATTCTGCTGGAGGTTTGGAGGGACTCAAATGATTGACCGCTCCTATCTGCCTTTTCAGTCGGCAAGAAACTATCAAGATAGAAAAATGGCAAAATGGATGGGATTTTTCCTTTCTGAGCACACCACTGCTCTATCAGACGCCTTCACTCCACACATCCTCTTTTCAGAAATGCCACTCAAAGAAAAAGTAAGTCTTCTGGGGCAAGCCTATGCTAACCAAACAAGCATTAAAATTAGTATCAAAAACAAGAAAAAAAGAGATGACTATTACGGTAGTATCTCAAACATTGATAAAAATCACCTTATCCTTAAAACCAACAAAACCTATCTCAGACTAAACTTAGACGACATCATAACAATAAAACAGGCTAAGGAGGACGATGATGAGTCTATTTGATTATGAAAAAAATGCTTTACAAATGGATTATTTCAGTGAAAATTACAGACAATTTGAAAAAGATTTCTACAAGTATTCTGCACTAGACATTCCACTTACCTTTCTCACGGATGATTTAATGCGAAGCATGGCAAATGCTCAAAAATCCTACTTTAAACTCAACAAAGAAAATGCCAAAGACGGACTTGACCACTACTTCTTCTTTAGCATAGAGACCCCACCAGATAATACACTTATTAGAAAATACACCTATCAAAAAACCATGACCAGTCTTAAATAGTAAAGACCGTCATGGTTTTAAAAATGATAAAAATAGGATTTTTTTCTAGCAATATGATATGATAGAAAAGAAAATTCAACCATAAAAATAATTAGGAGATAATAATGGCAGTTTTTGAAGATAAATTTATGGAAGTCCAAGCAGATATGGTTAGCTTGGCACTAGAATATGTTAATGGCAATGCTGAAAAAGTGTTTATCTACGGTGTTTGCACTAGTTTATACTCTTTTAAGGCTCTTTATAAGATTAATGGACAATATGTTGATATCAATTTTGTTAATGACGCTTTGAGTGATGACCAACAAATTAAAGATGATAATCATCGACTACTGTTACAAGTTTCAAAACTTGGCATAAGTGATCTACAGAGATTAAAAAAAGTTTGTGAAGAGTATGGGAAAGAAGCACCTAAAGAATTATGGTTAATCTACAACCATGAAACAAAATCTCTAGAATCCAAATATGAATATGATGATCGTTACCAAGATATTAATGTTAACCCTTATGATGAAGCAGAAAAATGGCTTCAAGAAATAAAAGAGAATCAGCTATAATCTGAGCTAGTGATTAATTCACAAGCAGATAGGGTAATAGTATTTTTAGCACTGATTTTATAAGGAGCGTTAATGTATACAACATAATTTGAATTGATGTCAGAAAACCACTGTATTGTTCAAATTATTAAAGATTTTGATTTTTCTGTCTATGTTCTCATTGAAGATACTTTTAGAAGAGCAGAATGACATAAAGACCATCCATTTTTATTTCCTGAAATCTACAAAACGGAACAAGAATTTCAAAAAGACAACCCCGACTATAATTTAATAAAACTTACTATTTTCCCACTTTTTGATATGAAAACTAGTAATGAAAAAAACCTTGAAGAATTTGAATGGCTTGCTTCAAATCTTATTGAACATAGACCTAAAACAGCTCATACAGTTGTTTGGCCTGATGATGAGATGCTAAAAAAATCATATCATACCATGGATTTAATAACTATTGAGAACAGAGATATTATTTATAATAGAATTCTATCTTTTGCAGATCATCCTATTAAGGTAAAATCAATTCCAGGGCATTTGAAAGCCAATATATTACCAAAAGAAAAATAAGTTTAAAAGCCATTCCAAAAAATAAATAATCCCTTAGAAAATGCCTAAGGGATTACTTTTGCAGGAAACTATTTTAATATAAGAGCTAAATATCTTTTCTTGATAAAATGTGACATTACTTTGAAGCAAACATAGCAAGTTGCATCACGTACTTAATCGGTAAGGCAGGATGCTTCATTTGGTTAAAATCGCCCGCAAAAAATAAATCCTTTTGAGGATAGTAAAATGCAAACGAACCAGTAGAGCCACTATGCCCAATTAACTCACCCTGTCCTTGAAAAAGTGTTGCTAATCCTCCCATCTTTATTCTCATGAAGCCGCCACCATATTGAATAGGAAACATGGACAATTGAAGAGGTTTATACTTTTCAAACGTCTCAAACAAGCTATCATCAAACAGTTTTCCTTGGAAAAAAGCTCTGATAAATAGCATCAAATCTTTTATCGTTGAGACGCAACCACCGCTTGCCTTACTTGAAATGATAAATTGAGGCCTATCAAGAAGTGTCTTGCCATAATAAACCTGAGGGATATGTTCTTTTTTTGAGACAGGTAGATAGGTATCATTCATCCCAAGTTTTGAAAAAATATCGTCTAAAAAGACTTGTTCCAATGGTCGTTTTGTCACTTGCTCAATAATATCACCAAGAATATCATAATTAATATCAGCATAATAAGCTTTGACATCATTTCCAGGTGCAAAATGAGCATCAACCGCTTTGACTTCAATCTGAGCAGATTTTTCTTTGGATGTTTAAAATTTAAAAACATTACTAAAATATATCTGTAAGAAATTGCCAAATTGTATAAATTGAGCTAAGGAGTAGCCAAACTTTAAGCAAAAATATTCTAATTTTAATATTTTTAGTTTGTTTTTTTTGTTTGAAAGATTGCAAAATCCTATAAAAAGCATATATCATAATCAGCATAGGAAGTTGCATCCAAAAAGCTGATAATATTGTTTTAATCATCTAAATACCCCCTACTCTTATTTAAGTTGTGGCAGTGTTTGATTAATTAATCTCAAACCGTTGTCGAGATATTGTCCTATTGCTTCAAAACCGCTACGGATAAACATACCTATTATTATTGATGAAATAATAATGCTTAAACAAATGAGATAAACATCATTTTTTTTCATAATTTCACCTCCTATAAATACTTATTAATATTACAACTTATTTTTTCTTTCATAATACCATAAAGTTAAAAATGCAAAAAAACCTGCAAAGAAAGCTGATGCTCCACTTCTTAAATCCTCATTAAACATTCTGAATATAAGCAGATATAATAGTGTTGCATAAGCAATATAAGTAAATATATAACTAATCATCCAAGTAATAAATTTCTTAGACATAAATTCCACCTCATTCCCAAAATTGCAACCATTTGTTTGATTTTAATTTTAGTAAAAGTTGATTATCCTTTTGAGTTACTAAAACAATAGTGTGTGCCACTCAATTTGTTGCTTATAATCATCAATCTGAACCTTATTACTCTCTAATAAGGTTATTTTATCTTGTTTATATCAAAAGTAATATGTTTAAAATAATCTCTCAAAATAGAATAAGTAAGAGCATATTTTTAAAAAGTTAGTGTTTTCAATTCATCTTCAGAGTTTTGTATTTGTGAAACAAACTCTTGATAATTACTATATTCTTGAGGGATAAAGAACTTGTAAGAAAAGAGTTCTCCTCCCCCATAAAGCTCTCCTAAAGTAGTATACCCTTTATCCTTTTCAATATCAGTCGGTTGAAGAAAACCTCCTTTTTGAGATGTCAAAAGATGAATATAAGTGATCAACTGATTATAGTCATTACGTTTATCAATCTTTCTTTTATATTTTGTATCGATTGGAGCACCCTTAAAGACAAAATCAGGATAACGATGCTGTTGTTTGTCTTTTATCGGATGACTAAATACATTTAAAGTATCTAATTCAACTTTTCGACCATAATGATGCCATTGTGTTATTTTCCAAATATACTCTTCCCATAACCATGCCACATCAATGATAATCCCGTAGATTTGATTTTCATCATTACCAAATCCCGTTTTTTCTTCCGTGAGAATTTTTAAACACAAACGTTGTAACAGTGCATATTCTTCAAAGTAACCTGATTTGACTGGGTTAGAAATATTTTTTTGGATGATATTTTCTCTATCCAAACGATTATAAGAAGTCGTCACCCTCTTAATAGTTCTAACATTTTCTTTAGTCGTTTCATTTTCAACAAGTAGAAACTCTTTTTCCTGTTGAATCTTTTCAACCGTATGACGAATCAACTCTGTCATTTGATTATCATAACTAAATTCCCTGGTATTATAAGCTACTTTACCAACAAATGGCATATTTTTCTTAATATGAGTTGCTATATCTATGGGTCCCTTAACATTAGCATCATTATAGGATTGCTTAACATACTCTTTATAAATACCTTTCATCAATGCTTCGTTTAGATAGTAAGGAAATAAAAATAGTAACAAATCATAATAGGACATTTCGTGAGAAGAAGAGTTATTACTTTCCACAATATTATAATGAAGTACTTGTTGCATCATGTACCTTAAAAAATAATCTTCTTGACCCTCTTTAGTGAATCTAGAATTAATACGAATATCGTTTGTCCCATCTCCGATAATACCGACAACATTCCCCGTCCAGATAGTATCATTTTTTTGATAAAAAATAACATTATCGTTATCTAAATCACAGGATTCTGATAATTGCTGTGGAAAAATAATAAAATTGTCTTTGGAGAGAAGAGATAAATCCTTATTAACTAGTTTCTTAATTATCTCATTATCACCTAATTGACCTATATTTGAATTATCTTTCAAAATATGAGAACCCATAGACTAGTCCTCCTCAACAGAAAAGTATTCCTTTTTGAGTTCTTCAAGTTTATCACTAGCTTTGTGTTCTCCTCTAAAATAATCTTTCAATAGTGGCTGAATCTTGGTTTGCCACAATGGAGCATCATTTTCATCTACCTCAGGAGAAACAGAATCCTTAAAATAACTTGCTCCAATATGATAATCTTCTGTAAGACCTCCAATAACAACACCTCTTTCAACTAGTATTATTAAAATATATTATATCATAATGTATTTTTATTTTTTTATACAACACAACATAATATCATGTCATTCAACAGTTCTTCTAGCCAATTTATCTGAACGCCACAGATAACTAATAGCTAAAATAATCATGATGCCATAGATGACACTAATATCTCTAGATGATAGGTAAATCACTAAGGCTGAAAAAAAGAGTTTAGAAATAATTTCCCCCATTTGAAAATAGGTGACCATGCCACCAAATAGAGTTGCTAACTTCGTTTCTTCAATATGATTGAAAATAATGGCTCCTATTTTCGGATTCAAAAAACTCACAAAGACATTAGAGAAAAAGTGAAACAGAATGACTAAATAGATATTTTGAAAATAAAAAGCTAGGAATATAGGTATAAGAGAACTCTTATCCATAATGTCTTTACAATCGAATCCACCTTATTAATCATTCTGTCAGCCAGAAACCCAAACAAGATGGTAAATAAAATAGGCAATGTTTCTGAAATATTAATGATTGGGCTAGATTACTATTTTTTAATACCACAAGATAGGTCATTAAAGCAAGGTAATACAACGTATCTCCAAAATTAGAAATTAAATCGGAGACCAAATGCGTCAAATAGATCTTATGACTAAAAAATTTTTCATTCTGATGTCTCATTTTTAAGTAGTTAACAATGGATACTACTAGCCATTTCTTTCATCATTATCATAATAACTAATCAAAAAGTTAGACGACTCAGTGTCATTTGATTAATTCTATTATAGCATTCCCACAATCATTTTTATAAGCGTTTATGACTAACTTTTTATAAAGTTCGTTTAACCTAAAAAAGAAGACCAAACTGGTCTTCTTTAATTTCTAACCTAATTAATTTGCACAGAAATAGCACTTGGAATATTTTCATAAAACCATTTAGCTGTTTCTCTTGGCATCCTTACACACCCATGAGAACTTGGCATGCCAAGTCTGGCTGCTTCTTCAGGAATTTCATTACCATAACGATCAGTAGGTAAACTATGAAACAGATAAAGGCCGTGATCCTTAAAAGAGACCCAGTAATAAGCACCTTCACCAGAAGCTTCATTAAAGAAGAAATCGCCTCTTTCAGGCTCAATGATAAATTGACCAGTCGGTGTTGGACTATCTGGGGCGCCTGTTGAAACCGTCGTTGAAAAAATCACCTGATTGCCCGATAAAATGGACATCTTTTGTTCAGCAATAGAAACCTTAATCGATAAATCATTGTACTGAGCAAGGTCAGGGTAAAAAGACTCTTCCTGCCTAGGTACTTCAGTAGCTACTGAAGCCGTGTCCGCTACCTGTTCTGTCAGCGGTGTCTCTTCCTGAGTGGCTTCTACACTAGTCGTTGACGCCACAGAACTAGACACTTCTTTGTCCTCAGTCGACGTCTTTTTGGCAACAGTCACAGTAGGTTTACCCGTCTCTTTACCAGCACTTGCTTTCCCCAAGACCTGATAAGTAGCATACCCTCCAACCAAAAGAAACACTACTACAATGATGATTAATGTTATAGGAAACCGCTTTTGACGCATCCTTCTCACCCTCTCTATCATCCATTAACAATTGATTTGCTAACCTTTTCACATGTTCAACCATAGTATAAAACAAAAGAGAAATAATCGCAACGAAAAATGAAAGATTGACAGTAAGTCCTTTGTTTTAAGTATTAACAAGAAGTAATTTAACCTTTTAATTTTCAATATTAAACTCTAAAATTTCTTCTCAAAAAAATTATTTGGAATTTATCTCAATATTTAATAAATAAAATAAATTCACTACTATCTTTAAAATCCAATAGAAACCTTCAATTATAATAGCTAAATAAAGCTGTTGATAAAGTTCTTCTGATAATCTATCTATCCTAATAATCAAGAATAAAACCAAAAATAAAAAATAGAAAATCGCAAATCTATAATAAGATACTATTTTAAACCAATAGTTAGGATAATCCTTATCTTTACACTTATACAAAACAACTCTGATATTAGAAGAATATAACAGGGTAATAGAACTAATTAAAAAACCAATTATTATTGAAAAAAATTCAACAATATAGTCGATATTCAAAATTAGAAAAGGATTAATTAGATAAGATGTTAGAATACTCAAAACTATTGAGCAACAAGTAAATTTTATATCTTTTTTACTTAACCAACTCATCAGACAACCTTTCTATCTCACTACGTATACTTTCAAGTATGTTATTAAAAGCAAATTTCCCATTATTCTCTTTTTTAATATCCGTTAACTTAATTTTTTTAATAAACTCATCCTGATTTAACAATCGTTCAAAACCTTGCGAATCATTTCCTCTTATTAATAATCCTTTAATTTGAAATGCATTCTTTTCATTTATAAGATTTTTAACATATCTTATAAATCTTTTTATTGACTCTTGTTTATATTCAATACTTATAACAACATCGTCTTCTGGTTTACCACCTATCATTTCTTCTAAATGGTAAGAACTTTTAGAATCACTTGAAAATAAATCATTGGTTATTATAAAACGGATTTCAGATAATGTTTTTAGTTTATTAATAAATTCTTTCTCATCCACATAAATCCCTTTAATATCAACATCTAATTTATTATCTAAATTTTTTAATATGTTTTTAAATATTTTTCTTTTTCTCAAGTCAGATATAAAAAATAACTGCCTATTATAATCATAAAAAGCAAAAAATTGTTCCATAAATTCTAACTCTTCTTCAGTTCTGGGATTTATTCTAACAGTTTTATTTCCAGGGTTATATACAGTTTCATCTCTAGGTTCTGTGCTACCATGCTCAATCATCCAAAAGATATAATTTTCAGTATTATCAATACTAATAGAAAACGCTTCTTTGTCCTTTGGATGTATTCTTATAGGCTCTTGTGTTGTCTTTAATTCATTGAAAAATTTTTTACTAGCTTTAATATTAAGTAATCCTGATTGTGGATTCATAATAGTCAATCTCCATATTGAAAAAGTCATCAATGACATACACACCACTCTCCTTATATTTTAATCATAGTTTTAAAAGAATTAACTAAAATCTTTTTTTCTAGAAACAGAATTTCTTTACTCACATAATATCAAGATATATTATAACATATAATATTTTCTAATGTTTTTTTATGCAAAAATTACTTTATTTTTTCTTTACATTCTCTCATTTTTATGTCAGTTCAGTTTCCCATTTTGTCTTCTCTCTTAAACATGGTATAATAGGCATTAGCTAAAAAGACCGTTCCTAAAGAACAGTCGAAAATTGATTTTAAGGATAAACAAAGGAGACACTAAACATCATGATGAATATGCAAAATGTGATGAGACAGGCACAAAAATTACAAAAACAAATGGAAAAGAAACAAGCTGAGTTAGCAGCTGCTACTTTTACCGGTAAATCAGCACAGGATCTAGTGGTTGCAACCTTTACTGGTGATAAACAACTGGTCTCAATTGATTTCAAGAGCGAGATTGTTGACCCAGAGGATATTGAAACGCTTCAAGACATGACCATCCAAGCAGTCAATGATGCCTTGAAACAAATCGAAGACGAAACACAAAAAACCATGGGTGCCTTTGCTGGCAAGTTACCCTTCTAAAACGAAAAAAGCTGAACTGAGTTCAGCTTTTTTTATTCGGATAGGATATCGGATAAATTTAAGTTTGCAAAAGGATTGTTAGTCACTTCCTCTTGTTTGTCTAAAAGTGCCGTATTATCATCAAATTCGCAAAACTTTTCATAGACAAGGGCTGTCATGCGTGCATCTTCAAGGCTATTATGGCTTTTCCCACTAATCTCTAAAAACTTGGCAACAGTATGGAGCTGAAGATTACTAATCCCATTTAAGTCCTTACTGCGTCTTTTTTTAGCTTCCTCATAAACGTCAACCATGTAGTTTTCTCTCAGGTCCAACTCATGTGCCAACAAGAGCGGCAAATCACTTTTTTTAGCATTGTAGCCAATTAAAGGTGTTGACGCAACAAAGGTTTTAAAATCAGCCATTACCTTTTCAATAACGGGAGCTTTTTTAATCTTGTCAGCAGTTATCCCCGTTAAACCATTAATAAAACTTTGTAAGGGGACATCTGTATAAACATAGGTATCAAACGTCGCAATCTCTTGGTGTTTATAATATTTCACCGCTGATACTTGGATAATATGACTGACATGATCAACCGTATTAAATTCCAAGTCAAAAGCGATATAAGTTTCTAAGTGTTCCATAACATTTTCCTTATCTAAATAAAAAGCCTCCCATCAGAGACTTTATTTTCCAAATAAACGGGCAAAAAATCCTTTTTTTCTTGCATCTTGTTGTGCCTGCGTACGCTCAGCCTTATGTTTTGTTTCTTCCACCTTGTTTTTAGCTTCTTCAAGCTCTAAGAGTAGAGTTTCTTTTTCTTTCATAGCAGTCAGTGTTAATTGTTGTTGTTGGTCTAGTTGCTTGTCTTTCTCAGCAATTTGGACATCCTTAACACTCAATTGTTTATCTTTTTCAGCAATTTGAATGTCTTTTGCTTTAATCTGTTCATAGAGACGAGTGATTTCTGTATTTTTTTCATCCACTAAAATTTCAAGGAGTTCGCGTTGTTTTTCTTCTTCACTGATCGGCTCATCTTCAAAAATTGTTTTTTTATAAATTTCTTCAAGCTTAATAAGACCACTGCGGGTGACGACAGTAACTCCTTTATCATTTTTATCAACATCTTCCTCGGAAAGTGTCTTGACACGGTTATTGACTGCCTGACGGCTGACTCCTAAAATTTCAGCTAGTTCGCTGACTGTCTTTTCAATTGCCATAATTTCCTCTTTATCCTGACATTATACTTATAAAAATAGTATCATAACCTTAGAATAATGTCAATTTTAGATAGGCCTTAAAAGACTTTCTTTTTATCTCAAAAAACGAGGCATAACAAGCTTTTTGAAACAAAATATTTTCTCTCAGAAAAAATATTTTCCATTATTAAAGCTTTTAACCAAGCTATGTTATAATGGCAGTATGAAATATTATAATACAATCATTATTGGAGGTGGCCCTGCAGGAATGATGGCTGCCATTTCCTCAAGCTTTTATGGACAAACAACACTTCTCTTAGAAAAAAATCGACGATTGGGTAAAAAACTAGCTGGAACAGGTGGTGGCAGATGCAATGTCACCAATAATGGCACCCTAGAAGACTTGCTAGAAGGTATTCCAGGTAATGGTCGCTTCCTCTATAGTGTGTTTTCCCAATTTGACAACCATGATATTATCCAATTTTTCACAGATAATGGTGTTACCTTAAAAGTTGAAGACCATGGTCGTGTTTTTCCAACAACTGATAAGTCTAAAACCATCATCTCCTGTCTTGAAAATAAGATTACCGAACTGGGTGGGCAGATTATAACAGGTTTTGAAGTGGTTTCTGTTAAAAAAATCAACCACCTCTTTCACGTTAAATCACACGATAAAGAATTTACTTGTGATAAACTCGTGGTGACTACAGGTGGTAAAACTTATCCCTCAACCGGATCAACTGGATTTGGTTACGAGATTGCTAGACACTTTAAACTTGCTGTGACAGATCTTGAAGCTGCAGAAAGTCCACTTTTGACTGATTTCCCTCATAAAACCCTTCAAGGTATTTCCTTAGATGATATTACGATAACCTATCAAAAACACATCATCACTCACGATTTGCTCTTTACTCACTTTGGCTTATCTGGTCCGGCAGCCCTTAGAATTTCTAGCTTTGTTCGCGGAGGAGAAACTATCTTTATCGACTTTCTCCCACAGGAAACAAAAGAAAACTTAAGGACCTATTTGAAAGAAAACCGTGAAAAATCTTTAAAAAATGCCTTAAAACAATTTTTCCCAGAACGTCTTGCTGACTTTTTAGCAATCTCTTATCCAGCAAAAGTCAAACATTTGACAGTAAAAGAAGAAGAAAAACTCTTAGAAACCCTTAAAAACTATCCTATTGCTGTCATAGGAAAAATGTCTCTGCCTAAATCCTTTGTGACAAAAGGTGGTGTTGACTTAAAAGAAATCAATCCGAAAACCTTGGAGAGTAAAAAAGTGTCTGGTCTACATTTTGCCGGTGAAGTGTTAGACATCAATGCCCACACAGGTGGCTTTAATATTACTTCAGCTCTTTGTACCGGTTGGGTGGCAGGCATACCACACTATGATTAATGAAAAATTAAACAAAAAAGGACAGGTATGACTATCTGTCCTTTTTAATCTTCAAGTTGTTTTAAAAAGCGTTTTTGCGTCTTATCAGACACATAGCCACATCGCTCATAAAAGGCATGCGCCGCTCTTCTGTGCTCTGCTGAGTTAAAGCGAATATAGGAATAATGCCTTTTCTTTGCTTCATCCTCTAGAGCTAGTAAGAGTTGTTTTCCTATCCCCTGATGTTGGTAGTCAGGATGAACAGCAAGCCCCATAATATTAAAACCTGCATCACTATAAATACTTTCATAACGACTCGCATGAAGAAAACCTGTCACCGATTGACTAGTCTTTTCCTCAAAAACCACCAAATACTGATTGGGATTTTTAGTTAAGCGAGCGATTTGTTCTTTCACTAGATCTGTTGAAACATTGTAACCAAGACTAATCTCACAAATATCTCTGAGGGCCTGTGCATCTGACGTTTGTGCTGTTCTAATCATTCAGTTATCCTCATAATCTTTTTTAAAAAATTAATATAAGGTATCAAAAGCAAGGCTTGGTTTGGCATTAAGATCAAGCCTTGCAAAATGACCATGTTCATACTCAACCGCAGCCGCAAAAGCAATCATACCAGCATTATCACCACAAAGACGTAGTTTAGGGATAACAACAGGTACTTCTGTGATTTCTTTAGCCAGACGTTCTCTTAGACCCTTATTAGCAGCAACACCTCCAGCGACAACTAGTGTTTTGACGGGGTATTGCTTGAGAGCTTTCTTGGTTTTAGCGAGTAAAACATCTAAAACAGCTGCCTGAAAAGAGGCACACAAGTCTTCTAAAACTAACTCTTCCCCTTTTTGTTTAGCATTATGGTGAAGGTTGATAAAAGCTGATTTCAAGCCTGAAAAAGAGAATTCTAGGTGGTCTTCTTTAATCATGGCACGAGGAAAATCATATCTGTCTTGACCTTTATGAGCCAACTCATCAATTTCACGACCAGCAGGGTAGCAAAGACCCATCACGCGCCCTACCTTGTCATAGGCTTCACCGACAGCATCGTCACGTGTCTCACCAACAATGTGATATTCTCCTGCTTTAGGAACATAAACCAATTCTGTATGCCCACCAGAGACTAGTAAAGCTAGTAAAGGATACGTCAACTCCCCTTCGTCTCTAGCCGCCATCAAATGCCCTGCCATATGATTAACTGGAATCAAAGGAAGGTTATTAGCCCAAGCAAAAGCCTTGGCAGCCGCCATCCCTACTAAAAGGGCACCAACGAGACCAGGACCATAAGTAACTGCAACCGCATCTAAATCGCTTGTCTCAACACCTGCTTCTTTAAGAGCTTCATCTATACAAACCGTAATGACTTCTACATGATGACGACTTGCCACCTCAGGAACCACGCCACCAAAACGTTTATGACTTTCAATTTGACTAGCTATAATATTTGATAAAAGTTCTGCTTCATTTCTTAATACAGCCACACTTGTTTCGTCACAAGAGGACTCAATCGCTAAAATATATCTATCTTTCATTATTTTCTTCTCGCTTCATGATAACAGCATCCTCAATCGGATTTTGATAATAGTTTTTTCTCTTACCAACGACCTGAAATCCATTTTTTTGGTAAAAAGCTTGTGCCTTATGATTAGAGGTTCTTACTTCTAAAAAAATGGCTTCTGGTTTGTTAACCAATTGTTGTAATAATGCCGCCCCAAAACCTTTATTTTGAAAGGCATTTTTGACGGCAATATTTGTAATTTCTAATTCGCCATAAAGGTATTCAATCGCTAAAAAACCAACTACTTCTTTTTGATGATAGACGAAAAAATAGTCAGTATTTTCTTTTTCAAGATCTGCTTGAATCTGACGTTTACTCCATGGTGATTCGGTATAAATTTCCTCTAAAATAGCATAAATCATATCTACTTTTTCCATCTTTGACAACATCTTAAACTCTCTTGATAAAATCATCTTTATTTACTGGTTCATGCGTTTTTAACCAATTTTCTTCAGCTTCAACTCGTTTTAAATACTCAGGAACAAATAGGTCAATATTCTCTGGTGGAAGTGTCAAACCTATCTTACCAATCTCATAAGCACTTGGTAAAACCTCTAAAATATTGGCTTTTGGTAAGTTTTCTTGAATGGTATCATAAAAAGAACCAATCTCTCCAACGACACTAACTTCATTTTCCATACTTAGACTAGCCAAAACATCACTAAAACTCATATGCTGATCTGGTTTAACAGACTGACCTTGACGATAGAAACCAGCATAAACATTTTGACGCCTAGCATCAATAATCGGTACCACAAGACCAGCAGTATTAGCATTTAAAGCAATAGCAGCTAAACTAGAGACGCCAACGATATCGATTTTTAATGTATAGGCTAGTGTTTTTGCTGTTGCAACAGCAACTCTAAGTCCGGTGTAGGAACCAGGACCCTTAGCAACAACAATTCTATCCAAATCTTTAGGTTTTAAGCCTACCTGAGACATCAAAAAATCAATTGATGGCATGAGACTAATACTATGATTTTTCTTAATATTTAAAGTGATGTCAGCTAATAAAACATCATCTTCCAATAAAGCAATTGACAAAGCTTTGTTTGATGTGTCAAATGATAAAACTTTCATTATTTGGATTCCCTTACTTGATTATATCTAATATTGTATGATATAATGACTTCAAATGCAACGAATCAGGATAAAATATACTACACAATTGAAATGAATAGTTTTTTGTCAAATTTGATCATTAAATTTGACCCGTTTTTTTGTAGTTTAAAAAACCATCGTTACTTAGAAAAGGAAATATAACATATGATTTTTAAAGTTTTTTATCAAAACAATAAAGACAACAGCCCTCGCCGTGAACAAACTAAGGCTCTTTACTTAGATATTTCAGCTGATGATGAATTAAAAGGACGGATTATTGCTCGTCAATTAATAGAAGAAAAAACCAAATATAATGTAGAATATATCGAAGCCATATCAGAAGAGCATCTTGCTTATGAAAAAGATTCAGGTGCTTTTGAATTAACGGAGTTATAAAATATGTCAAAAATTAATTTAAAACCTAATGAAGTTGGAGTTTATGCTATTGGTGGTCTTGGAGAAATTGGGAAAAATACTTATGGTATTGAGTACCAAGACGAAATCATCATTGTTGATGCCGGAATTAAATTTCCAGAAGATGATCTACTAGGTATCGATTACGTCATTCCAGATTATTCTTATATCGTTGAAAATATTGATCGTGTCAAAGCTCTTGTCATTACGCACGGACACGAAGACCATATTGGTGGTATTCCTTTTTTATTCAAACAAGTCAACATTCCAATCTATGCCTCACCACTTGCCCTTGCACTCATTCGTGGCAAATTAGAAGAACATGGTCTTCTTCGTGATGCTAAATTATTTGAAATTAATGGCAATACTAAATTAACCTTTAAAAATTTAAGTGTGACCTTCTTTGATACAACTCATTCAATTCCAGAACCTCTTGGTATTGTTATCCATACACCAGAAGGAAAGATTGTAGCAACAGGTGACTTTAAGTTTGACTTTACACCAGTTGGAAAGCCTGCCGACCTTCACAAAATGGCTGCCCTTGGAGAAGAAGGCGTTTTACTTCTTTTATCAGATTCAACTAATGCAGAAATTCCTACCTTTACCAATTCTGAGAAGGTGGTGGGGCAATCTATCACCAAAATTATTGAAGGTATTCATGGACGAATTATCTTTGCCTCTTTTGCATCAAACATTTTCCGTTTACAACAAGCAGCTCAAGCAGCAGTTAAAACGGGAAGAAAAATAGTGGTCTTTGGTCGTTCAATGGAAAAAGCCATGGTTAATGGGACAGAACTTGGTTATATCAAAGTACCAAAAGGTACTTTTATTGAGCCAAATGAGATTAAAAATTACAATGCTAGTGATATCATGATTCTTTGTACAGGAAGCCAAGGAGAATCAATGGCTGCTCTATCTCGAATCGCCAATGGTACTCATAGACAAGTTTCTCTTCAACCTGGTGATACTGTTATTTTCTCATCCAGTCCAATTCCTGGCAATACAATCAGTGTTAATAAGCTAATTAATACCATTCAAGAAGCTGGTGTTGAAGTGATTCATAGTAAAGTCAATACCGTTCACACATCTGGACACGGTGGCCAACAAGAGCAAAAACTCATGCTTAGCCTTATCAAACCTAAATTCTTTATGCCTGTCCACGGTGAGTATCGTATGCAAAAAGTACATGCAGGTCTTGCTAATGATACTGGTATCCCAAAAGAAAACATCTTTATCATGGAAAATGGTGATGTTTTAGCAGTTACAAGAGATTCAGCTCGAATAGCTGGAAAATTCAATGCTCAAGATATCTATGTTGATGGTAAGGGGATTGGTGATATCGGTGCTGCTGTCTTAAAAGATCGTCGTGATTTATCAGAAGATGGTGTAGTATTAGCTGTTGCAACTGTTGATTTTGATTCTCAAATGATTCTAGCTGGTCCAGATATTTTGAGTCGTGGTTTTATCTATATGAGAGAATCTGGTGACTTAATTAGAGAAACACAACGTCTACTCTTTAATACTATTCGTATAGCACTTAAAAATAAAGATGCTAGCATTCAATCCTTGAATGGTTCTATCGTAAACGCTCTTCGTCCTTTTTTATATGAAAAAACTGAGCGTGAACCAATCATCATCCCGATGATTCTAACCCCAGATAAATAAAATGATAACAAAAAGAGGCTAAGTATTTTACTAGTCTCTTTTACTATCATTTTATTCTAAAAACATCATAAAACGCTCATTCAAAAATGAACGTTTATAAGGCTATTTAATAAGGATAAATATAGGTCACTTCACCTGGTGTGACCCCATCATAAGGATTGAACCACCCTCTATAATTGTCAATCCATTGTTGATCATTAAAATTTGCTTCTAATATTTGGATACTTGTTTCATTTTGAACATCAATCACATAGCCTACATGACCATAACCACCATCTGTCCAACAAATGATAGAGCCAACCATTGGAGTTGTACCAATCTGGTAACCTAGCCAAGAGGCTGTGCCAGCCCAATCACCACCATTTCCCCACCATTCCCCAACCCAAGGTGCTAGTTGTTTAACACCCCAAGTACATTGCCCAATAGGATAACTACCTGTATATTCTTTAGAAACTTCAACAGGTACTGGTGTTGAATTGGTCACTGTTAATATTTGACCAGGGAGAATGAGGCTTGAAATATCAAGATTATTCATTGCTGCTAATTCATACATATCCATATCATATTGCTGAGCAATACTATAAAAAGAATCACCAGATTGAATCACGTGCTCATCAGCAAAAGCCATCTCATTGGCTAAAAAAGATGTTGTGGATACTGCCCCAACTAGTATTAATTGGTACAACCACAATTTTGAAGTCTGCTTTGTTTTTTTCATATTATTCCCCTTATAACGTTTTATTATCTTCATCATAAACTACCAACATGACAAATGGTTTAAAGTCAGGTAACAGATATAAAGAAAATTATTAACAAAAAAAGACAGGTTCAACAAACCTGTCTTTCAACTAATTATTAATATAACTCAAGGTAGTTATCAATTTCCCACTGAGAAACATAGGAAGCATAACTAGCCCACTCAATGCGTTTAGCATTATAGAAATTGGTATAGATATGATCTCCGAGAGCCTCTCTAACAAGTGTTGATTTTTTCAAGGCTTTTAAAGCATTATGAAGAGTTGAGGGAAGATCAATGATTCCAGCTTTCTTACGTTCTTCTGCCGTCATGGCATAAATATTGGTCTCAATTGGTTTTGGTGGCTCTATTTTATTTATGATCCCATCTAAACCAGAAGCTAATAAAACAGCCATTGCTAAGTAAGGATTTGCTGTTGGGTCAACTGAACGTAATTCCAAACGTGTACTAGCACCTCTTGAAGCTGGAACACGGATTAAAGGAGAACGATTACGACCAGCCCAAGCAATATAAACAGGAGCTTCATATCCTGGTACTAAACGTTTATAAGAATTAACTGTTGGGTTAGTGATTGCCGTATAACTATATGCATGAGTCATTAAACCTCCAAGAAAATGGTAAGCTGTTTTAGATAGTTGCATGCCTCTTTTATCATTTTTATCGTAAAAGGCATTTCCATCATCATTAAATAGTGACATGTTACAATGCATACCAGAACCTGCTATACTAAATTTGGGTTTTGCCATAAATGTTGCATACATTCCATGTTTTCTAGCGATTGTCTTAACAACCAATTTAAATAACTGGATATTGTCGCAAGCTGCTAAAACATCCGTATATTTGAAATCGATTTCATGTTGACCAACCGCACACTCATGGTGACTAGCTTCAACTTCAAAGCCCATTTCTGTAAGAACACGTACAATTTCACGACGTGTGTTATCAGCTAGATCTGTAGGAGCAAGATCGAAATACCCTCCACGATCATTAACCTCTAAAGTGGGTTTGCCGTTCTCATCCATTTTGAAAAGGAAAAATTCTGGTTCTGGACCAAGATTAAAGGACTTAAAACCTAATTCTTCCATTCGTTTAATATTACGTTTTAAATTACCTCTTGGATCACCTGCAAAAGGTTGACCTTCAGCAATATAGACATCACAAATAAGTCCACCAACTGCTCCATTTTCATCTCCCCAAGGAAAGACAGTCCATGTTGATAAATCAGGATAAAGGTACATATCTGATTCATTAATACGAACAAAACCTTCAATAGAAGAACCATCAAACATAACCTTGTTAGATAATACTTTATCTATCTGTTCTTTTGTTGCAGGTATTTCTACATTTTTCATTGTCCCCAAAATATCAGTAAACATGAGACGTAAAAATGTTACATTTTTCTCTTCAATTTCACGACGAATCGTTTTTTCAGTAATTGTCATTAGTTCTCCTTTTCAATTATAAGAGGTTGAGATCATTAATAGTAGTTGTAGGGTTTAAAAAACCACTTTGTTTAGTAAATTCATCATGTAGAATACGTCTAACCTCTGCATCAGAGAGTGATTTATCTTCTGTAAATTGATCAACTTCACGATTTTGATATTGTTTTTTTATGTCAGCAATCACTAGACCATCATTAATAAAATCTTTGATTTCTAACAGTAAATCCATATCATTAAGTGAGTACAATCTTCTATTTCCTGTTGATCTCTCCGGTTTAATCAAGCCTTGATCTTCATAATAACGAATCTGCCTTGCTGTCAAATCTGTTAACCTCATAACAGTTCCCATAGGAAAAACAGCTAAGGAACGCCTTAATTCTTTTTCTCTCATGCTAAACCTCTCCTTTTTTCTCATTCATTATATAAAGAAAATAAAAAAAAGTCAACCATCCATGTTATATTTTGTAACATGAATGATTCTTTTTATTTTTTAATCAGAAATTGACGTAATCTATCGATATCACTATTAATTATAATAGCAATAAAAACTCCAACAAAAGTTTCAAAAATTCTAGTGAACACATAAATAATCGTATCTCCTGAAGGGACTGATAATGTAATAATCAAAAGAGCTGCTGTAGCTCCAATAATACCCGATTTATTATTAATAGCCACATTTAAAACAATGGTTAACATGGTTAATATTGGTACTAAAAATAAAGTAATTAAAAAAGAATGATTAAAAAAAGCTTCGACAAGGTAAAAAAGTAATGCTAATACACCGCCTATGCTATTTCCCAGAATACGAGACCAACCAAATGATAAACTTTTATCAAAATCTTCTCTAAGACTAAAAACAGTAGTTAATGCAGCAATCTGTGTCCCTTCCCATCCTAGAAGATGAAAGAGTAATAAAACTGTAAAGACTGACAAACCAGTTTTTGCTGTTCGCATGCCAATTTTCATTTTTTGTCGATTAAATCTATACTTCATTATCCTCACCTTATTTTTGGTTTCAAGCACTTAAATTCTAAGATAATCTGATTTATTTGTCAAGATTTTGAATTTTTCAGAATAAACAAAACAAAAACAGTAGGTAAACCTACTGTTTTAAAAAGATAATTTCTTATTTTTCAGATAAGGCTGAAAGACCTGGTAACTCTTTTCCTTCAAGAAGTTCCATTGACGCACCACCACCAGTTGAAATCCATGAAAATTTATCAGCACGACCAAGATTGATAGCTGCCGCTGCAGAATCTCCGCCACCAATAATTGATTTAACACCAGGCTGTTTTACGATAGCATCCATGACACCAATTGTCCCAGCTTGGAAATCAGGGTTTTCAAAGACACCCATAGGACCATTCCAGACTACTGTTTTAGCACCCGTTAATGCTTCTTCAAATTGAGCAATAGATTTTGGTCCAATGTCTAATCCAAGGAATCCTTCAGAAACAGCTTCACCATCAGTATCACGAACTACTGTATAATCAGCAAAAGCATTTGCTTCTTTTGAGTCAACTGGCAAAATTAATTTACCATTAGCTTTTTCAAGGAGGTCTTTAGCAATAGTTAGTTTGTCTTCTTCTACCAATGAATTACCTATCTCAATACCTTGTGCTTTATAGAAGGTATAAGTCATTCCACCACCGATAAGCACCTTATCAGCTTTATTAAGAAGATTTTCAATAACACCAATTTTATCAGATACTTTTGAACCACCTAAAATAGCTACAAATGGACGCTCAGGTGTTTCTACTGCTTCTTTAATATAGGCAATTTCATTTTCTAATAAGAATCCTGCAACCGCCTTGTCAACATTAGCAGAAATACCAACGTTTGAAGCATGAGCACGGTGAGCTGTACCAAAAGCATCATTAACAAAGATACCATCACCAAGACTTGCCCAATATTTACCAAGTTCAGAGTCATTTTTTGACTCTTTTTTACCATCAATGTCTTCAAAACGAGTGTTTTCTACAAGAAGTACATCACCATCTTTTAAGTCAGCGATAGCAGCTTCTAATTTTTCACCACGAGTTACCCCAGGAAAAACAACTTCTTGACCTAATTTCTTACCAAGATCAAGAGCTACAGGAGCAAGCGATTTTCCTTCTTTATCTGCTTCTTCTTTTACACGTCCTAAGTGAGAAAATAAAATTGCTCGACCGCCATTTTCAATAATATATTTGATAGTAGGAAGTGCAGCAGAAATACGATTATCATTAGTAATAACACCGTCTTTTAAAGGAACATTAAAGTCAACACGAACGAGAACTTTTTTTCCTTTTAAATCAACGTCTTTAACAGTTAGTTTAGCCATTTATTTAAGACTCCTTATTTTTTAATAAAATAATTATATCACAAATTCATTAAAAGAGATATAAAAAGTAATAATAGCAAGGATTTTCTGATTTTTTTCAGCAAAAAAGAGATGCCTTTTGCATCTCTCTTATTTAAACTTATTTAGACAAATTTGCAAAGTACTCAAGCGTACGAACAAGTTGTGCAGTGTATGACATTTCATTATCATACCATGAAACTGTTTTAACTAATTGTTGTCCATCAGCAGACTCAGTTACTTCAGTCTGAGTAGCATCAAATAATGAACCATAAGTCATACCAACGATATCAGATGAAACAATTTCATCTTCAGTATAGCCGTAACTTTCATTTGCTACAGCCTTCATAGCTTTGTTAACTTCTTCAGCAGTTACTTTTTTATCTAAGATTGTAACAAGTTCAGTTAATGAACCAACTGGTACAGGAACACGTTGTGCATGACCTTGAAGTTTACCGTTTAATTCAGGAATAACTAGACCGATAGCTTTAGCAGCACCTGTTGAGTTAGGAACAATATTTTCTGCAGCTGCACGTGCACGACGGAAATCACCTTTACGGTGTGGTCCATCAAGAGTCATTTGGTCACTAGTATAACCATGAATTGTTGTCATAGTTCCAACTTTAAGACCAAAAGCATCATTTAAAGCTGCTGCCATTGGTGCCAAGCAGTTAGTAGTACATGATGCACCAGAAATAACTGTTTCACTTCCATCTAAAACATCATGATTTGTGTTAAATACGACTGTTTTAACATCATTTCCACCAGGAGCTGTGATAACAACTTTTTTAGCTCCATTTTCATGTAAATGTTTTTCAGCCCCAGCTTTGCTTGCAAAAAATCCTGTTGCTTCTAAAACGATTTCTACGCCATCATTAGCCCAATCAATTTTTTCAGGATCTTTTTCAGCAGACACTTTTACAAATTTTCCGTTAACTGTAAAACCATCTTCTTTAACTTCAACGTCACCATCAAAACGTCCTTGAGTTGTGTCATATTTCAATAAATGAGCAAGCATTTTAGGGTCAGTAAGATCGTTAATACGAGCTACTTCAATACCTTCTACATTTTGAATACGACGAAATGCAAGACGTCCAATACGTCCAAATCCGTTAATACCAACTTTAACTACCATTAAAGATTTCCTCCTTATGAAAATCAGATTATTATTTTAGAGAATAGTTTCTCCAATTTGTGAAAAGAATAACTTGTATACTTACACAAGTACCTTTCTTCTAAATATTATATAACTAATTGAAAGAAAATGCAACTAATTAAAATCCAAAGCATTCGACTCGCTTATCCAAAACATTGATATAAATACATTATCACCAAGTATTAAAAATTTTTAATTGAGATAAATATTAGTCCTTTGTAACTGGATAATTTTAAAAATTGTTAATTAAATGTAATTTTGTCAATTTGAATATGTCAGCACCCAAAGATAACACATTGTCCTCAAACTAATACAGAAACAAGCCAATAATATTCATATGTTAGTTGATTATTAAGATATAGTGTTATTTTTCAATAGAAAGATTCAAATACTTTTTTGTAATGAATAAATCCTAGTTTTTATGTTTAATTTTGTATAACTTTTTTCACTCTGCATTTTACAGTGAGTAATATTTCGTTATTCAATTTTTGACATATCAAAAAAAGGTTTACCTAAGTAAACCTTTCAAGGCATGCTATTATGCATTACCACCATTTTTCTTAATAATTTCTTCTTGAACTGATTTTGGTACATCTTCATAATGATCAAAGACCATCATGAATGTTCCACGTCCTTGAGTTGCAGAACGAAGAATAGTTGCATATCCAAACATTTCAGCAAGTGGGACATAAGCTCGAACAATTTGTCTTGTTCCATGTGCTTCCATACCATCAACACGTCCACGACGAGCTGTTACATGCCCCATAACATCCCCAAGATTTTCCTCAGGTGCTGTAATAGTCACTAACATCATTGGCTCAAGAATAACTGGTTGAGCTGATTTGGCTGCTTCTCTTAAAGCAAGCGAAGCCGCAATCTTAAAGGCTGTCTCAGATGAGTCGACATCATGGTAAGAACCGTCATAAAGTTTTGCTTTAACGTCAACTATTGGATAACCAGCAAGGACACCGTTAGCCATAGATTCAACCAATCCTTTTTCAACGGCTGGAACAAATTCACGAGGAACCACACCACCGACGATTGCATTTTCAAATTCGAAACCTTTACCTTCTTCGTTTGGTGTAAATTCAATCCAAACATCACCGAACTGCCCTTTACCACCTGATTGGCGTTTAAAGAATCCACGTGCTTGTGTTGAAGCACGGAATGTTTCTCGATATGATACTTGAGGAGCACCAACATTAGCTTCTACTTTGAACTCACGACGCATGCGGTCAACAAGAACATCTAAGTGAAGTTCTCCCATACCAGAGATGACAGTTTCACCTGTTTCAGGATTTGTTTCAACACGGAAAGTAGGGTCTTCTTCTGCTAATTTTTGAAGAGCAACTCCCATCTTATCTTGATCAGCCTTAGATTTTGGCTCAACCATCAATTGGATAACTGGTTCTGGAACTTCAATAGATTCAAGAATAACTTTTGATTTTTCATCTGTTAATGAATCGCCAGTTGTTGTATCTTTAAGACCAACTGCAGCAGCAATATCCCCAGCATAAACTGTATCAATTTCTTGACGACTATTTGCATGCATTTGAAGAATACGACCGATACGTTCGCGTTTACCTTTTGTAGTATTCATAACATATGAACCACTATTAAGAACCCCAGAATATACACGGAAAAATGATAAGCGACCAACGAATGGGTCTGTCATAATTTTGAAAGCAAGCGCAGCAAATGGTGCATCATCAGAAGCTGGGCGAGTTATTTCTTCTTCAGTATCAGGATCAATCCCTTTAATAGCAGAAATATCAACTGGACTTGGAAGATAATCAATAACTGCATCAAGCATCAATTGAACACCTTTGTTTTTAAAGGCAGAACCACAGAGTACTGGATAAAACTCGACATTAATTGTTGCCTTACGGATACCAGCTTTTAATTCTGCTTCAGTGATTTCTTCGCCTTCAAGGTATTTCATGGTTAAATCTTCATCAGTTTCAGCAACTGCTTCAACTAATTTTTCACGCCATTCCTGTGCTAATTCAAGATATTCTTCTGGAATTTCTTCTTCACGGATATCAGTTCCTAAATCATTAGTGTAGATTTCAGCTTTCATCGTAACAAGGTCGATAATACCAACGAAATCGTCTTCTGAACCAATAGGTAATTGAATTGGATGAGCATTAGCTTGTAAACGATCATGAAGAGTGCTTACCGAATAAAGGAAGTCAGCTCCTACTTTATCCATTTTGTTAGCAAATACAATACGAGGAACTTTATATTCAGTAGCTTGACGCCAAACTGTTTCTGTCTGAGGTTCCACACCTGATTGCGAGTCAAGAACGGTTACTGCTCCATCAAGAACACGAAGAGAACGTTGTACCTCAATCGTGAAGTCCACGTGACCTGGTGTGTCGATAATGTTGACACGGTGGTTTTTCCATTGAGCAGTTGTTGCCGCAGAAGTGATTGTAATTCCACGCTCTTGCTCTTGTTCCATCCAGTCCATTTGTGAGGCACCCTCATGAGTTTCACCGATTTTATGAATTTTACCAGTGTAGTAAAGGATACGCTCTGTTGTTGTTGTTTTACCGGCATCAACGTGAGCCATGATACCGATATTACGTGTTTTTTCTAATGAAAATTCGCGAGCCATTAATTTAGTCTCCTATTTTATTTTTTTCTATTCTTATTATATCATTATTTAGAAAAGACGGATAGGCAGGACCTACCCGTTTTTTAGTCTTAATTGATATATGGTGATATGCCAGCTAAGATTACCAACGGAAGTGAGCGAATGCACGGTTTGCTTCAGCCATTTTGTGAGTGTCTTCACGTTTTTTAACTGATGCACCAGTGTTATTTGCAGCATCCATAATTTCTTTAGCAAGACGGTCTTGCATAGTGTGTTCACCACGTAAGCGTGATGCATTAACTAACCAACGTAAACCTAGTGTTGTACGACGTTCTGGACGTACTTCCACTGGTACTTGGTAGTTAGAACCACCAACACGACGTGCACGTACTTCAAGTACAGGCATAATATTTTCCATAGCTGTTTCAAATACTTCATTAGCATCTGTTCCAGTTGCTTCTTTAATTTGATCAAATGCACCGTAAACAATACTTGAAGCTGTTCCACGTTTCCCATCAAGCATTACGCGGTTGATAAGACGTGTTACAAGTTTTGAGTGGTACAAAGGATCTGGTAATACTTCGCGCTTAGGCGCTTGGTTTTTACGACTCATTTCTTATTCTCCCTTCTTAGCCTTTTGGACGTTTAGTACCGTATTTAGAACGGCCTTGTTTACGATCAGTAACACCTGCAGTATCAAGAGCACCACGAACAATATGGTAACGTACCCCTGGAAGGTCTTTTACACGTCCACCACGAATAAGCACAACACTATGTTCTTGTAAGTTGTGACCAATTCCTGGAATATATGCTGTTACTTCAATAAGATTACTTAAACGAACACGAGCAAATTTACGAAGAGCAGAGTTTGGTTTCTTAGGTGTCATTGTTCCAACACGAGTCGCAACACCACGTTTTTGAGGTGAAGATAATTTAGTTTGAACTTTTTTATGACTATTGTAACCAATATTCAAAGCTGGCGAGTCAGATTTTTCTACTTTAGATTTACGTGGTTTACGTACCAACTGATTAATTGTAGGCATCTACATTCTCCTGTATTTTTTTATTTTTGGTTGACTAAGCGATTGGTGACATCCTTAATCTTGGTGTACTTTTGCAACATTTGTCAGCACGTCTCTGTACACTTTTGAGAGACCAAAAGTAAAAAGTACCGTCTTATATGGTAACACAAGAATAGCCATTTTGTCAATGATTTTATAAATAAATAAATAGAATTTCCAAAGGGAAATCCTACTACTTATCAAATAGATTACCTAGTTCTACATCTATTATCTCATTATCAATATCAATTTTAGAAATATGTAAGAGTGATTTGTAATCAAATTGATAATGTTTTTGTTGATTATTATCTGCAAAGACAGCAACCCCAACCAAAGTACTTTCAAATTCTTTTAATAAACTAATCATACCAGAAATGGTACCACCACCCTTTAAGAAATCATCAACGATTAAAACTTTACTATTTGGTTTTAAACTCCGTTTTGAAAGAAACATTTTTTCAATACGATCACTAGAACCACTCGCATAGTTGACACTTACTGTAGAGCCTTCGGTGATTTTTAAATCACGTCTGACAATGACAAATGGTACATTCAAAACATTAGCAACAGCGTTTGCTAAAGGAACACCCTTAGTTGCTACTGTCATCACCACATCTATTTTTTCTTCTCTAAACGCATCAGCCATAATACGACCAATATTTCTTAGAATTGTAGGTGTGCTTAGTAAATCTGATAAATAAATATAGCCTCCTGGAAGAATACGATCACTATTTGACAAACTTGTAGATAGTTCTTCAGTAATGAAGCGTGCTTCTTTTTCCGAAATAGTAGGTGTAAAAATAACACCACCATTAGCACCTGTAATGGTATCAATTTTACCAATAACACTTTCTTCAAAAGCCTTTTTTATTATAGCTATATCTTCAGAGATAGAAGACTTTGCCGAGTCATATTTCTCAGAAAATGTGCTTAAACTGGTTATTTTATAAGGATTATTAATTAAATAATTAGAAATAACAACCATTCTCTCACTACGACGTAACTTCATCTTTTTAACCTCAAGTGTTTATTTATTATATTATACCACAGAATCAATAAAAAACGAACCTTTCCTCAGAAAAAAGGTTCTATTTTTCGTGATTTATGATTTAAAATGAGGTTTATAGAAAGAACGATTGTCCATAGCAAAAATTTTATTAGTCATTTCACCTGGTCCAACACTATTTAAAGCAGTTGTCATCATCATCATTTCTGCATCAATATTATCAATAAAATGAAGAATTTCTGCTTCCATAATTTTTGGTCTTACGGGACTACCATATTCTAATTGGCCATGGTGACTTAATATGAGGTGTCTTAAAACAGTCACATCTTCCTTACTATCATCAATTCCTAATTCACCAATTACTTTGGTAATTTCTTCATCAATAAGAGCAATATGTCCAATAAGATTTCCTCTTATCGTATATTGAGTATTTTCTGATCCGGTTAACTCAATCACTTTTGCTAAATCGTGTAGCATAATACCTGCAAATAATAAGCTCTTATTAAGTGCTGGATAAATATCCCCAATTGCATCTGCTAAGCGAACCATTGTTGCCGTGTGGTAAGAAAGACCAGATTCAAATGCATGGTGATTAGTTTTTGCTGCTGGAAAAGTGAAAAAATCCTTATCAAATTTTCGATAAAGCGATCTGACAATCCTTTGCCAAGTCGCATTCTCAATTTTAAACATCATTTGTTCTAAATAATCTTTAACATCTTCTATATTAATATCTGATTTTGGTTTAAAGTCGTTTGGGTTATTAGGTTCTCCGTGGCGTACATTTCGAAGGGTTATTTGATTAACTTGGGGTGTGCCATTATACACTTCACGACGTCCAGTCATGTGAACAATTTTTCCTGCAACAAATTCATCAACATTATAAGGTTGTGCATCCCAAAGATTACCATTAATTTCACCAGTATCGTCTTGGAAGGTCATGGCGATAAAGTCTTTTCCAGCTCTTGTTTTCCTAAGTTCTGCTGACTTAATTAAGTAAAAGCCCTCAAACGACTCGTCTTTTTTCATTTGATTAATTTTCATTATCTTCCTCGTTTTCTAAGAACGGTGTTTGGAGAAGAGATTTTGTATAATCATCTTCATAAAGTTCAATATTTCTAAGCGCACGATCAATGGCGTTACTTCTTGTCGTTAATAATTTATCAATATTGCTACTAGCTTGATTCAATTGTTTTTGGGCAGTCTGTAAAAGACCACCAAATTTTCCAAATTCAGATTTAACATTACCCAAAACTTTACTGATGTCATCAGCATTTTTTTGAATGTTGAGTGTTTTAAAACCAACAGATAATGAATTTAAAATAGCAGATAAGGTAGATGGTCCTGCAACAACAATATTTTCATCTCTTCTTAAACTATCAAAAAAGCTAGCATGACGTACCACCTCTGAGTAGAGGCCTTCTGTTGGTAAAAACATGATGGCAAAATTAGTTGTTTGTGGTGGATTAAGGTATTTTTGTTTGATATCCTTAGCAAAACGTTTGATACTCATCAAAAGTGATTTTCTATAACGTTCAATCAGTTCTTTATCACCTGATTCATAGGCATCTTCAAGACGATAGTAATCTTCTAAAGGAAATTTTGAGTCAACAGGAAGATAGATATATTCTCCTTGTTGATTTCCTGGTAGTTTAATTGCATATTCAACACGGTCACTTGAGCCTTTTACAGTTGAAAATTCTCTTTCAAACTGATTTTCGGTCATTATATCTTCAATAATTTGACCTAGTTGTAGTTCTCCTAAAATACCTCTTGTTTTAGTGTTTGATAAAACTTTATTGAGGGTTCCGACATCTCGCGCTACTGACTTCATCTCTCCTAAACCTTTATTAACACTTTCAAGTTGTCTAGAAACAGACTCAAAGGAAGTTTTAAGGCGGCTATGTATGGTTTTTTCTAATTTTTCTTCAACTGTTTGCCGCATCTCTTCTAAACGTTTTTCGTTGGATATTTGCATGTCTTTTACGGATTGACCAAGTGATAAAGTGATTTGTTCTAAACGTTTATCTGAGCTATCTCGATTGGCTGTAAGATTCTGATGAAGAACATCTCGCATCTCATTTAATTTCTGGTATAAATCCATCTGTAAATGATTGAGTTGTGCTTGATAATCAATTAATTGATTTTTATCAGTCATTTTAATCTGATAAGTCAACTGCTCAAAAAAGTGTTCTAGTTGCTGATTGACTATTTTTTTCAATTGTTTTTCCAACTGGTTAATTTTGAGATAGTTTAAAATAATTACAATTAAACATAGAAAAATCAGAACGATACTAACAATTAGCATACTAACTCCTATCTTTAGATTGAATCACAATAGCATATCCGGATGAGACATCAATTGTAATCGGTTGGTTGATAAATTCATTGCTAGTGTATATTTGTTTTTTAAAAAATAATTGCTTCGTTAATTCGTATTTTGCTCCTATAATAGCAAGATGATTGTTATCATTTGTCATAAATGAGACATAAGTCATATTAGGAACTTTTTCAACAAGATGCTTACCCTTTGGATAAAAACAGATGTGATTTTGGGCATTACATAGAGTGATTTGTTCCATCATAGGATAAAGCTCAGGATCACTGGGTAAAAAAAGGTTGCTCAACTCATGGTCAATGCGGCCACCAAGAGCACCAAAAATCGTTACCTTTGCTTTAGGATATTGGCTAAAAATTAACTTTAAAGCCATTTCTGTATCCGTATCATTTTTTTCTGGTTTAGCAAGATAAAAATTTTGAGCTTCTTTTTTAATACAATCAAGCTCTGTCTCACTAACAGAATCAAAATCTCCAATTGCCATGTTCAAAGGAAGATTTTGTTCAAGTAGAAACAAACTACCACGATCAACGCCAACATAAAAATCAAAATCCCCTTGCCAAGTATCAATAATACCCCCTGTAAATAGAGCAATATTAGTCATTTAAAGCCTCACGTAAAGCTACAACACGGGCTTTAAAATCATCCTTAAAAAGATAAGAACCTGCCACAAAAACGTTAGCCCCAGCTGCTTTGGCTAATCTAATAGTTTCATGGTCAATCCCTCCGTCCACTTCAATATCAAAGCTTAAACCTTTAGCCTTTCTTAGTGCTGCCACTTTTTCTACCTTACTCATCATCTCAGGAATAAAGGCTTGTCCTCCAAAACCAGGATTAACTGTCATGATAAGAACTTGATCAACTAGTTCTAAAACAGATTCAATCATTTCAACAGGTGTGCCTGGATTTACCACAACCCCTGCTTTCATTCCAGCTGCTTTAATTTTTTGGAGAGCTCCGTGGATATGAGGTGTGCTTTCTACATGAATAGTCATCATGTCTGCTCCTGCTTGGGCAAACTCTTCAATATAACGTTCAGGATTAACAATCATCAAATGACAATCAAAAAACAGCTTGCTATGTTGGCGCATACTTGCAACAACACCTGCTCCAAAGGTAATATTAGGAACAAATTGACCATCCATGATATCAATATGAACATATTCCACATCGGTTTCTTCAATGCGTCTTAATTCTGAAGCAAAATTAGCGTAATCTGCAGACAATATTGATGGGGCAATTTTATATTTCACTTTGATTCCTACTTTCTTTTAATAGCTTTTTTATATGTTTCACGACGATTTTGAATTTCACTTAGCAATTGTAAGTAGCTATTATAGCGTTTTTGCCATAACTCTTCGCTTACTAAAGCATCTTTTACTGAACAACTTGGTTCATGAGTATGTGTACAACTTCTAAATTTACAGGTTAAACTGAGTTGATATATTTCTGGGAAGGCTTTATTCAAGTCTTCACTAGTTGTTATTTCGTAATCAAGTGAACTGAATCCTGGTGTATCAGCAATTTTACCATCATTAATATTATATAAACTAACTGATCTTGTAGTGTGTTTTCCTCTTCCAAGACTATCAGAAATTTTACCTGTTTCAAGTGCCAAATCAGGTGCCATTTTATTAAGTAGTGTTGACTTACCTACCCCTGTTTGCCCCATGAAAACAGTAATTTTATCTTTTAATAGCGGTAGCAATTCCTCTAACGTATATAAAAAAGGATAGCCGATTTTTTGATACTCAGTTCGCACAATATCCATTTCAGACATGTCTGATAGTAAATCGAGTTTGGTGATATAAATTATCGGTTTAATCTGTTTATATTCTAATAAAACCAAAAAACGATCCAAGAGATTGTGATTGAAATCTGGTTCTTTGCCACTCATGATCACAACAGCTTGATCAATATTAACAATAGGGGGTCTAATTAGAGCATTTTTACGCTCTAAAATCTCTAAAATATAGCCTTCTGAATTTTCTTCTGCTGAAAAAACAACTCTGTCCCCAACATATGGCGTTTGTCCTTTCTTACGAAAATTTCCTCGTGCTCTTGTTTGATACACTTGAGCGTCCGATTCAATATAGTAAAAACCTGCTAGAGATTTTATAATTTTTCCTTCCAAGTGAACTCCTTTAAAAGTGATACTTTCATTATATCAAAAAACTCAATTTGTAGCCATTATCAATAAGGAATATCTCTTTAAAAAATCAAAAAGCATAGCCTATTAAATAAACATCCAATAGACAAATGCTTTACTTCTCTTATTATTCGTAATCATCTTGAAGAAGCAATTTTAACTTCCTTGAATTTAAAGACCTTGATGTTTTAAGTGATCAGCTAATTTAGCAAATTCACTGATACTCAAGGCCTCTCCTCTAATCTTAGGAGAAATATCAGCTTCAGTTAGTGCCTTTTCTAGTGCGTCTTTAACAGCTTCACTTTTACCAAAATAATTTGTCAAATTATTCCAAAGGGTTTTCCTGCGATGTACAAAACTGGCTTTGGTCACCTTGAAAAAGAAGTCTTCATCCAAAACCGACACCAAAGGAGTTTTTCTTCGCACCATTTTCAAAATAGCAGAATCAACATTTGGAGCAGGTACAAAGACTGTCCTAGGAACAACAAAGGCAACTTTTGCTGTCATATAATATTGAACAGCAATGGATAAACTGCCATATGCCTTAGTATTAGGTTGAGCAGAAATACGATCTGCCACTTCTTTTTGCATCATGACAACAAACTCACTAAAAGGAATTTTACTAGCAATCAAATGCATGAGAATTGGTGTTGTAATATAGTAGGGTAAGTTAGCGACAACTTTAATGGGAAGATTAGGATTTTTAAAATGTTTGATTTGACTACCTAAATCTGTTTTTAAAATATCTTCATTAACAATAATCACATTGTCAAAATCTCTTAAAGTATCTGATAAGATGGGAACTAGGCGCTCATCAATCTCAAATGCCATGACTTCTGCTGCATTTTCAGCTAAAAACTCAGTTAATGCTCCAATTCCTGGACCAATTTCAATAACATTGACTCCTTCATCAATCTCTGCTGTTGCAACAATTTTTTGAAGAATATTAGTATCGGTTAAAAAATTTTGACCAAATGATTTTTTAAAAGTAAAACCATACCTCTCTAGAATGGCTCTTGTCACACTATAATCTGCTATTCTCATGTTTTTCCTTTTCATACTTTGTTATAGACTTTTCCACATCTTTCAATAAAATCCCGAAAAGTTCTAATCGTTTTAACAGTTGTTTGCCATTGCTATAGCCAACACGTAACTCTTGCCCGAGAAATTCTCTACGTCTGCGACTATCCTTTGATAAAATCAATTTGAGACGAACAAGGTCTGACATGTTAATATCGAATTGATTGTCATCATCAAACGACTGTGTTACGCCTTTTAATGCTTTTTCCAGGTCTTCAAAGCTAGCATGTTCCACCCCAAGTGAACGCCCTTTTGTTTTAGATTTTGGTCTTGCCTCACTTTGGTTTAAAAAGGCGTGTTTAAGGGTTGGTATAGCAGTCATAAGCCTTTTTCTAATTCGTTCTCCACTATAATCTGGATCGGTAAACACAATCACTCCTCGCAACTGATGCAAACGCTCAATCCTTTCAATATCATCTTCTGTTAGGGCGGATCCTTTTGTTTCATAGGTATCCACCTCATAAAAACGCCTCAAATTAACTGAGTCATCCTTACCCTCAACCACAACGACTTCTTGTATCTTAATCTTCTTAGTCAAGTTTAAATATCCTTTTAGCATTTTGATAAGAAGCATCTGCCACTTCTTCCACTGATATTCCTCTTAATTCTGCAATTTTTTCTACAATATAGCGTGTATAGGCTGGCTTGTTTTCACGACCTCTTTTTGGAACAGGTGCTAAATAAGGTGCATCTGTTTCAACTAATAGTTTATCCAAAGGAATATTTTTAGCAACTTCTTGGACATCTCTCGCTTTTTTAAAAGTAACAACACCTGAAAACGAAATCATCATCCCAAGGGCAATCAATTTTTCAGCCATTTCTAATGAACCTGAATAAGAGTGCATAATACCTCCATTTTCTCCAACACCTTCTTCCTTCAAAACTTGATAAGTGTCTTCTAGAGCGTCTCTTGTGTGAATAACAAAAGGCAACCCATGGTCTTTAGCCAGTTTAATTTGTCGTTTAAAAACAGTCCTTTGAACTTCTTTTGATGCTGTCATCCAGTGGTAATCAAGGCCAATCTCACCGACAGCGACCACTTTCTCATCTGACAAATGAGACTTCAAAAAGTCCTCAACCTCATTAGTGTATGTTCCTGCTTCTGTTGGATGCCAACCAATGGTTGAATATAAATTAGAATATTTTTTGGAAAGTTCAAGACTTCTTTCAATCGTTTCTTGATCAAATCCAACAATATTCATCTTGATGACACCGAATTCTTTGGCGAGAGCTATTTCCTCTTCTTCACGACCCAAAAAATGAGAAACATTTAAATGAGTATGGGTATCAAAAATCTTCATCATTGCTATGAAATAGGTGGTTTTTCTAGTTATGCTAAAACACCTATTTTCTTCCTTTCTAACACTTACTATAATACTTATCTATGATTGGTTTTATTTATTATATCATACTTTCTATCTTCTTTAGCTTATCTATTAAATAAGAGTTTTTCAACAAAAAAATCAACAGGCTCGAGTTCCCGCTGATTTTGTTTTCATATCTTCTGTTATTATGCAGACAATACTTTGCGTCCTTTACGACGACGGCTTGCTAATACGCGACGGCCATTTTTTGTTGCCATACGATGACGGAAACCATGCTTACGTTGACGACGAATTTTACTTGGTTGAAAAGTACGTTTCACTTTGAATACCTCCTCATTAGATTTTTGTATTCGTTTAGCCGGCTATTTCTTTGATCAGTTACTAAACATACTAAACCATTCTATAATAAATGAGAAAACTTGTCAAGCTAGCCTTTCTTTTTTTTGAGTTTATCATTGATTTCTTGCACCTGTTTTTTAGAAATTAAAAACATGATAAATGAAATGGCAAAATAAATGATGAAAAATTGGATAATAAAGCCTAAGTAAACACCGATATTTGACCCAAAATCAACCCAATGATTAAAATAATTCATGGCAAAAACGATAAGAAAAACAACCGTTAAATGACTAAGAGATTTTTGTAAAAAAGACCAGCGTTCTATCTCATAAAATAGTGATGCCAAGCCGATAAAACCACTTAAAACAACTGTTATTATTATTTGTTGAACAGTTTGTACGGGTATTTTAAAAACTAAAAGGCATAAAATGTAGATAATCATCCCAATCCCTATCCCAAAAATGTAATGTGTCCAATATTTTTTCATAATACTTCTCCTTATAAGCCTAAACGGGCTTCTAAATCTTTTAAATACCTACGACTAACAATGGTTCTAATATTTCTATCTAATCTAGCCGTCATATTCCCTGAAAAACTGGCTTCTAAATAGTTTAAATGATTGATGTTGATGATGCTTTGTTTTGAAACTTGGACAAAATCAGGATTTTTCAAGCGATCCTTAAATTTATAAAGACGGTCATTTGTGCGAAGTGTCCCTGTCATAGTTTCTAAAATGAGTTGTGTTGCGTCAACATCGACTAAAATCAATTCTTCCACTTTTAGGAGGACAATGCGATCTTCTGTTTTAACTGGAATGACATTTGGTGTGATGTCTGAAAAAAGTTCTAGATAGTGAAGCAAATCAGCCACTTCTTTATCATAGCTTGCTTTTTTGATAATAATTTCTAACTGTTTTTTTGAACGATCTTCTTCAAAGCGACAATCCATTTGCAACAACCTCCTTTTTCACTAATTTGTTTAAACTAATCAGTATAACACTAATAAAAACAACAATAATCACTAATACTATGGCATCTTCTCTAATAGTTGTCAAGTGCTCCCATTTCACTCCAATACCAAGAAATTCTCTCATTGGTTTTGTAAGACCATGAAAATGATTGTCTAAAAGAATCTGACGGTACAAGGAAGATAAGTAAAGGGCGGGTGTGTAGCTCAAAATTTTTTGAGCAAGAGTTGGTAAGACACCAATACTAATGTAAGTACCCGCTAAAAATCCAGCCAAAGTTCCTACGATATTACCCAAAACCTCCAAGGTACTACTTTTTTTAATAAAATAGAGTACTAGCATGGCCATTAACGAGCAAACAAGAAAAGTCAAACAAACGGCTAAAAACAATAAAAGCAATTTTTGAACAGACAAGATTAGTTGATAGTGGAGATAAAAAGTGACTAGACTCACTAGAGAAATAAGTAGTTGCATCACTATTCCAATCATTGTAGCACTAAAAAAATAAGAAAGTTGCAAACCAAATAATCCAATTTCAGTTAATAATAAATCCGCAAAGACTTGACGTTCTCTATCGTAGACAAAACATGAAACCGCAGATAAAGTGGTACTAATAGCAGCCGTTGCTAGAACACCTCCCATCATCCACAAGTCTAATAATTTGTCAGAGTCAGCTAGTGCAGAAAAAGCTTCTAGCAGATTATCTCGTAGAAATAAAAGATACAGTCCATAGCCGATAAGGGCTCCTAACATCGAAAAAAAGACTCTTGCTTTATTACTAAAATAAAGACTGATGTGACGTTTCATCAAAGTATATATCATTTGATCTCCTTTCCGGTCAGCGCCATAAAAGCATCACTCAAAGTGGCCTTTTGATAGTTAAAATCAAAAATATCATCCTTGTGATAACTTAAAATAGTGATAGCATCTTTTATTGTCATATCTTCAAAAACAAAAGTATCTGCCTCTATCAGCCTTGCCTTTTCAAAATGATGATGAGACTTTGGACGACAAGTAATGGTGAGACGATTTTTAGCATAAGTAGCTACCAAATCAGAGACTTTCCCTTGAGCAAGGAGTCTTCCTTCTTCCAGAATATACACCTTATCTGCTTCTTGAGCTTCTTCGAGATAATGAGTGGTTAGAAAAATGGTTAATCCTTTTTCTTTCAAACGACTCAAAAATTGCCACAAAAGTGTTCTCGTTTGTATATCTAAGCCCGTTGTCGGCTCATCTAAGAATAAAATATCTGGTTGATGAAGAAGGGCTCTGGCAATATCAACACGACGTCTTTGTCCTCCAGATAATAGACCATAGCGTTTTAACAAAAGTGGCTTTATTTCTAATAAGTCAAGTAACTCGTCATACCATTGCTTATTTTTGTGTTGATATAAGGCAAAGCGCGTTTTTAAATTTTGTGCCACAGTTAAATCACTGTCTAAAACACTCTCTTGAAAAACAACACCAACGGTCAATCCTTCTTTTTTAATCATTTGACCTGAACTAGCCTCTAAAAGACCAGTCAATAATTTCATTGTTGTTGATTTTCCTGCCCCGTTTGTTCCTAGATAGGCGACCAATTCTCCTTCAAGCAATTCAATGGTAAGATCTTTCAGTGCTTGATTTGTTCCAAACGATTTACTGAGATGATTTGTTTTGATAAGCATCGTATTTCTCCTTACAGTCTTATCATAGCAAAAAGAAAAAAACTTGACACAAGAATCAAGGTAAGTGGTCAATTTATCACGATAAGTGGTTTAAAAAAGATATTAAAAAGATTTTCAACTAAGAGAAAAGTCGTTAGAATACTCTAACGACTTTTTATTATCATTTGCTAATTATTCAACACTCATCAAGTATGGATAAACAGGTTGATCTCCTTGGTGAACTTCAATGTCTAAATCATCATAAGTTTCCTCAAGATAACTAACAATCTTGTCTGATATTTCTTTTGAACCGTCTTCACCGACGTAAATGCTAATAATCTCACTATCTTCATCAATCATCTGATTGAAAGTTTCTTTAAGAGCACTCTCCATATCAGGGTTTGAGACAACAATTTTACCATTAACCATTCCTAAAATATCATCTTTTTTAATAGCTAATCCATCAATGGTAGTATCTCTCACCGCTAAAGTCACACTACCACTAGTCACATCTGATAGACTCTCAGTCATGGCTTCAAAATTTTCTTCTAGTGAATTTGATTCATTAAAAGCTAAAAGACTGGTAAATCCTTGCGGGATAGTTTTTGTTTCAATGACTTTAGTTGGCACATCAACAACCTCAGCGGCTGTTTGAGCAGCCATAAAGATGTTCTTATTGTTAGGTAAAATAATAATGTTATCAGCATTAACTACCTCAATCGCTTTAACAATATCTTCTGTTGAAGGGTTCATTGTTTGTCCACCAGAAATGACATAATCAACACCTTGTGATTTAAAGATATTTGCTAAACCATCGCCAGCAACAACAGTAATAATACCATATGATTTACGCTCTTTTGGTTCATCATCAGTTACTTTTTGAACTTGGGTGTCATGTTGATTTCTCATATTATCAACTTTAACTTTCATCAAAGCACCATATTTGAGACCTTCCTGAATGACAAGGCCTGGGTCTTCAGTATGAACATGGACTTTGACAATCTCATCATCATTGACGACTAAAAGAGAATCACCGAGATTGCTGAGATAATTTTGAAATTCATTGTAATCAAATTCTTTCACATAGGTAGGACCTTGTTTAAGGCCAACCATTATCTCTGTACAGTAGCCATAAGTAATATCTTCAGTTGCTACATGACCAATAACAGCTTTATGATGTTCAGCGTTTATCATCTCACTCATAATAGCAGGAGTAGCCTCAAACTCTTCTGATATCATATAATCACCAGTTAAAGCTGATAAAAAACCCTCATAAATGTAAACAAGACCTTGGCCACCTGAATCAACAACACCAACTTCTTTAAGAACTGGAAGTAAATCGGGAGTCTTAGCTAAAGCGGCTTTGGCCCCATCAAGAGCAGCACGCATAACTTCAATAGCATCATCTGTTTCTTCTGATTTTTTAATAGCAGCTCTTGCCGCTCCTCGAGATACTGTTAAAATAGTCCCTTCAACAGGTTTCATAACAGCATTATAAGCGACTTCAACGCCTGATTGGAAGGCTTGCGCTAAATCTTTACCACTGAGCTCTTCTTTTCCTTTAATGCTTTGGCCAAAGCCACGAAACAATTGTGATGTAATGACTCCAGAGTTTCCTCTAGCACCCATTAAAAGACCTTTAGAGAGAATTTCTCCCACTTCACCAACTGTTTTAGCGGGTTTTCCGGCAACTTCTTTAGCACCATTTTCCATAGTCATACCCATATTAGTCCCGGTATCACCATCAGGCACTGGAAAAACATTTAATGAATTGACATATTCTGCTTGTTTGTTAAGACGAGTACTTGCGGCTTGTACCATTCCTTGGAATAAACTTGTTGTAATATTTGACACTAGTCTTCTCCTACCACCTTGATATTTTGGACATAGACATTCACCATATCCGTTGAAATTCCCAATTGGTTTTCAAGATTAAATTTAACACGTTCTTGAATATTTTTTGACACTTCACTAATTTTAACACCATAACTCATAACAGTGTAAACATCGATAGAAATGCCTTCTTCTGTTGATCTCACAACAACACCTTTTGCGTAGTTTTCTTTGCGCAAAAGAGCTTGAAAGTTATCTTTTAGTGTGCTTTTACTTGCCATTCCAACAACACCAAAAATTTCTGTTGCTGAACCGCCAACGACTGTTGCAATAACATCGTCCGACAATTCAATTTGACCATCTTTTGTATTAATTTTTACAGTCATATTTGCTACCTCAAAAGTTTTTATTACCTTATTTTATCATATTATCAAAACATTGTAAAAAATTCCTTACCTTTTCAATTATCTCATTATTTTTTTGATTTTAAGCAATATAAAAAGAGCTTGCGCCCTTTCCATGAAACAAGAAATCTTGTTTTAACGTTTCTTAAACACGTTCTACTTTTCCAGATTTAAGTGCACGAGCTGATACCCAAACTTTTTTAGGTTTACCATCAATCAAAACAGTTACTTTTTGAAGATTTGGTTTAACAGTACGTTTTGTCTGGTTCATTGCGTGTGAACGGTTGTTTCCTGATACAGTCTTACGACCCGTAAAGTAACATACTTTAGACATTTGTGTTTCCTCCTACGTAGAATATATAAGGATGTGCTAGCACCACATACCGTAGTATTATAACATAAGCTAAAAAAGATAGCAAGGACATTTTCTGAAATGTTTTCTTAAACGGCTTACAATAGATATGAGCCATCAACATAAAAAAGAACCCACCTTAAACGGTAGGCTCTTATAATAACTTATGGCTAGGCTTTGTTTAAATCAGAGTGAACATTTTCTCATACAGAATTTTATTTTTAATGTGCTGGTTGCTGTTGAGTGATACAGTGAATATTCCCTCCTCCATATGCAACCTCTTCTGTACGAACACCTATAATTTTATGCTCTGGAAACATTTTTTGTACTTGTTGAAACGCAAGCTTATCATTTTCGTCTCCATATTGAGGTAAAATGATACCACCATTTACAATGAGAAAGTTCATATAAGAGGCAATCGATACTTCTCCTTCTTCACGAGGTAAAGTACCTTGTACAAAATCAATAGTGTCAGCTCCTTTTAGATAACATGGTTTTTTTGTCAAACAAAGTTTATGAATTTTTAATTGACGTCCCTTAGCATCTGTTGCTTGTAAAAGTGTTTCATAAGCTGCTTTTGCTTCTTTATAAAATGGATGATTGACATCATCAGTGTAAATACAAGCTACTTCTCCCGGGCGAATAAAACAAGCCACATCATCAATATGACCATTTGTTTCATAAGGGTCAATACCATCTTTTATCCAGATAATTTTTTCAAGGTTGAGATGTTCTTTTAATTTTTCTTCAATTTCTTCTTTTGTCATTTCAGGATTGCGTCCCTCGCTTAGAAGACACATTTCAGTTGTAATAAGAGTTCCCTCTCCGTCTACTGTAATCGATCCTCCTTCTAAAACAAAATCTTCTGTTCTATAACTATCTACATTTTCAATTTCACAAATTTTTTGGGCCACTTGATCATCGTTTGCCCAAGGGAAATAAAGTCCGTCAAAAAGCCCTCCCCAAGCATTAAAAGTCCAATCGTTTGCTCTTATTTCTCCTTTGTCATTGATGACAAAGGTTGGACCTGAATCTCTAACCCATGAATCATCACTAGTAATTTCCACTACTCGAATATTTTCTGGCAATTGCGCACGCGCATTTTGATACTGACTAGGATTAACACACATGGTCACTGGTTCAAATTGACGAATAGCTTTTGCTACATTTACAAAAGCTTTCTGAGCCGGCTTAGCTCCTTCTCGCCAGTTATCTGTTCTTTCTGGCCAGACCATCCAAATTTGTTCTTGTTTTTCAAATTCTGCTGGCATTCTAAAGCCATCTTGTTTAGGGGTTGTCCCTTCAATACGTTTAGCCATAATGAACTCCTTTCATTTTTTAATTTTTTTTACTGTTATTATAACTTCACCTAATATAATAAAGATAAATGATCCTATTGTTATCGGTAACATAGATGTCAATGTTTCAGTGTCAAAAGATAACGGAAAAGCTGTAAAAATCAAAGAAATTAAAATGATAATCATAGGAACAATCACCATGATTTTCAACATCAAATCATTTCCACCAACTTTAAAAGGACGAGATGTATCAGGGTCAATTTTCCGCAAACGATAAAAGGCTGGAAATACTGGTACATATGAAAGTAAGAACATAACAAGATTTAATGAAAAAAAGGACCAGAATAAGTCTTGATTGGGTAAAAATGGCGCTATAATCACTACAAAACTTGCGACAAAACCATTCATAAGAGCTGCGCCGGTTGGCATATTGTCTTTTCCACTACGCTTTAAGAAGAAAGATGGCATATCGCCATTTTCCGCAGCGTAACAAGCAGTATTATTAATACCTAAAGACCATGAAATCATATTACCAAATAATGTTAACAAGAATAAAAGAGCCATTAGAATGATAAACCAGCCACTTGTGGAATTTGTTAACAATTTGAAACTGTCCATCATACCACTACTTGTTGAAATTTCATCAACAGGAATAGCTACTCCAATTCCAAAAGCAGAAAAAATATAAATTGCTGCAATAACGATACCAGCCACGATAATTGATTGTGGAATTTGTTTCTTTGGATTCTCCATATCATCTGCAAAAGTACAAATAACTTCAAACCCTAATAAGTTAAAAATGATAACAGATATGAAAGATAAACTATTCAAATCAAAGCTTGGCAACAACGATTTTAGACTCATTTCATTAGCCATTCCTTTTGTAAAAGCAACATAAAGGCCTAATAAACCCACTAGCATTGCTAAAATCATTTTTATAACAGCAGCACTATTTAATATCCATAGACTATCACTAACAGGATAAAAACTAATCCATACAATGATCCAAATAAAAATCAACTCTATCACTATTGCCCATATGGTGGAGAATTCAATACCTGTTATCGTTGTCAATAAATCAGGAACCATAACAGCTAAAGAAGCTAACCACAACGGGAAATTAATCCAATAATACCATGAAACACGTGATCCCCATCTATGACCGAATGCTTTTGTAACCCAATCATAAATTCCACCCTCACCAATATAGGTCGTTCCTAATTCTGAAGAGATTAAACCATATGGTAAAAGAAATGCAATTAAAAGAAAGAGCCACCAAAAAAACTGTGAACTCCCAATAGCTGCAACAGGCGCTGCGGCCTCAGCTACAAATACCACACAAATAACAGATAAAACTGCACTAAATAAACTAAATTTTTTCTTACCTTCCATCTTACTCATCCTTTCTGATAAGTAGGGAAGCAGGAGAACAATCTATAAAGGTTCCCCAACCTCTAATTGTTTTTTTCCTAATAAAACTTCCAAATCTACCTTTGCTTTTGCTTGTTTGTCTAAATCATATGGATTTTGCTTGTAATAATCATTTAACAAGTAAACTAATAATCCACGAATAGAAGTCAATCGATTCTCAGCTTCATCAAAACAGATAGAATTAGTACCATCCATAACTTCATCCATTACTTCTTCACCACGAGTCGCAGGCAAACAATGCATGAACTTACAATTTTTGCCAGCTTTTGCCATCATTTCAACATCAACTTGATATTTAGGGAAAAATACTCTCATACGTTCTTCTTCAGATAATTCAGATTCATAAAGACCATACCAGACATCCGTATAAAGAAAATCTGCACCTACAATAGATTCTTCATTATCAGTTACAGTATATCTTCCACCTGAAACCGCACAAATTTTATCTAATTTTCCTTTGTGCATATCATTCAATTGGAACCCTTTAGGACCAAAATGAACAAATTCCATCCCCATTTTGGTTGTGATTAGACCAAGTGAAAAACATACTTGCGTTGCATCTCCAACAAATACAACCTTGCAGTCTTCCAATTTTTTACCTTTCGGTATATTCTCCACTATTGTGCACAAATCTCCCAACTCTTGAGTTGGATGATTATAATCTGACATTCCATTAATGACTGGTACAGAAGCGTATTTAGCTAAAGCAACAATACTTTTATGTTGCTCAACCCTACTCATAATAATATCTGTTAGTCGTGATATGACTGTAGAAGTGTCCTCAATTGTTTCATGACCTCCAAGTTGAATCTGTCCCGGTGCCAAATATTGGGCGTGCCCTCCAAGTTGTGTCATCGCAGTTTCAAATGATACTCGAGTACGTGTTGAGGATTGTTGAAAAATCATCCCTAATGTTTTATTTTTCAAAAGCGGGGGATAATAACCGTTCTTGATACATGCTTTAATTTTGAGGGATAACTCTACCAGATAAAGCAATTCCTCTTTTGTATAGGTTTCTGTTGTAATATAGTCACGTTTTGTCATACTCAACGACCTCCTGCATTTGATAGTCTTACTTTATAACATATTGTATGCGTTTACAATAAGATTCATGGTATAATCTAGGATTAAATTATTTATTTTACTGAAACGATGATTTCAATAATAGTTTAATAAAAGTTTACAGAGATAACCCATGAGTTTAAAACTCTCATATATCAAATTATGTTATAATTTAAGAAAAGGTTTACGGAGGTGGAGTAAATATATGGCTGAATTAACTTATCTATACAACACTTTCATCATAATTGCTTATGTAGCAGTTTTTACACTAGCAATTGCCAAAAGTTTAAAAGAAGACAATTCTTCTAAAAAAAACTTTCATCAAATACTAGCACTCTATTTTATATTCTTTATAATTGATAATACTATTATTTCAATGACAGAGTTAATCTTCTCATTTTCGAAAGTCTATAATCAAACCTTTTCCGGTATGCCTTTTATAAAAACTATTGTTTTTACCGTCAATAATTTTTGCCAATTTTGGTTAATTCAATACATTGGAAAAACAAAACTAAGAAGCTCTCACTATGTACTGGTCATACTAATTTCATTATGGATGGCACTCTGCTCATTATTTCCAAATTCTGCCTATGCTGTATTTTTTTATTATTTTCCCAACCAATTACTCTTATTTTATACTGGAACTTTAGCTTTTAAGAATTTCAATAAAAATCAAACAGTCTTCTATTTAAATCAACTAGGATGGATTTGTATTGTCTTTGCAATTCTAATCTCCATAGAGGATTTCTTTGTTATCTTTAATATAGATAATTATCATTTTCTTAATATCAAAATACAAAATCGTAATTTTTCTGAAGATATTTTTTCTCTTTTTATTTCCGGAGAAGCATTACATTACTACTTGATAGATAAACAATATAGTTTATTTTCAAAATATCCAATAGGAAGCAAAGAATTATTTGAATCCAATGACTCTCTTAACTTATTCTTTGATAATTACCAATTAACTGATCGTGAAAAAGAAATTTGTGAGCTTATTCTTAAAGGAAAAAATAATCAAGAAATCGCACAAGAGCTTTTTTTATCTGTCGGTACCGTAAAAGCTCATATTCATAATATTTATTCAAAAATGAATATCCATACTCGAAAAGAATTCTTTGATTTAAAAGAAAATTTTTTAAAATCATATCGCAAATAATTTATTATCAATCTTTGCTATTATTAAAAAGCCTGTCATTCAATTGATGTCAGGTTTTATTTATTATTTTCTATATTTAATATTAATTCTAAAAATTTCATTATAAATAATAAAAAAGAACCCACCTTAAACGGTAGGCTCTTATAATAACTTATGGCTAGGCTTTGTTTTCTGAACCGAAAACATCGATACGTTCTTCAATAGCTTCTTGAACAGCTTTAATACCTGGTGCTAAGAATTTGCGTGGATCAAATAATTTTTTCTTGTCGTATTCTGCTGGATTAGCATTGTAGTCTGCTGCAAATTTACGAGTAGCATCTGAAAAGGCAATTTGACCTTCAGTGTTAACATTAACTTTAGCAACACCTAATTTAATTGCTTCTTTAATTTGCTCATCAGGAATCCCTGAACCACCATGTAAAACAATTGGCACACCTGGAAGAGCTTCTGTTAATTTCTTCAAGTGATCAAGGTCTAATCCTTCCCAGTTTTCTGGGTATGGTCCATGGATATTTCCAATACCTGCTGCTAAAAAGTCAATACCTGTTGCAACCATTTCTTTAGCATCTTCAACTGGAGCAAGCTCACCCTTACCAATGATACCATCTTCTTCACCACCGATAGTTCCTACTTCAGCTTCAACTGAAATACCTTTAGAATGAGCTAATGCAACTACTTCACGTGCTTTTTCTAGATTTTCTTCAATTGGTAAATGAGAACCATCAAACATGATTGATGTGTATCCTGCTTCGATAGCTTCTAGTGCATCTTCGTAGTGACCATGGTCTAAATGAATAGCTACTGGAACTGTGATGTTCATTGCTTCAACTAAGTTAGCAATAAGGTTACGAGCAACGCGATAACCACCCATGTATTTTGCAGCTCCCATAGATGTTTGGATAAGAACTGGAGCTTTTTTAGCTTCTGCGGCACGCAAGATAGCTTGTGTCCACTCAAGATTATTTGTATTAAATCCACCAACAGCATAACCGTTTTCACGTGCTGCCTTGACGAATTTTTCTGCTGAAACGATTGGCATTTTAAAAGCCTCCTCAATATTTTTTAGGATTTTTCCTATTACTCGTTCATTTTATCACATTCTCTCTAAAAACACCAGTCTTTAGAAATCAGAAAAAACGCTTTCTTAAAGGGAAAATAAAAAAAACCAGCAAAGCTGGTTCTAATTTGCGGAGAGAGGGACTTGAACCCTCACGACCTAAAGCGGTCACAGGATCCTTAGTCCTGCGCGTCTGCCAATTCCGCCATCCCCGCGATTGACAACACAGTAAATTATATCAATTTCTTTATTTTCTGTCAATATTATTTATCGTATTTCTTTAAAAAGCTAGCAATTTTTTCTTCATAGGTCTTAATGTCAGTCGAAAAGGTTTTAGCGTGGTCTGCTCCCTTAACAATATAAAGTTCTTTTGGAGCTGCAGTGGCTTCATAATTCTCATAAACCATTTCAGTAGGAACAAATTTATCCTCTGAACCATGGATAAAGAGAATTGGTCTGGTATTTTTTTCTAATTGTTTAATTGAGCTAGCTTCTCCATAGGTAAATCCTGCACGAATTTTTGACATAGCAGAAACTTGATATAGAATTGGAAAAGCTGGTAAGTTGTACATATCTTTTGCTTGATAAACTAATTCATCCCAAACACTGGTATATCCAGCATCCTCAATGATTGCCCTTACTTGTTTAGGGAGTGCCTCTTCTCCGCTAGCCATCATGACTGTAGCTCCTCCCATTGATAAACCATAGAGAATAATATGGCTGTTTGGGTTAGTCTCTACCAAAATTTCTGACCACTTAATTATATTGAAACGATCATTCCAGCCATAACCAATGATTCGTCCTCCACTGTCTCCAGAAGCAATATTATCTGGCATCAAAACATTATAGCCTAATTTGTGAAACAACCAACCATAAGCCATCATTCTTTCTTTGCTTGATGAAAAACCATGAACAATAATAACTGTTTTCTCAGTCTTTTTAGGAGCCTCTACATACCAAGCCACCTGTTTGAGTCCACCATTTGTCATTTTTAGGGTTGTCTTTTCTAAAGCTGCAAATTCTTTCTCATAAGCATAGAGAGGATCTGTTTTAGGAGTTGGCTTATTATTAATAAACGACTTTTCAGCTCTTACTTGGGCTTCATTAAAAAAATAAAAAGTTACCGCAAGAGAAATCGTACTTAAAGTACCTATAACAATAATAATGATTTTTGATAATGTTATCTTTTTCATAGTTGTTATTATAACTTATTTCAAATAAAAGATAAAGAACTCCAAACCAATTTGAAGTTCTTTCTTTTACACTATTGACTATTTTTAACAGCAGCTGTCACAAAAGCAGTGTATAATTCTTCTGGACGGTTTGGTCGGCTATGAAGCTCTGGATGGTACTGTGCTGCCACAAAGAATTTTTTATCAGGCAATTCAACAACTTCCATCAAACGATTATCAGGTGAGACACCTGAAAAGACAAAGCCTGCTTCTTCAAACTGTTCACGGAATTTAGTATTAAATTCATAACGATGACGGTGACGTCTTTGAATCACCTCTTGATCACTATAAGCTTTAGCAGCAACACTACCACTTTTTAGTTTACATGGATAAAGACCAAGTCTTAACGTACCTCCCATATTTTCAATATCAATTTGATCACGCATAATATCAATAATTGGGTAATCTGTTTTAGGATTAAGTTCTGCAGAATTAGCATCTTCTAAGTGTAAAACATGTCTTGCAAACTCAACACAGACAAGCTGCATGCCAAGACAAATCCCTAACATTGGAATATCCTTTTCACGCGCATAACGAATGGCTTCAATTTTACCTTCTGTACCCCTTTCACCGAATCCACCAGGAACAATGATACCGTCTACCTCAGATAATAAGGTGTCAACAGTCTCTCTTGTGACATCGTTAGAATTGATCCATTTCAAGTCAATCATTGAATCATTAACATAACCAGAATGTTTGAGTGCTTCAACAACTGATAAGTAAGCATCAGGCAGTTCTACATATTTACCAACAAGCGCAATTCGAGTTTTCTTTTTAAGCGACATGACTTTATCAACCATTGCTATCCATTCACTCATATCAGCTTCTGGGACATCAAGATGAAGATGATCACAAACAATTTGATCCATGTTTTGAGCCTGCATATTTAATGGGATTTGATAGAGATGTTCAACATCACGTGATTCGATAACCGCTTCTGGTGCGACATCACAAAATTGGGCTAATTTATTTTTAATACCTTGCTCAACTGGTTTTTCTGTTCTAATCACCAACATGTTGGGTTGAATCCCCAATCCTCGTAATTCTTTAACTGAATGTTGAGTTGGCTTAGTTTTCATTTCACCAGCCGCTTTTAAATAAGGTAGTAGAGTTGTGTGGATATACATGACATTATCACTACCAACATCTGATTTCATTTGGCGAAGAGCCTCTAAAAATGGTAGACTCTCAATATCACCAACAGTACCACCAACTTCTGTGATAATAACATCAGAGTCTGTTGTTGAAGCAGCTCTTTTGATTTTTTCTTTTAAAGCATCTGTAATATGAGGAATGACTTGAACAGTGGCACCAAGATACTCCCCTTTACGTTCTTTTTTTAGAACCTCACTATATATCTTACCTGTTGTAACGTTAGAATATTTATTGAGGTTAATATCGATAAAACGTTCATAATGACCTAAGTCAAGATCAGTCTCAGCACCATCATCTGTTACATAGACTTCACCGTGCTGATAAGGGCTCATGGTTCCTGGGTCAATGTTGATATAAGGATCAAATTTTTGAATTGTTACTTTTAAACCACGATTTTTAAGTAGTCTTCCTAAACTAGCTGCTACAATCCCTTTACCGATAGAGCTAACAACACCACCCGTCACAAAAATATACTTTGTCATCTTCTACTCCTTTAACAATCTTTTAAAAATAAAAAATGCTCCCTAATTGCTTAGGGAGCTTAGTCGACCTCAAAAAGAGGTGCCCAATAAATAATATAAACTATCTTAGAAGATTTGTCAATCGTCAATTAACTAAATCTCATCTGAAGCATCATCATCTGAATAGTCATCATCGTCATCTTCTTCCTCATTAATAACAACATCCTCATCAAGTTCGTCTTCTGGAATGATTTCATTTAACTCTGAATCATAGGATTCTACTTCTGATTTTTCATCTTCTGGATCATCATCATCATACTCCAAATCATCGCTATTAGTATCAAAGTCCTCATCTTCTGGATCATCATCACTATAATCGATAGCATCATCATCACCATCCATAAAGGCATTGACTCTCTTTTTCTTACGTTTTGGAGCACCATCTTCTTCATCTTCTAGAGTGATAATCTCTTCATCAATCTCATCAACCGCATACCAAGATCGAAGTCCCCATTTATTTTCCCCTAGTGGAATAAAACTACCGTCAGTATTCAAATCCGCATAAAAATAGGGTAAACCTTCACGAATGTCAGCGTCTGATTTGCCTAAATAGCTTTGAATGGCGTTAACAAGATCACTAAAGTGCATTTCATTGTCTCGGCCACGCTCTTCTAAAATGGCACGTGCCACCTCAATCATTGATAATTCACTTTTTTCTTGCCCAGCAAATACTCTTAATTCCAAAGTTATTCTCCTTATCCTTGTCATTATTCTTTATTTTACGCTAAATTTAATGTTTCGTCAAAACTTTTTATCAAAAAACAAGATTAGTTAAAAACTTTTCAGCATTATGGCAACTATTAAATATTAACATTTAAATAAAATGAATTGACTACTACAAATGAAAAAGCCAAAGCTAATCATACGATAGCCTGACTTTTAAGAATAGATATTATTTTACTTTAACTGTGCTTGTAATAAGTTCCACAGCTTTTTTCATCATAATATCATGTTTTAACATATCTTCTGACAATAGTGAGCGTACTTGTTTAACATCCATATTGTAGTCTGATGCCAAAGTTGTGATTTCATTTTCAATTTCTTCATCAGTTGTTTCAAATTTCTCTTGTTTTGCAATAGCCTCAATGACAAGATTAGTCTTTGTACGTTTTTCAGCATCTTCTCCATATTGTTTATGAAGGTCCTCTTCAGTTGTCCCAGTTAATTGATAGTACATTTCCGGTGAAATCCCTTGACGTTGCATATTACCCATAAACTCATTCATTGCTCTATGCACTTCGTCGTGAACCATCTCTTCTGGTAAATCAACAATCTCAGCATTTTCAACAGCAAGTTCCAAAGCAGCCGTTTCTATAGCATCTTGATAAGCTGTTTCTTTAGCTTCTTCTAATTCTTTACGATATTTAGCTTTTAATTCATCAAGTGTTTCCACTTCTTCATCAATGTCTTTTGCCAACTCATCATCAAGTTCTGGTACTTCTTTAGTCTTTACTTCATGAATAGTTGTTTCAAATTTAGCAGGCTTTCCAGCCAGGTCAGCTGCTTGATAATCTTCTGGGAAAGTAACCTCAACAGTCACACTATCACCAGCTTTAGCACCAACTAATTGGTCTTCAAAACCTGGGATAAATTGACCGCTACCAAGCTCAAGTGAGAAGTTTTCACCTTTTCCACCATCAAATTCTTTGCCATCAACAGAGCCAACAAAGTCAATGACAACAGTGTCACCATTTTCAGCAGCGTCTTCTTTAATAATTAATTCAGCAAGGTTTTGACGCTCACGTTCAATTTTGTCATCAATTTCACTGTCAGCAACAGCTTTTGTTTCTTCTACAGATACTACAAGATCCTTATAATCTCCTAGTTTAACCTCAGGTTTAGTCACTACTTCAGCAGTCAAAACCCAGTCTTTTCCTTTTTCCATTGAAACGATGTCGATTTTTGGCTGAGTAACAACATCTAAAGCAAGTTCAGCAACAGCAGCTTCATAAGCATCAGGAAGGACGCTATTTAAAGACTTTTCATACAATGCTTCTTCACCAAAACGTTGGTTAAATACTGATCGAGGAATATGCCCTTTACGAAATCCAGGTACAGCTAAATCTTTCTTTAATTGATTAAATGTTTTGTCAAGAGCTGGTTTAATTTTGTCTTGACTAATTGTAAATGTGATAACACCTTTATTTGTTGATTTGTTTTCAAACGATGTAGACATGAAGTCATTCTCCTTAAATAATATGATTACAGTTTAGTTTATCATATTTATTGCATTTTTTAAACCATTTTATATGAATTCATTAGATTTTTCCTATTTTGAAAGTGATGCACGAATGGAAGAATAATATTATTAAAATAATTTTTTCAATGCTACTTGTGATTTATTATAAAAAATTTGTTACACTAATAAGGATGAAAAGGAGTTATTATGTCACAATCTATAAATTATTGGAATCAATTTTTTACTAGTGAATTGATAGAAAATATCATTTCAAAAAGTATTTCTTTAATCATTCTCATCATCTGTTTTTATATTGGCAGATGGATTTTTCAATTTTCAATCCATCACATTTTCAATCGAGTCTTATTAGCATCACAGGTTGATGACAAAAGAAGAGAAACCTTGCTAAAACTTTTTCAAAACTTATTGAATTATCTTCTCTACTTCTTTTTCATTTATTCCATCTTAGTTATTCTTGGGATACCTGTCTCTGGGCTATTAGCTGGTGCAGGAATTGCTGGAGTAGCTATTGGCTTAGGAGCTCAAGGTTTTCTAACCGACGTTGTCAATGGGATATTTATTCTTAGCGAGCGTCAATTGGATGTCGGTGAAAATGTTGTTTTAGGAAATATTGATGGTATAGTTACAAGAGTAGGCATTAGAACCACTCAGATCAAAGATTTTGATGGGACTATGCATTTTATCCCTAATCGCAACATCACTGTTGTTAGTAATCTCTCGCGTTATCCGATTCGTGCAAGAATTGATATTCCTATCTTTCCTAGCACAGATGTTACTGAGCTTAGACGTGTCATAGAACAAGTCAATCATGAAGAGACATCCCATTATCCAAAAATTACTACTGCGCCTGAAATTTTAGGTGTCACAACTTTACCTAATGGTCAACTCGTTTTTAGAATTGATATTTTTGCTAAAAGCGGTTTTCAACTACCAATAAAATATACTTTTTATACGCTTTATCAAAAAGCTTTAACAAAAGAAGGCGTTTTTAAAGAAGGAGAATTACCTTTGCTACACAAACAATAAGTTGAATCGTCATCAGTAAAACGATTCAAACAACAATATCCACTTTTTTCAACAAATTTATGAACTAAAAAAGCCTGGATTAAAATCTAGGCTTTTTCTTATTTAAAATTTACGAATAGGGTCTTTAGCATACTGGGCTCTTTGTCCTCCAATTAATTTTGGACGGCTAGATAGAGCTGTGACATGGGCTTTACCCAATTTTCTCATCACTGGTCGAAGAGGTACTTGAACATGCTTAATATGCATACCAATACTTGTATCTCCAATATCAAGACCAGCAAAAGCAACCACGTGTTCCACTTCAACAGGATCCTTCATATATTTAAAAGCCGCCATTTGGCCACTTCCACCAGCATGAAGAGTTGGTAAGACACTGACAATTTCAAGATTGTGTTTTTCAGCATACTTGCGTTCCACAACAAGTGCACGATTGATATGCTCACAACCCTGTACTGCTAAATAAATCTTTTTTTCTGATAAGGTATCTAAAAGCTCTTTCACAACGACCTCACCAATTTCAAGGCTTGAAGTTGTTCCGATATGATTGCCTAAAACTTCACTACTTGATAGACCCAAAACAAATAATTGGCCACTTCCTATCTGACTTCGTTCAATGATATCAAGGCTTATTTTTTGAGTTTCTTTTCTTAATTCGTGTAAATCCATTTTAACCTCTTACTCTTTTTTATTAGTGGTTAGTCGAATGTTTTTTAGTTTTTAAGACGTTTTAAGGCTTGGCTAACACTGAAGCCAACAGCCATTCCTACCATATTTTGCAATAAATTACCATAAATATCTGATAAAGCAGCACCATAACCATACATCACAATACTAGCCAAAAAATAACAAAGTACCATGGTAAGTGTCGCAAAAATTAATCCAAAAACTCTTTTTCGTCCAGTCCATCCAGCAAAAAAACCTTGCCCGCCGTGAGCAATCAAACTAATAAACATCCAGTTTGGATAGCCTAAAATAAGGTCAATAAGAAAACCAGATAATCCACCGACAATGGCACCTTCTTTACTACCAAAATAAAAGGCTGTAAAAAAAATACCAGCATCTAATAGTGTCAAAAATCCAGTTGGTGTTTTAATTTGAATGTAGATTCCTAGAATAATACTAAGTGAGGTAATAATTGCAAGTGTTGTTAATTGTGATAAATTAGTTTTTTTCATCTTGTTGTATAACTCCATATTCATTAGCATTAGCAATTGCTTGGTAGACAAAGTTTTTGGCGATTCGTGTTGCCAAAAGAGGGCTCTCTCCCTTGGCTAAGAAACTTGATAAGGTTGATGCGAATGTACAACCAGCACCTGTATTATTCATGGATAGGAGTGGTTTTTTAAGTTTAACATAATCTTTCCCATCATAAAAAAGATCAATAGCTTCGTTTTGATTGAAACGCGAACCACCTTTAATAACTACCATTTTAGCACCAGCTTCATGTAATTGTTTAGCTGCTTTTTTCATGTCCGAAAAAGTAGTAATTCTAATATCAGATAAAAGTTCAGCCTCTTTCAAATTGGGAGTAATGATAGTTATATAGGGGAAAAATGATAAGAGGAGTTTACGCATGCTTGATACTTCAGCATCATTATTCTCTTTAAAAACAAGGACAGGGTCTAAAACAATAGGCGTGTCTTTCTTTATTTTTAGAAAAGCCAATGTTTTTTTAGCAATCGCCTCATTGGGTAAAAGACCAATTTTTATAGCAGAAAATGATATATTTTTCAAACTATCAAGTTGTTTTTGAAAAACAGTTTCATCAATCGCTGTTATTTCAAACCCAGAATCAGAAATAGTAGCAATGCTGGTTAGTGCTAAAAAACCAAAGAGATGAAAATGATGAAAAGTGGCTAAATCAGCTTGCAAACCTCCACCACTCAATACATCACTTCCAGCAATGGTTAAAATATAATTAGTCTTCATAACTAATCTCCTTTAGGTAAAGACCATTTGGTGTAGCAGTTGGTCCTGCTAAGCGACGATCTTTTGAAGCAATAATCTTTTGAATCTGATTGATAGGCATTCGTTTATTACCAATCTTCAGAAGTGTACCAACCATATTTCTCACTTGCTTGTATAAAAAGCCGTTCCCTGTGAAAACAAAAGTGAGAAAGTGACGACCTTCATCATAACTAACTTTAGCAGTTGTGATTGTCCGTACTTTATTTTCAATAGAGGTTCCTGCTGCTGTAAATCCTGTGAAATCATGTGTTCCCTCTAAATCTTTAATAGCTTGTTTTATTAAAGAAAAATCGATCGAGTAGGGAAAATGAGTAGCGTAATGACGCATCATTGGATTTTTTGGTCGACCAATATCGACTAAAAATTCATAGGTTTTGGTGTGTTTTTGATAACGGCAGTGAAAATCATCAGAAACAACTTCTATTTTTTTGACATCAATATCATCAGGTGTTTGAGTATCAAGTGCAAAACGTAGTTTTTCAAGATCACGAAGATTAGGGAGGTCAAAATGAATGACTTGACCATAAGCATGAACACCTGCATCCGTTCGACCAGCTCCTTGAATAAGGACTTTTTGCCCGCTATTTATTTTTAATAAAGTTTTTTCAATTTCTTCTTGAATGGTTCTTTGATGAGGTTGTCTTTGAAAGCCGGAAAATCGACTGCCATCATAGGCTATGGTTGCTTTATATCTTGTCATGCTTAAGATTATAACAAGATGACTATAAATAAGCAACTATGTTTTACTGAGTTAAAAATTTTTAACAAATCTCAAATTAATATTAAAAGAAACTCAAAAAGTCTAGTTTAACTAGACTTTTTATTATTTTATTCTCCTTCAAAAACATCTTTGACTTTATCGAAAAGACCTTTCTTCTTAGGATATACTTCCTGACCACTTGCTTTAGCAAAATCTTTCAATGCTTGTTTTTGAGCATCATTTAATTTGGTAGGTGTTACTACATTAACCGTTACATGTTGGTCTCCTTGAGTACCACCTCTTAATCTTGGTGCTCCTTTGCCTTTTAAACGGAAAATTTTACCAGTCTGTGTGCCAGCAGGAATGGCCATGTCAACAAAGCCATGGACTGTTGGAATTTCAACTGTATCACCTAAAGCTGCCTGAACAAAATTAATATTTAGTGTGTAGTAAATTGTTGAACCTTCTCGTTCAAATTGTTTTGATGGTTTAACATTAACAACAATATAAAGATCGCCATATGGGCCACCGTTAAGACCAGCTTCTCCTTGACCTTGAAGACGAATTTGTTGACCAGTCTCAACACCAGCAGGAACTTTCACAGAAACTTTATGGGCTTGTTTCTCATGTCCAGTTCCATGACAAGTTTGACAAGGAGTTTTAATTTCTTTACCTGTACCATGACAGACATCACAAGTTACTTGACGTCGCATCATTCCCAGTGGTGTTTGCGTATCAACATTAATAGCCCCTGAACCATGACACTTTTGACAGGTTATTGGACTAGTTCCAGGCTTTGCACCTGAACCACTACAGGTATGACAGATTGCTTCTCGATTATAACGAACTTCTTTTTCGGCACCAAAAACAGCTTCTTCAAAGCTTAAATCAACGCGATACTGTAAATCATCTCCTTGACGTGGTGCATTAGGATTACGAGTAGCACCCCCACCAAAGAAACTTGAAAAAATATCCTCAAAACCACCAAAACCAGAACTGTCAAAACCGCCAAAGCCAGAGCCACCAAATCCAGAGCCAAAGCCACCATTAGCACCAGCAGAGCCAAATTGATCGTAATTAGCTCTCTTTTGTTCATCACCTATAGTTTCATAAGCTTCCTGAACTTCCTTATATTTTTCTTCAGCACCAGGTTCTTTATTAATATCTGGATGATATTTTTTTGATAATTTACGATAGGCTTTTTTGATTTCATCTTGGGAAGCATTTTTTGAAACACCCAATCGATCATAATATTCTGTATTATTCATCTTTTATCCTTTACTATTGAAAAATTTAGACGAAGCTCTTGCCTCGCCTAAATTATAATCAGAAATTATTTTTCTGTAAATTCACCATCAACGACATCATCATCTGAATCAGTTTTTTCTGTAGTAGCTGTATTTTCTGCATTAGCTTGTGCTTGCTGGGCTGCAGCCGCTTGTTCATACATTTTAACTGCAAGAGCTTGTGCTTTTTCATTTAGAGCTTCAAGCTTAGCTTTCATATCTTCAAGATTTCCTGATTCTTGAGCTGCTTTTAATTCATCAAGAGCTGATTGAGTCGCATCTCTTTCTGTATCAAAGCCTTTTCCTTCAGTTTCTTTAAGTGTTTTTTCAGTTGCAAAGATAGTTTGGTCCACATCATTTTTAAGGTCAACTTCTTCTTTACGTTTAGCATCAGCTTCTGCATTAGCTTCTGCATCTTTCATCATTTTTTCAATTTCTTCATCTGTTAAACCACTGTTTGATTGGATAACAATAGTTTGTTCTTTTTGTGTACCAAGATCTTTAGCCTTAACAGAAACAATACCGTTTTTATCGATGTCAAACGTTACTTCAATTTGTGGGATACCACGTGGTGCTGCTGGAATATCTGTTAATTGAAAACGACCAAGTGTTTTGTTATCAGCAGCCATCGGACGTTCCCCTTGAAGAACGTGGATATCAACAGCTGGTTGGTTATCTGCTGCAGTTGAGAAAACTTGAGATTTAGATGTTGGAATAGTGGTATTGCGATCAATTAATTTTGTAAAGACTCCACCCATCGTTTCAATACCAAGTGATAGCGGTGTCACATCAAGAAGAACGATATCTTTCACATCACCAGTAATCACACCACCTTGGATAGCCGCACCCATGGCTACCACTTCATCAGGGTTAACTGATTTGTTTGGTTCTTTTCCAGTTTCTTTACGAACCGCCTCAACAACTGCTGGGATACGAGTTGATCCACCAACTAAAATCACTTCATTGATGTCGCTTGCTGAAAGGCCAGCATCTGAAAGGGCTTGACGAACAGGACCTTTAGTACGTTCAACAAGATCAAATGTCAATTCGTCAAATTTAGCACGTGTTAAGGTCATCTCTAAGTGAAGAGGACCAGCATCACCTGCTGTGATAAATGGTAAACTGATTTGCGTTGAAGTCACGCCTGATAAATCCTTCTTAGCTTTTTCAGCTGCATCTTTCAAACGCTGAACAGCCATTTTGTCCTTAGAAAGATCGATACCATTTTCTTTTTTGAATTCTGCAACAAGATGATCAATAATTTTTTGGTCGAAGTCATCCCCACCAAGTTTGTTATCTCCTGATGTTGCCAGTACATCAAAGACACCATCGCCAAGCTCAAGAATAGAAACATCAAATGTTCCACCACCAAGGTCAAAGACAAGTACTTTTTCTTCATGGTCAGTTTTATCAAGACCATAAGCTAAAGCAGCTGCAGTTGGTTCGTTAACAATACGTTCTACTTCTAAACCTGCGATTTTACCTGCATCTTTAGTTGCTTGACGTTGTGCATCATTAAAGTAAGCAGGTACAGTGATAACTGCCTTAGTTACTTTTTCACCAAGATAATCCTCAGCGTATCCTTTAAGATATTGAAGAATCATTGCTGAAATTTCTTGTGGTGTATATTCTTTACCATTAGCAGAAACTTTTTCACTTGTTCCCATTTTTGATTTTATAGAAATGATTGTATCTGGATTAGTCACTGCTTGACGTTTTGCAGCATCACCAACAATGATTTCACCATTTTTGAATGAAACAACTGATGGTGTTGTGCGATTTCCTTCTGGATTAGCAATAATTTTACTTTCTGATCCTTCAAGAAGAGCAACTGCTGAGTTGGTTGTTCCTAAGTCAATACCAATAATTTTAGACATGTAAGTTACCTCTTTTTTTTATTTTCTTATTACTAGTTTTATGACATCTCGGTCACAGTAATTTATTATTTTATTATGTAGTTTATACTTAATTGTAGACAATAACCATAGCTGGCCTTAATAACCTATCATGAAGTTTATAGCCTTTTTGGAAAACTTCAGCAATAGTATCTACTGGGTGATCTTCATCTGCTGGCAAAGTTTGTACTGCCATGTGAAGATTATGGTCAAAGTTTTCAGTAGCAACAACTTCAACCCCCTCTTCTTTGAGTGCTTGTAGAAGACTTTCTTGAACCATTTCAATTCCTTTTTTGACATCCTCTGTTAACCCTTCAACTAAGAGAGCACGCTCAATATTATCAAGACTTGGTAGGATTTTTTTAGCTAAATCTTGTGATCGATAACGCTGTAGACTTTGTCGTTCTTCATTACTACGACGTTGAATGTTTTGTGTTTCTGCCATAGCCCTCAAATATTTATTTTCAAAATCTTCTGCTTTTTCTTGAGCTAATTCTAATTCTGTTTTTTGAGGTTGTGATTCGACTGTTTTTTCTTGCTCTACGGCTTCTTCAGTATTTTTTACTTCCTCTTCTTGTTGCTTTTCTTTTGCTTCTTTTTTTGACATATCCTGCCTCCTTTAGTTAACTTCATAATGATTGCTATTAAGATAACGATAATAATCTCCTAGTTTAATAGCTAAGACTTTAGTAACAATTGTTATAATACTAAACATTTTTTTATAATCCATATCTATTGGACCAATCAAACTCATCGTTGCAAAACCTCGATAAGGGATTAAAAACTTTTGACTAATAATACTAACATTGGCTAATGCTTTTTCTAAACTATCAGCCACTCGAATACTGAACATCTCTTCTTCTGCCATACTATTTCTAATTTCCAAGGAAACTAATTGAGGATTATCCAAATATTGGTAGGTAGTCAAATCAGCGTACGACAGTGATGCAACCTTTCCTGAGATAAAAATCAATTCTTTAAATAGCTGTTCAAAAATATAATCAAATAAATCAAGCACGTTGTCGGTTGTAGTAAAGTATTTCTGAATGACCTGAGGAATTTCTGTTCTTAGATTATAATGGATATCTAGGACTGTTTTAGAAACCAGTCGTGTTTCAACCAACATCTTTATTGTGTCTAAATCTTTTTTTAAAAAATTTTTTGGAATGGCAAATTGAACTGTTACTGGCTTTGAGCCATCTAGGGTTAATATTGCAAGAGCATCATGACTACTTAACTGAACAATATCAAATGAGGTTAAATATTGTCTAGTTGGTACAACATCTAAAACAATGCCCGTATAACCTGTTAGTTTCGCTAATATCTGAGAAGCCTTCTCAAGAATATCTTCAAGTTTAAAAGCTTCAAAATCAAAAGCTTTCACCACTTGATAAACATCTTTTTCATCTAGACAATCAATACGCAAGGAGTGTTCTACAAAGTATTGAAAACCTGATTTACTAGGCATGCGACCACTAGAAGTATGTGCTTTTTCAAGTAATCCTAGTTGCTCTAGTTTCGCCATATCATTTCTAATGGTGGCACTACTAGAAGAAATAGTTTTTTGTAAGGTCTTAGAGCCAACGGGCTCATGGGTTTGTGTAAACAATTCCACAATGAGATTTAAAATATCATTTTGACGTGGTGTAATCATAAACCCTCCCTATTAATTTCCAAACTAGTCAATAACAATTTTTAGCACTCTTACTTATAGACTGCTAAACTATACTCTCATTATACGCTATTCTAAAAACTTGTCAAGAGAAAAGCACAAAATTTTAGCACTCTTTAATTAAGAGTGCTAAATTATCGATTTTTTCTATATTGTCATTTATTGTATATCGTATCGTGTCAAATCCTCTTCATCAATCAAGTCAATAATTTTTGTAGCATACTGTGGATCACTACTAAAACCTATATCTTGTAGTAATTTTGCTGCACTGTGATAGTCTTTTGTGTCAAGTAAAGCCAAATAAAGATCTCCACCCCAAAAATCATCTTCTTGAATAATCATCATATAATCATAAACAGACTCTTCCCAAGAAGTATAAACTTTGAAAGGTTTTTGTTTCTCCTTCCAAATACTTCCATCATATTCATTGATAAATAATCTAATGGTTGGTTCGTCTTTTTTTGCTAATGTATTAAATAAATTATGATAATTTCTTGCTAAATAGCTAGAACCATTATTTGAAGATATAATGGCTTGAGCTATGACAACTGACGGCCTAATACCATAGGCTTGTGCAACTTCTTCAATTGTCGGCGCTATTTGTTGAATGAATTGGTCACGACTAATAGTAGGTATGGTCTCTTTATCTGCAAATATTATTTTAGGCTTTGAAAAAATGATATATACACTGCCTAAAAAAAATAGGCTAACCATGATAAGAATACTAAAACGTGAGAATCTTCTTCTCATTAGTTATTTCCTCTTAACCTTTCTACATATTCTTCCAAACTGAGATTGTTTTTTACCATGTATTTGGCAGACTCTACCCCCACATATCTGAAATGCCAATCTTCATAACCGATACCAGTAAAAGGTTTTTTCTCTTCATTGAAACGAAGAACAAAGCCATATTCTGGTGCCAAAGCAACTACTTGTGAGACAACTTCTGGATCACTTTGGTTGAGTAAATCGACTGTGCTCATATCAATAGCTAAACCAGTTTGATGCTCACTAGCTCCAGCAGGTTGTGAATATTCTTTAGCAAAATTTTCGGCTTCTTCTCTACTAATATTTCGTTCAGCCATTTCCTGCTCAACATAGCTGTTGAAAATTTGTTCTTGATATGCAACGCTGCGATAGCCTGATATTAAATGTTCATTTGGGTCAATAGTTTTTGCAGTTGCTAAAAACTCTCGAACATTTTCAGCAATTCGTGCATCAACTAAAATACCTTCTACTTCTTCCAATTGTGGATTTAACTCAGGTGTAATATTATCACGATTCACTAGTATCAATTCCCAATCATCTGCTGAAACGTTAGGAAGACTTGTTGTTTTTTCTTGATTGGTTGCTTCTGATTTTTCTGTTTTAGCTGTATCTTGTTGGGTCACTCTATCTTTTGACGTTGTTTTGTCTACTGATTTTGTTTGTTTCCAAAAGAAAGTAAAATAAAGACCAACAAAAACTACTATGATAACAAAAATAACAACTATTAAGCCTAGAGGAGATTTTTTTTGTGCTTTTCTATGACGTCTCTTTTCCATTTTTTGCTCTCAACTCCTTTCCTTTATGACGGTAACACATATCGGCAACTTTTTCTATCGTAAATCGATCATTTTCATAACTAACTACAGTTATACTACCATTATCAATTTCTGTTTTTTCTTGTTGATGATCGATTAACCAAAGCAAAGTACCTATGGTTAAACCATGACATACAACAATAGCGTTACCACCACCTTGTTTTTCTAATTTTTTAGCGATAGCTGTAAAACCATCAATAATACGCTTGCTTAATATTTCCCATGGCTCTGCCCAGTTGGCTGTGTCTACTTCAACAATACTTTGAGCCAGCTCTTCATAAGAAATATCTTTTAGAGAACGGCCATCTTTAAAAGCATCTGTTCGAGGTAAAATTCCATAAAACAACTCACCATCATAGGCACCATCTAAGCTACCAAAGCACCATTCTCGAATCCTTTTATCGCGAGTATATGGAAGAAATTTTTGATCTAATTCTTCCAAAATGATTGACATGGTCTCTAAAGTCCTACCACTATCACTTGAAAAAGCCTCTTTAAAAGAGATACCAGAAGCTTTTAAACCAGCTCCAAGTTCTCTTATCCCTTCTATCCCAGTTTCAGTGAGTGGAGTATCACTCCAACCTTGGGCTCTTCCTAAAGTGTTAAACATTGTTTTGCCATGACGAGCAATATACAAATTTATTTTTCCCATTGTCCTACCTCTCATCTTATTTTCTTCTATATTATATCAAAAATAAAAAGGACATAAAAGATTGGATCTAGCTCCCAATCTTTTATATCTTAATTTTTAAAACTATGAATAGGAGCAGGGATTTGTCCGCCTCTTTGAATAAATGTAGCACTAGAGTAGTGATTAACTTTCATAACAGGCGCTGAACCAAGTAAACCACCAAAAGTAATCATGTCACCTTCTTTACCCTTTGGAATAATACGCACCGCTGTTGTTTTGTGATTAATAACCCCAATAGCGGCTTCATCAGCAATCATAGCTGCAATTGTCTCATAAGGAGTATCTTCAGGAATAGCAACCATATCAAGACCAACTGAACAAATCGCTGTCATAGCTTCTAATTTTTCAAGATTTAAAGAACCACTTTTAACAGCTTCTATCATCCCTTCATCCTCTGAAACGGGAATAAAGGCACCTGATAGGCCACCAACTTGGTTACAAGCCATGACACCACCTTTTTTCACCTGATCATTTAAAAGAGCTAGGGCTGCTGTTGTACCATGTGTCCCTACAGCTTCAAGTCCCATTTCCTCAAGAACTCTTGCCACTGAATCCCCTATTTTAGGTGTTGGGGCTAAGCTAAGATCAACAATACCAAATTTAACTCCCAGACGTTCACTTGCCATTTGACCAACTAATTGACCGATTCTTGTGATTTTAAAAGCCGTCTTTTTAACAGTTTCAGCGACAACATCAAAGCTTTCACCTCTAACCTTTTCTAAAGCACGTTTGACAACCCCAGGGCCTGAGACACCAACATTAATCACAACATCAGCCTCACCAACGCCATGGAATGCTCCTGCCATAAAAGGATTATCTTCTACAGCGTTAGCAAAAACAACCAATTTGGCTGCTCCCAAATCAGATAATTGAGCTGTTTCTTTAATGATACGCCCCATATCACTAACAGCTGTCATATTAATTCCTGATTTGCTACTACCAATATTAACAGATGCACAAACTTTATTTGTATCGGCTAAAGCTCTAGGAATAGAGTTGATAAGAATTTTGTCACCTTTTTGATAACCCTTTTGAACTAAAGCCGAAAAACCACCAATAAAATCAATACCAATAGCCTCTGCTGCTCTATCTAGCGCATGAGCTAAAGGAAGATAGTCTTCACTATCAGTAGCAGCACCAATAATGGCTATCGGGGTCACACTAACACGCTTATTGACAATTGGAATACCTAATTCATTTGAAATCTCTTCTCCAATTGCTACTAATTTACCAGCTTTGTTAACAATTTTTTGGTAAATCTTTTCAGCGGCCTTATTGATATCAGAATCAATACAATCTAACAACGAAATCCCCATTGTGATGGTTCTGATATCAAAGTTTTGCTCATCAATCATTTCAATTGTTTCTAAAACTTGCCTTAAATCCATACTTATCCCCTTAACTCTTATAAACGATGCATTGATTCAAAAATTGTGGTACTTTGGATTTTAATAGAAACATTAATTTCTTTCCCATACTCACTCAATTCACGACGCAATCGATCAAAATCCAATTGATGGGGACTTGACACCACCATCATCATTGTAAAAAATTCATCTAAGACAGTTTGTGAAATATCATCAATATTTAAATCTAGGTCAGCTATCTTAGTAGCTACTTTAGCCACAATACCAGTCCTATCCTTACCAATAACTGTAACAATTGCTTTCATCCTTTTTCTCCTTGTCAATCATTGCAATATCTTACGAATGGATAGTAAAATTATTATCCTTCTAATATATTCATTTTATCATAGCTTTAGCTAAAAAAATAGCCTTTTAGAGAACAGTGCTAATATTAAGGCGCCCTAAAGTAATCATTAGTGATTTTATTATTTTGTAAAGATGATATTCAAAAAGTAAGTGAACCTTTTCTATCAAAAATAATTGATTTAAATCTTATCGTTTACTCACGCTATCGCTCAGCTATTCGAAATAGAGACTAGCTTTATTATGTTACACGATAAGCTTGGATATAAAAAGTGTTCTAGGGTGTTTTTTGCTTTAGAGAACTACTGAGCGATTTATTCCGAGAAAACTCTTGACCATAAGCAATGACAAAGGACGTCAGTCATTGGTTACTTGTGGTCAAGAGGAAATTGGAATAAAGAAAGCTGGCATGCTATAATAACAAATGCTTTAGTCGACTTTCTGCTAGCAAAGCGAAAGGAGTTGAAAGCTATGCGGTACGTATTCGACGTCTTACTTGCTATTTTGGCAAATGTAACGGCATATTACATTTGTAAGTGGTCAGATAGCAAGGGCAAAGACTAAAGCTAACCTAAAAACACCCGTTAATTTTCAAAGAACGTAAAAAAAGCCCTAGGGAACTGTCAATCCTTAGGGATTTGGTGTATCTATACGGTACGTATTCGTAACTATATTGTATCACGTGCTAAAGCACGTGTCAAAATTTGGAAATTTTACTTAAAAAATAATTTGTTGTGAGTGCGTATATGTATTTAATACATATACGCACTCGAAAAAACTTGAGCTTTAAGGTTTCGCTCGTTATGGATGTAGAAATGTTGGTTTATTAAGAACAAAAAATTGACTTAATGAGGGTGAGGCTACTACGACCCCTATTAGAATCCGTAGTAAGATTTTTACAATCTACGAAGTAAACCCTCCTTAAACGTATGTGGGGGTAATGGTTTACAAATTTTAGAGAGAGGTTACATTATTAAAAAAATAAAGAACTATCTCTAAAACGCCCTAAAATCGATTTTAGGGCGTTTTTTTTTAATGTCTAATACCAAATTAAAAGCTTTTTAAAACGCAAATATGAGCTTTTTAAGGGGTTCTAGTGGCGTATAAGAGAAAATATGTGGTATAATCTATGTGAGGCACCTCAGCGAATGCGGTCGGTGGTGTGTATCTCATTTTTGTCGGGCGACTGGAAACGGATAGCTCAAAGGGAACTTTTAAAGTTTCGGGTGTGGGACTGCCTTCAACTTCAAGTTGTAAAGACCCCCTAAATTTTAAAATGAGATTGACCCGAGAGGGTCTTTTTTTGGGCAAAAAAGGGGGCTACTACGACAGTCGCAATCACTATACTGAGCAAGTGGGAGGTGATTATAATGCGTATGTTTACCGAATTTTTAAGCACTATTATTATCTCATACCCCTTATTTTTTTGTCAATTTTTCAAGAGTTAATATTTTTTTTAGCTTTTTTTAGGAGTAAGATACTTTTATATATACTTTATATTACTTTAGGGAGGAGGAAAAGTCAGTGATATCAAGGGGTTTCAACTTCATTTATGACAAAAAAGTACGTGAGGATTTAGACGAATGGCAAGATTGGTTTCTAGGCTCTGAAAAGAGAATCCCTCCGGCAATTTTCAAAAGAAATTGTTTGACAGTTGGCGCTGAAGAGCTTGAGAAGAAAATTGGAGCAGAAATCTTCCTGAACACCATAAAGAATGGGCGGAAGGTTGTCGGATATGAAATGCAGATTATCGATAATAGACCACCGACAACAGCTGATATTTACAAGCAAGAAATGAAAGATTATCAAGCCAGTTTATTTAATTAGAAATTAGAATATCGTGTAACTCTTTTCACGTAACCTGTGTAATTTGCATTTTTGTAGTAACTTGTTACAGTCTTAAGCTGTCTGTTCTGAGGGTGTACGTACAATGTTGTTTTGTAGTATGCACCAGGAGCACTTGGAGCAATCATAGATATTAAGATAGATCCTATACTATAAGCAATGCCAGCAGGCTCCCAACCAAATCCTAAAAGCAAACCAATTACAGAATTAACTAAATTATTAGAATTAGCAGCCCCTCTGCTGTACCTTGAGATGTTCCCACATAATACCATTTATTCAGAGTAGGTGTAGAACGAAATGCAACACCATTAGAAGATGGAGTATCTAATAAAGGCATGTAGAATGAACCGTTCAGGTAAACTCCATCATTCCTTCTTTCCATGATGTCAATTGTGCCATCCGCATTGACAATTTTCACAGTTGTATCATTAACAGCTTCCACTGTTATGTCGGATATTCTAGAATCATAAGGAGCAACAGATTCAATGGTGTTCGAAATGTCGTTAGACAATGCATAAGCACTTACTGGCGCAATAATCTGTGGCAACAGCAAAGAAGACAACAATAAAACAGCAGCTGCCTTAAATTTTCTCATAAAGCGTTCCTCCTAAGATTTGATTTTTTGATAAGAATATTATAGCATGGTTGTAAGCGGTTAACAAATATTTATCCAAAAACAAAGTAAAGAAAATAAAGAGGGAAGTTTTATGAGAAAAAAAATAATAGAGTCATTCATTTTTACGATTACTTTTCAAATCATGATTTATATTTTTATATATAAAAATATTATCCCTGAAAATAGAGGAGTGGTTTTGATATTCTTCCTTCTGTCATTGTTAAACATAATCGTAACCTACCTAAAGCTAATAAAGAATCAAAAATAAACCTATAAACGTTACTCTTTTTTCTCGTTAAACCGGTTTTATTTTGAATCTCATTTCTCAACATGATTCACCACCTACTTTATTTAAAGGATAACATTGTCCCAAAGGGACAGGTAAAGTCTTATATTTATTATCATATAAAAAAGAGAGAGGAAGACCTCTCTCTTTTTTAATTAACTAATTATTTTTTCAAACCATCAATAACGCCTTCTACAGCATCTTTAGCGTCTGTTGCTAAATCTTTTGCTTTGTCAGCAACGTCTGCAGCTACTTCTTTAGCTTTTCCAGCTACTTTTTCAACAGCTCCTTCAACTTCTGTTTTTTTATCACCAGTTAAATTACCAATGCATTCTTTTGTAGAGCCTTTTGCTTGCTCAAAAAGACCTTCTAATTTTTCTTTAGACATAATTGTCACCTCTTTTTTTTATTTAAATAATCATATTTTTCTAGAAAAATAATTATTATTTAAGAATATTATAGCATGACTACCTCTCTTCTTCAAATATTATGTATTCTTTTAACAACATAACTTTCTTATAAAACAAGTCTAAACTCCTTTTAATACAAAATTAATTTTACTTTGAGATTAAACTACTAGAGGAAAATCAGTCTTAAGACTGATATATTTGTTCTACCTTAATAGTACAATGGAATTGTATACTAAAGTTAGGAAAAATTATTTTCTAATGATTGGCCACTATTGAAAAACCTTCTGATTAATCAGAAGGTTTATTTTGTTTCATTTATCAAGTGATATTTTGGAAAATAGAGGCTAACTTTTGTATATTCATTTTCTTTTGAATCTACCTCCATGTGATATTCCTTACCAAATTGCAATCTTAAACGTTGGTCAACATTTTTTAAGCCAACGCCACCACGGCTTAGTTTGGTTTGACTACTCTCAGACGATGGGGCAGTTGTAATCATCCCCTTACCATTGTCATAGACGCTAACGACTAGATGATTTTCTGTTTCAGTCACTGAAATCTTAATAAGCCCAGAACGATCAACTTCTTTAATGCCATGATAAATCGCATTTTCAACGAGTGGTTGCAAAATCAGTTTTGGTAACTGATAATCGCTATAAGTTTCTACCGAAGAAATCTCATAAGACAGTTTATCACCATAACGCTGTTGTTGGATAAAAAGATATTGCCTCACATGCTCTAACTCATCTCTCAAAGCAATTTTCTCATTGCCTTTGTTTAAGGCTAATCTAAAATATTTGGCTAATGATTTGGTGATTTCAACAACCTTTTCACTGTCATTAAACTCTGCCATCCAAACAATTGTATCAAGCGTATTATAAAGAAAGTGAGGGTTGATTTGACTGGCTAACGCTTCTAATTCAAAACGTCTGATATCTTGTTCTTTTTCCTTAATAGCCGTCATCAAACTATCAATTCTATCTAGCATATTATTAAATTGATGAGACAACTGCACTAACTCAGGAGAACCTTTTTCAGCAGCTCTTAGATGGGCATTGCCTTGACCAATTTCTAAAATGATGGCTTGTAAATCACGAATCGGCTGCAACCATAATTTTAAGATAAACCACATGGCAAAACCACTAATGATAACTGTTAGTAAACCAATCCCAACAAATGACAAGAGAATTTGCTTTTGAATCATTTGCAAGGAATCAAGTGAAGCAACTCCGATTAATGTCCACTGACTATCAGAAACTGGCAACTGATAAACAAAATAGTTACCATTTCCAGTATAACCATCTTTTTGTGTGATAAAAGGAGTCATTTCAGCCATCTTTTTTTTTGAGGAATAGACACTTTTTTGAGGATGGTAAATGAACTCTTTTTGGTCATCAATAATGAAAGTGAAGCCACTAGAACCTAATTTTAATTGATCTAAATAGGTCTCTAGAGTCTCATAACCTGTATCTAATCTTAAAACACCTAAATTTTCTCCCTTATCATCAACAACTTCCTGAGTGATTGAAATCACCCATTCTTCGTTTGAAACATCGGACATTTTTCTAAACGGCATAAGAACTGGCATTCCATTTTGATGAATAGCTTCTTGATACCAAGATTCTCTCATCATGTCATCAGAAGTTGTCATCACTAGGTCTTCATTAGTTGAAATGGTATCACCATTTTTGCCAACAAAGATAATTGACACAAAATCCTTATCTGTCTCTAGAATAGCCTGAAAGAGTTGATTGAGGTCTGATTTTTTACGACTATCAGCTTCTAAGGCATAATCTTTTAACTCTTTATTGGTTACCAAACTATTAGTAGTCTGTTGTAATTTTTGAAGATAGGTACTAATAAATTGTTGCCCTTGATTAAGGGTATCTCTGGTATTTTGTTCTGTTGTTTGACGAATAGCTGATGAACTGGTTTGGTAGTATAAACCACCTACGGTGACAAGCAAGACAAAAACAATAATAAAAACATAAATCACTAATTGGGCTAATAGTGGGTAGCGTTTCATTACTGTTCTCCTTTTTTAAATTGACGTGGAGTCACACCAACAACCTGCTTGAAACGTTGTGAAAAGTAGTTCATATCCTCAAATCCTACTTGCTCTGCAATTTCATAAACTTTTAAATTGGTTGTCAATAAGAGGCGTTTTGCCTTTTTTAAGCGTTCTTGAATCAAATAGTCTTGAAAACTCATCCCCAATTCTTTTTTGATTAAAACACTTAGATAATTTGGACTAAAAGACAGTTGGTTAGCTAAAGATTTAAGAGACAAATTCACATCCGATAGTTGGTTTTGAATCAATTGCTCAATTTCTGACTGTGGTGATTTTTCCATAAGACTTTCCAATTGCGTCTTTTTTTTAGCCTGTTCTATCTTTGGAATAATTTGATGGAGAATCTGAAGGACATCTTTTTTTGAGAAGGGTTTTAAGAGGTAATCATCAGCTCCGAGTTTTAAGGCAGATAAAGCATAATCAAAATCATCATAGCCTGTTAGAAAGACGATGTGAGTTTGAGGTAATTTTTCTTTGATGAGTCGAGCCAATTGAATCCCGTTCATAAGAGGCATATTAATATCTGTTAGGATAATATCATAGTGCTTCTCTTCAAAAAGTTGCCAGGCTTCTTGACCATTTTGTGCCTCATCAACACAAGTAATAGATAGTTTTTCAAAATCAACTAAAGAACGAATCCCACGTCTTACTAAAGGTTCATCTTCAACAATTAATAATGAATACACATCAGACTCCTTACCTATCAATCAACATACTCAAGGAGATGTCCATAACCTTGACTTTCCATTTCAGTTTTTGGAATAAATTTGACAGATAAGCTATTGATACAATATCTAAGACCACCCGCTTCTTTTGGACCGTCAGTAAAAACATGTCCTAAATGAGAGTCTCCTACTCGACTACGTGCTTCAATTCGTTCCATATTAAAACTGGTATCTTTTTCATAGTCAACCACATCAGGACTAATTGGACGACTAAAGCTTGGCCAACCACAACCTGATTCAAATTTATCTTTAGAGGAAAAGAGAGGTTCTCCGGTAGCAATGTCGACATAAATGCCCGACTCAAAATTATCCCAGTAACGATTTGAAAAGGCTCTTTCTGTTGCATTTTTTTGTGTCACATCGTATTCTTCTGGAGTGAGTTTTTCTTTTAATTCAGCATCACTAGGTTTTTGATATTGACTATCATCAATGACAGGATAAGAGGCTTGGTTAACATTGATATGACAGTAACCACCTGGATTTTTCTTTAGATAATCTTGGTGATGCTCTTCAGCTAGAACATAATGTTTTAAAGGCTCTTTTTCAACGACAATTGGTTTGTCATATTTTTGACCTTGTTGCTCAAAGACTTGATCGATGACTTGAACATCTGAAGCATCAGTATAGTAGATGCCGGTACGATATTGCGTCCCTCGGTCATTCCCTTGTTTATTGAGACTAGTTGGGTCAATAATCCTAAAAAAATGAAGTAAGATTTCCTTTAGAGAAATCTTATCTGCATCATAAGTCACATGTACTGTTTCTGCGTGTCCCGTTTGGGAGATTAACTCATATTGTGTTATATCACTTTTACCATTGGCATAGCCAGAAGTAGCATCAAGCACACCATCAACGCGTGAAAAGTACTCTTCGACACCCCAGAAACATCCACCTGCTAAATATATATCTTTTTGATTTATTGCTGTCATTTTCTTACCTTCCTTTTTTTTAGTAGCATCATTATCAGAATGATTAACAACAGTATTTTTAATATTCTCAATTGAGGATTGCGTCGTCATCTGATTTTTCCCGAAAAACCAAATCACTAAACCTAGCAGTATGAGACCACTCACAACCATTAGAATGATTTTAAATTTATTATCCATATTGTCCTCCTTATCATTATACCATTACTTTATTTCTTTTAATGTTTTTTCAATCTCATTTTTTTCCATAAATCCGATATGTGTTTTGGCTAAAACACCATCACTTCCAATAAAAGCTGATGTTGGATAGGAGCGAATACCGTAAGCTTTTAGTAACTCACCGTCATTATCTAATAATACTGGTAATTGATCATAACCCAATCCTTGATACCATTTCTTAAACTCACTTTGCGTTTTTTCACCATTATGAGTTGGGGCTACAACCGATAAGATAACATAATCATCAGAAGCCATCTCAGAAAGGTCAACGGTATCTTCTAAAGTTGCTAAACAAATAGAACACCATGATGCCCAGAATTTGAGATAGACTTTTTTACCCTTATAGTCCGAGAGGTGATAGGTTTTGCCATCAACACCTGTTAAAGTGAAATCTGGAGCCATTTCGCCATCATTCATTTTTGTCATGTCATCTGAAGCCTTCATTTCTGAGTCTTTCATATCAGTGTCTGAATCCTTAGCCATTTCATCTTTTTTAGCCATATTGCTAGTTGTTTTTGTTTCTTTAGACATATTTTCCTGGTTAGTGTTTGAACAAGCACCTAGAAGTCCTAAACAAACAAGACCTGTTGTTAATAATGTGATTTTTTTCATTGTGTTCTCCTTTTATTATAGATTTATAAAGATGATTCAAAAAATGCTGCAAGTGCACCTAATTGACCAGTCATTAATAGAATACCCATTAAAATAATCAATGCACCACCAATTTTTTTCATAGTGCTTAGATAAGGTCTAAGACGATTAAAATGCTTAAGCATAGTTGTTGAAGCTAATGCCATCAACAAGAATGGTAAAGCCATTCCTAAAGTGTAGGCAAGCATCAAAAAGCCACCTTGAACAGCACCACTTCCACCAGAAGCAGCAATTGCTAACACCGAACTAAGAACCGGCCCAACACAAGGTGTCCAGCCAAAACTAAAGGTAATACCTAGTAAGAAAGCACCATAAATATCATTTCTTTTTTTATTGGGATTAAAAGTAATACTTTTTTGCATTTGGAGTTTTTTAATGGTAATGATGTCCATTTGATGAATACCAAGAATGATAACAATAGTTCCTAGCACATAACGGAACCAATCGGCATATAAAACAGCTCCTAAAAATCCAGCTCCATAACCAAGAATTAAAAAAATAGTTGATAGCCCAGCAATGAACGAGAGGGTTTTAATGAGCCCGTGCCAATAAACCTTCCTCCCTAAAATAGTGATGGTTCGCTCATCGTCTGAATCCAATAAAATACCAACATAAACTGGAAGTAGTGGAAAAATACAGGGTGAGAAAAATGATAATACTCCAGCTAAGAAAACCGAAATTAAAAAAATAATTGTTTCCATACTGTCTCCTTTCTTTTATTATCTTTAGTATAATCTTCTTTTTAAAAATAAAATAGGAGGATTTTAATGGAAAAACTTGAATTTGATACGATAATGATAAAAAAGAAAGAATTTGATTGATCAAAAGGCTTAATTTTATAACCTTTTTGGAGATTTTTGTTTTTATTTTCAATATTTGAAGCTTTTTAGTATACATTGCCACTCATTCATGTTAATATAAGAGAGTAGAGTTTCAAGAGTTATATTTGTGGCAACATATTTTTTCTCAAGAGTTTACAAATAATAAGAGAGGAAGTATGTTCAATGACACAAGGTACAGTAAAATGGTTTAACGCTGAAAAAGGCTTCGGTTTTATCAGCACTGAAGAAAGTGGCGATGTTTTCGCACATTTTTCAGCCATTCAAACAGATGGTTTTAAAACTATGGATGAAGGCCAAAAAGTAACATTTGATATTGAAGAAGGCGCACGCGGACTTCAAGCAGCAAATATTACATTAAGCTAAAAAATTGTCTCCCTTTGGGAGACTTTTTTGTTGGTTAATTTTTCAAAAACAAAAACTCTAGTAACTTTACTAGAGTTTTTGGCAAATTGGATAGCAATAACTAGTATTTTTCGTTATCAAGCCTACTAATCTTTTATGTTTCTTAGAAATCTATTTTTTCAATAACTTCATCAAGAGTTGAAATGGCTCTAATCAAATAAAGTTTTAATTTTTTTGCCCCTTTTTCTGCCCCAAAGAAGCCCTAAAATATAATATAGTCACAAAAACCCTATGAAATCAAGGATTCATAGGGTTTTAAAAACGAACAAAAAAAGAGCACACAGCTTACATCGCTTAGGGCTGCTGGATTCCTCCCCTGACCCACTTCACGCAAAACTGTTGCTCCATAGTTTATTATAACAGAATTTAAAATTTCTGCAACTAGTCTTCTATCGAATCATTTTCAAGTGTCACGTTTTTCTCACGACGTTTTCGGAAAAAATCTTGCATGATTCGGGCACACTCTTTTTCAAGGATACCTGTTTCAACAGCAACACGATGATTGAGACGTGGATCGCTTAAAATATCATAAAGGCTACCTGCTGCACCAAACTTACTATTTTTAGCACCATAAATAACAGCTGGTATTCTTGCTAAACTAATCGCTCCACTACACATGACACAAGGTTCAATCGTCACAAATAGAGTGGTTTCCAGTAAACGCCAATTGCCTTCTGACTGGTTGGCTTCGTTAATGGCCATGATTTCTGCATGCATAATGGCTTGATTGCATTCTTCTCTCGCGTTATGCCCTCGTCCTATAATCTGACCCGCTTTAACAATAACACAACCGATTGGAATCTCATCTTTTTCAAGCGAACGATGGGCTTCTTTTAGGGCTTCTGACATAAAGAATTCTTTTTCAGCTTGAGTGTACATTACAATTCTCCTAAATCCCAAGATTTATGAGGATAGGCCAATTCAACCGGAATATCACCTGAGTGGTTAGCAGATTCTTGTCTTAGGGCTTCAAGATAATCAGCATCATGTTTTCCGTCTTTTGAAAATTGTGGCAGATGCGTCAAGACTAGTTTCTTCACTTCAGCTTCTTTGGCGATTTGACCTGCTTCTTTGCTGGTCAAGTGAGCAAAGTGATTTTCATTCCCCTCAAATAAATAAACATCTGCTAAAAACAAATCGGCATCCTTAGTGAAATCTGCCAAACCATCAAAATAGCCAGTATCTCCAGTAAATACAAGGACTTGGTCGGTAGTTCTTTCTTTAATTCTCATTGCATAACAAGGCACTGGATGAACCGTTTTGATAAAAGTGATTTCAAAAGGACCAATTATCTCAACACCAGAAACATTATAGGCAATTCCCTTGGCCACATCAGGAAAGCTAAGTTTAGCAAATTCGTTTTTATCTTCATCATGACCATAGACAGGTAGAAGTTTTGGCTGCCAAAGTGTTTTCGGATACAAGAGGCGGTAGTGAAATAAGACACCTAAATCAGCGATGTGATCTGGATGATAGTGACTGATAATTACCGCATCTAAAGCTAATGGACTAATTTCTTTTTCCAATTCATTGATGGCTCGACTCCCCACATCCATTAGCAGTTGAAAACCGTCTGAACCGGTGATAAGATAGCTCGTTGTCCCACCATCTTGATAAGGATAGGCTCCCCAACAGCCAAGAGTTGTTACTTTCATGCTTTTCTCCTCTTTTATTTCTGTGTTTATTATATCAAACTTACTGCTAATTAGCAGACTAATTGACAGCTTAATTTTTTTTAAAACAAGTTGTCACCTCCCACACACTTTAAAGAGACTTCTTATGATATAATAAACCTATGAAAAAGAAGAATAAATTACTGTTAATTGATGGCTCATCCATCGCTTTTCGAGCCTTTTTTGCCTTATACAATCAGATTGATCGCTTTAAAAATGCTACTGGTCTTCATACTAATGCTATTTATGGTTTTCATCTAATGCTTGATCACATGATGAAAAGGGTTAAACCTACTCATGTTTTAGTGGCTTTTGATGCCGGTAAAACAACTTTTAGAACTGAGATGTTTTCAGACTATAAAGCTGGTCGTGCTAAGACGCCTGATGAGTTTAAAGAACAATTTCCCTTCATTAAAGAGATGCTGACAGCACTTGGAATCAAGCACTACGAACTTGATCGCTATGAAGCTGATGATATCATAGGAACTCTTGATAAGCTTGCCGAAAATGGAGAGATTTTTTATGATGTCACGATTGTGAGTGGTGATAAAGACCTCATCCAGCTAACTGATGACAATACTGTTGTTGAAATTTCTAAAAAAGGGGTCTCTGAATTTGAAGAATTCACCCCTGATTATCTCATGAAAAAAATGGGAATTACTCCGACACAATTCATCGATTTAAAAGCCCTCATGGGTGATAAATCTGATAATATTCCAGGTGTTACCAAAATTGGTGAAAAGACTGGGATTAAATTACTCCTAGAACACGGAAGTATAGAAGGTATTTATGCAAACATTGATAGTATGAAGCCTTCTAAAATGAAAGAAAACCTCATCGCTGACAAAGAACAAGCCTTTCTCTCAAAGACACTGGCAACCATTGATATCACTGCACCTATAACGATTGGTCTTGATGATTTGACTTACCATGGTCCTGAGATTGAAAAACTCTCACAATTTTATGATGATATGGGCTTTAAGCAATTGAAGGCTAGCCTATCTGGTGCTGGACAAAAAGAAGTGGACGTGACCTTCACAGAGGTAACAGAGCTTCAACCTGAGATGTTTAGTGCTGACCAGTTTTATTATTTTGAGCTCTTGCGTCCCAACTACCATACAGAAAACATCATAGGTTTTGCTTGGGGCAATAAAGAAAAGATTTATGCCAGTTCTGATATCAAACTCCTTCAATCAGATCTTTTTAAACAAGCTTTGGCACAACCGATAAAAACCTATGATTTCAAGCGAAGCAAAGTCTTGCTTAACCATTTAGATGTCTCTTTGCCTGCTTGTGCTTTTGATAGTAGACTAGCCAAGTATCTTTTATCAACAGTTGATGATAATGAGCTAGCAACCATCGCCCATCTCTATGGTCAAACCCCGCTAGCTGATGATAATGATGTCTATGGCAAAGGGGCAAAACGTGCTATCCCAGATAAAGAAATATTGCTCACCCATCTGGCCAAAAAAATTCGTACCTTGGTAGAAACTGAACCAATTATGACAGAATTATTGGCAAAAAATAAACAACTAGACTTGCTTTTTGAGATGGAAATACCTCTTGCCAATGTCTTAGCGAAAATGGAAATTGAAGGGATTTCTGTTGATAAAACAAGCCTACAAGAAATGCAAGCAGAAAATGATGTAACCATTAATCGCCTAACCCAAGACATCTATGACATGGCTGGCGAAGAATTTAATATCAACTCACCAAAACAGTTGGGTCAGATTTTGTTTGAAAAGATGAAATTACCGCTTTGGGCAACTAAAAAAACCAAAACTGGTTATTCTACTGCCGTTGATGTCTTGGAAAAATTAGCACCTAATGCACCCATTGTTGCTAAAATTTTAAACTATCGTCAAATCACTAAACTTCAAAACACTTATGTAGTTGGTCTACAAGATTATATACTGGCTGATGGGAAAATTCATACCTCTTATCTTCAAGATTTAACACAAACGGGACGTTTATCAAGTGTTGATCCCAACCTTCAAAATATTCCTGTTCGTTTAGAACAAGGAAGATTAATTCGAAAAGCCTTCACCGCTAACCAAGAAGATAGTGTGCTTTTGAGTTCTGACTATTCGCAAATTGAACTACGTGTCCTTGCTCACATATCTAACGATGAGCATCTCATTGACGCTTTTAATCACGGAGCAGATATCCATACAGCTACAGCTATGAGAGTCTTTGGTATTGAAAAACCAGAAGAGGTTAGCGCAAACGACCGCCGAAATGCCAAGGCTGTTAACTTCGGAGTTGTTTATGGTATTTCTGACTTTGGCCTCTCAAACAATCTTGGCATTACAAGAAATGCAGCCAAACAATATATTGACACCTATTTTGAACGTTATCCTGGCATTAAAGCCTACATGGATAATATTGTTAAAGATGCTCGTAATAAGGGTTATGTCGAAACACTCTTTCATCGTAGACGTGAGCTGCCTGATATCCATTCACGTAATTTTAATGTTAGAAATTTTGCAGAGCGCACAGCTATCAATTCACCTATTCAAGGATCTGCTGCTGATATCTTAAAACTTGCTATGATAAAGCTTGATAAAGCTCTTGAAAAAGGGAATTTTAAAGCTAAAATGCTTTTACAAGTCCATGATGAAATTGTCTTAGAAGTCCCTAAAAATGAACTTAAGAGTGTCCGGCAACTGGTCAAAGAAACTATGGAATCAGCTTTCGCATTAAAAGTACCACTCATTGTGGATGACAATTCTGGTAAAACATGGTATGAAGCCAAATAAGGAGACTATAATGACTTATCACTTTCAAAATCCTGACCAAGAAACCATCTTTAATTATCTAAGAGACAGTAAAACAATTGCTGTTGTTGGTTTATCTAATCGAAAAGAAAGCCCTGCTTATCAAGTTTCTGAGATAATGCAAAAAGTTGGTTACAAGATTATTCCTGTCAATCCAAGGCTAGCTGGAAAAACAATCTTGGGGGAATTAACCTATCCTTCCTTGAAAGATATCCCAGATGCAATAGATATTGTCAATATCTTTCGTCGTAGTGACTTTTTACCTGAAGTGGCTAAAGAGTTTATCACCACTGATGCTCGCATCTTCTGGGCTCAACTGGGTCTTGAAAATGAAGAAGCCGAGCAAATTTTAAGAGACAATCATTGTCATAACATTGTTATGAATCGATGTATTAAAATTGACTATTTTAACATGTAAAAAGACTGTAGTCTTTCTCTTTGTGAGAAGGCTACAGCCTTTTTTACATCAATTTAATTGGAAAAGATATCTTTTGTAATTGTCTTTTTTCTTGCAGCATTTTTTCATAAAAAATAGTATTACTTGTTAAAAAGTAGGGCATCACGTAAAAACTAGCTAAACCAAATGTTACCCCTACTAAAACATACCAGCCAAAAAAACTAAGGTGAAGGAAAAACAGTTGTCGTTTATACCCCTTCATAAATTGACGACTCGTCGCTAGTAATACAAGAGGATTAATCTTGATATTTTTTTGATAGTACTCATAAAACAAGAGTTCAACAAAGAAATAACGATAAAGGGTGATGAGAAACATGACAAGTGATAATAGAACTAGCACAATACTAGTTAGACTAATACCACTCGTTAAAATCATAATATAACCTATAGAAGAAGCAAAAAACCAAACAAATAAAAGCAGATTTTTCATCATCACAAGACCAAATAATGGTAAAAATAATTTGGTTTCAAAAGCGCGTTGGCTATCAGAAAAACGAACACTTTGGCGTTTTCCTCGAATGACATCAAGTAACGTTAAAAGAGTAGAAAGTACAAAAAAAGTCACCAGGCTACTAAGAGCTAGCGTAAATAAATTATCTCCCCAACTTGTTCTTGTTTGCTCACTTAGCGTAAGTTGTTCAAATACTGTAATTCCCATATAAAATAGAGTTGATAAAACAGGTAATAAGAATAATTGATACTTGCCAGGCAAACGTTTGAGGATTGTTCTAGCTTTCTTTTTAATGATTGATGATTTCATATCTAAATCCTTCTATAAAGATATGCTTATTATAGCATAGTTGACTTAAGAATACCGCTTTGGAAATCTATAAGACCTTTAGACATTAAAGAAAAAATGACAAATCAGACTTATTTTGATAGAATAAATAGGTTAAACTGCCTAGGACTGTTTTTCCTAGAAGCAAAGGAGAAAATATGACAACACAACCAATCAAATATCGTCTGATTAAAAAGGAAAAGTACACAGGAGCAAGACTTGGGGAAATTATCACCCCTCATGGTACTTTTCCAACACCAATGTTTATGCCTGTTGGCACGCAGGCCACTGTCAAAACACAATCCCCTGAAGAACTAAAAGAAATGGGTTCTGGGATTATCCTATCAAACACCTACCACCTTTGGCTCCGTCCAGGGGATGAGTTGATTGCTAAAGCAGGAGGACTTCATCAATTCATGAACTGGGATCAACCTATTCTAACAGATAGTGGTGGTTTTCAAGTTTATTCTTTAGCTGATAGCCGCAACATCACCGAAGAAGGTGTCACCTTTAAAAACCATCTCAACGGTGCAAAAATGTTTTTATCACCTGAAAAAGCCATCAGTATTCAAAATAATCTAGGAAGTGACATCATGATGAGTTTTGATGAGTGTCCGCAATTTTATCAACCCTATGATTATGTTAAAAAGAGTATTGAAAGAACCAGCCGTTGGGCAGAACGTGGATTAAAAGCCCACCGTCGTCCTCATGACCAAGGTTTATTTGGTATTGTTCAAGGGGCTGGCTTTGAAGATCTTCGCCGTCAATCAGCAAATGATTTGGTTAGCATGGATTTTTCTGGCTACTCGATTGGTGGATTAGCTGTTGGAGAGACACATGAAGAGATGAATACTGTTCTTGACTTTACAACTCCTCTACTTCCCGAAAATAAACCACGATACCTCATGGGTGTGGGGGCTCCTGATAGCCTGATTGATGGAGTTATTCGTGGGATTGATATGTTTGACTGTGTCCTTCCAACTCGTATTGCTAGAAACGGGACCTGCATGACAAGTGAAGGTCGCCTTGTCATTAAAAACGCACAGTATGCCGAAGACTTTACCCCACTTGATCACAACTGTGACTGCTATACCTGTCAAAACTACACACGCGCCTATCTGCGTCATCTCTTAAAAGCAGATGAAACTTTTGGCATTCGTCTCACAAGCTACCACAACCTCTACTTCCTCATCAACTTGATGAAACAAGTCAGAGAGGCAATCGTCAATGACAATCTCCTAGAATTTAGAGAAGATTTCATCGAACGCTATGGGTACAATCGTTCAGAACGTAATTTTTAATAGATACAAAAAGCCCAAGAATTTGGGCTTTTGTGTTTTTTATTAATGGTGATAGTCTTCGTCACTTATTTCACTATTATTTTTAGTAACCATTACGTAATGATCAAGCATTAACCACATTAACCAAGCCGTTCCAAAACCAATAAAACTACCTAACAAAACGCCAATAATACGAGATTGAAACAAATGAATCGATAAATCAATGTTATTGGTAACAGATAGTAAAAGAACCATCGGCGTGATAAAAATGTTGGCAACTGCATAATTTCTAGGAACATAGTATTGTGCTAGGGTGTAAAAGACGGTAATCAAGATAATCAAAAGTACTCTAGATAAAGGGAGTATCAATAAAAGACTAGCCCCAATTAATCCAACAAAAGTGCCTGCTAAGTATTGTAAGTGTCGATGTTTCAATGCTTCTAAGTTTTCAGCCAGTAAAATAGCGGCACAGGCAAGCGTCACCCAGTAAGGATTACCTATATGTAAACCGTGGCTCAGATAAACAGACATGAATAAGGCACTACTATAAAATATAGCATCAACCAGTGCCAAAGGATCTTTGAAAAATCTTTCTTTAAGAGTATTGTGAGGCATAGTCACTTCTACTCTGCTTTCCGTTTTTTTAATGATGAAAGCACCAACAAGGCTAATCATGATTCCTAAAAGAAAAAATAAGATAATTTCTCCCAATTTTTTCTCAGGAACCACAATGGTTGTTCCCATAGCTGCCACCATGACAAAAAAGATACCTCCTGGCCTACGAACATTGAATAATCTGGTTAACAATCGACTGATAAAAGCAATAACGCCCACGACTAAAGGTGAAAACCAAGGAGAGTAAGATGAAAAAAATCCCAAGAGAAAAACCAGTAACAAAGAGCCACCGATAATACAAAGATTTCTAAGTAAATAGGGTATGGGAAGATTTTGATAATAAAAAAGGGTAAATAAACCTAATGAGGCAAAATTAGAAATTAAAAAATCGTTTCTCAAATAGCCAACCATTAAAACGATAAAAATAGCAAAACCAATTATTACAACACGGTAAGGGTTATCTACCATTGGCTTTAATTTAAAAAGAGATTTAAGTTGTTTAAAAATAGTCATAATCACATTATATCACTTATTTTTGAAGGCTCAATAAAACCATCTCCTTTAATTAGAGATGGTTTCATTAAATCGCTTTAAATACTTCCCCAAACACTCTCAAGAATATTAGTTTGGTCACGATCTGGCCCAACAGAGAAAGTCGAAATACGAACACCAACTAATTCGCTAATGCGACGGATATAGTTTCTCGCATTTTCTGGTAAATCCTCTAAACGTCTAACACTTGTAATATCTTCTGACCAGCCTGGTAGTTCTTCATAAATCGGTTGACAACGTTTCAACTTGTCAAGACTAGCTGGATAGTAATCAATACGTTCCCCATCTAAATCATAGGCTACACAAATCTTAACGGTATCAAGTCCTGATAAGACATCAATCGAATTTAATGAAAGATTGGTAATCCCTGATACACGACGACTATGTCTCATAACAACGGAGTCAAACCAACCAACACGACGGGGACGACCCGTTGTAGTGCCATATTCATGACCAATTTCACGAATACGATCTCCCGTAGCATCAAACAATTCTGTTGGAAACGGTCCATCTCCTACACGACTAGTATAGGCCTTACAAACACCAACAACTTTATTGATTTTACTTGGGCCAACACCTGAACCAATTGTTACTCCACCAGCAACTGGATTAGAAGAGGTGACAAACGGATAGGTTCCTTGATCGATATCAAGCATGACACCTTGAGCCCCTTCAAATAAAACGCGTTTGCCCTTATCAAGAGCATCATTTAAAATCACAGAAGTATCGGTCACATATTGTTTGATTTGTTGTCCATAGGCATAATACTCTTCAAAAATGTCATCAAACGATGATAACTCACACTCATACATTTTTTCAAAGAGACGATTTTTTTCTTCAAGATTAATACGAAGACGCTCAGCAAAAATATCTTTATCAAGTAAATCAGCAATACGAATACCCACGCGCGCCGCCTTATCCATATAAGCAGGTCCAATTCCCTTATTGGTTGTCCCAATCTTATTAACTCCTTTAGAAGTTTCTTGTAGTTGATCCAACTTAATATGATAAGGTAAAATCACATGCGCTCTATCTGAAATCCGAAGATTGTCTGTTGTCACTCCTTCTTCATGAAGATATTTCAATTCTTTGACCAATGATTTGGGATTAACCACCATACCATTACCAATTACAGAAATTTTTTCAGGGAAGAAAATACCTGATGGAATTAGATGGAGTTTGAATTTTTTTCCATTAATAACGATGGTATGCCCAGCATTATCACCACCTTGATAACGTGCAATAACTTCTGCATCTGATGATAAGAAGTCTGTAATTTTACCTTTTCCTTCATCTCCCCACTGGGTACCTACTACTACTACTGATGTCATAATAATGAATCCTAGCACGACATATTCGTCTGCTAAATCCTTTCTTGATAATAATGGTAGGAGTTTCACCTACAAGCGTATCACCCTACTATTATATGAAATTATGGGGTATTTTTCAACAGACAATTGTGGAATCTTCTTTTTTCATAATCTTTTATTTTCTAACAAAAAACATGATCATTTTTCATGCTTTTCATTGTCATAACGGTGAGATTGCGTTACAATAATAGCAACTATCAAATATTGGCAAAGGATAATCTATGAGAAAGTCAAGTCTATTTGGGAAAATTATTTTTCTAATTTTATTAGTTTATTTTATACAAATAACAATACCATTTGTTGTTGCTGGAGGTATTGGTTTTTTAATCTTTCAATGGTGGAAGAAAAGTCAAAAACCATCAGTTCAGCATAAGAAAGTAGAAAAAATTAGTGATAGTATTGATATTCAAGAATTAAAAGCTTATATCAAATTAACTGATAAGAAACTTAAAAAACTAGAAGGCTATCTTGAAAACGAAAAATGGGATGATTATATCGATTTGGCTAGACAAATTATGCCACAATTAACTCATATTAATGATGAAGCCGATCGCTTGAAAAAAGAAATTGAACCACTTGTTCATAAAAGAATTATTAAGAAAGTTCATACCACTAGACTAGATATTCAAGAACAATTGGAAAAACTTGGACTATCACCTGATATTTCAGCATCAGATAAGGATAGACACATCCTCAAGCTAGCACCTGAGCTTAGTGAAAGCTACCACAATATTCAAAAAGATAATCTATCTATTCTAGAGAAGATTAAACAAGCTGATAATCACGAAGAATTAATCGCCATCCACGAAAGCAATATGAAACGCTTTGAAGATATTTTATCTGGCTACCTTAAAATCAAAGCTAATCCTAAAGATTATTACAATGCAAAAGAACGTTTGGCTCAGGCTAAAAAAACTATTGAAAAATTTGATTTAGATTTAGATGAAACCCTTCGTAAGCTCAATGAAAGTGAGCTAAAAGATTTTGAAATTAGTTTACGTATGATGCAACACAACAAAACGAACTAAAGGAGATAATAATGTCAGATACATTTCACTTTGATATTGATAAAATTGCCAATAATCAGTTAGCTAAAACTGACAAAACAACAGATATTATTCTTGATGTAAAAGAAAAAACAGGGCAAATATCATTCTTAGAAAAATTAAGTCAAGACCAACAAGAAGCTATTAAAGAAAGAACTCCTCAATTAGTTGATGGGTTTATCACTGATCAAAATGCTCTGTTAGACTTTGGGCAATCAGCTGTTGAAGAGGTCAATGCTACCGTTAATCACATCTTGTCTGAGCAGAAGAAATTAGAAATTCCTCAGGTTGATGACCTTTTACAAAACACTAACCGTGAACTCAATGGTTTCATTGTTAAATATAAGGATGTGACACCAGCAGAATTAGAGAAAAAACCAAATTTTATTCAAAAATTATTCAAACAAGGCCGAAATACCCTTCAAGAATTTTATTTTGATGCTCAAAATGTTGAACAAAAAATGAACAGTATGGCTGCAACCATTGTCAAGCAAGAAGAAGTATTAGCAAGAAATATTGTTTCAGCAGAAATACTGATTGAAGATAATACCAAGTCGATTGAAAATCTTGTTGGTGTTATTGCTTTTATCGAGTCTAGTCAACAAGAAAGTGCTAATCGTGCTAAAACACTACAAGAGACAATTACTAAACTAGATAGTACAACGCCTGAATACCATGTTAAATCTGAGGAACTGGCAAGAATAACGGAAGTCATCAACACTTTGGAGCAACAACATACTGAATATATGAGTCGTCTTTATGTGGCTTGGGCAACAACACCTCAAATGAGAAATCTCGTCAAAGTCTCATCTGATATGCGTCAAAAACTAGGCATGCTTCGTCGTAACACAATTCCAACAATGAAATTATCTATCGCTCAGTTAGGTATCTTGCAACAATCTGTCAAATCAGGAGCAACAGCAGATGCCATTATCAATGCTAATAATGCGGCCCTTCAAATGCTCGCTGAAACCAGCAAAGAAGCTATTCCAGCGCTTGAGAAATCTGCTCAAAGTCCAACACTTTCAATTGCTTCTGTAACCAGTTTAGCAGAAAGTTTGGTGGCTCAAAACAATGGGATTATTGCCGCTATTGATAACGGTAGAAAACAGCGTGCCCAACTTGAAACAGCTATCATCAAATCAGCCGAAACAATTAACGACACAGCAAAACTACGTGATGAAAAAATTGTTCAAGCTCTTTTGAACGAAGGAAAACTAACACAGGAACAAGTTGACAATAAGCCTGAAAATGGAGAAAACTAACAACTATTGAAAAACAAGTCACCATTGTGGCTTGTTTTTTTATAGGAAAAGCAAATTACTTTTTCAAGAATAACTAGCTGCTAAAATGAAGAATAATATGATATAATATGGGTTATGGATAAATTAATTAAGACAATATCGGCTACCGGTTATTTTCGTGCTTATGTGCTAGATAGTACCCAAACCGTTAAAAAAGCTCAAGAAAAACATCAAACCTTAGCAAGTTCTACAGTGGCTCTTGGTCGAACCTTGATTGCCAATCAAATATTAGCTGCCAATCAAAAAGGAGACAGTAAAATTACAATCAAAGTGATTGGTGATAGTTCTTTTGGCCATGTGATTTCTGTTGCTAATACCAAAGGGCATGTCAAAGGTTATATCCAAAACAAGGGAATTGATATCAAAAAAACAGCAACTGGGGAAATTATTGTAGGTCCACTCATGGGAAATGGACTTTTTGTTGTCATTACTGATTATGGCACTGGAAAACCCTATACATCAACAACTCCTCTAATCACTGGAGAAATTGGTGAAGATTTTACTTATTATCTCACAGAAAGTGAACAGACGCCATCAGCTGTTGGATTAAATGTTCTTCTTGATGAGAATGACCAGGTAAAAGTCGCTGGTGGTTTTATGCTACAAGTCTTACCAGGTGCTCCAGAAGAAGAAATTGCTCGCTATGAAAAACGTATTCAAGAAATGCCTGCCATATCTAGTCTCTTGTCTTCAAAAGATCACATTGAAGCCCTTTTAAAAGCTATTTATGGGGATGAATCCTTTAAACGATTATCAGAAGACGAACTATCCTTTCAATGTGATTGTTCTAAAGAACGTTTTCAAAAGGCTCTAGCTACACTTGGCAAAAAAGAATTACAAGAAATGAAAGATGAAGACCATGGTGCTGAAATTGTCTGCCAATTTTGTAACACTAACTATACCTTTAACGAAGAAGAGTTGGAGAAGATAATCAATGACAAATCTTAATAGCTCCTTTATGATTGGAGATGTTTTCATTCCACACAGAACTGTTTTAGCCCCAATGGCTGGTGTGACTAACTCAGCTTTTAGAACCATTGCTAAAGAATTTGGTTCTGGACTTGTTGTTATGGAAATGGTCTCAGATAAAGGGATTCAGTATAATAATGAAAAAACACTACACATGCTTCATATTGATGGGGAAGAACACCCTGTTTCTATTCAGTTGTTTGGTAGTGATGGAGACAGTCTAGCAAGAGCTGCTGAATTCATTCAAGAAAATACCAAGGCTGATCTTGTTGATATCAATATGGGCTGTCCAGTTAATAAAGTCGTGAAAAACGAAGCTGGGGCAAAATGGTTAAAAGATCCTGAAAAAATTTATTCAGTGATTAAAACCGTTAAATCTGTTCTAAATATTCCTTTAACTGTAAAAATGAGAACAGGCTGGGCTGATAGTTCACTAGCTGTTGAAAATGCTTTAGCTGCTGAATCAGCTGGTGTTTCTGCATTAGCCATGCATGGTAGAACAAGAGAACAAATGTATACTGGTCATTGCGACCACGAAACCTTAAAAAGAGTAGCAAAAGCTGTCACTAAAATCCCTTTTATTGGTAATGGTGATATTAAGACTGTCCAAGATGCAGCTTATATGATTGATAAGATTGGAACAGATGCTGTCATGATTGGACGTACAGCTATGAATAATCCTTATATTTTTACTCAAATTAATCATTATTTTGAAACAGGTGAAATCCTACCAGATTTACCATTCAAAAGAAAATTAGATATTGCATTTGATCATTTAACACGTCTTGCTTCTCTTAAGGGAGAGCACATTGCTGTTCGGGAATTTAGAGGGCTTGCCCCACATTACTTGCGTGGAACATCTGGCGCAGCCAAAATTCGTGGTGCTGTCTCAAGAGCAGAAACCATTGAAGAAATTGAAAATTTGTTTACTCAAGCTCGCATGAGCTTATAAATAAATTGTTACCTTATTGAAAATTAAGCATTTTTTATAAAATGATAACGTCATATAAAGTTAGGAGAAGTATGTTGATTGTATTAGCAGGAACCATTGGAGCTGGGAAGAGCTCCCTCGCAGCTGCACTTGGAGAACATTTAGGAACAGAAGTCTTTTATGAAGCTGTTGACAATAATCCCGTTTTAGATCTTTATTATAAAGATCCAAAAAAATATGCCTTTTTGTTGCAAATTTTTTTCTTAAACAAACGCTTCAAATCTATCAAAGAAGCCTATAAAGCAGATAATAATATTTTAGATCGTTCAATCTTTGAAGATGAGTTATTTTTAACAATTAATTATAAAAATGGTAATGTCACAGAGACTGAATTAAATATTTATAAAGAATTATTAGAAAATATGCTAGAAGAGTTAGAAGGCATGCCTAAAAAGAGGCCAGATTTACTCATTTATATTGATGTCTCATTTGAAAAAATGTTAGAGCGGATTAAAAAACGTGGTCGTGATTTTGAACAAATTGCCGAGAATCCTGAATTGTACAATTATTACAAACAAGTTCACGGAGAATACCCTGAATGGTATGAAAACTATAATGCCTCACCAAAAATTAAAATTAGCGGTGATGAGTTTGATTTTATTGAGAATCCCAAAGATCTACAAACTATTTTTGAAATGGTTGATAAGCAATTAAAAACCCTTGATTTATTAAACTGACTAAAAACCCTTGAGAGCTTAATGCTCTCAAGGGTTTTTAGTTATCTGGATGAACAATTGTAAAATACAACTGTTTTTTTCTTATCCCAATTTTCAAAATATTACCAGAGGTTAATTCTCCCGATAAAATCAATTCTGATAAATGATCTTCAACTTTTTCCTGAAGGGTTCGACGTAGGGGTCTTGCTCCCATTTCACTATCATAACCTTCTTTAGCTAAATAATCTAGAGCAGATGGTTGGAATTTAAGAATAATATTTTTTTCTGCTAAAGCTTTTATGAGAGGTGATATCATAATCTTAATAATTGCACGCATATGCTCTGGCATTAAACTATGAAAAACAATCTTTTCATCAATACGATTGATAAATTCTGGACGATAAGCTCTCTTTAATTCTTCCATGATACGTTTTTGCATGGCTTCGTAATCATTAGAATAATCTTTTGCACCAAATCCAACTGTCTTATCATCACGAAGGGCAGTTGCACCAAGATTACTTGTCATAATGATAATAGTATTTGAAAAGTCTACCTTACGACCTCTACTATCTGTTAGTACACCATCATCAAGAACTTGTAATAAAACATTAAAGATGTCAGGATGAGCTTTTTCTACCTCGTCAAAGAGAAGAACTGAATAAGGTTTATGACGAACTTTTTCAGTCAATTCCCCACCCTCATCATAACCGACATAGCCTGGAGGTGCACCATTTAAACGACTTGCTGAGAATTTTTCCATATACTCACTCATATCAAAACGAATAAGGGCTGATTCATCATCAAATAGAATTTCAGCAAGGGCCTTGGCTAATTCTGTTTTACCAACTCCTGTCGGTCCAAGAAACATGAAAGAGCCAATCGGACGTTTACCGACTCTAATACCAGATTGATTACGTCTAATGGCACGACTAATACTTGATACCGCCGCATCTTGTCCGATAACACGTTTATGCAATTCTTTTTCCAAATTGAGGTAGCGCTGAGCGTCTGTCTGAGAGAGTTTGGTAACTGGTATTCCAGAGAGTTGACTAAGCGTTTTCTTAATATGATCCTCATCAACAGGAACTGGGTCTAGATTTTCACTTTCATCTTCCTTAGCTAACCATTTTGATACCTGATTTAATTTCCCTGCCATTAAAGCTTTATCAGCTTTTGATAAGGTTTCAGGGGTTGTTTTTTTAACTAGAGATTGTACGGTTGCACTCGCCTCATCTAGTAAATCAATGGCCGAATCAGGTAAATTTTTATTCGTTAGGTAACGATGAGCCAGTTGAACAGCTGTTTTAACAGCCATATCACTAATAACAACATTATGATATAATTCATAACTCTTCTTTAGACCTAATAAAATCTGATAGGCATCCTGAACACTCGGTTCATCTACTAAAATTTTGGCAAATCGACGAGAAAGAGCTGCATCTTTTTCAATATGTTTTTGATATTCATCCTGAGTAGTTGCACCTACTGCTCTGAGGGTGCCACGGGCAAGTGCTGGTTTTAAGATATTTGCAGCGTCAAGTGTGCTGTCAATGCCACTACCTGAACCCATAATGGTATGAAGTTCATCAATAAAAAGAATGATATGACCATCAGCCTCAATATCTTCAATAATTTGATTCATCCGCTCTTCAAAATCACCACGAAATCGAGTTCCCGCAACGACACTCATCATGTCAAGCTCTAACACTCTCATATCAGCAATTTCATACGGCACATCACTTGTTACAATACGCTGAGCAAGCCCATAAGCAAGAGCTGTTTTACCAACACCAGAATCACCAACCAAAACAGGATTATTTTTAGTTTTACGGCTTAATATTTGAACCATTCGTGTGATTTCTTTTTCACGTCCAATCACAGGATCAAGATTACCTAAACGAGCCATTTCTGTTAAATCTCTAGTAAATTCTGATAATTCTCCAATTGATGATGGGGGTTTCATTAAATCAGAAAAATGACTATTTTTATTTTTTTGTGGTTTTAATAAATGTTGAATATTTTTTAAATCTTCTTTTGAGAAACCAGCATGACGTTCAAGTGATTTACGAAGATCGATAAGACGTAATTTGGCATCGCTATCTTTCATCTTAAAGCCAGCCAATTCTAAGATGCGAGTTGACAATAAATCAATATGTAACAACATAGCAAATAAGACATGTTCTGTCCCAACCTCTTCATCACCAGTCACTTGACTAATAGCTTGAGCAAATCTTAGTGTATGTGCTAAAGCTTTTGATTGTTCAAAAAAAACTAACCCTTTAATTTTTTCTTTAGGTATTTTATTAACAGCTAATCTTGCGGCTTCTTCATAGGCTCTTTTTGGAACAAGATTATCAAACTCTAAAAAAACGTGTCCTGCAATCGAATCGGGTACGTAAATCATTGCCAATAAGATATGCCAGCTTTCTAAATAGAGACTGTCATATCTAGCTGCTTGATACTGTGCATGTTTAAAAACATCATGCATTTTAGGAGAATATTGAATCATAAATGAGGTCCTTTTCTATCTAATTGTTGTAAAATTTTTTTAAGCATACGAGCACGAATTTGGGGAGCAAAATTTCCTAATACATCATCCATCGAGGTGGCTAGTATCAAGTTTCCTTCACGCTCACTAATAATTCTTTCATCAAATAAGACTTGAATCAAATCTGTAAAAATTTGCTCACTTATACGATCACCAATTGTTTCTGACAACTCTCTTAACATCTGGTGATTATCTGAATAGCGAACCTTACAAATTCTGATATAGCCTCCTCCTCCACGTTTACTCTCAACAATGTAACCCTTACTTTCAGGGAATCGGGTTTTAATCACATAATTAATCTGACTAGGAACAACTTGAAAGGTATTAGCTAGACTAGAACGTCTGATTTCTGCAATACCAGATTGAGCTAATATCTGTTTAATATACTCTTCAATAATATCAGATATATTTTTCGAACTCATCTCAAACTCCTCTCTATCATCTTTGACTATCTCTGACTATTATACCGAAAATACTCATATTTGAAAACCAAAAAACAAGATAGAGCTATTGATTGAAACAAAAAAGATGGGAAACCCACCTTTTTTGTAATATTACTTGTTGAGTGCCGCAGCCATTGTTGCTTGAACTTCACTTTCAAAGTCATTGGCTGCTTTTTCAATACCCTCACCCACTTCAAAGCGTGTAAATGTATCAACAGTTGCATTTTTAGATTCAAGAAATTGTTCTACAGTTTTACTATCATCCATAATATAAACTTGAGCAAGTAATGTGTATTGTTGATCTACTTGAGTATTATCAAGTAAGAAGCGATCTATCTTACCTGGAATGATTTTATCCCAAATTTTTTCTGGTTTACCCTCAGCTTTAAGTTCTTCTTTGATAGATTCTGTTGCTTCAGCAAGAACACTATCAGTTAATTGTGCTTTTGAACCATATTTAAGGAATGGTAGAGCCGGTTTATTAACCATAGCACGACTTTCGTTATCAAGTTCAATCTTATGGTTTAATTGTGCTAATTCATCATGAACAAACTCTTCACTAAGATCCTTATATGATAAAACAGTTGGTTTCATCGCAGCAACATGCATAGCTACAGATTTAGCAAGACTGTCATCTTCACCATCAAGAACAGTGATAACACCAATACGACCACCATTATGTTGGTAAGCACCAAAAACTTGACTATTTTCTTTTTCAACAAGTGCAAAGCGACGGAACGAAATTTTTTCACCGATCGTTGCTGTTGCTTTAATATAAGCTTCTTCCAATGTTTCACCAGAAGCAACGGTTAATTTAAGTGCTTCTTCATTGTTAGCTGGCTTGTTATCACCAATGATTTGAGCTGTCTCATTAACAAGAGAAACAAATTGCTCATTTTTAGCAACAAAGTCTGTTTCAGAGTTAACTTCAACCAATGCTGCAACATTTCCGTTAACATAGATACCAGTTAAACCTTCAGCAGCAACACGGCTTGCTTTTTTAGCAGCTTTAGCCATTCCTTTTTCACGAAGAAACTCAATTGCTTTTTCCATGTCACCATCAGTTTCAACTAATGCTTTTTTAGCATCCATAACACCAGCACCAGTTTTTTCACGTAATTCTTTTACTTGAGCTGCAGTAATTGCCATTATAAATTTCCTCCATGTTATATTAATTTCTAATGAAAAACGAGACAGAGCGGTTTGCTATTTCTGCCCCGTTTATAGACGTTATCATCAAAAGTAGTGATTATTCATTTGTACCTTCAACAACTTCAACAAGTTTCTCAATTGACTCAGCTGATGCTTCTTCATTGACTTCTTCACTTACCATTTCATCAGCAACAACTTCCATTGAGTCTTCTCCTTGACGACCTTCAATAACAGCATCTGCTAATTTGCCAGTAATAAGTTTAACAGCACGAATAGCATCATCATTTGCTGGTATAATGATATCAATATCATCTGGATCAGCATTTGTATCAACCATAGCAACTACTGGAATACCTAATTTTTTAGCTTCTTTAACAGCAATTTGCTCTTTATGAGGGTCAACAACATAAATCACATCTGGAATACGAGGCATATCAGCGATACCACCCAAGAATTTTTCTAAGCGATCACGTTGTTTGTTAAGAAGTGACACTTCTTTTTTAGGAAGAACATCAAATGTTCCATCTTCTTCCATTTTGTTAATTTCTTTAAGACGTTTGATACGTTTTTGGATAGTTCCCCAGTTGGTCAATGTTCCACCTAACCAACGATGATTAATGTAGTATTGACCTGCACGAAGTGCTTCTTCTTTAACAGCATCTGCTGCTTGTTTTTTTGTTCCTACAAACAAAATAACAGCATCATTAGCTGCAGCATCACGAACAAATTCGTAAGCTTGTTCTGCTAATTTAACGGTTTGTTGAAGGTCAATAACATGAATACCGTTACGTTCTGTAAAGATGTACTTAGCCATCTTAGGGTTCCAGCGACGAGTCTGATGACCAAAGTGAACACCAGCCTCAAGAAGTTGTTTCATTGAAATTACTGCCATGAGTATTTCTCCTTTTTTTGTTTTTTCCTCTCTTGAATTTCAACTTGCCATCTCACTCTAACGAGCAACAAGAAAACAATCCATTCAAAATGAGTATTTGTCATAATAAATGACTCTACTATAATATCAAAAAAGTGTAAATTTAACAAGACATTTATCTCTATTTTAATTTTCATAGGAAAATCCTAAATTACTCTTAAACATTTGAGAATATTTAAAATTTTTCTAAGAGAGACAATCAATCCATTAAAGGTGCATTTGAAGAATCATGGAATACAATTTTACTATCACTCCAAAATAGCTCATCAATCAGTTGACGCTAACAAACGTTCTAATTATTTGAATAAAAAATTGATTTTAGTAAGGTAGCAGTGATCATTTGAATATGTAGTTTGACAAATTCTACAGTTTTAAGCTAACATATTAATAATGCAATGATTTCTCAGTTATGTTGAATTATAATATAGTAACTATAAGTCTGTTAAATCCTTCTTGTCATATAGTGAACGCCACTTTTGAAAAACAATTTTCCCATTTTTCCTTTAGTCAACCTATTTAAATCTTTCTCAACTACAAATTATATGAATTAAAAAGTGGATAAACAACTCACCAAAAGAAGTATTAGAAAACAAATTTCCTAGAAAATCTTTATAGTTAAGCTAATTGGGAATTACCATTAGTTTTATATTTTCTATCAAAAAATCTTCTAAGATTTTACTTGACGAAATCTTATTTTTGCGTTAGAATAATTACTTGTGGCGGTATAGCCAAGTGGTAAGGCACGGCTCTGCAAAAGCTTGATCGTCGGTTCAAATCCGTCTACCGCCTTACAAAACATTTTCATTCATTTTCATAGACAATAAAAAACGCTCAATAGAGCGTTTTTTGTTTTTTAAAGTTAATTAAAACTAGATGAAGCTAAAAATTTCTGGTAAAATTTCTGCATTTTCATCAGAAATATAAATTACTTTTAAGGTCTGTAAACTTTTAAGTGTGAAGGTAAAACCTTGATAGCTACTGGTAGAGCATCTCCTTCATCACCATCAACGTTGACTGTTAATGGTTCATCAGTTTTTTCTAGTGTTATGTTTAATTCTTTTAGTTTTTCATAACCAATACGTTGATTAGAATTGTCTACACCAAATAAAAGACTTGGGACAGATTGTAAGGTTTCCAATAAATTAGAGTCCTTTAAATAAACAAAGTGTAACAAACCATCATTGACTTCAGCCTCAGGCAAGAGTTGTTCAAAACCACCTATTGAATTGGTTAAACCTATTAATAAAGTGCTACTTTTAATCTCTTTTTCCTTACCATCTACTGTCACTTTAAAGTTATAAGATTGATGTTCTAGTAAACTTTTAAATCCTGATACAAAATAAGCCATTTTACCAAGTTTAGTCTTATCTTCTGAGTCGACATCATTGATAGCTTCTGGAATTGTTCCAATAGCGACAACATTCATAAAATAGGAATCATTAATTTTACCAATATCTAATGGATGTAAATTGTCAAAGTCAATTGAATCGATAGCTTCTTTTGGATCAAGTGGAATATTAAGGGCACGAGCCAAATCATTAACTGTTCCTAATGGGAAAAAACCAAAATAAGGTCGGTGGTCTTCTTCTGCTAAACCACTAATACCTTCATTAACTGTCCCATCACCACCCATAACAAAAACACTATGGAAGTGATCTTTAGCTGCTTCTTTAGCAAAATCTCTAGCATCACCACCTTTTTTGGTGTGTTTCACTACAACATCATCAAAATAGGTAGCTAGCTTGTCTTTAGCCATATCTTCAAATTCTTTAGCTTTTTCGCCTCCTGAGCTTGGATTGACAACTAATAATACACGTTTCATTTTTTTCTCCTTTATTACCAAATCGTTAAACGGTCTTCTTTTTTACGCCACATTTTATCTGTTTCTTTCACATCAAAAGTTGTAAAGAAATCATTAAAATTAGCCACTTGAATATTAGTTCTAAGATGACCTGGGGCGTGAACATCAATAGCCACGATCATTTGCATGTATTCTTCACGCGCTTTCATACGCCAAATTTTAGCGAAATTAATGAAATAGTCTTTGGCTGAAAAGTCTGCTTCTTTTTTGGCTGCTTCTAAAGCACAAGCCAAACCACCTAAGTCAGCTACATTTTCAGAAACGGTTAATTTGCCATTAACCTTGGCACCATGCGACTCTTGACCATCAAACTGAGCGACTACTTTATCTGTTCTTTCTTTAAAGGCCTCATAATCTTCTTTTGTCCACCAATCTTTTAAGCTACCATTTTCATCAAAGGAAGCACCATTAGTGTCAAAAGCATGGGAAATTTCATGAGCTATCACTGCACCAATACCACCATAGTTAGCAGAAGAACTTTGTTCTAGTGAATAAAATGGTGCTTGAAGAATAGCTGCAGGAAAGACAATTTGGTTTTGTTGTGGATCATAGTAGGCATTGACCATGTGTGCTGGCATGTGCCATTCTTTACGATTCACCGGCTTATTCCACTTGCTCCAAGAATAAGCAATCGAAATCTCAGCCAATTTTTGTGCATTATCAATCAAACTAATCCTATCATCAATAATCTTTCTATTATAAGTTTCTGGTAATTCTTCTGGATAGGCAATATGTGAAGTGATAACATTTAGTTTGGTGATAGCTTTTTGGCGTGTCTCTTCTTGTAACCAATCATTTTTTTCTAAGCGATCCTTATAAACACGAATCATAGTCGCTACTTTTTTTTCAACATCAGCTTTTGCTTCTGGGGAGAATTTCTCACCCGCATACCATAAACCAAGTGCTTGATTGTATGGTCCTTGTGCAAGGTAAAAAGCTGCTTTTTTCTTATCCATTGCTTGAGGGGTTCCTGAAATCGCACGCTGATATTCACCAGATAAGATACGAATCTCATCTGTTAAATATGATGTCCAGTGTTGTGCAGCTAATGAAAGGAAAGAAGCCTTTAAAGCAGCCCAATTATCTTTTGAGTAAAATTCATTGGCAAATTCCGTCCAAAAACGTTTCTCAGGGACAATAATCTTATCTGGGATTTGCCCTAAAATTTCTTTGAAAAAGTCATCAAGTGGCAACTCAGGCACTAATTTTGTAAATTCTGACCATTCATAAGGATGGTATAATTTAGCATATTCTGATGACTCTTCGCTTGATAAAACGTACTTAGCTAATTTGTTATCAAGAGCAATTATTTTATCTAATATATCTTTAACATCTTCTTTTGAAAAACCAAATAAAGGCAAAAGTTTTTCTTGATTGGCACGCCAAATAGCCAATAATTCTTTACCTCTTTCATTATTCTCATCATAGAAAGTTGTATCAGGCAAAATAGTTCCCGGTGCATAAGCCCAAAGCACATTAGTTCTTGCATCCATAAAATCTGGCGACGTACCAAATGGCATTAAGTTGGGTTTGCCTTTCTTCTCAAGACTAGCTAGCTTTTGGGTAAACTCTTTAAAGCTTTTCATTTCCTGATATTCTTTAATAAGAGGCATAGCAGGAGCAACTCCTAATTTTTCTCTTTTATCAAAATCAGACACCAGGTGATGGAATTTGACAAAGTTTTTTAAAATAGCATCATCAGGAACGTCTTTACCTTCTAACCAGCCATCAGTTGTCTTAAGCATGAGTTTTTCAATCTCATCGGCTAAATCATAAAACCCACCAGTGGCTGGCTTGTCATCAGGAATAACAGCTGACTCAATCCAATCGCCATTAATACCATTGTAAAAATCATCTTGTAATCGAACCATATATCGACCTCAATTTCTATTAATATACCTTCTATTCTATCAAAAATAGGGGTGAAACGCATACTAAATACTTAATATTTCAATAAAATATATTCTATGATATACTGATAAAAAAGGAGGAATAATGATTTTGGCAAAAAATATTGAAATCAAAGCACGCATTACAGATTACCAAAAAACGAAAAAGTTCTTTCATCAATTAACTCAGGTAGAACCTGTCACTTTAAATCAACGAGATACTTTTTACCATTTTTGCTTTGGTAGGCTAAAACTCCGTCAAATTAACAATAAAACTAGTGAATTGATTTTTTATCAAAGACCTGACCTTTCCAGCTCAAAACTTTCCAACTATAAGATATGGAACATTAACAAGCCTAAACAATTAGATAGGGTGTTAGGAGTAGTTTTGGGACGTGTTGGCATCGTTGAAAAGACACGTCTACTCTTTTTAAAAGATAACGTTCGCTTTCATTTAGATCATGTTAAAAACCTTGGTGATTTCATTGAATTAGAATATATGATTTTAGATAATGAACCACTTAAACAAGCTCAAGAAAAGGTAGAGACTATTCTTGAAAAACTTAATATTTCGGATACTGATTACATATCAGTTGCTTATATAGATTTATTAAAAAAGGAGGATTCTTATGACAGCTGACATTAAACCAGAAATTACCATGGACGCCCTTGAAAAAATCGATATTCGTTGTGGCACCATCTTAAGGGTTGAAGATATTGAAGCATCAAAAACTCTTGTCAAATTAACTGTGGATTTAGGAGAAAAAGAACCAAGAACAATCCTTTGTGGTCTTAAAGAAGAGCGGCAAAATCCTCGTGAAATTGAAGGAAAACAGGCATTATTTGTTGTTAATTTGAAACCTCGAAAACTATTTGGTCACATCTCTTATGGCATGCTATTTGATATTGGCTTTGAAGATGGCATCACACCTGTTCTTGCGATGCCAGAAAAACAAATTCCAAACGGAACACGCGCTGGTTAATTTAAATGTAATTATGATAAAATCCTCTCTAAATTAGAGAGGATTTTATTATGTGACTAGTAGTAAAATTTGTTATGAAGTGTTAATTCTATCACATAATGTAAGCGCTTTTAATGTTAAAATACAGGTGAATTCAGCTTAAATTAAATTTCAAGGAGGATACTTATGGTGAAAAAACGACGTTTACCTAAAAGCATTATAGGCCTATCGGCATCATTTTTATTAGCCTTAATGGCTGAGGGTATTATTACCCCAGTGCATGCCAATGATGAGCAACTTTCTACTGTCACAACTACTCAGGTAGAAAACCAACCTGAACCAACTGATAATCAAAATAATGTTGATCAAATTGCTGAATTCGACACTAAAACAGAAGTCACTCCTCAAGAAGTGATAGCCCCAACGGTGACCGAAACTGGCGATTTACCAAAAGAGCCTGCTGTCGAGACGGATACCATAGCAAAAGAGCCTGTTGTTGAAAAAACAGCAATAGCTCCAATCACCTTAGAAGAACAAACAGTTTATCTATCAGAATCAAATAAAATAAATATATCTATTGAAACCCCTGAGACTGACATTAACTGGCAAATAAATGGATTGCCAGAAAAAACTTATATCATTGAAGACGGAACCTTTACAGGTGAACAATTAATTAATGTTTCTGATGTTCAAACTACTAGTGGACAATATAAAGCTACTCTTACGATTAAACCTCTCTTAGGTGAGGATTTGAGTCTACGATGGCCAAATAACATTAGAAGAAGTTTTCGTGATTACATGAAAACCTATGTTTTAGAAGGACATAATAGTGCTGGTGAGCTCATTGTTCAAAAACCACTGACCTTTAGACCATATGAAAGCTATCAAACCTATGAAGAAATGGTAGCTTTTGTTGATGACACCATGACTAATCATGCTAATGACCGTTATGTCAGCCTAGAAGTCATTGGTCAAAGTGCACAAGGTCGTGATTTGAGAATGGGAATCATTGCTGATAAAGAAAAAGATGTCTCTGATTATCTTGAGCACCTAACACCACAAATGTTAAACAATCCTGCTAGTCTTATCAAACAAATTGCTGAAGGCAAACTTGATTACAAGGTCCCTATCATCATCAACAACACTCATGCTGATGAGCAACCAGGGATTGATATTATCGCCTTTCTTTTTAACGATTTTGCTACTAAAGACACTGTTAGCTATCAAACACTAGATGCTAATAAAAATAAGGTCTCAGTCTTACTAAAGGTTAAAGATTTACTTAAACATGCCATTTTAATCTTTAATTTTACCGAAAATCCTGATGGTGATTTATTAAATACACGCTCCCTAGTTAATGGTATTGACCCTAATAGAGATGCAGGTTATCAAGCCAATCCAGAAACTCGTGCAATAGCCGCTCAAATCTCAAAATGGAATCCTGCTTCACTCTATGATGTTCACGGCTTTGTTAAAGAATTTTTAATTGAACCTGCTACACCACCACATGATCTTAACTTTGAGTATGATTTATTAGAAAAAACCATGTTAGAGCAAGCAAAAGCCATGGGAACAGCCGGTATTACAAGTTCTAAATATACTAGCTTTATTATCCCAAGACTTGATTATGGTGCTGGATGGGACGATGCCTTCTCAGGCTATACTGCCGTTTATTCAATGCACCATGGTGTGTTAGGTCATACTGTTGAGATTCCTGAAATGAACCAGCAATCCTTCTATGCTGGATATGCTGCTGTGTTAGCTGGTATTGACTACAATATTCAAAATAAAGATATTATTACAACCAATCGTCTCAATTATTACCTCAGAGGTATCAATAAAATTGAAGATAAAAATGCTGAGAAACAATTTATCGGTCCTAATGGTAACGTTGTTGGACGACCAAAAGGAAATAATCCTAAATTCTTCCCAGATTATTATGTGATCCCAATGGGACTTTCTACTGAGAGCGATAGTCAACAAGCGTTTGAGATGATTGCTTACCTCAAACGTAATGGTATTATCGTCAATGAATTAACCAAGGATATTGGTAGTTATAAAAAAGGTGACCTCGTCATTGACATGGCACAAGCAAAACGCGGCTATGCAAACCACGTCCTCTATAAAGGAAATGATGAGTCTGCTTGGTCAGGAATGTATGCTGAAGTGGTGATGAATTTCCCAGCAATGAGAGGTTTCAAAGCTGAAGCTATCTTTAGTGAAAATCTCTTTAAAGATGCACTAGGACAACCAACTCATCAAATGGCACCTAGAACTATTGTTGATAAAAAAGCAAGCTACTATATGATACATAACAATTCTCTTAGTAGCATTCAAGCTGTTAATACCCTCTTAAAACAAGGAGGAAAAGTCTACCTAACAACTGATGGCTATGTAGTAAAGACACCTGATTTTAGTCGTCTCTTAATGGATTTTGCTTTATTAGGATCACCACTTTATAATAAAGAACCTATTGGTATACCACTAAAACCGATGAAAGTCTATGCTCCTGGTAATCCAAATAGAATTCTTGGTTATCCTTCTGTTTCTGAAGCTACATTGTCTCTTACTCAAATGGGATTTGAAATTGTTAATAGTCTTGATGAAGCAGATGTACTTGTTTTGGATAGCAATCAATTTGATGCAGATCTTCTTGGTAAAAAACCAACGCTCATCATTGGTGGCTCTGCTATGAGAAAGCTAGAAAGACTTGGTGTCTTAGATGGCTTTGATGCTGAAACACAAGATAATGGCGACTCTTATGAAGGTCTCCTAAGAGCTCTAGTTAATAAAACCAATCCACTCTCTAATGGTTATCGAGCTAATGACCTCGTTTATTCCAATTCAGGTAGCTGGATTAAATCATTACCACCAACCTTCAAGCAATTATTATCAGTTTCTTCTGACAATGATTTTTACATTTCTGGTTGGTGGCCAGGTCATGATGCTGTTAAAGGTCAAATAATGGCTATTGATGGTACTTATATGGATAATCCACTATTTATCTATGCGGGTAATCCAATGAATAAACTTCACACCCTCTACTTCTATCGTTGGGTAAGTAATGCTGTATTGCGTGGTGAATTGACTGACTTTAAAGTATTATCAGAAACTCCTGATAAAGATATTATTGTTATCGATCATAACCACACCCAAATGGCTATCAAAACTCAGCCAATGGCAAATCAACAAACAGCAACTACATTACCAAAAACAGGTGATGAATCAACTGTTGTTTGGATATTAATCGGTCTTGCAGCAACAGCTAGCTCTGGACTTTTAGCCTTCAAATGGAAGAAAAAATAGTCTAATGACCTCATCAAAAAAACCTCTGTTTTTAACAGGGGTTTTTAAATTGATAAATTTAATAAGATTAAACACGTTCTGTATTTAAGTCAATAATCAGATGATCGCAAGTCTCACAAGCAAAAGTAACTGTTTTAGGTCTTCCTAGTAATTTTGCATTGGTTTTTAACTTGATACCATCCGTTACCCAAATACCAGCCAAAGCTTTTTTATCAGCTGGGCTCCATTTCAAGGCATAACGATCACCATAAATGAATCCTTGAGTCATTTCTTTGTGACATTTTGGACACTCCATAGATAATTCCTCCTTTTGATAATTTAAGAATATCATAAAAAAATAACACTAACAATAGTTTTGTTTGAAAGTGAAAATATCTTATGGTTTGACAAAACCTTAAGTTTTACAATATAAAGATGATTTCTTTGTTTTATCCTTAAAAGAACGTTATAATAATTTTAATCACAAACACTCAAACTAGAACTGAGGATTACTATGCTAAAAACATCTTCTACACCAGATCTTAAAAGACTACGTCATAAGATGGAAATGCCCTTATTAAGATTAGGTTATCTTGCAACTATTTTAACAACTATTATCGCTATCATCTTACTTTTTTCAGGTGTTCCTTTACGTGAATGGTTTTTGAGTGTTTTAGTGGTGTTATTTGCTCCAATAACAGCCTTTGTCATGGCAAGGTATCTTTATTTTTCAAATGTTGCTAATGGTATTGAAGTTACAAAAGAACAATTTCCCGAACTACATGCCATCTATCAAGACATTGCTGCAAAAATGGAATTTACTAGAGAGTCACCAGCTCCCCCTCTCTACATTAAAAACGGTAATGGTCTTTTGAGTGCTTTTACAGGTAAATGCTCTCTTTCAAAAACCTATATTGTCATTCATAGTGATATTATTGCTATTGCATATCACAACAATGATTGGCGTATCGTTCGCTTTACTATTGCACATGAACTGGGACATATCAAGTGTAAGCATTCTCAATTCAGAAGATTACTAGCACAACCTGTTTTAAAATTCTTTCTACTAGATAAAGCATTACATCGTGCTCAGGAATATTCAGCTGACCGAGTGGCCTGTTACTATGATTCAAAGGATGCTTTATCCGCTATCTATCTCTATGCTGGTAAACAATTAGGAAGCTATGTCAACACAAAAGAATATTTTAATACAATTGCAAAACATGATGACGATTTATCTTTAAAAATAGCTAATATGATGAGTAGGCACCCTGTCGGCTATCGAAGAATGCAAACCCTAAAACAAATGCAGAGTCAGGGCTATGACGTTCATGGAAAACTCCTGTAAAATGACACACCTAACACCATCATTATCCATTAAGCCTGTTTATCAGGCTTTTTTAATGCTTTCAGCAAAAGATGACTAATTTTTTCTATTTTATTAAAATCTAGAAACAAATAGTTGTTGAAGTTACAAATCTTATCTATAATTAAGGAACGAAATACTATACATCTCACACTACTATTCTATCAAAGTTGGCACCATTTTAATGTCATCTTCAACAGTTATTGTGGCTATTAATGCTATGACTTTGAAATTAAAGAAAAAGCAGACGTTTTCTTAACGTCCGCTTTTTTTATTTTTTAAAGTAAGCCTTATAATCTGAGGCAATGATGGGTGATAATAATAAAATGGCAATCAAGTTTGGCATCGCCATAAGGGCGTTAGCGATATCTGCGATAATCCAAATGATTTCAAGTTCTAAAAAGCCACCAAGTAAAATCATTGCTACAAAAATAATGCGATATGGCAAGATAAATTTGGCACCAAAGAGAAAATTAATACAACGTTCACCATAATAACTCCAACCAAGAATAGTGGTAAAGGCAAATAATACCAAACAAATGGTTAATATTGTTGAACCAATGGCACCAAAATTATCAGAAAAAATAGATTGCGTTAAGACAGCCCCGTTCAAATCACCCTGCCAAGAACTGGTTACAAGAATAGCAAAACCAGTCAAGTGACAGATAATCAAGGTGTCAATAAAAGTACCAGTCATGGAAATAAGTCCCTGTTCAACCGGTTGATTGGACTTAGCAGCCGCTGCAGCAATTGGTGCTGACCCCAAACCTGATTCATTTGAAAAAATCCCACGCGCAATTCCAGACTGCATGGCAATAACCATACTAGCACCCAAAAAGCCACCTGTTGCTGCATGTCCTGTGAAAGCAGACTGCCAAATCAACTGAATAGTTGGCAAAATACGATCAGCATGCATTCCTATAATAATGATGGTTGTCAAGATATAAAAACCTGCCATCAAAGGAACAACTTTGGAAGAGACGTTTGAAATAGACTTGATTCCTCCAAAAATAATTAACCCTGTTAAAATGGCTAATAAGAAAGACGTCCAGTAAGGAGGCAATTCAAAATTATTTTGAACAGCTTCTGTTATCGCATTAACCTGAGTAAAACTACCAATCCCAAAAAGAGCTGCCAAAATCCCACTGAAAGCAAAAAATTGTGCTAGGGGTTTCCACTTAGGACCAATGCCTTTAACAATATAATACATAGGGCCACCAGAATAGTCGCCATTACTTTCTTTTTGACGGTATTTAATGGCAAGAAATCCTTCTGCATATTTTGTTGCCATTCCTAAAAAACCAGCTAGTAACATCCAAAACAAAGCACCTGGGCCACCCATTTTAATAGCAGTTGCGACACCTACAATATTTCCTGTTCCAACCGTTGCAGCTAAGGCTGTACTTAAAGCCGCAAAACTAGAGATGTCTCCACTAGCATTATTATCTTGTGGTTTAGCTATCAAGCCTAAGGCCGTTTTCAAACGAAACAACTGGAGCCATTTCAAACGAAAACTAAGATAGACTCCTGTCCCTAACAATAATATTAAGAGGGGTGGACCCCAAATTAAACTATCTAAATCTTTCAAAAATGATAACATATCTTCTCCTTCTATATGAATAATAATAAATAACAATACAAAAAGGCAACTAACCAATAGATGCCTTGCTTTTTTTTCTGATGTGACTAAACGAAAAGATACTACAAAATGGCAGAAAAATCTTACTTCCTCTTTTTTTTTCTGTTTCTTTGCTTATACTTACATTTATTATTCTGTCCTTTTGCCTGAGAGATTGAGCGTTAGCCTTGCCCCTTCGGCGCTTGTTCTAAGATGACAATCATCTCAACAAGTCTCTCCAGAAGTCCATCAGTTTTCAGTCCCACTTACAACAAGCACCTGAGAGTTTAGCTCCTTCGGCGAAAATCATGATTGATTCTCTTCTCCTGAACAACGTCTATTGGATATAATATTGTTTTATCATAACGAAAAAAATGAAAAATGTCAATATTATATTGATTGCATTTAAGAAGTCACTATTTCTGGAAAAGGATTATCCTCAAAGCCAAGTGATAGAAATAAACTTTTTTTCTTTCCAGTCAATCCATGTTATAATAACTCTGAATTTAAAAGGAGCGGTTTTATGATTAAAACTATTGAGATTATCAGCCTATCTAGTGGCATGTTGGGAGAAAACTTTGTTAAGCACGAGCTTGATTTGGGTGTTAAACGCTTGAAACAACTAGGCCTTACCGTTACCTTTTCTAAACACGCTTTAAAAGGCATTGATTTTTTGAACAAATATCCTGAAAAGAGAGCTGAAGATCTTTTGGCGGCCTTTAAAAATGAAACTGTGGATATGATTTTGTGTGCCATTGGTGGTGATGACACCTATCGTTTACTACCTTATCTCTTTGAAAATGATGAATTAAAACAAGTCGTTAACCAGAAACCCTTTCTTGGCTTTTCTGATACCACCATTAACCATCTGATGCTGCATCAACTTGGTATCAAAACCTTTTATGGTCAGGCTTTCCTACCGGATGTGGCTGAACTCGACAAAGAAATGTTGCCCTATTCGCAAAAATACTTTAAAGAATTACTTGAAACAAAGACCATTTCTGAGATTAAACCAAGTGAGGTTTGGTACGAAGAGCGCACAGATTTTAGCCCCAAGGCCTTGAGTACTAAGCGTCAAAGTCATCCGAATCAGGGTTGGGAGTTACTGCAAGGTGAGAGTGTTTTCTCAGGGAAAATCCTTGGCGGTTGCCTAGAATCCCTCTATGGTTTGTTCGATGGGACAAGGCATAGCGATTCGCCAATCTTGGCTAAAAAGTATCAGCTCTTCCCAGATTTATCTGACTGGCAAGGGCGACTTCTCCTGCTTGAAACCAGTGAAGAAAAACCAAGTCCAAAACTCTTTCAAAAAATGCTTGAAACTCTCAAAGAAACAGGCATCTTTTCTGTTGTAAACGGCATTCTAGTTGGTAAACCAATGGATGAGACCTACTATGAAGAGTATAAACAAATATTAGTTGACGTGATTGACAATCCTTCTCTGCCAATTCTTTATAATCTTAATGTTGGGCATGCCACACCACGCGCCATTGTGCCATTTAGAGTAACGGCAATTGTTGATGCCAAAGAGCAGGTGATTAGATTTAAAAACGAAGATGAATAACAAAACCCTATTTTAAAATAACACTAAAACACTATTGATAGAACAAACACTTATATATGGAGGCATCAAAATGACAGACAACATCAAAAACTACTGGGAAACATTCTGTACAGAAAAAAATATTCCAATAGACACTCCCTATGAGGCATGGGCTTTTGGTAACACGAAAGAAATGGCTGATGACTTGGCTGATTTAGTGGATAAAAAAATAAAAACTGCCACTACCTCTGCCTATGAACTCTATGAAAAGGATGAACCTCTGCCACAAGTTGGAGAGTATAATATTATTTTAAATGGTTCAGACGAACCTGTCTGTGTGACACAAACAAAGCTAGTCTATATTGTCCCTTATTATTTGGTATCTCCAGAACATGCTTGGCATGAAGGAGAAGGTGACAGAAGCTATGACTATTGGAAAAAGGTTCATGACCACTTTTTTGAAAAAGAATATCAAAGGTTTGGGAAAACATTTTATGAACAAGCACCCATGGTCTGTGAAGTCTTTGAAAAAGTGTCAGAATGACGATGATAATCAGGATAAACTTTATTATATTTTAAATAATATTTAAAACATGATTCTGTCACAACAAAAAAATTGTGTTTTGGAGTAATCTTACTAAACACTATCAAAACAAGGGGTTTCAATCATTTTTCGATTATTAATTTCGATAAAATAACGAAAAAAAATATTTTTTTATCAAAAAACGATAAAAAAGTGTTGCAATTCAAAAAAATTGTGCTATACTATATTTATCGAAAAACAATAAATATATTTCGATAAGAGATAAGAAGAGCTCACCTTATGTCTAATTTAAAAAAATTATTGAAATAGAGGAATAAAAAATGAAAACAACTCAACTCACTGCCCTTGTTAAAGGATTCATCACATTAGCTGCTACTTTTGCCGTTATCGTTCTCAGCACCATAAGCATTGCATCACTTGTGCTATTGTTTGGTCAAATTGATCTCTCACACATTTTACCAGCAGGCATTGAAACAACCTTTTCAGCCCACAATGCTTGGGGCGGTGCAAATGCCTACGTTCTTACCCTTGTGACTGGAAACACACTCATGACCTATGGTCTAATCAAACTCAAACAATTTGCGACTACTTTCAATCCAAATGAACTCATCTCAGACAAAACAGCATTATTCTTGAAAAAAGGCGCTCTTTTGATGGCTGTTGTTGGCCTTATTCAAGGTATTACTGAATTTACTGCTAATCCTAATCACATCATCGTCAATCTTGGTATTGCTGTTTGGTTATTGATAGCCAGCAAAGTGATTACTTACATCAAAAACCATACCAAACAACAAGCCTAATTAATACAACAAAACACTAGAAAAGAGGACACCATAGTGACTAAAGAAAACACCTACTTAAGATATATCCTTGGTTTTATCAATATCTTACTCATCATACTAGCCATCTCACTTGTTTTTGCCACAATCTTTTTTGCCCTTGGCATTACAAATATTGATCTTTTTAACAATGCTGATATGAGTTTTACGATGTCTTTAAAAGACGCTAGTCCTTTAGCCACTCTCTTAAATCTAGCTAATAGCTATATTATTCTCTTTGTCCTTTATTGTGTTCGACAATTTTTCAAAAATATTATAGCCGATGAGATTTTTGTTAAACAAAATGTTCTCTTGTCAAAACGTGTTGCACTCCTTTTAGTGATTGCATCGTTCTTTGGAAATGGTATTTTCCAATTCCAAGATTACTCCTTTTTCAATCCTACTTATATTATCACTGCTCTTGTTGTTTGGACACTTTCAAAAATATTAGAAAAAGCAAATGACATCGCAGCCGAAAATGAATTTACTATCTAGAAAGGAGTAAACGATGATTGTTGTTAATCTAGACGTTGAACTTGCCAAAAAGAAAATGCGCTCAGGAGATCTGGCAGAACGCATTGGTATTACTCCTGCCAACCTGTCCATTTTAAAAACAGGTAAGGCAAAAGCCATCCGTTTTTCAACCTTAGAAGCCATCTGTAAGGAATTAGACTGCCAGCCTGGTGATATTCTTGAATACGTGCCAGACGAATGATAAGAACCAATCGATGACACTGAAACAACAATGCCACATTTTGATGATTATTATAAACGTCTAATCGAGAGGTTAAGTAGACTATGATAGGCTGATAAATCAGCCTTTTTATAGCTCTACTTTTTTGTATAGACACTGAAATCACAATATCGTATCTCTATCAAATGACCAATTGTTAGCTTCTTCTCTTTTTTAATAACCCGTATCAATTGTAATTACTGTCTATTCACGTTATAATGAATTTATCAAAGAAAGTGGAGGGCCCTTATGTTAAAACAACTATTAAAAGCCACACAAGTTACTAAAAGCTCTGGATTATTTGTAGGCGGTGTTCTTTTTGGAACAGTCGGTTTAAAATTACTATCTAGCAAAAACGCTAAAGCTAAGTATGCTAAAGTGATTGCAAAATCATACCAAGTCAAAGATGAACTAGATTCAAGTCTTTCAGTGGTCAAACAACACACAGATGATGTTTTAGCTGATGCTAGAGAAATCTATGAAGCAAAAAAGCAAAAAGAATTAGCATTGAGTGCTGAAGAACTAGAACTCGATCAACCAAGCGCGACAGAAAACTGATAATAGCCAATGACATTTAAAATATTGCATCAAAACAATAGTCGAATAAGGGTGAAATGCCCTTTTCTTTGTAGTTATGCTGTTAAAGAATATCTCAAAGAATTGGCTCATCAAAATGATGCCATTAAGATGGTTCATTTTTATCAAGATCAAAAAAACATAGCTATCACGGTGAATGAAGGCTATGCTCTTTCATCTGCTCTTTTTTATCTAAAAAGCATTGATCAAAAACAGCTCAAAATAGCTCTAGAAAAGACCTATCAAAAAGAAGAAACCCCTTATCAAATCATCTCTAAAGAACTTCTGCAATTTGCGGCAAGACGCTTCTTTTTACCATTACCAATTCAATATGCCTATACGATTTACCAAGCCACTCACTACATTAAAGAAGCTTTAAATCATTTAAGTAAAAAAGAATTGACGATGGAGGTGCTTGACGGTGCTGCTATTTCAACCTCTATTCTCATGGGACAATTTAAAACAGCCGGATCCATTATGTTCATCATGGGATTGGGTGAACAGTTAAATGATTGGTCCAATAAAAAATCCATTGAAGATTTAGAAAACAGTTTAAATAATCGTGAGCAGATGGTATGGGTTTTAGATGAAAATCAACAAAAAATTGAAAAGAACAGCCAAGACATTAAGGAAAATGACATTGTTATCACTTCTGCCGGTAATGAATTATTGTTTGATGGCATCGTCCTATCAGGTAGTGGTATGGTCAATGAGAGTTCTCTCAATGGTGAATTTTTCCCCATTTATAAAACAAAGGAAGATACCGTTTATTCAAACACTGTTTTAGAATCTGGTGAACTTTATATCAAAGTCACTAATGCCAAAATCAATTATCGTCTGCATGAACTAATGCGACTGATGAGACAATCCGAAACAAAAAAAGGGAGTGAACAGCGAAAATTTATCAAATTGGCTGACCATTTAGTCAAATACAATTTTTTGGGTGTCTTTCTCACCTACTTCTTGACAGGTTCCTTCCAAAAAGCCTTATCTTTTCTACTGGTTGACTTCTCATGTGCTTTAAAACTATCAATTCCTATTTCTTATCTGTCAGCCATTAAAGAGGCTGTTGATCATGACATTATCATTAAAAGCATGGATGTAGTGGAAAACTATAACGACATCGATTTATTTGTTTTTGATAAAACAGGCACATTAACTGTTTCTGACCCTAAAGTCTTTAAAGTTATTCCCTTCTATAATTATTCTACCGAAAATGTTATCAGAATTGGTGCGTGTTTAGAAGAGCATATTCACCATCCTCTTGCTTCTGCTGTTGTCCTAAAGGCTAAAGAACAACATATTATCCATGAAGAAATGCATGGACAATTACAACACATTGCTTCACGCGGTATCTTATCAACCATTGACGACAAACAAGTGGCCATTGGTAGTTATCTACTAATGACCGAGCAAGCGATCAAAATCACACCAGAGCAAGAAGAGTTGATTGCTTCCTACCAAAAACAATACAACCTTCTTTATCTTGGATATGATGGGCAATTAATTGGTATTTTCTTAATTGACACCCCATTAAGGGTAGGTGCAAAAGAAATGATTACTTACTTGCAACGTCAAGGTAAGGAGGTAGCACTTCTTACAGGAGATACTGTAGAAAGAACCCAAAATCTTATCGGAGATATCAGTTTTCAATACATTAAAACTAATGTTACTCCCGAAGATAAATATGATTTTGTCAGAGAGCAAATGAGCTTGGGTAAAAAAGTCATGATGATTGGCGATGGGTTAAACGACTCTGCTGCCATCTCACTAGCAACTATTGGTGCTGTGATGCATGATGCTGCAGATATTAGTAAACAAACCAGTGATTTAGTTCTAGCAAGTAATAAATTAAACAGCCTTTTAGAGCTTGAAAATATTACTAAGGAGCTTGAAATAAGGATTTCAAAAAATGTTAAAGAAACCATCACCATTAACAGTAGCTTAATTTTGCTTGGTGTTTTTAATCTTATCTCGCCAAGTCTCTTATCCATTCTTCACAATTTAACCACTACAACAATCATCCTAAAAAGTATGAGTGGTTTCAGAAATATTAACTAAAAACTAGTTTATCCCTAAAAACCTTTACACATTTGTAAGGGTTTTATTTTTTATCCAATAATGAAAACTTTACAAGATTGATTATTTTATAGTGGCGTGTTATAGTATAAATAATTATTAAAAAATGATGAAGAAAGAACAATACAGTCTCTATAATAATGGCTCTTATTTGTTAAAGGAGGAAAACTATTGTCAAGTAAAGAAGTTGGACATCAATTTTTAGCACGTTTAGGAAAAAAACGATTACGTCCTGGAGGTATTACAGCAACTAACTGGTTGATTGAAAAAGGTCACTTTTCAAGTAAAAGTAAGGTTCTTGAGGTTGCTTGCAATCAAGGAACAACAACCATCGACTTAGTTCAACGATTTCATTGCCACATCACTGCTGTTGATATGGATAAAAAAGCTTTAGAAAAAGCAAAAATAACGATTGAAAAAGCTCAACTAGGAGATTATATTACTCTCATGCAAGCTAATGCCATGAAATTGCCCTTTGAAGATAATAGTTTTGATGTAGTTATTAATGAAGCTATGTTAACTATGTTAAACAATCAAGCTAAAAGTAAGGCACTTAAAGAATATCATCGTGTTTTAAAACCAGGAGGTATCTTACTCACTCACGATGTCTCTTATGAGGATCTTAAAACTCAATCCATCCTTAATCAACTCAGTCAAACCATCAACGTGAACGTTACTCCTTTGCAATTAGATGATTGGCGACACATTATTCTGGATGCAGGCTTCTCAAAATCTAACTATATTCACGGAAAAATGACTCTCATGTCACCGTTTGGGATGATTAAAGACGAAGGACTCATCAATAGCATTAAAATTATCTCTCGCGGTTTAAAAAAAGAAAATAGAGAACAATTTCTCAATATGAGACGATTTTTCAATAAAACTGGGAAAAATCTCTGCTATATTGCAGTAGCAAGTATCAAGTAATCAAGGAGAACAACATGTCATATATTGAAAAAATTGAAATGAGTAAAGTGCTCAACTTAAAAAATGAAGTTCCTATCGAAAAAGAACAAATGCTAAGTAAAACCCTCGTTCAACGAAAAGATTTAGGAATGACTCTCTTTTCTCTTGATAAAGGACAAGAAATTAGTCGACACTCCTCTCCTGGAGATGCTATGGTCAACATTTTAAGTGGTAAAGCAGTTATTACCATTGACGATAAAAACTATAGTGTGTCTGCCGGTGAAACAATAATCATGCCAGCTAATATTCCCCACAGTTTAATCGCCAAAGAAGCTTTTCAAATGCTATTGATTGTTGTTAAACCGGAGGCCTAAAATGTTTCCAAATCTGTTAGAAGCCATTAATTATCATGACCATCAAATCGCTAGTCGCCTTCTTAATCAAAAACTAGACATCAAAGAAAAGCTTGTTTTGTATGCTATGGCAAAGGGAGAAACCATCAGTAACGAATCAAGCCCCAAGACAAAACTACTAATCGTTCTTGAGGGAAGATTAGTAGTGACTAATAACAAAGAAAGCCAATCACTAGAAGGAAATGCTCTCTTTTTAATTCCTGCTACTCAAGAACATCACTTGAAAGCAGATGAAAATACCAAATTTTTACAATTAGAACTAACAAGCGATAACTAAGACTATCAAAAAAGCATTTTTCCTAGGGAAAATGCTTTTTTGATGTTACGCTCTTGTATAAATTCTATTTTTTTTCTTAACAGCAATAATTAGTAAAACCATCAAAATAATACCTAAAAGAGAAGTGATAACACCACCTTCAAAACCAAAACTACCACCTGAGATGAAGTCCATCCCTTTAATCGGTGTAGCAGTGAAAATACTTTCTTTTATCGGATTTCCTGACACCAGTGAGCCATAGATTATTCCTTGTGAAAAATTCCAAACAGCATGTGCTGCTCCCACCAACCAAAAACTTTCTGTCAAGTAGTAGATTAGTGAAAAAACAAGACTAGCTAGAAAAAGATTAACAATAGGCATAAAACCAATACCGGGGTTTAAGGCATGAATTAAAGTAAAGAAGACTGAACTTAGCAAAATCCCTTTGACCATCCCTAACTGTTTTCCAAAATGAGGCATCAAGTAAGATCTATAAACCAATTCTTCTAATGGTCCTTGAAAAGTAAACATTAACATTGCAAGAATAATAGTTGGAATGGAACCAAAATGAAAGTTAAAGGTCATATTAACAGCACCTAGTAAAACAAGAACTAAGGCAACTACCGAAATAGCCCCAAAACCGTACAATAAACCTTTAGAAATGTCTTGACCAACAGTTTTAGTAAAACCAAAATCTTTTGCTTTTAATTTTGCCACCGCTAATAGAGCAAATAAAGTTGCAAAAAATGTTAACATCATTTGAACAACGGACGCCAATGTAATCAATTGACCTTCTTGTGAGGGCAATACTAACCCAACAATCATTTGAATCACACCTGGTATAGCAACAGAGACCACTAATACCATTAAGACAGGTATTCCAATTAATTTCCAAGGTCCTGTAGCCTTGATTGCATTTATTTTTTCGTGAAACATATGCTTTCTCCTTTTTTTATTTTAATATTGTTAAAACCGTTATCATTAACAAAACTTAGCATTATTTTTAGATATCATTTTTTCTAATTCTATATAGAATAACCGAAATCCAAATTGAAATGAGAGTAGGTAAAACTATAATCATCATATCTGTAGGATTAGTGACTTCTATCTTGGTAACTTCTTTTGTTGCTACACCCTTAAAGAGAGAATCAAAAGTGATTTGATAAATAGTAATATAAATCAATGACCATTGGATGATGTATTCTGATAGAACAATGACGCTCATCGGTATTTTTAATTTTGGAATTACCCAAACACCAATCCAATATAAAATAATACCCGAAATGATGGCAATACTTAAAATCAAAACGAACAAGGAAGCTACATCATTCAAAACAACACTTAATAATGGTGTTACAGAGGCTAAAAGATGTAGAAACACAAAATTAATCGTTCCTATTGTTAGTGCCACAACAACCAATAAAAAGGCCTTAGGAAGATCCATTCGTCTTTCTTTTGGTAGTTTTGTTAAAAATCCTATACCGACAATTAGTGCTAAAAATATGATATATACAATCATTTTATCACCCTTTCTCTTTTATCATTTCAATAAGCCAAGTTCGTGAAGAATAATCTCCACATCACTTCTTTTACTTCTGTCTTTAAGGGCTTGTTTGACGGGTTTGACATGGTCAGTAATAATGCCGTCAACATTTGAGTTGACAAATTCAGCAATTGACTCAGGTGTATTAACTGTCCAAACAATAACTTTTTTTCCATGTTCTTTTATAGTAGCCACATGATCATCAGTTGCTTCTCTTTCCTCCATAATCAGATAATCACCTTTTAAATCTTTTAGATTACCGATATTAAAGAAATAGAGATAACCCGTTTCGATTTCTGGATAATTTTTTTCAGTATACTCAATAATGTCATAATCAAGGGATAAAATAACAGCCTTATCACCAAGATGATTGGCTTTAATTTGTTCTACCACATCATCAACCATTTGATGATCAGCACTAGCTCCTTTTAATTCGATGAACAAACCAATATTATCTTTTGCAGCTACAATTAATTCTTCTAAGGTTGGTACCTTTGCGGTAGGTGCATTTTCTTCAAACTCATTAGTTAAATCTAGTGCTTTAATCTCGTCTAACGTCATCTCCATTGGTGTTTTGTCAATACCTGCAATACGAGCATAATTCTTATCATGATTAAGAACATAGTAACCATCTTTAGTTCTTTGCACATCAATTTCAGTCCATTCCACCCCTTCAGCAATTGCACTTTCAATTCCTTCAATTGAGTTTTCAACACCTAGGTCACCACCACCTCTATGAGCAATAACATCAATATGAGGATTAATTTTAAAAATCTCGTTGAAAAATAAGGTAAACATAATAGAAGCTAATAAGATAATAACTGCTGTTCCTGATATAAAGATTTTAAAAGCATAACGTTGTAGAAAGCCTAGTTTTGCTGGTTTTTCTGAGGTTTTAAGTAGCTTTGCCATTGTTGGTGTTAAAACCACCCTATGACCGTCTTCTTCATTAAATTGATAGAATAAATCCGTCAAAGTATGAATGAAAAATGGGAGAATAACAGCAGTCACCATGAAAACAATAAAAGCTGTTGATAAAAGAATTAACCAGTTAAAGAAACGATAGAGTTCCGTATTAACATTTTGTAATGCTAAAAGAACAAGCAATCCTGCTCCGACAATCAAAGCACCAATGAGTGAAATGGCTAAGAGAAAACCGAAAAAGTTTATCATTCTCTTAAGAAATGCTTTCCAGTGGCCTAAGAATAACTGTCTAGCTTTTTTTAAGCTACTAAAAATATTATCCCCTGTCAGGGTAATGTAATGAAAAGTAAAGATATGTAAAATTGTAATAAGCGTAATAATGATAGCAACTGCAGTATAAAGAGCAAGATAAAGCGGTTTACTATAAATCACTGAGGTAACAAAATTTGGAATTTTAATATTTCCAATGGAAGAAACACCCATCCCAGCTCCTGCTATTGGGACTAAAATTGTTAAGTAGAAAGCCACAAATAATCCAGCAGGATTTAGTAAATTTCTTATCGATTGTAAGCCAATCTTTAATAACTGAGTACTTTTGATATAGCCTTCTTTTTCTCTTTGTATGGTACTTAGAGCAATAAATAAGCTGACGTCAATCCCTATAATACTCACAAAGAGAATTAAACTAAGAATTAACATCCCTACACCTTGTAGACTAAAAACAAAACTCAAATAATCTCCACTGGAGAGATTATCTCTACCGCTAGATGCGATTAAAAAATTAAGTAAAAAAGTATATAGTGGGAGAATAAGAGCAGATAAAGCGAGTTTAGTCACAATTTGATATTTGAGATAAACCCAAAAATTGGTATGATTTTTTTTCATGTATGATATCATAATAATCACCTTTCATATTTGTTACTGGTTAGGGATTTGTCTCAATTTGGTGTGTTGTTCAAAACTATATGCAATATTTAAAATGGCGGCATCATCCCCTAAACGTCCTGAAAAGGTAGCTCCAATAGGTTGTGTGTCATTTTGTCCAAAAGGAACTGTTATTTCTGGTGCTCCTGAAGTTGCTGTTAAAACAACGCCACTGTTGTCTTGAAAAACAATGGCATGCAGATTGTTATCTGTCATGACTTTATCTAATTGTTCATTTGCCTTTTTGATTATTTCTTCCACTTTAGTGTCATCATTATCAGAAAAAGCAAGTGATTTTTCAAGAAGACTTTGTCCATATTTTATTCTACTCTCTGAATCTTCTTTATTATATGATATAAGTTCTTTTAAAGATTTAATGGGTGCGTTATTACTTTCTAGATAATTATTAAAATCTTTTTCAAAATCATTCATCATAATAAATTGTGTATCAATTTTTGAAGTGTCTATTTCTTTTAATTCAACAACTTCTGCTCCCATTTGAGTCAGTATACGGCTTAATGATTTAGTAAAATTTTTTTCACCCGGCAACAAGCCAATCTTTTTACCCTTAATAGCATTTTTTTGCAATTCAATTTCAATTTTTTGATTACTTGCAGCATTATAGGTATCAAGAGCATCTTCTACTGTTTTAGTTATTACACCGACAGTATCCAAACTAAGTGTGATGGGAACAACTCCTTCACCACTAATCTTATCTCTACTGGGTTTAAATCCAACCACTGAATTGACCGCTGCTGGAGAAACAATAGAACCAAGGGTTTCTGTCCCTAAAGATACTGTTGCAAGATCAGTTGACATAGATACCGCACTACCAGCACTAGAACCAGAAGGACTTAATTCAACTGGATTAAAAGGATTATGTGTCTGACCTTTTTTGGCACTATAGCCACTTGGTGCCTTTTCACTCAACCAATAAGAGAGCTCAGATAGATTAGTTTTTCCTAAGATAATAGCACCGTTAGACTTTAACTCCTCAACAACTGGTGCATTAGTCTCAGGAATAAAATCTTTTAAAGCATCAGTGCCAGAACTGGTAGGCATGTCATTAGTATTAATATTTTCTTTAACTAAAACAGGAATTCCTTTAAAAGGTAGGTCTTCTGACATTTGATCAAAAAACTTAGCTTCTTTTATCGCATTAGGATTGATCTCACTAACAGCATTATTGCCATCTTTACTTTGGTCATATTCTTTAATATTAATTAAATAATAAGCCACTAATTCCTCATAACTAATATCATTTTTTGCAATGTTTTCCTGGATTTCTCTAACAGTTTTTTGTTCGATAAAAGGAGCTTTAGTTTTTATTTTTTCAATATCTATGCCTTCTAATTGTTGATCAATTTGTTTAATGATGTCATCGTTTCTAAAAGCAATCCTCTCTTCTTTTTCTGGAAGCATTGATTGAATAAAAAGCGCCACTCCTCCACCAACAACAATCAAAAGACCAACCGTTATAGCTATACCAATAATAATTTTTTTCATAACATCTCCATCTTTTATTTATAATTAAGTTCAATTTTCATTGGCAAAACTATTAATAAATTTAAATAATAAATCACACAAGGATTTAAATAGTATAAAAGTGTTTCATAATTATATGAAACACTTAAAACAAAATATAACATACAAATAAAATATAAAAGGTTAAACCTGAAAATCAATAAAATAAAACTTCTTTTACCTAACACTAACATAAATAGAGAGAGAACTCAAACATTTATGCTCTATTTATTTAACAATATCAGTTTTAAATCTGTTTCCTTCATTCGACCACTTTTTGTTAAAAATAAGAATTTAGACTATAATTTACTGAATCATGTAAACAAAACACCCTAGCAATAAAATCCTTGCCTTAGTTGATAAGAATTCTATTACTACTACACCCAAATATCAGTAAGAATCTCCTATTCATAACTCTAACACATAGATTTTCTTAATTAATACCTATGTTCTCTTATTTTATATTTTTGACTCGACATCTATCCCTACATACATTTTCATTATATAATCATCACTTTCTCTATCGCCCACTTTATAATATCCAATCTGAATGGGATGATAAGGCAAGTTATTATCTACAAAAAAATTGTCTAAAATATATCTAAGTTCACTGCCAATTGTTTTATTAATGGCTGACTGAATTTCAAAAACCATATATTCACCATTAGGTATTTCTACTGAATGCATCTTAAGTTTATTTTCCAAAGAATTTTTTAATCTTTGGCATCCTAAATAATAAACAGGAACTCCTTTTGCATTTGGCAAAATCATTTCATATAAATCGACGCTGTCAGGATCTAATTCTTGACTAAGTAAATTTGTCAAATCAGTATAACTTTTTATGACATCATAATTACTAGCTATAATATCTTCTACTGTCCCTAGTTCAACGGCACTTACTACTAAAGTGGAAATTTTTTCAAAACTAACCTTTATATCCTTACATCCATTGATAATCACTGTCAAATCAATAGGAATAAATGTTTTGTAGGATGCTCCTTTTTTCACAGCAATTGGAGAAACACCATGATAATCTTTAAAAGCTGAAGAAAATGACTCCGATGATTCATAACCATACTTAAAAGCTATTGTAATAATCTTATCGTCTGTCATAATGATATCCTTAGCTGCTTCACTAAGTTTTCGATATTTAAAATATGTATTTAATCTCATTCCTGTTAAACTGCTGAATAATCTGGAAAGAGTCTCATACGGTAAATTTAATTTTTGTTTAATATACTTTGAATTTATTTCCTCAGTTAGATGACTTTCCACATATTTTAGCAATTCGTTAAGCTGTGTTAAATGTCTCAATAAACTCTCCTTGAACATTTATAATTATATTAAGCATATTATACCATCTTATCACTTTAATTAAATTATATTTTTAGTACTAATTATAACATGTTATGGCGTTACAATAGAGATGAAACCTAACTAGCAAAACAAGAAAAATAATACGATAATTTTTGAATAACTATTCAAAAAAGAGTCTTCTAATGACTAGTATATCTTATATGCTCTAGAATATAATTGGATTAAACCGTTATTTTCGGTATTGTAAAAACTATTCTCATTGAATTATCCTTTAAAATAAAAGTCAACAATAATACAATATCATCCTTTTTCTCTTTCGTATGTTAAAAACCAAAAATCTTTACAAATAAAATGAAAATTTATCACCAAAATCTTATGAGCTCTCTAAACCACTACCATTTCATTTTTCTTATCATTTATGATAAAATGAAGCAACATCAAAAATCATATTTAGAAATTTTAAAGACATGATTTGACTATCATTCTGACAAGAAATTGTGGATAAGGAGAGAAGACTCATGACTAAAATACCTGACATCTTAGCTTATGAACGGCGTCATTTAACGAATGACAAGAGAAAAGACCAGACATATCTTGATATCCTTCATCCTGACTACAAAGAATTTGGTGCCTCAGGCAGAATTTTCCATAAAAAAGATTTTGAAAAAATTGACCTGTCAGACAGTGATTACCAAATCATTGACTACAATGTTTTAGCCTTGTCTGAAACATCATACCTTGCTACTTACCAGTTAATCGATAACATGACTGGACAAAAAACCAATCGCAGTTCTATCTGGGTTATCTATCAGAATGATTGGAAATTGTTGTTCCACCAAGGAACCTTAGCAAAAGAAGACTAATAAAAACTAGAAAAGAGCATCATATGACATTACTAGAATACAATGATCTGATACCAGAATTAATCGTTAGCAATATTGATAAATCAAGAGACTTTTATGTGCGTTTACTAGGGTTTAGTATTGCCTATGAAAGACCTGAAGATAAGTTTATTTTTTTATCTTTGGGCAAAATTCAACTCATGCTTGAAGAAGGGGGAAAAGAGGACTTAGAGTTGTTACATTATCCCTTTGGCAGAGGCGTCAATTTTACCTTTGGTGTTGATAATATCACTGATATTTATCAGCGCTTGATTGAAGACAACTACCCGATAAAAAAAGAGTTGACAACACACCAGTTTAGAGTTGATGATAAAATGGTGACACCTAGAGAATTTTCCGTTTTAGACCCAGATGGTTACTTCATTAGAATTAGCGACTAGAGAGAAGATGATAAAGTAGTTGCAAGTTCTGCTAAATTGATTTGATAATAATAAATTAGAAGATGTAAAAATTAACTGGTAGAGTTTGGAGACTAGTATGTGTGGAATGATTCAAGAGGAGTACAATGATATAAAACAACTATGGCGATAATTTAATAATGAGGTACTAATAGTGACAGATGAAGAATTTGCAATTTTGGTAGAACAAAAAAGTATTGGTAAGAAAATAGATTTTGGGAACAAAGAAGATGTAGAAGAATTTTTTGGAGATGAAGATTTTTCTGAGTATGAAGACTATTTCAAATAAGTAACCAAGTAAAAAAGCCTTAAAATTAAGGCTTTTTTCTTATTTGGTAGATAGACTAGAAAAATTTCTATATCTTATGTATTAAAAACAGTTTTCAATAACTTTTTATCCTAAACTGCTCCTTAATGATAGTCATATTCTATAAACTCATCTTCGTTTTTTGACCATTTTCAACCATAATAGCTTCAGAATTTGTAATAGCTTCTATATTTAATTTGGAATTTTCTTCAATGATTTTTTGAGAGCTTTCTGTGAATGGTGGACACAAATAATGAGGAACAACATAAAAATCTATCAAATTTAATCCCGTATAATCTTTTTGAGAGAAATCTTCCGGAACTGCATCCATAGGCTTGATATATGACAGTTCATTTGCACAAATAATAGCACCAGCAGATTCTCCTACATACAGTTTCCCATTTGATAACTCTTTTTTTACTAACTCATCTACTCCTGTTTTTTTCAACTGGTCAATTAAGAAAAAGGTATTTCCACCAGTAAAATATATAATATCTGCTTTCTCAAAAGTTTTATGAATATCATCAAATGATGCGGTTGAAATTTCAAGTTCAAAAATATTTGCCTTCAATTCTTTCCATAGATTTCTTGCTGAATCTACATACCCTTTATATTCTTCATTTATAGAAGCTGTTGGTATAAATACAACATTCTTTCCTTCCACTTCATTTTTTAATAAAGATCCTACTTGTTCAAAAGCCGAACATAAAAATAATTTCATCTATTTTTCTCACCTTCTATTATAGTTTAGTTTTATTTTATCACAAAATTGAGTAATGAAATAAAATCATGTAACAAATAAGCAAGCAAACAAATTAAGTTTCATGGGACAAATGAGGGGACAAATCTCTTTCAACCAAGCAAAAAAGCCTTGAAAACAAGGCTTTTTCTTGTGTGGTAGATGCCCCCTACAGGGATCGAACCTGTGACCCACGGATTAAGAGTCCGCTGCTCTGCCAGCTGAGCTAAGAAGGCAAAAAAAGCTGTATTGGTACCGTTTATTCACGGCTTGTATTGAACCCGCACGCTATACGCAGGTGGGCAACGTGTTCCCAACTTAGTTGTTTCCGCGTGAAACGGCCTACATACTGTTAGGAGATCTTTGTTTCCCTAATAATACAAAAATTAGTCGGTCAACACAGTAATGTGAATTCGTATACCACAGCATCTTTATTATTATCATACCATATTTTACGAAATTTTCAAGTTTTAGAAACATCTCAAGATGCATTAGACTATTGATATCATTGAGAATATCCTTATTTATGAGGTTAATTTCCGAACAAAATCAAAATAATTTTCTTCTTTTAATCTATAAATTAAAAACAAAGAAAAGCTATTTAAAACTTTCTCAATTTAAAAAACGATTATTCTGAAAAAAATTGTTTTTTTAAATCTTCAATGATTTTTTGACGATTTTTTAAAGCTCGTTCATACTTTCCAGTCTCATTACCCTTAAAATATATAGCTTGTTGAAGCTTGTCAGGTAAATATTGCTGATTAACCCATTTTTCTGGATAATTGTGAGGGTATTTGTAATTTTGAGCATTTCCTAATTCTTTACTGCCACTATAATGCCCATCACGTAAATGTCTTGGAATAGGAAGATTTCCGTTAGAACGTAAATCAGATAAGGCTGCATCAATTGCTAAATAAGCAGAATTGGACTTAGGTGACAGTGCCAAATCAACAACGACATTTGCAATTAAAATCCTAGCTTCAGGAAAACCAATTTTTTGAGCCGCAGAAAGAGCGGTGACAGTATGGATCTGAGCTTCAGGATTTGCCAGCCCAATATCTTCATAGGCAATCACTATCAAACGTCGAGAAAGACTCTGAAGATCCCCACTTTCAATCAACCTTGCTGCATAATGAAGACTAGCATTAACATCACTTCCACGAATTGATTTTTGAAGAGCTGACAACACATCATAGTGGCCATCACCATTTTTGTCCATGGTAATGTAACTTCTTTGTAAACTATTTTCAATGATATCAAGCGTGATGTGACGGTATCCATCTTCATTTGGAGTAGTTGACATAACTGCTAAGTCAAGCGAATTATAGGCAGATCGTAAATCGCCATTTGTTGCTGTAGCGATAAAATCAAGAGCGTCGTCATCTAACCTGACGTCAAATTCATAGCCTCTTTCTTTATCATCAAGGGCACGTTTAATGGCTTCTTTAATATCATCATTTGACAACGATTCTAGCTCAAAAATTTGAACACGACTTCGAATAGCTGGAGTGACTGAAAAGAAAGGATTTTCTGTTGTGGCACCAATCATGATAATATTACCATTTTCAAGAAGAGGTAAAAGAAAATCCTGTTTAGTCTTATCAAGACGGTGGATTTCATCAAGTAATAAAACAAGACCACCTGAAAACTTCGCTTCTTCTGCCAATTCCTGAAGTCTTTTTTTAGTGTCAACCGTCGCGTTAAACGTCCGAAAGGCATATCTTGTTGTGCCAGCAATGGCACTAGCGATTGATGTCTTTCCGATACCCGGTGGCCCATATAAAATCATGGAAGAAAGCATATTAGCCGCAACCATCCGTTGAATAATTTTTCCTTCTCCTACCAAATGTTTTTGACCAATCACTTCTGAAATATCTCTTGGTCTCATCCGCAAGGCTAAATTGTTTGGCATAATATTTTCCTTTCTCTTACAGTCACTCTTTATACTGATTATACCACAAGACAAAAGAGATGAAGTGAAAATACGGTCTTTAAGTGAGGTCACATCTAGTTTAAAAATAATGACACTATGATATAATAACTGTAATAATTATTTTGAAAAAATAAACGAAATAACTATTTAAGAACAATTATCAAAAATCAAAGGAGGTATTACATGACAAGTTCACGACTAGAAGCCTTTAGTGACGGTATTTTAGCAATTGTTATTACTGTTATGGTTCTTGGATTAAAGGCACCTGATACAGAATCACTAAGCTCCTTATTAAAAACTATTCCTGGGTTACTTGCTTATGTATTAAGTTTCATCTATGTGGCCATTTATTGGAATAACCACCATAATCTAATGATTAGCATCACAAAAATTAATGGTGTCATCTTATGGATTAATAATCTTTGGCTTTTTTGTGTGTCATTAATACCTTGGTCAACAGATTGGGTCAGTCGCTTTTATAATAAAACACTACCTGTCATGGTTTATGGTATTGTCCTTTTTTTTACCGCCTTATCTTACTTCATTCTCCAAAATCAAATCATCAAATATAGTGAACACTCAAAAATTATTAAACGTATTATCGGTAAAGATTTAAAAGCAAAAGCATCTACAGTGATCTATATTTTTTCAATTCTCATGGCGCCATTTTCCGTTTTTCTTGCAGAGCTAGGCTATATTACTGTTGCGGCCATCTGGTTCATCCCAGACAATCGCTTTGAAAAAGCCTTAGGAGATAAGTGGATTGATTAAAATACAAAAAAGCATCTAAAAAGGTGTTTTTTTAGTAGTTTTGATACATTATTTCAAAATATATGGTATAATGTCAGTTAATAAGACTTAATATATTAAATTTATCAGGAAAAGGAAGTTATTAGTGATTCTCATCTTAGTAGCTAACCTTAACTGAGGAAGTTGTTATTAAGAAAAAATTTTATTTTTATTTAAGGAGAATCAAATGATTTTGAAAAAGAAACTTTTTAAGAAAATAATTTTTAGTGCTGTCGTTTTATTGACATCATATAGTTCTATAACACTACCAGTCAATAATCAACAAAATGCTTTTAGCAACAATGTTGTTAAAGCGGAACAATACCAAGAAACAGATAAAGGAACTCTTGAATTCAAAAAAGAATTACAACTTTCTTTAGGAAAATTAGATGATAAAGGACGTGCCACATCAGCTCATATCCAACTACGTGAACAGGATCAGCCAACAAAAAAACGTAAGAAAAGATTAGAGTATAATCCAGTAGGATGGCACAACTACAAATTCTATTTTGAAAATGGTGAAAAGAAAGCTTGGTTGATGAACCGAGGTCATTTAATTGGTTACCAATTTAGTGGTTTAAATGATGAAGCTAAAAACTTAGTCCCAATGACTGCATGGCTAAATTCAGGAAACTATAAAGGAACCAATAAAAATAATCAAGACAGTATCCTTTTCTATGAAAAACGATTAGATTCATGGTTAGCAACTCACCCTAATTACTGGCTTGACTATAAAGTAACTCCTATTTATCAAGGAGATGAATTAATTCCAAGACAAATTGAATTACAATATGTTGGTATTGATGAAAATGGTAATCTTTTAGAGATTAATATTGGTGGTAAAGCAACCAAAGATAATTATGGGGTTAGTAAAGTTGTTCTTGATAACACTTCACCTAATGCTACTATAGACTATGCAACAGGCTTGGCTCAAAATACTGTTCTTTCTGCCAAAGAACAAAAAGCGGAACAAGAAAGAATTGCAGCCGAAGAGGCACAAAGAGCTGAGCAAGAAAGAATCGCAGCCGAAGAGGCACAAAGAGCTGAGCAAGAAAGAATCGCAGCCGAAGAGGCGCAGAGAGCTGAGCAAGAAAGAATCGCAGCTGAAGAAGCACAAAGAGCTGAACAAGAAAGGATTGCGACCGAAAAAGCACAAGCTGCTAATCAAGGAGGTTATTTTAGAGATAATAGAGGAAGATGGCATCGTCCAAATGGTCAATATGCATCTAAAGCCGAGATTGCCGCTGCCGGACTTCCTTGGTAATAACCAAACTTCTTAATCACACTTCAAATATAATATATGTCTGCCATGAACCTTAGAATACTTTAAGGTTTTTTAGTGGAAGAAATCACTTATTCTTTATTGATAATAACAAAAAGCACCTAAAGGTGCTTTTTTTGAGTCATAACCTATAAGTAATTGACAAATTATGGGGGTTATGATAAACATTGAGATAGATAAAATATAGTCATCTTTTTTAAATGATTGTTACTATTTTCGCTTATGGTTTTAATAAAAGGAGAAGAAAAATGCGAAAAAAATTATTGTTTTTTGTGCTATGATTGTTATCCCAATAGTGATGATGGCAATTAACGTCATTCCAGCTCAAGCAACGACAGCAAATATTCCTGATGAGACTTTTAAAGCCTATCTCAATCAAAAACTCAATCAAAGTGACGATTCTGATATTGCTTTAGAACGGTTAGCAACTATAGAACAAATTGAACTTCCAGCTGGGGTCTCTGATCTTGAAGGGATACAATATTGTACTAACCTCACCTTTTTTAGAGATAATGGCAATGGACTTCCTTTAAATTATCAAAAAATTGGAGAGTGTGCATCGCTGACATTTTTAGCTTTCATGAATTGTGGGATAGAAGATATCAGTTTTATAGCTAATTTAACTAACTTAACCTATTTAAATTTTTGGAACAACGATATTTCAGATATTAGTGTTCTTAAAAATCTCAAATCGTTAACAACACTAGATCTCAGTCACAATCACATCATGGATATATCTCCTATTGCTAATTATGTTGATAACATGGCCAATTATTGCCATTTACACAGTCAAACTATCAATCTTACAGTAACCTGTGATAAAGAGGAAGACGGTTTTTGTGTCATAGAAAATCCAATTATTGGAATACACGGAGAACCTGTAGTACCTGATGGGATTGAACAAAATACTGCCACCTATGATGCTCAAACAAATACGTTTAAAATTGCCAAAGACAAAGAAAAATTCATTTTTTGTTTTCGTCAAAACACCAAAAATGAAAATCCTTTAAAAGATTTTGAAAATCTATATCAAGGTAATGTTTCTGTCACCATCAACCATCCCCTTCCAAATATCCTCAAAAACGTCTCACTTGCTACAACAGATGTTGTTTATACCTATGATGGAATGGAACAACCTGCTATGAAAGCACATTCTGTTGATGAAAACGGACACAATGTCAAAATTGACTACAGCCTTGATGGGATTAATTGGACTAACGATATTAATGAAATAACAGCAAAAAACACTTCTGATAGTAAAACAATCACTGTAAGAGCTCAAGTAGAGGGTGTCTACGAAGGTAGTATCATTCAAACACAAAAATTAGACATTGTAAAAAGAAAAATTATTTTAACATCAGAAAGTGCCCAAAAAAATGACGATGGTAAACCTCTTACCAATCCAAAGGTAACTATTAAAGGAGAAGGTTTTGCTGAAAACGAAGGAGCTAAATTTACTGTAACTGGAAGACAAAGTGGTCTTGGTATTTCTGATAATGAATTTACATATACTCTAAATGACAACACTCTAGCAGAAAATTATGATATTCAAATCATTTATGGAACACTTGAGGTGAAACCAGCTATTCATACAGTGACTTTCATTAATGGAGATAACACCTATGCAAGAGTTGAAGTCCAGGATGGAAAAACAATTGCTAGTGATGATTTAACAGAACAGAATATGCCAAATCAACCAACTAAAGATGGCTATACCTTCAAAGAATGGAATACTAGCGCAGATGGGAAAAAGATGAGTTTTACTGAAACAACCGTTGTTAACCAAGACTTAAGTGTTTACGCTATCTATAGCTTAAAAGCATCTCCTATCACTGAAGCACCTGTATTAAAAGTAAGAGATGCAAGTATTAACCAAGGAGAACAGCTAGACTTAATGACCCTTATAGTATCTGCTGAAGATACAATAGATGGTGATTTGACAAAATCTGTAGTCTTAGTTGATGACGGTAACTTTAAATCTGATAAAATAGGACAGTGCAAAATAACCTTTAGTGTCACAAATCGTTTAGGAGCAAGCACCACCAAAACTGCAACAGTAACAGTGATAAAAAAAGATGATTCTACTACAAAAACAACGCATCCGAAAAAAGAGAAAACAGACAATTCAAAATCATCAGAAAAGCTTCCAGAAACAGGTGAAAGTGATAACCAATCATTGTTGTTTGGAGTTTCTGGACTAATAATATTAACTTTAATGATTTTTAGAAAAAGAAATTTAACGCAATAAAAACAAGACAGCCAAAACTTTGAATTAATGACTTTATAAAAAAATAGTAAGAGTTTTTAATAAACAATAACAAAAAGCATCCTTGGGTGCTTTTTGTATTAAAGACTAGTTTATGATATAATAATTATAAGAAAGAGATTCTTGTTATTCTAGTAAATAATTTTATAAAAAATTTTAAATCATATCATAAATATGGTTTCATTTTATTGTTTCTTTACCTTACTTTACTATTGCTGTTAAAAAAATATTTTCAATTTATCCATCGTATTTTAGTGATTATTTGGAATATCTGCTTTATTTTACTAGCCATCCGTATCACTTATATCATTCTTAAGCAAACTTATTTTACGATGAGTCTATGCCCAAGAAACCACTAGTATTAGGGGGTGACTATATGTCTGAGCAAAAAATGAGCACTATTTTTAAATACCTGTATCGCATGGGAAAGCTCTCTAGCTTATTAGCTTTGCTATGCATTGCTATTGTTTGGTTAGGAAATTTTTCTGCTCCAGATATCATGTTTTCAGTGCTAATGATGTGCTTATTAGTTTTGCTATACATTGCTATTATTAGTCTTGGGATGCTAGCTATTTCAGTAGTCATCTACTCAGTTAAGATAAAAAATACTAAATATTTTGTTAAATATTCATTTCTATGTATTTTATTCCTCATATTTATCATTGAAATCTTAATAAAATTAACTAAATAAAATGATAATAATCCCATATTTAAGAATAAAAAGCACCAAAAGGTGCTTTTTATTCTTAAATCTAGAGAAGTTTTACGACTTTGTCAAATTGTTTTTGCTCAGTAATAATCATTAAAAAATCACCTCATATTAGCTAAAGACATGGCAAGCATTTTTAAAAATCTTGCTTTTCCTCTAGTTTTGTCAATTCCTTTTGACCTAACAACATAAAGTCTACAACACTTTGAGGTGCCTTGTATTTGTTGGACATTAAATGGAGTGATACCTCATGAGCAAGCCTAGCAATGACGTATCATCCTGATCTTTTTGATATTAAACAAAGGCTTTCAAAAAAATGTTATAAAGAGGCTTATCTTTTTTAACGTCAATGTCATTTAAAACCGCTGTAAAATATTTTTCATACGTCATACTACTATTAAACTCCTATTATTTCAAATAAAATTGACCACCATTGTTATACCACTAAAATCTTTTGACCCATAGTATGATATAATATTAGCAAGTTTAATTAACCTAACAGATTCAAACTAACTTCCATTCTATAAATGTTTATAACAACCCATTTCAAAGGCTCTCTAAAGCCTATTAAACCAACCATTACAAGACAAAGGAGACACATTATGGCAAAATACGGCTTTCTTTCCATTTTAGAAGAAGAGCTTGACAAAGCCTTTCACTATGACTATGCTATCAACTGGAATAAGAAAAATCATGCAATTGAGGTCAGTTTTATTCTTGAGGCACAAAATAGTTCTGGGGTTGAAACGATTGATGATGATGGTCAAATCGTTAGTGAAGATATTACTTTGGAGGATTTTATCTTATTTTACCAGCCTGATAAATCCCGTTTTGAAGAAACTGATTATCTTGTTACCATTCCCTATCATCCCAAAAAGGGGTTTTCTCGTGAATTTCTTGCCGTTTTCGCCAATCATCTCAATGAGGTAGCAACTGATGGCTTAAGTGATTTAATGGATTTTCTAGCCGATGACAGCCAGGAAGAATTTGTGATGGACTGGAAAAAAGAGTGTTTTGAGAAAGAGCTTGCTCAAATCACTGAAACCACTTTTTTCCCTTATCCTAGATATTAAGAGGTAATTATGGACAAGTGGCAAGAATTAAAAGTCATTAGCAATCGTGAGGCTCAAGAGATTATTTCTAATCTCCTCATCGAAGCCGGTAGTCAAGGGGTTGCAATTGAAGATAGTGCTGACTATTTAGGGCAGGTTGGTCGTTATGGTGAAATTTTTCCGAACATTAGTCAATCTGATGACGTGAGCATTACCGCTTACTACCCTGAAAATATAGCCATTGCTGAAGTGAAAGCCGAGCTAAAAAATTGTTTGGAAACTCTAAAAAAAGAGACCATTATCACTGGCGACTTCCGATTTGAAACAAAAGAATTAGCTGAAGAAGACTGGGCAGACCAGTGGAAAAAATACTATGAGCCAACAAGAATTACTCACGATTTAACCATCGTTCCCAGCTGGGCAGACTACCAAACAAGTAATAACGAAAAAATCATCAGACTTGATCCGGGAATGGCTTTTGGAACAGGTACCCATCCGACAACCAAGATGAGCTTATTTGCCTTGAGCCAAGTCATCCGAGGTGGAGAAACAGTCATTGATGTCGGCACAGGGTCTGGTGTTCTTTCAATCGCCAGTTCCCTACTAGGTGCAAAGGATATCCACGCCTACGACCTAGACGATGTTGCTGTCCGAGTGGCAAAAGAAAATATCGCCCTCAATACAAACACTGCCAATATTTCTGTTACCACTGGTGATCTCCTAAAAGGGATTGAAATTAAAGCCGATGTCATTGTCGCCAACATTCTTGCCGATATTCTAATCCATCTCACCGATGATGCCTATCAACTCGTTAAAGAAAATGGCTACCTCATCATGTCTGGCATCATTTCAGACAAATGGGAAATGGTTAAAACAGCTGCTGAAAAAGCCGGTTTCTTTTTAGAAACCCACATGATACAAGGAGAATGGCATGCTTGTGTCTTTAAAAAAACAAACGATAAAACAGGAGTAATGGGAGGCTAAATGCAACAGTATTTTATTAAGGGACTTCCTGTCACCACGCGTCTAATCATTAAAGACAAAGAAACAATTAAACACATGTTTTCAGTAATGAGACTGACAAATGATGAACAAGTCGTTCTGGTATTTGATGATGGTGTTAAACGTCTAGCACAAGTCTCCAATCGTGAGATTTACGAACTTGAAATTCTTGAAGAACTAGCAGAAAACGTAGAATTGCCGGTTGATGTGACGATTGCTTCGGGTTTTCCAAAAGGTGACAAGTTAGAGTGGATTGCTCAAAAAACCACCGAATTAGGAGCAAGTGCCATCTGGGGCTTTCCAGCTGATTGGTCCGTCGTCAAATGGGATGCCAAAAAATTGGTTAAGAAAACAGAGAAAATAGAAAAAATTGTTATCGGGGCTAGCGAACAAAGTAAACGCAATCGACTACCCGAAGTAGGATTGTTTGCTAGTCAATCTGACTTTTTAGCGCAATTTTCCCAATTTGACAAGGTTTTAATTGCTTACGAGGAATCAGCCAAGACTGGAGAAAAATCTCAACTGGCTAAAACCCTCTCTACTCTTAAAAAAGGTGAGAAAATCCTTTTTATCTTTGGACCAGAAGGTGGTTGGTCACCAGAAGAAATCAAAACCTTTCAGCAATATGGTGCCAATACTCTTGGACTAGGACCAAGAATCCTACGAACAGAAACAGCACCACTTTATGCTTTGAGCGCTATCAGTTATGCATTAGAACTTGATGATAAGTAGGGCATTGACTAATAATAAAAATCAAGAGGCTGGAACTTATGTTCCAGCCTCTTTCTTATTTAATATTGTTCATTAATTTTAAATAAAGTCTCTAAAGGATTACTTATCAATCATTTCACTTTTGATGTAAGCATCTACCAAACGCTCCGTTGCTTCCACCGAATCAATATGACTACGTTCATACGAATGGCTTGACTCTACCCCTGCACCGATAAGGGCATGTCTCACTTCTGCTCCTGCTCGCATCGCTGCCGAAGCATCGCTCCCATAGAAAGGATAAATATCTAGTTTATAAGGAATTTGCTTACTCTCAGCCAGTGCTACCATCTGTTGACGCAAGCCATAATGGTATGGTCCTGAGGCATCTTTAACACAGATTGAGACAGTGTATTCATCTGTTTGCTGGTCATCCCCCATTGCCCCCATATCAACCGCTAAATACTCAACAGTTTTTGCAGGAATACTTGAGTTGGCTCCATGACCTAATTCTTCAAAAGAACTAAAGTAAAAATGCGTCGTATAAGGCAAGGTTACTTGCTCTTTTTGATAAACCTTTAAGAGATTTAACAAAATAGCTGCTGAAATTTTATCATCCAAATGACGCGATTTGATAAAACCAGACTGGGTGACAATCGTTCTTGGATCAAAAGAGATAAAATCCCCAACCTCAATCCCTAAAGCACGTGTTTCTGCTTCATTGGTCACTTTTTCATCAAGACGAACTTCCATATTGGCTTGGTTACGCTCTGCGCTTCCTGCGTCTTTATATACATGAACACTAGTTTGATGCATTAAGATGGTACCAGAAATTACTTTACCATTTTTACTTACATGGACGCTACAATTTTCACCTTCAATCGCATTGTAAACAAAACCACCAATCAAATCCATCTTTAAACGCCCATCAGGTTTAATGGCACGAACCATTGCCCCCAACGTATCCAGATGAGCAGTTAACAAGCGATGTTTTTTATCATTTTCACCTGTTATGGTCACCATCAAGCCATCTTTTGGTGTTCTTTTAGCGGTATACCCCATTTTTTCCACCTCGGCTTGGACATAATCCATAATTTCAGTTGTATAGCCTGTTGGTGATGGAATAGCGGTTAATTTTTTAATATAGTTAACGGTTGGTGTCATTTTTTCTCCTTAAATTGTTTTTCCCTTATAGGTGAAGACCACGTTTGGAAACTCATTTTCGGTGTCTTTATCTGCCATAAAGGCACTAGCATCTTTTTTGATCTGAACAAGGTCAATTCCCTGTGTCTTAGCACCATAAACACAGCCACAATAACACTGTCGGTAGATATCATACTCTACACACATCTCAACAGAACGCCTATAGCCATTATTTTTCTTTAAATCGCTTGGTAAATATTGAGTTGTGTACAATTTTTGTACATCAATTCCCACTGCATTAATCACTTGTGAATTTTTGTGTGGGCTAATGGTTAAGGCACTACCAAAATAATCAAAACCAAGCTCGACAGCCTTTTGAGCAGTTTTATCTAGTCGGTAATCATAGCAAACTTTACATCTATCACCACCCTCGGGCTCATTTTCTAAACCACGAACGACTTGTTTAAACTCGTTGGGTTGATAAGGTGCTGATAAAAATTGCACTGACTCACCTGTTTTCGCATTAAAATCATGAACAAATTTTTTAGTCACATAAGCTCTTCTTTCATATTCAACCTTAGGGTGAATATTAGAATTAGCAAAATAAATGGTCACATCGCAGTATTGAGTCAGATATTCTAGTGTATATGTCCCGCATGGTGCACAACAAACATGCATCAAAACATTAGGACGTTGGCCTTTTTTTTGCCAATCTGCCACCATTTTTTGCATGACATGATCATAATTAATTTTTTGATTTGGATTAAGATTGTCCAAAATCTCCCGTAAATCGATCATAAGTTTTCCTTTAATATACTAATTTTTTCATCACTAGCTCCATCTATTATATCACATTGAAAGCACTTCGCCTATAGGCTATAATGGAACAAAACAGTGAGATATCAGCCTTTTTTGAAATTTTATTTCTCAAAACTTTTTATTTTCACCTTAAAAGTGATAAAATAGTACAATACAGAAAAAAAAATATATGAACATTCTTGTTCAATTAGTAAGGAAAATCATATGCCTAAAGAAAGAAATTATTCCGGCCAAGATGTAGTGGTCTTGGCTGCGACATATATTAATCAAAAAGATGTCGCTCTTGTGCAAAAAGCACTTGATTTTGCTACACAGGCACATGAGGGGCAATTCCGGAAATCAGGTGAACCCTACATCATTCATCCCATTCAAGTTGCAGCTATCTTAGCACAACTCCATTTGGATGCCACAACCGTAGCTTGTGGGTTTTTACATGACGTAGTAGAAGATACTGATTACACATTAGATGATTTAGAGGAAGCCTTTGGTAAAGATATTCGTATTATTGTTGACGGTGTAACCAAGTTAGGTAAAGTCAAATACCGTTCACATGAAGAACAATTAGCTGAAAATCACCAGAAAATGCTAATGGCTATGTCACAAGATATTCGTGTTATCTTAGTCAAACTGGCTGATCGTTTACATAATATGAGAACACTTAAACATCTAAGAAAAGATAAACAAGAACGTATTTCTCATGAAACTATGGAAATATACGCACCTCTTGCTCATCGTTTGGGAATTAGTAGAATCAAATGGGAGTTAGAAGATCTTGCTTTTCGTTATATCAACGAATATGAATTTTATAAAATTTCTCGAATGATGAGAGAAAAACGTAGAGAACGAGAAGCACTTGTGGATGATATTGTTCATAAAATAAACCAATACACAAAAGAACAAGGTCTTTTGGGTGATGTTTATGGTCGGCCAAAACATATTTATTCTATTTATCGAAAAATGCGTGACAAGAAAAAACGTTTTGAACAAATCTTTGATTTAATTGCAATTCGTTGTATCATGGAAACATCAAGCGATGTGTACGCTATGGTTGGTTATATTCATGAACTATGGCGTCCAATGCCAGGTCGCTTTAAAGACTATATCGCAGCACCTAAAGCCAATGGTTACCAATCCATTCACACAACTGTTTATGGACCAAAAGGACCCATTGAAATTCAAATTCGTACCAAAGAAATGCACAAAGTTGCCGAATATGGTATTGCTGCTCATTGGGCCTACAAAAAAGGAGTTAAAGAAAAAGTTAATTCTAAAAAAGCAACTTTTGGTATGCGATTAATCAAAGAAATTGTAGAATTACAAGATGATTCAGTAAATGCTAAAGATTTTGTCACTTCAGTCAAAGAGGATATTCTAGCAGAACGTATTTATGTCTTTACACCAAATGGTGCTGTTAAAGAATTACCAAAAGATTCCGGTCCGATTGATTTTGCTTATGCCATTCATACACAAGTTGGTGAAAAAGCAATTGGTGCCAAGGTCAATGGACGAATGATTCCACTGACTGCCAAATTAAAAACAGGTGATGTTGTTGAAATAGTGACAAACAGCAATTCCTTTGGACCTAGTCGTGACTGGATTAAGATTGTCAAAACCAATAAGGCTAGAAATAAGATTAGACAATTCTTTAAAAATCAAGATAAAGAACTTTCTATTAATAAAGGTCGCGAACTTCTTATCGAATGTCTCCAAGAACATGGTTATGTTGCCAATAAATTCCTTGATAAAAAACATATTGAAAACATTTTACCTAAAGTTAGTTATAGTAGTGAAGAGGCTCTTTACGCTGGCGTTGGATTTGGAGAAGTTAGTGCCCTCAGTATTTTCAATAAATTAACTGAAAAAGAGCGCCGCAAGGAAGAAAAAGCTAAAGCAGCAGCTGAAGCTAATGAACTTCTTAAAGGTGGAGAAATTAAACATGAACAAAAACCATCACAAACTCTTAAAGTGAAAAGTGAAGATGGGGTGATTGTTCAAGGAGAATCTGGTCTTTTGATGAGAATTGCAAAATGTTGTAATCCAATTCCTGGAGATGATATTGCAGGCTATATCACTAAAGGCAGAGGAATTGCCATACACCGTTCGGACTGCCAAAATCTCAAAAGTCAAGAAAACTATGAACAACGTCTCATTGAAGTCGAATGGGATATGGCAAATGCTAACAAAGAATATCTTGCTGAGATTGATATTTATGGGCTAAATCGTGGTGGAGTCTTAAATGATATCTTACAAACGTTGTCAAACAATACCAAAAATATTACCTCAGTAAATGCACAACCAACTAAAGATATGAAATTTGCTAATATTCATATTGCTTTTGCTGTCAGCAATCTCACTGCACTAACAACAGTAGTTGATAAAGTAAAAAGCATACCAGATGTCTATTCTGTGAAAAGAACAAATGGGTAAAAAAATGAAAATTATTATACAACGTGTTAAAAAAGCGTCAGTTTCTGTTAAAGAAAAAACCATTGCCAAAATCAATGCTGGTTTTCTCCTATTAGTTGGAGTTGGTCCAGAAGATTCTCAAGAAGATATTGATTATGCTGTTCGAAAAATCATCAATATGCGTATATTTGCCGATGAAAATGATAAGATGAATTTTGCCATTCAAGACATCAAAGGAAGTGTTCTATCTATTTCACAGTTTACACTGTTTGCAAGTACCAAAAAAGGTAATCGTCCCTCCTTTACACAAGCAGCTAAACCTGAACATGCTAATAAAATCTACCAAGAATTTAATCAGAAACTTTCAGAATTTGTTAGTGTTAAAGAAGGTCTTTTTGGAGAAGATATGCAAATATCACTCATTAATGATGGACCTGTAACCATTATTTTAGATACTAAAAACAAATAAACCGCCTTCCCATCAAAAACCAGTTTACTGTATAAGCTGGTCTTTGACACAATAAAACCCTCTGTCATTATTGACAGAGGGTTTTTCTAGTAATAACTAGGAAAATGACTAGTTGTTAACATAGCGTCTATAAGTAAAGAAACCTGCAAACCCTGTTACTACTAATCCTATTAAACTAAAGAGTAGAGTTGATGACTCTCCTGTTTTTGGTAATGGTTTTTCTGGACGATGGACATTGGTAATGTCATAGCCCTTAATGACTGTAGTATAGCCTTTAACAGCATCTTCTGATAAACTATACTCAATTTTCTTACCATTCTCATACTCAGGAAGATTCTCAAAGCTATAAGACCACTTGTCTTTAGCTGTCACTACTAAATGTTTCACTTCTTTCCCATTCGCATAAAGACGAACAGTAATAGACGCTGGTCTTAAACCATCTTTATTGTCAGCGTCATCC
>NZ_KB904359.1 GCF_000380045.1 Streptococcus marimammalium DSM 18627
CCTGAGATAGACACTAGACTTGGGGTATGACTGTTAGTAATATCAAAACCATTAATATCTGTTGTNTAGCCTAAAACAGCTTCTTCTGTCACACTATAAACAATCTTTTGACCATCTTTATATTCTGGTAAGTCTGTAAATGTATATGACCAGTTATCTGTAGCTGTGACTGTCTTAGTTTGACCTGTTGCAACACCATCTGCTAGAAGACTAATCACAATTTCTGTTGGACGAAGACCATCTTGGTTGTTGGCGTCATCCCATGTCTTAGTCCCTTTTATATTAACACTTTCTTTTAGATAACCAGCATTTTTTTGAATAATTGGTTGATCAATTGTTAAATCAAAATTATCTGTTGTGCCAGTTTGATTATCTATAATATGTGAACCTTGTATGTTTTCTTTCACATCCAGAAGTTTATAGCCGTCCGGTGTCAAAATCTTAATTTTATACTTACCATTTCGGTAAACATCCATGGTATAATATCCATTTTTATCTGTTTTGGTTGCGATAGGTTTCCCATCTAATCCTATCACTGGATTTCCTAAGCTATCAATCAATTGCACTTTATAATCTTTAAAAGGTCGATCGTTTTCTCCTCTTAAACCATCCTTTATTTCTAGATCTTCAAAAATATAACCTTCAACCTTATATTTAAACAATTCTATTGAAGCATTGTTTGATTCAGTAAATTCTAATTTTTTTGAAGTTGAAACTCCAAATGAATTAGTAGCGATTAAGCGTTCATTAACTGTATCTTGTAATCCATAACGCCCCAATTTTTCATCCTCTGGAGTTAAAAATGGAAGGAAAAATTCAACTGTTTTTCCAACTGGTAATGTAAAGCCATCAGTTAGAACAATTTTAAAAGCTTTTACTTGAGAATAATCTGATGGATTTGACAACCAATTAGCATTTTGATAAAAGTCCTCCATATTTTCTGTAGGTGTATCTGTTGTGTAGAAAACACTGTAACCTTCTGGTGCAACAATTGGTCCGTAGAGGTGTATGTTAAATTGTGATTTTCTTGGAATTCGTTCACCAATTAATTGATTGGTACCAACAGTTTTATCTCCAATATGTGGAAGAATATCTAGTAATACAAAAGTGCTGAAATCATCATCAGAATTATTAACAATAGTGAGACGATAGTCTCCTTTAGTTGCGATTTCTGCTCTTGCAATTGCTGGCGTTAAAGTGTAATCAACATCAAGATTTCCTTTAACAGTTTTTTTACTGATAAGTTCTTTTACAGGTGAATGATAAAAGTGACCTTGAGCTTTTGAAATAAGATCATCTGTTTTACCATTATTGTTGATATCGAAAATATCTTCTGTTACTTTGGAACTATCTGAAGCATTAATTGCTTTAATATCATCATTATTTTTCCATCCAACATATACCTCATTGATGTTTTCTCCTGGCATTGTATCCTTGGTCACTTCCATTTGATAATTAATTTGATAAGGAAAAGCATCTGAAGCTGTTTCTAAAGCTGTTGCGGTTACTGGAAGTATTTCCCAAACAAGTGCTGTTCGTCCAGTTCCTCTATAATTGAAAATAACCTTGGGTTCGTATAGACCATTTTTTAGACTAGAATGGTAGTGATAAGATCCTTTTCCATATTCAAGATTTAATATCGCAGAATGTGGAACATATTGAGTTCCTAGCGGTAATAAATCAACCATCTGAGTAAACTTGATTTCTGTTTCAGGTAACACACCATTCGCATTTAAATCAAGTGATACATCAATTTTTTCACCTGCACCAAATGTTTTATTTTCTGTCTTAACATTTTTTCTAACATGAAAAGTTTCATTTGGATCAATTAATACTTTATCCTCACTACGAATAATTTTAGTGACTTGGGGACCACCAACTTTATTGCCCAAAATCTCAGCTTCATTACTAAAAACATAAGGGGTAGTCAGTTTTTCTTTTGGATCCTTCATTTTCACATAAAGTGTCACTTTAAATTTCATATCTTCTGAGATTGTTGGTTTTAAAATACTCTTTTTTGAAGAAGTGTTTTCAGCTTCAATAAAGACTTTATCAACTTGACTATCAAATGTAAAAGTATAATCACTTTCTAGAAGAGAAATACTTTTTTTAACTAACACTTTCTCATTATTGCCTGTTTGTGTATAAATATTTATTGTCCCATCGAAAATATCGCTGGAAGTCTTTGGTAACATAATTTTTGAAAAATAAAGATGACTGTCTAGTCGACCATCAATTATCTTTAAATTTTCAATAGGTTTACTTGAAGAGTTGGTTACGAAAATATCCCAAGGTCCTTCCCATTTTTTAAGATAGTTTTCCTGATTATATATACGTTCCCATCCTTTTTTTTCAGCACTAAAAGCGTCTGAAACAGTTAATCTAAAAGTCATGCTGTCCTCATAAATAATACTATCTTCAGAAGCTCCTTTATTTTTTGGAATAAATTCTACCTGCATTTCATTAGTATAAAAATTAGAATCAGGGATATTTGGGTCATAAAGCTTGCCATTAGGAAATAGTAGGTGTAATTCTGGAGAATTTTGAAGATGATAACCTAGTTTAAAATCATCTAAATTAGTTGCTTTATAGGTAGCTGTTCTTGAGTTGGAATCATATGTCCAGTTTGGATTGTTAATTTCAGGAAAAATAGCACCTTCTGGAAGAGTATCTCTATAAATAATCGTCTCAATATCTCTATTACCAATAATATCTTCTATTGTTTTACTAATGTCAGTATGATGTCTGAAAGTAACTAAATCAAGTTTTGAAATATCATCACTTAGATAACCTGGATTTGTTGTGCTTTCTTGTCCACCAGAAACAATCTCTTGATCTGACCCTGAGAAAATAACATTAGCAATTTTAATTTGTTTTTCTGTTTCAACCTCTTTAATATGATAAGTATAATGGATGGTTTTTGAATCTAAAGGATTATCTATACCTTCAGCATAAATAGTTGCTGTTACGGGCAGGTGATAACCATTAGGTGTTGGTCCTGACGCCACGATAAATTTAGTTGGAAAACTAATATCTGTTCCGCCTGATAAATCTTTAAAATGATATTCAACGATATAATTATCTTCATTATCTTCTTTAATAGTGGCAGCTCCTTCAAGAGAATCAGGAGTTGAGGTAATAATCTCATCTTTTTTAATAAAGCTTTTATTAAATTTTAAAATAATGGTATAACTTTGGCTTCCTTGAGAAGAGGTTGTTGCAAAACGTACATAGGTCGCTGTTTGTTGTCCAGAAAAAAGAACTGTCTCCTCTTCTCCTCTTTGCCTGTTATAAAGTTCAAAGTATTCTAAAATAATGCCACTATTATCTTGATTTACCGGTAAGTTTTTACTTTTTATTGAGTCATCTGATAATTGATTGTTATTTAGATCAGTAGTCTGTTTTTTACTTGTTTCCACTAAAGTACTATCAATAGATGACTCTATATCTTCTGCAACGATCAATGAGGGGCTTGCTATTTGACTAAATAAAATAGTAAATAGCATAATACAATAAACTATCTTCTTTTTTAGAAAGAGAATCAAATTATTTTTTGTTTTCATATTTTACTCCTTGCTGTGATATGATTTCATTAGTTTTTAACTAATGACCTAGCATAAATAATTTAAAAAGCTAGTAAGGTGGTATATGCCACAAAACTGATAAGTTATTATGAATTTAAAAAATTATGATTAGTACCTCCTTAATTTTTATTATAAAAATAAAAAATCTTTTTTTGTGAGAATAATTATATGTTGAAATTGCTTTAAATATACTATTTTTTTTCAAAAAAGGAAAGAAATATATAAATATTTTAAAAAATAATTATCATGACTAACTGTTATTATCTTTTTTATTCTTTTTGTAAAAAACAAAAAAAGAAGACATAAATGTCTTCTTTTTTGTTGTTTATTCTTTTACTAATTTTTCCTTGATTTCATCATAAGAAAGAGCGTGAGCATCCTCTACTTCCTCTTCTAATGATCTTGGCATTTCACCAGTTTCATAGATAGATTTAATTTGTTGAGCATCAAGTGTTTCATATTTAAGAAGTGCTTCTGCAATCAACTTATGTTTTTCTCTGTTTTGATTGATGATGTCAGCTGCTTTATCACGCGCTTCATTTAAAAGTTCTCTCACTTCTTCATCAATCAAGAGAGCTGTTTGAGCAGAGTAAGATTTCTCTGGCGTCATTTGACCAGGCATCATAGCATGATTTCCTTCATATTGAACAGGTCCAAGTTTTTCACTCATACCATATTCCGTGACCATTGATCTTGCCATTTGTGTTGCTTGTTCAAAATCATTAGAAGCACCTGTTGTTTGAACATTAAAGATAATTTCTTCAGCGACACGCCCTCCCATAAGTCCTGCTAATTGTTCTTTTAAATCATCCTTAGATAGAAGATTTTGATCTTCCTTTGGAAGAGCAATCATATAACCACCAGCACGGCCTCTAGGAACGATAGTTACTTTATGAACAACACGAGCATTTGATAAAACAAGGCCAACAATGGTATGTCCTGCTTCATGATAAGCAACCATTTGACGCTCACGTTCAGAAATAGTTTTGTCTTTTTTAGATGGACCAGCAATCACACGATCTTCAGCCTCATCAATATCGCTAGCATCAATTTTTGTTTTATTTCTTCTAGCAGCAACTAAAGCAGCTTCATTAAGAACATTTTCTAGATCGGCACCGACAAAACCTGGTGTTTGTTGTGCAACAACTTTTAAGTCAACATCGTCTGCTAACGGTTTGTTTTTAGCATGAACTTTCAAAATTGCTTCACGTCCCTTAACATCCGGACGACCAACTAAAACTTTTCTATCAAAACGCCCTGGTCTTAAAAGAGCAGGATCTAAGACGTCACTTCGGTTTGTTGCAGCAATAACAATGATATTTTCGTTTCCTTCAAAACCATCCATTTCAATCAATAATTGGTTGAGTGTTTGTTCGCGTTCATCATTGCCACCACCCATTCCTGCCCCTCGTCGGCGACCAACCGCATCTATTTCATCAATAAAAATAATAGCACGACCAGCTTTTTTAGCATCTTCAAATAAAGATCTCACACGACTAGCACCAACCCCAACAAACATCTCAACGAAGTCTGAACCAGAAATACTAAAGAAAGGAACGCCTGCTTCTCCTGCAACTGCTTTTGCAAGTAATGTTTTACCTGTTCCTGGGGGGCCTTCTAAAAGAACACCCGCTGGAATCCTAGCACCAAGTGCCTTGTAGCGTTTGGGATCTTTTAGAAAATCAACAACTTCAATCAGTTCTTGTTTTTCTTCTTCTGCACCCGCAACATCTGAAAAACGAACTTTAACAGTTGTTTTATTGGCTGTTCTCGCCTTGTTTTTACCGATATTCATAGCACCACGAGCGCCACCACCTTGATTCATCATCATGGTGAAAAAGAAAATTAAAATGACAATGGGCAAGAAACCAACAATCAAAGATACCCAAGTACCAATAGAACTTTCTGGTTTAACAGTTATTGTTGTATTTGCTTCATCAGCAACTTCTTGTAATGTTTTTATAGAGGTTTCACTTGGTAAAATGATGGAAGTAAATTCTTTAACTTTTGTGCTTGAATTGCCAAAAAAAGCTAAATCATTATTATTTTCAATTGTTTTTTCAGTCTTATATTTTCCTTCAACAGAAATAATTCCACCATTAGGTTGGTAAGAAATGGAAGCCACTTCACCTTTTTTTATCTCTGAAACAAGGGTAGAGTAATTAATTTTTTGGGCTTGAGGTGATGAACCTCGTAAAAAATATTGTACTCCAAAAATAATGGAGATAATAATTAAAATATAGAGAAAAGGATTCTTGACAAACCCGTTGTTATTATTATTTTTCATTTCTTAATGATAAACTTTCTATGATTATTTTGAATAAACATCTTCTTTTAAGACACCTACATAAGGAAGATTACGATAATTTTCTCTGTAATCTAATCCAAAACCTACGATAAATTCATTTGGAACATCATAGCAAACATAATCAGCTTCAATAGCAACTTCTCTTCCTTCTGGTTTATCAAATAAGGTTGCAATTTTAACAGAATTTGCTTGACGATATTTAAACATATCTCTTAGATATTTAAGTGTTCTTCCAGTATCAATAATGTCTTCGATGAAAATAACATCACGGCCTTCAATGTTAGTATCAACATCTTTTAGAATTTTGACTTCTCCACTACTTGTAGTCCCACCATGATAACTAGAAACAACCATGAAATCAAGTTCAATTTGAGTATCAATGTGCTTAATCAATTCAGCTAGAAAAGGAATACAACCCTTTAAAACACCAACCAACAGTGGGGTTTTCCCCTGATAATCTTTTGTTAATTGTTGTCCCAATTCTTTAGCTTTTTTCGTAATTTCTTCTTGGGAATATAAGATTTTTTTAATATCTTTTTCTAACATCTTTTACCACTCTTTTATTCTTTTATTTTTTCAATAAGTAATGTAGCAATCATTATATCATTATTAGAGTGATTTCTCAAATATGTATCACCACCAACCATAACAAAAATAATAAAACCATCTTGTTCACCAATAATAGCATTTTGACGCTCCAAGAAAGAATATTTTCCGTCAATAAAAAGACGTCTAATTTTCTTAGAGTGACCGCTAAGTTGAATTTTATCCCCTTGTTTACGATGTCTTAAAGTAATTGGTGATTTGCTACTTAGAGAAATACCACCAACTTTATCTGAAAAAGAAAAATGATAGTTACTAAAATCTTCATTATTTCCGTATTCTAACACTTTTTTTGGTTTTTGACTATCAGTCTTTGGTTCCATTTTTTTTATGGTAAAACATTTGTAATCCTTAATCAAATAATAATTATTTTTTAGATAATGAGAATAGTTAACTTTTGTTTTAATAATGTGTAAAACATCTTCAAATTGATTTTTAGATAATTTTAAATCTACGAATTGTTCCAAGTAAGTTTGTAATAAAAAATATTGCACAGCATCAGATTGACTCAAAAAAACTTGACAATTCTGTGTTGAAATATCTTTTGTCAACAAATGTAAAGCTTGTTTTAATAATTTAATTTCTTTAGCTGTCTCAATAAGATGATGAGATAATTGAGGGTTTTCTTTTTTCAAAGAAGGAAGATACATATTTCTAATACGATTTCTAAGAAATGTATTAGAAATATTTGAGACATCTTCAAAATGAAAAACCCGTGGTAGATCTTTTTTCTTAATGGTTAGAAATGGTCTAATGAGTTCACCATTAAAAAAGGGTTGTTTTTCTTTTATGCCAGTTAAATGCATCAAACGGGACCCACGAAGTAACCTCATCAAAATTGTTTCTGCTTGATCATCTGCATGATGAGCAGTGACAAGTGCAGTATAGCCATATTCTAACATTATCTGTTTAAAAAACGTATAACGATGATTTCTTGCTCTTTCTTCTGAAAATATTTCTTTGAAATGACTAATATAAATGGGAATCTCGTGACTGGTTGCCCACTCTTTCAAATAACTTTCTTCTTCTTTTGAAGCTAAACGTTGATTGTGGTTAACGTGAACAATGGCAATGGAAATATTTAAGACTTTTTTATAAGCATATAAAAATTGCAAAAGTGCCATGGAGTCTGAACCACCTGAAACTGCAATCAATACCTTATTGTGTTTAGAAAAATAAGATTTTTTTTGAATGATTTTTAATAGTTGTTGATTGTTCATTTTAAAACACCATAAACATCATTTGCAATAGCTGTTATATCTTCGTAAGAAGCATGATTTGTAAAAATTGATAAAATAAACGGTTTTTCTGCATAGACAATCGCAACGTCATGTTTAAAATCGTAAGCATCTCCTATTTTGTGAGCCACTTGAACATTGATATCCTTTGAAATACGCTCGTTATCAAATTTTGTTTGAGAGAGGTAATCAATAATCATACCATTTTGATAATAAATAGCTTCCATCATAAGACCAGCTTGTAGGGCACTACTATTTCTATCAAGCATATCCCAATTAGTGCCAATAACCTTTGAAATACTTGTTTGATAATTAGCATCGTACTTATCATTAACATAATAACCTAATAAGTTACTAGCAACATTATCTGAATTTTGGCTAACTGCTTTTAAAAGGTACTCAAGAGTATATTCCTTGTCATCAGGAAACTTACTCATATCACCACTACCTTCTGTGTCATAAGCACCATCAAAGTTCATTGATGCTTCATTGTATTTAAAGCGATTTTCTAAAGAAAAAGTCTTGGTGTTAAGTTTTTCTTGAGCGTAGTACAAAATAGGAAGTTTTGTAATACTAGCTGAATACATGATTTTGTCAGCATTGATTTGTGACACTTCTTGACTTTCAAGATCCTTAACATAAACTGAAATATTTGCATTTTGATATTTTTCATTCAATATGTCTTGAACATGTGCCATGCGATTATCACTCTCAGAAAGTGTAGTAGCATCAATCCATCCTTTTTCTTCAACTTTATAATAAGTTCCATGGTTGGTTGTTGCTTTTTGTGTCACTTTAACACTTGTAAAATCAGCAACTGTTTTCTCTGATGGTTTCACACCCATTACAAAAGGTTGCTGGTAAAAAACAGCTTTTTTTCCTACCCAAAACGTACTCTCTACAGGCTCTTGACTTAAAATAACATCATCAAAAATTACATCGTGATTAGCACTAATAAAGCCACCATTTGATAACTCAAATATTGGCACGTTAGCATCATTGACAAAAAAACGGTTTAAACTAATTTGTGTGTTTGCGGTTAAAATTTTTAAAGGAATTGATAGATTCACATCTTCATAAATTTGAGTATTTTGTTTTAACACCGGATTTTCAGGGAAATAAGAAAAATATTCTAATTGACTGACAGGATTTTGTGTTAATTGATATTGTAAGCCGTTAGACAAAGAAACTTCTTTTTCCGTGCTAATGATGAAGAGAGGTAATAAAAAGATAGACATCACTAAAAAGAATGCGAATACTTTTTTCATTTCGTTTTTTTCCCTTTCTTCTTTGATTTTTCTTTTAATTGCTGATTTTTTTCAGATAATTCTTTTAGTTTATCATCTGAGTATGTCAAAAATTTTTCGATTGTATTAATTAAGTTTTTCATCATTTTGGTAGTAATTCAGGGGTTTGAAGAACAACTTCTCCCTCAAATTTATAAGAATATTTGGCACGCGCATACTTTTCAACATAATCTGTATCTTTTAAGCGATTAGCCAGTTCTTTTTTTTGCTTTGTTTCTTCTTCTAGAGTATTAAATTCTTTTTGCAATTCAATGATTTGTTGTTTTCTGTTTTCCAAAGCGACATAACTTGATACTAGGTTGTAGGTTGGTAAAATAAACAACAAGGTAATAACAATCAATATTAAACCAATAAAGCGATGATGTTTACGAATTTCTTCTTCTTCAAAACGTTTTCTTTGATTTGCATCTTTGATAAAGTCATTATTTAATTGAACAATATTAGGTTTTTTCATTTTTATCTATCCTTGTTTCACTAATGATTTCATACATTTTACTAGCATCTTCTTTTTTAGTGCTATCTTTCATCTCTATTACACGTACCAATAATAATTTGTTTCCAAATCTAATTTCAATAGTATCGTTATATTTTAATTTGGTAGAGCTTTTAGCCAGAATACCATTAATCTTTATGCGACCTTTATCTGCTACCTCTTTTGCAACTGGTCGTCTTTTTATTAAACGTGATACTTTCAAATATTTATCTAATCTCATAATATCCCTCACATCTCTTCATTTTATCACTTTTCTTTGTAGAATGGTAGAAAAGAAAATAATCTTTTATCAAAAATTTGCCAACTTTTACATAGTAAAAGAAAAATTCCAGCTCCTATAAAACTTGATAAGACTATATTTAAAAATAAAGCTAAACGACTAGTACTTGGTAAAAAATAACTAGTTATCAAAGTAAAACTTATCATTACAAGGACGGATAGAATAATTTTAGGTGTTAAAAGAGATAGTAAATTAACTTTTTCTTTTTTGAGGTAACAACTTAAAACAAGAATTAAAGCAAAAACTGTTGATAAACTAGCTCCAATAATCCCAAAAATTTCAGTTAAAGGATAGGTGAGAAATCCTTTTGCTCCAATTCCAATAAGAAGATAAAGTAAGGATTGTTTATTTTGACCTTCAATAAATAAGGTATGATGAAAAAATTGGATAAGACTAGTCAAAAAGATGATAAAAAGATAAATCATCAACGCATCAATACCAAGATTATTTTTAAATAAAAAATGATTCATTTTAGGTAAAATCGTTAAAAAACCAAGAGTTATCACGCCATTGAAATAAAAAATGAAAGCTAACAATAGTTTGTTTTCTCTCCAATAATCTTCTTTGTTTTGATGATAATATCGCGTTAACTTAGGAAGATAAGTAGTAAATAAAGCTGTTGAAAAAATGAGCCCAAATTGTATTAGGGGTTGCCCTCGATCAAAAATTCCTTTTTCAATTTCGGCTAAACTATTTGACATACCTTGAGAAACTAGCGCGTTTTTAATTAGAAACGCATCAATTAATTGAAATAGAAGTAAATAAATAGAAAAAAAGATAAATACAAGACTTGGAAAGCTAATATTTTTAAGGGTAGATAAATTTAAAGAACTGTTAGTTATGATTTTTTTAAAAGAAACAGGTACTTTTCTCATCAAGTAAATCAATGTAATGGTGCCAGCTAATAAATTACCAAAAATAGCAATAGTTGCTGTTTGATAAATCGTCAACTTCCAAACACTATAAAGGATTGCTGCTAAAATAATCACAGAAACTCTAATTATCTGTTCAATAACTTGGCTAACTGCTGTTGGTTGCATATTTCCTTTTGCTTGAGCTAATCCTCTATAAAATGAGATAAAAGGAATTAAGAGTACGGTTAAACCTACAATCTGAAGTGCTGTTCTTAAGGGGCTAGCTCCCATTAGTTGTGCTAAAAAATCACTAAAAAAGATTAAAATAAGTGACCCTATTCCTGAAATAAGACACTCTAGTTGAAATAAAATACCAAGTGTTTTTCTCTCTTGTTTTTGTGCCAAACTAGAAATGATATTGGGAAAGGCAATTAAACTTAAGGTAGTGATGATACCAATTAGAGGATAGATTTGTTGGTAAGCATAAAACCCTCTGTCTCCGACAATATTTTGATAAGGAATACGGTAGATGGCAGCTAAAATTTTCGATATCAAACCAGCTAGGACTATTAAAAAACTAGCTTTTTGAGTATAGTTAAGACTTTCTTTCTTTAATATCATCTAGTGCCTCTCCAAATTGTTTTAATTCTTCTAATATCACGTAATCTTTTTTGTTTCTAACATCGAAAACAATCTCAATTTTTCCTTGGTGTTCACTAATGCGAGCTTTTAGCTGAGTTTTCGAAATAGCTTCAAAGTAGTCTTGGGTGAGATAAATGCTTTGTGATTTTTTTTCAAATTGAATAGTCAAATAACCTTTATTTTTGTGAACACACGCTACAAATGCTCGATCCATATAACTTTTAATGAGAGCAATTTCTAAAAGATAAGCTACTTGATTAGGAAAGTCACCAAAGCGATCGATGATTTCTTCTTGTAGTTCTTGGTAGGTATCTTGATTATTAATTTCTCTAATACGTTTATAAATTTCAATTTTTTGACGCTCATCGGCTATATAATCATTAGGAAGATAAGCATCTATTTTTAAGTCAATTTCCGCATTACCTTTTTGTCTTTTTGGCAATTGACCTTGTTTACTAGCAATTGCTTCTTCAAGGAGTTGTGAATACATTTCAAAACCAACTGAGTCAATGAAACCACTCTGAGAAGCACCAAGAATATTTCCAGCACCTCTAATAGCTAAATCACGCATAGCAATTTTAAAACCACTGCCTAATTCTGTAAAACCTTTGATGGCTTCCAAACGTTTTTCTGAGACTTCTGTCAAAATTTTATCCGGATGATACATAAGATAAGCATAAGCTAAACGACTACTTCGACCAACACGACCTCTTAGTTGATAAAGAGTTGAAAGTCCCATATAATCAGCATTTTCAACAAATAAGGTGTTCACATTTGAAATATCAACACCTGTTTCGATGATTGTTGTGGCGACTAAAATATCATACTGCCCTTCAATAAAACTAAAGAGTGTATTCTCCAATTGAATATCACTCATTTGACCATGTACAAAACCAATATTTGCTTCTGGTACAAGGTCTTTTAACTCAGAAACTTTTTTTTCAATCGTCTCGACCCGATTATAAACATAATAAATCTGTCCACCACGATCAATTTCTCTTAGGATGGCTTCTTTAATAATCTCAGGGTTTGAAGGAGTAACATAGGTTTGAACAGGATAGCGATTGGTTGGTGGTGTTTCAATCAAAGAAAGATCTCTAATTCCTAACATTGACATGTGTAAGGTTCTAGGAATGGGGGTAGCTGTTAAGGTTAAGACGTCAACTTTTGCTTTTAATTGTTTTAATTTTTCTTTGTGCTTAACACCAAATCGTTGTTCTTCATCAATAATAATTAATCCTAAGTCAGAAAAAATAACATCATCTGATAAGATACGATGAGTACCAATTAAAATATCAACTTGCCCCTTTTTTAACCTATCAAGAGTTATTTCCTGCTCTTTTTTTGTTTTGAAACGACTAACTATGTCAACCATCACCGGATAAGCTTCAAATCGTTCTTTGAAAGTCATATAATGTTGTTGTGCAAGAACTGTTGTTGGGACTAGTATAACTACTTGCTTACCATCATTAACAGCTTTAAAAGATGCTCTCATAGCAACTTCTGTCTTACCAAAACCGACATCGCCTACAAGTAATCGGTCCATTGGTTGAGAACTTTCCATATCTCTTTTAACCTCTTTGATAGATCGCAGTTGATCAGGGGTTTCGACAAAAGGAAAATCCGCATCAAACTCTTTTTGACTATTATCATCTGGTGAAAAAGCAAATCCCTTTAACTGGCTTCGTTTAGCATAAAGTTTAATTAAATCATCTGCAATATCTTCAACCTGTTTAGATACTTTTTGTTTTGTACGTTGGAAGCGTCCATCATTTAATTTGTTAATTTTAGGCTCTTTGCCATCACTTGCAAGGTATTTTGAAATAAGATTAATTTGTTCAACAGGAATAGAAATACGATCTGAATTTTGGTACTGAATAGTAATATAATCTTTATGGATACCTGATACTTCAATGGTTTCAATACCTAAAAAACGACCAATGCCATGAATATGGTGGACAATATAATCACCTTTTTCAAGCTCACTATAGTTTTTGAGACGCTCTGCATTTGTCATTTGTGTCGTTCGTCTTTGGCGTTTTACTTTTTTATGAAATATTTCTTTTTCAGTGATAAAAACTAGTTTTTCATCAGCAAAATAAAATCCACTAGATAAAGATGATTGCATTAATTGAACGTGAAATGGAGCGATATGATTATTTTCAGTAATAGGAATATCTAAACCATATTCTCTAAACGTTGCTTGTAATTTAATCAGTTCTTTTTTGGTGCTTGATTGAATAATAACCGTTGTTTTTTGTTTTTGATAGCGATTAATCTCATCAACTAATAGAGGTAGTTGATTATAAAATTCTTGAATGGGATATTGATTACATTGATATAAGTCATCGAAAGTCAGATTACCTAACCCACGATGAATAGAAGTGAAAAAAGTTGCAGGCTGATACTTTTTAAATGTTTGAAAATGATCAGCAAAGTAGGTCACTGTTGAAAGTGACTGATTTTTTTGCAAATCATCTGTTAATAGTTGTGCACTTTCAAGCGTCAAACGTGTATTTTGATCGTTAATTTTTTGAAAATCATCAAAGAAAACAAGCGTACCCTTTGGAAAATAATCTTTTAGTGTCCATTCTTTTTCATAAAAGAGTGATAAAAACTGGCGATGGCGCTCTGGTTTATGAAATTCTTTGATTTCTCTTAAAATATCTTCTAAGAATGGTTTTTGTTCCTGATTAGCTACCTTTATCGCTTTTTCAATCTTAGAAGAAGCTCTCAAATAATCTTCTCTTGTTAGTAAGACATCATCTGCTGGATTGATATCTAGAGACTCTAAAGAATGAAGTGATTTTTGTGTCTCACTGTCAAATTGTCTTATACCATCAATCTCATCACCAAAAAATTCAAGTCGATAGGGAAATTCCTGAATAATGTCATAAACATCAAGAATATCCCCTCTTTGACTAAATTCACCTGGATTTAAAACTTGAGACACACGAACATAACCTATTTGATGAAGGTGATTAACCAACTCCTCGGGATTTTTTTCTTCACCAACCACTAGAGAAATGGTGGCTTCTTTAAACTGTTTTGGACTAGGTAACAAGACCCTAAGACCAACAATGGTTGTGACTAAAATGCCTTTTTTATTTTTATCTCGTAAGAATTTTAGACTTTCTAGCCGAGAAGAAGCTCTGTCTAAAGATGAAAAAATAAATTCTGCTGCTGGCACATCGTCAGCAAAAAAATGATAAATAAAAGTATCCTCAATCACACTTGAGAGATTTGCAATCAATTCTTCTGCTTGATGTTGTGTTGCTGTCACAATCACCAGTTTACCATCTTGTTCTTGATAAGCTTTAGCCATTACTAATGCTTTAGCAGAACCTGATAATCCCATGATAAGTTGACGTTTTTCTTGTTTAATTGTTTTTAACCATTTGGTGATAGTTGTATTTTGACCAATTAAGTCTAAAAGTGTTATCTTATCCATTATATTTTTGCATCATCTTTTCAAAATTTTGTTCGTGTAAGTAATCCTTGACAATAGTGTCAACCTTATCTAGCGTATTTAAGATACTTATCTTATTCTCTGTAGAAAATGGTGTTAAGACGTGTTTAATAACAGTCATTTTTCCAATAGGACGACCAATACCAACCTTAATACGCTTAAAGTCTTTAGTACCAATATGTTCTATAATACTCTTGATACCATTATGGCCACCTGCTGAACCTTTTTGACGTAGTCTTATTTTTCCAACGGCTAAGTCAAGATCATCATAAATCACTAACATATCATCAACTGACAAATTATAGTAGGTTAATAGAGCTCTCACTGCAATACCACTGTTATTCATAAAGGTAGTAGGTTTCACAACATATATTTTTTCATTATTGTAAAAAAAACTACCTATGTCGGCTTTAAAGACATTATCAGTTGTAAAGATTGTGTCAACTTCTTTGACAATAGTGTCAATTGCCATGAAACCAATATTATGTTTTGTTTCTTGATATTTACTACCAGGATTTCCTAATCCAACAATCATTTTTGTCATCTTTTTTTCCTTTACCTAAACACTAAAAGGGTTGGAAATAGTATTTCCAACCTTTTTAGTCATTAATTACACATTAAATCTAAATTCCATGATATCGCCATCTTGAACGATATACTCTTTTCCTTCTTCTCTTAAACGACCAGCTTCTTTAACTGCTTTTTCACTGCCATAGGTCATTAAATCATCATAACTCATGGTAACAGCACGAATAAAGCCTTTTTCAAAGTCAGAATGGATAATACCTGCTGCTTGAGGTGCTTTCATGCCACGTTTAAAGGTCCAAGCTCTCACTTCTTTTTCTCCAGCTGTAAAGTAGGTGCCAAGACCTAAAAGGTGATAAGCAGCCCTAGTTAGCTTATCAACACCTGATTCAGTTAAACCAATAGCTTCTAAGAATTCCCCTTTTTCATCATTATCAAGCTCAGAAATTTCTTCTTCTGCACGTGCAGAGATAACAACGACTTCAGCATTCTCAGTTGCAGCAAAAGTTCTAATTTGTTTAACATAGTCAATATTATCTGGATCAAAAACCTTATCTTCATCAACATTAGCCACATAAAGAACTGGTTTTGTTGTAAGAAGAAAGAGTCCTTTAACAACTTTTTCTTCTTCCTTATCAAAAGCAATAGTTCTAGCAGATTTTCCTTCTTCAAGGACAGGTTTTATTTTAGAGAGAACATTAAATTCGGCCACAGATTCTTTATCTTTTTGTGTACGAGCCATTTTTTCGACACGTGCATAGCGTTTATTAACAGATTCAAGGTCGGCTAAAATCAATTCTAAATTGATAGTCTCAATATCAGAGATAGGGTCAACAAAATCACTTTCACGCCCTTGTTCACGCATCACATTTTCATCATCAAAAGCACGAACAACATGGACAATAGCATCTACTTGACGGATATTGGCTAAAAATTTATTTCCAAGACCCTCACCTTTTGAGGCCCCTTTGACAATCCCAGCAATATCTGTAAACTCAAAAGTTGTTGGAACTGTTTTCTTAGGAATAATAATTTCAGTGATTTTTTGGAGACGTTCATCTGGAACTTCTACCATTCCAATATTTGGGTCAATAGTTGCAAAAGGGTAGTTAGCTGCTTCTGCACCTGCTTTTGTTATTGCGTTAAATAAGGTTGATTTTCCTACATTGGGTAAACCAACAATGCCTGCTGTTAAAGCCATAAAAATTCTATTCTCCATTCAAAAATTCAATCATTACTATTATAGCATATAATCAAGGGAAAAAGCCTGCAAGATTATTCTTAATAAGCTATACTTTTAGATGTAAGAAACAGTAAAATTAATAAACAATATTATTCTTTTAATATTTTCTTAAGTTTACGATTAAAATCATAGCGACTCATCATCACAATATGCTGACAATTGGTGCATTTTATCTTAATATCAGCTCCAACTCTCACCACTTCCCAACGATTGGCTTTTTTACCTGTAGCTTTGATGATGCAAGCATGTGTTTTTTTCATCTCCACTATAGAGCCTAAAACATACATTTTTAATCCTTTCTAGAGATAAATCTCTCTTTGTTCGCAACAAAGTGATAATTGGTTGGTTTCAATCACTTCACCATCTACTTGAACTATATTTTCTTTAATACTAGTAATAGTGACTTTTTTAAAGACCTTATGATTAATGGCAGTTGTATTTTGGTGTTTTTTGAAAAGAATTGCTAGTAGAGTCTTCACATTCTTCATTAATCCTTCATCTTCAAAATAAACACAGTCAATGTTAGTTCCAAAAGGACTAGCATTTGGCCAAACCACTATTCCTCCACCAAAATAACGACTATTAGCAAAGGATAAGAAAAAAATATTAGAAAGTGTTAATTTTTCTTGCTCTGTTTCTAGAAAAACAGTAGCAGTCGGAGTGCAAAACAAAGAAACAATACCATATAAAGGGTATACTAGTTTGCCTAGTTTAACCTTTCCTAGTATCGTTTTTAAAGGTGATGTTTCAGAAAAACTAATCACTTTAGCTGCAAAACCAAAATCAAGACTATTAATAATAATACCATTATTATAGTTAATGACATTGATAACCTGTTTTTGTTTTCGTTTGATAGCTAAAATAATATTATCAATATGATTAATTTTTAGTGATCTTGCAAAATCATTTCCTGATCCTGATGGGTAATAAGCAAAAGGAATATCTTTGGGTAAATGTGATAGGACTTTTGATAAAGTTCCATCACCTCCAATGACTAATATGGCATCCTCATTTTTGTTGTAAGAAGATAAAATGGCAGAAATTTGATTTTTTTCATCATCCACTTTAGTTGTAATGTAGAGTTTAAAGTCAATTTCAGGATAAATTTGTATTAGTTTTTCATACTTTTCAAGAGCAGACTTATCTCCTGAATTAGGATTAGCTAATAAGTATATTTTCATTAGTTAGTCGTCTTTTTCATTTTTTCTTAATTGGTACGTACAGGAGTGATAAGTTGAATGAAATTCTCTTTATCATCTGCAGGAAGTAGAGTAAATGGTCTTACCGGTGAAATAAACTGAATTTTTACTGTTTCACTCTTAAGAGCTTTTAAGGATTCAATCAAATAAGTTGGATTAAAGCTGATAATTAGATCTGAACCCGAAAGTTGAATCACATCTAATTCCTCATTTACTTTTCCAACTTCTGGTGAGTTAACATAAGCAGTCACTTTTTGTGATGTGATTTCTAATTTAACTGTACCATTTTGAGTCGCATTAGAAACCAAAAAGGCTCTCTCCATGGCTTGTTTTAAAGCACCTGTATTAAAGACTAAAGTTGTTTCAAATTGATTAGTTAGTAAACGATCAGTATCTGGATAATTTCCTTCTAATAATCTGGTGTAAAAATTAATACTTTCACTTCTAAACAACATCTGACTGCCAGAAAAGAAAACTTCAATGGTATCCACAGTATCTGAAAAAACTGAATTAAGTTCACGAAGAGACTTACTTGGAATGACTACATCAAAATTTTCTGAGGTTTTATCAAGAATCATTTTTCGTTGGCTAAGTCTATGTGAATCGGTAGCAACAGCCTTCAATTCATTATTGTTGGATAAAGTTAGATGAACACCTGTTAAGATAGGTCGACTTTCTTGGTGACTAGCTGCAAATACTGTTTCACTAATTAGTGTTTTAAATAATTCTGTTTTTAAAACAAGAGGATGAGTGGTTTCTATTTCTTGTAATCTTGGATAGTGAGAAACATCTTTTCCCTTTAGTGTGATTTCAGATTTACCACTAACTAGTAAAACTTGTTGTTGTTCAATTTCTTTAAATTCAAAAATAATATCAGGTAAACTTGATACAATATTTGTGAAAAAATTAGCATCTAATAAAATTGCTCCAGTTTTATTAATTAATAAACCTGCATCGTCATTATTAGATGAAATAATAGTTTCAATAGAAATTTGTCCATTAGAACCTGTCAAAATGAGAGATTCCTTATCTACTTCAATTTTAAAGCTAGAAAGAATAGGGATGGCATTTTTAGAACTAATAGCTCTTTTAGTTGTATTTAAAGCTTGAAGAAAAAAAGTTTTATTGATGGAAAAATGAATCATGGAACACTCCTTTATTTTATAAGTATTATATATAGTAATGGTAATAAGTCCTGTGTATAATGAGGAAAAATCATCAAATCCCTTACCTATCTAAGGGGAGAGTATGTTAATTACTTGTGGAAAAAGTTATTAATTAGCTATATTGTTATCCACAACTTTGTTTAATGGTGTTTTTGATAGATTTTATTTCAATCATTAAATTATCATCTTGTGCCAACATATTTTTAATTTTATTATAGGCGTAAAGAACAGTGGAATGATCTTTACCACCAAATTCTTTACCAATTTTAGGAAGACTGTTATCAGTTAACTCTCTAACTAAAAAAATGGCAACTTGTCTTGCAAGAACAATATTTTGATTTCTTTTTGTTGATTTGATTTCTTTAGTGGTAACACCATAAAATTTTCCGACTTGCTCTTGAATCATTTCAATAGGAATAACTTTGATGATTGTTTTTTCTTGTTTTCTAGCTCGTATAGCTTCTACTACCAATTCAATCGTAATTCTTGTTACTTTTTTAGTACTAGCAACTAAATTGATATCTTTTAGAGCACCTTCTAACTCTCTGACGTTTGAATCAAATTGACCAGCAAGATATTCAATTGTTTCTTGTGGAAAATCATAAGTATATTCTTTTATTTTTTCTTGTAAGATAGCTACACGTGTTTCAAATTCTGGCGGTGTGATATCTTGTGTTAACCCCCAACCAAATCTAGTAACAAGTCGATTTTCCAAATCATTCAGTTGATCAGGAGAGCGATCACTTGTTAAAACGATTTGTTTATTTTTATCTCTTAGTGCATTGAAAGTATGGAAAAATTCTTCTTGTGTACCAGGTTTTTTAGCTAGTGATTGAATATCATCAATTAATAGAACGTCTAAATTACGGAATTGATTTTTTAGCTCATCAATGGTTTTTAAACGAATATGAGTGACATATTCACTAATAAACTCTTCTGTTGTAATATATTTTATTCTAGCTTTTGGGTTATTTTCAACAATAAAATTACCAATGGCATTCAATAAATGTGTTTTTCCAAGCCCAGGTCCTCCCCAAATAAATAAGGGATTATAGGTAATACCAGGCGTTTCTGCTACAGCTCTTGCAGCAGCAAAAGCCCATTGACTACCAGGTCCTTGGATGAAATTATCAAAACGATATTTAGGATTTAAGTCGTTTTCAACTGGCACTGTTTCATAAAAAGGATGAGTTGATTGTGATAAAAATTCTGGCTGCTTAACAGATTCCGACTTTGTTAAAAAATCTTCAAAAACATATTCTGCTGTTATTTCAGCATCATAGATTTCAAAACCAGCAGTTAAAATGGCTGGTTTTAAGTTTTTTTCCCAAAAAAGTTTTTTATTTTTTTCTTCGATAAAGATAATTGCTACATTATTTTCAACCTTGATTAGTTTTGCATCGGCAATATAATAATCAAAAGCAGTTTGTCTTAATTTTTCTTGAGCTAATTCTATCAATCTGTTCCAAAAAATCTGCTCATTGCCCATCACAGTGCCTCCTAAAAGATTGTTCAGTTCTTACTATTTTAACACAAAAAAAAAAAGAAAGCCATCAAAATAGAAAGTTTAAAACAAAGTTATCCACAGTTGTTCAAAAACTATTAACAATATGAATATCACTTATCCACAACTTGTGGATAAGTGATACTTTTACTGTTTTTATTGGTTGAAATATAATTATTTATTGTTAATAAATGTGAAAATTAAAATTGTTTTTTAACAACTTAGTTTAATTTGTTGATAACTCTGTTGAAATCTTTTTCTGTTGAAAAGTTTATTTTTAGATAACCATTACCATTTTTATATTTAATGGAGACGGGAAGACCTAGACTTTTTTGTAATTCTTTTTCTTTTTCAAGGATAAAAATATCATATTGTTTTATTTTAGTGGCTTTACTACCATAAACTTTTTTTTCTAATTCACGAACACTAAGTGTATCCTTCAAAATTCTTTCAAACCAATAAAATTGCTTGTCTTTTGATTTGATACCAACTAATAATCTTGCGTGTCCTTGAGTAATCTTTCCTTTTTCAACTGCCTCAATTATCTCTTGTGGAAGATTTAATAGACGTAAAATATTAGTGATATAAGGTCGTGATTTCCCCATGTATAAAGCTAATTCATCATGTGTGAGTTGTTGTTGTTTGAGCACATTTTGATAAGCTTTAGCCTCTTCTATAGGATTTAAATCTTCTCGTTGAAGATTTTCAATAATGGCTTGTTTAATACTATCTTCGTCACCAATTGTTTTAATAATAGCTGGAATATTTTCCAAACCCGCTAATTTAGATGCTCTTAATCGTCTCTCTCCAGCAATCAATTCATAACCTAATATATCAGATTTTCTGACAATAATTGGCTGAATAAGACCATTTTCTTTTATTGATAGGCTTAATTCTTCTAGAGCTTGTTCATCAAAATGAATTCTCGGTTGGTAGGGATTTTTGTGAATATCCTTTATTGGAATTAATTTTAGTGATTCTTTCATTTTTCCTCTCAAACCTATTAAATACCTCTATAAATAGAGGTATTTAGATATCTATTAATTTCTTTTTAAATCATCAGTAGTTTTTGTTAGTTGAATTGTCTTTGTTAATTTCTTTTTACCACGATAGAAAGTTACTTTAATAGTATTATTAATTTGATGTTTATAAAGAACACTTTGTAAATCACTAGTTGTTTCAATTGTTTCTTCATCAATTGCAACAATAACATCATTTTTTTCCAAAATACCATTTGCTGGCATTCCTTCTTGTGTTGAAATAACGACAACACCACTTAGAACTGATTCAGGAATATCTAATTTACTAAATGATGAGGTTGGGATTTCATTTAGATTAGCCATTGATATACCAAGAGCTGGTCTATTAACAGAACCATTTGTTTCTAATTGATTAATAATAGAGACAACATCGTTTGATGGAATGGCAAATCCCATACCTTCGACGGCTACACTGTTTGTATAGTCACCACTGACAGTAATCTTACTAGAATTAATACCTATGACTTGCCCTTGAATATTAATGAGAGGTCCACCTGAGTTTCCAGGGTTTATGGCAGCATCTGTTTGTATGGCATTAGTGGAAATAGTTTCTCCGTTATCGTTTTTGGATGTAACTGTTCGACTAAGACTTGAGACAATTCCTTCAGTAACTGAGTTAGCATATTCACTTCCTAACGGGCTACCGATAGCAATAGCAGGTTCTCCCACATTGAGATTATCTGAATTTGCAAATTCAGCGACGATATCAACGTTTTCTGAAGAAATCTTAACAACAGCTAAGTCAGAATAAGTATCAGCTCCAACCAACTCACCAACAACTTTATTGCCATTACTTAGTAAAATTTCAATTTTTTGAGCACCACTGATAACGTGATTATTGGTTACTAAATAAGCATCATTTCCATCTTTTTTGTAAATAACACCAGATCCTTCACTATAGACAGTAAGACCAGAATCATCAACATAACGATCTTCATTTTCAGAAGTAAAGTAATCATAGTAGTTAAAACCATCCTGATTTTCCTGATAGTTGATAACAGAAACAACGGTATTTTGAATTGTTTTAACAGCATCAGTTGTTGAAGTTGTTGTATTATAGTTAGTATTACTTGTTTTAACTTGCGAGACAGATGTAGTATTAGAAAATAAATTATTACCATTTATTTGTAAGACGAAAAAGGTAGCAACAAAACCTCCTAGGAAACCAAATAGGATAATAAAAAAGAAATTAATGATTTTTTTGAAAAAACTAGATTTTTTTTTCACTGTTGTAACCTCCAAATTTTTCTTACATTCTATGATAGTTTGCTTAATTATACCTTAAATTATTTTAAAAAGAAAGTAATCCACAGGTTGTTGAAAACTTTTTTGAAAGGTGTGAAAATGAATGAAAAATAATATTAAGTTAGTATTTCCTTATAAAAGTTGTGCTATAATGTCATTATGAAAATAAAATTATTAGTGGTTGGAAAATTAAAAGAAAAATACCTCCAGGAAGGAATTGCTGAATATGTAAAACGCTTGGGACGTTTTACCCAGGTTGAAATTATTGAAGTATCAGACGAAAAAACTCCCAATCAAGCTAGCCAGGCAGAAAATTTTAATATTTTAGAAAAAGAAGAACAGCGATTATTGACTAAAATTGGTGAAAGAGATTATGTTATTGTTCTTGCGATAGAAGGGGAACAACTGTCATCAGAAAAATTGAGTCAAAAACTCTCACAAATCACACTTAAAGGCTATTCTACGATTACTTTTATCGTAGGTGGTAGTCTTGGTTTGAGTACTCATTTGAAAAAAAAGGCTAATCTATTAGTAAGTTTTGGAAAAATTACACTTCCACATCAACTGATGCGTTTAGTATTGGTTGAACAAATTTACCGTTCTTTTATGATTCAACAAGGTAGTCCTTATCATAAATAAAAACTCTTGGTTTTACCAAGAGTTTTTATTTTATTTATAGTATGATCTCAGCAGGATTCGAACCTGCGACCGTTCGCTTAGAAGGCGAATGCTCTATCCAGCTGAGCTATGAGACCAATTCAACCATTTCATTTTATCAAAAAAACTATCGATTTGTCAATAAGAAGATGTAAATCAATATTTTTAGCAAAAAATATCATATATTTTTAAAAAAAGGTAGACAAAATAAAATTATTTGTTATAATACTAAGAGTGCTAAGAAAAAATCTTATGACTTTTGGTCCGTTGGTCAAGGGGTTAAGACACCGCCTTTTCACGGCGGTAACACGGGTTCGAATCCCGTACGGACTATTTTTAGCTTTACTCTAATTGGTTATATTCCGGCATAGCTCAGTTGGTAGTAGCGCATGACTGTTAATCATGATGTCGTAGGTTCGAGTCCTACTGCCGGAGTGATAAGACTTATCCTAAGTTTACTTAGGATTTTTTATTTCTAAATACATATAATATAATAGTAAACCCTCTGAAACTTCAGAGGGTTTTTATTTACTTCCATAGTGCTTTTACTTTTTCTTGTACTTCTTGATTTTCTAAAAAATCGTCATAGGTTTCATCAATACGATCAATAACACCATTTTTTGAAATGACAACAATATGATTAGCTAGAGTTTGAATAAATTCATGATCATGACTGGCAAAAATGATATTTTCTTTAAATTTTTTCAGACCATCATTAAGACTAGAAATTGACTCCAAATCTAAGTGGTTGGTTGGGTCGTCAAGAACAATAACATTTGATTTTAACAGCATTAACTTAGAGAGCATAACGCGAACCTTTTCACCACCAGAAAGTACATTAACTGGTTTATTAACTTCTTCTCCACTAAAGAGCATGCGTCCTAAGAAACCTCTAAGAAAAGTATTATCATTTTCTTCCTTACTAGCAAATTGACGAAGCCAATCTAAAATAGAATCTTTACTTTCAAATTCACGAGAATTATCTTTTGGTAAGTAACTACGACTGGTTGTGATTCCCCATTTAATAGTTCCTTCATAATCAATATCTCCCATTAAAGCACGAATAAGGGCAGTTGTTTGAATATCATTTTGACCAATAATTGCTGTTTTATCACCTGGATAAAGAATAAAACTAATATTATCCAAGATGACTTCTCCATCAATAGTAACTTTTAAATTTTCGACTGTTAACAATTCTTTTCCAGTTTCACGTTCAGATTTGAAATTGATGAAGGGGTATTTACGGCTAGAAGGAACAATTTCTTCTAACTCAATTTTTTCCAACATTTTTTTACGTGATGTTGCCTGTTTCGATTTAGAGGCATTAGCTGAGAATCTAGCAACAAATTCTTTCAATTCTTTGATTTTTTCTTCTGCTTTAGCATTACGGTCTGATTGTAAACGAAGGGCTAATTCACTAGATTCTTTCCAAAAATCATAGTTTCCAACAAAGATTTTAATTTTTCCAAAGTCAAGGTCAGCCATGTGGGTACAGACTTTATTTAGAAAATGACGGTCATGAGAAACAACAATTACTGTATTTTCAAAATCAATCAAGAAATCTTCTAACCAACTGATTGATTGAATATCAAGACCATTGGTTGGCTCATCAAGTAAAAGCACATCAGGTTTACCAAATAAAGCTTTGGCTAGTAAGACTTTCACTTTATCACCGTTTGTTAACTCACTCAAATTAAGATAGTGTAATTCTTCAGGAATATTAAGATTTTGGAGTAGTTGCGCAGCTTCACTTTCTGCTTCCCATCCCCCCAACTCTGCAAAATCACTTTCTAATTCAGCAGCACGAACCCCGTCTTCTTCTGAAAAATCTGGTTTCATATAGATATCATCTTTTTCTTTCATAATACGATAGAGTTCTTCATTACCCATAATCACGACATCAATAGCTCTGATATTTTCATAGTCATAATGATTTTGACGAAGTACTGATAAGCGTTCATCCGGACCAAGCGACACATTTCCTGTTGTTGGTTCAATATCACCTGCAAGTATTTTTAAAAAGGTTGACTTTCCAGCACCATTGGCACCAATTAATCCATAGGTATTTCCAGCAGTGAATTTGATATTAACCTCATCAAAAAGTTTACGATCACTAAATCTAAGGGATACATCTGAAACTGTAAGCAATTTTTTACCTCATTATCTCTTTCTCATTTTCTTCATTCTACACGAAATTTGATTGTTTTTCAATGGTTATAGAAGAATGATTACATTGGATATAAGACATCTTCATCCATTATGTGGTGATCTTTGGTCAAACTAAAACCTCTTCCCATAACTTGTGAAGCAGGCATAATGATAACAAAAGCAGCTTCATCAATTTTTTGAATTTCTTTTTGTAGTCTAGGAATTTCATTGGTAAAAAGTGTTGTCATAATCATGTGACGTTGTTGTCCAGTAAAACCACCAGTGATAGGGATTTCGGTTACACCTCGTTCAATTATTGATGTAATGATTTCTTTGATTTGTTCTTGTTTACGTGAAATAATCATTACATTCTTAGAAGCTTTTAGACCAGAAAGTAAGACATTAATGACATAACCAATTGTAATAAGTGAAATGATTGAAAACATGACAGTATCAACATCAAAAGCAATTAAGCCAATAATAACTACAATTCCATCAACAATTGTCATAACAACCCCTAAAGAAAGCGAAGAGTAATTATAAATGATTTGCGTGATAATACTAGTTCCACCAGTAGAAGAATTTCCTAAAAAAACAATACCAAGACCAACTCCCATAATAACACCCCCAAAAATTGAGGCAAGAAGAGTGTTATGAGTAATGGTTGGTATTTTTTCTGTTAAACTAATAAAAACTGGAAAAATAAGAGAACCATATACTGTTTTAAAAAAAGTTGCTTTTCCTAGAAAAAAGTAACATAGCATTAAAAGTGGGATATTGGCAATCATGACAAAAACACCTGGCGACCATCCAAACAATTCATTGATTGCAATAGACAAACCTCCTAACCCACCAGAAACAATACGGTTTTCTAAAAACATGGCATTAATACCAATTGCAGCGATAAAAGCACCAATTGTAACAAATAACAAATCACGAATTTTATTTTTCATTGCTAATTCCTTTCAAAAGAATGACAAAGTCTATTATCCTATTTAAGAGGCACAACGTCAAGATATATGTTATAATTTTATTAAATTATATCAAAGGAGTTTAAAATGGGAAAACCTATTATTCTGACAGGAGACAGACCAACAGGTAAATTGCATGTTGGACATTACGTTGGTAGTGTTAAAAACCGTGTGCTTCTACAAAAGGAAAACAAATATGAGATGTTTATTTTTTTAGCAGATCAACAAGCTCTTACTGATAATGCTAAAAATCCAAAAAAAATTATTGAATCTGTTGGAGAGGTGGCTTTAGATTATTTGGCAGTAGGATTAGACCCTAAAAAATCAACTATTTTTCTTCAAAGTCAAATTCCAGAATTAGCAGAATTAACGGTTTATTATATGAATTTAGTTTCTGTAGCTCGTTTACAAAGAAATCCAACTGTTAAGTCAGAAATTGCACAAAAAGGTTTTGGAGAAAGTATTCCCACAGGTTTTTTCGTTTATCCAATTTCACAAGCTGCTGATATTACTGCTTTTAAGGCAAATCTTGTACCTGCTGGTTCTGACCAAAAACCAATGATTGAACAAACAAGAGAAATTGTTCGTTCTTTCAATCACACCTACAAAACTGATATTTTGGTGGAACCAGAAGGTATGTTTCCAGAAAATGAAGCTGCTGGGCGTTTACCTGGGTTAGATGGTAGTGCTAAAATGTCAAAATCGTTAAATAATGGGATTTACTTAGCTGATGATCCAGATACCCTTAAGAAAAAAATTATGAGCATGTATACCGATCCCAATCATATTCGTGTGGAAGATCCTGGAAAAGTAGAAGGAAACATGGTGTTTCATTATTTAGATGTTTTTGGTCGAAAAGAAGATAAAAGAGAAATTGAACGTATGAAAGAACAATATCAAAAAGGTGGTTTAGGTGATGTAAAAACCAAGCGCTTTCTTTTAGATATAATGGAACAAGAATTAGCACCAATAAGAAATAGACGTCTCGAATTTGCTAAAGATATGGGTGAAGTTTATCGTATGTTGGAAAAAGGCAGTGAACAAGCACGTGAAAAAGCAGCACAAACCTTATCTGAAGTCAAGTCAGCTATGGGAATTAATTATTTTAATAAGTTGTAAATAAGATTATTTTTTTGAGCTTAAAGTCATTGACAAATTATCTTAGCATGATATGATAGTAACAATCCATTTTAAGTATTATCACATTAAGAAAAGAGGAGTTGAACCATGTCAAATTGGGAAAAGAAATTTTTAAAAAAAGGGTACACTTTTGATGATGTTTTATTAATTCCAGCAGAAAGCCATGTGTTGCCAAACGAAGTTAGTATGAAAACAACACTTGCCCCCAATTTAACATTGAACATTCCTATCATTACAGCTGCAATGGATACTGTTACTGAAAGTCAAATGGCTATTGCAGTAGCACGTGCAGGTGGCTTGGGTGTTATTCATAAAAATATGAGTATTGAGCAACAAGCAGAAGAAATTAGAAAAGTAAAACGTTCAGAAAACGGTGTTATTATTGATCCATTCTTTTTAACTCCAGAGCATACCATTGCTGAAGCAGATGAATTGATGGGAAGATACCGTATTAGTGGGGTTCCTATTGTTGAAACCTTAGAAAATCGTAAACTAGTTGGCATTTTAACCAATCGTGATTTGCGCTTTATTTCAAACTTTAATCAGCCTATTTCTAATCACATGACCAGTGAAAATCTTGTGGTCGCTCCAATTGGAACAGACTTAGAAACAGCTGAGAAAATTCTTCAAGAACATCGAATAGAAAAATTACCACTTGTTGATGACAATGGTTGTCTATCTGGTTTAATAACTATTAAAGATATTGAAAAAGTGATAGAATTTCCAAATGCTGCAAAAGACGAATTTGGTCGTTTATTGGTAGCTGGTGCGGTTGGTGTCACTTCTGATACCTTTGAAAGAGCAGAAGCTTTATTTGAAAAAGGAGCAGATGCGATTGTTATTGATACTGCACATGGTCACTCTGCAGGTGTTCTTAGAAAAATTGCAGAAATTAGAAAATATTTTCCAGATAAAACCTTAATTGCGGGAAATATCGCTACTGCAGAAGGAGCACGTGCATTATTTGAAGCAGGTGTTGATGTAGTTAAAGTTGGGATTGGACCAGGTTCAATTTGCACTACTCGTGTTGTTGCTGGTGTCGGTGTTCCACAAATTACTGCTATCTATGATGCTGCTAATGTTGCTAGAGAATATGGGAAAACGATTATTGCTGATGGTGGTATCAAGTATTCAGGTGATATCGTTAAAGCTTTAGCTGCTGGTGGAGATGCTGTTATGTTAGGGTCACTATTTGCTGGGACAGATGAAGCACCTGGAGAAACAGAGATTTTCCAAGGTCGTAAATTTAAAACTTACCGAGGCATGGGAAGTATTGCAGCGATGAAAAAAGGTTCTAGTGATCGTTATTTCCAAGGAGCTGTTAATGAAGCTAATAAGCTTGTTCCAGAAGGCATTGAAGGTCGTGTTGCTTATAAAGGTGCAGCATCTGATATCATTTTCCAAATGTTAGGTGGTGTTAAGTCTGGTATGGGTTATGTAGGTGCAGCTAACTTGACAGACTTACACGAAAAAGCGCAATTCATTGAGATGACCGGTGCAGGCTTAATTGAAAGTCATCCTCATGATGTTCAAATCACTAATGAAGCACCAAATTATTCTGTTAAGTAAGATAAATTTAAGACACCGTTGCCATAGATGACAACGGTGTTTCTTAACATTAGTAATAAGTCTACACATATGTAAATGAAATTTACATATGTGTAAACAAAATGTAAAGGAGAAGAATGGAAGGAATATTATTCGCCCTCGTTCCTATGTTTGCTTGGGGAAGTATTGGTTTTGTTAGCAATAAAATTGGGGGGACAGCAAATCAACAAACATTTGGAATGACAATTGGTTCTCTGTTTTTTGGAATAGTTGTTTATTTAATAGCAAGGCCTCAACTATCCATTCAACTGTGGGTATTTGGGATAATAGGTGGCATTCTTTGGTCATTAGGTCAAAATAGACAATTTACAGCAATGAAACATATGGGTGTTTCTGTTGCTAATCCATTGTCAAGTGGTAGTCAACTTGTTTTTGGAAGTTTAATTGGTGCCTTTATCTTTCATGAATGGACAACTAGTATTCATTTTTCGTTAGGTAGCGTGGCTTTACTTTTTCTAGTGATTGGTTTTTACTTTTTAAGCAAAATTGATCCTATTAGAAAAGAAAAAGAAAATGAACTAACCAATTTTAATAAAGGGTTCATTGCTCTTACTTTTTCAACATTTGGTTACCTTTCTTACACTATTTTATTTAATAATATTATGATTTTTGATGTTTTATCAGTCATTTTACCTATGGCAGTTGGAATGATTATTGGATCTAGTTATTTTCTAAAATTTCAGTTAGATTTTTCACCTGTAGTTTTGAAAAACTCCTTGGTTGGTATTTTATGGGGATTTGGTAATGTTTTTATGTTGTTAGCCGCTTCTTCTGCTGGTTTAGCTATCGCTTTTAGTTTTTCTCAATTAGGTGCTATTATTTCAATTATTGGTGGTATAATTTTTCTTGGTGAAAAGAAAACTCAAAAAGAGACAAAGTGGGTTCTTACTGGCGTATTTTGTTTTTTAGTTGGAGCCATTTTATTAGGAGTTGTCAAGTCATATTAAAAAGCGGTTCATCAATGAACTGCTTTTTTTTGTTTAATTTTTCCGTTTTCAATATGGAATAGTTGAATATCATCTGGAACTTGATGGAGGTGATTTAAACTTGTTGTAGTGATAAATGTTTGAACATTTTTATGAATGTTTTCTAATAGCTTAAGTTGTCGATGATTGTCAAGTTCACTCATAACATCATCTAAAAGTAATATTGGATAATCATTTATTGTTTCTTTAACAAGGTCTATTTCTGCTAACTTTAAAGATAATATAAGGCTTCGATGTTGGCCTTGACTACCAAAGTTGGCACCTATATTGTTAATCGAAAACATAACATCGTCTCTGTGAGGTCCAATACCAGTATACTTTTTAAATAAATCTTTATCGAGTTGTTCTTTTAATTGTTTACGAAAGGCTTCTTCAACTGAATTTTCATGTGTAAACTTGACAGAAGGTTGATATGATATTGCTAATTGTTCTTGTTGATTTGAGATTTGCAAATGATGTTGCTTGGCTTTGCTTGACAACTTTTCAATAAATTTTAGTCGTTGACGGATAACTTGACTTCCATAAGTTATCAATTGTTCATCAAGAACACTTAAAAAGACAGGATCAATTTTAGTCGCTGTTTTGAGGTAACTATTGCGTTGTTTTAAGATGTGATTGTAATTTGACAAGTCAGTTAAGTAAAGCGGTTTAATTTGTCCAAGGTCTATATCAATAAATTTTCTTCTTAGAGTTGGTGAACCTTTAATGAGTTGTAAATCTTCAGGTGCAAATAAAATGACAGGAAGATGACCAATATAATCAGATAATTTTGATTGTTTTAGATGATTAACTTTTGTAATTCGTCCCTTATCTGATAAGATAATGTCAAGTTTTAATTTACCATGCAAACGATTAACATTACCTGAAACATTTAAATGATTCTGTGAGAATGCAATTAATTCTTTATCTGATTTGGTTCGATGACTTCTTGTTAGTGAAAGAAAATAGATAGCTTCAATGAGATTCGTCTTACCTTGTGCATTTTTACCTATAAAAATGTTAAGATGATGTGAAAATTTTAGGTTAGTGTTAGTATAATTTCGAAAATTTAGAAGTTTCAATGATTCAAGTTGCATGATTAAGTTCCTGGAAAACGAATAGCAGTTTTCGTTTTTTGATTATCTTTATTAAGTTTTTTAATTTTTTTTGCAATACATTCTTTTTCAATTAGATTTCTTTGATGTTCTTTTATTTCATCATTGTTAGGCATTGAGATTGAAATACTAATATTAATATCAGGAATTTCTACTAAATCACCTTTATAAATTTTTTTACCACGGCGATTCTCTTTGTTACCATTTAATAAAACTGTATGTTGAGCTAAAAAATGTTTAATGGCTCCTCCGGTTTGAATAATACCTTGTTCTTTTAATAAAGACTGTAAAGTAATGTAGTCATCAAATAATTTATAATCCATGTTTTCACCTTTCTAATAAATTATTATAGCACAAAAGAATGGAAAACAGACTTTTCTCGTTTTTAATTGAAACTATTTTATTAGCTATTTAAAAATTGTCAACATGTTTACAGTTGTGTTAATTATAATTATACCAGCAATACTATTTTAATAATTTTCAATACTAGTGTTATGGGATTAATGATACTGATTTTACTAATGCTAATATTGTTATAAAGTGTTATAATGAGTATTAATCAATGACTTTTAAAGGAAAAAACATGAAAATAACAGATGGTGTGACATTACATATTATTAAAACTAATCAATTTAAAACTAACCACCTGACCTTTCGTTTTTCAAGCCAATTAAATAAGAAAAACATGGCCAGTCGTTTTCTGGTTTCTAAAATGATTGAAACTGCTAATTCAAATTTTCCTAATACTACAAAGATAAGAGAAAAGCTGGCAGATTTATACGGAGCCACTCTTAGCACATCTGTTTTGACAAAGGGATTGATTCACATTGTTGATATCGATATTACTTTTTTGCCTGATTGTTATTTACTATCTAAAGACTCTATTCTTGAAGAGATTATTCAATTTTTATCCCAATTATTATTTGAACCCCTAATTTCTCTAGAACAATATGAATTAAAGACCTTCGAAGTGGTCAAACAAAATGCTATTCGTCAGTTAGAATTTGATTTGGAGGATCCATTTTATTATAGTGAGTTAGCACTCGATACTCTTTTTTTTGAGAGAGAAGAATTGAAGCTTCCTTATACTGGTTCAAAAGAAATGTTAGAAAAAGAGAATGCCTACACTTCCTATCAAGAATTTAAAAGAATGCTTACTGGTGATAGCATTGATATCTTTTTACTTGGCAGTTTTGATGATGCAAAAGTAATCGATTTATTTACTCAATTTCCTTTTAAAAGTAGACATAACGAAGCTTCTTTTTATCATGATCAAAAGATTTCAAATATTACTAATAAAAAAATTGAAGAAAAAAGCACTAACCAATCTATATTACAAATTGGTTATTCTTTTTCAAAACTAAAAAATCTCAAAGATTACTCGTCTCTACTTCTTTTAAATAGCATGCTAGGAGCTTTTTCACATTCAAATTTATTTACTGAAATCAGACAAAAAGAGGGATTGACGTACAGTATAGGTAGTGAAATAGATCCTTTTTTAGGAGCTTTATATATTTTTGCGGCAATTGATAGTCATCAAAGAAATAAAGTGATGACACTGATTAATCGTCAGTTAAATTTAATAAAATTAGGTAGATTTTCAACGGCTTTTTTAAATCAAACTAAGGAATTTTTAATTACTCAAAGAAAAATTATAAGAGACAATCCCAAAATGCTAATCGAAGAACGTTACAATCAAATTTTACCAGTAACTTACCAAAACATGTCAACGTTTATTGACAGCATTAACAGCATTCGTAAACGGGATGTTTTGGAAATTTCTAGCACAATAAAACTAAAATCAGTTTATTTTATGAGAGGAACTTTACCATGAGTGATTTAAAAAAAATAACTTATAGCAATATTGATGAAAATATTTTCTTCTCAAAACTTTCAAGTGGTTTACACTTATATTTGGTACCTAAAAACGGTTTTCAAGAAGTTTATGCTATGATGAGTTGTAATTTTGGTTCAATTGACAATCACTTTACAATCAATGGTAAGAAAAAATCAGTTCCTTTTGGAATAGCTCATTTTATAGAACATCAACTTTTTGATAAGGGGAGTCAAGGTGATATAGCTCAACAATTTTCTAAATTAGGTTCTGAAAGCAATGCTTTTACTAGCTTTGAAAAAACATACTATTATTTTTCAGGTAGTAATAATCTTTTAGCTTCACTTGAAATGTTGTTAACACTTGTTAGTAATCATGAGTTTACAGAAGAGTCAATTAAAAAAGAAAAAGATATTATTAAAAAAGAAATAAATCTTTATCAAGATGATCCTGACAACCGTCTTTACGAAGGGGTTTTAAAAAATATGTACCCTAAAACTTCGTTAGCAGAAGATATTGTTGGGACAAACCTTAGCATTGAAAAAATTACTGTAAAGCATCTTCAAGATTGTTTTTCATTTTTTTATCAACCATCTAATTTACAGTTGATTGTTATAGGTGATTTTGATATTAATGAGGTTTACAACAGTATATCAACAGTTCAAAATGAGTGGATAGCTGATAAAAAGACAATTATTGACAAATCACCTCTTTTTTTACACCCAATAATTAAAAAAAGGTCTATCATGATGCCGATTTCTATTTCCAAACTAGCAATTGGCTTAAGAAGAAATTTTTCTAATAAGATTTTTTCAATGAAAGAAAAAATACAAATTGATTTATTTTTTTCTCTTTTGTTTGGTTGGACTTCTCGTGATTATCAAAAATGGTACGATAAAGGAATGATAGATGATTCTTTTGCTGTTGAAATTACCTTGTCTAATCGTTATCAATTTATTGTTATTTCGCTTGATACTAATCATCCAATAGCTATGTCTAGCCATATTAAAAAAACATTAAAAAATATTTCCACTAAACATAATTTTACAAGTCAACAGCTTGAGTTGCTAAAAAAAGAAAGATATGGTGAGTTTATGAGAGGTTTAGATACATTGGATAATCTTGCTCATCAACTATTAGAAGTGGATGATCATTCTTACTTTGATTATCCTAATGTTTTAATGTCAATTACTTTAAATGAAGTTATTAAAGCTGGAAAAGAATTTTTAAATCAATCTGAATTGACAGAATTTATGATATTCCCAAAATAGTTAAAAATATTGATTTTAATTTGATATAATAGAAATATTAGAGAAAGGTTGGAATAAATTATGATGCAAAAAAGTATAGGAGATCTTTTAACAGAAGCGCGTGTTAAAAAAGGATTACAATTGGTTGATATTGCTAAAGATTTGGATATCGATGCTCAATATTTATTAATTATGGAATTGGGCCAATTTAGCTTAATCCCATCAGATCGCTTAGAAGAGTATTTAACACGTTATGCTACTGCTGTTAATTTGGATGGCAAATCATTATTAAATAAATATTACAATAAAGAAGTAATTGATGACACTATTCCTGAATTGCTTACAGAAGAACTCTTAGAGACCGAAAGTGATGATACAAGTAGTGACGACACTTCTGATACATTAGAAGAAGAAAACAGTGTTTCTGATGCCGTTGAAAGTGAAGCTGTATATACTATTTTTAGAGATAGTCTTAATAATAAGGCTCAAAATAATCACAATCAGCTAAATAATCATGTGGAAAAAAACAATCCTCTTGAGGAAATGATAACACCTTTGCTTGTTGAAGAAGAACCCTCTACTCCTTTAATTGAAGAAGATTCCTTTGAAGAGGATACATTAAGCAATCAAGATACAATGATTGCTCCTGCTGTGTTTTCAGAAACATCAGATAATGAAATAAAAAACAAAATTCCTTCAAAAACAAGCAGAAAATATCGTTCTAAAAATAAGCGAGAAGAAAAACGAACAAGTTCTTTCTTGCCCATCATCTTATTAAGTCTTTTGGCTGTTGGAATTGTTGTTTTTATTGGTTATTTTGTTATTAATCAAGTTCGCATTCCATTTATAAGTACTGATAATAATCCCTCAAGTAGTGTTTCTGAAACAAGTTCTAGCGAGACAACTGCAACAAATGAACAAGTAACGACAACAGAAGCTAGCAACGAACCAATAAATAACTCTACTCAAACAAACTTAGTCGTAACTGGCGGAGGAGATTCATTAAGTGTTAATGTTAAAAATGGCACAAGACCTGTTGAGGTGGTAATTTCGTTAGATGATGTTGAGAGTAGTTGGGTTTCTCTCACTAATTCATCGTTAGATGAAGGTGGTATTTTACTTGATGATCAAAATACTAGCTATACTGCAATTTTAACAGAAGGCACTACTTCTGCTGAATTAACTCTTGGAGTTAGTCGAGGGGTTAATGTTACTGTTAATGGCGAACAGCTTGATACTTCTCTTTTAGAAGGAAGCCCAAGTTATATTACTTTTACGATTGAATAAGAGGAAAAAATGATTAAGAAAGAAAACCTCCCAAATCTATTAACACTAGCACGCATTTTCGTAATTCCTTTGTTTGTAGTGTTAGCAAGCTTTCCAACCAGTATTTTATCACATAGGATTGCCGCTGTTATCTTTACCTTAGCCAGTCTAACTGATTATTTTGATGGCTACTTGGCGAGAAAATGGAAGGTTGTAACAAACTTTGGGAAATTTGCTGATCCTATGGCTGATAAAATCTTAGTTATGAGTGCCTTTATTATGCTAGTGGGCTTGCAATTAGTACCTGCATGGATAGCCGCTGTCATTATATGTCGAGAATTAGCAGTGACAGGATTACGTTTGCTATTAATCGAAAATGGAGGTAGTGTTTTAGCCGCTGCGCTTCCAGGTAAAATTAAAACAGCTACGCAAATGCTGGCAGTTATCTTTTTATTAAGTCATTTTGTAATTTTGGGAACAATATTTTTATATATTTCTCTTATATTTACCATATATTCAGGATACGATTATTTTAAAGGAGCAAGTTTCCTATTTAAGGATACGTTTAAATAAAAATGACTAATATTATTGAAGTTAAAAATGTGACATTTAGATATGATAAAGAACAAGAAAATCTAACACTAAATAATGTTTCGTTTCACGTGAAACATGGCGAATGGCTCTCAATTATTGGCCATAATGGAAGTGGTAAATCAACGATGGTTAGATTGATTGATGGCTTATTAGAAGCTGATTCTGGTGATATTTTTGTGTTGAATCAAAAAATAACAGAAGGCAATATTTGGGATATTAGACAAAAAATAGGAATGGTCTTTCAAAATCCTGACAATCAATTTGTTGGTTCCACTGTAGAAGATGATGTTGCTTTTTCACTTGAAAACAAAGGTATTTGTCACGATGAAATGAAAAAACGTGTGGAAGAAGCTCTTTATTTAGTCGGCATGAGTGAATTTAAAACTAAAGAGCCAGCTAGGTTATCTGGGGGTCAAAAACAACGTGTAGCCATTGCAGGTGCGGTTGCTATGAGGCCAGAAATTATTATTTTAGATGAAGCAACTAGTATGTTAGACCCAAAAGGTCGTCTAGAGTTAATCAAAACAATCAAAAATATCCGAGATCAATATGGTGTAACGGTTATTTCAATTACTCACGATCTAGATGAAGTTGCTCTAAGTGACCGTGTCCTTGTGATGAAACAAGGACAGGTAGAGTCGACAGCCACACCAAGAGAATTATTTGCTAGAGGAGAAGATTTATTAACGCTTGGATTAGATATTCCTTTTACTTCTTCTCTTGTTAACGCCTTAACATTAGAAGGGTTCAACTGTCAAGATGCTTATTATACAGAAAAGGAGCTAGAAGACTGCTTATGGGAATCACTCTCCAAAATGTGAATTTTACTTATCAAGAAGGTACCCCTTTTGAAGGAAGGGCTCTTTTTGATATTAATTTAACTATTGAAAATAAACAATTTACAGCTGTTATTGGGCATACGGGTAGTGGTAAATCAACTATTATGCAACTACTAAATGGTTTACATGTGCCAAGTGAGGGTGTAGTTTTTGTTGATGATACGATAATATCACCAGATTCTAAGACAAAGGATATTAAGTCTGTTAGAAAAAGAGTTGGCCTCGTTTTTCAATTTCCAGAAAGTCAGCTTTTTGAAGAAACTGTTTTAAAAGATGTTGCTTTTGGTCCACAAAATTTTGAAATTTCAAAAGAAAAGGCTGAGGAGATTGCTAAAGAAAAGTTAAAACTGGTGGGTCTTTCTGAAGATTTGTTCGAAAAAAATCCGTTTGAATTATCAGGTGGACAAATGAGACGTGTTGCTATAGCGGGTATTTTGGCCATGGAACCTAATGTTCTTGTGTTAGATGAACCGACCGCAGGTCTGGATCCAAAGGGACGACGTGAATTAATGACCTTGTTTAAACAATTATATGAATCTGGAATATCAATTGTTTTAGTAACTCACTTAATGGATGATGTTGCTAATTTTGCTGATTATGTTTATGTACTACAAGAAGGAAAAATTGTTTTAAAAGGGAAGCCAACAGATGTTTTTCAGCAAGTAGATTTTCTAGAAAATATTCAATTAGGAGTACCAAAAATCACCAAATTTGCCAAAAATTTAATGAAAAAAGGCCTTAAACTTGAGAAGCTACCAATCACAATAGAAGAATTTGTGGAGGCAGTTACAAATGGATAAACTTATTTTAGGGCGTTACATTCCTGGAAATTCAATTGTTCACCAACTAGATCCAAGAAGTAAACTATTAGCAATGCTTATTTTTATCTCAATTATTTTTTTTGCAAATAATGTAATTACTAATGTCATTCTTTTTAGTTTTACATTAGTGGCTATTTTGCTATCAAAAGTCAATATAGGATTTTTCATTAGAGGTGTAAAGCCAATGATTGGACTTATCTTATTTACCACTTTTTTCCAAATGTTTTTTATTAAAGGTGGAAATATTATTTTTGAATTAGGTTTTCTAAAAATTTCAGACTATAGTTTAGGCCAAGCTGCAATGATTTTTGTAAGGTTTGTTTTAATCATCTTTTTCTCAACTCTATTAACTTTAACAACAACACCTCTAAGTTTATCAGATGCTGTTGAATCTTTATTGACACCATTAAAGCCTTTTAAAGTACCAGTTCATGAAATTGGTTTGATGCTATCTTTAAGCTTAAGATTTGTTCCAACCTTAATGGATGATACAACAAGAATTATGAATGCTCAAAGAGCGAGAGGTGTAGATTTTGGTGAAGGAAATATCATTCAAAAAGTAAAATCCATTGTTCCTATTTTAATCCCATTATTTGCTTCAAGTTTAAAGAGAGCAGACGCCTTGGCAACTGCTATGGAGTCAAGAGGATATCAAGGTGGTGAAGGAAGAACAAAATATCGTCTTCTACACTGGCATTTAAAGGACACACTATTGATAATTACTTTACTAGGATTGACATTAGTACTTTTTTTATTAAAATCAACTTAAATTAATGCTTAAAATTATTGACACAATTTGACATAGTTGACAATTTCTTTAAAATAGAATATGATAAATTATGAATGAAAAACTTTTAAAAAGTTATTTTATAAACATTTAGAATAATCTAAATTAGATTAATTAATGTTATTGTCAATAAAGTAAACTGTAAACTTTAGACTTTTATTCATAATTTTTTGGAAACCTTTTTTTAATCAAATTGTAACATTAAAAAGGTAAGATAAGATGTATTCTAAAAAAGGAGACAAACTTCGTGTATAGAAGAAGTAAAATAAATATGTTGGAACGTAGAAAAAAAATACTACAAATGATTGTGGTTGTCATAACTCTTAGTTTGACAACTATATTTACAAGTAGACCTGTAAACACTGATTCCTATTTGGTTAAAACAGAAGTAAAAAAAGAAAAACTTTTATCTATTAGTGATTTTAAAAGTAAGAAGTCAAAGCAGACTTTGACTTCTAAAGCAAAGATTAAGAAGACTATTGAAACGACAATGACAACAATTGAAACAACAGAAGAAACTACTCAGTTTTCAAATGTTGAAGAACCTCAAGTCATTACAGAACCTTCTACAACGATTGTTGTAGAACAAACTGTTAGCGCTCAACCAGTTCAAGAAACGGCGCCAGCTACTACTTACCCAGTTGTTTTGGCTAATGGTAATACAGCAGGAGAGATTGGCTCACAAGCAGCAGCTCAAATGTCAGCGGCAACTGGTGTTCCTCAGCAAACTTGGGAATATATTATAGCTCGTGAATCAAATGGTGATCCAACAGCAGCCAATCCATCTGGTGCGTCAGGATTATTTCAAACAATGCCGGGCTGGGGATCAACTGCAACTGTTGATCAACAAATTCAAACAGCAATCAAGGTATACAATACCCAAGGCTTATCCGCTTGGGGTATGCAATAAGAAAAAAACACTTGAAATTAATTTTTCAAGTGTTTTTTAATATCTCCTGGTTCATGACAAATAATGTCAGCTCCTTTGTCTATAAGGTCTTTTTCTTTTCCAAATCCCCAAGTAACACCAAGTGTTGTAATATTGTTCTTCTTTCCACCAATCATATCATATATAGTATCTCCGACAATGATGGTTGTTTTCTTATCTAGAGAATGTTTCTTAATAGCAAAGTCAATAACATCGGCCTTATGATAACGTTTAGGTAATGCCCCGTAAATCCCTGTAAAGTACTCTTTTATATGGAGGTTTTCTAACATGAGGTTAGCCATTGGTTCGTTTTTACTTGTTGTAACATAAATAGGATGAGAAGACTTTTTTAAATCATTTAAAAGTGTAAAAATACCACTGTAAAGTTCAGTTTCATAGACCCCTTTTTCATTATAGTACTCTCGAAATGTTTTGACTGCCTTGTCAATATCCTTTTTTTCAGTATAAAACTTTGTAAAGGTAGTTTCCAGAGGTGGTCCAATATATTCAAGTAGTTGATTGTTAGAATGAGCAGGTAAATTAAGTTTTTCAATAGTGTATTTAAAGGCATTAAGAATACCTTTACTTGAGTTGGCAAGCGTCCCATCTAAGTCAAATAATAGGGTAGTCATAAACATCTCCTGTAAATAAGTTGTAAATTTTAATTGACAGACATGATTTGTCCTTGAAAATAAATTCAGCGACAAAAGGCATTAAAGATTTAATCTGTTCAAAGCTGTGATAGGTAAAGTTTTTTGAATAATGATGGATAAGGGTTGAAATAGCTGTTCCATGAGAACCAACGACGATAGTATTTCCTTTTTCTTTTTTTAAAAGTTTTTCAAGACCAATGAGCATTCGTCTTGTTACGTTGTTTAAAGATTCTCCGTTATGAAGCTTATAATTGAAATCCTGCCACTGTCTCCTACTAAATTGATTGAAATCTTCTATCCAGGTATCATCAATTTTTCTTTCTCGGAAAAGTGTTTCTGTGATGATAGTCATTTGTTGCTGGTTAGCAAAGTTTTCAATTGTTTCTATGGCACGCTTATAAGGACTTGAATAGATATTATGAATCACTTTATCTTTTAAAAACATTGTAACAAGTTTACTGTCATGTAAATCTTTTGTTGTCAGTTCACGAAGACGATCATCGTGGTTATCAAAGTTTGGTTGAGCATGCCTTACCAAGTAAATGGTGGTCATTTGTTCTTTCATGTTAAAAATCTCCAAAAATTTGCTCTGCATAGTGAAGACCAGTTGGTGTTGTAGCAAGCCCACCTTCTGATGTTTCTCTATGAGCAACAGGCATGCTAGCTCCAACTTGATACATAGCATCAATGACTTCATCAACTGGAATTTTAGAGGTAATTCCAGCAAGAGCCATATCTGCACAAACCAAAGCTAATGTTGCACCCATTGCATTTCTTTTCACACAGGGAACCTCTACTAATCCAGCAACTGGATCACAAATTAAACCTAATAAATTTTTAATGACAAAAGCTGTTGCTTGACTGGCTTGTAAAGGTGTTCCTCCTGCTGCCATTACTAATGCTGCCGCTCCCATTGCTGAGGCAGATCCTACTTCTGCTTGACATCCTCCTTCTGCTCCAGAAATTGAAGCATTGTTAGCAATGACAAGACCTATTGCACCTGCTGTAAAGAGAAAATCTAATTGTTCTTTTTCCCCTAGTTTTAATTTGTCAATGGCTGTTGTTAAAACGGCAGGTAAACAACCTGCGCTTCCTGCTGTAGGCGTGGCACAAACAAGTCCCATTTTCGCATTTTGTTCATTTACAGCAATTGCATTTCTAGCGGCTGATAAGACAAAATGGCCAGAGAGAGTCTTTCTTTTTTTGAGATAATTATCTAATTTTAAAGCATCTCCTCCTGTTAAACCACTAATTGATTTACTATCATTTAGTCCATCAATGACTGAATTTTTCATGACATTCAAATTCTTTGACATAATAGTCAGGATTTCAGTACGGCTTCTGCCAGTTAATTCTTCTTCTGTAGCAATCATTAACTCAGCTATACTACCATGATATTGTTCTGTTGCCTGTTCAACAAGTTCAGCAATACTATAAAACATCCAAAAACCTCCTAGGCAAAATAATTAATATTATAGATATGTGATACTTTTTGAATAGCCTTGACAGCATCTTGACAATCTCTTGAGTCAATTTCAATAATCATAATGGCTTTTGCTCCAGCTTTTTCTCTGGTCACATTCATTTGTGCAATGTTAATATTATAGTGAGATAAAATATCTGTGACTCGTGCTATCATCCCAGGGACATCTTTATGAACAATAATTAGTGTTGGTGTGTTCATAGTTAAAGAAACCGAAAAACCATTTAATTCAGTCACTTCAATATTTCCGCCACCGATAGAAACGCCAGTAATGCTCATTTCTTTCGATTTTTTCTTGACAACAATCTTGACAGTGTTTGGATGAGGGACATTACTATCTTTTAAAATATTCCAATAAATTTTAATTCCTTTTTGATGAGCTATTTCAAGAGAGTTTTTAATATCTGGATTGTCAGTGTCCATCCCTAAAATGCCAGCAACTAAGGCCATATCAGTGCCATGCCCTTTATAAGTTTTAGCAAAAGAGTGATAGAGATGAAAGGTAATTTCTGTAGGTTCTTCACCAAAGATAGAACCAACGACACGTCCAATTCGAACCGCTCCAGCAGTATGACTACTTGAAGGACCAATCATAACAGGACCAATAATATCAAAAACAGATTGAAATTTTAATGCTTTCATATTTTCTCCTCTAAAATGAGTTACATTATATTATACCAAAGATAAGACATTTAGAGTGTTTATTTTTTAATAGATTGTTAAAAATACGTAAAGCAAGTTTTTGACATCTTCCTAAATAGTGCTATAATAATGTTTACCTGTTTAACAGGATTTAAAATCGACCTTCAAATCGTTTTTTAAATATTACAGAAAATGGACCTTCAAATCCGTATTTCTAGGAAAAGATGGGAGAAAAGATGGTAGATAACTCTAAAACTCGTGTCATTGTCGGGATGAGTGGAGGTGTTGATTCATCAGTCACTGCTTTGCTTTTAAAAGAGCAAGGGTATGATGTTATCGGAGTCTTCATGAAAAATTGGGACGATACGGATGAATTTGGTGTTTGTACAGCAACAGAAGACTATAAAGATGTTGCCGCTGTTGCAGATCAAATTGGAATTCCTTATTACTCAGTAAATTTTGAAAAAGAGTATTGGGATCGTGTTTTTGAATATTTTTTGGCTGAATATAGGGCTGGTAGAACACCAAATCCTGATGTCATGTGTAATAAAGAAATAAAATTTAAAGCATTTCTAGATTATGCAATGGACTTGGGTGCAGATTATGTTGCAACTGGTCACTATGCACAAGTTGCCAGAGATGAAGATGGCCACGTTCATATGTTGAGAGGTATTGATAACGGTAAGGATCAAACTTATTTCTTAAGCCAATTATCACAAGAACAATTGCAAAAAACAATGTTTCCTCTAGGTCACCTTGAGAAAAAACAAGTCCGTGAATTAGCTGAACAAGCACATCTTGCTACAGCTAAAAAGAAAGATTCAACTGGTATTTGTTTTATTGGGGAGAAAAATTTTAAAACCTTTCTAAGCCAATACCTACCTGCTCAAAAAGGAAGAATGATGACAGTTGATGGCCGTGATATGGGTGAACATGCTGGCTTAATGTACTATACAATAGGCCAAAGAGGTGGTCTAGGTATTGGTGGGCAACAAGGTGGTGACAACAAACCTTGGTTTGTTGTTGGTAAAGATATTTCAAAAAATATTTTATATGTAGGACAAGGTTTTTACCATGAGTCATTAATGTCAACTAGTCTTGAAGCAACTAGTGTTCATTTTACAAGGACTATGCCCTCTGAGTTTACAATAGAGTGCACAGCAAAGTTTCGTTATCGTCAACCTGATTCTAAAGTAATTGTCCATGTGAAAGAAGATAGAGCTGAGGTGGTTTTTGAATCACCACAAAGGGCAGTTACACCAGGACAAGCAGTTGTTTTTTATGATGGAGATGAATGTCTTGGTGGAGGAATTATTGATAAAGTTTATAAAAACGATGAACTTTGTCAATATATTTAGAAACTTTACAATGTTGTCAACGATGTTGCTTGTTTGTGTAAAGGGAACATTGATAGCTCTTGTTGACAATTTTTAAGATTTTGATAAAATAACAGTAACAATAACTATGATGGTCAAAGCTCATGGATGTTGTAAGCTTTTTTGCTTACACTTTCAAAGCTTTGATCATTTTTTATTTTGAGAGGATAATATGACACATCATTTTGTAGAAAAATATGACATTATAGTAATAGGAGCAGGACATGCTGGTGTTGAAGCAGCGCTCGCTTCTAGTAGGATGGGCTGTAATACCTTATTAGCAACGATAAGTATTGATATGTTAGCATTTATGCCTTGTAATCCTTCTATTGGTGGTTCTGCTAAAGGGATTGTTGTCAGAGAAATTGATGCCCTTGGTGGAGAGATGGCTAAGAATATCGATAAGAGTTATATTCAGATGAAAATGTTAAACACTGGAAAAGGCCCTGCGGTTAGAGCTCTGAGAGCACAGGCTGATAAAGCTCTTTATTCTAAAAATATGAGACAAACAGTTGAAAAACAAGAGAATTTAATACTTCGCCAAACAGTGATTGATGAAATTTTGGTGGAAGAAGGAAAAGTTGTTGGTGTTAAAACAGCTACTAAACAAGCCTATTCAGCAAAAGCTGTGGTTGTAACAACAGGGACTGCTCTTAGGGGAGAAATTATTATTGGTGATCTTAAATATTCTTCTGGTCCAAATAATAGTCTCGCTTCAGTTAAATTAGCTGATAATTTACGAAAACTAGGATTAGAAATTGACCGATTTAAAACAGGGACACCACCTAGAGTAAAAGCAGACTCAATTAATTATGATAAAACAGAGATACAACCTGGCGATGGTACACCAAATCATTTTTCTTTTCTTTCTAAAGATGAAGACTATCTTAAAGAACAAATTCCATGTTGGTTAACCTATACTAACAAAGAGAGTCATGAGATTATTAATAATAATCTTCATCGTGCACCCTTATTCTCAGGCATGGTTAAAGGTGTTGGGCCAAGATATTGTCCATCTATTGAGGATAAGATTGTTCGTTTTTCAGATAAGGATCGTCATCAACTTTTTTTGGAGCCTGAAGGTCGAGACACTGAAGAAGTTTATGTACAAGGACTGTCAACTAGTTTACCTGAAGATGTTCAAAAGGATTTACTTCAATCAATTGCTGGGCTTGAAAATGCTGAATTAATGAGAACAGGTTATGCTATTGAATATGATATTATCCCACCTCATCAACTGCGAGCAACCTTGGAAACTAAGAAAATTTCAGGTTTATTTACAGCAGGTCAAATAAATGGAACTAGCGGCTACGAAGAAGCTGCTGGACAAGGGCTTATCGCTGGAATTAATGCTGTTTTGAAAATACAAAATAAGCCAGAATTTATCTTAAAACGTAGTGATGGCTATATTGGTGTTATGATTGATGATCTTGTTACGAAAGGAACCTTAGAACCATATCGTCTTCTAACAAGTCGAGCCGAATATCGTTTGATTTTAAGACATGATAATGCTGACATGAGACTAACTGAGTTAGGACACTCAATTGGATTAGTGGACGACGAACGCTATAGAGAATTTTTAAATAAAAAAAATAAGATTGACAAAGAGTTGACAAGACTTGACAGCGTTAAATTAAAGCCTGTTTCAAAAACAAATGAAAAGATTGTTTCATTAGGGTTTAAACCTTTAACTGATGCCTTGACAGCAAAAGAATTTATGCGTCGTCCCGAAGTTGATTATGATGTTATTACTCAATTTATTGGTTCTGGAGATGTTAACTTAGATGACAAGGAAATTGATTTTATAGAAACTGAAATTAAGTATGAAGGATATATCAAGAAAGCTTTAGATCAGGTTGACAAGATGAAACGAATGGAAGAAAAGCGCATTCCAAAAAATATGGATTGGGATGTACTTGATTCTATTGCAACCGAAGCACGTCAAAAATTTAAGAAAATTAATCCTGAAACTCTTGGTCAAGCAAGTAGAATCTCAGGGGTTAATCCATCAGATATTAGTATTTTGATGGTTTATTTAGAAGGAAAAAATAGATCTACTAAAAAATGTTAACCTACCTAGGATAAACAAAGATATGTCTATATTTTAAAGTACTTTTATGCTATAATGATGTATTAAGAGGTTTAAATATGAAAAGATTTCGATTAACAAATACTCACTTTATCATTATTGGTTTACTTTTATTAGCATTGATTACAATATCTGTTAGTTTTTTAACATCTAAATTTATGCTTTTTTTAGCATTTTTTCTAATAATGTCATTTGTTGTTGCTTTGTTTATCTACCAAAAAAGAACCTATGAATTATCTGAAACGGAACAAATTGGTCTTTTAAATAATCAAACGGAAATTAGTTTAAAAAATTTATTAGATCAAATGCCAGTTGGTGTTGTAAAATTTAACCAAACTACACGTGCTATTGATTGGTATAATCCTTATGCAGAATTAGTTTTTACTGATGCATCTGGAAAATTGATGATAAAATTATTAAAAATACGATTAGAGAAAAAGAAAATGGATCAATTGATCAGTCAATTATGATTGATGAAAAGCGTTATTTTTTTAATGTTGATTTAGAAGAAGGTGTTTTCTACTTTTTTGATAACGTTTCTTCTATTTCTCATAATAATGAGATGCCCTCAACGAGTCCAGTTATTGGAATAATTTCTATCGATAATTACGATGACATAACCAATAATTTACAGGATGCAGAAGTTTCTCAAGTTAATACTTTTATTGCAAATTTTATTACAGAATTTGCAGAATCGAGACATATTTTTTATCGTCGTTTTGATATGGATCGCTTCTATTTCTTTACGGACTATAGCATTTTATCAAAATTGATTAGCTCGCAATTCGATATTCTTGGAAAATTTAAAGTTGCTGCAAAAGAGAAAGAATTATCTTTAACAATTAGCATGGGAATTTCTTATGGTGACCAAAATTATTATGATATTGGTAACGTTGCTCAAAAAAACTTGAATATGGCTCTTGTTAGGGGTGGGGACCAAGTTGTTATTAGAGAAAATGGTGAGCATAAAGAATTCCTCTATTTTGGTGGTGGTAGTGTTTCAACTGTTAAAAGAACAAGAACACGTACAAGAGCAATGATGACAGCAATCTCAGATAAAATTAAAACGGTAGATTCTGTTTTTGTTGTTGGCCATCGTAATCTTGATATGGATGCCTTAGGAGCATCAATTGGGATGCAATTTTTTGCAAGCAATATTATTGATGATGCTTTTGCGGTCTATGATGATAAGAATATGAATCCAGACATCAAAAGGGCTGTAACAAGTTTACAAAAAGATAGTATGTTGCCACTGATTACTATAGAACAAGCTGAAAAGCTTGTAACTAAAAATTCTATATTAATCATGGTAGATCATTCTAAAACAAACTTAACTCTTTCAAAAGAGCTATATGACAAATTTTCTGAGGTCATTGTTGTTGACCACCATAGACGTAATGAAGATTTTCCAGAAAATGCTGTTTTATCCTTCATTGAAAGTGGGGCTAGTAGTGCCTGTGAGTTGGTGACAGAACTTATTCAATTTCAAAATGCTCGTAAAAAACAATTGAACAAAACTCAGGCTAGTATTTTAATGGCAGGGATAATGCAAGATACTAAAAACTTTTCAAATAGAGTGACTAGTAGAACTTTTGATGTGGCAAGTTATCTTGTAACATTAGGTAGTGATAGTTTTGAAATTCAAACAATTGCGGCGACAGAATTTGATGAATATAGACAGATTAATGAGTTAATTTTGGCTGGGGAACTCTTTAAACGAGATATTATAATTGCTTGTGGAGATGAAAATAAATTTTATTCCAATGTGATTGCCAGCAAGGCAGCTGACACAATGCTTGCGATGGCAGGGATTGAGGCTACTTTTGTTATTTCTAAGAATCCTAAAGGTCATACTACAATTTCATCAAGAAGTCGTAATAAGATAAATGTTCAAAAAATTATGGAAGAAATGGGTGGTGGAGGTCATTTTAATGTTGCTGCTTGCCAAAAAGAAGAACAGACCATTAAAGAAGTCTATCAATTATTAATTGAAAAAATAAATAAAGACAGAAGTCATCGAGAGGAGTACTAAGATGAAAGTTATATTTTTAGAAGATGTTAAAGGTAAAGGGAAAAAAGGCGAAATTAAAGAAGTTCCAACAGGATATGCTCAAAATTTTTTATTTAAAAAAAATCTTGCAAAAGAAGCAACTTCTCAAGCTATTAGCGAATTAAAGGGAAAACAAAAATCAGAAGCTAAACACCAAGCAGAAATCCTTGAGGCAGCTCAACAACTAAAAGAAATTTTGGATAAAAAAGAAACATTAATTATTTTTGAAGAACACGTGGGTCCAGATGGAAGAACCTTTGGCTCTATCACAAGCAAAAAAATTGCTGAGGAGTTGGAAGTACAATTTGGTTTAAAGGTTGACAAGCGCCATATTCAATTAGACCATCCAATTAGAGCCATTGGCCTGATTGAAGTACCTGTTAAACTCCATAAAGAAGTAGTTGGTCAAATAAAAGTACATGTCAAGGAACTGTAAATAAAATTGACATTATTGTAAACTAGGAGGTACCATGTTTTGACAGATGCTCAAGAATTGAGAATTCAGCCACAAGATGTAGTCGCCGAACAATCTGTCTTAGGCTCAATATTTTTATCCCCAGATAAATTAATTGTTGTTAGGGAGTATATTGAACCAGAAGATTTCTACAAATATTCTCATCGTATTATTTTTAAGGCGATGATTAGTCTTGGTGATAAGAATGATGCTATTGATGCAACAACGGTTAGAAATATTTTGGATAGTCAAGGTGATTTACAAAATATTGGAGGAATTTCCTATCTAGTTGAACTGGTTAATAGTGTTCCAACAAGTGCAAATGCTGAGTATTATGCTAAGATTGTTTCAGAAAAATCTCTTTTAAGAAATCTTATAAATCGCTTAACAGACACTGTTAATAAAGCATATGATGGCGCCTTTCTTTCAGAGGATTTGATTGCAAAAGCTGAACAGGACTTAATTGCTGTTAATGAACATAATCATCATAATGGTTTTCGCAAGATATTTGATATTTTAAAAACAAACTATGAAAATTTAGAAAGCCGATCTCAACAATCTTCTGATGTAACAGGTCTTGCTACTGGCTTTACTTACCTTGATAAAGTTACAACAGGATTTCATCCAGATCAATTGATTATTTTAGCAGCTAGGCCAGGTGTGGGAAAAACAGCTTTTGCTCTGAATATTGCACAAAACATTGGAACCAAGCAGAAAAAAGCAGTTGCTATATTCTCACTGGAGATGGGTGCTGAAAGTTTGGTTGATAGAATGCTTGCCTCAGAAGGAATGGTTGACTCTCATCATTTAAGAACGGGTCAATTAACTGATCAAGAGTGGCAAAGTTTAACCCTTGCTCAAGGAAATCTGGCAGAAGCACCAATATATATTGATGACACACCTGGTATAAAAATGTCTGAGATACGAGCTCGGTCACGAAAATTATCTAAAGAGGTAGATGGCAATCTTGGACTTATTGTCATAGACTATCTACAGTTGATTTCTGGTTCTAAATCAGAAAATAGGCAACAAGAAGTTTCTGAAATTTCACGCCAACTTAAGATTTTAGCTAAGGAATTAAGAGTGCCAGTTCTAGCTTTGAGTCAGCTTTCTCGTGGAGTTGAACAACGTCAGGACAAGCGTCCAATTTTATCAGATATCAGAGAATCAGGCTCTATTGAACAAGATGCTGATATTGTTGCGTTTTTATATCGTGATGATTATTATAGTCGTGATAATAAGGAAAATGAAGATGACAAGATTGTTGATAATACTGTTGAAGTTATTCTAGAAAAAAACCGTAGTGGTGCGCGTGGTACTGTTAAACTAATGTTTCAAAAAGAATACAATAAGTTTTCAAGTATAGCCCAGTTTGATGAGAAATAGGAGAGTGCTAAATGAGTGATGCATTTACTGATGTTGCAAAAATGAAAAAAATTAAAGAAGATATTAAGGCACATGAAGGGAAAATGGTTGAATTAACCCTAGAAAATGGTCGTAAAAGAGAAAAAAATAAGCAAGGACGTTTAATTGAAGTGTATTCTTCTTTATTTATCGTTGAATATAATGATCGCCCGCAAGATGATGATTCTTTGGAGAACTCTTATGTTGAATCCTACACTTATTCAGATATTTTAACAGAAAAAACACTTATCCGTTACCTTGAAGATGACAATGAAAGTACTTGTGATATGAAAGAAGAAAATAGCGAGCAAGACTCCCAAGAAATGTCGTTAGAAACTCAAGAATAAAGATATTTTCAGCAAGCTTAGGGTTTACAACTCTAGGCTTTTATGATATACTATCCTTTGTGTGAAATAGCAGCAGAAAAATATGAAGCTCGTCAACAGGTGGTTAGCTAAAAAGTAACCTTTGCTGTTTAGGCGAAAACTATCTGCACGAATCAGAATTTTTCAAGCATCTATTTCCTCATATTTTAAATAAATAGAGGAGGACATTTTTATGTCACGTTATACAGGACCATCTTGGAAACAAGCGCGTCGTTTAGGACTATCACTTACAGGTACAGGTAAAGAGCTTGCTCGCCGTAATTATGTACCAGGTCAACATGGACCAAACAACCGTAGCAAATTATCTGAATACGGTTTGCAATTGGCAGAAAAACAAAAACTTCGTTTTACTTATGGCTTAGGCGAAAGACAATTCCGTACACTCTTTGTGAAAGCAACAAAAATTGCTGATGGAACTTCAGGTTTTAACTTTATGCTTCTTTTAGAACGTCGTTTGGATAATGTTGTTTACCGTCTTGGTTTAGCAACAACTCGTCGTCAAGCACGTCAATTTGTTAACCATGGGCATATCCTTGTTGATGGTAAACGTGTTGATATTCCAAGCTACAGCGTAGAAGTTGGACAAGTGATTTCAGTTCGTGAAAAATCACAAAAAGTTCCAGCAATTCTTGAAGCTGTTGAAGCAACTCTTGGACGTCCAGCATTTGTATCATTTGATGCAGAAAAATTAGAAGGGTCATTAGCTCGCCTTCCAGAACGCGATGAAATTAACCCAGAAATTAACGAAGCACTTATCGTTGAATACTACAACAAACAATTGTAATATATTTTTACAAGTGATAGGCTCAAAAGCCTTGATACCAAGCACTTTAGGGAACAGCCTAGAGTGCTTTTTTATTTTTAAGTAGTTGTAAATAATAATAAAAACGCTAGTCAAGTAACTAACGTTTATTCTTAAAATAAGTTTTATTTTCTACCGTCATTTGTTTTTAATCCACCTTGAAAATCAGCTTCTATATTATCTACATAGTCACGATAGTAGTCTTCCAAATCTTTTTTAAGTTCCTGATAATCCTCTTCACTATAATTTTTTTCTTCAAAGAAAGCATTGAAGCGAGGCAAGCCTAATTCTTTTCTTAAGCGTTTAATGACTTCTTCTTTTGTCATGATTACTCCTTATTGTCTGTTAGTTTGTATTTGCATTAATAGTATTATTTTAACATAATTTTCTTTAGAGTGGTATTTTTCTAAAGAAAACCAAAATAAGCTAATAACTAAATATATTTCTATAATAGTAACAATGTCAATAAGCTTTACAAGACTGTAAAGCTATTAAAAAGTTATTAGACAAGTTCCAAAGACATCTTTATCATAAAGACTTGCTTTTTATTGTGAAACAATGTACAATACTGATGAAAATATTAATTTAAAAAGGAGAATATAATGAAAAAGAAATTATTTGTTTTCTTAGCTACTTTTTTAGCATTTTTCTCATTAGTAGCATGTGGAAAAACGAGTGAACCAAAAGAAACAACGACAGAGGAAGTTGTTTCTGGAGCAACTGAAAAAACATACACGGATCCTTCAAAATTAGAAGAGAATTATGATGTTATTATTGTCGGCTCTGGTGGTGCTGGAATGTCTGCAGCGATTTCGGCAAAAGATGCTGGTGCTAATGTGGTTATTTTTGAAAAAATGCCATATATTGGTGGTAATACAGCTAAATCATCTGCTGGGATGAATGCATCAGAAACTAAATTTCAAAAAGAGCAAGGTATTGAAGATTCCAATCAAAAATTCTTTGAAGAAACGTTTAATGGGGGTAAAGAAAGTAATGATGAGGCACTTCTTCACTATTTTGTAGATAACTCAGCCTCTGCTATTGATTGGCTTGATAGCATGGGTATCACACTTGATAATATTACAACAACAGGTGGAATGAGTGTTACTCGCACTCATCGTCCTTCAGATGGATCAGCTGTTGGTGGCTATCTGGTTGATGGATTATATGATAATATTATGGAACGTGATATCCCTGTCTTTGTGAATGCAGAAGTAACAGATATTATTGAAAAAGCTGGCCAAGTGGCAGGTGTTACTGTCAAAATTAATGATAAAGAAATGACTATTTCATCTAAAGCTGTCGTGTTATCAACAGGTGGTTTTGGTGCTAATATGGACATGGTGACGAAGTTTAAACCAGAATTAAAAGGCTATGTGACAACCAACCAAAAAGGTTCGACAGGAGATGGTATTGCACTTGCTGAAGACGAGGGGGCACAAACTGTCGATATGGATCAAATTCAAATTCATCCAACAGTTGAACAAGAATCATCATATCTGATAACAGAGGCTGTTCGTGGTGAAGGAGCAATCTTGGTTGATAACAAGGGAAATCGTTTCATTAATGAATTAGAAACTAGAGATAAAGTTTCAGCAGCCATTAATCAGTTAGACCCAAATCATGCTTTCGTTGTTTTTGATGATGCTCTTAAAGGACGTGTTCCTGCTATTAATAAGTATGATGAAAAAGGCTTAGTAGTAAAATCAGATAGCATAGAAGGATTAGCGAAAGAAATTGGAACAGAGCCAGAAACCTTGAAAAATACCTTAGAAAAATGGAATCAAGCGGTGGCAGATGCTTCAGACACTGATTTTGGTCGTACCACTGGAATGGAAAATGACTTAAGCACTGGACCATTTTATGCTATTAAAATTGCACCAGGAATCCATCACACAATGGGTGGTCTAAAAATCAATACCGAAGCTCAAGTTCTTAATAAAGATGGAAAACCTATCCCAGGTCTTTACGCTGCTGGCGAAGTGACTGGTGGTATTCATGGCCAAAATCGTATTGGTGGTAACGCGGTTGCAGATATCATCATCTTTGGTCGTCAAGCAGGTCAACAATCAGCACAATTTGTCAAATAATGATATTAAGAGTTCTTAGTGATCTAAGAGCTCTTTTTTCTGCAAAAAATTTGTTATAATAATGACAATAATCCTCATAAGAAAGCTAGTAGAAAACGGAAGTGAAGACCTTTCTAGCTAATACAAGGAAAAAACAAATGAAACAAGTGATTAGAACTGTCTTAAATGACCAAGAATTAAAAGACGTCAAAACCCTGGTTAAAAAATGTCAAGCCTATGATAAGACTTTTAAGGAACCTTACTTGTCAAATATGTTAAATTTTGACAGCCAATTACCGAGCTTCTTTTTAGGGTATGAAAAAGAAAAATTAATAGCTTTTCTTGGTGTTTATGCTGATAGTAAAGAGGCAGAGCTTAGTGTTTTGGTGGATCCAGATCATAGAAGACAGGGTTATGCAACCGTTTTGTATGATACGTTTAAAAAAGAAACAAAGAACTATCAGCTAGACCCACCTCTTTTTATCACAGAAGCCCAATTTTTGACTTCAAACCCTGATTTTCTCACCAATTTACAGTTACACCAACTGGAAGATACAGATATTTTGCTTGGACGAAACAGTGACCCTTTTGACGTGACGCCAAAAGAAGAATGGCAGGTTAAACAAGCAGCGCTTAGTGATGTTGATGCGATTGTGGCTGTCAAAATGTCTGCTTTTGATGATGAGACTAGAGAGGTTCACTATCAGTACGTCACAGAAGCAATTGCTGATAAAGATAGCCTACTTTATATCCTATTAGAAGAGGATAAAGTTCTTGCCTCTTGTACAGTAGAGATCAGTTCTGAGGATTATTATCTTTATGGCTTAGCTGTCATAGAAGCTTACCGAGGAAAAGGTATTGGTTCTTACTTGGTTAAGATGATGATTAACGACTTGATTCAAAAAGGTGCAAACTCTTTCCAAATTGCTGTAGATGATGACAATGTTGGTGCAAGAAGACTCTATGAAAAACTAGGGTTTACCTATCAAACGCAAATTGTTTATTTGAGAGAGAAACGATACTAATTAAATGTTACAATGATAAAAGAGCTCATAAAGTGAGCTCTTTTATACTTTAACTAACAGAAAAAAACTTGTTTTAAACGTATCGATGTGATATATTTATAACATCATAGATAATATTGCTAGTTTATAAGAAAGAAAGAGAAATGAAAAAATTTAAAACACTGCTTATTTTAGTCATGCTCATTATTTTTTTAGTGATTGATTACCAAATCATCTTTGGTCAAAACGATTTAGGTTGGTTAACCAAAGGGCTAATTGTCGGGATAGTTAGCATTGGTGAAGGAGTATCTATTGCAACCATTCTCATGACAGGGTCATATGATTTTGGTCGCAAAAGAGAATTTGGTATTGCTGAAAAATTACATTCTATTTTGGTCATGCTATCAACCATTATCTACACCATTGGTGTTTGGGCATCAACACCAAGTGTTGGTAAGTATTATGTGAAAGAAATCTTTTTGGGACTAGGACTTCTGGTTCAACTAGTCTTTTTATTACATTTTATCCTTAAGAAAACCAAGGAAAAACCGGATGAACGTTTTATCAGTAACTTAGCAAAAACAGCTTCAGTCATGTTTTCACTTAGCCTAGTGATTTTATTCATTTTAGCCATGATTCTTGCTTTAACAGGCTCTATTACTATTTTTCCGGGTTATCTCTTTGTTGTGGTTGGCCTTTTGGTCTTACTATTTGCCGCTGTCTTTTTCTTCTTTGAAAAATGGGGGTAACAATGGCGAAAGAAAGTCAGATTAGGACTAATTTAAAAGCCGTCAGAGAATCAGTTGGTATGACTCAGCAAGAATTAGCAGATTTGGTCGGAGTGAGGCGAGAGACGATTATTCATCTTGAAAACAATCGCTACAATCCTTCCTTAGAAATGGCACTAAAAATTGCGCGTGTCTTTGATATGACGATTGAACGTCTCTTTCAGTTGAAGGATTGATGACTAAAAACCTCCAAGAAATATTATTTTCTTGGAGTTTTTCTTATAGTTCTTTATCGTGTAAATTGAGAAAGAAGATATCCTTATCCGTCCATTTGCCATTTTCAAAACTGAATTTTTCTCTGGTCACTTCAAAGCGAAAATCCAATTTTTGGATTAATTGTTTTGATGGGTGATTTGTGGGGTTAATATGAGCTTCTATTCGATGAAAGTTGAAGTGGTCTTCAAGATAGGGCAGTAGATTAGAAAGGGCTTCATAAGCAATACCTTGACGCCAAAGGTAATTATGCACAGCATAGCCTAGTTCTCCCCAATTGAAATTGGCACGCGCCAATGTAGCAATATTAATCATTCCTAAATGATGATTATTTTTATCAAAAATGGCGAGAATGTAAGTGTCGTCCTTTTGCCATAGCTGATGGTGGTGCTCCACCAACTGGTTGAACCACTCTGTTGTCGCAATTGACATCTCTAAATGTCCCTCATCAAATGCGTGCTGGGACGGTAGACGGTTTGAGAATCCCTCAAACCAAGAGGGATAGTCAGAAACCTGTAAAGGTCTAATGATTAATCGTTTTGTCTCCAAGTAAAAATCAATGGTCATGTATTTGTCACACTCCAATATCAGATTTTGTGAGACTATATTTTAACGCCATCCTCACAAATTGGCGATTTTTTGTTTACTAGTATCATAAGCTTACCCTCCTTTTGATTGTTGTTTTATTGTATCATCTTTTATTGAAATGGTAAAAGATTCTATTCTTAAAATAGTTTGATAACATTATTAGGAGGTTAATTTTACTTGCCAAAAGTAGTTATAATTGAGAAAATAATAATGGAGAAAACAGATGATAGTTAAAATTGCATTGCTAGCTGATATCCACGGCAATTATGAGGCTTTAAAAGCTGTGGTTGAAGATGCCAAGAAAAATAAAGTGACTGACTACTGGTTATTGGGGGACATTTTAATGCCTGGACCAGGTAGTGAAAATATTTTTAGTTTGTTAGATCAATTACCAGTAACGGTCAAGATTAGAGGAAACTGGGATGATTGTTTGATAGAAGCTCTTGATGGAGAGTACACAACCAATTCCACAGACGAAATTTACCTATCAAGATTAGCACAATACTTGGAAAATAAATTACCCCCTCAACGCATCAAGGATATACGCGAGATGCCACTAAACGTACGAAAAAAGATTAATGGTTTAAGAATTTCTATCTCTCACCATTTACCAACCAAAAATTGGGGCAGAGAGTTAATGGTGACCAATAGCACTAAAGCGTTTGATGATTTATTTTTATCTCATCAAGATGACATCGCTATTTTTGCGCATGTCCATCAACCTCTTTTAAGATATAGCAGTAAAAACCAAATCATCATCAATCCAGGTAGCATTGGGGAACCTTATTACCCAAGAAAAGAATTGAGAAACGATTTGCGAGCACAGTATGCCATACTGACCATCGATGAACAAGGCTACTCTGATATTCTTTTTAGAAAGATTAATTATAATAAAGAACAAGAGCTCTCATTTGCTGCAGATGTACAGTTACCTTTTTTGGAATTGTATCAAGAATTGCTAAACACAGGTGTCAACAAGGATAAAGACCGTCCTTATCTACAAAAGATTATTGATGATTATCATTACAAAGAAGAAGTTGCTAAATGGCTTAGTGATAGGCATTCACAGCTAAAAGAGAAAAATGGATAGAGCTTTCAAACAATAACAACCCTAGAAAAAGTTATTTCTAGGGTTGTTTTATCTACATTTATTTCTTTTTTGCCACCAAGTAAAATCGGTGGATACGACCTTCCACAAAGCCATCTCTATCAATCATTTCTTGTGCCTTTAATAAATTATCAAAATGTTTATCCACAGAAAAACCGACAAACTCCCATTCGATGATTTTTGCAAACCAAACTAAGGCACCAATATCAAAGAAACGTATTGGTTGATAAACTTCACCACTTTCCAGAATGTCAAAGCCATTTGCTATCAATTCTTTTTCTCTAATGTTTAAAAAATGATTAGAATAAGGTAAGTCCTTGAGTTCTGGTAGCAGTAATTCAACCAGTTCTCTATCATTTTTAGCCCCAACTTGTTGGGTGATAAAATAACCGTCTTGTTTTAAGAGTCGATGTAGTTCAGAAGGTGTGTAATCACCGTGACGATTAGTGATGACATTAAAACTCTCATCCTCAAAAGGTAAAGGAGCTGCACCATCTGCCTCTTTCAAATCAATACCTAAGGGTAGTAGAAGCTTTTTACAATAGTCAACATTAGGTGGATAGCCTTCAATAGCAGCAGTTTTGTGATAGGGATGTTTTAATGATAGTAAAAACTCACCGCCGCCAGTTTCCATGTCTAAGAGATTCAAGTCATCCGTCAAGTATTTTTTAATAACTTGAGAAAAATCCCAAGGCAAATCATCTTCTTCAGCATAGCGATCTTTGATATGTGAAAAATCCCAGCCCTTAATATGAGCCATTTCTTCTTCTTTTTTCCACTCTTGATATAATTCTTCTTTTGTCATGGTTGTTTCCTAATTGAGTTTACAAATGGGTTGTTAGTTTGTTTGAAACTATTATACCATTAGATAGAAAACCAAAAAAGCCTTTGAAAGATTGATTTCATAGGCTTTTCTTTAATTCAATTATTTAACCTCAGTGAAAATAACGTGTTTACGTAATTTTGGTGAGTATTTTTTCAATTTGATACGGTCTGGTGTGTTACGTTTGTTTTTTGAAGTAAGGTACAAGCGTTCACCAGATTCTTTATGTTCAAGTGTGATATTTACGCGCATGTGATCTCCCTCCTATTATTCTGCTGAAGCAGCTTTGGCGATTTGACGTCCTTTGTAGTATCCTTTAAGTGATACGCGGTGAGAACGTGAGTAATCTCCAGTTGTTTCATCAAATTTAACAGTTGGAGCTGCTAATTTATAGTGTGTACGACGTTTATTCTTTTTCGCTTTTGAGGTGCGACGTGCTGGTACTGCCATGTTTATCTCCTTTTAATACTTATATTTGATTTTATATCAACTCCACTATAATAGCACACCTTTTTTGTAAAGTAAAGTTACTTGACAGTTTTTTTCAACTTTTTTTAAAAATAGCTATCAATATCCCTAAAAAACCTTTCTTTTTATGTTAAAATAGATAGGAATACGTCATGGAAGAGGACTCTTATGAAATTACAAAAACCAAAAGGCACACAAGATATCTTGCCTAAAGACTCAGTCAAATGGCAATATCTTGAAAAGGTGTCACGTGAAACATTTCAAAAATATCGTTACGAAGAAATTAGAACGCCTTTGTTTGAACACTACGAAGTGATTAGTCGTTCGGTTGGTGATACGACAGACATTGTTAGTAAAGAAATGTATGATTTTTATGATAAGGGAAATCGCCATATTACTCTTCGACCAGAAGGAACAGCTCCAGTAGTGCGTTCTTATGTTGAAAATAAATTATTTGCTCCCGAAGTGCAAAAACCAGTCAAGCTATATTACATGGGTTCTATGTTTCGTTATGAACGCCCCCAAGCAGGACGTTTGCGTGAGTTTCATCAAATTGGAGTAGAAGTCTTTGGCTCAAAAAATCCCGCAACAGACGTTGAAACAATTGCCATGGCTTATCAATTGTTTGAAAACCTAGGAATTTCTGGTGTAACACTTCATCTAAATAGTTTAGGAAATCCCGAGAGTCGAACAAATTATCGTCAGGCATTAATTGATTATTTAACCCCTTTACGAGATAAACTTTCAAAGGATAGCCAACGTCGTTTAGAAGAAAATCCTCTTCGAGTGTTGGATTCCAAGGAAAAAGAAGACAAGCAAGTTGTAGAGGGTGCCCCTTCTATTCTTGATTATCTTGATGAAGAAAGTCAACAGCACTTTGATACCGTTTGTCAGCTATTAAAAGCTCTTAGCATTCCTTTTGTGATTGATACTAATATGGTACGCGGGTTAGATTATTATAATCACACGATTTTTGAATTTATCACAACTGTTGATAAGACAGAATTGACCATCTGTGCGGGTGGTCGTTATGATGGGTTGGTTGAGTATTTCGATGGACCTGAAACGCCTGGTTTTGGCTTTGCCCTTGGAATTGAAAGATTACTGATGATTTTAGAAAAGCAAGGGGTTAATCTTCCTGTTACAAATGCTCTTGACGTTTATATCGTTGTTTTAGGCGACACTGTTAACGAAACAGCACTGACTCTTGTTCAATCACTAAGAAAACAAGGTTTTTCAGTTGAAAGAGACTACCTTGATAGAAAACTCAAAGCCCAATTCAAGTCAGCTGATATGTTTAATGCTAAAATAGTTATCACTCTAGGTGAGTCAGAATTAGCATCAAACAAAGTTGTTATCAAAAATAATCAGACCAGACAGGAAAAGGAAGTGGCTCTCAATGAACTAGAGGAGAGTTTTGTAAGTATTTATAAAGAACTAACACAAAAAAAATAATGGAGAAATTTATGAAGCGATCAATGTATGCAGGACGTGTTCGATTAGAACATGAAGGAAGTGACATCGTTCTAAAAGGATGGGTAGATAGGCGTAGAGATTTAGGGGGTCTCATCTTTATTGACCTTAGAGACCGTGAAGGGATTGTCCAATTGGTAATCAATCCAGAAGTGGCTAGTCAAGAAGTGATGTCTATTGCAGATAGCTTAAGAAATGAATATGTCATTGAAGTTACAGGTAAGGTTGAAAAAAGAGATCAAGAAAATCCTAAGCTAGCGACAGGGAAAATTGAAGTTCACGTTACCAATTTAACCATTTTAAACACAGCGAAAACAACACCATTTGAAATTAGAGATCACATTGAAGTGAATGATGATATTCGTCTTCGTTATCGTTATCTTGATTTACGTCGCCCTAGCATGCTAGAAAACTTTAAACTTCGTGCCAAGGTGACTCATATCATAAGAAACTATCTAGATAGTCTAGAATTTATTGATGTTGAAACACCAATGCTTTCAAAATCAACTCCAGAAGGTGCGCGTGACTACCTCGTTCCTAGTCGTATTAGTGAAGGGCATTTCTATGCACTGCCACAAAGTCCTCAAATCACCAAGCAATTATTGATGGCTTCTGGATTTGATCGTTATTATCAGATTGTTAAGTGTTTCCGTGATGAAGATTTAAGAGGAGACCGTCAACCTGAGTTTACACAAGTTGACCTTGAAACTTCTTTTTTATCAGAGGAGGACATTCAAACCATTGTTGAAGGGTTGATTGCTAAGGTGATGAAAGAAGTTAAAGGCATTGACCTTACACTACCATTACCAAGAATGTCTTATGATGATGCCATGAATTTATATGGTAGCGATAAACCTGACACAAGATATGACATGTTGCTACAAGATGTGTCAGAACTTGTTCGTAAGACAGATTTCAAGGTGTTTTCTGAAGCGCCAAGTGTTAAAGCCATTGTGGTGAAAGATGCTGCAAGCAACTATTCACGCAAAGATATTGACAAGTTGACAGAGATTGCTAAACAGTATGGTGCTAAGGGGTTGGCTTGGATAAAATATGTTGACAGCTTATTGACAGGTCCAATTGCAAAGTTTTTATCAACAATAACAGATGAGTTGACAGATGATTTACAGTTAAGCAATAATGATTTGGTTTTATTTGTAGCAGATGATCTTGCTATTGTAAATGATACATTAGGCGCTCTTAGAACACGAATTGCTAAGGAACTTAAACTTATCGATGACTCACAATTCAATTTTTTATGGGTGGTTGATTGGCCAATGTTTGAATGGTCAAAAGAAGAAGAGCGCTACACTAGTGCTCACCATCCCTTTACCTTACCACAAAAAGAAACGGTCTCAGAATTAGAAGGTGACTTGAGCAAAGTCAGGGCTGTTGCTTATGACATTGTTTTAAATGGTTATGAATTGGGCGGCGGTAGTTTACGGATCAATGAAAAAGATATGCAAGAAAGAATGCTGAAAGCCTTAGGCTTTAAGACAGAAGACGCCTATGAGCAATTTGGTTTTTTACTAGATGCCATGGATTATGGTTTTCCACCGCATGGTGGTCTAGCACTGGGGCTTGATCGCTTTGTGATGCTTTTAGCAGGAAAAGAAAATATCCGAGAGGTTATTGCCTTTCCAAAAAACAACCGTGCTGTTGATCCAATGACGCAAGCACCAAGTATTGTTTCTAAGAAACAATTAGAAGAATTATCTTTAACAGTAAAAAAATATGATTAAAAAAGCACCTTTAAGCAAACGTATTAGATTTGTTATTAATCGTTGGGCAAAAAAAGTAGGACTTCTTAATACATTAAGAAGTATTTCTAGAGAAAAATACGCAGAAAAGATTTCAGCAGCTGTTCTAACGGGGTTATTATTTAGTATTGCTGTTAATTTCTTTTTTCAATCTGGTCACGTTTATTCGAGTGGTGTGACAGGCCTGTCTCAAATCATCTCATCGGTCGTTTTTAGAACATTTGGATTAAAATTATCTGTTGCTTTTTTCTTCTACTTATTAAATATCCCATTACTTATTATGGCATGGTATCGAATAGGAAGAAAATTTACTGTTTTTACTTTTATATCTGTCACTCTAAGCTCGCTCTTTGTACAGTTTATGCCTCAAGCAACTTTAACGACTGACCCATTGATTAATGCTATTTTTGGTGGACTTTTCATGGGGGTTGGTGTAGGTCTTGGTTTTAGAGCCAACATTTCAAGTGGTGGGACAGACATTATCAGCGTCGCTATTAGAAGAAAAACAGGTAGAGATGTGGGTACCATCTCGATGACTCTAAATGGTTTCATTATGCTGTTTGCAGGAATTCTTTTTGGTTGGCAGTATGCTCTTTATTCGATGGTTGCCATCTTTGTTTCTAGTCGGGTAACAGATGCTGTTTTTACCAAACAACGTAAAATGCAAGCCATGATTATTACTGATAAACCCGAAAAAGTAATTCGAATGATTCATAAGAGACTTCATCGTGGCGTCACTTCTATCAATGAAGCAGAAGGTACTTATAAGCACGAAAAAAAATCTGTACTCATCACTATTATTTCACGAGCTGAGTACAACGAATTTAGAACAATTATGCAAAAAACCGACCCTACAGCATTTGTATCGGTCTCAGAAAATGTCCATATCATTGGTCGTTTTACAGAAGACGATCGATAAACTTACTATAGTATAGGAGAATAAATGAAACAAAAATATATTTTTCATCCCAAAAATTTTTTCTTTATCACCCTTGGTACTGCAATTTATGCCTTTGGTTTTGTTAATTTGAATATGCAAAACAAAATTGCTGAAGGTGGTTTGGCTGGTCTAACCTTAGTTTTTCACCATTTGTTTAATATTAACCCTTCTTATTCAGGTTATCTTTTGAATTTACCTCTTGTTTTATGGGGAGCTTATGTTTTTGGTAAAAGAGCGATGGCTTACACGATTTATGGGATTAGTACGATGTATTTATTTGTTTATATCTTTCAAAAAATACCCCTTAATCTTGATTTGCAACATGACTATCTTGTTATCTCCTTGATTGCAGGTATTGGCGCTGGTATTGGAAGTGGTATTGTCTTTCGCTATGGTGGTACAACAGGTGGATCAGATATTATTGCAAGAATTATCGAAGATAAGTTTGGTATTCAACTCAGTCAAGCTCTCTTAGGTTTTGACATTTTTGTTATGTTATTATCATTGACTTATGTTTCTGTTCCAAGAATGATGTATGCCTTAATTGCTAGTTTTATGTTTAGTCAAGTAGTTCACTTGGTTGAAAATGGAGGATATTCAGTTCGTGGGATGTTCATCATTTCTGATAAATCAGCTGAGATTGCTAAGTTTATCATTGAAGAGATTGGGAGAGGTGTTACTTATCTTCAAGGTGAGGGTGCTTATTCTGGTCATGAGAAAAATGTTATTTATGTAGCAATGTCACCTACAGAAATTCGGGAAGTTAAAAAAGTGATGGAGGAGATAGATCCTAGGGCTTTCATTTCCATCATGGCTATTGAAGAGGTCGTCAGTCCAGATTTCATCGTTAATCGTCGACCAATGCTAAAATTACCCAAGAAATAAAACAACTTCAGTCAACGACTGAAGTTGTTTTATTTCTTACATTTCATTTGGTGCTTCAACACCTAGTAAGCGAAGAGCTTCTTTTAATACAATACCTGTTGCATAAGATAATGCTAAACGACTATCACGTTCTGGGCTGTCGTTTAAGATTCGAGTATGAGCGTAGAAGCGATTAAAGCTTTGAGCCAAGTTGATGGCAAATTTGGCAATGACAGATGGTTCAAAGTTATCAGAACTTCTTGCAATTATACGAGGAAAATCTTGTAATAATTTCACAATTTCCCAACTATCAGAGTCGTTTAATTTATAATCACCACTAGTACTTGGTATAAAATTACCTTTTTTTAGAATAGATTGAATACGAGCATGAGCATATTGCACATAGGGACCAGTTTCTCCTTCAAACGATACCATTGTTTCTAAATTAAAGTCATAACCATTTGTTCTATCAGTTTTTAAGTCGTAGAATTTAATCGCTCCAACACCAACTGCTTGAGCAACTTTTTCTTTATTTTCAAGATTAGGATTTTTAGCCTCGATTTGTGTCAATGCACGATTGATAGCTTCATTAATAGTTGGCTCAAGAAGAATAACATTTCCTTTTCGTGTTGAGAACTTAGTGCCATTACTTGTTACAAGTCCAAAGGAAACGTGGCTAATATCCTCACTCCATTCATAAGACATCTCAGATAGCACAGCTTTTAGTTGTTTAAAGTGGGATGCTTGTTCTTGTCCTACGACATAGACAGCTTTAGCAAAATCATAGTGACGATGACGGTATAGTGCTGCCGCCAAGTCACGAGTAATATATAGAGTTGCTCCGTCAGATTTTTTAATAAGAGCAGGATGTTCAATGCCGTATTTTTCAAGATTAACGACCTGTGCTCCTTTGGATTCTTGTAAGAGTTTTTTCTCATCTAATAAATCAAGAATTTCTTGCATTTTATCATTGTAGAAGGCTTCTCCATTGTAACTATCAAAGGAAATCTTCATCAAATCATAGATACGGTTGAATTCAATCAAACTTTCATCACGGAACCATTGCCATAATTGAAGGGCTTCTTCATCCCCATTTTCAAGTCTTAGGAACCAATCTCTTGCCTCATCATCAAGTTCTGGATGATCTTTTACTTCGGCATTGATACGAACATATAATTTTAATAATTCATTGATGGGATCTTTTTCAACAGCTTTTTTATCACCCCATTTTTTGTAGGCAACTATTAACATCCCAAATTGCTTACCCCAGTCGCCTAAATGGTTAACTTTAATCGTTTTGTATCCCATTTTTTGGAAAATGTTAGATAAAGCATCACCAATAACTGTTGAGCGTAAATGTCCAATTGAAAATGGTTTGGCAATGTTTGGACTTGACATATCAATAACTATGTTTTTATTTTCACCAATATTTTGTTGACCATAATCACTACCATGTTTGATAACGTCCAATAAAATTTGATGAGATACTTTTTCTTTGTCCAAGAAAAAGTTGATATAAGGGCCAACAGCTTCTACTTTTTCAAAACCATCTTTATCTATCTTTTCTACAATTTCTTGAGCAATCATTTGAGGTGCTTTTTTTAATATTTTAGCTAAAGAAAAAGCTGGAAAGGCAAGGTCACCCATGTTTGAATTCTTAGGTGTTTCGAGTAAATTGAGAACTGTTTCAAATTCTAAATCAGCAACAGCAGTAATTTTTTTAGCAATAAGTTGTTTTGTATCCATCTTTGACTCCTAAACTATTAATTGTCACTTATATTTTAACATAAAAAACACTATTATGGCGGAAATATCTGTTAATGATGTAATTTTCCCTCATTAATTTGCTGAAATGTGGAAAATCAATGCTTATCATAAGAAAAAATAATGGAATAGCATAAAACAATCTTACTAAATGAGAAGAGAATTCTTTGTTGTGGCATAGTATAGGAGAAAGGTGCAAAATAAAGGAAAATTTGATATAATTTTAAGGATAATTATTCAAGATAGATATTTGCGATGAATAAAAGAGACTGACTAAAAACAATTAGTGAATTTTCGTTTGTAAAGAATAACAAGTCAAATGAATTAAAAAGAGATTAGCAGAAAAAGCTACTCTTGTAAGGCAAGCCATCCTATCAAGTGATTTATGAGCAATGAGCTCCAGGAAACATCATCAAGAGAAAAGTCAAGTATTTTATAGTTTATCATATTAACTCTATTGATATTTAAATCAATTGTTAAGAATATATTTTATTAGTGCCTTGAGCAGATTTTATAATAGGTATTCATATTAATTTTGGTGAAACCGACTTAATGTTATCTTTAATGACAATAAAAGCAATTTTATATTATAGATGAAAACAAACTATAGTAGTCCTTTAGTAAGAGAGGAAATAGGAAATGACTAAAGAAAAAATTTCTCCAGGGATGCAGCAGTATCTCAATATCAAAAAAAATTATCCTGATGCCTTTTTACTCTTTCGTATGGGTGATTTTTATGAATTATTTTATGAGGATGCTGTTAAAGCAGCACAAATTCTTGAAATTAGTTTAACTAGTCGTAATAAAAATGCCGAAAATCCAATTCCAATGGCTGGAGTTCCTTATCATTCAGCTCAACAGTATATTGATGTTTTAATTGAATTGGGTTATAAGGTAGCGATTGCTGAACAAATGGAGGATCCAAAACAAGCAGTGGGAGTGGTTAAAAGAGAGGTTGTCCAAGTGGTTACACCAGGAACAGCGGTTGACTCTTCTAAACCAGATGCAAATAACAATTATCTCATCGCTATTGATACCAATCAGGAATTTTTTGGATTATCCTATATGGATTTGTCAACAGGTGAATTTTATGCAAGTGTTTTACCTGATTTTTCAAGTGTTTGTAGCGAAATATTAAATTTAAAATCAAAAGAAGTGGTGGTAGGCTATCAGCTTGATGATGAGGATTATGATCTTCTGGAAAAGAAAATGAATATAATTGTTTCTTATCAATTTCAAAAAGAGGATCACCCTTTACTCAATTTAGATCTTCATCCATTAGAAATATCAGCAGCCTCTAAACTACTCTACTACATTAAAACTACACAAATGCGTGAATTGAGTCATCTCCAAAAGTTAGTTCATTATGAGATTAAAGATTACCTTCAGATGACCTATACAACAAAAAGTAGTTTGGATTTGTTAGAAAATGCTAGAACCAATAAAAAAAATGGTAGTCTTTTTTGGTTGCTTGATAATACAAAAACAGCCATGGGAATGCGATTATTGCGTCAGTGGATTGATCGACCACTCATTAATCAACAAAAAATTATTCAAAGGCAAGACATTGTTCAAGTGTTTTTAGAACAATTTATTGAGCGTAGTGATTTGACAGAAAGCCTCAAAGGAGTCTATGATATTGAACGATTAGCTAGTCGGGTTTCTTTTGGTAAGGCTAATCCCAAAGATTTAATTCAGCTAGGGCAGACCTTGTCTCAAGTGCCTTACATTAAAGCAATCTTAGAAGGTTTTTCTCACCCCAGTTTAGAGGCTCTTGTCAACGAGATGGATCCTTTGTCAGAATTGGAAGAATTGATACGTTTAGCGATAGATACCAATGCTTCTGCCACAATCACTGAAGGAAACATTATTAGAACTGGGTTTGATGATAGGCTAGATCACTATCGTAAAATCATGCGTGAGGGTACTAGTTGGATTGTTGATATTGAAACTAGGGAAAAACAGGCAACAGGCATTTCAACTCTAAAAATCGATTACAATAAAAAAGATGGCTATTATTTTCACGTGACCAATTCTAATCTTAACCTTGTTCCTGATTATTTTTTCAGAAAGGCAACCCTAAAAAATTCAGAGCGTTTTGGTACAGCAGAATTAGCTAAAATTGAAGGTGAGATGCTTGAGGCGCGTGATTATTCTGCACAATTAGAATATGATATTTTTATGCGTGTGAGAAGTCAAGTAGAAAAATATATTGCTAGATTACAAAAACTGGCTAAACAAATTGCTACAATTGATGTTTTACAGAGCTTAGCCCAAGTGGCTGAAAATAATCGCTATGTTCGTCCGACATTTAATGAATTAGGGAAAATTCAAATTGAGCAAGGACGACATGCGGTTGTGGAAAAAGTCATGGGAATACGAGAATACATTCCTAATAGCATTATTTTTGATGACTCAACAAACATCCAATTAATTACCGGTCCAAACATGAGTGGTAAATCAACTTATATGAGACAACTTGCCTTAACGATTGTAATGGCACAGATTGGCTCTTTTGTTGCGGCTCAAACGGCAAATCTTCCAATTTTTGATGCTATTTTCACCAGAATTGGTGCAGCAGATGATTTAATTTCAGGGCAGTCAACCTTTATGGTGGAGATGATGGAAGCTAACCATGCTATCAAACGAGCAAGTAAAAATTCTCTCATTTTATTTGATGAGTTAGGAAGAGGAACAGCAACTTATGATGGAATGGCTCTTGCTCAAGCTATTATTGAGCACATCCATAACCACATTACAGCTAAAACAATGTTTGCTACTCATTATCATGAATTGACAAGTCTGTCAACTAGCTTGACACACCTTGTTAATGTCCATGTATCAACCTTAGAGAAAAACGGAGAAGTCACTTTCCTTCATAAGATAGCAGATGGCCCTGCTGATAAATCTTACGGCATTCATGTTGCCAAAATAGCCGGTTTACCAAAAACATTACTCAAGCGAGCAGACACTCTTTTAACCAAATTTGAATCAAATGCTGTTATTCCTGTGTCAACTAAGAAGACAATAAGTTCTCAAGTTAAACAATTACCTCTTATTGAAGAAGAGCAACAAACAGTTTTAGAGAGATTAACGACACTTGATGTGATGAATATAACACCAATGGAAGCCTTGAAAGAATTGTTAACTTTACAAAAAATATTAAAAAAGTAAGAATTGAATAATAAAGATAAGTCACAAAATAGAATTTCTTTTTTCTTGTTTTGTGACTTATTGACTATGATCAGTTGAAGAAGTCTCTCAATTTCTTTCTTTTTTGTGTGGTATAATAGAAAAACAATAGTAAGACTTAATTTATTCCTATCAATAATCACTAAAAGAAGTTGATGTGATAATAAAATCAAGTTTAGAAATTTTAATGATAGTGGCTTAATCATTATCTGAAGTTATTATTGAAGTACAGATTGATTTATATCGAATAAATAAGCTGTTAAAGTTTTAAAAGAAGAGTTGTAAATAATTAATTAACTTCATTATTATAAAATAAAAGTGACAAATGTCTTAGAAAAGGTGAAGAGTATTATGCCTAAAATTATTGAATTACCAGAAACACTCGCCAACCAAATAGCAGCTGGTGAAGTGATTGAGCGTCCAAGTAGTGTTGTTAAAGAATTGATAGAGAATGCTATTGATGCTGGAAGCACCCAAATTACAATTGAACTCGAAGAGTCAGGATTGAAAAAAATTCAAGTCACTGATAATGGTGAAGGAATTTCCAAAGAAGATGTGGCTTTAAGTATAAAACGTCACGCCACAAGTAAAATTAAAAGCCAGTCTGATTTGTTTCGGATTAGAACACTGGGATTTCGTGGTGAAGCCCTTCCCTCGATTGCATCAATTAGTTTAATGACTATTAAAACTGCAACAGCTTTTGAAGAAGGCGGCACTTTGTTGATTGCTAATGGTGGTCAAATTGAACAAGAAGAAGTAATCTCAACACCAGTTGGCACTAAGATTATTATTGAAAATCTCTTTTTCAACACACCAGCTAGATTAAAGTATATGAAAAGTCTACAGGCAGAACTAGCTAATATTGTTAATATAGTCAATCGTTTAAGCCTTGCTCATCCAGAAGTTTCATTTGTTTTATTTAGTGATGGCAGAGAGTTAATTAGAACTGCTGGAAGCGGAGATTTACATCAAGCTATTGCAGGTATTTATGGTGTTAGTACAGCTAAGAAAATGGTCGCTATTTCAGCATCTAATCTTGATTTTGAGGTATCAGGCTATGTTAGTTTGCCAGAATTAACAAGAGCTAATCGTAATTATATGACGCTTTTAATTAATGGTCGCTACATTAAAAATTTCTTACTTAATAGGGCTATCATTGATGGCTACGGAAGTAAACTAATGGTAGGACGTTTTCCAATTGCTGTCATTGATATTCAAATTGATCCATATTTGGCAGATGTCAATGTTCACCCGACTAAACAAGAAGTTCGTATTTCTAAAGAAGGTGATCTGATGTCTCTCATTAAAACAGCTATCTTTGACAGTTTAAAAGAACATGATTTGATTCCAGATGCGCTCGAAAATCTAGCAAAATCAAGTATAAGAGGTTTTCCAAAACCGGTTCAAACTAGTCTTTCCTTAAAACAAACCAATCTTTATTATGATAATGATAAAAAAGATTTCTTTGTTCGCTCTAGTGAAGAAATGGATACCTATGTAGAAGAAAACCAGTTTTCTCAACAAGAAAATAAAATTGACAATTCGCTTGACAATACTGTCAAGACATTTCCCTCTGTCAAGTTTGCTAATCGAACACATTGGCACGATTTTAATGGTGAGCACCCTGAAATTGATATGACTAATAGCGATAAACTAAAATTTCTCTTAGATAATCTTGAAAATGAGGAAGCGTCTGTTTTTCCAGAATTAGAATACTTTGGGCAAATGCATGGCACTTACCTCTTTGCTCAAGGGAAAGAAGGACTTTATATCATTGATCAACATGCTGCTCAAGAAAGAATCAAGTATGAATATTATCGTGACAAAATAGCGGATGTCAATACAAGTTTACAGCAATTGTTAATGCCTTATCTATTTGAATTTCCAACAGATGATTTTCTTAATCTGCAAGAAAAAATGCCTCTACTTAATCAAGTTGGCATTTATTTGGAACCTTATGGTGAAAATACTTTTATTTTACGAGAACATCCTATATGGTTTAAGGAAGAAGAGATTGAATCAGGTGTATATGAAATTTGTGATATGTTGCTACTAACTAACCATGTTTCTATTAAAACTTACCGTGCTGAATTAGCGATTATGATGAGTTGTAAACGAAGTATTAAAGCAAATCATACTTTAGATGATTACTCAGCGAGACATCTTATCAATCAATTGGCTCAGTGTCAAAATCCATATAATTGTCCACATGGCCGACCAGTTTTAGTGAGTTTTTCAAATTCAGACATGGAAAAAATGTTCCGTCGTATTCAAGAAAATCATAAAAGCTTAAGAGAACAAGGCAAATATTAGAAGAGAGAGACAATGTACGAATATATCAAAGGAACCCTTACAAAAATAACAGCTAAATATATTGTGGTAGAGGTATCAGGAGTTGGCTACATCATCCATGTAGCTAATCCTTATAGTTTTTCAAATCAGGTTAACCAAGCGATAAAAATTTACCTCTATCAAGTTGTTCGAGAAGATGCTCATCTTCTTTATGGTTTTCATAGTGAAGAAGAAAAAACTATTTTCTTAAATCTTATTTCAGTGACAGGTATTGGTCCAACGTCTGCTTTAGCTATTATTGCAGCAGATGATAATGAAGGATTAGTCACGGCCATTGACAACAAAGATATTACTTATTTGATGAAGTTCCCTAAAATTGGGAAAAAAACAGCTCAGCAAATGATTCTTGATTTAGCAGGTAAATTTGTTGATAACGCAATAACAAACAAGGGGAAAATGGGAACAAAAGCCTCAACTACTAATCATGCTTTAGAAGAGGCGATGGAAGCTCTTAATGCTCTTGGTTATAAAGCTAGTGAATTGAAAAAAATTTATACTTTCTTTGAAGGAACAAGTGAGACGACACAAGACTATATTAAAGCATCACTTAAGATGCTAATTAAATAGGAGATGACTATGAAACGTTGTGGCTGGGTAAAAAAACAAAAGATAGATATGATTTACCATGATACCGAGTGGGGACGGCCATTACACGATGACCAAGCCCTATTTGAATTATTTTGTTTAGAAACTTATCAATCTGGCGTTTCATGGTCAACAGTCTTACACAAAAGACAAGCTTTCAATCAAGTGTTTAAAAAATTTGACTTTACTAAAGTATCCCATATGACAGATGAAGAGCTTGAAACCTTGATGTTTGATAGTTCTATTATCAGACATCGTGGAAAGCTCTTTGCGACAAGAAATAATGCTCAACAATTTTTAAAGATTCAAAAAGAATTTGGTTCTTTTGATGACTACATTTGGTCTTTTGTTAATCATAAGCCCATCAATCATAAGATTAGTCATTATCAGAATACATCAAGTCAGACTCCTTTATCAAAACATATTGCTAAAGAACTGAAAAAGCGTGGTTTCAAATATGTTGGGCCGACCATGATTTATTCCTTCATGCAGGCAGCTGGTCTTGTCAATGACCATGAAGTAGAATGTTTTTTTAATCCTAATCATATTTAAAAAAACATAACAGTTTACGAATAAGAGAGTGAGGCACTTGTTATGAAGGCAGAAATTATAGCGGTTGGAACAGAAATTTTAACGGGTCAGATTGTTAACACCAACGCTCAATTTTTATCTGAAAAATTTGCTGAAAATGGAATTGATGTCTATTTTCAAACAACAGTAGGAGATAATGAAGAGCGATTATTATCAGTTTTATCTGTTGCTAAACAACGTAGTGAACTGATTGTTTTGTGTGGCGGTTTAGGACCGACAGAGGATGATTTGACTAAGCAAGTTCTAGCTAAATTTTTAGAAAAACCCTTAGTGGTTAATCAAGAGGCAATGAGTAAACTAGATGACTTTTTTGCAACTAGACCAAATGCTTCAAGAACTGCAAACAATGATCGTCAAGCTCAAATCATTCTAGGTGCTAAAGCCATTCAAAATCCCACAGGTTTAGCTGTGGGAAGCATGATTGAGGTTGATGGTGTCACTTATGTGGTTTTGCCGGGACCTCCTAGCGAACTAAAACCAATGGTTAATCAGTTTTTATTACCTTTATTAAAGAGTGATACCAAACTTTATTCTCGTGTTTTGAGGTTTTTTGGTATTGGTGAGAGTCGTTTGGTAACCGAATTGGCTGATATTATTACGCACCAAACTGATCCAACAATAGCTCCTTATGCAAAAGTTGGGGAGGTGACTCTTAGACTATCAACCAAGGCAAATAATCAAGAAGAAGCGAAACAAAAATTAGATGCTCTAGAACGAAAAATCCTTAACACCTCTGATCTCAAAACTTATCATTATGGTTATGGTGATGAGAATTCAATGGCTAAGGTCGTTTTTAATAGTCTTCGACAGAAGAAAAAAACCGTGACAGCAGCAGAAAGTTTAACAGCAGGTTTATTTCAATCACAACTTGCTGAATTTCCTGGTAGTTCCTCTATTTTTAAGGGTGGTTTTGTCACCTATAGCATTGAAGAAAAATCACGAATGTTAGGTATCTCTATAGAAGAATTAAGAGAAAATGGCGTTGTTAGTGCTTTCACAGCAGAAAAAATGGCAGAAAATAGTAGACGTCTCACCGATTCAGATTTTGCTGTTTCACTAACTGGTGTTGCTGGTCCAGATACCCTAGAAGGTCAACCTGTAGGAACTGTCTTTATTGGTTTAGCAACAAAAGATTCTGTTTTTTCTCAAAAAATAATGATTGGAGGACGTAGTCGTTTAGATATTCGTCATATTGCTACCATGCATGCTTTTAATATTGTGCGTCTGACTTTATTAAAGCACTAAAGTTTAGTATAATGGAACAAGTATAGAAAATAGGAGAAATCAATGGCAAAAAAATCAAAGAAAACAGAAGAAATTTCTAAGAAATTTGGTGATGAGAGGCAAAAAGCACTCAACAATGCACTAAAAGATATTGAAAAAGATTTTGGTAAAGGAGCAGTGATGCGCCTTGGTGAACGTGCTGAGCAAAAAGTTCAAATTATGAGTTCAGGAAGTTTAGCTCTAGATATTGCTCTTGGTGTGGGTGGCTATCCTAAAGGTAGAATTATAGAAATTTTTGGTCCAGAAAGTTCAGGGAAAACAACAGTTGCTTTACATGCTGTTGCTCAAGCACAAAAAGATGGAGGTATTGCAGCCTTTATTGATGCCGAGCATGCTCTTGATCCGGCATACGCTCAAGCCTTAGGTGTTAACATTGATGAACTTCTTTTATCCCAACCAGATTCTGGTGAACAGGGACTAGAAATCGCAGGAAAATTGATTGATTCAGGAGCTGTTGATATCGTTGTTATCGACTCGGTTGCAGCTTTAGTGCCACGTGCAGAAATTGATGGTGATATTGGAGATAGTCATGTTGGTTTACAAGCTCGTATGATGAGTCAAGCCATGAGAAAATTATCAGCTTCAATCAATAAAACAAAAACGATTGCTATATTCATCAACCAATTACGTGAAAAAGTAGGAGTTATGTTTGGTAATCCTGAAACAACACCAGGTGGACGTGCTCTTAAATTTTATTCTTCTATCCGATTGGATGTGAGAGGAAATACACAAATTAAAGGTTCTGGTGAGCAAAAAGATAGTAATATTGGTAAAGAAACTAAAATTAAAGTGGTTAAAAACAAGGTTGCACCACCATTTCAAGTTGCTCTTGTTGAAATCATGTATGGTGAGGGTATTTCACGAACTGGGGAATTAGTTAAAATTGCTAGTGAGCTTGATATCATTCAAAAAGCTGGTGCCTGGTATTCTTATGAAGGTGTTAAAATTGGACAAGGATCAGAAAATGCTAAAAAATATCTTGCTGATAATCCAGAAATTTTTGATGAAGTTGATCGTAAAGTACGTATTAAATTTGGTTTAATCGAAGATGATACATTAAAAGAGCAAGTATCAGAAAGTAAAGAAGAAGTAAACAAGGATATTGCCTTAGATTTTGATAGTATTGAGATAGAAGAATAAAATCAGTCTAAAGACCGACTTTCAATTAGAGTCTTTTATGATACAATAATAGTATCATGTGGTAGAAAGCGAGAATAGACATGATCAAAATTTATACGATTTCAAGCTGTACGAGTTGCAAGAAGGCAAAAACATGGCTAAATGCCCATAAATTGCCTTATAAAGAACAAAATTTGGGAAAAGAACCTTTAACTAAAGAAGAAATTTTAACAATTTTATCCAAAACAGAAAGTGGTGTTGAAAGTATCATATCTGCTAAGAATAGATATGCAAAAGCCCTTAATTTTAATATTGATGATCTGAGTATCAATGAAGTCATTAAAGTTATCCAAGCCAACCCAAGAATTCTAAAAAGTCCTATCTTGATTGATGATAAACGTCTTCAAGTTGGTTATAAAGAAGATGATATTAGAGCTTTTCTTCCTCGCTCTATTCGTAATATAGAAAACGAGCAAGCACGCCTACGAGCTGCTCTATAAATAATATTTTATAAGAATATGTATCACAAAACCTGTCTTTTGAGGAGACAGGTTTTGTTAATACTATATAAAATTTTTTAAGATTGGTTTTAACAATATATCGCATCAATAAGTATTCAACCAGTGTTTTATTCTTGTTTAATAATGTAAAATATAGTATAATGAAATACGATACTTAATAACGAAAGAAGGTGTAAGTATGGGATTTACAGACGAAACTGTTCGTTTTAATTTGGATGATGGCAATAAGAAGGAAATTAGTGAAACACTAACATCAGTTTATAGTTCCCTTGAGGAAAAAGGTTACAATCCCATCAATCAAATTGTTGGATATGTACTAAGTGGTGACCCTGCTTATATTCCACGTTATAACAATGCTAGAAATCAAATTAGAAAGTATGAGCGAGATGAGATAACTGAAGAATTGGTACGGTACTATCTCAAAGGAAATGGGATTGATATTAAATGAGAATAATGGGATTAGATGTTGGCTCTAAAACGATTGGCGTAGCTATTAGTGATCCACTTGGTTTTACTGCTCAAGGGCTAGAAATTATCAAAATCAATGAAAATAAAGATGAATTTGGTTTTGAGCGCTTAAGTGAATTGGTAAAAGAATATCGCGTGGAAAAATTTGTGATTGGTCTTCCTAAAAACATGAACAACACCAGTGGCCCTCGAGTAGAAGCCAGTCAATCTTATGGTAAGCAACTTGAGAAACTGTTTGGTTTACCCATTATTTATCAAGATGAGCGATTATCAACTGTGGAAGCTGAAAGAATGCTTGTTGAACAGGGAGATATAAGTAGAAACAAACGTAAAAAAGTTATTGACAAATTAGCTGCCCAGCTAATCTTGCAAAATTATCTAGATCGTATCTATTGATTGATCCATATTAAAGGGGAAGAATATGACAGAAACACACAACAACCAAGAACATGATGTTATTACATTAGTTGATGAAGAAGGAAATGAAACCTTGTTTGAAATTCTTCTAACCATTGATGGCACAGAAGAATTCGGTAAAAATTATGTTTTACTAGTACCTGCTGGTGCAGAAGAAGATGAAGATGGTGAAGTTGAAATTCAAGCTTATGCCTTTACTGAAAATGAAGATGGCACAGAAGGAGAATTAGAGCCAATCCCAACTGACTCTGAAGCAGAATGGGATATGATTGAAGAAGTCTTTAATACTTTCATGGAAGAATAATAAAGAGGATATAAATCTATAAAAAATGCACCTAAAAATATGAACGACACCCTAAAAGATGGCTCTATTATATAACTTTTTGGGTGTTTTTTGTGTGAAATTAATTTTAAAAATTGTGAGATTATTGTTTTTTATGTTTCGATTTCACTTAATTTACAATAATGTTTAATAAAGTTTTTCTGAAGATAATTTCAAGCTACCAATATACATAGTAATCAAGTATAGCAATACCAGTATGCTTTTTATCATCTTTTTTGAAAAATAGGAAATAAGATCTTATATGTTTTATAAAAGCAATAATAAGTTTATGATGACCTCCTTTTTTGCATTTAAAAAAATGAACTATTTTATGGAGTTGAAACTATCATTAAAGCATTAAACTGAAACTAAAAAGACTCAATCCAGTCTCATACAAAAATGAGTTATTCGATTAAATGATAATCTCAAATTTTTGGGTTAAATTAGACTTTTCCAAGAATTTTAAATAACAATAAGAAATTGACTAATCAAAAGTTTTTGCTATACTTAAATAATAAGAACGTTCAGAAAGGAAAGAGGATATCAAATGTCATCTATTTCATTAGAGAGTTATAGTGAGAAATTGTCAGATTCATCTTATAAAGAGGAAATACCTCAAAATCTTTATCTTAGTAGAAAAGCTAAAAAAAGATCAACTAAACAGCCAAAGATGAAAAAAAACAATGTGAAAGTGCCACTTTTTCATCATTTTTATCTAATGATTTTTAGTTTGATTATTTCTTTGTTTAGTATTGTTATCCCTTTTTTCTCAAATTTTGCCAATGGAATTCAATCTCAAAATCTTTATACGGGCTTTATGTTAATACATGGGCAACTCCCATATACAGATCTTTTTGTAACAGGGGGATTTCTATATTATCTCACTATTTCCTTAAGTTATCTATTAGGAAGTGAGCTATGGTTATTGCCCATACAAATTTTATCATTTTATATTTCAGGTATTTATCTCTATAAAATTGTTGTATCTCTAAGTAGCAAAAACGGCCTAGCTTTTACAGGAACTTTAATTTTTTATCTTTTAAATGCTTCTCTTGGATTTGGTGGACTCTACTCAATACAATTGTCCTTTTTATTTTTTTTGCCAGCAATATGGTTCTTATTAAATTACTTTAAAGGTAAAGCTAAAGATGAAGGATTTATTGTTTATGGGATATTGTGTGCTTTTGCTATTTTATTTGATTCTAGAAACTTATTATTTGGACTTGTAGCTTTCATCGTTTTAAGTATTTATAATTTAGCTCATAAATATATTGCTAGAGGATTTTACCAATTACTGTGCTTACTGTTTGGTTTGCTTCTCGTATTTTATACCGTGGGTTTCCTGGCTTTTAATATGCAAATTGTTGTTCCATATATACACCAAACTCTTTTTTACCCAATTACTTCTTTTAATATAACTCTTGAAAATTTTCTTTATAACCTTGCTTTCTATGTTATCTTTACTCTCGGTTCAGGAATCTTGATGGGGGTCTTACTATTTCCGTTGCTACTTAAAAAAACAAAAAACAATCATGCCATTAAATGGGTTTTCTTTTTATCACTATTTTCTTATTTCATTTTAATAGTTCTGACAAAAAATTTTGCTACCTATCACATATTACCAATGCTTCCATTTGGTTTAGTTTTGACGATTCTCGTTTTAAATCGTATGACTGATGAAGATAGTATTGAAGAAAAAGCACACTATCGTCAACAACCAACAGATAGCGCCTTCAAAGGTTTTAGTACTTTGATGCTAAAACATTTACTGGCTCCTCTCTTAGTAATGGTTTATGGAATTGGTCTACCTGTCTATCAATACCTTATGAATATTCCGCTTTACCAAGAAAGAGAAATAGTTGCTTCTTATATTGCAAGTAATACTTCGGAAAATGACTCTATATATGTCTGGGACAGTGTTGCAACAATTTATCAAGATAGTAAACGACAATCAAGTTCTCACTTATCTCTTCCTTTTATCAATACTTCTGATACTGTAAATCAAAAACGATTAGAAGATGAGTTACTTCAAAATAAAGCTAGCTATCTTGTTGTGAATAACAACTTAGAACTTCCCCAGGTGGTAAAGAGTGCTCTTGACAGTCATTATCAACCGATTGTGTTAGATAACATTAAACAATTAACTGTTTATCAACTAAATTCTTAAAAATCAATATGTTGTGTCTTTTAAAAAAATAAACACAACATATTGATTTTTATTTTGCTTATGATATAATATTTCTTAAAATAACATTAGAAAAGAAGGTAAAGAAATGGTCAAATCACTCATTACAGTTATTAAGCGTGATGGTAGAAAGGTGACATTTGAACCTGATAAAATTTTTCAAGCACTTTTAAAAGCTAGCAATCAGGTGACACCGTTAACACCATTTGTAGAAGAAAAACTAAGAGAGATTACTGAAAGTGTTGTTACAGAAATTTTTGAACGCTTTAATAAAGATGTTAAAATCTATGAAATTCAAAATATTGTAGAACATCAATTGCTTGAAGCAAATGAATATGCCATTGCAAAAGCTTATATCAACTATCGAACAGAGCGTGACTTTGATCGTTCCAAGGCAACAGATATTAATTACACAATAGATAAACTAATTAACAGAGATCAAAGTGTGGTTAATGAAAACGCCAACAAAGATAGTAATGTCTTTAATACGCAACGTGATTTAACTGCTGGTATTGTTGGAAAATCAATTGGTCTTAAAATGTTGCCATTACATGTGGCAAATGCGCACCAGAAGGGTGATATACATTTCCATGATTTGGATTATAGTCCCTATACTCCAATGACTAACTGTTGTTTGATTGATTTTGAAGGGATGTTAAAGACAGGTTTTAGAATAGGAAATGCTGATGTTGAAAGTCCAAAATCTATTCAAACAGCAACAGCTCAAATTTCACAAATCATTGCTAACGTTGCTTCCAGTCAATACGGTGGTTGTTCTGCCGATCGTATTGATGAAGTTTTAGCCCCTTACGCTAAACTTAACTATGAAAAGCATATGAAAGATGCCGAAAAATGGTTAGCTGAAGATAAAAGAGAAGACTATGTGCGTGAAAAAACACTTAAAGATATTTATGACGCCATGCAAAGTCTTGAATATGAAATCAATACACTTTTCACATCCAATGGACAAACACCGTTTACTTCTCTTGGTTTTGGGCTAGGTGAGGGATGGTTTGAACGTGAGATACAAAAAGCTATCTTAAACATTCGTATTAAAGGGCTTGGAAAAGAACAACGCACAGCTATTTTCCCTAAATTGATTTTTACTGTTAAACGTGGTCTTAATCTAGATCCTGATTCTCCAAACTATGATATTAAGCAATTAGCTCTCGAATGTGCAACAAAACGCATGTATCCAGACATGTTGTCTTATGATAAAATTGTAGAACTAACTGGTTCTTTTAAAGTTCCTATGGGATGTCGTAGTTTTCTTCAAGGATGGAAAGATGAAAACGGCAAAGATGTTACTTCTGGGCGTATGAATCTTGGTGTTGTCACTGTTAACCTTCCTCGTATTGCATTAGAATCTCAAGGTGACATTGAAAAATTCTGGGATATTTTTAGTGAACGTATGTCTATTGCTAAAGATGCACTTGTTTATCGTGTAGAACGTGTTAAAGAAGCAATACCAGCAAATGCTCCTATCTTATATCAATATGGTGCTTTTGGGAAACGTCTTCCTAAAGACGGAAATGTTGATGATCTCTTTAAGAATCGTCGTGCCACTATTTCTCTAGGTTATATCGGCTTATATGAAGTGGCAACAGTCTTTTATGGCGGTCAGTGGGAAACTAATCCAGCAGCGAAAGACTTTACGATTGATATCATTCATCAAATGAAGAGCCTTTGTGAAGACTGGTCAGATGAGTTTGGTTATCATTTCTCAGTCTACTCAACACCATCAGAAAGCTTGACAGATCGTTTTTGCCGCCTAGATACTGAAAAATTTGGTGTTGTTGAAAACATTACAGACAAAGAATATTACACGAATAGTTTCCATTATGATGTTCGTAAAAACCCTTCACCATTTGAAAAATTAGATTTTGAAAAAATCTATCCAGAGACTGGTGCAAGTGGTGGTTTCATCCATTATTGTGAGTATCCTGTTTTACAACAAAATCCTAAAGCCTTAGAGGCTGTTTGGGACTATGCTTATGATCGTGTTGGGTATCTAGGAACTAACACACCAATTGATCGTTGCTATGAATGTGAGTTTGAAGGTGATTTTGAACCAACTGAACGTGGGTTTAAATGCCCTAATTGTGGCAACACCGATCCAAAAACAGTAGATGTGGTGAAACGTACTTGTGGTTATCTAGGCAACCCACAAGCAAGACCAATGGTTAATGGTCGTCATAAAGAAATTGCTTCACGTGTTAAACATATGAATGGTTCAACAATGAAAATAGACTGATTAAAAGATAAATAGGTTGCTAAGTAGCAACCTATTTAAACAGGAGAAAGACAAATGGGGAAATACCAATTAGATGATAAAGGTAAAAAGCAAGTACAACGTTTTCACGAGAAAAATTCTTATTTAAAAAAAAATAAAAAAGAGCAGATTAATGGCTTAAAAGAAATTTTTTTAGATAAATTAACAAGGAGAAAATCTGATGATATTAAGAAGACCTGACTTGGGTGACGAAGAGACCATTACAGAGATGATAAATGAATTTGAAGGCCATAACAGTCAGCATGATGGTGGCTTTTGGACCCCACACGAATTTTCTTATAATGATTGGTTGCAACAAAACCGTGAGTATGAAATAGGAATTATTCCTGGTCTTTTAGTGCCTTCTATTCAGTTGGTTTCTTTTGATGCTAATAACAGAGCCCTAGGTTTTTTAAGTTTACGTCTTCGCTTGAATAATATTTTACTGCAAAAAGGAGGTCATATTGGTTATAGTATTAGACCAAGTGAGCGTGGCAAAGGCTACGCCAAAGAGCAACTAAGGCAAGGTTTGAAATTAGCCAAAGAAAAAAACATCATGTCGGTTTTATTGACTTGCCATAAAGATAATTTAGCCAGCAAAAAGACCATTCTATCTTGTGGTGGTATTCATGAAGATACTCGTGAAAATGTAGAGCGATATTGGATTGATTTGGAGGGATAAGATGAATAATCCTAAACCTAAAGAATGGAAGAGTGAAGATTATAGTCAAGGGTATATTTCTGATTATAAAGCTTTTAATTTTGTGGATGGTGAAGGAGTGAGGAATTCGCTTTATGTGAGTGGTTGTCTCTTTCATTGTCAAGGATGCTACAATCAAGCAACTTGGAATTTTCGAAATGGTGTGCCCTACACAAAAGAATTAGAAGAACAGATTATGGCTGATTTGGCAAAACCTTATGTACAAGGGCTTACTCTTTTGGGAGGGGAACCCTTTTTAAACACAGGTATTTTACTGCCTTTGGTCAAACGGATTAAAAAAGAATTGCCTGAAAAAGATATTTGGTCATGGACAGGTTATACTTGGGAAGAAATGATGCTTGAAACACCTGATAAATTAGAATTATTGAGCTATGTTGACATCTTGGTTGATGGACGTTTTGACATCACTAAGAAAAATTTAATGCTTCAATTTAGGGGTTCTTCTAACCAACGTATCATTGATGTCAAAAAATCCTTAAATAGCAAATCAGTGGTTATTTGGGAAAAACTTAATGATGGTAAGGCAATCTATGAACAAGTGTCAAGAAATTATTTAGCATAAAAAGTAAGAATAATGAATTATTTGATCAAAAATAAAATTGCTAATCTAATATAAATTAGCAGATTTGAAAATTGGTTTATCTTTTGGGTAAGGCACTGTCAAATAAATTTTTGGTTTTATACTATATCAGTTTGGAGGCTAAGATAAAAAATCCTAGCCTCTTTTTATATTTCTTTGACAAAAACCAGTTTATTAGATTTAGATAAATCTTTACGATAAGAAAAACCATTAAAACTCAATTTTTTAAGGTCTGAAAGTTCTTGAGCTTGTTGCTTAATGGCTGTTGCTAAAAAAGTGCCTCGTCCTTTTTTAGAAATAGTAGAATGTGTTTTTAATTGCCCTTTTTTAGATTCCATAAAAACAACACTAGTCAGTTGTTCTCGAATAGATTTAGAAAAAACATCTTCAAATTCTTTAGATAATAAAGAGATGTAAATTTCCGTAGAATTAATACTAGCATCAAAATCCTTTTGCCAATATTTTTTGAGGGATTTTCCATCAATAGTGAGTTTTTGTGAGAAATCTAGACGGTGTGGTGCAATAGGTTCTAATGCAGAAATAATACCATATAAAGAAGAAGTGATTAAAACATTTGAATTCATCTGCTCTAGCTCACTAGCAGAAAATTTTAAATAATTGATATGGCGATACATCAAACCATTAAAAAGAGAAATAGCTGGGTAATAATTAGCTTTGTTGTTTTGCATATTTTGAATTCTATGCCATTCTTTTTTAGCAGCTTCAGGCTTTATTTTATAAAAATGAGCTAGTTCACCAGGCGTCATTTTTGCTAATACTGCAATGATAGTTTTTGTTTTTTGATTGATTGGAGCAGGCGTTACTTTTTCTATCATTTCAGTCATTTCTTTTGCAGTTGGAATTAAAAATTTCATACTCATCTCCTTATCATTTTTCTATTCTAGATTATTTTATATAAAAGTCAAATAATTTATTTTCTATATAATAATGAAAGACTTTATTTGTCTTAGTTTAAAGGGATAAAAGATTTGGTTAAGTTCTTTTTATTCATTGGGTAAATTCGAAATTTTGAAATAAAATGATGATTTCTTGTGTTTATGGATATGTTTACAAAAAAATAGAATAAGTTGCAATTTTTTTAAAAAAGTATTAGAATGTTAATGGCTGTAACAGACAGTTTGTATATTTTATAAGCATAAAAATTGTAAATAATTTCATTACCCTAAAATTCTTTAAGTTATTGTTATTATTTACCATTTTAATCTATGAAATATAAAAGAAAGGAAAAAATATGAAGAAAAAATTATTAAAAGTCGTATCATTACTAATATTAGTAATAACAACTTTTTCACTTATTAAAACTCCTAGCGTTGCCGCGACAGAGCATGATAATGTCATTACAAATATGTCTTTAACAAGTGAATCTGGAGGAGAATTGCCTGATAGCATAGGTCAATGGGTAAATTTTCGAATAAATGCTGATTTTGCTTTGCCAGATAATGTAGTTCATCAAGGGGATACTACCACTATTCAATTGCCTGATAAGCTTACTTTTCCTCAAACGACAGCCTTTGAAGTGAAAGATCCAGATGGCAACTTAGTTGCAAATGCAACAATTAATTCTGATACTAAACAAGTAGTATTAACTTATACGGATTATGTAGAGACACACTCTAATGTAACTGGTAAATTATTTTTTTACTCTCGCGTTGATTTTATAGTGACTGATGTGGCTGAAGAAATAGATGTTAATATTCAAGTCGGTTCAAAAACGTTTGTTGCTGGTAGAATTAATTATACTGGAGTTCAAAAACCTGATGCATATTTACTAGAAAAATCGGGTTGGGCAGAAAATGGGGATTCTCAGACTGGTAATTTTGCGATAGCTGTTAACCGTATAAATCAAGCTCTTAATAACGTTGTTATAACTGATACCCTTAAAACTCCAGGGACATCCTATAAGAAAGATTCAATCCAAATTTACAAAGGAACATGGGCTTTCATTCAAGGAGATTGGAGATTAACAAATCGTCAAGAAGTTACTCAAAACTATACGGTAAACATTGATGAGACAAATAATTCATTTACGGTTGCTCTAGGAGATATGTCTGAAAATGATAACTTTATGATTATTTATAAGACAAATGTTTCTTATGTCCCAACAGATGGTGAACTTTTTGAGAATAATGCTCAATTAACAGCAACAGATCATGGTACAACTGAAACTAGAACTAGTTATCGCTATTTAGAGGCAGGTGGTAGTGCAGAGGGTTATGTCTACACTATAAAAATTTATAAAATTGCTGAAGCTGTAGATGGGCCTATTCCCCTTGAGGGAGCCGTTTTTGATGTTTTTCGAAAAGCTAACGGCCAAAAAGTGGGTACTTTGACAACAGACACTGATGGAATTGCTTCTATTGGTAATCTTTTAAAAACAGATTATATCCTTAGAGAAGTTACTGCTCCGACAGGTTATGAACGATTAACTAGTGATATTGAAATTACACCAAAAGATTTTGATGATAATAAAATTGCTGAGAAGACCGTTATCAATAGATTAGCTAAAACTTCTATTAGCGGTCAAAAAACATGGAACGATAACAATGACCAAGATGGTAAGCGTCCCAAACAAATTATTGTTAAATTATTGGCTAATGGAGTCGATACAGGCAAAACTGTAACTACAGATGTATCAAAAGGTTGGGCATATACCTTTGATAATCTTGATCAAAGAGATGCACAAGGTGCACCAATTCAATATTCTGTAGCTGAAGAGGATGTACCGGAATATAGTGCTGTTGTTACAGGATATGATATTACTAATACTCATACGCCAAGTGTGACAGAAGTTTCAGGTAAGAAAATCTGGGATGATGCCGACAACCAAGATGGTAAACGCCCAGCAGAAGTTGTGGTTAATCTCTTAGCAGATGGTCAACCAACAGGCCAAAAAGCTACAGTTAATGAAGCAAGCAATTGGGCTTATAGCTTTACTGATTTACCNGAATTTAAAGATGGTCAAAGAATTGTTTATACTGTGACAGAAGATGTTGTTGCAGATTATACAACAACTATTGAAGGCTTTAATATCACTAATAGTTACCAACCAGGT
>NZ_KB904360.1 GCF_000380045.1 Streptococcus marimammalium DSM 18627
TAGCAAGCTACGGTGATCAAAATGCGTTCCACTTGCATGTATTAGGCACGCCGCCAGCGTTCGTCCTGAGCCAGGATCAAACTCTCATTAAAGTTTGAGTCTCTACTCATTACTGTCCTCTGACAGATTTATTGCTTCTTGATTCTTTTGACAGGTTATTTTATTAACCCTGCACGTTTGGTTTCTTGTCTTGTTCAGTTTTCAAAGGTCATTACTCTTTCGAGACAACTATTATATTCTAGCACCTCTTCTTTGCTTTGTCAATACATTTTTATGTTTTTATTGAAATTTCCTATCAAACATTATGAACCAACTCAAAAATTAGGTTTTAAGTCAAACTTTTGGGCTGGTTCATTACTAGTATGATTAATATAATTAGACTTTATTCATATTTGTCAATATTTCAAGAGTTTCTAATAAGTTTGATTCACTTACTTCTATGGAATCACCACTGGATTTTATTTTGATTTCTATAATACCATCATCAGCTTTTTTTCCGACAATAATTCTAATTGGCAAACCAATTAAATCACTATCTGAAAATTTCGAACCAGCTCTCTCATTACGATCATCTGTTAATACACTATACTTGGCTGTAATTAGTTGATGTTCAATTCTATTTGTCAGTTCTACTGCTACTTCATCTTTAACATTAACAGTAATAAGATGAATATCATACGGAGCCAATTCTTTTGGAAAATTAACACCCCAAGAATAACGAAAATCTCCCTTTGGAGTTTTTGTCACAAAAATTCTAGCGTGTTGTTCCATGACAGCTGATAAAATTCGACTGACACCTATGCCATAAGAACCCATGATAAGTGGTTGACTACTTCCGTGTTCATTTAAAATGTTAGCTCCCATACTTTCGGAATATCTTGTCCCAAGTTTAAAGATGTGTCCAATTTCAATCCCTTTTGTAAATTTCAGTCTTCCAAGGCCGTCAGGTGATATTTCACCTTCTTTTACTTCTCTTAAATCTGCATACTCTGCTTCAAAATCTCTAGTTGGGTTAACATTTCTAAAATGGTAACCATCTTTATTAGCGCCAGTAATTGTATTTGTACAGTTTTTTATATTAAAATCAGCAATAATTCTAATATTATTTGGTAAATCAATTGGTCCAAGAGAACCAAAAGAAACATTTAATATCGTTCTACTATCATTTTCTGTAGCTGCTTCTAAAAAATCAGCACCCAAATAATTTTTTAATTTTACTTCATTAACTTGATCATTACCAACTAAAAGAACAACAATTGGTTTTTTGTCTGCTAAATAAAGAAGTGTTTTAATAGTTTCTGATGGACTTACTCCAAAAAATGAAGCCACTTCTTCAATTGTTTTACTATTAGGAGTCTCAACTTTTTCAAGATTTTGCATCGCTATTACTTTTGAGGTTGGTTTAAATTGACTACTTGCCATTTCAAGATTGGCTGCATAACTTGATTCTGTTGAATAGGCAATAGTATCTTCTCCCGAGATTAACCAAGAAGTTAGTTCTTGTTTAATTGCTTCTAAAACATCTTTAGGAATATCATCAATTTTAGCTATAGTCTTGTCAAGAATTAACCATCTCTTAAGATCAGTTCTATCCGGAGTGATAGCCATAAATTCTTGGCTATCCTTACCGCCCATTGCACCACCATCACCAATAATTGCTTTAAAGTCTAATTCAATCCGATTAAAAATTCTTTCATAGGCATTTTTATAATCATCATATGTTACATCTAAACTATCATAATCACTATGAAAACTATAGGCATCTTTCATAATGAACTCTCGTGTTCTTAATAAACCGTTTCTTGGTCGTTTTTCGTCTCGATATTTAGATTGAATTTGATATACAGTTAGTGGTAATTGTTTGTATGATTTAATAGAATCTCTCATTAAAGCGGTAAAAGTTTCCTCATGTGTCGGTCCCAAAATAAAATCTGATTGCTCTCTATTTTTTAATTGATATAAATCTGGACCATAAGTATCAAAGCGTCCTGATTCTTTCCATAAATCAGCTGTCAATAATGCTGGTGTAAGCATTTCAACAGCTCCAATTTTTTCAAATTCTTCACGCATAATATTTTTTAATTTTTCAATTAAACGGTTAGCTAACGGTAAGTAAGAATATATACCAGATGATACTTGTCGCACATAACCAGCTCTAAGCATCAGAGCGTGACTAATGACTTGTGCATCACTTGGCATTTCCCTAAGTGTTGGAATCAGCATTTTACTTTGTTTCATTATTTGTCTCCATCTATTTATTTCATTTTAAAAGAATGTTCTCAAGATATCATTCCATGTCACTGAAATCATCAAAATTACCATGACAACAACACCTGCTAGAGTAATATACATTTCAGTTTCTTGTTTTAAGGGTTTTCTTCTGATTGCTTCTAAGATGTTCATAACTATTTTCCCACCGTCTAAGGCTGGAATTGGTACAAGATTTAAAATTCCAAGATTCATTGATAACATAGCCATTAAATAAAGAATGTCCGAAAATCCTGAGGCTGCGGCTTGGTTACTTAATTGATAAATAGCAACTGGACCACCTAGTTTATTAATATCAGGATGAAAAATGAGATTTTTAAGACCATTTAAAATGGAAAAAGCTGATGTATAAGCCATTTGAAAACCACCGAATAGTTTATCAGTAAAGCTGGTCTTTAAACTTCTCGTTACACCAATATAATAAGTACTATTATGTTTTTTAGGGACAACAGAAACTGTTTTTTCTCCGTTGTCTCCTTTAACAATCAAGCTAATGGCAGCACCTTCATTTAAATCTTTTGTAGCATCAGCTACACCTTGTGTCAATTCATGCCAATTGGAGATAGTTTTTCCTTCAATAGACAAAATCTGACTATTTTCATCAACTCCTGCTTGAGCTAGTGGCCCATTAGGTATTACTTGTACTCGATTGGTTGTTTCATCTGGCACACCACCTTGTATAAAAGCCAAAAAGATAAAAACAATAATTCCAAGAATAAAATTATTCATCGGACCAGCAAAGTTAGTCATCATTCGTCCTGAAATACTAGCGTTTTGGTATTGAACATCTTTTGGAGCAATTAAAACTTCTGTCCCGTCTTCTTCAATGATAGTAGCCTTGTGATTTACCTTAAATGTCTTTGTCTCTTCAAGAACTAACCCTGTAACTTCCAATTTGTTTTCCAAATCATAAGACACAATGTTCATTGGAAGACTATTAGGCGAGATTGAATGGTTAGAAAGGTTAATTCGTTTTATTTCTGAAGAATCGTTAAATTCTAAATTCACTAAAGCCCCGGTTTTAATATCTGTTTTGTCATCTCCCCAACCCGCCATACGTACGTAACCTCCTAAAGGAAGAAGGCGAATAGTATAAGTTGTACCGTCCTTACCACGATGAGCAAAAATTTTTGGCCCCATACCAATAGAAAATTCTCTTACCAGGATACCTGATTTTTTAGCAAAGTAGAGATGTCCATATTCATGGATGACTACGATAACGCCAAAAATAAAAATAAATGTTAAAATACCAGTCATGTCATTTTCTCCATTTTAAAATAATCCAAATAAATGCATTAGCGGTAGCACAAACAACATGCTATCAAATCTATCTAGAACACCACCATGACCTGGGATAAATCTACCAGAGTCTTTGACGCCAAAGTAACGTTTTATAGCACTTTCAATTAAGTCTCCAAACTGGCCAGCAATACTAAATAAAGTAACCAATAACATCATCACTGGAAAAGAGTATGGTGCATAAACAGAAGCATCAAAAAGCATAAATAAACTTGCGATAACCAATGCAAAAAAGATTCCTCCTAGACTTCCTTCAATGGTTTTATTAGGAGATACTGGAGTTGGAAGTTTTCTACGTCCATAGCGGATACCAATTAAATAAGCACCAGAGTCTGTCGCCCATATTATCAATAAAGCTAACATCACCTTATTAAAGCCAGATTGTTGTGCAATAATAAGATTTTGAAAACCAATACCAACATATAAGCTTGAAGCTACTGGAAAGACTACATCGTCAAAAGAATAGTTTGGATAATTAAAAACGATTCCTACAAATAGTAACAATACAATCAAACTAAATACTGAAAAATTAGCATCAATGGGTAAAAAGTTGAGATAATTACCAATAGGAACAGTCAAAACAAAAGCACCCAACATAGCCAAAACGCCCTCAAACGAAAAAACTTCTAATTGTTTCATTCTAAGAAGTTCTGAAACAGCTAACATTGATAAAAAGCCAATAAATAATTGAAAAGTTATGCCTCCTAAAAATAGTAATGGCATGAAAATAGCTAGTGCTATTAAAGCAAAAATAATTCGTTTATGCATAATTTCCCTTTCTTAAACTTTTCCAAATCGTCTTTGACGATTACTAAATTCCTCTAGTGCTTTAGTATATTCTTCTTGATTAAAATCTGGCCAAAGAACTGAAGTGAAATAAAATTCACTATAGGCAGATTGCCAAGGTAAAAAGTTACTAAGTCTTATTTCACCACTGGTTCGAATAATAAGATCAGGATTTTGGTATAAATCAGGTAATTCCGACGTCATTAGATGATTGGCAATCATTTTTTCAGTAATTTCTTCAAGTTTGATTTCACCTTGACTCACTTTTTTTGAAATTTCTCTTATAGCTAGTGTTAACTCAGCACGCCCACCATAGTTGAGAGCGAAATTAAGAATTAAACCTGTGTTATCTTTAGTCAATTGACAGGCATTATCCAAAGCTCTTAGAGTGTCTTTGGGGAGAGGATTTCTTTCTCCAATTACTTGAATTTTGACATTATTTTCATGTAATCTTGGAACATATTTATCAAAAAAATCCACGGGTAACTTCAAGATAAATGAGACTTCATCTTCAGGACGCGACCAGTTTTCAGTTGAAAATGCATAAACAGTTAATACTTTAACTCCTATTTCAGAAGACATTAATGTAATATCTTGAAGAGCATCCATACCTGCCTTATGACCAAACACACGTGGCTGCATTCTTTTTTTAGCCCATCTACCATTACCATCCATGATGATTCCAACATGTTTTGGAATTATTTCTAGTTCTATTGCTTTACTATTTTTTAAAAAATTAAACATCATTTTATCCTAATCATTAAAATACTACTGTTATTTTACCATATTTTCAGTTTTATAGTAGTTTCTAATAATTTCTAACTATAAAAAATAAAAAATTTCCTTTCGAGGAGGAAATTTTTATCATTTATTCTTCAATAGCTGACTCAATAGTATCGTCTTTAGATTCTTCAACAGCAAGTACTTGTTCATTTGCTCTAGAAACAATACGCTTAATTGATGTTAATTCATAAGTGAGATACACTCCCTCAGCATCAAGAACAACTTTGTTGTTGTCTTTATCTACCTCATCAACTAGGGCAAACATGCCTCCAATTGTCACAACTTCATCACCTTTTGACATGGTTTTTAGCTCATCTAAACGTTTTTGCATTTGTTTTTTTTGTTGGTGTTGCATAAAAAAGGTAATAGCAACAAAAATAGCAAACATGCCAATCATTGTAAGATTAAAATTCATAACTTCCTCCATACTATTAAATTCATTCTTACTATATCAGAATAAGATCAAATAGGCAAGACAATACCATTAATTTCAAGGATAAACATTATTTTTCACTTGAATTATAAACCCTCAACATTATGGTAAACTTTTTGGACATCATCATCAGACTCTAAAGCATCAATTAATTTTTCTACAATTTCCAAATCTTCTTCAGACAAAGTTACCTCTGATTGAGGAATCATCTCAATCTCTGTTACTTGGAATTCTGTAATCCCTTCTGTTTGAAGAGCTTCAACTCCTTTGTGTAAATCTGTAGGGGCTGTGTAAACGGTGATGCTACCATCTTCAACCTCAACATCTTCAACATCGATATCAGCTTCTAGCAATATCTCAAAAATGTGCTCAGGATCTGTTCCTTCAAAAACAATAACACCTTTTTTATCAAACATGTAAGAAACAGCTCCACTAGCTCCCATATTTCCACCATTTTTCCCAAAAGCAGTTCTAATATTGGCAGCTGTACGATTAACATTAGATGTTAAAGTATCAACAATAATCATTGAACCATTTGGTCCAAAACCTTCGTAGCGCCCCTCAACAAATGTTTCATCTGTATTTCCTTTTGCCTTATCAATAGCTTTATCAATAATGTGTTTTGGTACTTGTGCCTGTTTTGCACGTTCTAAAACAAACTTTAGTGCTGAATTTGATTCTGGGTCTGGTTCTCCTTGTTTGGCCGCTACATATATTTCGACACCAAATTTGGCATATATTTTTGAGTTTGCTCCATCTTTTGCAGTTTTTTTGGCAACAATATTAGCCCATTTACGTCCCATTATTAATCTCCTTTATTTTTTTGCCTTATTATTATATCACAAAAATTCTATGATAAAAAAGACTTTATAATCCATTACAATTTTTCTTTACAAGAATCTTTTTAGTCTATTGATTTTTCCATAATAGGAATTCGACCATAGGTTTGTGGTGTCATTTTTTTATTTCCCATTTGATAAATAATATCTGCTTTTTGAGTCATAGAATCCCAAGGTTCTTTACCAATTCTTGTTATCAGCATTTCCTTGTTTTTAAGTTGAGATAAATAACGCTGTCCTTTTTGACTAAATCCAAGAACATGGATTTTCTCAGGCAGTGAACAGTCTTTTGCATTGACTAAAATATAAGTTAATAGTCTTCTGACACGTGATTTAGTATAGCGTTTCGTTACCACTTTGTTGATCAATTCTTCTATGTTATCTACTTTTGTTATTGCTTTTTTAATTCGACTAGCCATTTCTTTATTAACTTGATAAATTTCAGTTAAATGTTGGTGAGATAAAATTTGATATTTAAGTAAATGAAAATAGTTATCCCATGAAACATGTGGTTCTTTTAATAAGTTTTCCCAGATTGGCGTAGATTGTTTTAAAAAAACTTTATCTTCAATATGATGTCTGATAGCAGTAGCTGAAGCAATAAAAGCAGTTTTATCAAGAGAGTGAAAACCAGAACCCACTCTTTTAACAGGCTTTAGCTGAATATCATAAGGTGCAATCGCCTTAATATAAGAAAGTGCCAAGATATGATTAGGTGTTTGTCTTGAAAATGTTATGCCTAAAAATTTTCGCCACATTTCTTGGGATATTTCTGGATAAGATTTTAAATGTGATTGACTTTTTAAAAAGTCTTCCATCTCTTTTTGTTTTGTGCGATAATCTTCTAATATCTGTTGATAACAACTGTTTTCTTCCGTTCCAAAGGCGAGTTCTTGAATTCCTAACTGGTTTAAAATCGCAACAGCCCCTTTAGCAAAATGATCAGCGGATTGGACACTCACTAAAAAAGGCAATTCAACAACGATATCTGCTCCATTTTCAATAGCCATTTGTGCTCTTGACCACTTATCAACAATAGCAGGCTCTCCTCTTTGCATAAAATTACCAGACATGGCAATAATTTTCAAACCAGAGATTTGTTCTAATAAGTAGCGATGACCATAATGAAATGGATTAAATTCAGCAACAATACCAGTAATAGTCATTTTCTTGCCACAAAAAACCAGCGTTTTGAGGTTTCATCTGGCTTTTTGTCCTCAAAATCTGCATAAACCTCGATATTTTTAAAACCAGCCTGCTCTAGTAAAATATCATAAGTTAGTATCTCATAGGTTCTTTCCTCATGAACTTCATCAAAACGTTTAAAGTCACCGGTTTTATCCTTAACAAAAAAAGTGAGCTCATGAACAACAGAATGAGGTGCTTCATCAGCATAGCTATCCCAAAGAAAAGCAAAGTCTTCAGCATTTTCATGATAACTGTAACCAGGAAAAATTTTGTCTGTTTGAAAAGTGGAGTGAACATCAAAAATAAAAACACCATCAGAATCTAATATGTTATAAATCTCTTTAAAAACATTGCCAACTTCTACCTCATCTTGTAAATAACAAATCGAATCCGAATAACAAGTGACCATATTAAATTGTGGCAACTGAGATAAGTCTCTCATATCCCCTTTAATAAAGGTAATATCAAGATTTTTTGAATCACGTCGTTTTTTAGCGATATCTAGCATTTCAGCACTTAAATCTAATCCAGTCACATCAAAGCCTGCCTCAACAAAGTGAATAGATTGGAAACCTGTTCCACAAGCCAATTCTAATAACTTTTTTTTATCTTTAGCGCTAGGTAAATGACGAAGACTAAAATCAGTCCATTTTTGATAGAGAGAGTCATCCATCACACTATCGTAAATCCTAGCAAACATTTCATAATTAATCATTGTTTCATCTTTCTAATAATTCAGACCAACAACACCATCAGAAAAAACCTGTTCTTAAGAACGAGGTTAATTAGTTTATAATGTTTTCTAAGGCTATGAGTGGTGCTTCGTGCCATAATTTTTCTAAATTATAGTGAGAGCGTTCTTCTTCTGAGAAGATATGAACGATGACACTGTTTAAATCAAGCAAAATCCAACCAGCTTTAGCATCACCTTCAATACGACTGCTATCTTGTCCAGAAAGCTTCACCTTCTCACGAATATTATCTGAAATAGCTTCGAGTTGTCTACTATTAGTAGCACTCATGATGACAAAGTAGTCAGTCATACTTGTTAATCCTTGTAAATTTAAAACTACGATATCTTCAGCTCTTTTTTCATCAGCAGCAGATATGATGATTTGTAGTATTTCTTTCTCTAACATAATTCCTCTTTCTCTAGGTTTTAACCAAAACATAACAAAGTAATCATTTTTCGTTTAAATGATGAATATATCTATTATAAGTTTGAAGTGTCTGGGGATGGATTGGAATTCTTTTTTTGACAAGATAACTAATCGTTTGAGCAGTTTCAAAAGCAACTGCCTTATCAAGAGATTCCTCAGCTAATTTTCTAGCTTCTTTAACACCTGGAAAATCACGATTGGGTTCAATATAATCAGCAACATAGACTATTTTATCAAGAAGAGACATATGATTAGATCCAGTTGTATGGCATCTAATGGCTTGAAGAATATCTTTATCTGTTATGCCCAAATCTTCTTGAATCTTATAGCTACCAACGAATCCATGCCAAATATTATTATTCCATTGTTTCAAGTCTTCATCTAGCTGATACTTATCAATTAGATGGATAAATTCAGAATCAGACAAGTTTTTTGCATAGTCATGAAGAAGACCAGTTAAACCTGCTTTTTCAACATCATAATCATTTAGACGTGCTAAGCGGATACAAGTTTCTTCCACACCTATCATATGTTTTAAGCGATCTTTTGTCACTATTTGCTCAAGTTTTTTTATGAGTTGGTCACGACTCATATTAAGGTATTTACGATAAGTCATGATATAATCTTTCTTTTTTTATATAATCCAAGACAGTTTTAGGTAACAGAAAATTAGGCTCTCTTTCTTTTTTTATGAAATCACGAATCATACTAGATGAAATATCCATTAATGGGACATCAACCCAAATTACTGGATAGCTAGTTCCTGATTTATACTTGGGACGTTGAACACCAACAAATTGAACCATCTGAATTAAGTCATCAATTCTATACCATTTTGGTAGATAATCAACCATATCAGCACCAATAATAAAATAATAATCAACTTCAGGATCTTTTTTTATCAACTCTACCATTGTATTGTAAGTGTAGCTGATGCCTTTTCTTTCAAGCTCAATGGTCTCAATCGCTAAACCCTTAACACCTTCGATGGCTAGTTCAAGCATTTTAAGCCGATGTTTTTCATCAATTGTTGTTTTTGTGTCAACATGTGGAGGTTTGTATTCAGGCATCAGTAAAACTTGGTCAAGACCAAGTTGCTGACGTACTTGATCAGCTACAATCAAGTGGGCATTGTGGACCGGATTAAAATTCCCCCCTAAAATACCAATTTGTGGTCGATTGTTGGTTTTTGTTTTTACTTCTAATTCAACTTTTGTAAAAGGTGTTAAAAGTTCAATTGCCATTTATACCTCCGAACAACTTTAAAGTATTTTTACTTTTTCAGAAATTTTGCGATTTTCTTTTCGGCTTGACTCTTTGAATAAAATCAAAATGCGACCAATCTTTAAAACAGTGTCTACACCAATTTCATCTTCTAATGTCTCTGCCACTTCATGAATATCTTCATCAGTATTTTGAAGCAGGGTAACTTTAATCAGTTCTCTAGCGTCAAGAGCATTTCTGATACTAGTTTTAATAGGATTATTCAAGCCATTTTTGCCAATTTGAATAATCGGTTTTAAAGAATGTGCTTGACTTTTTAAAAATGCTCGTTGTTTACTTGTTAATGCCATGTTTTTCCTCTTATACTATTGCCTTACGTAAAATGACTGAGACACCTTCTGGAGCCCAAGCTGCAATTCTAGCTTTCTCTTTGATACGAATCCAACCAAGACCAGCAAAAACGATATCCGTTTTATCGATGATATCAAACTCATGCTTGATCAGATTTGGAAATGTTTCTAATTGATCAACTTTTGGTGGATTTAATAATTTTCCGAGATGTTTTTTATAAAATCCATCAGCACCTTCTAACTTTGTCCGATGTAACGGGAGAGTATTTTCAACAAAAATGGTAAATCCTTGTTTATTTCCTTCAATAAAATCAAATCTTGCTAAACCAGCCATAAAAATAGTTTGACCCTTATTAAGTTGGTATGTTTTTGGTTTGATTTCCTTTTTAGGATTGACATACATTAAATCTTTTTTTGATAAATAATGAGCCATTTGATGACGGTGAATAACTCCAGGAGTGTCAAATAGGTAATGCCCGTCTTCTAGGGGGATTTCTATTTTATCCAAAGTAGTTCCTGGAAAACGAGATGTGGTAATCACATTTTTGTTGCCAGTAATTTCTTGGATGATGGCATTGATCAAGGTGGATTTCCCAACATTAGTCACACCAACAACATAAACATCTCTTCCTTTTCGTAATAAGTCAATTTTTTGGATTAACTCTTTAATAGTTTGACGATTTTGGGCGCTTGTTAAAACAATATCTTTAGGACGAAGACCCTCTTCATGAGCTCTTTCTAGCAACCATTGAGTCACTTTAAAATCTTTAACAGATTTTGGTAAAATATCTTTTTTATTTCCAACTAGCAAAATATCATTATTAGCAACAAACCTTGATAAACCAGGAATAACAGAACCATTAAAATCAAAAATATCAATAACATTGACAATCAAGGCATTGCTTTCACCTACATCATGTAAGAATCTTAAAAAATCATCATCGGACAAATAAACATCTTGAATATCGTTATAATGTCTGAGTCGAAAGCATCTCTGACAATAGATATCACCCATTTCATGATTTTTTTCTAGTGTTGATATCGGGGTATACCCGATTTTGTCTTTATCAGTGGTTTGAATTTTGCAACCACAACCAATACAATACAATTTTTTCACTCAAATTCCTTTTTTATAGTTGATTTTACCATATTTTTTTTCAATTTTAGCAAGTACTCGACGTTCTCTCATACGATTAATTTTTGTGTTCCAAGCATCAGATGTGACAAGTGGTTTCACCAAAATAGATCTTATGCCAGCTCTATGGGCAGCCCTAATGTCAGTCATTAGCTGATCACCTACCATAACAACTTCATCACGATCAAAACCATATCTTTCAATAGCAATATTGATCCCTCTAGCAAAAGGTTTCATTGCGCGACTAACAAAGTCAACACCAAATTTGTCAACAGCTCGCTCAACTCGGTCATGCTTATTATTAGAAACAACCACTACAGGAATATCAGCAATAGTCATTTCATCTAACCAAGCTCGAAGCTCAGCAGTCCCATCTGGATTGTTCCAAGCAATCAAAGTATTATCCAAGTCAGCTAACACAGCGCGAATTCCCTGATTTCTCAAGTTATCCGGCCTTAAATCATAGATAGCTTCGACCGCAAAGGTCGGTATATAATCTTCTATACTCACATCTCTCTCCACAAATATATAATACTTTTATTTTAACATAATTTAGATAAAAAAACATCTTCTTAATATAAGTATCAATTTAAAATAGCATTTCATCCATTATTGATTAAAATTATTACTTTACTTCAATGTATAAGTCAACTTGAAGAGAACAGCTAGTTGAGCTAGTAAACTAACAAATACTTCGCTCTATACTAAAATCACCATTATTAGCCAATCTTACGATGAAATTAGCTTTTTCAACTAATTTTAATAAACAAAAAACCAATGAAGCTATCATTAAACTAAATTAAAACGTGATTGTTTTTACCATTATAACTGTTTTCTCAGTTTTTAAAATACTTTTTCAATCATATAAAATAATTTACCAAAATTTTACACTTAACAACCTTAAAAATCTATCTTTTTAATGCAATAAATATCACCACAAATTAATTTTGTGGTGATACAAATTATTAAGCTGCTGTTGCAATTAGTGCTTCAAGTTTCTGATATTGTTCCTCAGTTAAAAATTGGCGATAAAACTCTAATTCTTTCATTAAATCTTCTTTAGAATAAAAAGAAAGATTATCTTTAATCTGATTGAATAGTTCTTGAAATTCTTCATCTGTTAATTCTGCTTGATAAACTTCTGATGATATTATTTGTAACTCATCTAAACTAATGATTTTTGATGTGCTTGGTACTTTAGGAGCAATATATTTAACTTTTTTCGATACTATTTCAATAGTAATAGACTCAAAAGCGTTATCTAAACCTTCTGCCATCTTAAGATCAATAGTCACATTAGCGCTGCCATCTTTTTCTAATTGGTATGTAACCAAACTGCTATCATCAATGTAAGCAGTCATCATGTTAAAATAAGTATTTGCTGAATCATCCTTAGACATGTCCTTAATCATTTCTAATAATTCCGATATTTTAACTGTTAAAACAATAGCATCACCATCTTTTTTAAATTTTTTAGCATCAAGTTTTTTAAAACTATTTGCCAAGTCATTTGAATTTTCTACGTCATCAAAAACATGACCATAATCCTCACTAAAATCCGCAACATTGACATAACGATCCTTTATGTTGTCATTTTTTATACCTGAAAACATTCCCCAAAATTCGGCATTGATATAAAAATCATCATTGGTGCCAATTACATCAAGTTTAGGGTAAGATGGGTCGAGTTGAGATAAATCAGAAGAGATTGAAAATATTTTATCTTTTAATGATTGAGAAACATTAAAGATGAAAACTTTATTTTTCAAGTTTTCCAATTCAGGCATCGCCACACCATCATTTGGTAGCTTAAGATCTGTCATTTTGACACTATGTATAAAACTTGTTTCTTCTTGTTTAAGATTATTATTATAACGTGAAATAAATTCGTCTCGAGGATTTTTTGAACAAGCTACAAGAAGAATCAGTAATGGTAAGAATAATAAAAATTTTAATTTTTTCATTTTTTATCCTTTCTATATATATATATATATCACTATTATAACTATTATAAAGCGTTTTCACAAGTTAAAATTGAATAATTTAAAAAGATTGAAAGCTGGTTTACCTTCAATCTTTTTATCATTACAGTTTAGCTAATTCATCATTTAATAATCGTTGTGCTACTTGGGGGTTAGCTTGCCCTTTTGTGGCTTTCATTAATTGTCCAATCAATGATTTAGCAGCATTTTTATTACCTGATTTATAATCATTGAGAGCTTTTTCATTGTCAGCAAAGACTTCCTTAATAATTGGAATGAGTTGATCAGGACTTGAAATTTGAATAAGGCCAGCTGATTCAACATATTCTCTTGCACTACCACCATTTTTTGCAAGATGGACAAAAACTTTCTTTGCAATCTTAGAGGAAATAGTGCCATCTGCAATTAAACTTAGCATTTCAACAAGATTCTCAGGTGTTAATAATATATCACTAATCGTCTGATTAACAGTATTTAAATACTGCGCTACCTCTCCTTGAAGCCAGTTGGAAACGAGTTTGGCATCACCTCCAATAGCAACTGCTTTTTCAAAAAAGTCTGATACAGCTTTTGTTGCCGTTAATTGCAAGGAATCGTAAGCTGATAAACCAAATTTTGTTGTGTATTTTTCACGACGTTGTTTTGGAAATTCTGGTAAGGTTGAGCGAACCGCTTCAATCCAGTTATCCTCAATTTCAAAAATTGGAAGATCGGGTTCAGGGAAATAGCGGTAGTCACTTGAACCTTCTTTTACGCGCATTAGAATAGTTTCACCAGTCGATTCATCATATCGACGAGTTTCTTGTTGAATTTGACCACCTGAGCGAAGAATTTTTGCTTGGCGTTCCACTTCGTATTGAAGACCACGACGTACAAAGTTAAAGGAGTTTAAATTCTTCAACTCAGTCTTAGTTCCAAAGGCTTCTTGACCATATGGTCGTAAAGAAATATTAGCATCCACACGCATAGATCCTTCTTCCATTTTGACGTCAGAAATACCGGTATATTGGATGATTTCCTTCAATGCAATTAAATAAGCATAAGCCTCTTCAGGACTTCTCATATCTGCTTCAGAAACTATCTCAATCAAAGGTACCCCTTGACGATTGATATCTACATATGAATAACCTTCACTACCATGCGTGTTTTTACCTGCATCTTCTTCAAGGTGAGCACGTTCAATACGAATTGTTTTTTTCAAGCCATTTTCTAATTCAATCTCAATAGAGCCATTATAGCCAATTGGTTCATCAAATTGAGAAATTTGGTAGGCTTTTGGGTTATCTGGATAAAAATAATTTTTTCGGTCAAAATGCATCCTTTGATGAATATCCATATTTAGTGCTAGGGCTGCTTTAATCCCATAATCAATTACACCCTTATTCATCACTGGAAGAACACCTGGAAAAGCCCAATCAATAATATTGGTATTGGTGTTTGGGTCTTCACCAAAATGGGCTGGGGCAGGTGAGAAGATTTTTGAATTTGTTTTTAATTCGACATGGACTTCAAGCCCAATAACTGTTTCAAAATTCATTACTTTTCACCTCCAAAAATGATTGGTTGTTGTTTATAGTAGTCTGTTGTTGCTTCAAAGGCTTGAGCTACTTGATAGATTATCTCTTCACTATATTTTGGTCCAATTAGTTGTAAACCAACAGGTAACCCTTCAACAAAACCTGAAGGAATGGAAATAGCTGGAAGACCAGCAAGATTAACTGGAATAGTCAACAAATCAGCCAAATACATAGCTACAGGATCATGACTTTGTGTCCCAAGACCATAAGCCACATCAGGAGCTGTTGGTCCAAGTATTAAATCATAATCAGCAAAAACTTGATGAAAGTCATTGATAATTAAAGTCCTTACTTGACCAGCTTTTTTAAAGTAGGCATCATAATAACCTGATGATAAACTAAAGGTTCCAAGCATTATACGACGTTTCACCTCATCGCCAAAGCCTTCACTTCTAGTATTGATATAAACATCTTCAAGATTATTATAATTTTCCGTTCTAAAACCATAGCGAATACCATCAAAACGCTGTAAGTTTGAAGAGGCTTCTGAGGAAGCAATGATATAATAAACAGCAACACCATATTTACTATGGGGTAAACTGACCTCCTCAATGATAGCTCCTAGACTCTCTAAATGTTTTGCTGCTTTTATAATATTATCTTTAACTGCAGGATTGATGCCTTCTCCCATATATTCTTTAGGAAGAGCAATCTTCATTCCTTTAATATTTTGACCAATTTTACTGGTGAAATCAGATACTTCTTTTTTAGATGATGTTGAATCTTTTTCATCAAAACCTGAAATGACATTTAATAACTGTGCATTTTCTTTAACGGTTTGTGAAAATGGACCAATTTGATCAAGAGAACTTCCAAAAGCAATTAATCCAAAACGAGACACACGCCCATAAGTAGGTTTCATACCAACAATACCATTAAATGATGCTGGTTGACGAATTGAACCACCAGTATCAGACCCTAATGATAGACGTACTTGCCCTGAGGCAACTGCTGTAGCAGAACCACCTGATGACCCACCAGGTACTTTAGTTGTATCCCAAGGATTTTTCGTAATTTTAAAGAAAGAATTTTCAGTTGAACCACCCATGGCAAATTCATCCATATTGGTTTTTCCGATAATCACCATATCATTATTATAAAGCTTTTCAACACTTGTGGCATCAAAAATAGGCGTATAATTATGAAGCATCTTCGATGCTGCTGTTGTTAAAATACCTTTTGTTGAAATATTATCTTTAATCGCTAAAGGAATACCACTCATGACATTATGGGGATCAATACCTTTTTCATCAATAGCTTTAGCTTGTTTTAGAGCATCTTCTTCAGAAATAGTGATAAAACTACCAATTTTTTCTTCACGTTCTGAGATATCCTTAAGGGTTTCTTTTGTTAATTCAAGAACTGAAATATCCTTTGACACAAGAAGGTCATGTAATTCGTCGATTGTTTTGTGATTTAAAGACATTAAGCATTTCCTCCTTCATCAATTATAGTAGGCACTTTTATTAAACCATTTTCAGTTTCTGGTACATTTTTAAAGAGTTCGTCTCTATTGCAACCCTTAAAAGCAACATCTTCTCGCATAACATTTACTGTATCAGCCATTGTTGTTGTGATAGCAACATCTGTTGTATCGACTTCATTTAACAATTCAACCATCTCCACTATTTTTGAGAGTGTCTTTGCAAATTCTTTTGTATCTTCGTCATTGAAGGCTAATTTTGACAATTTAGCGACATGACGTACTTCTTCTTCAGAAATTTTCATTTGTTACTAATCCTCCATTTGGTCTATCGTTAAAATTATACCATATTTTCTGATAGTTCGTCTTATGTTTCCAATATTTCCAGTGACCTCTCTTTTTAATCTTTTTCACTTTAAACATTTTCAGAAAAAAACTTTTTTAATATGATGAAAGATTAAAAGTACTTTAATCACAAAGAATTAAAGTACTTTATTTTTATCGATAATCTAATCAACGATTTTAGCTCCTAAAACATGCTCAAAATGATTTAATGCCCATTCATGATTTCTATTATCAATACTTGCTACACAAGACTTTGGAATTTCAATCTGATAACCTAGATTATAAGCATCAATAGCTGTATGTAACACACAAATATCAGTTAAAACACCAGTTAATACAACAGTATGAATCTTTCTTTCACGAAGACGAATATCAAGATCAGTGCCTGAAAAAGCTGAGTAATGACGTTTATCTATCCAAAAAACTTTGTTTGAATCTTTAATTTTTTCAAATAAATCATTTAATTTACCATACAACAAGCGACCTGATGTCTCTTTAATATTGTGAGGTGGGAATAATTTCATTTCTGGATGAAAAACATCATCTTCTGTATGATAATCAATAGTAAAGAAAATAAAATCACCATTATCATACGCCTCTTTCGTTTTTTCAACAATACTTATTTCAATGTTCTGAGCAGGTTTACCTGCTGTTAATTTACCATCGTCAGCAACAAAATCATAAGTATAATCAATTGAAATTAGAGCTTTTGTCATTTTATTCATAATCTTTCATTTTTTGAAAAATGCCATCATTAATGACCTTAAGATAGGTACCTTTCATCCCAAGAGAGCGACTCTCGATAATTCCAGCACTCTCTAGTTTACGAAGGGCATTAACAATCACACTTCTAGTAATACCGATACGATCAGCAATCACAGAAGCTGTCAATCGTCCTTCATTGCCATCCAATTCATTTAAGATAGCTTTTATTGCTTTCATTTCAGAATAAGAAAGGGTGTTGATTGCCATATTGACAGCTGTCTGTTTTCTAACTGTTTCTTCTAAATTTTCATTTTGTAAATTCAATAATTGAACACCTACAACGGTTGAAGCGATTTCACTCAAAACAAGTGCATCGTCTTCAAAAGGCTTATCATTTCTCCAGATAATAAGAGTTCCTAGCCTCATTCCACCACTATAAATTGGTGTTAATGTGGTTAAACCATCAGGGTAAATATCTTTTGATTCTACTGGATAAACAGTTAACGGACTACTGATTGGTAAATTGGCCACTGTATCAAATATACGATTAGCTGCTTCAACATAAGAATCTGGAAATTGATGTGATTCAAAAATTTCTTCTACCCGATCATTATTTGTGCTATATTTCATCGCATAACCAAGCATGTGCCCAGTTGCATTTATTATACAAGCGTTACAGTCAATAATATCAGCTAATTGAGCTGCAGTGGTGTTATAAGGTAATTCTTCTTGAAGTTGATCAATAGCTTTCTGCAAAATTGATGTCATTCTTCTTGTTTTTGTAAGTAAGTTAGCCATAATCCACTCTTTCTATAATAATCATTATCATTATATCAAAGTGATATTCTATTTGCAAACAATTGTCAGAAAATTTATATTATTTCAATGTTTGAGCTGACAATAGTTCCTTAACGACGATATTGATGTAAAAAACGCGTCATTTTTTCTTGTAATTCTGCTAATTCTTCCACTCTTGGTAAATAAACCACTCTGAAATGATCAGCATCTTTCCAATTGAAACCACGACCATGAACTAGAAGCACTTTCTCTTGTTTTAAAAATTCTAAAACAAAATTTTCGTCATCTTTAATATCATACATCTTTTGATCTATTTTAGGAAAAATATAAAGACCAGCTTTAGGTTCAACTGCAGATAGTCCAGGAATATCATTAATCGCTTTTGTTATAAAATTACGTTGTTCAAAAATTCGTCCACCTGGTAATAAAAGGTCATCAACAGATTGATAACCACCTAATGAGGTTTGAACAACTTGCTGTGCTAAAACATTTGAACAAAGTCGCATATTTGACAACATATTTAGTCCTTCTATATAACCTTGAACATGGTCTTTTTTCCCTGAAAGGACCATCCAACCCACTCTAAAGCCAGCAATGCGATGCGACTTTGATAAACCATTCATGGTTACCACAAACACATCCGGTGCAAGACTTGCAATTGGAATATGTTTTAGACCATCCATCACCATACGATCATATATTTCATCAGAGAAAATGATTAACTCATGCTGCCTAGCTAATTCGACAATTGCTTCTAAAATATCCTTTGGATATAAAGCACCCGTCGGATTATTTGGATTAATGAGAATAATAGCTTTTGTTTTTGACGTGATTTTGGATTTCATATCTTCAATGTCTGGATACCACTCTGATTGCTCATCACAAATATAATGAACAGCATGACCACCAGATAAACTAACAGCTGCTGTCCATAAAGGATAATCAGGCATAGGCACTAAAACTTCATCACCTTCATCAAGTAACCCTTGCATAGACATCGTAATCATCTCACTAACACCATTTCCAATGAAAATATCTTCAATATCAATATTTGGAAATTTTTTTGTTTGACAATATTGCATAATTGCTTTACGAGCACTAAAAATCCCTTTGCTGTTAGAATAGCCCTCACAATCTCTTGCATTCATAATGAGGTCTCGAATTACCTCATCAGGTGCAGTAAAGCCAAATTCTGCTGGGTTTCCAGTATTTAATCGTAAAATTTTCTTACCATCAGCAATCATACGATTAGCTTCGTCAAGAACTGGCCCTCTTATATCATAAGCAACATGTTCTAATTTAGATGATTTTTCATATCGTTTCATAGTATTTACCTCGTGTTAAGTATTATAGAACTAATTTTTAAAAAAGTAAAATAGCATTCATTTTTATTTTTTTAGATATAACTGTTATCAAACTATTATCCCTTTTTTATTAAAAATTGTATAATAAAGATAGAAATAAAGGAGGTGCTTACTATGACTTACCAATATAAACGCATTTTAGTTGGTGTTGATGGCTCACCCCAAGCGGAAATAGCTTTAAAAAAAGGGATACAGATTGCTATCAATGATAAGGCAGAACTTATTTTAGCCCATGTTATTGACACTCGTGCTACTCAAAGTGTAGCTACTCTCGATGGTTTTGTTTTTGAACAATTAGAAAATGAAGCCAATCGTATTTTAGAAAAATACAAAGCCTTAGCAAAAGAAAGAGGGCTTGACAAAGTTGAAACTATCATTGAATTTGGGAATCCCAAAACACTTTTAGCAACTGAGATACCTGAAAAGGAAAACATAGACTTAATTATGTTAGGAGCAACGGGTTTAAGTACCTTTGAACGATTACTAATTGGATCTTCTTCTGAGTATATTATGCGTCATGCTCCTGTTGATATTCTCATTGTTAGAAAATAATAAAAATAGAGATTTCTATTTAGAAATCTCTATTTTAGTTCTTGAAGCCTTTTGAATTTGGCGATCTAATTCGCGTTTAATAGCTGGCTCTGGTGCAAAACGTTCTTCCCAGTTATCTGGTTTCAAAATTTTATGAGTAATAGGATCAAAATGAGCTTTACCATCTGGAAAAATTTTTCCCATATTAGCACCATGAACCGTATCAAAAAAAGGTTTAGGGTCAACACCCATGAGAACAAAACTTCCATAGACGAAATAAAGTAAATCTGTCAAAGCATCAACTTGTCCTACAATGCTATCTACATCAATTGGCTTTCTAGCTACCTTTTTAGCAGCATCATCTATGGCTCCATGTAAATCAATCATAGCTTTTTTAAAATCTTGATTATTTCCTTGACTGGTTGCATAGAGAAATTCTACAATTTCTTCAATTTTAAAGGCTGAACGATAACTTGCTTGTTCTAGATTATAGGCCATAGGTACTTGACGAATTTCTCCATCCATTAATTGATGGAAATCTTTAACCTTGTTGAAATTCTCATCTTTACTTTTAAACGTCTGACTCGGATATAAATGAACAAGACCATAATGGTCAAGAGCCTTAGAGATCCCGTCATTATTATTAGTATCTGTAATATAGTGAGCTATTTTTTTAACAGATTGACTAGCATTCCCCATAGCAACACCGATACCAACACCTGATAACATTTCAATATCATTATCAGAATCCCCAAAAGCCATTACTTCAGAAATATCAAAACCAAAAAATTCTCCTACCAAAGAAATACCTTTTAACTTAGATTGATTTTTTGAAATGAGATCAGCAGAGTAAGGACTACTTCTTGTTACTGTTAATTGAGGAAAACGTTTTTCTATTTTTTTTGTTTCTTGTTGACTAGCTACTAACACAACTTGAAAGATGGGTTGTCGCATCATTGTCAATAAACTAGCTCTATTTTGAGGTTTAAAGCGCCTAATTAAATGTTTAAAACTTTTTTCAACAGTTTTGGCCATTTTTTTAGGAATGAGACGGCTGACAATTTGACCAAAACGACTGGTACCCATATTAATAATTTGTGAACCAACTAATCCAGAGACTGTTCCTAAAGAAATTTCTTTTTTTTGATCAGAGGCATACTTAATAACCTTGTAAACAGCTGATTTTGGCAAGGTTTTTTGATATAAAATATGATCTCTCGTAAAAATATATTGTCCATTATAAGTGATAGCAAAATCAAGTCCTAGATTATCCATAAAAGGATCAACAAAACCTGGCCCACGCCCTGTTGCTAATCCAACAACAATTCCTTGTTTTTTCATTTCTTTTATTGCTTGGTGGGTTGATTTTTGGACTGATTTAATATCATTTAAAAGTGTTCCATCAATATCAAAACAAACTGCTTTTATCGCCAATTGAAATTCCTCTATCAAATTTTATGTTAAAATAAGTATAGCATATTTTTTAGAAAGCTGAGATTCTTATGAAAAAAATTCTTGTGCTTCATACTGGGGGAACCATCGCTATGCATAGTGATCGCTCAGGTCACATTGTCACTAATGATAGTAATCCTATGGCTAGTGTTGAAGTAAATTTTAATAATATTGAGGTGACTGTACAAAATGTTTTAAATATCCCTAGTCCTCATATAACTGTTGAGCACATGCTTCTTTTGTTTAGTCATATTAAAGAAGCCGATAAAATATTTGATGGGGTTGTCATTACTCATGGGACAGATACTCTTGAAGAAACTGCTTATTTCCTTGATACCATGGCAATCCCAAATATCCCCATTGTCTTAACTGGTGCCATGAGAAGTTCTAACGCACTTGGGAGTGATGGTATTTATAATTATCTTTGTGCTTTAAGAGTTGCCGCACATCCCAAAGCTTATGACAAAGGTGTCTTAGTAGTAATGAATGAAGAAATTCATGCCGCCAAATACGTCACTAAAACTCACACTACCAATGTTTCAACTTTTCAAACACCAACACATGGTCCACTTGGAATTATAATGAAAGATGATATTCTTTTCTTTAAAGCAGCTGACACACGCATTCGTTTTGATTTAAAAAATATTTCTGGTGTTGTGCCTATTATTAAAGCCTATGCAGGTATGGAAGATGACCTTATCAATCTTCTTCAACCTGATGGTATCGATGGGGTTGTTGTAGAAGCATTTGGTGCTGGAAATATGCCTCCTAAAGCAGCTATCGCCTTGGAAAATTTGATAAAAGGTGGTACACCTGTGGTACTTGTTTCTCGCTGTTTTAATGGAATTGCTGAAGCTATCTATGATTATGAAGGAGGGGGTATTCAATTATCACAAGCAGGGGTTATGTTTGTCAAAGAATTAAACGCTCAAAAAGCCAGACTAAAATTATTAATTGCTCTTAACGCTGGCTTAGCTGGTGATGACTTGAAAGATTACATTGAAGGTTAGATTAAAAATATACTAATAGATTAATACGACAACATAAAGGCAGTAAGTCAATGCTTACTGCCTTTATGTTGATAATAATTTTAGTCAAATGTTTTTTGTGGTTTGAGATTAATAGCCAAAAGTGCCCAATCCGAGCTTTCTTCCCAATTATTTTTAGATACAATTGTTTGTGCCACATGTCTAGCTTCTTCTAAGATATGGTAATCTTCAACAATATCTGCTGTTTTAAATTCTGGAAGTCCTGACTGTCTTGTGCCAAAAATTTCACCTGCACCCCTCATTTTTAAATCTTCCTCAGCAAGAACAAAACCATCTGTTGTCTCTGTCATTAGGGTCATTCGTTTTTTACCATGTTGAGTTTTTGGATTAGATACTAAAATAGCATAGGATTGTTTTTCGCCACGACCAACTCGACCTCTTAGCTGATGCAGTTGACTAAGCCCAAAGCGATCAGCATCCATAATAATCATTATAGTGGCATTTGAAATATTGACTCCTACTTCGATAACTGTTGTTGACACCAAAATATCTATTTCATGATTTTTAAAACTATGCATAATAGCTTCTTTTTCATTAGTTTTCATCTTACCATGTAAAAGTGCAACTCTTGCTTTATCTGCAAAATAATGATTTAACTCTTCATACAGATTCACAGCATTTTTTAAGTCAAGTGCTTCTGATTCTTCAATCAATGGTGAGACAATATAGATTTGTGCTTCTTTAGCAATTTCTTTTTCCAACCATATTAAAACAGATGAGAATTGTTCATGTTTGACCCAACGTGTGATAATTTTTTTTCGCCCAGTTGGTAATTCATCAATGATTGAAGCATCCATTTCTCCAAAAGCTGTAATAGCTAAGGTTCTTGGAATAGGAGTTGCTGTCATCATTAAAACGTCTGGGTTATTTCCTTTTTCACGAAAAAGACGACGTTGATTGACACCGAATCGATGCTGTTCATCTGTAATTACAAGTCCTAATTTTTGATAATTAACGCCTTCTTGGATCAAAGCATGAGTGCCAACAATCATATCAACACTTCCACTAGCAATAGCTTTTAGTGTTGCTTTTTTTCCACTAACAGTCATTCCAGAAATTAAAAGAGCAATTTTATTTTTAGGAAATAATTGAGATAAGCTTTGAAAATGTTGCTCAGCCAGAATTTCTGTTGGTACCATCATTGCTGATTGGAATCCTGCTGTGTAGGCTGCATACATAGCTAACCCAGCAATCACTGTTTTTCCAGAACCTACATCCCCTTGCAAAAGGCGATTCATGTGAGCACCTGAGGTCATGTCAGTTAAAATGTCAGTTAATACTCTGTCTTGAGCTTTTGTTAATTGAAAAGGAAGTTCCTTAATTTTTTTATTAATTTTTTCTTTATTAATGGGTAAACTCAAACCATTTGTTGCTAATTTGTTTTCTTTTTTCAATACTTGTAATTGTAACTGAAAATAGAGCAATTCTTCAAATTTGATACGTCTTAATGCTTGCTTATATTCCTCAATATCTCTAGGAAAATGCATAGCCATAATAGCAGCTTGCCTAGGCAAAAGTCGATAGCGATTTAGCAAAGATTCAGGTAAATTTTCTTTAATCAATTGTCCATAACCTGATTCAAATGCTATTTTTATAACTTTAATAAGTTGGTGTTGAGAGACACCTTTTGTTACATGATAAACTGGTTGAAGCTCATCATCAACTTGAGGTAATAATTTCATTCCCGTTAAAGAAGATTTTAATTGATTCCACTTTCCAAAAATAGCAGTTGTTTTTCCAACAACAATTTTATCTTGTAAAAAAGGTTGATTAAAAAAATTAATAGCAATAACAGCTTCACCTTGTCTTAGTTTAAAGTGTAATCTATTTTTTTTGAAACCATAGTATTGTACACTTGGAGGAGTAAGAACAATACCAGTAATAACTGCCTTTTCCCCATCTACCAATTCTTCTATTATGCGACTTTTAAAATTGTCGTATCTAAAAGGAAAGTATAATAAAAGGTCTTCTATGGAAAAAATACCAAGCGTATTAAATTTTTCAGCAGATTTAGATCCTAATCCTTTAAGCACGGTAATATTATCATTTAAATCCACAGCCTTCCTCCATTTTCTTTTCAATTATCTAAAATAAAACTCTTGTACATCTATTATACAAGAGTTTTCTTTATTTTCACACATATTCTCTAGGAATTCGCTCACTAAGCAAACATAAAACTTCATAATTAATTGTTTTCCTTTGTTGAGCTACTTGAGTTGCAGTAATTATTTGCTTGCCATCTCTACCAATTAAAGTCACTTTGGTGCCTAGAGGATAATAGTTAGGCAAACGAATAGTCATCTGGTCCATCGACACACGTCCAACAATCTCACAAAATAAGCCATCAACTAAAACTGAGAATCCTTGCATATCTCTGGTCCAACCATCTGCATAACCAATTGGAACTGTTCCTATCCATTCAGATTTTTTAGCACAATAAGTAGCACCATAGCCAATCAACTCTCCTCTACTTATCTCTTTGACATTGACCAAAGCAGATTCTAAATGAAGTGCTGGCTTTAAAGGGTAAGGTAGCGCCAATGCATCACCACTAGGATTAAGCCCGTAAATCGCTATTCCTATTCTAACAGCAGTCATGATACTATCAGTATGCCATAAACTAGCAGCTGAATTAGAAGCATGAATAATTGCTGGTTTGTTTTTTAATTGACCAATCAATTCTTTAAAGAAGATTAGTTGCTTTTGATATTGAGTATTATTTTTTTCATCTGCTGATGCAAAATGGGTAAAGATACCTTCAACATTAGCTCCATGCTTTGTTAAACCATTAATGAGTTGATTAGCTTCTTGAAAACTTCTAACGCCTATTCTTCCCATCCCTGAGTCAACTTTAATATGGACAGATAAATGAGATAAACAAACTCCTTCTTTTTTTGCCAATTTTAACCACTCTAGACTGGCAATGGTAATTATCAAATCATACTGGATGGCAACTTTAATTTCATGAGGCAAAATCACGCCTAACACTAAAATAGGTATTTTAATTCCAGATTGGCGCAACTCTAAACCCTCATCAATATTAGAAACACAAAAGGTATCCACTTGATGCTCAATTGATTTTGCAACTTTAACAGCACCATGCCCATAAGCGTTAGCCTTCACAACAGCAAAAAATTGAGTGTTTTTAGGAAGATGAGCTTTAGTAATCTCAATATTGTCACTAATAACTTGTAAATCAACCTTAGCTTTCGTTGGTCGATGTAAACTAGAAACCATCTTAACCCTCCAAAATTACACTAGCTTGTACGAAATGACCGCTATGAGAAATACTAATAAATATCCTTCCTTCAAAAGGAGCTTTGGAGATATAAGGTGCACCTTTAACATTATTTAATACCTCAATATCTTGAAAGCTCACCTTACCAATACCAGTTCCTAAAGCCTTAGCAAAAGCTTCTTTTGCTGCCCAGCGACCTGCCAAATATTCCATCTTACGCTTACCCTTAAATTGATGAAAAACTACTTCTTCTTGACTGGTTAGAATTCGCTTTAAAAAAGAAGTATTTTTATCATAGGCTTTTTGAATAGCTGTCACATCTTGTAGGTCAATACCGTGTCCAATAATCATAATAACCTTCCATAATCTAACCATTATTAGATTTCTTTATTAGCTAATGTTTGGTATATTTCTTTTACTAACAACTCTGTTTTTTTCCATCCTAAACAAGGGTCAGTTATCGATTTACCAAATACATCTGGTTTGTCTTGGCGTCCATCTTCTAGGTAGGATTCAATCATGAAACCTCTAACATGTTGTTTAATTATTTTATTCCAATCACGATTTAATAATGTTTGGCGAACAATTCTAATTTGTTCCAGATGATTTTTTCCTGAGTTATCATGATTGGTATCAATTATCACAAAAGGATTAATCAAATGCATCTCTTTATAATAAGCAATCACTTTCAACAAGTTATCATAATAATAGTTTGGGATGTGCTCACCATATTCATTGATTGCTCCTCTAAGAATGACATGAGCATAAGGATTACCATCTGTTTCGACCTCTTCGTTATGGTAAATAAAATTTTGCTTATTTTGAGCAGCATATATACCATTAAACATCACATTAAGATTCCCTGAGGTGGGGTTTTTCATCCCAACTGGTGTATCAATACCAGAAGCAAGAAATCTATGCTCTTGATCTTCAACTGATCTTGCACCAATAGTATGATAGGAAACAAGATCATCAATCAATGGATAATTGGAAGTATAAACAAGCTCATCAGCTGTGGTTAATCCTGTCTCTGTAATCACACGATAATGAAGCTTTCTAACCATTTTAATACCATTGATTAAATCTGGTAATCCTTGAAAATTGGGTTGGTGGACTAAACCCTTATAACCAATTCCACTTGTTCTAGGTTTTGCTGTATATACACGCATAATTATAAAAAGTTTATCACTGACTTCTTCTTGTAGTTTTGATAAACGTTTAGCATATTCTAATACAGCTTTCTCATTATCTGATGAACAAGGTCCAATTAATAATAAAAGACGTTGGTCTTTTCCTTTTATGATATTTATTAATTCTTTATCCCTTATTTGTTTTTTTCTTAAAAATGTACCTGTTAGTGTGGTCGCTTTTTTTAATCCTTTAATATTTATTTTGCTACTTTTTTGATGTATTCCCATCTTTTTCTCCAACACATTAATTGATATTTTCTATTTCTAAACAAAAATGTCTTTTAATGTGTACAACGATTTTTTAATGAAAAAGAGTCGCACTCATCATTAGTGATGACTTGCGATTCTTTCTCATCATTTTTTAAAGTAACATTGTGAAATCAACTGTTACGCTTTTGACGTCCGTGACAATTTTTAAATTTCTTACCTGAACCACAAAGGCATTTATCATTTCGTCCAACATTAGAGAAATCATATTGAGAAAGTTCTTCTTTTTCTTCTGAGGTTCTAGCAGAAATATTTGCAACTGCTGTTGTTCGTGATTGGATTGGTGCTTTCTCACGTTCTTGTTCATGAATTTGTGCTTTCATCATAGTTCTTGTGACATCAAATTCAATAGCTCCAATCATTTCTTGGAACATTTCAAATCCTTCTGATTGATACTCAACGATTGGATTATTTTGAGCATAACCTCTCAAACCAACAGCACTACGTAGTTGATCTAAAGCATCAATATGGTCAGTCCACTTGTTATCTACAACCATTAGTAACAATACCTTTTGAAATTCAATGACTGCCTCTTCATCACGTAATTTTGAAATTTGCTGTCTGTAAACTTTTTCGGCTCTCTCAAATAACTCTTTTTTAATCTCAGCATCATTAAGGTTTTCAATATCTGATAAGGAAATTGAATCCTCAGGTAAAAGGTTAGTTTGAGCAAAGTTTAAAATAGCTTCAAGGGCAAGTTTTCTTTCACTACGACTATGACCATCAACTGTACGGTCAATTGTCCGCTTAATCATTGACTTGATCTCTGGACCAAGATCACGATTAGCTGTTATTACATCGTAACGTTGCGCATAGATAATTTCTCTTTGTTCACGCATAACATCATCATATTGTAAAACTTGTTTACGAGTATCATAGTTGTTACCCTCAACACGTTTTTGTGCTGACTCCACTTGATTAGTTAACATTCGTGACTTAATCACAGTGTCCTCTTCATCAAGATTCATTCTTTCAAAGAAGCTTTTAATCCTTTCTGAACCGAATCGACGCATTAAATCATCTTCTAGTGAAAGATAAAATTGTGATTCACCGGGATCTCCTTGACGTCCAGAGCGCCCACGTAGCTGATTATCGATACGACGACTTTCGTGACGCTCGGTACCAATAACACAAAGACCACCACGTTCTCTAACACCATCACCAAGTTTAATATCGGTACCACGACCAGCCATGTTGGTAGCAATGGTTACTGCTCCTCTTTGTCCAGCATTCATGATAATTTGTGCTTCTTTAGCATGATTTTTGGCATTTAATACTTCATGAGGAACACCAGCTTCAACAAGCATTTTAGAAAGTAAATCACTTGTTTCAACAGCAACTGTACCAACAAGAACAGGTTGCTCATTTTCATAACGTTGTTTTACATCTGCAACTACAGCTCTAAATTTTGAACTTAGAGTTGGGTATAGTAGATCAGAATGATCAATACGAGCAATTGGTCGATTGGTAGGAATAGGAATAACTCGCATGTTGTAGATTTCACGAAATTCATCTTCCTCAGTTTTACCAGTACCAGTCATACCTGCCAATTTTCGATACATACGAAAGAAATTTTGGTAGGTAATTGAGGCACTTGTTTTTGATTCATCTTGGATTGGCACACCTTCTTTAGCTTCAATTGCTTGGTGTAGTCCATCTGAGAAACGACGACCTTCCATTGTACGACCAGTAAATTGATCAACAATAAGAATCTCTTCTTTTTCACTAACCACATAATCAATATCAAGTGTCATGATAAAGTTAGCTCGAAGTGCATTATCCAAGAAGTGGGTTAAAGCTACATTTTCAATATTATAAAGATTTTCTAAATTGAAATACTCTTCGGCCTTATCAATTCCTGAATCTGATAATCCAATAGTTTTTGTTGGCACATCAATGATATAATCATCCTTTGTCAGAGTTTTAACAAAACGATCAGTCCAGTCATACAATTTGTTTGTTTCAGCACTCTCAGCACCAGAAATAATAAGTGGAGTTCTTGCTTCATCAATTAAAACTGAGTCAACCTCATCGACTAAAGCATAATTTAGAGGACGTTGAACCATAGCTTCTTTACGAACAACCATATTGTCTCTGAGATAATCAAATCCAAACTCTGAGTTAGTTGAATAGGTAATATCACAAAGATAAGCTTCACGTTTTTCTGCAGGAGACTTAGCTGCCAAATTAATCCCAACAGACAGACCTAACCAACTATATAATTCTCCCATTTCTGTCGCATCACGTACAGAAAGATACTCATTAACAGTAACAACATGAACCCCTTCACCTGAAAGAGCATTTAAATAAACCGGCATTGTTGCCGTCAAAGTTTTACCTTCTCCGGTTCTCATCTCAGCGACATCACCGTGATGTAAAACAACTCCTCCCATGATTTGAACATGATAAGGAAATAGTCCTAAAACACGTTTTGAAGCTTCACGAACAACAGCAAAAGATTCCGGAAGCAACTCATCGAGTGTTTCACCTTTTTGATAACGTTTTTTAAATTCCTCAGTCTTAGCTTTTAAGGCGTCATCAGAAAGTGATGCCATTTCATTTTCATAACTTTCAACTTTTTTTGCGATTCTATCTAGTTTTTTTAATTCACCGTTATCATTTTCAATAATTTTACGTATAATATTTGCCATTATCTTTCCTTTCGATACACTTATCGGTTTATTTTATCATATTAATCAATCTATTTCAAGATTTGAAGGCAATGAAAAGACTTATTTTAATTCAAGTCATTTTTAAAAATAACATTTAAAAAAACGAAACTACTCAAGTTTCGTTTTTTTATTAATTTTATCAAAAAATAAAGTATAAAATTCATTAACCAATCGATCAAATTCTTTTTGAAAAAAATCTTCATTTTCCGTATCAAAAAAGAAAGATTTTATCGGATTTGTTTCATAATCAACATAAGAAATGAATTCTACTTTTTTTCCATCGTAAAGAAATTTAAGCATAGGATGTGGTGTATTTTCACCACAAAATCCTGGAACAGAAATAGTCAAACTATAGACATTATCATTATGTGATTTTACGCGATAGTAGCGCCCATTATGATAATCTCGGTTATTATTACAATAGTTTAAAATGATATCAAGCTTCTTCATTCGGAAAGTCCTCTTCATTGCTATAACTAGCAATAATTTCTAATTGTTCTCCACTAAAAGTCCATTGTTTAATCGAATAAGGTAAAATAAAATGATTTCCTTTTTCAATAGGATAGATGTCTTCATCAATTATGAGATTGCCTTTACCTGATAGCACACTAATCAAATAATAAGGTGCTACTTGATTAAAAGTCACTGATCCATCAATTTCCCATTTGTAAACCGTAAAAAAGTCCTCATCTACCAAAAGAGTTGAAGTCAGATGTTTTGTTTTCAACGTATTTGGATAACTATTTTTTGGAACACCAATGGTTAAAACATCAATTGATTTTTTTAAGTGTAATTCTCTTTTTTGACCTTTTTGATCTTTACGATCAAAATCATAAACACGATAAGTTGTATCACTTGATTGTTGTGTTTCTAAAATCATGATACCCTTACCAATAGCATGCATGGTTCCACTTGGAACGTAGAAAAAATCACCTGCTTTTACAGGAATTTTAGTCAACAAGTCATCCCATTTTTTATTTACAATCATTTGGGCTAGTTCTTCTTTATTTTTGGCGGTGTGACCATAGATTATTTCTGCGCCTTCATCTGCTGAAATAATGTACCAGCATTCCGTCTTACCAAACTCTTTTTCGTGTGTCATCGCGTATTCATTATCCGGATGAACTTGGACACTCAACCAATCATTAGCGTCAATAATTTTAGTTAGTAAGGGAAAAACAGAAGTTTTGGGTTGCCCAAATAAATTAGGGTGATTATGATATAGAAAGTCAAGTTTTTGACCTGCATATTGGCCATTTTTAACAACTGAAATACCATTGGGATGTGCAGAAATAGCCCAACATTCACCTGTTTGATCACTAGGAATATTATAGCCAAATACATCTCTTAATTTAGAACCACCCCATATTTTTTCTTGCATAACAGATTCTAAAAATAACGGTTCTGACATAATCTTTCCTTCTTTCTATTTTCTACAATTTTAACACAAAATAAAGAAAAAGAAGAGACTATACTGTCACTTCTTTTTCAAGAAGAACATTGGTAATTGCTTTAAGTTATTGACCAATGTCTATTTTTTATCAGTCATAAATTGATTTAAAAGACCATTAATAAATTTGCTTGATGTAAGGTCAGAATATTTTTTAGCCAATTCAATTGCTTCATTAATTGCTACTCTATCAGGAGTATCCTCAAAAAAGCAAATTTCATACAATCCTAAACGTAGGATTATTTTATCTGGTTTTGTTAGACGTGAAAGAGTCCAACCGGTCTTTAATTTTTCTTCAATCAATTGGTCAAGTTGTGATTGTTTATCAACTACTCCCTTAACAAGAGAAATAAGAAAATTTGGGATTTCCACTTGCCTGTCATCTATTTTTTGTTCTTTATCATAAGTATAAATAAAAGAAATAGCATCATCTATGTTATTGCCATATTCTAAACTAAAAAGAGCTTGAAAGGCACGTTCTCTTAAATCTCTTCTAGAATCCTTAACGTTATTAGTCATCTAGAAAATCCTCATCAAACAAGGATTTCATATCTGGTTTTGGTGCTTTTTCAGGGACGATGCCAACGATATGAACGTTGACTTGAGAAATTGTTATTTCTGCCATATCATATATCGCATCTTTGACTGCTTTTTGGATTGCTATTGATACTGCTGGAGCATTGACACCATATTGCAGGTAAACAAAAAGATCAGCAATCACATCACCCGTCTCCTCAGTTTTGAGATAGACACCACGTCCTCTATGTGCTTTGTTAAAAGTGTCTGCTACTTTTTTATTGTGAAGGGAGTGAACACCATCAACTTTAGTAGCAGCAATACCTGTAATCACTTCAAGCACGCGCGGAGAAATAACAATTTCTCCAATTGATTCATTTGTCATAGATTTGTCCTTTCAAATATCTATCGCTTCACTTTGCTTAATAAAATTAAGCACGAGATACATACGATCCCTCAGCAGTGTTGATGATTAATTTTTGACCCACTTCAATAAAGTCAGGAACATTAACCACTAAACCAGTTTCTAACGTTGCTGGTTTCCCAGAACCAGTTACAGTAGCACCTTTAATTGATGGTTGTGTTTCGGTAACTGTCAATTCAACAGTTGTAGGAACTGTAACACCAATCACCTCTGATCCATAAAATTGAATTTTGACATCGGAATTCTCGAGAATATACTTCAATTCTTCTTCAATGTTAGCCACTGGGATTTCATATTGATCATAGCTGTCTGTATCCATAAAGTAAGCTGTGCCATCCATTTGATATAGATATTGAGCTGGATGCGTTTCTATAATCGCTTGCTCAAATTTTTCTTCAGGACGGTAGCTAGTATCAAAAGTTGAACCAGTGCGAACATCGCGCAATTTCATACGCATAATAGTATTTCCCTTACCTGGTTTATGGTGACTAGCTTCTAATACTTTAATCAATTTGCCATCCGTTGTTTCAAATGTCATTCCTGCTTTAAGCTTACTTGCTTCAATCATTTTTTTACCTCTTATTAATTATATTTATCATCTCATTTTATCATAAAATTGGCCTTGACTCAAATTTTTATGGTAATAGTCTCTTAGTAATCGTTCAATAAGTTTTATTTTGTTATTTTCCTCAGTATTATCCTCCCAAAGTTAATTTGGGAACACCATGCTCTATATATTCTACACCTTTTTGTGCCATTAATTCTTTAGCAAAAGCATGAGGATTGTACGGTGTTTTATAAGTAATTTTTTTGATACCTGCTTGTAAGAGCGCCTTTGTACAGTTGATGCAAGGAAAATGGGTGACATAAATTTCAGTATTATTAGTTGAAATGCCCTCTTTAGCACACTGAATCAAAGCATTCATTTCAGCGTGAACAGTTCTAATACAGTGACCATCTTCCATTTGATGACCTACTTCACTACAGTTTGCTGTTTCAGAGACACCACCATTGTAGCCAGTTGCAATAATACGATTATTCTTCACCAAAACTGCACCAACATAAGCTCTATCACAAGTAGAGCGTTTTGAGATGAGTTCAGCATTGGCCATAAAATAATCCTGCCAGGTTAACCGTTTTTCTGCCATCATTTTTCCTCCTACAAAACAATTAATTCTTTTGGAGCCTTGGTTAGCACTTCGCACCCTGTTTCAGATATCAATAAATCATCTTCAATGCGAACACCATATTTTCCTTCAAAATATATTCCAGGCTCATCTGTGACTACCATACCAGCTTCTAATTTTTTATCACTTTTACCAAAAAATGGAAGTTCATGCACATCTAAGCCCATGCCATGCCCAATACCATGAGTAAAGTAGGAACCATAACCTGCTTTTGCAATAACATCTCTTGCAATGCCATCATAATCTCGATAGCTAAGGCCTGCCTTAGCTTTTTCAATCAATTGTTGATTACTCTGATAAACTACATCATAAATAGCATGTTCTTCATCACTCACCTGACCAATATGGATAGTTCTTGTCATGTCACTGACATAGTGCTGATAAATGCAACCAAAATCAAGGGTCAAGCTTTCACCATTTTCAATAATTTTTTGACTAGCAACACCGTGAGGCATAGAAGAACGATAGCCTGAAGCAACAATGGTTTCAAAAGAAATCCCTGAAGCCCCTAGTTCACGCATACGAAAATCAAGAAAGTTAGCTACTTCAAGTTCTGTTTTACCTGGTTTAATAAAATCAAGGGCATCAATAAAGGCTTGATCAGAAATCTGACAGGCTTTTCTTATCAAAGCAATCTCACTTGTATCCTTAATAGTCCTCAATTCTTCAATAAAATTATCTAAAGGCTGTATATCATACCTTGAAAAAAGTTCTTTAATCGTTTGATAAAAAGCAAAAGAGATTTGTTTATCAAAACCAATTTTCTTGATGTTATTACCTTCAATCACTTTTAAGATTTCAGTTAGTGGGGAACGTGTTTCAATAATTTCAAAGCCTTCAATCGTTTGCTTAGCAATCAAAGAATACCTAGCATCCGTTAAAAAGAGACGGTGATTTTGACTGATAAAAACTGTTCCTGCTGAACCCCAAAATCCGGTTAGATAATAAATGTTTTTTTGACTAGTCACAAGAATGGCGTCGATATTAGCTTGTACTAATTTTTCTTCAAGTTTTTTAACTCTCGCTTCCATATAATTTCTCCTTCAAATAATGACCAGTATAAGAGTCAGAAAATGTTGTAATCTCCTCTGGAGTTCCTTTAGCAATGACGGTTCCTCCGCCTTCACCACCTTCTGGACCTAGGTCAATAATGTAGTCCGCTGTTTTAATGACATCAAGATTATGTTCGATGACTAAAACAGTATTTCCTTCTTCGACAAAATGTTCTAAAACTTTTAAGAGCCTTGCGATATCATCTGTATGAAGGCCAGTTGTTGGCTCATCAAGAATATAAAAACTCTTTCCGGTTGAGCGCTTATGTAATTCGCTAGCTAGCTTCATCCGTTGTGCTTCTCCGCCTGATAGAGTTGTCGCTGGTTGTCCTAGGGTAATATAACCCAAACCAACGTCTTGAATCGTTTTAATTTTTCTAGCAATTTTAGGAATATTGGTAAAAAAATTAACAGCATCATCAACAGTCATTTCTAGAACATCTGCAATATTTTTATCTTTGTAGCGAATATCAAGGGTTTCACTATTATAACGTTTTCCTTGACATACCTCACAAGGAACATAAATATCAGGTAGAAAATGCATTTCAATTTTGATGATACCGTCACCTGAGCAGGCTTCACAACGACCACCTTTGACATTAAAACTGAAACGTCCTTTTTTATACCCTCTAATTTTTGCTTCATTAGTTTTTGCAAACAATTCTCTGATATCATCAAATACTCCAGTATAAGTTGCTGGATTAGATCTTGGCGTTCTTCCTATAGGACTTTGGTTAATATCAATCAAACGTTCAATATTTGAAATCCCTGAAATTTTTTTATGTTTTCCTGGTTTATCAGAATGGCGATTTAGTTTTTGAGCAATTGCTTTTTTAAGAATACTGTTCACTAAAGTAGATTTTCCTGAACCAGAAACACCTGTTACTGCAATGAATTTACCTAAAGGAAATCTGACAGAGATATTTTTCAAATTGTTTTCACTTGCTTCGATTACTTCAATAAATTGACCATTACCTAAACGGCGTTTCTCAGGAATTGGAATCATCTTTTTTCCTGACAAATATTGTCCAGTAATTGAGTTTTTCTTCTTAGCTACTTGTTTAGGTGTCCCAGAAGCAACAATTTCACCGCCAAGTACACCGGCTCCTGGTCCGACATCAATCAACCAATCTGCTTGTTTCATTGTGTCTTCATCGTGTTCAACCACGATTAAGGTATTGCCCAAATCTCTCATTTTTTTCAAACTGTCAATCAAGCGATCATTATCTCTTTGGTGAAGACCAATAGAAGGCTCATCAAGGACATACAAAACACCACTTAGGTTAGAACCTATTTGAGTAGCTAAGCGAATCCTTTGACTTTCGCCACCAGATAAAGTACCGGCAGAACGTGATAAGGTCAAATAGTTAAGCCCCACATTATTTAAAAAGGTCAGTCTATCAGTAATTTCTTTGAGAATTGGCTTAGCAATCATGGCCTCATTGTTTTCTAAGTGTAGGGTTGGAAGAATAGCCAGATGATTTTCAATCGATAAATCAGATAATTCACCAATATGATAACCACTTTCGCCACCAACTCTGACAGATAACGCTTGATCATTTAAACGGTAGCCATGACATAATGAACAAGGGAGTTCGTTCATATAAGAACGCATTTGATTTCTCGTATAATCGCTATTGGTTTCATGGTAACGACGATTGATGTTGGTTAAAATACCTTCAAAAGCAATATCAATATCACGTATGCCACCAAAATCATTTTCGTAATGAAAGTGAAACTCACGTCCCTTTGAACCATTTAATATGATATCTTTATCCTCATTTGATAAATTTTCAAACGGGGTATCCATATCAATACCAAACTGCGTCATGGCCTGTTCAAGCATTTGTGGATAATAGTTGGAAGAAATAGGATTCCACGGGGCAATTGCTCCTTCTCTTAAAGTTTTTTGAGGAACTGGAATAATCAAATCCATGTCAACGATTAACTTATGTCCTAATCCATCACAAGTTGAACAAGAACCAAAGGGAGCGTTAAAAGAAAAAAGGCGTGGCTCTAATTCTGGAACTGTAAAACCGCAAATAGCACAGGCATAGTGCTCCGAAAATAGCAATTCATTGCCATCCATCGTATCAATAACTACATAACCATCAGAAAAATGAAGTGCTGACTCAATCGAATCAAACAAACGACTTCTAATACCTTTTTTGTTAACTAAACGATCAACAACTACTTCAATGGTATGTTTTTTATTCTTTGATAAGTCAGGCACATCATCAAGATCATAAATCTGACCATTGACTCTTACTCTTACAAAACCATCTTTTTGAATTTGATTAAATATAGCCTTATGTTGTCCTTTTTTTCCTCTCACAACTGGAGCAAGAACTTGCATTCGTGTTTTTTCAGGAAGAGTTAATACCTTATCAACAATTTCTTCAACAGAGGATGCTTTAATAGGACCATGACCATTTTTGCAATAAGGTGTTCCGACTCTTGCATAAAGAAGTCGTAAATAATCATTAATTTCTGTCACTGTTCCAACTGTTGACCTTGGATTTTTACTCGTTGTTTTTTGGTCAATCGAAATAGCTGGACTAAGCCCATCAATAGAATCAACATCAGGCTTATCCATATTACCTAGAAATTGTCTCGCATAAGCAGATAAACTCTCAACGTAACGTCTTTGTCCTTCAGCATAGATGGTATCAAAAGCTAAACTAGATTTACCAGAACCCGAAAGACCAGTCACCACGACAAATTTGTTTCTTGGAATTTCAACATCGATATTCTTTAAGTTATGGGCTCGTGCTCCCCGAATAATTAATTTATTTTGCATGATTAGACTCTCTTTCATCTCACAATGCTTTTAAAAAGCATTGTCTTTATTATATCAAAATTTCTATTAATCAGTTACCCACAAAACTGATAATTTATAGTATAATAGTACAATACACGAAAATATTAAGGAGGGCTACTAATGAAACAAATGTTTCTTTCACGAGCAACACATTTTGAAGAGATTAAAACATTTGAGCCAGGTGCTTGGATTAATTTGGTAAACCCTTCCCAGGAAGAATCTGTTAGTTTAGCTGAGGCCTTCAACATAGATATTGCCGATTTAAGAGCACCTCTTGATGCAGAGGAAACTTCTCGTGTATCGGTTGAAGATGATTATACACTCATTCTAGTTGACGTCCCAACCCATGAAGAGCGTAACAACAAAACCTATTATGTCACTATTCCTTTAGGGATAATCATTACAAAAACAGCTGTTATTACAACTTGCTTAGAAGAATTAAGTCTTTTTGATATTTTTTTTAGTAAGCGTGTCAAAAACTTCAATACTTTCATGAAAACTCGATTTGTATTTCAGATTTTATATCGTAATGCTGAGCTTTATCTATCAGCCTTAAGAACAATTGACCGCCAAACAGATCGAATTGAAGCTAGATTAGAAAGAGCAACAAGAAACGAACAGCTAATTGACATGATGGAACTTGAAAAATCGATTGTCTATCTGAAAGCTTCTTTAAAATTCAATGAGCGAATTGTTAAAAAATTAGCCAGTCATAATAGTAGTTTAAAAAAATATGTTGAAGATGAAGATTTATTAGAAGACACTTTGATTGAAACTCAGCAGGCAATTGAGATGGCAGGGATTTATGAAAATGTCCTTAATGCCATGACAGAAACTACAGCTTCAATTATATCGAACAATCAAAATACAATTATGAAAACTCTTGCCTTGATGACAATGGCACTTGATATTCCAACGGTGGTATTTTCTGCCTACGGGATGAACTTTAAAAATAATAATCTCCCTTTAAATGATATGCCACAAGCTTTTTGGCTAATTGTTTTATTAGCTGCGATTGGTAGTGCCTCAGTAGTTATTTACTTTTTCAGGAAAAAATGGTTTTAAACGACAAAAATAGGAGAAATACATGCAAATGCTTAATAAACTTACTAAAAAAAATCAAGAATTTATCCATATCGCAACTAATCAATTGATTAAAGACGGTAAAAGTGATGGTGACATCAAAACTATTCTTGAGGATATCATTCCTCAAATATTAGAACAACAACAAAAAGGTGTCCCTGCAAGAACATTTCTTGGAGCACCAACAATCTGGGCTAGTCAGTTTAGTGATGAAGCGTTGCAAAAAGAAAAAGAAACTGCAACAAAAAATACTAACCCATGGCTAATGTGGTTAGATACTTCTCTATTATTTATTGCTATCGTCGCCTTTGTTAATGCAGCTATGAGCCTTGTTAATCCTGCAGCTACAACGACTGGTATTTTATCACTGATTCTCCTTGGATTTGGTGGGGGTGGCGCTATGTATGCCGTTTATCATAATATTTATCGTCATACAGGTAAACCCAAATCACAGCGTCCTAGCTTTTTAAAAACAGTTGGTATATTAACACTAGCAATGGCACTTTGGCTCTTGGTTTCTGCTTCATCAAGCTTTTTACCAACAAGTATTAATATTCCTCTACCTTTTATGGGGCTATTATTTGTTGCAGCTGTTGCTTTTGGAGCACGTTATTACCTACAAAAAAAGTATAATGTTTTAAATGCAATGACTCCTAAACGTTAAAAATCCTATTAATCAATTAAAATAGTAGTTAAAAAGGATGACCTTAGTCATCCTTTTTACGTTAATTAATTTAAATTCAAATATCTATCAGCTATTAAAGCTCAGCAATTTGATACAATTCTAATTCTGCAGCTGTTTCTGTACCAAACATATTAAGCATAATTTTAACCTTGTTATTTTCAATTTCAACCACACGTCCTTCTTGTCCAATAAAAGCACCGTCAATAATTTGAACCATATCACCTTCTTTGATATTGGTATCAATAACATCAACAGATTGTCCCATTGAAATTAAGATAGATCTAATTTCTTCTTCAAGAAGTGGGGTTGGTTTAGAACGATTCCCGTGAGAGCCAACAAATCCAGTAACATTAGGGGTGTTACGAACAACAAACCAAGCCTCATCAGTCATAACCATTTCTACTAAAACATAACCTGGGAAACGATTTTCTTCAACTTCTTTAGTTTGACCATTTTTTTCAACATTAACTGTTTGTGTTGGAATTTCAACACGTAAAATATTTTCAAGCATATTGTATGTTTGTGCTCGTTGTAATAAATTTTCTTTTACTTTATTTTCATATCCTGAATAAGTTTGTAACACAAACCATCCTTTATCAAAACTATCTAACATAGCGCTTCCTTTCATAATAAAAAAGCCGGAATCGGCTTTATGTTTATTGTTTATTTTATTATATCACAAAATCCTAGAGGCTTGCAAATCTAAAATCGATTTAATAAATCTAAAATCCCTAAAGAAAGTAGATGGTCAAAAATGAAAATCACTAATGCAAAAAAGGCAGTGTATTCTAAAATAGAAATGAAATCATACCAACGTTTTTTTCTACTTGGCCATGTTGTTTCTTTTAATAATGTGAAAATACCCTTAATAAATGCCACGAGAGTCTCCTTATCTGGTTTCTTTATGTAATGTGTAGTGAGCACAATGTTTACAAAATTTATTAACTTCTAGTCTAGTTGTTTTTGGGGTAGAGCTTATCGTTATTGAATAATTTCTTGAACCACAATCAATGCAAGCTAGACTTGCTTTTTTTTGAGTCATAACGCCTCCGTAAATTTCATTTTATCATTATTTTTTCATTCACGCAAGTTATCTGAAATAATTAATAATATCTTGCCATGTATCTTGAACACGTTCAATAATACCTGACTCATCAACAGCACTTCTAATATTTTTTGCCGCTTCTTGAACAGATTCTTGAAGACTATCAATAATACTTTGAGATTGCTCTTCAGTAGCTGTATTGGTGATAGCAGAAATTCCATTTTCTGCATAGGTACTACTTTCACTAAAGGCTGTTCCTTCGGTATAAGGCAAGATATAGCTAGCTTGCATACTAAAAATAGTCGATGCTGTTCCTGCACTTGAATCACTCAAATAGTGATTTTCATCAGGTTTATCAAAACCAATCCACTGACTTATAACAACATCTGGCGTATAGCCAATAACCCATTGATCTGTTGCTAAATCAGGATTAAAGTCTGCTTCTGTTGTTCCTGTTTTTCCAGCTAAAGTATAGCCATAAACATTAGCATTGATACCTGTACCATTTGAAAAAGTTCCAAGCATCATACTGGTCATTTTTTTGGCATCTGATTGATTTAATACCTTTGTTGAAGTTGGTTTAAACTCTTTTATAACGGTGCCACTAGCTGTTTCAATTCTCGTTATTAGATGAGCTTTTGGCATGACACCATTATTTGCAAAAACAGCATAAGCTTGAGCCATTTCTAATGGATTGCTGGATACTCCTGAACCAAGAGCCACCCCCAACTCCTTATTAGTTTTTGATAAATTTAGTCCAAATTTTTTACCATAAGAAAAGGCTTTATTGATACCCAATTCTTTGAGTGTATAAACAGCAGGAATATTATAAGAATTTGCTAAGGCTTGATACATTGGTATAGGATCTGATTCAAAGCCACCATAGTTATGCGGGGTATACCCATCAAAATCTTGAACTATATTTGGTAATTCTCTTTCAGGTTCCCAGCCTGAAGCAATTGCTGGGGAATAAACCATTAAAGGTTTAATGGTTGATGCTGGGCTTCTTTTAGCTTGTGTAGCATAATTAAAACTCCTAAAAATCATTTCTTCTGAGCTGTTAACACGTCCTACAAGACCTCGCACCCCTCCATCTTTTGGATCAAGAGCAACACTCGCGCCTTGAGCACTTGTGCCATCGACATAAGAAGTGGGGAATAAAGTATCGTTATTAAAGGTTTCTTGCATCCCAATTTGATAATTTTGGTCTAAAGTAGTATAGATTTTATAACCATTATTGACAATATCTTTTTCACTTAAACCATATTCAGAAATGGCTTCATTAATAACAGCATCAAAGTATGATGGGTATCTATAATCATCAACTTTTCCTTCATAAGTATCGTTTAGACGGCTTTCCATATTTATAGCCATGTATTCATCTGCAACAATTTGTTCAAGTTTACCAGCAGAAACCATGGATTGAAGAACTGTATTTCGTCGATTGGTTGCATTTTCAATAGAATAATAGGGATTGTATATTTCAGGCCCTTTTAACATCCCTGCTAGGGTAGCTGCCTCATCAAGAGTAAGCTGACTGGCAGAGACGCCAAAATATTTCTGACTAGCATCTTCAACACCCCAAACACCATTCCCAAAGTAAGAATTATTGAGATACATGGTTAAAATATCGTCTTTACTATATTTTTTTGTCAATTCGAGTGCTAGAAAAAATTCACGCGCTTTTCGCTTAATTGTTTGATCTTGTGTAAGATAAGCATTTTTTGCTAATTGCTGAGTAATGGTCGAACCACCTCCTGAACGACCCAATGTTAAAACAGCAAGGAAAGTTCTTTGGAAGTTAATTCCATTATTTTCATAAAAACTTCTATCCTCAGTCGCAATGACAGCCTTCTCTAAATCATCACTAATAGCATCAAGTTCTACATAATTCCCTTTTTGCCCTGATAGGGTTCCTGCATACTCGCCTTTACGATCATAAATAACAGTTGTTGCTCTTAAAGCACTTTGAAGGTCTGATACATTAGCAGTTTTTGCAAGATAAAACAAATAGCCACAAGTCAGTAAAATCAGAGTTGAAAAAGCAATAATCATTATTTTTGTCAAATTATAGCGATGCCAAAACTTTCTAATTGGATTATTTGGCGACAATTGAAAGCGATGAAAAAATCCTTTTTTCTTCGTTTTTTCATGTGAAACGGAACTACTACGTTGATAAGAGTTTCTCCTTTCATAAAACTCGTTTTTTGGTGGTATCTCATCTTCTTCAATTATTTTTTCTTCTGCCATTTCTTGCTCAGATAATGTTTGCTCATTATCTAGGAAAAATTTTTTCTTTAATAAATCTAAAATAGTCATACCCACATTATAGCAATTTCTAAGAAAATCGTCATAATAAAATTGTCTTTATGTTTCTTTGGTAAGAATCATTTTTCAACGAGTCATGCTTAAGAAAAAATTAAGAAGATGGTATAATAAGACCATGACTTTAAAAATATCATTTACTAACCACTATGGACAAGTGACCGTCAAAGAACTATTGGAAGAAAAATGCTTAATTCCTAGAAAAATTCGTCACTTTTTACGTCTGAAAAAAAATATCCTCATAAACGGTAAGCCAGTTCATTGGCAAGAATTAGTTGAAAAGGGAGATCAAATTGTCTTATTGTTTGATGAAGAGGATTATCCTGAAAAAATAATTCCATTTGGACAAAAAGAGCTTATTGATTGCCTGTATGAAGACGAACACCTCATTATTGTTAACAAACCCGAAGGAATGAAAACTCATGGCAATGAACCAGCTGAAATAGCTCTGCTTAATCATGTCTCTGCCTATGTTGGGCATGCTTGTTATGTTGTTCATCGTCTCGACATGGAAACAAGCGGACTTGTCCTGTTCGCTAAAAACCCTTTTATTCTACCCATTTTAAATCGTTTATTAGAGCAAAAAAAGATTAAGCGTGACTATCTAGCCCTAGTTTTCAATCAATTTCCACAAACAACTATGTCTTTTACAGATAAAATAGGACGCCACAGACATGATAGGCGAAAACGAGTAGTAGATGAGCAAAATGGACTAATAGCTCTAACAATTGTTAAAGCTCTTCAGTATTTCCCAAAGACAACACTTGTTAGATGTCAGTTGGAAACGGGAAGAACACATCAAATTAGAGTCCATCTTGCTTATCACCACTATCCAATCGTTGGTGATCCTTTATATAGCCCTAAAAAATCAAATAACCGTTTAATGCTTCATGCTTACCAACTACGTTTTAGACATCCTTTAACATTAGAAGAAATTTGTATTAAAGGAGATTCAAAAACTTTTCAAAAAGGACTTGCCTAGGCGAGCCCTTTTTGAGTTTTATCTAATAACTTAGTTAATCTTAGTCATCTTAGGGCTGATATAGCCTTGCGAGTAATCAATGGCTTGGTCTTTTGAACCTGACCAAATAACCAGATTAATTTCATTTTCCTTGATGATAATACCATAATCATAGACGATATTAACACCGCCTAAACCAGATAAAATTGTGAAAGTAGTAACATCTGATTCAGAAGTATACATAAAGCGATAGGTGTTTTCACCAGTTTCGATAAGTTCTTCTACTCTAGCAGTACCCACTTCATCTTTTTTATTCTTATCATTAAAGACGGTTTTCTTAGAAACCGTTCCATCTTCTGCAAAGGTTAGTGTTGCTGTATAATCTTTATCCTTGATTTGCCATGTTCCTATGAGATGTTTAGGGAAAATACCAGGTCTTTTGACTTGATTGTTCTCACTGATTACAGCTAATGGAACATGCCCACTCTTAGCAAAAATCATACCGTCTTTAGCCACCTTGATGATAGCTTCACCAGTTAATCTTTGATAGAGATGTCCAGTTGTTCCATTTTGTGGATCTGTTGATTCATCATAATAGTAATCATAAGTGGTTGAATAGTTTAATGCGTAACTATCAACTCCTACTTGAGTGACATGGTTAATTACAATTTCTGGAATTGATAAACTAGAGGCTCTCCTAGAGTCGCTTTGTGTTTTAGCTTTGATACTTTCTTTTAACAATTTATAATAGTCGTTATTAGCACCATTTTCAAAAATAGTTTTAATATCAGAAGCATCTTGAGCACTGCTGTAATAGATTAGCAATTTATTGAAGGAGTCCACCAAAACCTGACCTGCTTTTTCAACATCAAGAGCTTTGTCACTATTTAATTCAACAACAACATTATCTTCAATACTATTCATAGCAACTTTATTAGATATCAAATCCCCATCAGGAAATTGCTTTTTGACGTAAACATCTACAGAATCAGATGTTGGATATTCAGAAACATCAAATTCCCCATTTTTCAAATTGCCAATTCGTCTTTCATCAAAATAGAGTTCTCCCGTTGTGATATTGCTTTTAACCTTAAAGGTTTTAAAGAGTACACTTAAATCAATAACAGTTTCTTTACCATCATAGCTTTTACTAATGTCAACTTTTTTCCCTTTATAAAAACCACTGATAGAAGCTGTATAATCTGCTGTTGGTAATTTATCAAGAGTCACACTATAATTATCACTGTTACTTTGAACAACTTTTTTATCATTTAATAAAATATCCATCTTATTAACGTTAGTTTTAATTGTTAGTGACATTGGTTTGACAGCTATCTTATAGTCTGGAAAAATACCAAATTTACTGCCAACACTTTTGACGTAGAAATTGGCTGTTTCGTCTGCTTCTTGTAGCTCTTTTTTTAAAGCTTCTTTTTCTTTTTTATTTTCTAACTTTGTGAACGTTGTATATTTAGCATCATTCATTGAGATAATAGTATTGTCATCTGCCCAGACAATATAAGGTTTAATATTTTCAAACACATCACCATCTTTAGTTCTAGCTGAAACGTATCGATCAATACTTGCTTCTTTGGAATAATAGGAAAAGCCAATTATCCCTAATATTAAGATAGAAACAGCTGTGATGATTAAACTAATTTTAACCTTTTTCATTTTGAGAAACATTTTAATAGTTTCCATTTTCATCTCCTTTGTTTAGTATAACATTGATAATGTTATCATATTTACTCTCATTATAACAAATTTAGGCTATAAGAAGAAAGCCAAATAGTGGTATTAGCAGGAAAAACCTTCTTTTTTACCAAAAAATTAAACTTTGATAACTAATATTCAATGTCCTTCATTAATTTATTCGAAAAACAAACTTTTTCTTTCTCTTTTCTCTAAAAAGTATTTTTAAAACAAATAAAAACCCTTGATAAACAAGGGTTTCTATTTTACATCATGCCACCCATCATTGAAGGATCCATTGTTGGGGTAGGGCTTGTTGGTTCTGGTTGATTAGCAACAACAGCTTCTGTTGTTAAAATAAGACTTGCTACACTAGCAGCATTTTGAAGAGCTGAGCGAGTTACTTTCACAGGGTCAATAATTCCGGCTTCAATCATGTTAACCCATTCTCCGTTGGCAGCATTAAAACCAATGCCAACAGGACTATTTTTTAGCTTATCAATCACAACTGAACCCTCGTAACCAGCATTATATGCAATTTGACGAACTGGTTCTTCAAGGGCACGAAGAACGATATTACGTCCAGTGTTTGCATCATCAGTCAGTTCAATAGCAGCAACTTTTTCGATAATGTTAACAAGAGCAGTACCTCCACCAGCAACAATACCTTCTTCAACAGCAGCTCGTGTTGCATTTAAAGCATCTTCAATGCGTAATTTCATCTCTTTTAACTCAGTTTCTGTAGCAGCACCAACTTTAACAACTGCTACACCACCAGCTAGTTTAGCTAGGCGTTCTTGTAATTTTTCACGGTCAAAATCAGATGTAGTCGTTTCTAATTGAGATTTAATCATATTAACTCGGTTGCTAATTGCATTTGAATCACCTGCACCCTCAACAATGACTGTATTATCCTTATCAATTGATACTTTGCTTGCTTGACCAAGAGCATCCATTGTCGCGTCTTTTAATTCTAGACCAAGATCTTCAGTGATGACAGTACCACCTGTTAAAATAGCAATATCTTCAAGCATAGCTTTTCTTCTATCACCAAAGCCTGGTGCTTTAACAGCTACCACGTTAAATGTTCCACGAATCTTGTTTAAAACAAGAGTTGGAAGAGCTTCCCCATCAACATCATCAGCAATAATAAGAAGAGGACGACTAGTTTTTAGAATTTCTTCTAAAAGAGGTAAAATATCTTGAATGTTAGAAATTTTCTTATCAGTGATTAAAATAAATGGGTTATCAAGGTCTGCAACCATTTTTTCGTTATCAGTAACCATATATTGGGATAAATAACCACGATCAAATTGCATTCCTTCGACCACTTCAAGTTCTGTTGCCATTCCTTTTGATTCCTCAATAGTGATAACACCATCTTTACCAACACGCTCCATCGCTTCACTGATGTATTCACCGACTTTTTCACTACGAGACGATACAGCAGCTACTTGAGCGATGGATTCTTTGTTTTTAACCTCTTGAGAAATAGCTTGCAGTTCTTCTACTGCAACAGCAACGGCTGATTCAATCCCACGACGAATACCAATTGGATTGGCACCTGCTGTCACGTTTTTTAATCCTTCACGGACAATAGCTTGAGTTAAAACTGTGGCTGTTGTCGTTCCATCTCCTGCAATATCATTAGTCTTAGAAGCAACTTCTGAAACAAGTTTTGCACCCATATTTTCAAAATGATCTTCTAATTCAATTTCTTTTGCGATAGTGACCCCATCATTAGTAATAAGCGGGGATCCAAAAGATTTTTCAAGAACCACATTACGTCCCTTAGGACCAAGTGTTACTTTAACAGTATCTGCTAAAATATCAACGCCACGTACCATACTAGCACGTGCGTCAGCTGAAAATTTAATATCTTTTGCCATGAGTTTCTCCTTATTCTACAATTGCTAAAATATCTGATTCACGAACAATAACTAAATCTTGGTCATTATACTTGACTTCTGTTCCAGAAAAACTATCCATTAAAATAGTTTGACCAACTTGAACACTTGGTGCAACAAGTTCACCATTAAGTGTTCTGACACCATCACCAACAGCCATAATTTCTGCTGTCTTTGTTTTTTCTTGACTAGCACCGGCAATAACAAAGCCACCAACTTTTTTTTCTTTTTCTTCACTTACTTTTACGACCAGACGATCGCCTAATGGTTTTAACATATAGTACCTCCGAAAATATTTTATTAGCACTCTTATACGTTGAGTGCTAATGCTACCTCTTATTGTATCACTTGGTCAAAAATAGTCAAGAAAAAAGCAATCTCTATGATTACTTTTTCGAATTTTTTAAAAAGGAAGTTCTTCCTCATCCAAGACAAGGTCAGCAATGTCAGTGGAGATATTGTTTTCACGCATAGCACGCTGAGTTTTACTTTCTAACAATTGAAAGGACGAGCATAGAAGTTCACTAACATAGTGGGTCACCTTATCTTTGTCATACTTTCTTGTACGCCACTCACCGTCGACAGCAATAAGGCTACCTTTTGTCCCATAGCTGACTAAAACTTCTGCTAGTTTCCCCCAGACAACAACGGAGATAAAATCAGTTTCTCTTTCACCATCTTTTCCTTTGAAACGTCTACCAACAGCTAAAGTTGCTCTTGTGACACTCTTATCATTGGGTGTCGTGACAAGTTCGGGTGTGGCAGTCAATCTGCCAATCATTAAGACTTTATTAAACATTTATCTTCCTCCTTATCTCTTTATTCGAAATAAAATTAGAAAAATACAATATAAATTTTAACTCACATCTATCCTATCATTCTTTAAAAAAGAAAAAAGAAGACTTTTCATCTTCTCTTTTTATCTTCTTATATTCTTTTACTGCCAGTGTTTTTTAATATCAAAGGCTTCACCAATGATGGCACTATCATCTAATTCGATAATGCCTCTTTTTTGTGGCGCATTAGGTAGGGCTAATTCTCGTGGTGAGCACATCATCCCAAAGCTATCTTCACCCCTTAGTTTTCCTGAGAAGATAAGACTGCCATTTGGCATCATTGCACCATCTAGGGCAACAATCGTTTTAAGACCAGTGCGAGCATTTGGTGCCCCTGCAACAATTTGAATCTCTTTATCTGCAGCAACTTTCACTTGGCAGATATTGAGGTGGTCACTATCAGGATGAGCTTCCATAGCTACAATTTCACCAACAACAAAACTTGGTTCTTGAGGATTTTCTAAAGATTCAGAAAAACCAGCTTTTGCTATTTCTTGATTAAATGCAGCTAATTCAACATCAGAAAGCGTGATTTGACCATTGCCTTCAATCGCTATCACTTCTGAAGCATCAAAAATATTCCATGCTACTGTTTTCTTGGTATCTTGTAAAAAGACGCGTGCCACACGCCCTTTTCTCTCAACAGCAACAGACTTACCATTATCATTTCCTACAATAACCATCAAGACATCGCCGACATGGTTTTTATTATAAGTGAAAATCATATGTCCTCCTTAGCCTAGACTTGCTAAAAATTGATTGATTTCTTCTTTTGTTTTACGATTTTTATTAACAAGTCGTCCTAATTCTTTACCATTTTGAATAGCAACGAAACTTGGAATACCAAAAATATCCCATTTTTGTGCCAATGGCATATATTTATCACGATCTACTTCTACAAACACAAATGAATCATTTTCTGCTTCAATTTCAGGCATAGTTGGATGGATAAAACGGCAGTCTCCACACCAGTTAGCAGTGAAAAATAATACTACTTTATCAGGTCCTTCTACTAATGTTGCGATATCTTCTAATGATTTTGGAATAATCATTGTTCACTCTCCTTATAATTAATATCCCCTTCTAGATAATGAAAGAAAAAGGTGATGTCATCATCAAAAACAACTCCCCCTTGTGCTTCTTTTTTAGCAGGGTTAAATGAACTGATATAAACCACCTTAATGACACCAAAAGAAGCAAAAAAAGAACGAACTTCACCCAAAATCTCAGATTCCGTTTTTTGATTCTTAACTTGTTTTTTATGGCCTAAAAAAGCGGCAATACCTAAAAATGCTGGTGTCCCCAATAATAAGCCTGTGGATAACCAAAATTTCTTTTTATTCATATCTTATATTCTAACATAATTCTTTTAATTTTTATGCTTAAAATGTTTTTAATTTTTGCTATAATAGAAACTATAGAAATGAGGTAAATATGACAAGTTTATTTAATAAAATTAAGGAAGTCACTGAATTAGATGGGATTGCTGGCTATGAACACAATATCCGTCACTTTTTACGTCAAAAAATAACACCACTCGTTGATAATGTAGAAACAGATGGTCTGGGTGGTATTTTTGGTATCAAAAATAGTCAAATAACTGATGCTCCACGCATAATGGTGGCTGCTCACATGGATGAAGTTGGTTTTATGGTGAGTGAGATTAAATCAGATGGTACCCTACGTGTCGTTCCAATCGGTGGTTGGAATCCGCTTGTGATTAGCTCACAACGCTTCACCCTCTACACAAGAAATGGACAAGCCATTCCTTTAATTTCCGGATCAGTTCCTCCACATCTCTTAAGAGAATCAGGTGGTGCATCTAGTCTGCCTAAAGTGTCAGATATTATTTTTGATGCTGGTTTTACTGATAAAAAAGAAGCTGAAGCGTTTGATATTACCCCTGGTGATATTATTGTCCCGGCTTCTGAAACTATTCTTACTGCTAACCAAAAAAATATTATCAGTAAGGCTTGGGATAATCGTTACGGTGTTTTAATGGTAACTGAACTTATAGAAAGCCTAAAAAATACCAAATTGTCAAATAGCCTCATTGCTGGTGCCAATGTTCAAGAAGAAGTTGGGCTTCGTGGTGCCCATGTTGCAACAACCAAATTTGACCCCGAATTGTTCTTTGCTGTTGATTGCTCTCCAGCAGGTGATGTTTACGGTGACCAAGGTAAAGTCGGTGAGGGTACTCTGATTCGATTCTATGATCCAGGCCACATCATGCTCAAAGACATGCGTGACTTCCTCCTTGATACTGCTGAGTCTGCTGGTGTTAAATATCAGTATTACACAGGAAAAGGTGGCACAGATGCAGGAGCAGCTCACCTAAAAAATGGTGGAATTCCGTCTACAACCATTGGTGTTTGTGCTCGCTATATCCATTCTCACCAAACACTTTATGCTATGGATGACTTCCTAGAAGCACAAGCCTACTTGCAAGCCATCATCAAACGTCTTGATCGATCAACAGTTAATACGATTAAAGGCTACTAAGAAAACATAAAAACATTTGAGGTTTTCTCAAATGTTTTTTTCGTTTAGCAAAAAGCCTAACCCATATTCAAAAAAATCAATAAAAAGGCAATCAGATTATTGAAAAAATGTAGTAAGATACTGTATTCAATTCTCTTGGTCTTATAAACCACAAAAGTTAGAACACTACTCATTAACCCATAGATAATAAAACTACCAAAGTCTGTCGGCATATGAAATAAAGTGAACAAAAGACCACCAACGACTAAACCAAGAGTTGGTTTATCTTTAAAAAGATAATAGGGTAAAAACTTTCTAAACAAAAGCTCTTCCATGATAGGTGCTGCAAGGACAATCATGACAAACATGACAGGCATCGGTACACGACTAATTAAATCGAGGATAAGTTGCTGATTGTTGGTTGTAACCTGTCCTTCAGAAGATATTAAAAGACTACCTAATATACTACCAAGTAATATCATTGGATAACCAATAGCAACAACAAGGATAGTTATGATGGGGGATAGTTTTTCTTTAAGTGAGATAAATTGCTTTTTAACAGCAAAATAAAGAAAGGCAAAAATAGTCGCTAACTGTATCAAAATAGTCATAATAATCTGAAAAAGATCAAACTCACTATTTGCTAATTCATTGACACCAACAAAAAAGCCAATCGGTATCTGTCCTAAAAGAAGAACACCTACCCAAAGTAATAAAACAAGTACGCCAAAGGCAATTGATTTTAATTTATTCATTTTCTAATAGTAACTCCTTAAAGTAATTTTCTAATAATAATTTGATGAGTAAAATATTATATACCTAAATGATGATAATAGTTATCTGTAATAACTAGATAGAAGTAGCGAGATAAAAATGGTTGTAAAAACTAAAACGCTGGGGAAGAGGGTTGCAATGATTTGGGTGATTTGAGCTACCAAATTTTGAAGATAGGACTGACGTTCGTCAGCAAACTTGATAAAAAAAGCATTAAAATTTTCTTATTGCCAAGCAAATACCTTTGATAAAGGCTGATAGTGATAATCCCTAAAAAATAACTCATTAAAGAGATTGTTAATCCTCGTCTTCCTCAAATAAAAAAATATCCTCAATCGATTGGTTAAAAAATTTGGCAATCTTAAAAGCCAATTCTAAAGATGCCGTATACTTCCCCCTCTCAAGAGAGATAATCGTTTGGCGCGTGACACCTAAAGATTCTGCTAGTTCTGCTTGACTGAGTTTTCGCACCTTTCTCAGCTCCTGAATTCTCGTTTTCATCGCTTGTCTTTCTATCACCTGAAATGTATAGTTTACTTTACATTAATAGTATAATCGCCAAATACTATTTTGTCAAGATATAAAGACTGAAAAAACTGTTAGATAACTCTAACAGTTTTGATTATCGCTTAAACTCTTTCAAAAAGTTGTCAAACTCTGTCTGTGCTTTCGGTGTTGTGCCTTTGAGCTGCCTTAGCATAGTCAGTAAATCTTGGCTTTGCTTTTCAATATTGGCATAACTAGCTTTCTTTTGATGCCTCCCTTTTTGAAAGAATGTTATCAATAAATCTAGTGTCCATGATTTCAAATAATTCGTTATTATACTCTGATGATTTTTTTCAAGACAACCTATTACAGAAAAAACAAGAGAGGATAAATTTTCAACATAAATTCTTAAAAAATTATTCAACTCTACCATCTGCTTATTTAACGAAGAATTGTCAGAAATAGCAAAAAATTTTGACAAATAAATACTCAATTGACTAGTATTTGCATAATGAAAACCATTAATTTTAAAAACTCCTAAATCCGGTTATCCAAAACTTTTTACATATGATTTCTGAAAAAAATTATAATCTGTTTTTAAAATTCGTAATCTTTCATATCCCTCTTTTTTTAATTTTTTATTGGCTTTATTCGGCATTTTATCAGAATATAATTTAATACTTACTCTAGTATATTTAACAAATTTATCAAAAGGAACGCTTCCTATATTAGTAAATTCAATTTTTTTTAATTTCAACTTCTCTATTAGTCCATCTACTATAGAAGAAAGAAAGGGAATCAATCCAGTATATAACTCATAATGATTAAAATCTTGTGAGTTTATTATTTGATATATGATTTGCTGGACTTCAAAAGTCTCTTCAAACAGTATTCTTAAAGAAACTGCTTCTAACATACCCATAACGATTCTCTCCTACCTCCCCACTTTCAATAGCTCATTAACCAAGTAGATCCAGATAATCCCAACTTATTCCAAATAGTTAGTGCTGACTACAGACCAATCACCTGCACCCCAATGCACTTCCATCTCTAAAAAACCATCAGCATTGACACGATATTTGGTCCATCTAGGATTTGTATGAATACCATCAGGAGAGTTAACACGATGATACATATCGGTGATTGTGATGTACACTAAACCATCAGACAGCATCTCACTTTCTGCATGAACATCATTATAGCTGACATCTCTATCATTGTATTGAGAAAGATAAATGTTAATCGCCCAAGTGTTCACTTCATCAGTGGTCAGATTTTTCTGCTTAATGGTATTTCCAATGTTAACATCATCGGTTGATGTCCTGTCTTCATAGTATGGAATGTCTCCGTAATACTTAACACCTTTTATATTACCACCATTTTTATAAATTTTTTCAGCGCTCAAACCATCTTTAACAACCCATATCTGTGGATAGATATTGCCATTGTCTAAGTATACACCTATGTCTATACGCTTTGTTTTGTTAGCTCTATCAGTTTTTTTCAAATACGCTCCACCTAAACCTGGCTTTGCAAACAAGTGGAAATTATTTGCATTGTCTTCTATGACAAATCGGTATGCATGGTCTGTCACTTTAGCAACACCAGTCAGCTGGAATTCTTTTGCCTCTCTGACACCATCAACGTAGGAATACTCTGTCACCTTACCATCTTCATCATACTCTAAATACATAGGTGTAGAGTTATTAAGTTCTACAAACCATGTTCCCTGTATCTCTTTGGGAATTCCTTTTTCTATGTCAACATCAGTACTATCTTCTGCGTTATCATCTTTATTGTCAGCTAAATCACTTAACACTTTAGCAGACTTCATTGCATCAGATTTCACCATGTCATTTTCTCTGCTTGCTTTCATCCAGAGATACCCTAGTATTAGAGCAACTACAATTAAGCCTGTTGCACTAAAAATGATATATTTGTTTTTTAAATGTTTCATACACAGTCACTTCCTTTATATGTTTTCAAATTATTTAATAGATATACTATATTTAAACTCAGATGTATCAAAATTTGCATCACTAACATCTTTTTCATTTATTTTTTATCTCTGTATTCACTAACAAAAGTAATGGTACCATTTGTTCACTTATAATTAGAAAAAAGGTAATGGATGGAGATTTAGATAGTTTTTGCCATGACATCTTCCCGTATCTTTATACTTTTTTATATTATACCATATTTAGAGCCTTTTCACTGATGATATTTCAAGAATAATTGACTTGTTATTTGAAAAAAACTTGTTTTGCAATTTGGCTTTGATAGCACTATAGTATTAGACAATTCTTGCTTTAATCAGTATGATTATCCATAAAATGGTTTTTTTAAGCGCGTTTTATACGGGTATTTATGCTTTTTATCAGCAACAAAAAAGCCGTTAGTTGCCTAACGACTTCCTTAATTTTCTTACTTATTTTGGTTTTTCAAGCGTTCCACGTCACGTGTTATCATCAATTCTTCATCAGTTGGAACTGACAAAACAGCCACACGAGACTTCTCGCTTGAGATGATACCATGGTTCCCAAAGACATTTTTTTCTGGGTCAAGTTCTAAACCAAACCATGAGAGACCATCAATGATGTCTTGACGCATTTCTGTACCATTTTCACCCATACCAGCAGTAAAGACAATGGCATCTGCACCATTTAAAACAGCTAGGTATTGTCCGATGAATTTCTTAATGCGATCAACAAACATCTCGTATGCAAGAGTTGCTTTTTCATCGCCATTTTCTTTAGCATTTTCAATGTCACGCATGTCATTTGAAAGAGCAGAAACACCAGCAAGACCTGACTCTTTGTTAAGCATATTAATAACTGCAGCAGCGTCTTTTAATTCTGATACTTCATTAACCAAGTAAGGAATGATAGCTGGATCGATATCTCCAGAACGAGTTCCCATCATTGGTCCAGCTAGAGGTGTGAATCCCATTGAAGTATCAACACTCTTACCATATAAGTTAGCGGTGATTGAAACACCATTTCCGATATGAGCGGTAATGATTTTCAGCTCGTCAACGGGTTTCCCTAAAAGTCTTGCTGCCTCTCTTGAAACATAGAAATGACTTGTTCCGTGTGCTCCGTATTTACGAACTTTAAAGTCAGTGTAGTATTTTTCAGCAATTGGGTAGCGGTAAGCCACTTCCGGCATACTTGAATGATAAGCGGTATCAAAGACAGCTACACTCGTAATGTTTGGCAATAATTTCTTAAATGCTCTCATCCCATCAGCAGCTGCACCATTATGAAGAGGTGCCAATTTGGCAAGTTCAGCCACTTTTTCAATAGCTGCATCATCTAAAATAACAGAATCACTAAAGTCTTCTCCACCAGCCACAACACGATGACCAACGCCTGTAATTTCTTCAAATTCTTGGATGATACCATATTTTTTAAGATCAGAAAGTAGTAATTTAACTGCTTCTGTATGGTCTAGGATTTCAAGAATCTCTTCTTCTTTTTTATCTCCATATTTTACAGTAGAGATAGCATCTGATTTACCAATTCTCTCGATAGCCCCTTTTGCTAATACCTCTTCATCTGGCATTCTATAAAGTTGCCATTTAAGACTTGAACTTCCAGCGTTAATTGCAATCGTTTTTGACATAATTCACCTCAATAAAGCCTTTCTTTCTATTGTTCCATTATAGCAAAATTTAACTTAATTGTAATGGTCTTTAACCCATTTTTTAAAATTTCCCATAAAATCAACAAGACTTTCTTTATTTTGCAAATCCGATATCGGATAAACAAATGTTTTGATACTTTTATGAGATTTTTTTCTCATTAGAAAAAGTGACTTAGCATTTTCTTTACTTCCAAAAATATTTTCTGGTAAGGTGATGACCCCTAATAAATCCACCGCATCTATCAACCAATGCTTTAGAGAATCCCTCTGCTTACTCGTTAAAAGATTTACAGGTGCTAAAAAAATAGCAACGCCATCTTCTTTAAGGTATTTAACAGCTTGTTCCATCATCAAATGATGGGCATAGGTATGACCTTCTTTGGCTACCACCTGATACCTTGAAGCAATAGCATCATTAGGGTAATAGCCTACTGGTAAATCACTGATAATCACATCACTTTCTTTTAAAATATGAGGACGAACGGCATCTGCTTGGAAAAAACTCACTGATGAGTCGATAATTTCAGAAATACTGGCTGCTAAATCGATTAATAAATCATCTAATTCAATTCCCAAGTAAGTGAGTTCTTTCTTACTATTAGTGATGATAGTCTGAGCAAGATTACCTGTCCCACTTCCCATTTCTATCACTGTTAGTGGCTTATCAGCTGTCAGTGTTTCCATTAAAAACAAAATCAAAAAACCAATAGCATCTGGTGTAAATTGGTGGTTGGTCTGTAATTTTTCATATTGATTGATTTTGATAAAGAGGTATTCAAAAGTTTTGCGCCATTCTTCCTTACTTAGAGATAAATGGTGAAGCTTGCTATTATTTTCTTTGATAGTTGGTGTTTCTTCTTTGCCTTCTAAGTAATACCCATTTTGCTCAATTAAAGCATCATAAAGACTTGTCTTCAATTGATTTGAAAGGAGCTGTGTGTTCTCCCAAATGAGATGAAAGGCTTGTTCAATAGTCTCGAAATTCATATTTTCCTCCTTGTCTAATCATATCAAAAATAAAGACAAAAGAAAAGAAAGCCTTTTCTGGCTTACTTCGTTTTTTGGCGACTCTCTAAAGAGGAGGTCAAAAAAGTGTAGGAAAAAGTCTGATGATTTGTCAGTTGCACTTGGATGGCGATATTCTCTTTTGTTTTTTTGTAGCTTGTTTGTCCTTCTTTAAAGATGAGTTGACCCATATCTTTACTAGCTATTCTAGCAGTCATATGTGCCATTAAATAAGACTGACTTTGACTGATTTGAGCTTGGTGCTGTCTTTGACTGGCAATAACTCGTCCTAAGTAAAATTGTAAAAGAGTGGCAAAAATTGTTGAAATAAGAAGAGCATAGATGAGAATACCTGCCTTAACTTTTTTCTTTAAAAGCATAGACAAAACTCCTTTCTTTCCCATCGTTAAAAGTTAGTTTTAAGCTGACAATTTGTTGTTTTTTTTCAAATATTACTTCTTTGACTTGATAAATCATGGGCTGATAACCTCGACCACTAGCACTTGTTTTTCTAAAATCATCTTTTTTGTACTTCCCAAAGGCTAATGCTTTCTGATTTTTAGTGAGGTATAATTTTTGATTTTCTATCCTGTCAAAATGACTACCCTCCCACTCTTTTCGTAATTGTTGACAAAATAGTAACCACTCTTCATCATCATGTATCAAAAGGTGAGTGATGTGACTATTCAGGCTTTTTGTGAGTCCTTGATAAATAGTCAAACTTCCTGCAATAACTAAAAGAGATACAAGGCATTCTAATAAAGTGAAGGCTTTAACATTATTTTTCAGCAACTGACATCACTTCCTCTCCCTCATGAAAGACTCTTATACTACTAGATGTTTCTTTGACGGTAACGGTTATTCCATCAACTGTTATCTCACTTTGGTTGATCTGAATTAGCATACTAGCAACATTTAAAATTTGTTCTTGCTTAATGTTGTCTTTGATTCTTTGACTATCTTTACTGAGTTCTCCTAAAATAAGAGTTGTCACCATAACCAATAAGGATAGAGCTATCAAACTTTCAAGGAGAATGTAGGCTTTCAATGTCTTTTTTATATTTTCCACTCCCTATATATAATTGATATTTAATCATCTGATGGTCTGTTTCAAAGATAATTTTCTTTAAAGATGAATTCCCTCCAGTCTGACTAAAAGTTATTGTCAGACTTTCTTTTAAATGAACACTTTCAGGTATCTTTAATATTTCACGATCTGTTGAAACTGTCTGTTTATTAAAGATAATACTCCTCTTTTTTTGTGAAGCTAGGCTAAGCTTTTGGGTGTCTTGATAAAGATATTCAAGATTCAAAAAGAACAATCGTTCTTCCATTTGTGTGAGAATCGTTGATACTGAAGCTGATAAACCAAGCACTAAGAAACTGGTTGTAGCTAGTGCCAGTAAACTTTCAATCAATGTAAAAGCTTTAATTTGGTACTTTTTGGGTTTCTTCTGTATGATTAGCATAGTACTCCTTATAGCTTGCTTCTTGTTTTTGAGTGATGCTACCATCAGCCAATAATTTAGAAATACTAGCTGTATCATTTGACCCAAGTTCATAAAGATCAGCTTGACTCTCAACAATTTTAACAATGGCAGCATTACCAGTGGCTTCAATTTTCTCTTTTTGCTTGTTCAAGTTAGGAACAAAAAGAAGCAGCAAAACCGAAATAATAAACAAGACCATCAGCATTTCAATTAATGTAAAAGCTTTAACAGTTTTCTTTTTTAAAAAAGTAAGTAGTGTTTTTTTCATAGAATTAAACCTCCAAGGTTTGATAAATAGGTAAGAGCATGGCAGCATAAATCATCACAATGACGATAGCTACAAAGAGAAAAACAATTGGTTGAATCAGTTGTGTCGCTTTTGTGACCTTGTTAAAAAATAAATTCCAAAGTTCTTGAGCATAAATTTCTAATTCTAGTCCAAGCTTTGATTTGATTTGACCATATTCAATGATTAAGCTTAATTCCTTAATAAAAAAAGGGTAGCTAGCTATTTTTTCATGAAAAGTCATACCAGATAACAAGGCTTGTTCTAGTTGTTGACCAATTTCTTGAAACAGCATTGATTTTTGTTCTTGCATCAATTTGACAACAACTGAAAGCTCAATTCCTTGACCTATTAGATTTCCCCACTCACGAGCAAAAATTGCACTTAAGTAGCACTGAATAAAACTACCTAAAAAAGGAATTCGGCTAATAAAACGATACAGTTTCATTTTCCCAAGACGATGAGATAGACCATAACCTAAAATGATTAATCCTACAAGGGCAAATAAAAAAGCAAAAAAAACATTTGGAAACTGAGAAATTATCCTGGTTGCTAGATTAGCATTTTCAACATCAAGCAGCATATAATTTTTTAAGCCCATCATGATTAACATCATAAATCCCAGTAATACCATGGGGTAAGTGGCCACTTCAATCAGTTTTTTCTTTACTAGAATAATATTTTCAAGATAATCATCAATCTTGCTTAGACTTTTTTGAATATTGCCATGACTATCAGCAAGTGCTATTTGCGTCACAACATTATCTGAAAAGCCTATTGAAGAAAAAATATGTGACAGACTTAATCCACTAAGTAAACCAGTTTTCATTTGGTTAGTAAGTGGCTCTTTCAACATATGACTTCGCTCTAAGAAAATAATAGTCTCTGATAGTGTGAAGCCACTTGCATAAAGGTTATTGAATAATTGAACAACCTTTTTTTGTTGTTTAATAGATAATCTCTTCGGCTTCTTTTTGCTCCTTAGTGATATGTCCATCTGCAACAAGTTGTGCAAGCTTCTTATTCCAATTAGCTTTGGTATGAATCTGAAAATCTTCTTTGGTAAAATCAATAAGTGCTCTCCCTCCAATTAGTCTTTGGTAAGCTACTCCATTAAGAGTGTGTGTTAGTTCTTTTTTACTAATTCCCAATTCTAATAATCGATGATAGACACCCGGGATGCTTTTGGCGTGTATTGTTGAAAAAATGATAACACCAGTAAGACTTGCTCTAATAACTGCTCTTGCAGTCTCAGCATCTCTAATTTCACCAATAATTAACACGTCTGGTCTGTGCCTTAATGATAATTTGATGAGGCGCTCATAAGTCATGTCAATACTATTATTAATCTGAAGTTGGAGCATATTTTCTTGTTTCATTTCAACTGGATCTTCAATCGTCATTATTTGTTTATCTGGAAATTTTTTTCTAAGTAAATGATACATTAGAGTAGTCTTGCCACTTCCAACTGGTCCTGAGAAAAGATAAAGACCACGAACATAGGTTTCGTTAAGCATTTTTTTGTCATCATCAAACCAAAACTCTAAATTCTCTTGCTTTTCAAATAAAAGGCGAATAACTAAACTCTCAAATCCTTTATAATCACTAACACTTGATAATCTTAATGAAATAGAGGTATTGTCTTTATAAAAATAGTCACATGAACCGAGTTGACTTCGTCTTTTTTCACCAACATTCATCCCAGAAACAAATTTAAAATGACTAATCAAACCTGCCATTTCTTCATGGGGATAAGTAGCCACCCATTTTCTGTTATCTTTTATCCTCATATATAACTCATACTGTTTACTTTTAGGAATAAGATAGATGTCCTGAGCCTGTTTTTCAACAGCTTTTTTAATAATGTTTCTTCCTAATTCTTGTATCATTATTTTCCCCTTCATCTAGTTATTCGTAATATTAGTCTTAAAATAAAAAATTTCATAACAAAAAACCTATTCTAGTTAAAAGATTGACTAGAATAGGTTTTTGATAATAAAAATATTAAAAATTTAGATATCAGGATTGTTTTTCAAGAGTTAAAAGAACATGTTGGGGGTGTTATCACTTGATTACCTATATTAAATTTTTCATCATGAAGTGCTTTAGGTATCTCTTTGTCATCTTTTAATAATAAAAGTGAATGATACTGTTGAATATCTTCATCGCAATCAACACACCAACGTTTGTCTTTATCATCCCAAAAAGCTGCCATAAAATCACTTCTACTTTGAAAACTTGGAAATGACTTTTTAAACTCTTCCCACTTCTTCGTATAAAAAATGAGAGCTTCTTTAAAAGTGGAAAATGTCTTTTCTGATACAATATCATCTTTCCAATCTTCTAAAAACCACCATGGTTCAAAATCACCATAAATTTCAATTACTTGATACATAGTTTCACTTCCTTATAAAAACATTATATAGTAATTTATCTAATTAGCGAAAAGATTTGCTCATTAGGATAATAAAAGAGGTTCACTTAAAGTGAACCTCTTTTATTATTTTATTGTTTCTACTATTTCTTCATCAGCGCTATCTGTCATTGTTTCAACTTCATTGATAGCTTGGGGCTCAATATGACGATATCTAGCCATACCGGTACCTGCTGGAATAATTTTACCAATAATAACATTTTCTTTAAGTCCAAGAAGGTGATCTTTCTTACCTCGTATAGCAGCATCTGTTAGAACACGAGTTGTTTCTTGGAAAGAAGCTGCTGATAAGAAGGAGTTAGTCTCTAATGAAGCTTTGGTAATTCCCATTAAGACTGGGCGACTTGTTGCAGGAATACCACCAGAAATCACAATTTCTTTATTAGCATCTGTAAAATCAGAAATATCCATCAAAGTACCTGGAAGTAAGTCAGTATCCCCTGGGTCCATAATACGAACCTTACGAAGCATTTGACGAACCATCACTTCAATATGTTTATCCCCAATTTCAACACCTTGACTACGGTATACTTTTTGAACCTCTGCTAAAAGATAAGTCTCAACAGATAAAGTATCTCGAACTTCAAGTAAGTGTTTAGGCTGAATAGAACCTTCTGTTAATGCCTGTCCACGAAGAACAGTATCACCTATAGCAACTTTTAGACGAGCTGTGAAAGGTACCGAATACTCTCCTTCACCGGTTTCACCTTTAATAAAGACTTTCTTAGTTCGAGTTGAAGCATCCTCTTCAATATCAACTATTTCACCTTTTACTTCACTAATAACTGCTTCACCTTTAGGATTTCGGGCTTCAAAAATTTCTTGAATACGTGGTAAACCTTGAGTAATGTCAGTATTTGATGCTACACCACCTGTATGGAAAGTACGCATTGTTAACTGAGTACCGGGCTCACCAATTGATTGCGCAGCAATTGTACCAACTGCTTCACCAACCTCAACGGCGTCTCCAGTTGCTAGATTAATACCATAACAATGACGACACACGCCATGTCTAGTGTTACATGTAAAGACAGAACGAATAGTTACTTCCTCAACACCAGCATTTACAATTTTAGCTGCAATATCTTCAGTGATTAATTGATTAGCACCAATAATAATTTCATCCGTTTTAGGATGTTTCACTGATTTCTTAGAATAACGTCCTTGCAAACGCTCTTCAAGAGTTTCCGTTACTTCTCTATCATCTGTAATAGCAGTAATAATCAAACCACGGTCTGTACCACAATCATCTTCACGAATGATAACATCTTGAGCAACATCAACAAGACGGCGAGTCAAGTATCCTGAATCAGCAGTCTTAAGAGCTGTATCGGTCATTCCTTTTCTAGCACCATGTGTTGAGAAAAACATTTCAAGAACTGAAAGACCCTCACGGAAATTTGAAAGAATAGGAAGTTCCATGATACGACCGTTTGGTGCTGCCATTAAACCTCTCATTCCGGCAAGTTGGGAGAAGTTTGAAATATTACCACGCGCACCAGAATCCATCATCATAACGATAGGATTTTTAGGGTCTTGTGTCTCAATCAAGCGACGTTCTAGAGCTTCTTTAGCTTCACGCCATGTTGTTGTAACTGCTTCATAACGATCATCATCAGTCATCAAACCTCGACGGAAGGCTTTATTAATTGATTCAACTTTAGCATGAGCACCATCAATAATTTCTTGTTTATTATCAATAACAGGAATGTCAGAGATACCAACTGTTAAACCGGCCAAGGTTGAATGGTAGTATCCTAAATCTTTTAATCTATCAAGAAAAGCTGAGGTTTCTGTTGTTCTAAAGCGTTTAAAGGTTTCAGCGATGATATTTCCAAGATTCTTCTTCTTGAAAGGTTCATTTAAAGGCAGAGTTTTGATTGCTTCTTTAACATTAGCACCAAGTTCTAAGAAATATTTTTCAGGTGTTCCATCTGTTAAATTGCTATTGTTAGGTTCTTGTAAATATGGTAAATCAGCAGGCATAATATCATTAAATAAAATTTTACCAACCGTTGTGACCATAATCTTATGCTTTTGATTAGCTTTCCAAGGTTTTTCCTTCATGCTATCAACAGCAATCCCAACACGACTATGAAGATGAACATATCCATTTTGAAGAGCCATGACAGCCTCATCACGGTCTTTAAAGACCATACCTTCCCCTTTTTTTCCTTCGTCTTCCATCGTCAAGTAATAGTTCCCAAGAACCATATCTTGTGATGGTGTTACAACGGGCTTACCATCTTTAGGGTTAAGAATATGTTCAGCAGCAAGCATTAGCAGGCGAGCTTCAGCTTGAGCTTCTTCTGATAAAGGCACGTGAATCGCCATTTGATCTCCATCAAAATCGGCATTGTAGGCTTCACAAACAAGTGGATGAAGTCTAAGAGCACGACCATCAATAAGAACAGGTTCAAATGCTTGAATACCAAGTCTGTGAAGAGTAGGTGCACGGTTAAGAAGAACAGGGTGTTCTTTAATTACTTCTTCTAAAATATCCCAAATACGTTCATCACCACGCTCAATTAAACGTTTAGCAGCTTTAACATTTTGTACTAAATCACGAGCAACGACTTCTCTCATCACGAATGGTTTGAATAATTCAATTGCCATTTCACGAGGCACACCACATTGATACATTTTAAGGGTTGGACCAACTGCTATAACTGAACGTCCTGAGAAATCAACACGTTTACCAAGAAGATTTTGACGAAAACGTCCTTGTTTCCCTTTAAGCATGTGGCTAAGGGATTTTAATGGACGACTTCCTGGCCCAGTTATTGGTCGACCACGACGTCCATTATCAATCAAGGCATCAACAGCCTCTTGAAGCATCCTTTTTTCATTTTGAACAATAATACCTGGAGCATTGAGTTCTAAAAGACGTGCCAAACGATTATTACGGTTGATAACACGGCGATAGAGATCATTTAAGTCACTGGCTGCAAAACGACCACCATCCAACTGGACCATTGGGCGAAGATCAGGTGGGATAACTGGTAAGATATTTAGAATCATCCATTCAGGTTTATTACCTGATTTATTAAAGGCATCAAGAACATCTAAACGGCGAACTGCCTTGATACGTTTTTGACCAGAAGCTGTTTTTAATTCTTCTTTTAAAATAGCAATTTCTGCATCAAGATTAACGCGTTTTAATAAATCTTGGATAGCCTCAGCGCCCATTTTAGCAACAAATGAACCATGTCCATACTCTTGTAATTTTTCACGGTATTCACGTTCTGTCAAAAGTGATTTTGGCTCTAATGGTGTCTCTTTTGGATCAATGACAACATAGGCTGCAAAATAAATAATTTCTTCCAAAGAACGTGGACTCATGTCAAGTGTTAATCCCATACGACTTGGAATACCTTTAAAATACCAAATATGCGATACAGGAGCTTTCAACTCAATGTGCCCCATACGTTCACGGCGCACTTTGGCACGAGTAACTTCAACACCACAGCGATCACAAACAATCCCTTTATAACGAATACGTTTGTATTTGCCACAGGCACACTCCCAATCTTTTGTAGGACCAAAGATGACCTCATCAAATAGTCCTTCACGTTCTGGTTTTAAGGTGCGGTAATTGATTGTTTCAGGTTTTTTAACTTCACCATAGGACCATGAACGGACTTTACTTGGTGAAGCTAAGGTGATTTGCATACTTTTAAAACGATTTACGTCAACCACTAGTTATTACCTTTCTTTTTACTTCTCATTATATAAACATTGAATAAGATTCATTAGTTAATATTTGTTTAAGTTAGTGAGGTTTCATCACTGACTTTCTTTTCTTCACTAGCAAATTCAGCTGCTTCTAGAGCTTGCTTTTCACGAGCTTTTTCAAGATCATCAACATGCATCACATCATCATCTTCACCTTCATCAAGATCTCGAAGTTCAACTTCTCTGTCATCTTCATCAAGGACTCTCATATCTAGACCAAGAGATTGTAATTCTTTAACAAGCACACGGAAGGATTCAGGAACTCCAGGTTTTGGAATTGGTTTTCCTTTTGTGATTGCTTCATAAGCTTTCAAGCGTCCAATAACATCATCAGATTTATAGGTCAATATTTCTTGAAGAACATGTGAAGCTCCATAAGCCTCAAGAGCCCAAACTTCCATCTCACCGAAACGTTGTCCACCAAATTGTGCTTTACCACCAAGAGGTTGTTGGGTAACTAGTGAGTATGGCCCAACAGAACGTGCATGTAATTTATCATCAACCATATGGTGGAGTTTAATCATGTACATGACACCAACAGAAACACGATTATCAAAAGGTTCACCAGTACGACCATCATAAAGAACTGTTTTAGCATCACTGTCCATACCAGCCTCTTTAACCGTTTCCCACAAATCTTCTGCAGTTGCACCGTCAAAAACTGGTGTTGCCATATGAACATCAAGACTACGTGCAGCCATACCTAAGTGAAGTTCCATAACTTGACCAATATTCATACGAGAAGGTACTCCTAGAGGGTTCAACATAATGTCAACCGGTGTACCATCTGGTAAGTAAGGCATATCTTCCACTGGTACAATACGAGAAACAACCCCTTTGTTTCCGTGGCGTCCAGCCATTTTATCTCCGACTTTAACTTTACGTTTTTGTGCGATATAAACGCGAACTAGCATATTAACGCCAGATTGAAGTTCATCACCATTAGCACGTGTAAAGATACGAACATCGCGAACAACACCATCACCACCATGTGGAACACGAAGAGAAGTATCACGAACTTCACGTGATTTATCACCAAAAATGGCATGTAAAAGACGTTCCTCAGCAGATAAGTCTTTCTCACCTTTTGGTGTTACTTTCCCAACAAGAATATCACCCTCTTTAACTTCTGCTCCAATGCGAACAACACCCATCTCGTCAAGATCTTTAAGTGCTTCTTCACCAACATTTGGAATTTCTCTTGTGATTTCTTCTGCTCCTAGTTTAGTATCACGTGTTTCACTTTCAAATTCTTCTAAGTGAACCGAGGTGTAAACATCATCTTTTACCAAACGCTCACTCATGATAACAGCATCCTCAAAGTTGTAGCCCTCCCATGTCATATAAGCAACAATTGGGTTTTGACCTAAAGCCATTTCACCTTTTTCCATTGAAGGACCATCAGCGATAAAGTCTCCTTTTTCAACAGTATCACCAACTTTTACAAGAGTTCTTTGGTTATAAGCAGTTCCAGAGTTAGAACGACGGAATTTAGTGATTTGATAAACATCAAGGCCACCATCTTCTCTACGAACTTCAACTTTATCAGCATCAGAATAGATAACTTTACCATCATTTTGAGCAATAACAGCGGCTCCTGAATCATGAGCAGCTTGATACTCCATTCCAGTTCCAACAAGTGGTGCTTTTGGATCAATCAACGGTACAGCTTGACGCTGCATGTTAGCACCCATCAAGGCACGGTTTGAGTCATTATTTTCAAGGAAAGGGATACACGCAGTCGCAACTGCAACAACTTGTTTAGGAGAAACATCAACATAATCAACAGCGCTTATTGGAAACTCTTGGTTGTTACCTTGATGACGTCCCATAACGGTATCCTCAGCAAAAGTACCATCATCATTAAGAATAGAATTTGCTTGTGCAACTGTAAATTCATCTTCTTCATCAGCTGTAAGCCACTCAATCTCACGACTAACCACACCTGTTTCTTTATCAACTTTACGGTATGGTGTTTGGATAAAACCATATTTATTTAAATGTCCATATGATGATAAATTATTAATCAAACCTATATTTGGTCCCTCAGGTGTTTCAATTGGACACATGCGACCATAGTGAGTATAGTGAACATCACGCACTTCATAGCCAGCACGATCACGAGTCAATCCTCCAGGCCCAAGCGCTGATAAACGACGTTTGTGTGATAACTCAGAAAGTGGATTATGTTGATCCATAAATTGTGATAATTGAGAAGAACCAAAGAATTCTTTAATTGCTGCTGTGACAGGTCTGATATTAATAATTTGTTGTGGCGTTAAGGCTTCATTATCTTGAACACTCATACGTTCACGTACATTACGCTCCATACGAGCTAAACCAATACGAAACTGGTTTGCTAATAATTCACCAACAGCTCGAATGCGACGATTACCCAAGTGGTCAATATCATCTACTTTTCCAAGACCTTCTGAAAGATTTAAAAAATAACTCATTTCAGCAAGAATATCAGCTGGTGTTAGATTTCTGATTTTTTCATCGGGGTTAGCATTCCCAATAATGGTTACAACTCTATCTGGGTCAATTGGTGAATAAATCTTAAACTTTTGAAGAACAACTGGTTCAACAAGAACAGCATAATCATTTGGTGTGTATGCAAATTTATTTAAATCACCATCAATATGCTCTGAAATACTATCAATCACTTCACGTGTCATCACAGTTCCAGCTTCAACAAGAATTTCACCTGTTTCAGCATCTACTAGATTTTCTGCAATGGTTTGATTTAAAAGGCGTGTTTTAACATTTAATTTTTTATTGATTTTATAACGTCCAACAGCTGCTAAATCATAACGTCGTGAGTCAAAGAAACGAGCAATCAAAAGACTACGAGAACTCTCTGCAGTTTTTGGCTCTCCTGGACGAAGACGCTCATAAATTTCTTTTAAGGCCTCATCTGTTCTAGAATCGCTTGGATTTTTATGAATATCTTTTTCAATGGTATTTCTAACAAGAACACCATCGCCAAAAATATCAATGATTTCATCATCTCCAGAAAATCCTAAGGCACGAATCAATGTTGTAAATGGAATTTTGCGTGTTCGATCAATTCTAGTATAAGCGATATCTTTTGAGTCTGTTTCAAGCTCCAACCATGCTCCACGATTAGGAATAATAGTTGAACCATAGCCAATTTTTCCATTTTTATCAACTTTATCATTAAAATAAACACCTGGTGATCTAACCAACTGACTCACGATAATTCTTTCAGCACCGTTAATGATAAATGTTCCCATTTCAGTCATTAGCGGGAAATCTCCAAAGAAAACTTCTTGTGTTTTAATTTCGCCAGTCTCTTTATTGACTAAACGAAACGTCACAAAGATTGGTGCTGAATAGTGAGCATCATGAGCTCGTGCTTCTTCTAATGTGTATTTAGGTTCTTTAATTTCATAACCTAAAAATTCTAGTTCTAAAGTATCTGTAAAGTTAGATACTGGAAGAACATCCTCAAAGACTTCCTTTAACCCATGATCAAGAAAATCTTGAAATGAATCTGTTTGAATTTCAATCAAATTTGGTAATTCAAGAACTTCTTTGATTCTTGAAAAGCTACGACGTGTACGGTGTTTTCCGTATTGAACTTCATGTCCTGCCAAGTTTTCAACTCCTTTTTTCTAGTAGGCTTGTTAAACAAGCGAGTGTAAATAAAGTATTAATCCTTTTTGAATTTTTAGAAAATTTAAGAATTGATTACAATTCATATAAAATTCTAAAAATGGGTACAAAAAGAGCAGCTAAATCTGACTAATAGTTTGATTTAACTGCTGTAAGTCTTAGTTGGACAATATTTCAACTAAAACAGACGACAAAATTATTCTATCATTATACCTTATTTTTTCTTAAAAAGCAATATTTAAAAAATTTTTTTATTGTTGATCAAATTCTTATTGGGAATCATCGTCTTCTTTTTGTGTTTTTTCTTCTTTTTCTTTTGGTTTTGGTGATGGCTTTTGATTACTACCAATAATTTTTGCCCAAGCTTGAGCATAGTCGTTATCTGTTCCACCAATTGCAAATTTATAAGTAGTTGCTCCTGGACCATTCTTAGCCCATAAACTAGTCGTAGTTGTTCCTCCTACATTAATGGTTCTGCCATTGATAGAAACCGAACCAGGTTTTAATCCTGTTGAATCTAAAACAGAGGCACGAATAACGCTAGGATCCATTGTAAACTTTTCTGATGTTCCTAAAATCTTTGGATCAGCATTATTAATAGCTGTTACTAGATGAGCAACATAATTAGCATGATTATTATATCCTGTTAAATCAGCTAAAGAACTATTATCATCATGTCCAGCCCAAGAACCTAGAGAAACTGATGGGGTTGATAACATTAACCAAACATCAGAAGTTTCATTAGTTGTTCCTGTTTTTCCAATCCAGTCAACTCCTAAAAGATTGTTGTTTAAACTACTTAATCTTGAAGCAAAAGTTGTTGTCACACCCGAAGTAATTGGCCCACGAAGAAGTGAAGTCAAAATATTTGCTGTTGCTTTAGAATACACTTGTATTGGTTCTGGTTGATGTTCAAAAATGATATTACCTTCTGCATCAGTGATTTTTGAAACAATATGTTCTTTAAGGAAAACTCCATTATTGGCAATCGCTTGATAAGCATTTGTTTGTTGAACAACAGAAGTTTCAATTCCTCCACCTAATGGAAGGCTCTCAATGTCATAATAAGGAATGTGATAATTCATTTTTTCCATATAACCTCTCACATCAATACCTTCTCTAAGAAGCATTTGATAAGTCCAAAAGGCTGGAATATTCCAAGAGGTGTTAAGAGCTTCTTGGAGGGTTACCATGCTCGTTCCCTCATCGACACCATGCATAATCTTTTGCCCACTTGAAAAGGTTGTTGGATAATTTGATAAGATACTGGCACTTCCCATCAAGCCTTGGTCAATTGCTGGACCATAGGCTAATATTGGTTTAATACTTGAACCTGGCGATCTATAGGTATCAAAAGCATGATTATTTTGATTAGTATTATAATCACGACCACCAATAAATCCAATAACGGCACCAGTTTTATTATCTAAAAGAACATTTCCCATTTGAACTTGACCAGTACCATCATCTAAAAGAGCCCCATAATTTTTAGCAGCCTCTTGCATGGCATTGTGAACTGTTTTATTGATGGTTGTTTGGATAGTATAGCCACCCAGTTGAATGGTTTTTAAAGCTTTTTCCTCATAAGCTTGTTTAGTATCATCATTTTTTAAATCCTGTTCAGAAACACCATCTTTTTTAACTAAATAATCATACATAATATCTTTAGCTTCAGCTAATACAGTGTAGTAAAGATAATCATGGTTATCTTCAATAATAGTCTCTGGTTGTTTAAAATCTTGTTTTAAGTTATAAGCTTTGTAATTTTCATAATCTGTTTTTGATAGGTAACCTGTTCTATACATACTGTATAAAACATTTTGAGCTCTCTTAAGACCAATAATCATATCTTCTTCTGTTTTAAATTCACCAGTTGATGTATATGGAGAATAAACTATAGGACTTTGAGGTAAACCAGCTAAAAAAGCTGACTGAGGAATTGTTAAATCTTTGGCAGAAACCCCAAAAATACCTTGTGCTGCTTCTTCAATACCTGCAATATTTTGTCCTTTGTTATTACGGCCAAACGGCGAAACATTAAGGTATTTCGTTAAAATTTCACCTTTACTCATATAACGCTCAAGTGATAAAGCATAAATAATTTCTTTTGCTTTACGTTTAAAAGTTGGGTCATCTCCTAAAACCTGTTGTTTGAGTAACTGTTGTGTTATTGTTGAACCCCCACTTGTTTCACCTATTCCCAAAACAGATGTCAAGGTTGCCCGAAAAACAGCTTTAGGAACCACACCTTTATGGATCATAAAATTTTCATCTTCAGTAGCAATAATGGCATTTTTGATGTTTTCTGAAATAGAATCACTGTCAACAGGCGTTCTTAATAAATCAGTATTAATGGTTGAAATAAGGGAATCATCCGAAAAAGTCATCTTTGAAATACTGGTCAAACTACTGACATCTGCAATTAAAGTCTCTTTATCTGGAATTTCAACATCATCAATTTGGCTTGCAAAATAGCCAAAACCAATTCCCATAGCTAAAAAAGCAAAAAGTAGTATGATGACATAGAAAAAATCAGACATTAGCTTTACGGTCCTAAGAAAAACTGAGCCAATATCCATTATACTTAATTGAGATGATTTAGAATTTTTTCTTATATTAATTTTATTTTTTAAAGACTGTATCTTTTTAGTAATTACATCTCTTAAATTATCTTTATCTGATTGTTTCATAAAAATACCTCAATCCATATTATAACAAAATTTAACAAGACTTGCATAGAACTCCCCCTTTTTGTTATAATGAGCAATAAGATTATAAATTATGGAGAGTAAGATAATGACTATTTTCAAAGAATTAAAAGAACGTGGTTTGATTTTTCAAACAACTGATGAAGAAGTTTTAGAAAAACAACTAACTGAAGGATCTCTTGCTCTTTATTCTGGTTATGACCCAACAGCTGATAGCCTTCACTTAGGCCACTTGGTTCCAATTATTGTGATTCGTCATTTGCAACTAGCAGGACATAAACCCTATGCCTTGGTTGGTGGTGCTACGGGCTTAATTGGTGATCCCTCGTTTAAAGATACTGAAAGAAGTCTTCAAACTAAAGAAACAGTAGAAAATTGGAGTGCAAGTATTCAGAAACAGCTATCTCGTTTTCTAGATTTTGAACATGGTGACAATAAAGCTGAGATGGTCAATAACTATGACTGGTTCCAATCAATTAGTTTTATTGATTTTCTTAGAGATATTGGTAAATACTTCACGGTTAACTACATGATGAGTAAAGAATCTGTTAAAAAACGTATTGAAACAGGGATTTCTTACACCGAATTCGCCTACCAAATCATGCAGGGCTATGACTTCTACGAACTCAATCGTACACACAATGTTACTCTACAAGTTGGAGGTAGTGACCAATGGGGCAATATGACTGCCGGAACAGAACTCTTAAGACGAAAAGCCAATAAACAAGGACATGTCATTACGGTTCCTTTAATTACCGACTCATCTGGTAAGAAGTTTGGAAAATCAGAAGGTAATGCTATCTGGCTTGATGCCTCTAAAACATCACCTTACGAAATGTATCAATATTTTGTTAACACAATGGATGATGACGCTATTCGTTTCCTAAAAATTTTCACTTTCTTATCACTTGATGAGATAGAAGAAATTAAAGTAGCTTTTGAAAAAGAGCCACATAAACGTCTTGCACAAAAAATATTAGCTAAAGAAGTGGTTACTTTAGTACATGGTAAAGAGGCCCTAGAAAAAGCTATTAATATCACTGAACAACTCTTTGCAGGTAATATCAAGAATTTATCAGCTAATGAACTAAAACAAGGCTTAAATAATGTCCCAAACTATCAGGTTACAAAAGAAGACAATCTTAACATTATTGAGTTGCTTGTGACAGCAAATATTGTCAATTCAAAACGTCAAGCACGTGAAGATGTTACTAACGGTGCTATTTATATCAATGGTGATAGAGTACAAGATGTTAATTATATTCTTTCGGACAAAGATAAAATTGATAGTGAGTTAACTGTTATTAGACGGGGTAAAAAGAAATATTTCGTTGTAACCTACTAAAAATAAAGAAAAAACCAGTTTAAGGAAAATTCTTAAACTGGTTTTTTCTTTATAAAATGATGAAGATATCATTCTTACTTCCTTAACACTTTAGTGATAACACCAATGATACTAACAATTAAAAACATGGTGATAAAAATAATTGTAATCGTTGCACTTGCAGGAGTTTTAGCCCAAAATGAAATAAAAATACCAAGGACCATGCCAATAAATCCAATTAAAATACCATAGATAATCACAGACTTAAAACTCTTACCAATTCTCATAGCAATACTTGCCGGTAAAACCATGATAGTTGAAACTAATAGGGCTCCAGCAGCTGGAATCATAAGAGAAATGGCAACACCTGTCACTAAGTTAAAGCAAATCGACATTAACCTAACGGGTAGACCATCAACAAAAGCTGTCTCTTCATTGAACGTCAAAATATACATTGGCCTTATAAATAAGATTGTCAAAAGGAGTACAATTAAAGCAATAGCAAACAATGCAATAACTTGTTCTGAAGTAATCGTTATAATAGATCCAAATAAATATTGTTCTAAACCAACACCATTAGAGTTGTTAGCCTTACTAATTATAATTAGCGAAATAGCCAAACCAAATGACATCAAAATAGCCGTTGAAATTTCCATGTAATGCCGATAAACCGTTCTTAGATATTCAAGTACAATAGCTGCTAAACTTACAACAAAAATAGTTGTCCATGTTGGTGAAATACCGATGAAAACCCCTAAGGCAACACCTGCTAAAGAAACATGACTAAGCGTATCACTCATCAAACTCTGGCGACGAAGAATTAAAAAAATACCCAAAATAGGTGAAAAAATGCTAATAGCGATTACAGCAAGAAAGGCTCTTTGCATAAAGTCATAGGATAATATCTCAAGCATTTTGTTCTACCTCCTGATTATCACTATGAACGTTAAAACAACGCCAAGGTAGATTTTGATTTCTCACGAGATGAATATTTCTATCAGAGAATTTTCTAACTTCTTCTGGATCATGAGTAATCATTAAAATGGATTTACCGTGTTGATGTGAACTATGGTGCATTAAGTCATAAAAGGTTTCAGTTGTACCAATATCCATACCAGTTGTGGGTTCGTCTAAAATAAAAATGTCAGGGTCACTAGCAAACATTCTAGCAATAACAGCTCTTTGTTTTTGACCTCCACTCAAACTACCAATAGCTTTATGACGATTCTCCCACATACCTACAGACTCTAAGCTAACTTTAATATGTTCTTCATCATGGGCATTAAGTCTCCTAAACCAACCCTTTCTAGGATATCGTCCAGACTTAACAAATTCATAAACAGTACTTGGAAAACCAGCATTAAAACTAGCAATTTGTTGAGGAAGATAGGCAATCCTAAGCTTTTTACCTTCTTTATTTTCTTTAGATAATTCAACAGTCCCAACTTTGGGTTTTAAAATACCCAAAGTTGCTTTAATTAATGTTGATTTGGCAGCACCGTTTTCACCAGTTAAAGTAACAAATTCTCCACTATCTAAATGATAACTAACATCTTCTAAAACAGGTTGTGCATCGTATTGAAAAGCTAAGTTTTTAACAGTAATATATCTCATTTTTCTCTTTCTAATGTTTCCGATAACTGATCTAAGAATTTTTCTATGGTAATTTGTTCATCATCAGAAAAAGCCTCTAGTAAATGATCATAAAAAGATAATGTTTTTCGATGATGATACTGATGTTCCTCTGCGATAGGCTTAGCTAAGTCAGTTAATTCAAAATATGTAATTCTAGCATCTTCCTTATTTTTAGAAGATGCTAACATTCCTTGATTTACTAGACTTTTAATAGCTTTAGTAACAGCAGCTTGACTAATCTTTAATCTAATAGCTAAATCAGAATTTGTTAATTGTTCTTCAGCTAAAAGCATTAAAATATGTTCTTGTGTATTGGTTAATTTAATATCACTTTGACATGTGCCAAGTAATAACTCATGTTGATTCTCTGAATATAATAAAATCTTATTAATGGCTTTATCAATCTTCTCTGATAAGTATTTCATAGAATTCTCCTTTATCCTTAACCAGTTAATTGTATTGATAACTAATAATATCACAAAAAACTTTAAGAAGCAACTTTTAGAAAATTAAACAATAAAAAAACTAGCCTAAGCTAGTTTAAAAACTCCGGCAGTAGGACTCGAACCTACGACATCATGATTAACAGTCATGCGCTACTACCAACTGAGCTATGCCGGATATTAGCTAAGCAACTACCCTATCTCACAGGGGGAAACCCCCAACTACTTCAGGCGTTCTAGGACTTAACTACTGTGTTCGGCATGGGTACAGGTGTATCTCCTAGGCTATCGTCACTTAACTATCGAATGATTAATCATTCAAAATTGAATATCTATCACAAGAGTAAACTTGACGCTATTACTTCTTTGGATAAGTCCTCGAGCAATTAGTATTAGTCCGCTTAACATGTCACCACGCTTACACTCCTAACCTATCAACCTGATCTTCTCTCAGGGCTCTTACTG
>NZ_KB904361.1 GCF_000380045.1 Streptococcus marimammalium DSM 18627
AACTGTTACACCGCTTCCTGTGCCTGTGAAGCTTGGAACTGGTGTGAAGGTCACTGTGCCATCTGCTGCAACAGTATAGCTTCCTTCATTTTCAATAGTCTTAGTTTTACTACCGTCTTCAAAGGTCGCTGCAACAGCATCATCCATTGGAACGAGTGGGTCACCGGCACTAAAGACTGGTTGACCAGTTTGAACTTGTCCTTGTTTTCCTGAAGATGTGGCGTTTTCTCCAGTTGGGGTGACGATTTCTACCGTTGGAGTATAAGTTGCAGTTACTGCTGTGCCATTCTTATCAGTAGCTTGTATAGATATACTTGGAGCTGTCCCTATAAAGTATTTTTCGGGAGTAAAAACAACGGAAATTGATGCTTTATCTAAAGAATAAGTTCCAATTTTTTTACTTAATGCATCATAAACAATAACGGGTTGATTCGTAGCTTGCCCACTAGAATTCAATAAAGTGATTGATGAACTATCAATCTGGGCTTTAGGAGTCTTAGCTCCTGGAATAAAATTAACTGTTTGACCAGGGTTAGCATCATTTTCATCAATAGTCAAAATAATTGGTGATGTTTGTGCTTGGCCTTGTACTCCAGTAGTCTCAGAAGATCTAGATGATGGGATAATAGCTATGACAGTTGGTACATAAACACCATCCATAGTAGTAAATCCATTAATATTCTCGTTAATGTTGTCCAAACCGTTCAACGGTGTATTTGATGTCCAACCAGTTGTTTGACCATTTTTGTCTGTTGCTCTTAAGACAACACCATCGGCAGTTCCTACAAAACTTGAAACAGGTGTAAAAGTAACCGTACCATCTGGAGTAACAGTGTAAGTTCCTTGTTCTTGTTTTGTGTAACTTGTTACCAGATTTCCATCTGGATCAACAATTTTAATTGCTTGGATAGTATCAATAGCATTTTCTGAGTTAAAGTCAGTCTTTAGTTTCCCATAAGCCGTGAAATTAATAGTAGTTGTTTGTGGTTCACCTTGATTTCCCGAGGTTTCTTTTCGTTCACCTTTTGGTGGGTGAATTGTTTTTATTAGAAAATCTTCTACCTCGCCAGAAGTTGCCAAATCAATTGGTAATTCAATTTCTTCCAATTTCAAAGCAATCCTAACACGAGCTCCAAGTGCTGATATTTCTGAATCAATCACTTGAGGAGTATTTTGAAAAATAAGATTAATAGGTCCATCAGTAGTAACTTCTATCATTTCAGAGGATTCATTTTCTTCAAATCTTCCATTATTATTAAAATCAATCCACCCTTTAACAAAAGCTCTATCATTTCCATTTCTATTGGCTTTAATTGAAAGAGTGTATTCTTGTTTTTCAGCTTGATGAATGACAAATGGATTGCCATCAGCAGATAATTGATTATCCCCTTCATCTTCAACATCATTGTTATCATCTCTAACCCACGCATCACCTGTTTCTTGGGTATCTGTTTGAACTACATCAAAATCAGGTTTTTCTAAGCCAAGAAATGGAGAAGTTTCTCCTGGAGTGCTTTTAATCGCATGAGCAACATAACCATATGAAGCTGGAGCATCACCAACATCAGTCAGTAAAAATCCAAGTTGGACAGACTGTCCACCAGAAGTATTCATGTACATTCCAACTTCTGTAGCACCTGTAGTAGCTACTATAGGAACACTATGAGAGTTTTTAGATGTTCTAACCCCTCCAAAAACTTTTGATCCAAGACCACCCGTTACTTGATCAGGATTCGCCCAGTATTTTGGCTTGAATCCAGCATTTGAAATACTAGATAAACCAGATTCAGAATTCACAGTGTATCTAACATTACTATCTCTTTGCTTGATATTAGCAATTTCCTCAAAACCTGACCCATTTGTAGTAAAAATGTTGGTCTCGTGAGGCCCGGCTTCTTCACCATCAACCATAAGAATAGTAGCAGGAACTTCTTGTCCTTTATAAATTGCAGTTACTTTTAATTGTAACCCAACATTAAAGCCTCCTGCTTCCACACCAAAGTTCGTAAGTCTATTTCCTGTACTCAGGCCTGCTAATCTTAAATGTGACCAATTGGGATCTTGAGCTTTTAATACAACTCTTGCAGGTTGGTTTCTACGACTCAAATTACTATTATCTGAACGATACCTATTAATAGCGTTTGGATCATAACCTTTTGTAGGATCTCCTCCTGTAAGTTCTTTATAGTAATCAGTAGATTCAAAAGGTTTTAATCCAATGACTTCTGCTCTGACAGTAAAACCCGGAGAAATTTCTTTTTGAAAAACTGATCCAATATTAAGAGCTTTATTACCGTTAATAACATCTACATTAGAAACATCATTATTATCAGTAAAATCAACCCAAACAATTTGTTGACTTAGCTTAACTAAGTCAAGATTTTTCTCTCTTGGTATTGTTACACCCATCTGAGCAGTTGTGTCAGATCTAAAATTTGTACCATAAGGAATAGCCTTTCCTTCATTTGAAGGACGATTCATTTTAGAAGTAGGAGGAATCTTACTTTTTTCAACAGAAAATGCTTTTGTCACTCCAGATTTTGGTTCTATAATCTGATTATCAATATTTTGAGATAATTTTGAATCTTTTAACGTTATTATTGCTTGACTATCTTCAATAGCAACATTTTCATTCTTATCATTAAGATTATCACCTATTACTTGTTCATTTTTTTGGTTTTCAATTGAAGCTATGGTATCGGAATTTTCAGAATTTAGGACAGTCTTAGTTGAAACATCAGTTTCTTTAATAATGATAGTACTTTTTTCTAAAACATGTGAATCAATGATACTATTTTCAGCAACAATATCTTCAGAGTTGCTAAAATTATCTACAACTTCTGACCTTACTAAATCATTAGTTAAATTTTTCTCTTTATTTGATTCTATAATAGTGATTGTATTAGGCGGGTCTGCCATTTCCACAGTAGTTAGATTTTCGGTTTCTTCCGGATTACTAATTTGTATTAATGTATCATCCAAAGATGAAACTGAATCATCAGCTTGTACGCTACTAGAAAAAACAGCAAAAACTGTTCCAATCAAAACAGAAGCAACTCCTATTTTGAATTTTTTGATGGTAAATCTCTGCTTGCTTTCTAAATTCCTTTTTTCTTTTGACATATATTCTCCTTAAATTAAAAATGCTCAAAGATACTAATATCATAACAAGTATAGGCTTTATGAAAGTATTTGTCAATTAGTCTTTGTTAAATAATTAATCATTATAATTGATTTTATTCACTACTAAAATTTTTAAAAAACCTTTCATCTAATCAAATTTATGAAATATTTATTAGTAAAGTAACCCTCTAGTATCTTTCTATATTATAAAAAAAATAATAATCTAACTTTAAAAAATCCTTTATTTTTTCTTGCTTAATATAATTAATTTTTTCTTTTCTATGATTGAGAGATTGTTTTGCGTTATAAAAATAAAAAGTTATGAATAAAATATTCTTGATAAAATTAAAATATTTTTTTATCAAAATAATATCAATTATAAAACTTTTCATCCCTCTTTAATGATATCAAAGTAATAATCAATCATTAATTAATGAAAAAACTCTTTGCTTCTATTAAAAGCAAAGAGTTAAGAATTAGACTATTATTTATTGTATTTTATTTGATGAGCTCATAAATAGCTTCAGCATAGATAGCAGCTGCTCTGTATAAATCCTCTACATCAGTAAATTCATTGGCTTGATGCATAGTATTTTCATAGCCAGGAAACATAGCACCATAGGCAACACCACGCTTGAGAAGACGACCAAAAGTACCACCACCAATAATTTTTTCTTCACCTTTTAAGCCAGTATGTTTTTCATAAACTTTTAACAAGGTAGCAACAAGTGGATCATCCATTGGCACATAGTGTGGTACATGCCCATGTTCTGATATAGTCACCTTTTCAACTCCAGAAAGCTTCTCAAGTGTTTCTTTAATCTTTTGTGGGGTTGTACCTTGAGGATAACGCATGTTTAAAGCAATAGTATTATCATTAGACATTTCATCAAAATTGAAAACACCAGCATTCATCGTTAATTCACCCATCTTTTCATCAGTATAGGCAATACCAACTTTTTCTCCATAGTAATCTTTATGAAGAACTTTATCAATCAAGGTCAAAAAGGCTTTTGCAGGGCCGTCAAAATCAAAATTAGCAATAAAACGCGCTAAGTATGTTGCACCGTTGATTCCTACTTGTGGAGACATACCATGAGCAGATTTACCAACCACACTAATTAAAATTTTACCGTTTTCTTCGGTCACTGTTCCAGAAATTTCAGGATTTTCTGCCACATATTTGTCAAAAGCAGATTTTGTCTCAATAAGTGTCAAGTTACCTGAAATAGCAGCTGTAGCAGATTCAGGAACCATATTTTCGCGCAGCCCACCTTTAAAGCTATGGAGAATAAGATTTCCTGAATTCTTGCCAGAAAAATGGAGGTATTCTGTGATATTTCCTTTTTCACCGTTGATGATTGGAAATTCAGCATCTGGAGAAAAACCAAAGTCAGGTAATTTTTGGTCATTATGTTTGAAATAATAATCCATATCTCCCCAGCCAGACTCTTCATCAGTTCCAACGATAAAACGAACTTTTTTAGAGACCGGAAGAGCCAAGTCTTTAATTATTTTTAGACCATAGTAACACGCCATTGTAGGGCCTTTATCATCAGATGAGCCACGCGCATAGAGTTTACCATCTTTAATAACTGGATTATAGGGATCTGTTTCCCAGTCACTCCCTGCTGGCACAACATCTAGATGGGCAAAAATACCTAAAACTTCATCACCTTCACCATATTCAAATTGACCCGCATAATTGTCAATATTTTTAGTGGTATAACCGTCACGCTCAGCCATTTCTAAAAAATGGTTAAGTGCATTAACAGGGCCTGGTCCAAAAGGATGAGAGGTATCTGCTTTATCATCCTCACGCTCAGACTTAATTCTTAGTAAGTCGATTAAATCTTTCATCATACTATCACGACGTTTTGCTACTTCTTGTTTAAAATCTACAGTCATTATGTCTCCTTATCTTTTTTCAATTAATTCATCTACAGGTATACGGAAATTAGCTTCTAGTTTTTCATCGCAATAGCCAACACTTAAGACAATTTCAGGTCTAAATCTTGGATCAATTCCCAAAACTTCATTAGCTTTTGATTTGTCAAATCCCATTAAAATATTTGAACCAATTCCTTGGTCGGTTAAGGCTAAGGCAAGGTTCATCGTCACTAGACCAATATTAAAGGATAGAAATTCTCCTTTTGTTTTTTGATCATATTTTTCAAGTATTTTTGGATAGACAGTAACGTAATTGCTCAGTTGCTCATCAGAAATTTTGTTGACAGCAAAACGAGCAATCTTTCTAGCACGTTTAAAAAGGTCAGTATCACTAAAAATGACAATGGCACACTGTGCTTCATTAATTTGTTTGACATTACGACCAAGCATAATATCTGCAAGTTCATTTTTCTTTTCTTTTACAATAACAAATTTCCATGGTTGAATATTAAAAGCACTTGGTGCCAAAGTGGCAATCTCAATAGCTGTTCTCACATCACCTAAATCAACAAATTTGTCGTTGAAAGAGCGAATGGCGTGACGCTTTTTGTTCAATTCTAGGAATTTCATGTTCTTCCTTTCTAATGATGTTAATAATAATATTTTATCATTTTTTACAAAGGATTTCAGTAATTGACAAAATTATATTTAATGAATTACTGAAGATAATCCCTATTAATCCAATTATTTTGGAATGTCTTCTTTTTGTAATTCTTCCAAAAGCATTTTTGCTACCTTTTTAGGGATACCAAGCATGACAATCTCTTCAATACTAGCTTCTTTTATCTTGGTCATACTTTTAAAAGTTTTAAGTAGTTTTTGTTTTCTTTTGGGGCCAAGTCCTACGATACCATCTAATTTTGAAGAAAAGGAATTCTTACTACGAACTTGCCTATGAAAGGTTATAGCAAATCGGTGAACTTCATCTTGAAGGCGATGAAGAAGAAAAAACTCTTTAGAATTTCGCTTTAGATTTATTACTTGTAAGGGATCACCAAATAGTAATTCATGGGTTTGATGCTTATCATTTTTTTTGAGACCAGCAACTGGAATCGTTAATTCAAGTTCCTTTAGCACCTCCTTAGCAACGGTCATTTGCCCTTGTCCTCCATCAACAATAATTAAATCAGGTTGAGCTAGTCCTTCATTTTTTAAACGACTGTATCGTCTTTTAATCACTTCTTTCATTGAAGCATAATCATCTGGCCCATTGACTGTTTTAATCTTGTACTTACGATAGTCTTTTTTGCTTGGCTTACCATCAATAAAAACCACCATCGCTGAAACAGGACTCGTTCCCATAATATTCGAGTTATCAAAAGCTTCAATATGATGAGGAGTAGCAATGTTTAATTTTTTCCCAAGATTTTCAATCGACCCTTTTGTTTTTTTTATATCTTTTTCTAAAAGGTCAAATTTTTGTTGGAGATTCATCTCAGCATTTTTTGTTGCCAAATTAACCAACTGCTTTTTTTCCCCTCGTAGTGGTTTAACCACCTTACTTGAAACCAGGGCTGAAACCATTGTTTCATCAATATTTTGAGGAATAAAAATTTCTTTGGGTACTAGATGCTTATTTTCTTGATAGAATTGACCGATATAGGTTAAGAAATCATCCTCAGGTTCATTGTAGTAAGGAAATAGATTGACATCTCTTTCAATCAATTTCCCTTGTCTTACAAAGAAAACTTGTACACACATCCACCCCTTATCAATTGCATAAGCAAAGATATCACGATCAAGCATATCTTGGTGCATAATTCGTTGCTTGGTTCTTAGTGTGGCAATTGCTTGAATAAGATTACGATACTCCGCTGCTCTTTCAAATTCTAATGTCTTAGCAGCTGATTGCATTTTTTCTTTAATTTGATTGACAATCTTATCATCTTTTCCATTGAGAAAATGTTTAACATCATTTGCCATAGCCATAAAAAATGCCTTATCAACACGACAAATGGTATGAGCCATACACTGTCCTAAGTGATAATAAAAACATATTTTTGCTGGTGGATTACTACATTTTTTGAAAGGGAAAATCCGATCCAACATTTTTTTTATATCGTTAGCTGCTCCTGAATCTGGATAGGGACCAAAATAGCGACCCCCATCTTTTTTCACTTGGCGAGTTATAATAATTCTAGGATAATCTTCGTTAGTTATCTTGATAAAAGGATACGATTTATCATCCCTCAAGCGAATATTATATTTGGGCTTGTTTTCTTGAATGAGATTAATTTCAAGTAGGAGGGCTTCCGTGTTTGAATTAGTGACAATAAACTCAAAATCATCTATCTCAGAAACAAGCATTTCTGTCTTGGTGTCATGACTTCCTCTAAAATAAGAACGGACACGATTACGAAGATTTTTAGCTTTACCGACATAAATAATCTGACCATTTTTATTCTTATGAAGATAACAACCCGGATTATCGGGCAATAATTCTAATTTGTGTTTAATACGTTCATTCATAATTTTATTATAACAAAAAAGGAGCAAATGCTCCCAAATAGACTATGGTTTATTCAATATTTAAAACCACACTTAGCAATTCTTTCATGTTTTTAATTTCAAAAGTTGGTTTAATCTCTAGTGTGTTTACTTTATTATCAGGGTTATACCAAACAGTATCAATGCCTGCTTCTATACCTCCTTTAATGTCGGCTAAAAGATTATCCCCAATCACAAGAGCCTCATGAGCTTTAAATTCTTCAATAGCTCCTTCTACATAGTTAAAAAAAGCAATATCAGGCTTATGATGACCGATTTTGTCTGAAATAAATACCTGTTTAAAATAATGACTAATCGGTGAATGATTGAGTCGATTTTCTTGAATGGTGGTAATGCCATTAGTCACTGCATAAAGTTGAAAATTTTCTTTGCTTAGTCTCTCTAATAAACTTGGCACAAAAGGATAAACATCGCCTTGTTGACCAAGATAGTACTCATAACGTCTTGCCCAGAAAAGACCATCTTCTATACGATTAAAATAAGCAAATAAATTGGCAAAACGTGTTTTAACCAAAACTTCTTTTGTGATTTCTTTTTTTGATAAAGACTCCCACATTGCCTTATTCATCGGTTTATAATAAGCTATATAAGAAGAAATTTCAGAGACATTAGCTTCTTTTAATAGTAAGGTCAAAGCTTTTTCTTCAGCCAATTCAAAATCAAACAGGGTGTGGTCTAAATCGAAGAGAAGATACTTATAATACAATTTGTGAATTTTCCTTTCTAGGGTACAAAGAGTCAAAAAGGGGAAAATCATCTCCTTTGAACTTATTGATTTCATTATAACACAGATGAAAGAAAAGTATTAAGCTTTCAATAAATTATCTTTATGATCCCACCTAGAGTAATTTATTTTATGAGATACGTCAATATTTGGAACTAAACGTATTAAATCTTCGAAAGTATCAGGATCATTGGATATAGCTTGTTGAAGCATCGCTCTTGGAACTTCCTCCTCTCCCAGGTATAAGGGAACAACATTATAGTAAATACGTAAATGCCCATCTCTATTTTTTTTGGATTTTAGTGCATTCGAAATCAAATTCTCTGTTAGCGAAAAATCCACCCATTGTTGTCTTGAGGGCTAAATACTGTCTTATTAGACCATTTTGATTGAGGAAATATATTGTTAAGATTACTAGGTTTTGAATTAAAGTCTTTCATATTATGTACTAATTGATAACCAATAACATGCCCTGTGTTAAAATTGATTTTGGGTATTTAGAGGACCTACTTCTCCTTTAAACCTCAATGCCTTTTAAAGTATCAAGTAACAGTAAAGCACTACCTCCAGATGATAGGTTTCCTGTAACTAAATTCTTTGCAAATTCATCCTTCTTAAATATCTGACCATTAAGAATATCATCTTCTAAATTAACAAAGGTAGGTAATCTAAAACACCCCTTCTTATAAAAAGGCACTAAATCATCAAAATTACTAAAACCAATTTTTTCAAGTAATCGAGTATCTGATAAGATTGAACCAATCTCTTCCAAACTAGGATAAGGATTTTCTTCCATAAAATTAATTCTCCATCCTTCTTTCCTCACATAATAATAGTATGATCCTGAAAAGACAACATCTTGACAAATTCCCAATCAAGACGACTAGAAATTCCATAAAGTACCTCATTTGGGCATCATAACTGGTCACCTGCTCCTTATGATTGGTGGGAAATCTAGCCTGACCTGCTACCCTTCGTTTTATGAATTTGAGTCTTTCTGCTTTATTAGAGTGAACAGTTACTTCTATAGTAATAATTTTTTCATTTAAGCTGACCTTTCTAGAAATCTACAATATAATTATATCAAGTTGTGCAGAAATTACTAAGGATATATAAAAAAGACCTATACAATATGATAGGTCAAATCAAATTTATACATTATAATAAACCGATAAATCTTCATCTGAAATATAGTACTTCCAGGCGATCGAAAAACCATAGAGATGCTTATAACTTTCATACCATTCAACATAGAGTGGTAGCCCAACTGATGTCTCAGAGACCTCATCTTCCAAATAGGAGTATGGATGAGAAACTAGACCAATATCGTATTCCTTCACTTGCCAATTATAACCATCCTGATGTTCTCCGTTTAAATTATCAATCATTCTTGCACTTCTAAAGTCTATGTCGGTACAAAGACAAAGTTGCTTAAAATATTGAAAATCTGTCTGGTTGGGTTTAATAAAATAAGAACCTTCAACAAAATACTTGCTTGCATCAGTAGGATACTCTGTCTCAATAAACATTTTAATTGGTTGGTGATTTAATTCTAACCAGAAATGTCCGACTGGCGTTTTTAATAAATCATACGCAACAGAAGAATCTGCAGGCAATTTTTCTTTCGATAAATCGCAAATCAAACCGTTTTTACTTAATTCATTAACTATTTCTTCCACTTCTTGTGTTATGCTAGGCAATTTTTTAGAAACAGCTTTTATTTTGTTTAAAGGAAATGGTGGTATATTTGCTTGACTTTGAAACACTTTAATGACTTGAGCTTCTTTTTTAAGATTCTGTTTTCCAACTGGCACAGAAACCCAATCACCTTCACTGATTGACTCATCGGGGCAGTAATAGGTATAAGGCTTACCATTCTGATGATAAACAACCTGACAAAAACTTACTTTCTTGTTAGGTTTCCATAGCAAAGCAGGCTCCAAAGGACGTTTTTTGAAATAGTGGATGTTTTCTTTGTCCCAACAATCTTCGTGCAACCAATAGTTGCAAAAAGGACAAAAATACTCATCGTAATCATACAAATAACACTGGTTTGCAGCACAAATCTTACAATAACTATCTTCATCAATGAAGCCATCAAGTTCAACGCCATTAATAAATAGAGTACCATCTTCTTCTAATTCGAAGACATTCGGATCGACCGAATGCTTAGAAAAAGTCAACCAATCATCAAGTGATTGATCTGCAATCCCATAAATAATTACCTCAGACCATCGCTCCTTCAACGATTTTCCATCATAAATCTTAGCGTTAAAGAGCTCGTCAACTTCTTTAAATTGTTTACTATTTGGACTATCAGACAGTCCCAACCAATAAAACCCTTCCACATCGTCAGAAACACCAATAAATCTAAGCAAGTCATCACTGTCACTCTCAAAAGCAAAAGTAATCTCATTCACAATTTTTCTTGCTTTTATTTCTTGTAAGAGATAATCAAGCTGAATTCGTGAAATCTTTATGCCAAAGTCAGTAGCAGTTTTATGAGGAATCCCAAAGGAAAAAGAGGTTGCTTTAAATGAGAAGTAGCCATTGACCAATTGCACTTGAAAAATTTCACCATCAAATAGCAATTCACTGAGCCACCACTTAGACAAACCATCCATACTTTCTGCCACAAAATGGCTCACCCCCTGACAGGACAAATTCCAAACCAAAGCTGGTGCATTTGAAACATCGGATAAGGTGTAGTCTTCCTCAATAGTCAAATCTAATGTATTCATTTGACTATCAAAAGAAAATGAGCCAATAATAAAATCATGAAAACCATATTGTTTTTTCAAATAATCTTGTAACTGTTTCGACTCTGTTATATAAGCACACCTTTTTGTCCACATAACTTTCTCCTGACTATACTTTTAAAAATCTCGGTAAATTTAATTCGTCCGCCCACGAAATCCAAGGTACTTGATTCTCCTTTAGGAAATGTCATAAGAAAGATCTTCATCAAAGAGACCATCTTCGATTAGCTGGTATCCTTCAGACCAGACATAGAAGTCATCTCCAAGCAGTGCTATCCTTTCTTGGACACCTTGTTTCCAATAAAATCTAGAGACATAAAGATTATTTTCTTTAATAGCATACCAGTCAATAGAATCGTCTAACGTCAAGGCACCATGAATTGCTACTAATGGATAATCCGTTTTTGTTACAAATTTAAGAAGCTCCTATCATCTGCCAAGTCCTTATAGGAAAACCATAGCCATAATAGACATATTCACCAAACTTCTCTTTGTATTCATTTAAAATAGTTACCTCAACTATCCTATTGAAACTAATATAGGGTCTATCCATACGTTCATCCTTGTGAATTGGATAATGGTCAATAAAAATTTTTCAAAAAATTCTCTCCTACAAATCATTTGATAAAATACAAAAATTGCCCTTTCTACTCCTAAATAGTTGAGTCATTCACTAAAATGATTATACCATAATGAGTTTATTGATTATTACTTTTTAACGTTTACTATTTTACAAATGTCGCATAAACAATTAAGAGCACTTTGATATTAACTTTTCCTATAAGAAAAGAAAAAATTCTTGAAAATTACTGGTTTCAAGCTTTTAATACGTTAAATTGTATTACTTTTTGCTTGAGAACATTATTTTTTATATCACAAAAAGCAATCAAATTTTTTGACTGATTGATTTTTTTAATAAGTTGACACTTCTATATATAATAACGTTTTAAGCCGACAATAGCTATAGTTGACCAAACAAAAAGAACAAACATTGCTGAAATTGCAAGTGGTACTGAAATTGCTTCTGCATAATAGGTTCCAATAATCTGTAACAATGCAGTAATGACAGTCACTAAACCAACTATTTTTGAACGACTTAAAAAAGCAATGGTTATGACACATGGTACTAATGCCAGTGAAACCAAGTGTAATCCAGCAAATAATTGACTTGCTGAAAGTAGGGCGATATCATGTGTTAGTGATAAACCATTAACAGGATAGACCAATCTGCCAAGAGCAAATACAGTGTAGATAATTCCAATTGTTAAAACGATAAACAAAGCAAGCATAATCGATGATTGAAGAGGCATTTGTTTATTTATTTTACGATGTAACAATAGAACTGCTGATAATAATATTGGTGCACTAAACACTAATAATTCATCTGCCAACTGTAAAATAACTCGGTGTTTTTGCGCCCATAGAACGACACCACTAGCATCAGCTGACGGCATGGGAAGGGTTATAGCAATTAGTATTGAAGCAATAGCTAGTAAAGCAAAACCCAGAAACCATAAAATGCTATAAGTGACAAAAGGTCGTTTCTTCAAATGTTTCATACTGTCTCACTCCATTCATAAACTCTTTTTAAGAACATGACATCATTTAAAAACTTTTATATAGACGATAAACCAACAAGAAAATCAGCTAACATTTGTAAGATAATAAAGAGGTATGTCCTTTTATTTAGTTTATTACTTTATTAAAAAATTCAATAAATAGTAACGTTGTGTCTTTTAAAATTGAATTCAATCACTATTTCATAACCCTTATCATAACATTATTGTATCATAAAAAATAGTCAGACTTTTTGTACTGACTACTTTATTGTCATAAATCATTTAAGTATAACACTAGTTCTTTTTAAAAATGACTCTAAAGTCACTACCTTGATTTATTTTTGAATCCACACTAACTTGAGCTTTATGAAGATCTGCTATTTCTTTAACAAGTGACAAACCAAGTCCTACACCTTTTGTGTGTCTTGAGCTATCAATTCGATAGAAACGATGCCATATTTTTTCCAACTCATGTTTAGTGATCCCTTTTCCATTGTCTTTAATACTAAAAACAACATTATTTTTTGTTTGAGATAAATTGATATGAATTGTATCTTTCGTAAATTTGAGAGCATTTGAAATTAGATTGTCAATCAAGCGTCTTAACAAAATAGGATCACCAACCAAACTTATGCCTTCTTCAATTTGTACATTTAAAAAAATTGATTGTTCACTAAATAACCTTTTACTGTCTTCGACAAACTGTCTAACAAATTGAGAGAAATCAATGGTTTCCATTGTCAGTTGTGTCTTATTTTCTGCTCTGGTTAATTCTAAAATTTGCTCAACCAATTGTTTCATTAATTGTGATTGTCTATGGATGACATCAAATGATTCTTTAGCATCTGATAAATTTTCAGCGTAATTTTTACCATACTCACTCTCTGAAAGAATGACTGTTACAGGTGTTCTCAATTCATGCGAGACATCATTATTAAATTGTTTTTCTCGTTTAAAAGAATTCTCAATAGAGTCTAGCATAGTGTTTATCACTTGAGCTAGCGTAGTTATCTCATCTTTTCTATCAGAAATAGCAATGCGTTTACTGTAATCTTTTTTAGTTGTTATTTCTTGAGCAGTTTGAGTAATTTCTTCAATTGGTTTGAAAGAATTTTTAAGAATCAAGTAGCCTCCTAAAATAACGATCAACATCATCGTGGGTAATACAATGATGACAGTTAAAAGTAAGGTTTTTAACTCTTCATCCATCTGGTGTTTGATACGAATAGCTCTTAACCAGTTCCTACTATTTGGAATAGCAAAATCGTAATATTGAAAGGTTCGACCATTAGCTTTCACATCAGTAATTTGTCCAACATTTAATGGTGAATTGATGTCAAAATTCTGTGGATAACTCCCCTTTAAAACCTGACCACTACCATCATATATGACATAATAGATACCGTCATCAAAAGACTCAAAATCATCAAAATCATCATCGAATTCATCAATCATTTCTAGTGCACTTGACTGCAATTCTTTTTGACCTGATATTTCTGATATATTACTAGAAATAAAAAATGAGGCTACAAATACTGTTATTAATATACCAAAGATAAAAAAACTATACCAAAGTGTTATTTTCTTAATAATACTTTTTTTTCCTGAGAAAATCTCTTTATTCGGGAATGACATAACCAAGCCCTCGCCTCGTTAGAATAATCGATTGTTTTTGATTAGTGTCTAGCTTTCGCCTAAGATTTTTAATTAAAACATCGATTATATTTGATTCTCCGACATAATCTAGATTCCAAACGTGTTCGCGAATTTGTTCTCTCGAAAGCACTTGATTACGATGGCGTGCTAAATACACCAACACTTTATATTCCTTACTAGTTAGATTAATCAATTCCTTATTCTTTCTGACTTGTTTTAATGACAAATCAATCTCAATATTATGAATGCTAATAATATTAGAAAGAACATTTCGATTTCCCCGTCTCATCATCGCTCTAATTCGAGCCATCAATTCATCAAATACAAAAGGTTTTGTAAGATAATCATCTGCTCCCAAATCAAGACCAAACACCCTATCTTCAATAGCATCCTTGGCAGTAAGCATCAAAACTGGAACTTGATTTCCAGTGCTTCTTAGCCTTTTAAGAAATTCAAAGCCGTCCATTTGAGGCATCATGACATCTAATATAATGACATCATAATCACTAACAGCTACATAATCAAGAGCTTCTTGACCATTAAAGGCACAATCAGTTGTGTAGTGTTGAGTTTTTAATAATTTGGCGATACTTTTGTTTAAATCAATCTCATCTTCAACAATTAAAATTTTCATTTTGCAATCCCTTTCTTACCTATTATAACACAAGAAGTTTGTATGATATAAAGAAGAGGGGTTCCCCTCTTCTTTTAGCTACCTGATTGCAGATCTAAAAATTGATTTCTAATCATCCACTCTTTCAGAAATAATAGAAATGTCGTTAGCATTTATTATAATTTCTTTTTCAAAATTATCAGCGATAATAGTAACATCATAAACCAATTGATTTGGAAAATCAGAATCTAAAGAAATGCTTTTCAATTGTGCACCTTTATACTTGTTTTCAATTAAACTGATAATATTTGCCATAGATTGTTTTGGTTCAGTCAATGGGTAATCATCCTCATGTTCAACCCAACTTGAAATGATTTGCCCAGTTGTTGCATCAATCATATAAGATTTTTGCGTATTATTTTCTGTTACCTCAATATCATAATGAGGTTGATTATTTTCAAAATCTAATTCAATATCTGTTACAAATCCGGCTTTAGCATGTGCTAAAGCTGTTTTCATAGCTTTGTTAAAATCAACCTTAATAGTCATTGTTTGTGTTGGTTGATCAACGACTGGTGAGTCATTTTGATTTTCAATTCGATCTTCAGAAACATTATCAAAAATCGTCTCCACTTTCTCTTCTATTTGAGACTCTCTATCAAATAATTCATTAGCAATGACATAACCTCCAGCTGCTATAATGAGAATAGAAAAAATTCCAATTATTACCCATTTTTTTGTCAGTTGTTTCATTTTTGTTACCTCTTTCTATTTTAAAAAGTTATTTTTATTTACACTTTTATTATAGAATTCTTAAATGAATTGAAAATGAATTTTCAAATTTTTTAGATTTTCACTAATAAAAACTGGTTAAATTGATAACCAGTTTTTCATTTCATATTTCCTAAAATTATTTAGACTATTTAGAAATAGCATTATGTTTCTTAAAAAATTTTAATAATCAATTGCACCAATAATTCCAATTAATGTATTAAATAACAAATAATCATATCTCCAGATAGGAAGAAAGGGTATTGATAATAAAAATGGAATTAAATTAATGTCAGAATTCTTATAATGGTTGTCAATTTAAGGTAAGAAAAGCAATGAAAATTTTAATAAGAATCATAATAGTTAACCAATTTTTCATTACAAATAATTTTGAACAGTATTAAGTAGTTTTGAAATCGCAGAAACATCAGAACCACCAGCCATAGCCATATCAGGTTTTCCACCACCACGACCAGAAATAATTGGCGCTAATGCTTTAACAAGATTTCCAGAATGAATTTCTTTTGTTTTGCTTGCTACAAGAAGGTTTACTTTTTCACCAACTGCAGCTACCAAAATGAGTACATCTGAATGATCTTTTTGTTTCCATTGGTCAGCATAGGTTCTAAGAATACCAGCATCAGAAATATCAACTTTTTTGGCAATTAAACGAATCCCCTTAATCTCTTGAGGATTACTAAAGATTTCTGTTGCTGCTGCAGAGGCAACTTTTTCTTTTAAGATGGTATTTTCTTTTTGCAATTCACGTAATTGTTCTTGAAGACTTGCCACTTTATTTGACACTTCTTTTAATTGAGGAACTTTAATGGTTTTAGCAATTTCTTTAAGAGAATCTTCTTGGTCACGATAGGCAAGATAAGCTTCTTTACTTGTCACAGCAATGATACGACGAGTTCCTGAACCAATCCCTTCTTCTTTAATGATTTTAAACATTCCAATTTCAGAAGTGTTTTCCAGATGTGTTCCACCACACAGTTCAACTGAATAATCACTAATGGAAACAACACGAACAACCTTACCATATTTTTCACCAAACAGAGCCAGAGCACCCATTTTTTTTGCAGTATCAATATCAGTTTCTATTGTATTGATTGGAATGGCTTCCCAAATTTTACGGTTTATCTCTTCTTCAATTTGACGAAGTTCTTGATTCGTCAAAGCTTCAAAGTGAGTAAAATCAAATCGTAAGAAAGCTACTTCATTTAATGAACCTGCTTGAACTGCATGATCACCAACAATATGATGAAGTGCAGCATGAAGTAGATGCGTTGCCGTATGGTTTTTCATGACACGGTAACGCCGGTCATTGTCAATTTCTAGATAATAAGTTTGTCCTTCTTCAAGGAGTCCTAAAACCTCTACCTTATGAAGAGATTGTCCATTTGGCGCTGATTGAACATCAACTACTTTAGCAAGCACATCACCAGCAAGTGATTTAATGACACCATGGTCAGCAACTTGTCCACCTTTTTCAGCATAAAATGGTGTTTTTTCAAAAACCAAGAGTGCTTCATTTTCACAAACCTCTGAAACACGTTCATCATTTGTAACAATGGCTGACAAGGTACTTTCTAAAGCTTCAATGTCATAAATAAAACGTGATGGCTCAGTGATATTCGCTAAGGTTTCATTTTGCATGCCCATTGAACCGCCTTTAACAACATTAGCACGTGCGCGTTCTTGTTGTACTTTCATGGCCACTTTAAAACCCTCGTGGTCAATGGTAAAACCTTCATCTTCAGCTAATTCTTCTGTCAATTCTACAGGAAAACCATAAGTATCATAAAGTTTAAAGATATCTTTTCCTTGTAGTATAGTTTGTCCTTCTTTTTTTAGTGACGCCAATAATTGTTCAAGATGAATAGAACCAGAATCAATAGTCCTTGCAAAAGTCTCCTCTTCACGTTTAATGATTTTTTCAATAAAACCATGTTTTTCAAGAACTTCTGGATAATAGCTTTCCATGATTTGACCAACAATAACAACCAAACGATATAGAAATGATTCTTTAATACCTAAACGACGTCCATGCATAACCGCTCGGCGAAGAAGACGACGTAAAACATAGCCTCGTCCTTCATTTCCAGGAAGTGCACCATCACCTATTGCAAAAGCAAGCGAACGAATATGATCAGCAATAACTTTAAAACTCATGTTATTAGCATTTGCATCATAGGATTTTCCAGAAAGTTTTTCTAATTCTTGAATAATAGGCATAAAAAGATCGGTTTCAAAATTAGTCTTAGCCCCTTGAATGATTGCAACCATACGCTCAAGTCCCATGCCCGTATCAATATTTTTATTTGGTAATTCTTTATACTCACTTCTTGGGACACTAGGATCAGCATTGAATTGTGATAAAACAATATTCCAAATTTCAATATAGCGGTCATTTTCAATATCTTCTTCAAGTAAGCGAATACCAATATTTTCTGGATCAAAGGCTTCACCTCGATCGAAGAAAATTTCAGTATCAGGACCTGAAGGACCTGCACCAATTTCCCAAAAGTTCTCCTCCAAAGGAATCAAATGGCTTGGCTCAACCCCTAACTCTATCCAACGATTGTATGAATCTTTGTCAGCTGGATAATAAGTCATATAGAGCTTTTCTTTTGGAAAAGCAAACCATTCATCACTGGTTAATAATTCATAAGCAAAAGCAATCGCTTCATCTCTGAAATAATCTCCAATTGAGAAATTACCAAGCATTTCAAACATGGTATGATGCCTAGCTGTTTTACCAACATTTTCAATATCATTTGTTCTAATTGATTTTTGAGCATTGGTAATTCTTGGGTTTTCAGGAATCACTGAACCATCAAAATATTTTTTTAAGGTGGCAACACCTGAGTTAATCCATAACAGTGTGGGATCATTAACAGGTACAAGATTAGCTGAAGGTTCAACAGAATGTCCTTTTGATTTGAAGTAGTCTAAAAACATCTGTCTAATCTCTGCACTGGTCATTTTTTTCATTTTATATTTTCCTTTTCTTTTTCGTATTTATCTATTTGAAGAAGCAGAACTTGCTGCCGTTTCTTCTTTTACTCTATCTATCGCAATGACAAGAGAAATAACTAAATCACTATAGTTTTCATCAAAAACTTTCACATTGTAAGTTGACGTTAATTTAAACCATTTCTCTGAAATAATAGCTACTAATTTGCCATGTAAATATAGGCTAAAATTCATAGACCAAAAATCACCCTTAACGACCATTCCCAAGTTCTCAATACGATACTTTGGTTTAAAGAAAGACCATTCTTTGATGATAATAAAATGTCTGCCATCAGAAAGTTCTACATCAAATTTTGGTAGAAATGACCAAAGTCGTTTAGTAATATGACTGATGATATTACCATTCATATCAAAGATGGTATAACGTTTTGGAATTTCCAGAAAACTACCCCTAACTTCATAATGAGAGTTATTCTCGATATCTTTGATGAAAAATTTTCCACCAAGTGACCACATTTTTTGTTTGATTTGAAATATTTTCGTCATAACTATTCTCTTAAAAAAACAAGTCCACTAAAGAAGGGCGAAAACCGCGGTACCACCTTCATTCAATGAACTTGTCATTCTTCATAATTAAATATTTAATTTTCTATTAAGTAGCATATTTTTAGAGTTTGAATGGCTTGCATCAACCGCCAGTTTTCTAAGTCAAACCGATTAAAAATAATTCTTAACAAAATTATTATACGTTCTTTAAAGACTTTCGTCAATTAAAATCATTATTTATCGTCTGTTTTTTTATCATCAGATTCTTTACTGTTATCAGCTTGATTAGCATCTATTGGAGTAAATTGGGATAGAACATTTGCAAATGCATCATCAGTAATTTTAACATTAGCCTTATCAAGAGCTTCAGAAATCACAACATTCCTAAAAGTAGGGTCACTCTCTTTTTGAGAAAGAAACATTTCTTTCAAACGTTTTTTATATGTTTTCCAATCAGCATCTTTTTCAACTTTTTTTGTTGTTTTAATAATATAGTAATTAGTTCTATAAGTTGATGTATCAACGATTGGAACTACTCCAGAAATACTATTAACATCAAGAGCAAAAGCTGTTTTCATAACATCTGGCAAGACCTTATTGTCAGCAGAATCAAAGGTAACCTCAATGTTGTCTTTATCCATTGATTTTTCTTGAGCAATTTTAGAAAAATCTGCGCCTTCTGCTTTTACTTCTTCTAAAGTAGCATTAGCAGTTTCTTCTGAATCAAGAACAATGACCTGAGCAGTTGTTTCAGGGGTGTATGTTTCATAGGCCATTTTATAAGTATCATCATTTAATTCTTTTTCAGCTGCTTTATTAATAGCATATTTAAGTAATTTTTCTAAACGAATGGTTTTCTTATATTGTTCAGCTGTAGTACCTGCTTGAGCAAGAGCTTGTTCAAACTGATCGCCGTACTGTTTAGCATTTTCATTATAAGTATCTGTAACTTCTTTTTCAGAAACTTTATCACCATATTGATCTTCAAAAACACGTTCTAAAATCAAAGTAACCATTGTTTGTTGTGCAGCACTTGAAGATTTAACTTCATTATAAAAATCAGATAATGTGATAGTATCACCCTTCATTGTTGCTAATTTATCATCAACACCTTTACTTGTTGAACAAGCTGCCAATGTAACAACTGAAAACAAGGTCACTAAACCTGTTGTAAATAGACGTTTTTTCATTATTAATTTTACTCCTTATTTATCATTAACCTCATTATTATATCATAATGTCTTAAAAAAAACTTAATCTTCGATAGTAATCCTATCAGAATTTTTTCTCAAGAGCAATAAACCATCACCTAACGGTAGAATAGTTGCTGTTAACTCTTGATGACGCAAAGTTGTTTTAAATAGTTTTTGAAGCCCGCGATAAATTGTTCGCTGCCCTCTGCGAATTTCTTCAATTGGTTTTACAATATCGCCACCTTGAAAAATATCATCAAAAACGATAACACCTCCAACTGCTAAACGTTTTAAAATCTCTGGTAAAAAAATAATATACTTAGATTTAGCAGAATCCATAAAAACAAAATCAAATGTATCTTCAATAGTCCCTAAAAGCTCACTAGCATCACCTTCTAAAAGTGTGATTTGTCTTCTAGTATCATATTTAGCAAAATTACTTTTAGCAAAATCTATCATTTCTTCGTTTCGATCAATTGTTGTGATTTTAGCATCAGGAGCATTTTCAGCCATAAGAAGAGCAGAAAAACCAATAGCGGTTCCTACTTCAAGTATTTTTTTGGGCGCTAATGTTTGCATTAAAAATCTAAAATAAGAAACGATTTCTGGTTGAATAATTGGAATATTTTCTTTTCTTGCAAAAATTTCCAATTCTTTTAAATGACCAGTGTTTTCTTTTTGTGCCATTCTCATAAATGAGACCACTTCTTCTTTAATAACGGGACGTCTCATGTTATGATTTGCATTTTTACTATATGATTTCACCATAATTTATGTTATTCACTCTTTTTCTTCAATATTGATTTTAAATAGGCTTTTTATCTCTTCTAATTCAGTAATTTTTTGATTATCTTTTGATGTTTCTATACTAAGATTAATACTTCTAATACCACTATTAATGGCTAACTCTTTATCCAGCTTTCGGTCACCAATATAGTAAGTACTTGCTTTATCTAAATCGTATTTTTCAACTAGATAATCAATTCCTTCACGATTAGGTTTACGTTTGAAACCAGAATCACCTGTCAATACTTCTTCAAAATAATCAGAAATCCTCAATTTTTTTAAAACAGAAAATGTATTATCACCCTTGTGGGTGTACATGAAATTCTTAATACCTTGTGAACGTGCCCATTCAAGTACCGATAGTGCACCTGGCATAAGTCGAAGTTCATCATCTCTTTTTAAAATATCTTCTGACATCACTTTTTTAATATCCTCAAAAGAAAGACCAGTTTCAATCGATTTTTGAAATAAGAGTTTGCCAATAGATTCTTTCAAGATAAAGGTCCTTATTGTTTCTCTTTCAAATTTCCAGTTAAAATGGTTATAGGTTATTTTTAAAGAAGCAAGCATAGCATCATACGAGTCGATTAAGGTACCATCTAAATCCCAAATAAAAGTTATCATTTAGAAGCCCCTTCTATACTTATCCAATAGCGAGCCAATTGTTTCCCGTCACCTAAGGTAATAATATCTTGCAATTTGCCTCCAACTTTTTCAATAGTTCTACGACTTGCAATATTATCTTCTAGGGCTGTGATAAAAATATCATAAATATGCCTTTCTTTATATTTTTCAAAAGCAAAATATAATAGTTTAGTGACAATCCCTTGTCTTCGATAAGAAGAAAGAGTAACATAGCCAATATGCCCACCTATTTCAGACAAGTTTCCTTTTTCTAGTTCCCAACGACAAGAAATTTTTGCTAAAATCTTTTGATTACGAAAGTAATAATAGGAAGTCATCGTTGACCAATCAGATTTATCTGATAATGTTTCTAATTGTTTGGTTTTTTGGTAAAAACTAGAGTAATCGTCAATTAGTCTTGTTTGTATAAAAGGATTTCCTGCTTCTTTGTCTTTAGTCAACATGCGATTAAATGTGTAAAAAGCTTTTTCATCTGATAGACGAAGTGTTCTAATATCATCCATGACTTAACTCCTTTTCAAAAATCTCTTACGGAATTCTTTTTAACGGATGCCTTTTTTGACAAGTTCTTCAAATGCATCCAAACGCTCCTCAAAGACTCTGAAGGCTTCATCCAAATAGTCTGTTGTTGTCATGTCAACACCAGCTTTTTTGATAACATTTAATGCATAGTCAGAATTACCTGCCTTAAGATAATTAAGGTAATTTTCCTTATCAGTTTCGGTTCCATGAACAATTTTATTTGCGAGGTAACTTGCTGCTGCAAAACCTGTCGCATATTGATAGACATAAAAATTATAGTAAAAATGAGGAATTCTAGCCCATTCATATTGAATTTCTGGATTATCTTCTTTAGAAAGACCATAATATTTTTCGTTTAAATCAGCATATAAGTGATTCAAAAATTCACTGGTTAAGACCATACCATCTTGATCAGCTCTATGAATAGCTTCTTCAAATTCTGCAAATTGTGTTTGTCTATAAACAGTTCCTCTAAAACCATCCAAATAATGATTTAAAATAGCAAAACGTGTGTGGTCATCCGTCACTTCTTCTAATAATTTTTCTGTCAAAATATTTTCATTGGTAGTTGAAGCAATTTCGGCAAGGAAAATACTGTAATCTCCATAAACATAAGGTTGGTTTTCACGCGTAAATACAGAATGAAGACTGTGTCCAGTTTCATGAACCAAGGTATAGAGATTATCGAGATTGTCTTGCCAGTTAAGTAACATGAAGGCATTGGTATCATAAGAGCCTCCTGAATAAGCACCAGAGCGTTTGCCTTTGTTTTCATAGACATCAATCCAACGTTCACTAAAGGCTTTCTTAACACGTTCTGAGTAGTCTTTTCCTAAAATCGCTAAGACCTCTTCTGATTTTTTCAAAGCATCTTCATAAGTAATACTCATATCAGTTTTTGAAAGCGGTGTGTAAAGATCATACATCTTTAAATCCTCTAAACCTAGGATTTCTTTACGAAGTTTGATATAACGATGAAGTAATGGTAAATGCTTATGGACTGCCTTAACCAGAGTATCAAAAACAGTTTCAGGAATATGGTTTTGTGCTAAAGCAGCAGCCCTGGCTGTTTTATATTTTCTAAGCTTTGCGTTTAGATTATGAACCTTAACATTGGTTTGAAGTGTCTTTGCATAAGTATGTTGATATTGTTTATAGACACTATAGAGTGCTTTGTAAACAGATTTTCTAACGTCTCTATTTTTTGACTCTACTAAGCTTATATAGTTTCCGTGAGACAGTTGAACCTCATTACCTTCTTCGTCTTTAACCATTGGAAAAACGATATCAGCATTATCTAATATAGCAAAGGTTTCTGCTGGAGACTCAAAAATTTCACTACTTGCAGCAAGTAACTCTTCTTCTACTTGTGATAGAATATGATCTCTTTGTTTCAATAATTTATCAAAATAATGAGCATAGTCATTTAGTTTTTCTTCTTCAGTTAAAAAAAGTTCATAATCAGTCGTGTCTAAACTCATAAATTCAGGTTCATAAAAGGCAAAAGTTTCATTGAATTTGGCAAAAACAGAAGCTGCTTTAGCTTGAAATTCTTGGTATTTTGCAACAGTAGTATCTTGATCATTTTTCATTGAAGCATAAACATAAACCTTCTCAATGCGACGCATGAGGTCTAATTGTGCTTCAGTAATGATTAACAATTGTTTGCTTGAGTCAAGTAAATGACCCTCATATTGTTTAGCTACATCTAACTCATTTGATATTAATGTCAGTTCTTTTTCCCACAAATCATCGGTGGCAAAAATGGTTGTTAAATCCCATGTAAATTCTTCAGCGATATGTTTTCTATTATTAGACATTTGATTCTCCTTTTTTACTTTTGTCTTATTGTATCATAAAATTTTGGTGGGTATAAAATTTGTCGTTTTTTATTTTCAACTTTTTGATAGTAGCTTTCAAAATTTTGATAATAACTAGCTAGATTTGCAGTTATTTGAGCAAAGCCAATTTCAGATTTCAAAGGATTAACTTGGGGGTAAAAATCATCTTGTTTATTTAAAAGAATATTTTTACCATTTTGATAAGCTGATTCTTGCTTCTTCATCCATTTTTGTGATTTATAGTAAAGTTGTTTTTGAATATAAAACACAATATCCTCAGACATTTTAACCTGAAAATAATTCATTTTTTGTTTTAAATAGGGGAACCTTAAAAAAACTAAAAGATCTTCATCAAAAGAACAACTTTTTTCTAGATAGTGAATTTTCCCTTTCAAATCTTCATGAATAAGATATTTTAATCTCAAACATCTTTTTTTAAAATCAATTTCATAAAGATAGAACCCTATATTTTTTGAAAAATAGATTAATTGTTTTTGAAGAGTAGTAATCCTATCTCCTAACCAAAGTTTATTTCCCAGTAACCAAAGAACTGTATAATGATTATTTTGATAATTTTTTGTTCTTTCTTTAAGTCTTTTTTGTGACAAAGAACTGCATTGAATTTCTATTGCTAACGACTGATTAATTAATAAATCAGCTATTTGATTAAGTTTAGGTAAAACAGTTTCAATAGACACATCATGTTTTTTTGACAAAGCAAGATATAACTCAGATTTTAATCCAAGATGCTCATCTCCTTCATTTTCAGAGGCAAATAAACAATCTTTTAAACTGACATGGGCAAAATGAGCTTGATATATCTTACCAAATCTTAACCTTACAGATTGATTGCAAGCACAACAAGTAAATTTTTTTTTGATAAGTGTCTGTTTATCTTTGTCTGTCATTGTAATCAAATTAATTTTGTTATCGTCTTTATCTTTAGCTGTAAGCATACATCCCCTTTAACTTCTTTACCTTATTATTCGAAAAAAGTGAGCCTAATTGACTCACCCTGAAATTTTATAATAAGCTTGCAGCATCTTCATCAACGATGACATAAGCATCTTGATGATTTTGAAGAACACTTGCTGGAACCTCTTTGGTAACTGGCCCATTAACTGTTTTAGCGATTGCATCGGCTTTTGCTTTTCCATATGCCATCAAAATAATTGTTTCTGCTTTCAAAATAGAAGCAATTCCCATAGAAATAGCTTGTCTTGGAACATCAGATTCTTTTTCAAAAAATCGTGAATTTGCTTGGATAGTCTTATCTTGTAAATCTACCAAATGTGTTTTTGAGTTTAATGCTGTCCCAGGCTCATTAAATCCAATATGCCCATTGTTTCCAATTCCTAATATTTGAAGATCAACCGGATATTTTTCAAGAATTGCATCATATTCTTTGGTATGTGACTCAATGTCATTTGTCATACCATCAGGTAAGAAGCTTTCCTTAAATGGTTTTGTATCAAAAAGATGTTCTTTCATAAATTGATAATATGATTGAGGATTTTCTTTAGATAAGCCCACATATTCATCAAGGTTAACACTATACATATCTTTAAAATCTAAATCACTGGCAACCATTTTGCGATAAAGCTCAATTGGTGTACTTCCAGTTGCTAAACCAAGTGTTTTGGCACCATTTTCTATTTTTTCTTTTAAAATATCAAAAGCAATTTGTGCCCCTTCTAGTTGATCTTTCACTTTAATAACTTTCATGATAAACTCCTTTTGGTATGGATTAATTTTTAACCCCATTATATGGTATATACCAATTTTTGTCAATATTTCCATTAAAAAGTGTTATAATGAAAGAGATATTTTACTAAAGGAGAAATATGTTGAACACTAAGGATTTTGATTTTGACTTACCTGAGAAACTAATTGCACAAACACCACTCGAAAAAAGAGATGCATCAAGGCTACTTATTATTGACAAAGATGCAAAAACTTTTGTCGATAGCCATTTTGATCATATCATTAATGAACTTAATCCTGGTGATGCTCTTGTAATGAACAATACACGTGTCCTTCCAGCTAGATTATATGGACAAAAAGAAGAAACAAAGGGGCATGTTGAACTCCTGCTTTTACAAAATAAAAAAGGGGATTTTTGGGAAGTTCTTGCTAAACCATCAAAACGATTAAAGATTGGTACTACTATTAGTTTTGGTGATGGTCGTTTAAAAGCCACTGTTACAAAAGAATTGCTGCATGGTGGTAAAATTGTTGAATTTTCTTATAAAGGTATTTTTCTTGAGGTTTTAGAAAGCCTTGGTGAAATGCCTCTACCACCTTACATTCATGAAAAATTAAAAGATAAAGAACGCTACCAAACAGTTTATGCTAAAGAAAATGGCTCAGCGGCTGCCCCTACTGCTGGCTTACATTTCACTAAAGAACTTTTAGATAAAATTGAAAAAAAAGGTGTCAAATTAGTTTATCTTACTCTTCATGTTGGACTAGGAACCTTTAGACCTGTTGTTGTTGATAACATTGAAGAACATGACATGCATTCAGAATTCTACTATTTTTCTAAAGAAGCTGCACAGACACTAAATGAGGTTAAAGCATCTGGTCATCGTGTTGTTGCTGTTGGAACAACATCTATTCGGACACTTGAAACCATTGGTAACAAATTTAATGGTCACTTAAAGGCTGACTCTGGTTGGACCAATATCTTCATTAAGCCTGGTTATAAGTTTAAAATTGTTGATGCCTTTTCAACTAATTTTCACCTACCAAAATCAACTCTAGTCATGCTCGTTTCTGCTTTTGCTGGTAGAGAATTTGTGATTTCTGCTTATAAGCATGCCATAGAAGAACACTATCGTTTCTTTAGTTTTGGTGATGCTATGTTTATCAAATAAACTAAAAAAGCACCTCAATAGTTAGCGTATTGGCCTAACAATTGGGGTGTATACTTCTTGATATCCTATGGGTATCTTTTTTATTGACTTATGCTTTAGCAGCTTCATAAAGTTCGTTAACCTTGTTCCAGTTAATCACTTCAAAGAAAGCCTTAATATAGTTTGGACGAACATTGCGATAATTTAAGTAATAGGCATGTTCCCAAACATCTAGTCCTAAAATTGGTTTAAGACCATTTGAAATTGGGTTATCTTGATTTGCTGTTGAGGTAATTTCTAATTTTCCTTCTTTGTTAACAACTAACCAAGCCCAGCCTGAACCAAAGCGTGTAGCAGCTGCTTTTGAAAATTCTTCTTTAAAAGCTTCTAATGAACCAAATGTCTTTTCAATGTCTTCTTTAAGTGATGTAGACATTTCTGTTTTTTCTGGTGTCATTAATTCCCAAAATAGTGTGTGATTAATATGTCCACCACCATTATTTATCAAAGCTTGGCGAATATCTTCTGGAATAGAATTGACATCACTTAGTAAACTTTCTAAATCTTCACCAATCTCAGGATGTTTTTCTAATGCGGCATTAGCATTAGCAACATACGCAGCATGATGTTTATCATGATGGATAGTCATTGTTTCCACATCAATATGCGGTTCAAGAGCATCATACGCATAAGGTAATTCTGGTAATAGAATTGTCATTTTCATCTCCTTCTTTCTTAAAGTTATCTTAATCATACCTTAAATAAAGAGCGATATCAACTATTCTGCTTATCAAGACTTGCTATCTTTAGGAGCACTAAATCAAAAAGATAATCTTTTTCGTATTTACCAGATTTTATTTGATAATCCGTATCAATTAGATAGTAAAGAGTTTTCTTTAAAAAAGTAATCGATAAAACTCTTGAATCTCTAAGAGCAAATCTTATCTGATAAGGATTCACACGACGACCTAAGTAAAATGATAATTCCTCAATAATTTGACTTTCATCATAACCTTCTTGAAACAATAATTTAACTTGAAGCATTGTTCTTAATTGACTAATCATAATGGCAATCAATTTGACTTCATCCTCACCTTTAAGAATTAAATCATGAACAAGAAGTCTTGCTTTGTCAATCTCTTTTCTAAGAATAAACTGTGTTAAATCAAAAATATTATCTTTTAATGTTTTAGGTAAAGCATCAATGATATCTGCATGGCTAATATGACCACTAGATTGATAATATTGTAAAAATAGCAAATTTTTCATCATATCATCAAATTGTAAATTTGATGTCATCACTAACTCTTCAAAAACACCTGCCTCAAAAATTAAACCAAGTTGGTGGGCATATTTTTGAAAATAGGTCTTGAATTCTCTTTCTTTTAAAAAAGTTGCTTCAAAAATGGTAGCATCTCTTTTTAAAAGTTTGACCACGCGCCTTTTACTATCTAGCTTACCAGGCGCCAAAATAATTAATTTAGTGGCTTCAATAGGATGCTCAAGATAGTTTTCAAATTGTTTAAAAGCTTTTGTGTCTAGATAAGATTTTTTTGACGTTGTGAGGTCACTAAAATAATCAAAAATAACAATTTTCTCTTCAGCAAAAAAAGGCAAACTCTCTAGTTCCATTTGTGCATCCTGATAGTTAGCAGTTGATATATCAAAATAAGAAATACCTAAATCATTAGCCTGATAATCTAGTTGATCAAACAAAAGTTGTTTCATTTGAGCATATTGTCCTTGGTCATCTCCTGTTAGCACAGTAATTAATCCAAGATTATTTTTTGTTATTTTTGCAATTTTTTCTATATCTATCATGTTTCCATTATATCAAAAATAAGATAATTTAACGATTGTAAATAAAAATAAATATTTTTATTTATTGATAACATTAATAGTAACAATAATTTTTCAATATTTTTAATTTATTATTATTTCATTAATATGGACAAATTCAGGAAAAACATTAGCTGCTTATGACAGGCTTTAAATAAAAGTATTATCAAACACATTTTAAGGCTCTATCAACTGAGCACTAGATAAAATAGTGTTTAATTCTAGTCTTTGTTTTTCAAAATCTGAAGGATGTGTAGTGAATAAAACGATAGCAACAATATCTGGATTATCATCAAATGTTATGGCATTAAAAAAATAAATAAATTTAGTCTCATCTTTTACACCACTATAAATAATCTGAGAAATATTATTTTGACCATCTTTCTTTGTTGTGCTCAACGGTTCAACTTCTTCAACATTGCTTCTTTTTGACTTAATATCGTCAATATGAAAATTTAAAAGTTTGTCAGCACTATTCAAATTTTCAGAAAAATCACTTAAATGGTAAACCATAACACCCATATAGGTTGTATCGTAGATTAGTTGTAAATCAAAAGGGCCATCAGAAAGATCCTTTTGCCATTTTTCATCAGTTGTAAATTGTATCTCATCTCCAAAAGTTATATGTGTTTTTTGCTTAAGAGTTGTTTCTTCTTTAAGAGTGTCTTTTAATTCTACAGAATTTTGACTTGAACAAGCTACAAAAAATAAGCTAAATAAAATCAAAAAAACAATAACTATCATATTCTTTCTTTGCATGGTAAACTCCTTAATGGTCTTATTTTAATTTTAATATAGCATAATTCATCAATTTTTTCTATGTATTTCTTATAGATATCGTTATCTTTCTTTATCATTTTTAAAATTTAAAATCACAATTTTTACAAGTCCCTTAATAGAATAAGGTTTAAGAAAGGCTTTTCTTAAGTCAGACTTTATTTTATAATAAACATATCATTATAAAGGAGATTCCTCATGGAAATTATCAAGGACAAAAAAACAATTATCATTTCTGCTCTCTTGTTACTCTTAGCTGTTTTATTCTTTACCAAGGTTAGCTCAGCGCATCAGATACAAGAACTCAATCAAAACACCATTGCTGCTTTAGATGAGAAAAAAGAAAAAGTCATGCTCTTAGCCGCAACATCAACAGCTGCCTCTACTGCTATCACACTGATTCCAGGTGATGTTGGTATGCCGCTAGCTGAAAACTTGGCTGACGTTAGCGACTATCTACTCGTGGTTATTGGAGCCATCTGGTTACAAAAGTATTTGATTGCAATTGCAGGGATGGTTTCTTTTAAATTCTTTCTACCAGTTGCCTGTTTAGGCTTGATTATTTATCTCTTCACACGTAAAAAGGTTTTCTTAGAGTTAACCTATAAACTAGCTTTATTTGGACTCTTACTTTTTGGTATTGTTCCAACCAGTGTAGCTATCTCAAATCATATTGAAACAACTTTTCAAGCGTCCATTCAACAAACCATCGAACAAACTCAGAAAGAAAATGAAAAAATTGACAAAGAATTGGAAAAAGGAAAGGACAGTGATTGGTTTTCTGGTATAGTGGATACTTTTAAGGGTCAGACAACTAAAATCATCAATAACATGGAAAACAGCCTTAGCAATATGATTGATGCCGTTGCTGTTTTCATCGTCACCACTTGTGTCATTCCTGTGCTTGTTTTGCTATCTTTTATCTGGACAATAAACCTCATCTTTGGTTTATCAATAAATATGGACATTAGGCAATTTAGCTTAATCGGCAAAAAGATTAGAAACCGTCGGAAAGTAAGGAGCGAGTTATAACAAAAAGTTGGGGTAACCCAACTTTTTTTTGAAACAGTGAAAAATGAATTTTTTGTTAAATAACAATAGAATCACCAAACTTTTAAACTTTAAAATCCTCATCTGACTGTTTCAACGGTCCATTGGTTAATCCCTTTAAAACGAATGGCACCATTAGTATCTGTTCTCAGCACACTAATGTTTTCTTCTTGAAAGCGCTCCAGAGTTTCTTGATTTGGGTGGTGATAACGATTGTTGGCTCCTGCTGAGATGAGTGCTACTGAGGGTGAAAGAGCTTTTAAAAAAGCTGGCGTAGAACTGCCTGAACTGCCATGATGTCCTGCTTTTAAGATATCAACTTTTAAATCAGGATAGTGTTTTAGGAGGTCTTCTTCGCCTTCTCTTTCCAAATCACCAGTGAATAGAAAACTTTTGTTCAATAATTTACCGTATAATACGATGGAATCATTGTTTTTGCCATCACCAAGCTGATAAGGATATAGAACTTGGAGCTGACTGTTCATGATTGGTAACGTATCTCCTGCTTTTATAACACGAACATTGGCATCCATAGCTTTCAAGCGATTGAGAAAGTGTTGATTTGTCAGACTTCCCTCACTGACCAGAACTTCTCCAATCGTAAAATCGTTGGCAATTATCTCCATATCGCCAATATGGTCTGTGTCGGTATGGGTCAAAACGAGCTGATCAATTCTACTAACTCCTCTACTTTTCAGATAGGGAAGCAGAGTCCTTTCAGCATTTGACACACTGTATTTTTTCTGCCATGTTTCTTTAGGTAAAAAATCAAGTTTACCACCCACATCTATCAACATTGTTTTTCCTGTCATATCTCTGATAAAAAGACTATCTCCTTGACCAATATCAACCACAGTTACCTCATTTTCAAAAGGGTGTTTGATGTTAATAAAAACAAGAGATAGCCCCAAAACGATCCAGACAACTACTTTTTTCTGGTGCCGATAGTCATATAAAAGAACCAATCCAAGAATTAATAGGAGTAACTGTATCAAGTTTGGACTTCCAAAAATCAAGGGCTGTCCTAAGATTTGACTAAGTGCTGTAATCATCCTTTCTAACAAGATAAAAAATGGATTGAAAAAAACGAGCGGCAACACTGGTTGCACTAAAAAAGCAATTGATAAGAGGGGCAGTAAAAATACATCAAATAAAAGGGCAAAACAAGCTGTTAGGATAATCGAAAAAGGTTGAAAACCAGAAAAAAACCAGATTAAAAGAGGAAGAATTCCTAGTGAAATACTTAAACTTTTAAAGACTCTCTGCCGTAAAGGACTTTTGCTTTCAACATTAATTGCACTAATAATAAATGCAAAGGAAAAACTAAGGACTCCACCAGTGGTTTGTAAAAAAAAGGGCATCAAAATAATACAAACCATGAATGTGAACGCAAAATTATCTAGTCCTTTAACTTGCCATTTTGATAGTAGGGCTTGAATTAGGCTACGAATGACTGAAACTGAAAAACCTGTTAACCCAGCGTAGATAAAGGAGAAAACAGTTTGTAGGACGAGCAAGTGTTCCTGACAAATGCCTAGTCTGAGGAAAAATTTTCTAAAATAGCCAAGGAAAAAACCAACCTGCATACCTGATAAGGCAAACAAATGAATAATCCCCAGACTGCTGTATAAACTAGTCATTTCGGCAAATTCCTTGTCCAGATAACCAAACAAAAGCCCCGTCATATAGTGTTTCATAGGAGCAGGAAAGTTAGTTTGAATCATAACAATAGCGCGTCGCCTCAACATTGCAAGATACTCCAAAGGATTTCTTGCTTGAACCGTTTTAATTGCTTTTAACTCTTTGATATAAACAGTTTGATAGATGCCTTGAGTCTTTAAATAGTGTTGGTAGTTAAATCCTTTAAAATTACGTTGAGGAGTGGCTTTTTGCGTCTCTCCATCTACCGATAATAGAAGAGGTTGACTATTCTTAGCAAAAAAGCTTTTCTCTTTTTGACTTTTCAACTGGTAGAAAACTTGATAGGTCTGACCATTAAAACGACCTTTGAAACTCAGTTGATCACCATTAATAACAAGGCTATCAGTAATCATCTGAACTTCTGTTACTTGTCTTAGTGCTTCTTTTGACTGAAACTCACTTTGTTGTTTAATAAATAGAAAAAAACAAAAGAAGAGGCTTAAGAAAAGCCCTGTTTTAAAAATCGTTTTTCTAGAATACTGTTTGACTAGACAAAAAAGGCTTAGTAAAAACCATGCCAAAAGAAGGTAGGAAAAGAAAAAAACGTTAAAATAGAGTAAAACTATTAAAAAAGCCAAATATATTGGCTTAAGAGGAAACCACTTAATCAAAACTCACCACTTCTTTTAATTGATTAATCATTTTTTCACCAATTCCACTGACATTTTTTAAGTCATCAAGAGAACTAAAAGTGCCGTTTGCTTCTCGGTAATCAAGGATATCTTGCGCTCTTTTTTGACCTATACCTGAAAGACTTTTTAACTCCTCCAAACTAGCCGTATTAAGGTTAACTTTCCCATTTTCTTTTGACTTAGTTTCTGGTGTGATAACACTGATATTTTCACCCTGACTAGCAACATAAACTACTTGCTCATCTATCAATTTTTCAGCAAGATTGATTGATTTTTTATCAGCAGTTTCTAAAAAACCACCTGCTTTATTGATTAAATCATTGATACGACTACCACTAGGCATTTGATAGACACCTTCTTTAAGGACTGCACCTTTTAAATCGATGGTCACTTCTTGAGGAGGATTTTCTGAGCCACTGACTTCAGTTGTGGTTGTCTCTTGTGTCACGGGTGTTTCAAGAAATTCGGCTTGTGTCGTTTCTTTTTCAGGCATCATCATAGGGATAATCACACTGAGTGCTAAAACCACAATAATAGCTACTAAAATTGCCACTATTTTATTTTCTTTGAATTTTTCAATCATTGATTCCATACATCACCTCTTACCTCATTATTCGTAAATAAAAAAACTTTCCCGATAAGGAAAAGCTTTATTTGAAATGTTTTTCTGGGTCCCAAACGAAACTACCAATCAAGCTAAATAAAAAAGTGCAAATCACAATAACCAAAGCAATCAAAGCAAAAGGAACTCTAAAAAGATAAGTTAGGGGATTAATTCTCTTATTGTTGTGAAGTGGTCTAGTTTCTTCGTCTAAGCGATCAAACTCATTTTGAATACGACTAGCAACTTCTTTTAACCCTTCGTCATCTAAACGTTTGATGTCTGACACATCAATCGGATTCCCAAAATTAACATCGATGCGATCTCCTTTAAGCAAATCTTTAAAATGCATTGGTCCTTGATAAACAGCTGGCATGATTCTTACCTTGGCCATTTTGGCAATGGCTGCCACTCCACCTTTAATCTCAGTTGAATGACGGCTCCCACTCGGAAACATCATGAGCGAACGTTGACTGTTTTTCAACATTTTAATCGGGTAACGAATGGCTTTTTGACCAGGATTTTCACGGTCAACTGGAAAGGCACCACACATTCTAATCCACCAACTAATCAAACGATTTTCAAAGAGTTCTTTTTTTGCCATAAAAATGAACTGTTTTGGACGAGCGGCAAAAGCCATATAAACGGGATCCCACCATGTTCTATGAGGGGCGACAAAAATATAGTTTTCTTTTTGGTCAATAATCTTGTCTTGGTTGTGGTAATGAGCATTACCATTAACAATCCATAACAAAAAAACAACTAAGCCACGTAGGTAAGTATAAAACACGTTAAACTCTCCTTAAATTTTATGCTATAATTATAACATGAAATCAGTAAATCTAAAAGAAATGGAACGCATCGATCAATTATTTTCAACAGATGTCAAAATCATTCAAAACAAAGACGTTTTTAGCTATTCGATTGATAGTGTTTTGCTAGCTCGTTTCCCAAAATTTCCCAGTCGTGGCTTAATTGTTGATTTGTGTAGTGGCAATGGGGCTGTAGGCTTATTTGCCTCCACAAAAACACGCGCCAAAATTGTTGAAATCGAGCTTCAAGAACGTTTGGCTGAAATGGCTCAACGCTCAATTTTGTTAAACGACTTGGAAGAGCAAGTGACAATGATTAATGATGATTTGAAAAATCTTTTAAACTATGTGCCTAGATCTCAGGTGGATCTTATCTTATGCAATCCCCCTTATTTTAAGGCAAGCAACACGTCTAAAAAGAATCTGAGCGAACATTATTTACTGGCAAGACATGAAATCACAACCAATCTGGCTGAGATTTGTGAGGTGAGTCGTCACGCCTTAAAAAGTAACGGTCGCTTAGCTATGGTTCATCGACCCGACCGTTTTTTAGAAATTCTTGAAACCTTGAAGACATATAACTTGGCGCCAAAGCGTGTTCAGTTTGTTCACCCAAAAGCAGGAAAAGAAGCCAATATGCTCTTAATTGAAGCCATTAAGGATGGGTCAATTGAGGGGTTAAAAATCCTACCACCTCTAATTGTTCACAAAGACAATGGTGACTATACCAAAGAAATTTTTGAGATATACTATGGTCAATAAAACAAAAGCTTTTATCTACGTACTAAAATGTTCTGACGGAACGCTTTATACAGGATATACCACAGATGTAAAAAAACGCTTAGCCACTCATAATGCCGGTAAAGGCGCAAAATACACTAAACAACGCTTGCCGGTTAAACTTATCTATCAAGAAGAATTCGCCTCAAAAAGTGAAGCTATGAGTGCTGAAAGCTACTTCAAACAAAAAACTCGGCAAGAAAAACTAAACTATATTGCTCAACACTCAAAATTGAACGAGGATTGATGGAGACAAGGTGCCTTTGTCTTATAGTGTTTGTAACTATCTATCTAAAATAACAAAAAAACGCTAGTCTAGCGTTTTTCTTTGTCGTCATAAAACGTTTCTTTTATTAAATGATGCTATCATATTTTTTTAATTTTTCAGATAGGAGTGTCTCTAATTTATTCCTAACCTCACCTTTAATGGCTGTATCTAGTTGGCCTTTGATGGCTTCAATATTATTTTTAGTCGTATTTGAACTATTTTCAGTGTTCGTTTTAAAGTTTTCTTTTTCTTTTTTTCTACTCTGCTTAGCCAAACGAGATTCTGTTACAATACGAGCTATTTCTACATCTCGACGAATTTGTTTTAAAACTAACTCATATTCGTCGAAGTCAAAGGAATAGTAATCATTCATTATCATTGGCATACTCCTTTCTTAATGTTTTAAGCTCAATTTCCATTTGATTTTTTGACTGTTGGAACTTTCTCTTTGCCAGTTCTCTTTCTTCTTCTAACTGATGGTATTGTCTTTTAAATTGACTGTCTGATTCTGACAAGAGGTGTTCCATTTTATTAAAAAAATCAATAGCTTCACTTAGTGGTATAGATAAACGGTTTAAGGTTTGGGTCATCTTTTCTTTTTCTTCTTGAACCATTTGATGAAGTATAAATCTTCTGTATTCAAGATTTTCTTCTTTTTCTTGATATCTTTTCTTTTGTGTGTAATAGGTTGTTTCTTCAGCTTCTAATGCTATTTCTTTTTGACGAATGTCACTAATATCTATAGTTTTTCTTGCCATGCTTTAAATTCTCCTGCGAGTTTATCATCCAGTGCCACCTTGCTGTCAATGACTGTCTGAATTTCAGTGTCTAGTGTTTCAAAATCTTTAGCTAACTTTTCTATTTTTAATGCCGCTGCATTAGTATAAGATTGAAAAGAACCAACGAATTTGTCATATGTCACCCCTTGATTAGCAAAATGATTTTTAACTTCATAATAGGTTAATTCAGTATAAGAGTTAAAATCAATAGCATCCCAAACACTTTGTACTGCTTCATTAGCAGTAGTTCTATAATCAGAGACCTGAGCAGAACCGGCGCGAGCTGTTTTTGCCATTGATGACGCTAATATTTGGCCCTGAGCTGCATCTAAAAACAACTTCTCTGCTCCTGATAAACGACCACCACTTTCTTGCCAACGCTTCTTTAAGGTTTTAAAATGCTTCATTTTCTCTTTAGAAGAAATAAGGTTACCATAAAATTGACTATCTAAGTATTGTGTACCAATCACTTTACCATTTTCATCAACCATTTGCCCTTTACTATTGAAACGGAAAGCATCAATATCGTGGTTCTTAAGGATATCATTGAACGCATTGGGACTATTAATTCTTTTTGAAATTTCTAGTTTGTCATGGCCAAAATAGGCACCATAATTACCGAATAAATCGTTGTTAAGTCGAAAACTATTGTACAATTCTTGATTCTCTTTGACCCATTTAGTTGCTTGATTTGACAATATTCCTCCAGGATTAGGGGCATTAAAAACAGTAGCTGGCCAATGGGTTTCCGCTGCTACAAAAAGTGCTGTAAATCCTCCTAAAGAATGCCCAGTAAAGCTATAACTGGAATCCGGAAAATCTTTTTTTATCTGGAAATAAAAATTTTGTGCAGAAATCAGTTGAGATTCAGTACCTGTAATTGAGAGAGTTGGTGTTAAAAGATTTGGAAGTACAACCGAATTTTCTGAATGGTCATTAATCATTGAAGGAAACACAGGTTTGATATCAGTTATTAAGCCATGCTTTTGGTTTATAAGTATGTTTTGAAAATCAGTACCGAGATCACGAGCATCAGCAGTATTAGTCCCTGCATAGACGATGATAATTTTTGATGTGTCCACCTCACCATTTTCTAATGGTGCAACAGCCATGGCTTGCATCCCATTGTCATTAGAGGGGTCAGCATCATTGTTGTTGTCTTGAACAGCGATAACTTGGTATTGTTTTTGTGTTTTCTCATCAAGTATTAAAATATTTTCTTTAATTAGTTTATCATCATTTTCTTTAGCTTTACTTGGTTCTACATTATAAACCTCTTGAGCAAACTTCTTGTAACTACTATCTGGTATTCCCATTATAATCCTCTTTATAATTCCCATTATAATCTTTTGAATAAGTAATTTTAATATTTATAAGAGATATTTTTTCAATATCATCTACTCTAAAGCTAGCACCTGGAAGATTTTCCACTTCCGGTTTTTTTATTAGCTTAAATGTCTCTGGAGAATAAACAGCACCTGAAAAATCTTCTAAACCAGAAAGACCATCAAAAGATAAACTGATATCATTACTTTTATTGATAAGAACTATTATATTCCATGATCCGGTTTCTTTTGAATGACCCCATTTTGTAAATTCAATCTCTTCAACACCTTCATAGTCGCTGACAAGATATTTAGCAATACTTGTCTCTAGGGCATGTTGCTGTTCTGCTAGGTTTTCTTGGGTATCAGTTTTTTCTTGATTTAAACTAAACATTAATGTGATTCCTCCTATTAAAACGAGACTGCTAAGTATTATTGCTAAAAACGTTTTTTTCCGAAACATTTGACTACCTCATCTTTCTGCAATTTTATTGCTTTTCTATGATGTCTTTGAAATTATCATCCAAGAAGCAAACATTATCTCATCCTATTTAGTTGTTTCTAAATACAATCAGATTATTTTTGCTTCATTTAAACAGAAGAATTTTATCAAACATTATTATTGTCACCATTATATCAGAATATGGTTAAAAATACGGAATTTATCATTAAAAAAACTTAGACAGACATCACATTAATTGGNCCCCTATTAATTATTGCTGGATAATCAAAAAAATCAACACTATTAGTCCCTGCAAAAGCAATGATAATTTGTGATGTGTCCACCTCGCCATTGACTATTGGTGCGACAGCCATGGCTTGCATCCCATTGTCATTAGAGGGGTCAGCATCATTGTTGTTGTCTTGAACGGAGATGACTTGGTATGGTTGATTAGTTACAGTATCATATATTAAATCGTTTTCTTTAACTACCTTATCATTGTTTAATAATGCTTTACTAGCTTCAGTATTATAAACTTGTTTTGCCAATTCTTGATAGCTACTATCTGATATTCCAATATCAATCCCCTTTTTGATTATTTGAATAAATAATTTTTATACCTTCAATAGAAGTTTTTTCAATTTCATCTGCTTGAAATCGAGTGCCAGGAAGGTCTTCAATTCCAGGCCTTTCTTCCAACTTAAAGGTATCAGGGTTATACCTACTACTAGTAATATTCTCTAGACCTGAAAGACCATCAAATGAAAAACTCATCTGATTAGTACCATTAATAATTGCTACTGTTGTCCATGAACCTGTCTCAGGAGAGTGTCCCCAAGAATTAAATGAGACTTCTTCAACATCTTCATACTCAGTAACAATTAATTTGACTATACTTGTCTCTAGGGCATGTTGCTGCTCTGTTAAGTTTTCTTGGGTATCGACTTTTTCTTGATTTAAACTAAACATTAATGTCATTCCTCCTATTAAAACGAGACTGCTAAGTATTATTGCTAAAAATGTTTTTTTTCGAAACATATGACTACCTCATCTTTCTGCAATTTTATTGCTTTTCTATGATGACTTTGGAATTATCATCCAAGAAGCAAACATTATCTCATTCTATTTAGTTGTTTCTAAATACAATCAGATCATCTTTGCTTCATTNAAACAGAAGAATTTTATCAAACATTATTATTGTCATCATGATATCAAAAAATGGTTAAAAATACGAACAGTCTTAATTAAAAAGCTTAGACAGACATCACATCAATTGAAAACCTATTATCTGTTACAGGATAATCTAAACCATCTGTACTATTAGTCCCTGCATAGGCAATGACAATTTGTGTTGTGTCCACCTCGCCATTTACTACTGGTGCAACAGCCATGGCTTGCATCCCATTGTCATTAGTGGGGTCAGCATCATTGTTGTTGTCTTGAACAGCGAGAACTTGGTATTTCTTTAGGGTAACTTTATCTGTTAAAATTTTATTTGGATATACAACTTCTTTATTATTTGCCTTTGCTTTCTCTGGTTCAGTATTGTAAACTTGCTTTGCCAACACTTGGTAGCTACTATCTGAAATCCCCATATCAATCCCCTTTTTGATTTTTTGAATAAATAATCTTTATTCCTTCAATAGAAGTTTGTTCAATTTCTTCTACTCGAAATCTAACACCTGGAAGATCTTCTAAGCCCGGTTTTTCTTCTAATTTAAAAGTTTCTGGGTAGTAACCAGTATCAGTAAGCTCCTCAATCCCAGAAAGACCGTCAAATGAAAAATCCATTATATTATCCTTATTAATTGTTGCTATTGTCCCCCATGAACCTGTTTCTGGAGAATATCCCCAACCATTAAACGAGACTTCTTCCACGCCTTCATACTCACTAACCAATAATTTTACTATGCTTGTTTCTAGGGCATGTTGTTGTTCTGTTAGATTTTCTTGGGTGTCGACTTTTTCCTGATTTAAACTAAACATTAATGTCATTCCTCCTATTAAAACAAGTCCGCTAAGTATTATTGCTAAAAACGTTTTTTTCCGAAACATTTGACTACCTCATCTTTCTGTAATGTTATTGCTTTTCCTATGATATGTTTTTAACTGTCATCTAAGAACCAAACATCATCTCATCCTATTTAGTTTTTAATAAATACAATCAGATTATTTTTGATTCATTGAAACACTGGTGCGACAGCCATGGCTTGCATCCCATTGTCATTAGTAGAATCAGCATCATTGTTGTTGTCTTGAACAGCGAAAACTTGGTATTGTTTACCAGTTTTAGGATCTCTTATTTTCTTAGAAATATCAATAATATCTTCATTGTTTGATTTAGCTTTACTTGGTTCAGAATTATATACTTGCTTAGCTAATTCTTTATAACTACTATCTGGTATACTCATATTAATCGCCTTTATTGTCATTAGAATAAGTAACTTTTACTCCCTCTAATGAAGTTTTCTCTATCTGATTTATTCTTCCACTAATTGGATATTGAGGAATGTTATCAGTATACGTCTTTTCAACCAATTTGAAAGTATTATCATCAGTAACGATACCACTCATATCTTTTAAATCAGATAAACCATCAAACGAAAAACCTATTTTATCTTCTTTGTTAATAATAACAATTGTTCCCCATGAACCTGTTTCTGTCGAATGACCCCAGCCTGTAAATTCAAGCTCTTCAACATCTTCATAGTCGCTGACAAGATATTTAGCAATACTTGTCTCTAGGGCATGTTGTTGCTCTGTTAGGTTTTCTTGGGTGTCGACTTTTTCCTGATTTAAACTAAACATTAATGTCATTCCTCCTATTAAAACGAGACTGCTAAGTATTATTGCTAAAAATATTTTTTTCCGAAACATCTGACTACCTCATCTTTCTGCAATTTTATTGCTTTTCTATGATGTCTTTGGAATTATCATCCAAGAAGCAAACATTATCTCATTCTATTTAGTTGTTTCTAAATACAATCAGATCATCTTTGCTTCATTTAAACAGAAGAATTTTATCAAACATTATTATTGTCACCATTATATCAGAATATGGTTAAAAATACGGAATTTATCATTAAAAAAACTTAGACAGACATCACATTAATTGGACCCCTATTAATTATTGCTGGATAATCAAAAAAATCAACACTATTAGTCCCTGCATAGGCAATGACAATTTGTGTTGTGTCCACCTCGCCATTTTCTACTGGTGCGACAGCCATAGCTTGCATCCCATTGTCATTAGAGGGGTCAACATCATTGTTGTTGTCTTGAACNGCGATAACTTGGTATTGTTTTTTAGTAAGAACATCAACTATAGGGTCACCAGTAATAAGTTGATTTTTATTATTAGAAACAGCTTTATCAGGCTCAGTATTATAAACCTCTTTTGAAATGATTTTGTAACTACTATCTGGTATCCCCATTTCATTCTCCTTTATAATCCTTAGAATAATTAATTGCAATACCATTCAATGACGTTTTTTGAATACTTTCTAACCTATATCTTATAGGAGGAAGATTTTCAATCTCTGGCTTTTTCTCCAATTTAAATTCTTCGGGATGATAAGTTAAACCATCAATTTTTTCTAAGCCTGTCAAACTTTCTGCTGAAAGACTTATTCTATTATCCTTGTTAATAATAACAATCGTTCCCCAAGAACCTGTTTCAGAAGAATACCCCCAACCGGTAAATTCTATTTCTTTAACGTCTTCATAATCACTGACAAACCATTTCGCAATGCTTGTTTCTAGGGCATGTTGCTGCTCTGTTAGGTTTTCTTGGGTATCGGTTTTTTCTTTCTTCATTCTTGGCACTCCTTTTAAATTTTAAACAAATAAAAAGCGACTAGATCTTTTATTTCTAATCGCTTAATATCTAAAATTTATAAATAGCTTTCTACATCTATTTCTTGATCATTAATAATTTTATCAATAATATCTTCTAGTTGCTTTCTCAAATAGACTAATTCAAAAGAATTTTGAATTATCCCGAGTTCAGAATTTCTAAGTTTAGATTTTTCAACATAATTCGTCAGAGTAACAATTTCTTTGTCTTTTAAATTACTTTCTTTATAGTATTCTTCTATTATTTTCTTTCTAACATTTTCAGGGAAATTCAAAAATTTCAGTTCTGCAAAATCAGCAAGTTTCATCTCTTTCATCTTAGAACCTATCGAGATGCAACCACATATTTTTCTATATATTTCTGAATTTAATAAACTAACTGTAAACAGTTTTTCTTCTTTAGAATATTCAATCATACGGTACAATCCTTGATTATGATGTCCTACCATTGTAGCGATTTGGATCATATTTATACTTTTGGAATCTTGCTGCACCATTTTTAAAATGCTCTTTGTGTGCTTGAATATAGTCTTTAGTCAAATTCTATTAATCTTTTTTCTTGTCTATTATATCACAATAACAAAGAAGTGTTCGTATCACAAAAACAAGCTCACAAAATGTGAGCCTGTTGTTTAATCTTCTTTTGTTTTATTTTTTAAAGGTGAGACGTAATCATCTGGTAATTTGCCTTCTTCTTTAATCCATTCTTTTTCTGCAATAGGGATTAGTTCCTCTAGTTCTTTCTGAGTAAATAACATTCGAAGTTCAGAGCTAGTAATTAGTGGTGCTGGATCTTGTCTCACTATCCTTTTATTCATCTCTTTATATTCTTCCTCTGTTGGTGGCCAATTGCCTGTCTTAACTTTGAAACTAAGATCAAGTAAAGTTCTTTCCCCTTTTTCATATAAACGATAAAGATCTTCTGGTAGTTCATAAACCACTCGTTCGGCTGCAATTCCTTCTTCATTAACCAAATAATAAAGTCCATTATGACGCCAAATTTTACCATTAGGTTCCATTTGTTCATATTGACTAACTTCTTCCCATGTTATTTTACTACGTGCCATATAAAATCTCCTTC
>NZ_KB904362.1 GCF_000380045.1 Streptococcus marimammalium DSM 18627
CTGTTTGACTTGTTTAACAGTCCCGCGTTTGAGCTCACGAGAGATGGTAGAGCGATTTCTTCCAAGACGTCTTGCAATTTCAGCGGGTTTCAAACTTTCTGAGAGATAGGCTTCAATTTTCCCTCGTTCAGCTTCTGAAAGGTGGCGATAGGACTGTTTTGTGGTAGAATAGTGAGTGGACATGTTCATCTTTCCTTTATACTTTGTTCGCAACTTTAGTATATCAGATGAACATGTCTTTTTTGTTGCACCTCATTTTACAACGGGGCTTAAAATTATAACTTTAACGACTTCAAACTATTTACTGTCATCTCTTCTTTTTTTTGTTATAATAGTAGAATGGAAATGATAGATTTAATAGTTCGTTTTATCAGTCACCTGGCAATGATAGGGATTACTTATCAATTATTAATCTCTTTATTTGATTGGGGAAAAATAACCAAACAACCAGCATTAAATATTAGAAAACTGAAGTTACTTATTTTGTTTATTAGCATTAGCATTGGTTTTTTGGTTAGTAATTTTATTGTTACAATAATAGAAATATCACAAAGAATAATTTTATTCTTTTAAAGAAAATATTAGACTCGATAATAACTTAAGAACAGAATGGAGACATATTATGGATAAAATTATTATTGAAGGTGGTAATACACGCTTAGAAGGGGAAGTGATTATTGAAGGAGCAAAAAATGCTGTCCTTCCTCTTTTAGCAGCCACTATTCTTCCTTCAAGGGGAAAAACACTTTTAAAAAATGTACCAATTTTATCTGATGTCTATATAATGAACCATGTTGTTCGTGGTTTAAATATATCAGTTGACTTTGATGAAGATAAAAAAGAAATATTGGTAGATGCAACTGGTGACATATTAGCAACAGCACCTTATGAATATATTAATAAGATGAGAGCCTCAATTGTTGTTTTAGGACCCATCTTGGCTCGTAATGGATATGCTAAGGTTTCAATGCCAGGGGGTTGTACAATTGGTAGTCGACCAATTGATTTACATTTAAAGGGCTTAGAAGCAATGGGAGCCGAAATTCATCAAGAAAATGGTGATATTACTGCCACTGCTAAACGTTTAAAAGGAACTCATTTTTATATGGACTTTCCAAGTGTTGGAGCTACTCAAAATTTAATGATGGCTGCAACGTTAGCAGAAGGAAAAACAATTATTGAAAATGCTGCAAGAGAACCAGAAATAGTTGATTTGTCTCTACTATTAAATAAAATGGGAGCAAATATTAAAGGAGCTGGAACAGAAACAATTACGATTGTTGGTGTTGATAACTTACAAGGTGCTGAGCACTGTGTCGTTCAAGACAGAATTGAGGCAGGTACTTTTATGGTCGCATCTGCTATAACTAGTGGAAATGTACTTATTAGAGATGCAATTTGGGAACATAATCGTCCTTTAATTTCAAAATTAAGGGAGATGGGTGTTGATATTTCTGAAGAAGAAGGTGGAATTCGTGTCAAATCTGATCTTAATAAATTAAAACCCGTCACTGTTAAAACCATGCCTCATCCGGGTTTTCCAACTGATATGCAAGCACAATTTACTGCCTTAATGGCCATGATTAAAGGTGAGTCAACGATGATTGAAACAGTATTTGAAAACCGTTTTCAACATTTGGAAGAAATGAGACGAATGGGATTAAGCATAGAGATTTTACGTGACACAGCAATTATTCATGGTGGTAGACAGCTTCAAGGAGCTCCAGTCATGTCAACTGATTTAAGAGCAAGTGCAGCTCTTATTTTAGCAGGGATGGCAGTGAAAGGTACAACTACTGTTGGAAAATTAAATCACCTTGACCGTGGTTATTATCAGTTTCATAAAAAATTAGCCAAACTTGGTGCTAACATTAAAAGACTTAGTGGAGAATAGGGATGAAAGAAAGATTTTTTGATGTTGCTAAAAAATTTGGTTTAGTAGCATTAGTAGCTATTTTAAGTATTTGTTTTGTAGCAATTGGTTTAATGATAGGTTTTAGTTTTTTTGGTGGTGGAGACGACCCTTTGTCTATTTTATCAATAGACAACTGGCAAGCAATCATTAGTAAATTCACTGGAAATTAACTAACAGCAAGCTAAATGAAATGAAAGGAACAAATGGCTAAAAAAATAAAAAAACAACAAAAAGCAATTATTTCTTTACTTTCAGTGATCATTGTTTTTGGACTATCTTATATTGTTTCAAATGAATCTATATCAAATAATCATCCAATTAAGCAATTTGCACAATTATTTGTTGAAGATAAAGCTAAACAAAATTTAGAAAATTTTTCGTCTCAAGATAGTACTCCTGATGAAGGTTTAGCAAGATCAGTTTTAACAAGCAATGTTATTAGACAAATTGGCCAAAATTTTGAGTGGAATAATGCAGGTGCGTTTGTTATTAACCACAATAAAACCAACTTAAATGCAAAAGTGACGAGTGCACCTTATATAGATATTAAAACCAAGCAAATAAGAGGAGAAGTAGTTCCAACGGTGGCCAATGCTTTATTAACGAAGGCTACACGTCAGTATAAAAACAGAGAAGAAACAGGTAATGGCTCAACCTCTTGGACCCCTCCTGGTTGGCATCAAGTATATAATTTAACTGGGGATTATGACCATGCAGTTGATCGAGGGCATCTTATTGCATATTCATTGATTGGGAACCTGAAAGGATTTGACCCTTCGGCTAGCAATCCTTTAAATGTTGCCACACAAACAGCTTGGTCTAATCAGGCAAATAGTGATTCATCCACAGGGCAAAATTATTATGAAACAATAGTTCGTAAAGGATTAGATAATCACCAAACTATTCGTTATCGAGTGACTTTAATTTATGATAATAATGATATTGTTGCAAGAGGTAGACAAATTGAAGCCAAATCTTCAGATGGTTCAATTGAATTTAATGTTTTTATTCCAAATGTTCAAAAAGGGATAAAAATTGATTATTTAACTGGTAAAATTTCTTTAACTGATTAATGCTTCTCTTAATTGGGGAAGTTTTTATAATTTAAATACTTTTTATTAGTACTTAGTAATTGAAAGTTTCTATTTTTTTGTAAATTTGATATAATTTAGGAAATAATTATCTATACTAACTTGTAAAAAGAAGCTACATAAAAATTGATTGGAAAAATTTAAAAAGAATAGAGAGAGGCATTATGAAAAAAATACTAGTTGTTGATGATGAAAAGCCAATTTCAGATATCATTAAATTTAACTTAACAAAAGAAGGATATAATGTTATAACTGCTTTTGATGGAAGAGAAGCTTTAGAAAAATTCCATGATGAAAAACCAGATTTACTTATTTTAGATTTAATGTTACCTGAACTTGATGGTTTAGAGGTGGCAAAAGAAGTCAGAAAAACAAGCCACCTACCTATTATCATGCTTTCAGCAAAAGATAGTGAGTTTGACAAAGTAATTGGGTTAGAAATTGGAGCTGATGATTATGTCACAAAACCATTTTCAAATAGAGAATTACTTGCTCGTATTAAAGCACATTTACGTCGTACTGAAAATATTGAAACGGCAGCCTCAGAAGACAATAAAAAAGGATTAAAGCCAACAATTATTGTTGGAGATTTAGAAATCCTTCCAGAAGCTTTTGTAGCAGAAAAACATGGTTCTGAAATTGATTTAACCCATCGAGAATTTGAATTGTTACATCACTTAGCAACTCATATGGGTCAAGTAATGACGCGAGAGCATTTGTTAGAAACTGTTTGGGGATACGACTACTTTGGTGATGTTAGAACTGTTGATGTCACAATTCGTAGACTCCGTGAAAAAATTGAAGACCAACCAAGTCGTCCAGAATATATTTTAACACGTCGTGGTGTAGGTTATTATATGAAAAATTATGAGTAATGTAACAGATGATTTAACACTTTTTGAACTATCTCTATTAGTTTTATTAACAGTTGCAGCAATTTATTTTGTTTATTCAGCTTTAAAAGATTACCGTCAAGCTAAAACAATTAAACAAATGAATGAAAAAATTTATTCATTGATGGCGGGTGATTACTCGGAAATTCTTGATGTCAAATCAAGTCAGGATTTAGTTGAACTAGCTGAAAACATTAATGATTTATCACGAGTTTTCCATTTAACACATGATAAGTTATCACAAGAAACCAATAGATTGTCAAGCATTCTTGCTTATATGAGTGATGGTGTCCTTGCAACAGATCGAGCTGGTAAAATTATTATGATTAATGATACTGCTCAAAAACAGTTGAATTTAACAAGAGAAGAAGCACTTGAATTAAATATTTTAGATATTTTTGATGCTGATAATAAATACACCTATCATGATTTAGTATCAAAAACACCTGAAGTCGTTCTTAATCGTCGTAATGACATTGGGGAATTTATTACACTTAGAATTAGATTTGCCTTAAATAGACGTGAAAGTGGTTTTATTTCAGGTTTGGTTGCTGTTTTACATGATACAACAGAGCAAGAAAAAGAAGAACGAGAGCGTCGTTTATTTGTTTCTAATGTTAGCCATGAGTTAAGAACACCTTTAACATCAGTTAAGTCCTATTTAGAGGCTCTAGATGAAGGAGCGCTAAAAGACGAAATTGCGCCAAATTTTATTAGAGTATCTCTTGATGAAACTAATCGTATGATGCGAATGATTAATGATCTTTTAAATTTATCTAGAATTGATAATCAAGCAATTCAACTTAATGTTGAGTTGACAAATTTTACATCCTTCATGACTTTTATCTTGAATCGTTTTGATCAAATTAAATTAAATCGAAAAACTCCTGAAAAAAAATATTCGATTGTAAGGGATTATCCTCTTCAATCTATTTGGATTGAAATTGATACAGATAAAATGACACAAGTAATTGATAATATTATCAATAATGCGATTAAATACTCTCCAGATGGTGGAAAAATTAAGGTTAATATGAGAACAACTGATACTCAGCTCATTATTTCAATTTCAGATGAAGGTTTAGGTATTCCTAAAAAAGATCTACCTCTTATTTTTGATCGTTTTTATCGTGTTGATAAAGCAAGAAGTAGACAACAAGGTGGTACAGGTTTAGGTCTTGCTATTGCAAAAGAAATTATTAAACAACATCATGGTTTTATTTGGGCTAAAAGTGATTATGGTCAAGGCTCAACCTTTACAATTGTTTTACCATATGAAAAAGATGCTATTTCTGTTGATGAATGGGAGGATACTGTCGGATAGATGGAAGAAGATTTAGGATTTAGGTATAGTGTTTTAGCATCGGGTTCAACTGGAAATTCCTTTTATATTGAAACACCTAAAAAAAAATTACTTATTGATGCCGGTTTATCTGGGAAAAAAATTATTCAACTATTATCTGAAATAAATCGAAAAGCTGAAGATTTGGATGCGATTTTAGTTACTCACGAGCACAGTGATCATATTCAAGGTGTAGGAGTTTTAGCAAGGAAATTTAATTTAGACGTTTATGCCAATGAAAAAACATGGTCTGTTATGGATAAATTAATTGGTAAATTAGATAATGCACAAAAGTATATTTTTGAACCTGGTACCACTAAAGTATTTGGTGATTTAGACATCGAAAGCTTTGGGGTTAGCCATGATGCGATTGATCCACAATTTTATCGTATTATGAAAGATAATAAAAGTTTTGTTTTATTAACTGATACTGGATATGTTAGTGATCGCTTATCAGGATTGATTAAAAATGCGGATGGTTATTTGATTGAATCAAATCATGATGTTGATATTTTACGCTCGGGAAAATATCCTTGGCGACTTAAACAACGTATTTTATCGGATGAAGGCCATCTTTCTAATGATGATAGTGCTGAAACAATGATTAGAACTTTGGGAAATAAAACCAAAAGAATTCATCTTGGGCATCTTAGTCAAGAAAATAATTTAAAAGAACTAGCCAGACTTACGATGGAAACGGAACTTTTAAGAGCTGATTTTGGTGTAGGACAAAATCTCACAATTTATGATACTTCACCAGACTCTGCATCACCATTATTAAAGTTATAATAAAAATTAATAAATATCTTATAAGAATGTTACAACTCAGAATAGTTATTCTGAGTTTTTTTTGTTATAATAATGACAAGAATTAGTCGAAAGGAGAGAAAATGAGGGCCTTAGATAAGAAGCTAAAAAATGATTTTGGAATTACTTTTCACAATAAAAAATTATTAAAGACAGCTTTTACACATACTAGCTATGCTAATGAACATCGCCTCCTAAAGATTTCACATAATGAGCGTTTGGAATTTTTAGGAGACGCCGTTCTTCAAATGATTATTTCTCATTATCTTTTTAGAAAATATCCTAAAAAAGCAGAAGGTGAACTTTCAAAAATGCGTTCTATGATTGTTCGTGAAGAGAGTTTAGCTGGTTTTTCCAGATTTTGTGAGTTTGATAAATATATTAGATTAGGTAAAGGTGAAGAAAAGTCAGGTGGTCGTAATCGTGACACTATTTTAGGAGATTTATTTGAAGCTTTTTTAGGTGCTTTATTACTTGATTCTGGTGTTGAGAATGTTGAGGATTTTCTTGCCCAAGTGGTGATTCCTTTGGTAGAGGAGGGAAAATTTGAACGTGTTTTAGATTATAAGACAAATTTTCAAGAATTACTCCAATCACAAGGTGATGTTTTAATTGATTATAAGGTGATTAAAGAATTTGGTCCTGCCCATAATAAAACCTTTGAAGTTGTTATTTTAGTTGATAATAAAGAGGTAAGTTCGGGTATTGGAAAATCAAAAAAACTAGCAGAACAAGAAGCAGCAAAAAATGCTCTTGAAATTTTAAAAAAGAGGTTATAAATGTACTTAAAGCAAATTGAAATGTATGGTTTTAAGTCTTTTGCAGATAAAACAAAAATTGATTTTAATCAAGGAATTACGGCTGTTGTTGGTCCAAATGGATCTGGAAAGAGTAATATCACGGAAAGTTTAAGATGGGCTTTGGGAGAGTCAAATGCTAAAAATCTTCGCGGAGGTAAAATGCCTGATGTTATCTTTTCTGGTACTGAAAGTCGAAAAGCTCTTAACTATGCTCAAGTAACCGTGATATTAGATAATAGCGATGGTTTTATTGCAAATGCTGGCAAGGAGATAAAAGTAGAACGCCATGTCTATCGTAATGGTGACAGTGATTATTTAATTAATGGTAAAAAAGTTCGTTTAAAAGATATTCATAGTTTGTTTATGGATACTGGACTAGGAAGAGATTCTTTTTCAATTATTTCACAAGGGCGTGTTGAAAAAATTTTTAACAGTAAGCCAGAAGAAAGACGAGCTATTTTTGAAGAGGTTGCCGGAGTTTTAAAGTATAAAACTAGAAAAAAAGAAACAGAATCAAAACTCAATCAAACACAAAATAATTTAGATCGATTAGATGATATTATTTATGAGTTGGATAATCAAATTAAACCCTTATCAAAACAAGCTAAAGCCGCCAAAGAATATCTATCATTAGAGGATAAAAGAAAAGCTCTATATCTTGATATTTTAGTGGCTGATATCATTACTTATAAAGAAAATTTATCAGATAAAAAAGCTAAGTTAAAAGAAGTTTCAGATAATTTAAAGCACTTTTATGCTAAAAAGGATTCTTTAGAAAAAGAAAATCAATCCTTAAAATTAAAACGTCATCAATTATCTGAACAAAAAGATAAGCTTCAAAATAATTTGATAGAATTAACTCAACTTATTAGTGAACTTGATAGAAAAATTGATATTATCACTTTAGAATCCAATCAAAAAGAAGAAAAACAAGCTCAGACAAAAACAACTTTAGATAAAATTGGTCAAGAGCAAGTTCAATTAAAACAATTTTTACAAGCTAAAAAAGATCATTTTAAATTTTTAGAAGAAAATAATTATCAAATTAATCAAAAAATTTCTACTCTTGAAAAGGAGTTAGAGCGTTTTTCAACGCATCCAGATGATATTATTGAGCGTTTTCGAGAAGACTTTGTCAGTTTAATGCATCAAGAAGCTGATTTATCAAATCAATTGTCATCTATTTCTGTTGTTATTGAGAATCAAGAGGAATCTTTAAAAGATAAGGCAAAAGAAAAAGAGCAGCTGACAATTGAATTAGAAATCTTAAAGAATAATCTTCAAAGTACAAAAAAATTACATGATGATTCTAAACAAGAGGTTGAAAGTCTTTTAAAAGAGTATCAATCACAAGTTTTTGATTTATCTAAATTAGAGAAATTGTATCAGGAAAATCAAACAAATTTATTTGATTTATTAGATCAATTAAAAAGTAAGGAAGCAAGGAAAAATAGTTTAGAAGCTATTGTTAAAAATCATAGTCAGTTTTATAGTGGAGTTAAATCTGTTCTTCAGCATGCTAATGAATTAAAAAATATTATTGGTGCTGTTAGTGAGAAGATTTCTTTTGAAAAAAAATATCAAACTGCTATTGAAGTTGCTCTTGGTGCTAGCAGTCAACACATTATTGTTGCTGATGAAATGGCAGCTAAACGCTCTATTGAATTTCTTAAAAAAACTAGACAAGGACGTGCTACATTTTTACCACTAACGACAGTTAAACAAAGACAGTTATCTTCTCACCACCAAAAACAATTAGTAAAAGTTAAAGGCTACCTTGGTTTGGCTAGTGAATTAATATCATTTGATTCAAAATTGACTACTATTTTTCATTACTTACTAGGCACAACTGCTGTTTTTGAAAATACTGACCAAGCTAATGATGCTGCTCGGTTGGTAAATTATCAAGTGCGTATAGTGACTCTTGATGGAACTGAAATTCGTCCTGGGGGATCTTTTTCAGGAGGTGCAAACCGTCAAAATAATACCTTATTCATTAAGCCTGAACTAGAACATTTGACTATCGCTATCGACCAGTTAAAAGAAAAAGTATTGGCTAATGAAAAACATGTACAATCTTTGAAAAATGATAGAGTTTTGCTTTCTGACAATATTGAGCAAACAAAAACTGAAGGTGAAAAAGCACGATTAAAAGAACAAAGACTATCAATTGAAGTGTCGCGTCTAACTAAACAGTTAGCTGATAAAGAAACATTCCTTAAACATCTTGAAAACAATCAAAAAAATACTAACCTTCAAGCTTTAATACAAGAAAAAGAAGCTATTATTACTAAGATAAAGGAAATATCTAAGGAAAAATTATCAGTCAGTAAGGAAATCGATAAAATTAAGAAAAATAAAGATAGTATTATTGAAAAGGTTGATTCATTAAATAGGATTTTGTCTAAAGAGCGTTTAATTGAGCGTGATTTGATTAATGAATTAAAATTTGAACAGGATAATATATTGAGGATAGAAGAAAATTTGACTCAGTTGGAGATTGACTATGAACAAAACAAAAATATTCTTGAGTACCATCTTAACTCTGTCAATGAGAATCAATTGTCGACTTTTAAACTTCAACTAGATAAAGCAAAGAAGAAAAAAGAGGACAATCAATCACAATCAGAACGTTTGCAATTTGAGTTTGACGATTGTGAAGGGGCTCTAGATGATATTTCAGAACAAATTCAAAAAATGAGTCAGCAAAATGAGAAGTTTATTAGAACACAAACACAATTAGAGTCACAAATTGATCAGATTAGTGGTAAACTTTATCATTTTGCAACTCTTTTATCAGAGGATTATCAGTTTAGTTTTACAAAAGCCCAAGAAAAAGCCAGAAAAATTGAAAACATGTCTCAAGCAAAAGAGGAGTTAAAACTATACCATAGTGCTATTAAAAAACTTGGACCGGTGAATTTGGATGCTGTTGAGCAATTTGATAAAGTTAAAGAGAGATTAGATTTCTTAAATGTTCAAAAATCGGACTTGATCAGTGCTAAGGAATTATTGTTATCAACTATTCATGATATGGATGATGAGGTAAAAGTAAGATTTAAAACAACCTTTGAAGCTGTTAGAGATAGCTTTAAACAGACCTTTAAACAAATGTTTGGTGGAGGAACTGCAAATTTACAATTAACAGAAGGTAATCTATTAACATCAGGTGTGGAAATCTCTGTCCAGCCTCCAGGTAAAAAAATCCAATCACTCAATTTAATGAGTGGTGGTGAAAAGGCTCTTTCTGCTTTAGCACTATTATTTGCAATTATTCGTGTGAAGACAATTCCATTTGTTATTCTTGATGAAGTTGAAGCGGCTCTTGATGAGGCTAATGTTAAACGCTTTGGAGATTATTTGAATCGTTTTGATAAATCAAGTCAATTTATTGTCGTAACCCATAGAAAAGGAACAATGGCCGCAGCTGATAGTATCTATGGTGTTACTATGCAGGAATCTGGTGTTTCAAAGATTGTATCAGTCAAATTAAAAGATGCTGAGAAATTGGTTCAGTAAAAAAGTATTGATGTAAAAAGATTCACATTTTTTGTTTCTCTATATCTTGCTAACTAGTACAAAATTTGTTACAATAAGAATAATTTAATACTTATCTATGAGACTAGTAACTAAAGGAAAGCTTAACAGGGAATGTGGACCATGACTGGAAGTTCACAAAGTATTAATTTAGTGAATTCACTCAATGAAAGATAGTCAAATTAAGATCTAGTTTAACTAGATGAAAACGGATGGTACCGCGTGTCAACGCTCCGAATAATTGGAGCTTTGGCATTTTTTTATTGATTAAGAAAGGATTATAATGACACTACAAGAAGAATTACATGCGTTAAAAAATGAAACCTTACAAATGATTGAAAACTTGGCCTTGGATGGGGATAAAGAGCTTCAAGATCTTCGCGTTTTTGTTCTTGGGAAAAAAGGAAAACTGACTGAAATTTTAAAAGGTTTAAAAGATTTATCTAGCGAAATGCGTCCGATTATTGGAAAAGAAGCTAATGAAGTTAGAGACATCTTGACAAAAGCTTTCGAAGAAAAAGTGATTGCCATTTCAAATAATAAAATAGCAAAACAGCTAGAAGCAGAGAAAATAGACGTGACATTACCTGGAAAACAACTTAAATATGGGAACAGTCATGTCTTAACTCGAATCAATGAGGAAATTGAAGATATTTTCTTAGGTATGGGATTTCAAATTATTGATGGATTTGAAGTAGAAACAGATTATTATAATTTTGAGAGAATGAATTTACCCAAAAATCACCCAGCCCGTGATATGCAAGACACATTTTATATTACCGAAGAAGTTTTATTAAGAACGCACACTAGTCCTGTTCAAGCAAGGACTTTAGACAATCATGACTTCTCCAAAGGTGCTCTTAAGATGATTTCACCTGGTTGTGTTTTCAGGCGTGATACAGATGATGCCACACATAGTCACCAATTTCATCAAATTGAGGGGCTAGTTGTTGGTGAAAATATCTCAATGAGTGATTTAAAAGGGACTCTTCAAGTGATTAGTCAAAAAATGTTTGGTGATGATCGAAAAATTCGCTTACGACCTTCATACTTTCCCTTCACCGAGCCCTCAGTTGAAGTCGATGTTTCTTGTTTCAAGTGTGGTGGTTCTGGTTGTAATGTTTGCAAATATACTGGCTGGATTGAAATTTTAGGAGCTGGAATGGTTCATCCAAACGTTCTTGAGATGAGTGGTGTTGATGCTCAAAAATATTCAGGCTTTGCCTTTGGACTAGGTCAAGAACGTATTGCTATGTTACGTTATGGTATTAACGACATCAGAGGTTTTTATCAAGGTGACGAACGTTTTAATGAGCAATTCAATTAATTTGTCGTTTTTGAGCCTCATTTCATTTGAATTAATGAATACACAGTAAATGAAAGGAAAAATATGTTAGTTAGTTATAAATGGTTAAAAAAACTAGTTCCTATTGATGTACCAAGTTCAGAATTAGCAGAAAAAATGTCAACCACTGGGATTGAAGTGGAAGGTGTTTCGAAACTAAATGATGGCCTATCCAAATTAATTGTAGGGCAAATTGTTGAAAAAGAAAAAATTCCAGACACACACTTGACCGTCTGTCAAGTTGATATTGGTGAAGAAGAACCTATTCAGGTCGTTTGTGGTGGCAAAGTAGTTGATTTAGAAATGAAAACAATTGTTGCCATTCCAGGTGCAAGAATTGTTGGTAATCGAAAAATTAAAAAAGGAAAAATTAGAGGAGTTGAATCCTATGGTATGCTTTGTTCCTTGAGTGAAATTGGTGTACCAGATGCTGTTATTCCTAAAGACTATCAAGATAATATTTACCGTCTTCCTGATGATGCTCTTGTGGGTGATTCAATTTTTAAATACCTTGATCTTGATGATGAGATTATCGAATTAGCGATTACCCCTAACAGAGCTGATGCTTTATCAATGAGAGGAGTAGCACACGAAGTTGCTGCTATCTATGATAAACCTGTTCAATTTGAAGAAAAAACACTTGTAGAAACAGACAAAAGAGTTTCAGATTTACTATCTGTACAAGTTGCCAATCAAGAAATTTCTTTTTATGCTGCGCGTGTGGTTGAAAATGTCGTGATTAAACCAAGCCCACAGTGGCTACAAAATATTTTAATGAATCAAGGCATTAGACCAATTAACAATGTGGTTGATGTGACTAATTTTGTTCTACTTTATTTCGGTCAACCAATGCACGCTTTTGATTATGATAAGTTTGAAGAAAAAGCTATTGTTGCAAGACTTGCCAAAGAAAACGAGAAAATCATCACTTTAGATGAAGAAGAAAGAAGCTTAACGTCAGAGGATATGGTGATTACTGTTGCCGATAAACCTGTTGCTCTTGCTGGAGTTATGGGAGGTCAATCAACTGAGATTGATGACAATACTCAGACAGTTGTTCTTGAAGCTGCTGTTTTTGATGGGCAACATGTTAGAAAAACAAGTAGTCGTCTAAACCTTAGATCGGAATCATCATCACGTTTTGAAAAAGGGATCAATCAAGCTACAGTCCTTGAAGCGCTTGATTATGCTGCCAGCATGCTATCAGAATTGGCAGATGGTGCTGTTTTATCTGGTGTTATCTCTTCTGGAGAATTACACTTAGAGGATAAAGTGGTCTCTTCCAATCTTGATTATGTCAATACACGTCTTGGAACGGAACTTGTCTATACTGATATTGAAAAAATAATGGCTCAATTAGGGTTTGGTCTTAATGGCAATGCTGATGATTTTTCTGTCTCAGTACCGCCACGTCGTTGGGATATTTCTATTGAAGCTGACCTTGTTGAAGAAATTGCTCGAATCTATGGTTACGATAAGTTGCCAACAACTCTACCAAGTACAGGAGGAACGGTTGGTGAACTAACAAAAACTCAAAAATTACGTCGAAAAGTAAGAAATATTATTGAAGCACAAGGTCTATCAGAAGTGATTTCTTATGCTTTAACAACACCAGAAAAAGCTGTTGCCTTTACTCAAAATCCAAAAGAATTAACTGAATTGATGTGGCCAATGACGAGTGATCGCTCTACTCTAAGACAAAACATGATAGCAGGAATGCTTGATATTGTTGCCTATAATAAGGCTCGTAATCTTAAGAATATTGCTATTTATGAAATTGGTAAAATTTTTGAACCAAAAACAGAGCATACAGCACCACTACCTAATGAAACCAGCAAATTAGCGTTTGCTGTGACTGGTTTAGTAACGGAAAAAGATTTCCAAACCAAAGCAACACCGGTTGATTTCTTTTATGCCAAAGGTATCTTAGAAACCTTATTTAATCAGTTAAATATCTCTGTTAGTTATCAAGCGACAACGATTGAAAATATGCATCCAGGAAGAACAGCTCTAATCTTGAAAGATGATGTTGTTCTTGGTTTTGTTGGGCAAATTCATCCTCAAATGGCTAAAGATTATGATCTTTCAGAAACTTATGTTGCAGAAATTGATTTGCAAAAAGTAGAAGACCTATGGCAATCTCAAATCATCTTTAAAGAGATTACTAAATACCCAGCTGTTTCAAGAGATTTAGCTGTACTTGTTAATATTAATGTGACACATGATGACATTATTTCTGTTATTAAGAAAGCTAAGGTTAAGAATCTTAAAGATATTAAATTATTTGATATCTATAGTGGTACTAACATTGAAGCTAACAAAAAATCAATGGCATACAGTTTCACTTTCCAAAAAGAAACGGATAGCTTAACTGATGAAGAAGTGACTAATTATATTGAGAAGATTATCACAGCTCTTGCTATTGAATTGGATGCTGATATTAGATAAAAGAAAGGATTTATCCTCTCTTTTTAATTAGTGTGGCATTATATTTGAATCATTTAAAAAAGGTAGTTTTTCTAAATGATCAAAACAATAAATCATATACAGAAAAAAAATTGGATAGGCTCTACTTTAATTAGAAGTTTTATCTTTTAGACATTTGAAATTAAAAAAAGTTTAATTGTAATGACTAACATAAAAAGGTATAATGACAGTGTAACAAAAAAATAATTGGAGAAATTTATGAAAAAGAAAACCTTACTAATTCCTGCACTATCAACTCTATTAATATCAACTACTGTTTTAACTAATACTGTTTATGCAGATGAACCTGTAGAAAGCACCAATTCTGATTTGTCTGTTACACTTTTACCTAAATCTGAAAATACTGAAATAGTTACATCAGAAGCACCAGCTAAGACAAAAGAAGTTCTTCCAGAAAAGACTATAATCAGTGAACCAATAAGTGAAGAATCACAACCTAAAGTAACTGATAAAGATAACAACAATAATCAGACTGATGAAGAAATTCTTGTAGTTCCTGAGACTGATAACGTAATCACTATCATCAATACCAATGATATTCATGGTCGTATTGAAGAAGGTAGAGGTGTTATTGGTATGGCTAAATTAGCTACGATTGTCAATGAGACTAGATCTCAGGGTGAAACTCTGGTTTTAGATGCTGGTGATGCCTTCCAAGGGATGCCAATTTCAAATAGTAGTAAAGGTGAAGATATGGCTAAGCTAATGAACCTAATTGGTTTTGATGCTATGGCTGTAGGGAATCATGAGTTTGATTTTTCTCTTGAACAAGCCATCAAATTAGAGAAAATGCTTGAATTCCCATTACTCAGTGTTAATACTTATGTTGATGGAGTTAGATTATTTAAACCATCTGTTATTATTGATAAAGATAAAACAGTTGAAGGTGATGAATTTGTTGTGATTGGTGTGACAACACCTGAAACAGGGACAAAGACTCATCCTAAAAATGTAGAAAAGGTTGTCTTTAAAGACCCTATCTCTGAAGTTGAAAATGCTATTGCAGAAATAGAAGCACGTGCTAAAGCAGATGGTATTTTATATAAAAACTATATTGTTTTAGGACATCTAGGAATCGATGCAAGTACTAAAAAAGAGTGGCAAGGAAGCACAATGGCTGAAGCATTGTCTAAGAATCCGTTATTAAAAGACAAACGTGTTTTAATGATTGATGGTCATTCTCATACTCTTGCTGAAGCAACTTATGGGGACAATACTATCTATTCTCAAACAGGTAGCTACTTAAACAATGTTGGCAAAATTGTTCTTACAAAAGATGATATGAAAGTATCATTTATTAACTCCGAACAAGGTAAAGGCTACAAGGCTGATCCTGAAGTGGCTGCTGCAGTTTCCAAAATTAAAGAACGTTTTGAAAAAGTCAATGCAGTTGTTGTTGTTGATGCTAGTCCTGTAGAACTTCAAGGGGAAAGAGAAAACGTTCGTGTGCGTGAAACTAATCTGGGTAACTTAATTTCTGATTCTCTTTTAGAATATAGTAAGACAGGTTTTTCACGTCCAAGTAACCTTGCAGTAATGAATGGTGGTGGGATTCGTGCTACTATTCAAAAAGGTCAACCAATCACTAAAGGTGATATTATTGCCATTCTTCCTTTTGGTAACTTTATTTCTCAAATTAAAGTAACTGGAAAACAAGTTGTTGATATGTTTGCTCATTCATTGGGGTCTATGATTCAAAAAAATTCTGAAACTGATGAAGTAATCAGAGATGAAAATGGTCAACCGCTTTTAAGTGCTAGTGGTGGTTTCTTGCACGTTTCTGGTGCTAATGTTTATTATGATACCAACCTTGAAGGAGAAGCTCGTATTCTTTATGTTGAGTTATTGAATCCTGAAACTGGAAAAGTTGAACCAATTGATTTAACTAAAGATTATTACCTCACAACCAACGACTTCTTAGCTGCCGGCGGAGATGGCTATGACATGCTTGGAGGCGCTCGTGAAGAAGGACCTTCAATGGACGTTGTTTTTGCTGAATATCTTGAAAATGTAGATCTTAAAGGCTATCAAGTAATCAATCCAAATTCTCGTCTCATTTCTATTGATTCAACCTTAGACACTGATAACGATGGATTCCCAGATTTTATTGAGTTTATTCTAATGACTGATCCTACAAATCCGATGAGTAATCCAAGTATAAGAGATCAACAACATGATAATCAAATGATGATGTCTATGGATAAGAAAAAATCTGGCTCATCTAAGCAAGTACCTGTTTCTTATGCTAAGAAGTATGAAACATTACCTAATACCGGAAGTTCAAATGATATAACGTTAATTCTATTAGGATTGACAATGTCAACATTAGGTTTATATGGTATTAAAAAAAGAAATTATGGACGCTAATTACTTTTTAGTGTGCTAATATAAAAAGAGAGATTTAAAATCTCTCTTTTTTCTTTTAGATACTAATTGTATTAGCATTATTTGTTGGAATAAGTTATTATATGTAGTAGATATAAAGTAGTAAGGAGCGGTCATGTTTTTAGCAGTAGAAGAAATGAAGCAAAATAAGTTAAGATATAGTTTAATTTTAGGTTTGTTATTTTTAATTTCCTATCTTGTCTTTTTCTTATCAGGTTTGGCTTATGGCTTAATTCAAGAAAATAAATCTGCAGTAGATAAATGGGAGGCAAAATTGATATTACTTTCTAGTGATGCTAATCAAAGTTTAGCAGCTTCAAGATTTGATTCAAAAATGATTGAAAATATAGAAGGTGATAATCTTGCTCTTTTAGCTCAAAAATCAACAGTAGGCTGGAGCAAAAAAAATCCTAGTCAAGATGATAAAGTGAAATTATCACTCTTTGGTATAAAAGCTAATGAATTTTTAGTCCCTACTATTTCAGAAGGACGAGAGTTTAATGCTCCTAATGAAGTTGTCGTTGATAATTCTTTAGCTGAGGATGGTGATTATCAAATAGGAGATAATATAAAATTGGCAGATACTGATGAAACATTAACTATTGTTGGTTATACTAGCGGCTCTCGTTTTAGTGTATCTCCAGTTGTTTATCTTGATTTTAATAAATTTCAACAAATAGTTTATGGTGATACTCTGCCAGATGGAGTTTCTTATACCAATGCTATTGTTAGTAAAGATAATATTGATTCCTATGATTCAAATATTTTAGAAAAACTTAACATTCCTGATTTTATTGAGAACTTACCTGGCTATAAGGCACAAAATTTAACTTTTGCTTTTATGATTGGTTTTTTAGTCATAATCTCATCAATAGTAATCAGTATTTTTATCTATGTTTTAACTACCCAAAAAATTCAAATTTTTGGATTAATGAAAATTCAAGGACTATCAAACTTTTATATCTCAAAATCAGTTTTGGCACAAACCTTCTTATTAAGTTTTGTAGGAACTTTTTTAGGTTTTCTTGGAACCTGGTTAAGTTCACTCATACTACCAAGTTCTGTCCCTTTTGAAAATAATTGGTTATTCTATGGTGCAATTGCACTAGCCATGGTTTTCTTTGCTATTTTTGGTGCACTATTTTCTGTCAGGTCAGTGGTCAAAATAGATCCTTTAAAAATGTTAGGTTAGGAGACAGATATGACAATATTAAAATTTCAAAATGTTAGTAAAGAATTTAAGGATGGATCGGCAACAATTCAGGCATTAAAACCAACCAATTTTTCAATTGAAGCTGGTGAATTTGTTGCCATTATTGGACCATCTGGTTCAGGGAAAAGTACTTTTTTAACTATTGCTGGTGGTTTACAAACTCCAACTAAGGGAGATTTAATTATTAATCAACACTCTTTTACAACGTTAACTGAAAAAGAACGTGCTCGTCTACGTTTTTCAGAAATTGGCTTTATTTTACAAAGCTCTAATCTTATTCCTTTTTTAACAGTTGAAAAGCAGTTAGACTTGGTAGATAAAATAAATAAACATAACCAAAAAAATAAGCAACAACAATTATTTAATGATTTGGGTATTGGCACTCTAACCCAAAAATTTCCCAAGGATTTATCGGGTGGAGAACGTCAAAGAGTGGCTATTGCAAGAGCCCTATACAATGATCCTCAGTTAATTTTAGCTGATGAACCAACAGCCAGTTTAGATAGTTTTAGGGCATTTGAAGTGGTTGATTTACTAGCAAAAGAAGCTAAAGAAAGAAAAAAAGCTATTATCATGGTTACTCACGATAAAAGAATGATAGGAAAATGTGATAGAGTCTATGAGATGAATGATGGTGTGTTAAAACTATATTCTTAAATATTTAAAAAAGTAAGTCTTATGATAAAACTTACTTTTATTACTATTTAAATTTGTATGCATTAATGTGGTTTCTGATAATAATATATTAGTGAGATAGAACCAATAACCATTAATAAAAGTGAAAGAAAATAACCAATCACGCCTGCTGAAAAACTAGGATTCAAAAGAAAAATAATTCCTAGTAAAAATATTACCAGTGAATAATCTGTTATACTAGCTTTATTTAATAATTGTTTATTAAAACGATTATTGATTTTTAAATTAATAACACTGATAATTAAGAGTGCTAGACCAATAAAACTCATAACGATTTGACTAAGTGAAAAAGCAGAACTTGTTAATAAGATTATTCCAATGATGATTTTCATCAAACTTTGAAGTAGTAACCAATTGTTTTGGAATTGTTTTTCTACTGTTAGATAGGCACGAAGATTAAATAATCCCATCAAAGTTATAATAAATGCTACTATCCAGGCGATGGAAGCAATGCTAACTAAAGGATTGAAAAATAAATATAGTCCCAAAAGCAAACATCCTATACCAAAATATAGTGGTGTTTTCATTAAATTCCTCCTTTGACATTATCATTGCTATTATAAATAGATTTTATCATAAAGTCAAAGAGAAATTGTTATATTATTCTTATCCTAACTGATAAGATTGTTTCATTTTTGATAGTCGCTTTTTTTAATGAATTATATTAAAATAATAAGGTAGAATAAATTAATGGCTAACAAGGGTATTATGAAAAAAAATATTGGAATTGGTAAATCTCATGGTAAAATTATTTTAATTGGGGAACATTCAGTAGTTTATGGTTATCCTGCTATTTCGCTTCCTTTAAAAAATATTGAAGTTATTTGCAAAATATCACCATCAGAAAGTCTCTTTCGTTTTAAAAAAAATGATACCTTATCAACAGCAATTTTTTCAGCTTTGGATTATTTAAAGATAAGTAAGCCCCGTATCTCTTATAATATAGTTTCTAGTGTTCCAGAAAAAAGAGGAATGGGCTCTTCTGCAGCTGTTAGTATTGCAGCAATTCGTGCTGTTTTTGATTATTATAATGAAACCATTGATGATACAACACTTGAACTATTAACTAATCAAGCTGAAATCATTGCTCATGTTAATCCTAGTGGGTTAGATGCTAAAACCTGCTTAAATGATAAAGCGATTAAATTTATTAGAAATGTTGGTTTTTTAAACCTACCTATTGATCTAAATGCTTTTTTAGTCATTGCAGATACAGGTATTCAAGGTCACACTAGAGAAGCTATAAAAAAAGTAGAATCTTTAGAGGAAAAAGCCATTCCACATTTAAAACGTTTAGGAGAACTTGCCAATATAATCGAAGAATCTTTAAAAACTAAGGATGTTTATAATATTGGTCAAGCCATGACGGCTGCTCACAAAACACTTAGACAATTAGGAGTGAGTGCTAAAGAATCTGATCATCTTGTTAATGTTGCTATAAAAAATGGTGCCTTAGGCAGTAAGATGACCGGAGGAGGCTTGGGAGGCTGTATTATAGCCATTTGTCAAACACAAAAAGAAGCTGAAGAAATAAGTTTTCAGCTAGAAAAAGAAGGAGCCATTAAGACATGGATAGAAGCCCTGTAAGTGCGAAATCTTATGCTAATATCGCAATTATCAAATATTGGGGGAAAAAAGATAGTCAAAAAATGATTCCATCAACTAGTAGTATTTCTTTAACATTAGATAATTTGTATACTGAGACACAACTAAGTTTACTAGAAGATGGTAAAGAAGATCTTTTTTATATCAACGGTGTTTTACAAAATGAAGAAGAACACCAAAAAATGAGTCAAGTTTTAAATCTTTTTCGAAAAGATTTAAGCCAATTTGTAAAAATTGATACAAGAAATAGTATGCCAACTGCAGCTGGCTTATCTTCAAGTTCTAGTGGATTATCAGCTCTAGTGAAAGCAGCTAATTCTTTTTTTAATACTGATTTAAAACAAGAAAAATTAGCACAAATTGCAAAATTTGCTTCTGGTTCCTCTTCAAGAAGTTTTTTTGGTCCTGTTGCCGCCTGGGATAAAGACACTGGTGAAATTTTTCGAGTTGAAACTAATTTAAAAATGGCCATGATTATCTTAGTTTTAAATGATCAAAAAAAGACTATTTCAAGTAGAGAAGGAATGAAAAGATCTGTTGAAACAGCTACAAATTTTTCAAAATGGGTCAAGCAATCTGAAAAAGATTACAAAAACATGCTTGCCTATCTAAAAGCTAATAATTTTGAAAAAGTTGGTCAATTAACAGAGAAAAATGCTTTAATGATGCATGAAACAACATCTGCCTCTAACCCTTCATTCACTTATTTATCTGATAAAACTTATGAAGCGATGGCTGATATCAAGAAATTAAGATTAGAAGGTGAACGTTGTTATTTTACAATGGATGCAGGTCCAAATGTTAAGGTACTTTGTTTGGAAAAAGATCTTGAAAGACTTGCTGAAAAATTAGCATCTCGTTACCGAATTCTAGTGTCTAAAACTAAGGAATTATAGGATGTCTGAAAAAATAATTAAAACTACAACTTGTGGAAAGATTTATCTTGCTGGTGAATATGCTATTTTAACTCCAAATCAAGTGGCTATTATCAAAGATATTCCTATCTATATGACAGCTCAAGTCTATCCATCAAATGATTTTCGACTGTCATCAGATATGTTTGATTATTATGTTGATTTAAATGATGATGATAATTATGCCCTTATTCAAGAAAGTGTTAAAACAATGGCTTCTTATCTCAAACTTAAAAACAAAACTTTAACGCCTTTTTCTATACAGGTAACTGGGAAAATGGAGAAGGATGGCAAAAAAATTGGAATTGGCTCAAGTGGTAGTGTCACTGTCTTAATCCTAAAAGCTTTATCATTATTTTATCAGATTAATTTAACAAAGGAAGAGTTGTTCAAATTGGCAGTGTATACCCTTTTAAAAAGGGGGGACAATGGCTCGATGGGAGATGTTGCCTGTGTTGTCTATGAAGCGTTAATTTATTATCGCTCTTTTGATAGGCAGCGCGTGAAAAATTGGCTTTTTGAGATGACTTTGCAAGAATTATTAGAAAAAGATTGGGGTTTTTTAATAAAACCTGTTAACAATAGCTTATCTTTCACTTTTTTAGTTGGTTGGACAAAACAACCCTCCATTTCTTTTCAAATGATTGAAAAAGTAAAAGCTTCAATAGATAAAATATTTTTAGATTCTTCAAAAAAAGAAGTTGATGACTTATATATAGCCTTAAAAACAGGTCATAAAGAAAAAACAATAAAAAGTTTATCTACACTGGGTCAATTATTAGAAAACCTACATCCAAGTATTTATAGTTCACAGCTAAAAGCATTGAAAAATGCCACTTATCAATTAGATGCTGTTGCTAAGAGTAGTGGAGCAGGAGGTGGTGATTGTGGAGTAGCCCTTGTTTTTGATGATAGGTCAAGGTTAGAAATCATTAAACGTTGGAAACAAGAAAACATTAGTCTATTATATCAAGAAGAAATGAGAGGATTACATGATAAATAGAAAAGATGAGCATATTAAATATGCATTAAACTATCAGTCACCCCATAATAGTTTTGATGATGTTGAACTCATTCATTCGTCGTTACCAGACTATGATTTGGCAGCCATTGATTTGTCAACGCACTTTGCTGGTATCGATTTCCCTTTTCCCTTTTACATTAATGCTATGACTGGTGGTAGTGAAAAAGCTAAAATTATCAATTATAAACTGGCTCAAGTAGCGGAGGCTTGCGATATTTTATTTGTTACAGGTTCTTACAGTGCAGCTCTAATCAATAATGCGGATGATTCGTTTAACGTCAAAAAAGAATTTCCAAATTTAAGATTTGCGACCAATATCGGCCTTGATAAATCTTATTCAGATGGCTTAAAAGCAGTAGAAGACTTATCACCTTTAGTCTTGCAGCTTCATGTTAATGTTATGCAAGAATTATTAATGCCAGAAGGAGAAAGAACCTTTAAGCATTGGAAAGATAACTTACGTAAGTATTCTAATGATTTCCCAGTACCAGTTATTTTAAAAGAAGTTGGTTTTGGTATGGATGCCAAAACAATTGCTTTTGCAACTCGGTTAGGAATTAAAACCGTTGACATCTCAGGTCGTGGTGGGACCAACTTTGCCTATATCGAAAATCAGCGAGGAGGTAATCGTCCTTACTTAAACCAGTGGGGTCAAACCACCGTTCAGACGTTGTTAAATTGTCAGCATCTTTTTGGAGATGTTGAAATTTTAGCTAGTGGAGGTGTAAGACATCCTCTTGATATGGTAAAAGCAATGGTACTTGGAGCAAGAGCTGTTGGTCTTTCAAGAACTGTTTTAGAATTAGTGGAAACACATTCAATTAAAGACGTTATTAGTATTATTGAAGGATGGAAAGAAGACCTACGCATTATCATGTGTGCTTTAAATAAGAGAACAATCGCAGACTTAAAAACTGTTGATTATCTCCTTCATGGCGATTTAAAACAAATAAATAAAAAAAATTAAGGGGTTATTTAACCTCTTAATTTTTATTCTAAAGTATTGTTGCGATAATTTTCAAGAATTTTTTCAGCAGTAGAAAGATTCTTGTGTTTTTCCTTTAATAACAAATCTACAATAAAAGGCACTTCATTAGGAAGACAACCGGCAAGAAGTGCAAGAGATCTAGCGTGAAGTTTCATATGACCTTCTTGGATTCCTTCTGTAACCAAAGCTCTTAAAGCTGCAAAATTTTGTGCCAAACCAACAGAAGCTACAATGCTCGCTAGTATTTTAGCATCGGGATTACCTAATATATCAAATGCAACTAACACACTTGGGTTTAAACCAATTGAGCCTCCCTTAGTTGCCAGTGGAAGTGGTAGTGTGATTTCTCCCAATAATTTTTCATTAGCCTCATCTAATCGCCATGTGGTTAACCCCTCATAGCGTCCATTTTTAGAAGCATACGCATGGGCACCAGCTTCAATAGCTCGCCAATCATTGCCAGTAGCGATACAAACGGCATCAATACCATTAAAAATTCCTTTATTATGCGTACTGGCACGATAAGGATCTTTCTTAGCAAAGTTACTCGCAAGAACTATTCTTTCAGAAAATTCTTTTGCTTTTATTTTATCTCGATTTAAAAAACGATAATTTATAGCACATGTTGCAGTTACTAGTGACTCAGTTGCGTAATTTGAAAGAATGGCCATTAAACTCTTGCCATTAGTCAATATTTCTAAATAAGGTTTTAAGGCTTCAGTCATGGTATTGACAATATTTGCCCCCATGGCTTCTTTAGTATCAATCAAAACTTGCACCACTAATAGAGGTGATTCATCTTCAATAAGGTTTGTTTTAATATCAATTGCTCCACCACCTCTTTTAACGATGGAAGGGTGAGCACTATTTGCAATTGCTAATAATTGTTTTTTTTGTTTTTTGATAGCATTAATTGCTTGGTCAATTTGTTTAATATCGTATAAGGCAATTTGTCCAATCATTTGACGATTATGGACAGTAGCTTTAAATCCACCTGAACGCTTAATAATTTTACTAGCAAAAGAACAAGCTGCAACAACCGAAGGTTCTTCTGTTACAAAAGGAACGGTATAATTCTGATGATTAACTTCTATTTCAGGGACAACCGAAAAAGGAAGAGCAAATGTTCCTAGTGTGTTTTCAACTATTTGTGAAGCAATATCTTGTTTTAGTAAAATTTTATTTTCTAAAATATAATAACTCTCTTTTGAAAGTAATGGTTTGATTTGAGAAAGACGTTCCTTTGGATTTTTTTTGGCAAATCCAGCCCAGTTAATTTTTGTCATTTTCTTCTACTTTTACATATTGTCTTTGATGATTTTGAATACTTGAAAGTGCAAATGGCCCAGTTTTATAAGTCTTAAAGCTAGCATTACCTTCATTATCAAATTTTGGTTCTTCAAAAAACATCTCTTCATATTCTTTAACACTTAGTGTGGTTCTTGCTTGTAGTTGTGTCATGCGATTTGTCTGTAAATAATTTTTATAGCCTTCAACAAGATGACCACTAAAAATTTCAGTCACAGCCCCACTACCATAACTAAAGAAAATAATCTTGTCTTTTGCTTTTAGTGTTGGACTATTTTCTAACAGTGATAATAATCCTAGATAAAGTGATCCAGTGTAGATATTTCCAACAACTTTGCTATAAGTAGCAGAATGGAAAAAATTTTCAGTTAAACGTTTTTTAACTTCATTACTAGTTTCTTTGTTAAAAAGTTTGTTCAATCCCTTAAGTGCTAATTTAGGAAATGGTAGGTGGAAACAAAATGCTGCATATTCAGATAAATCTGTATTAAAACGTTTTTGATATTCTTGCCAAGTAATTTTAAGAGTATCAAGATATTGTTTGGTGGAATACATTCCATCAACAAAGGGAATGTTACGATAATTTGGTCGCCAAAAATCCATGACATCTCGAGTATAGGAAACGTTTTTATTATGTAGCACCAAAACATGAGGGTCTTTACTAATTAATAAAGCAATACTCCCAGCTCCTTGTGTAGGTTCTCCAGAAGAATTAATACCATATTTAGCTATATCACTAGCTAAGACTAGCACTTTTGAATTTGGCTGGTTTTCAATGTGAAGTCTAGCGTAATCAAGAGCAGCAGTGGCACTATAGCATGCTTCTTTCATTTCAATACTTCTGACAAAAGGTTGGATATTTAATAAACTATGAACATAAACACTAGCAGCCTTACTTTGATCAATACTAGATTCAGTTGCTAAAATAATCATATCAATAGCCTTTTTATCATCTTCTGTTAAAATTTCACTAGCAGCTGAGCTTGCTAGTGTTACAATATCTTCTGTAATAGGTGAGATACTAAGTGCGTCTAATAAAAGTCCCTCTTTAAATTTTGCAGGGTCTTCATTTCTAGCAACTGCAAGTTCTTTCATTTCTAGCATATAATGACTGGTAGCAAACCCAATCTTATCAATTCCAATGCTTATCATTAAAAGTCATCTCCTCGTTTTTAGACTTAGGAATAATCATAAAACCATTTTATCATATTTTGTTATAAATTGATGATAAGAAATATTGAAGTATCAAATCTTTTTAATGAATAAGATTGTTTGTTGTCCATTTACTTTTTTTCTGATAAAATAGCTATGAAAAATATTAAAATGTCTGTTATAGAAAATAGGAGAACTTATGTCAGTTATAGAAAATATTAAAGATGCAATAGGTTTTCAGTTAGATAAGGAAACTAACACTTTATATGGTGTTAAAGATGGATTTCATTTTGCCATAATTCCAACAGGTGATAATAAGATATATCAATTATTATTTTCTCTTGGAAAAGATCAACAACCTGTAGCTGATGATGACTACAAAGAATTAAAAGCAAGTTCAAAAGTTATTAAACGTTTTAAATCAATAAATTATAAGGTTGTTTTGGATATTAAAACGGGGTTAACTAAAGCTAAAACAGCTGAAAATGCTCAGCAAGCCCTTGAAGAGGCAGTTTCTTTTTTTAAGGAAAAGCAGTATGAAGACGTTGATGAAATGACTGGTGAGATTGGGCGCAACGAAATTTATCTTGTTAGTGGTGCAATTAATTTCTTAACTCCAGAGAGTTATGCAAAGATGACCACAGAACTTAATATTGATCTTCAAAAAGAAGCACAAAAAACCGAAAATGTCATTGCAGGAGTTGTTGGTGCTTTGCTAGGTTCTTTAATTGGTGTTATTGCTATCGTTATCATTGGTCAATTAGGATATGTTTCTATTATTTCTGGTGTCATTATGGGTGTTAGTACCATTTCAGGATATGAATTGCTTGGGAAACGACTTAGTAAAAAGGGGATTGCTATTAGTGTTATTATCATGCTGCTCATGATTTATGTTGCTAATCAAGCTGACCTATCCTTAACAATTGCTAAGTATTATGATTTAAGTTTTTTTGAAGTTTTTTCTACCGTTTTAGCTAAAGGATCTATTGATGATCCTTCTTATTGGGTGAATTTAGGTATGATTTATTTCTTTTCTGTTATTGGCTTTGCCTCAACTCTTTACGGAATTATTAAATCACGTCAAGAAAAATTTACAACTCGTCGTTTAGGATAATATTATGATTAAAGCAGATACTATTTTTAAGAAAAACATAACAAAAATACTTGATGAAGGTGTGTGGAGTGAAAAAGCTCGTCCAAAATACAAGGACGGGAAAACAGCTAACTCTAAATATATTACTGGCAGTTTTGCTGAATATGATCTCTCAAAAGGAGAATTTCCAATTACAACTCTTCGTCCTATTCCAATAAAGTCAGCTATCAAAGAAGTTTTTTGGATCTATCAAGATCAAACCAATGATTTAGAAGTTTTAAATGAAAAATACGGGGTTAAATATTGGAATGATTGGGAAGTTGATAATACAGGTACCATTGGTGAGCGCTATGGTGCCATTGTTAAAAAACATGATTTAATCAATAAAATACTAAAACAATTAGCCGATAATCCTTGGAATCGAAGAAATGTTTTATCATTATGGGACTATGAAGCTTTTGATCAGTCGGGTGGCTTATTGCCTTGTGCCTTTCAAACCATGTTTGATGTGAGACGTGTGGGAAAAACTATCTATTTAGATGCTACCCTAACACAAAGAAGTAATGATATGCTCGTTGCTCATCACATTAATGCCATGCAATATGTTGCACTGCAAATGATGATTGCCAAACATTTTGGTTGGCAAGTAGGAAAATTTTTCTATTTTGTAAACAATCTTCACATCTATGATAATCAATTTGAACAAGCTAAGGAATTACTAAATAGAGAAAGCTCTGACATAAAACCTCGTTTGGTATTAAATGTCCCTGATAAAACCAATTTCTTTGACATCAAACCAGAAGATTTTGAATTAGTTGATTATCATCCAACACAACCACAATTAAGATTCGACTTAGCTATTTGAGGCTAGTCGTTTTTTTCTATGCAATTTTTAGAAAAATTTGTTAGAATGATAGTTACTAATATGAAAAGGTGTCCATCAAATGACAAAAAAAATAATTGCTATTTGGGCAGAAGATGAAAATCATTTAATTGGTAAAAACGGTAAACTACCATGGTATTTACCAAAAGAATTAAATCATTTCAAAGAAGTTACTTTAGGACATACCATTTTGATGGGACGTGTGACTTTTGAAGGGATGAATAAGCGTGTACTTCCAGGAAGAAAAACCATTATTTTAAGTCGAGATGATACCTATAAAGCTGAAGGGGTTATGATTTTATCAAGCATCTCTGACGTTTTAGAGTGGTTTGAAAAACAAGATAATGATTTATATATTGTTGGTGGTGAAACCATCTATAAAGCATTCGATGGTCTTTATCATCGATTGATAAGAACAACAATTCATGGAAAATTTGAAGGAGATGCTTATTTTCCAAAACTGGATTTTTCTCATTTTCATCATACATCAACTAAATCTTATTCTAAAGATGATAAAAATAATTATAGTTTTATAGTTGATCATTTTGAAAAAATGCCCAAAAAGGAGAGTAATGACTAGATGTTAAATAGTATATTTGGAGTCTTTACAGCCTCCTTATTAGTTATCTGTCTTATTTGTGCAGGGATTGTTTATAAAAAGAAGCGTTATGGATTATTAATTTTATTTTTGTTAAATGCCTTATCAAATCTAGTAGCAACCATACAAGCTTTTAATGGGAAATTATTTTAAAAAATAAAGAATTTAAGATTGAGGAAAACATGGCTGAAAAAACAACAGGTGATATCAAAGTATATTGTTCTTTTTGTGGAAAGAATCAAGAGCAGGTAAAAAAAATAATAGCAGGTAATGGTGTTTTTATCTGTAATGAATGTGTTGCATTATCGCAAGAAATTATTCGAGAAGAAATTGCTGAGGAGGTTTTGGCAGATCTTTCAGATATTCCTAAACCTAAAGATCTATTAGAAATTCTAAATCAATATGTGATTGGTCAAGAAAGAGCAAAAAGAGCTTTAGCAGTAGCAGTTTATAATCATTATAAACGAATTAGTTTTGCACAAACACAAGATATAGAGGAAGTTGAATTACAAAAATCTAATATTTTAATGATTGGCCCAACAGGATCCGGTAAAACATTTTTAGCACAAACGTTAGCTAAGAGTCTTAATGTTCCATTTGCGATTGCTGATGCAACTGCTTTAACTGAGGCAGGTTATGTTGGTGAGGATGTTGAAAATATCTTATTAAAACTTATTCAAGCTGCTGATTATAATGTTGAACGTGCTGAACGTGGAATTATCTATGTTGATGAAATTGATAAGATTGCTAAAAAAAGTGAAAATATTTCGATAACAAGAGATGTTTCGGGAGAAGGTGTCCAACAAGCACTTTTGAAAATTATTGAAGGGACAGTTGCTAATGTTCCACCACAAGGTGGTCGTAAACATCCTCAACAAGAAATGATTCAAATTGACACCAAAAATATTTTATTTATTGTTGGTGGTGCTTTTGATGGAATAGAAGAGATTGTCAAACAAAGACTTGGGGAAAAAATTATTGGATTTGGTCAAAATAACAAGAAAATTGATGCTTCTTCATCATATATGCAAGAAATTGTCTCAGAAGACATTCAAAAATTCGGCCTAATTCCTGAATTAATTGGTCGTCTTCCAGTAACAGCTGCACTTGAGCGATTAACTGTTGAAGACTTAGTTTTAATTTTAACAGAACCAAAGAATGCTTTGGTAAAACAGTATCAAACGTTATTATCTTATGATGGAGTATCTCTTGAATTTGAAAAAGAAGCTTTAGAAGAAATTGCTCGAAAGGCAATTCAAAGAAAGACTGGTGCTCGTGGATTAAGATCAATTATTGAAGAAGTTATGCTTGATATCATGTTTGAAATTCCAAGTCAAGAAGATATCTCAACCATACGCATTACTAAAGGTGCTGTAGAAGGACTTGAAGAACCGATTTTAGAAACAGCTTCTTAGGGAGAAAATAATGTTAGAAATAAATACTCATAATGCTTCTATTTTACTAAGTGCAGCTTCTAAAGAACACTATCCAAAAGACAATCTACCAGAGGTGGCACTGGCTGGACGCTCTAATGTTGGAAAATCTAGTTTTATTAATACACTTTTAGGTCGAAAAAATCTTGCGAGAACATCAAGTAAACCTGGAAAAACCCAATTATTAAATTTTTTTAATATTGATAATCAATTGCGTTTTGTTGATGTTCCTGGATATGGTTATGCTAAAGTTTCAAAATCTCAACGTGTCAAATGGGGTAAGATGATTGAAGAATATCTTGTAACAAGAGATAATTTAAAAGTTGTCATCAGTTTAGTAGATTTTAGACATGAGCCGTCAGTTGATGATATTCAAATGTATGAGTTTTTGAAATATTATGAAATTCCAGTAATTATTGTTGCGACAAAAGCTGATAAAGTGGCACGTGGCAAATGGAACAAACATGAATCAATCATAAAAAAATCTTTGAATTTTGATGATTCAGATGATTTTATTGTCTTTTCTTCTGTTGATCGAACAGGTTTTAAGTTATCTTGGGATAAAATCCTAACTTATTTATAACTGTTTTTAGACTTATTAGAGTATTGCTTAATTAATAAAAAACCCTTTACTTTTTGTAGGGTTTTTTTAATGAATAAGGTAGTTTATGAGATAAGAATTCCAAGATTTTATTCTTTTAATAGGTTGATTATTTCATGTGAAATTGTTATACTATAAACTGTTAATATATTAAATTGTATTAAGGGGGAAAGTATCAATAAATAGTTAACATTTCGTTTGACAATGTTTATTTTTATTTTTTAAATGTAATCGCTTACTTTTTGTTATTTAATATAGGAGGATTTAATGAAAAAACACATGTTTGAAAAAAAGTGTAAATATGGAATTCGTAAGTTTTCTTTGGGTGCATTTTCTGTTATGATTGGGCTTTCTTTTTTAGGTATTTCAAATGTTTCTGCTAATACTGTTGAAGATAATGCTGAAACTTCTGCTTTAGCTACAAATACTGAAGAAGTTGGACCTATAGAAGTTACTCCTGATGAAGTTTTACCAATATCAGAAGTAGAAGCTAGTATTGCTGATTTACCTGAAGAAGAAATTCCAGTAGCTAGTGAAGAAGAAAAAATTATGGCCGAAACAAATGAGGCTGACAATCAAGCAGTTGTAGCAGAAGAAGAAACTGATGCAACTAATGAAAATAAGGAATGGAAAACAGTTGAAACAACAGCTAATAAAGGAACTGTTGAAAAAGTTGTTGAACAAGGTGTTCTTTTCAATCGCCTATCATCAACAACAGCAAATAATAATGCTGATAGGGTAGCACTTTTTGAACAAGAAGGTCTTTTAGTAGCAGAAGATGGATCAGCTCAAGTCATTCTTCTTTTCAAAGAGGAGTCTAAGCCAAACGAAGGACGTTTTGGTGTCTTTTTAAAGCACAAAGATGTCAATAATAACATTTTTGTTGGTTATGATAAAGAGGGTTGGTTCTGGGAATACAAGAGCCCAGAAAATAGTCTATGGTATCAAGGTCAAAGAGTAGCAGCTCCTCAAAAGAATAGTTATCATCAACTTAAAGTTAATCTTACTTCTGAAGGTGTTTTAAAAGCTGAATTGATAAATGCTGAAACAGCATCCAAACAAGAACTTTTTTCTGCTTTAACACTTCCAGACCCTGTTAGAGAAAATTTGAAAGATGAGAAACGTATTTTCTTAAAAGCTGGTTCATATAACAATGAATTGACCAAAGTATTAATTGGTGTTAGAGCTGCTACTCAAGAGGAGATAGATGATAGCGAATCATCAAATACAACACCTCCAAAAGAACAAGAAGAAGTTGATGCAGAATGGAAAACAGTTGATACAGCTGCAAACCAAGGAACTGTAAAGGTTGTTGAAGAAGCAGGAGTTCGATATAATGAGCTTGCTTCAACAACTAGAAATAACAATGTTGCAAATGTGGCCTTATTTGAAAAAAATGGATTAAATGTTGACGATTCTGGCAATGCTTCTGTTTCAATTAATTTTAAAGAAAAATCACAAACTAATGAGGGACGTTTTGGTGTCTACCTTAAACATAAAGATGAAAATAATCATATATTTGTTGGATATGATGCACAAGGTTGGTTCTGGGAATATAAAGTTGGTGGTCAGGGAGATTATCTTAAAAATCGTATAGCTGCTCCTGTACATGATAGTATTAATGATTTAGTTGTTACTTTAAAATCAGACGGACAATTAAATGCAACAAATAATGGTGAAAAATTATTTGACACACTTACCTTACAAAAATCTGTAATGGATGGATTAGACAGCAAGAAAATTTTACTTAAAGCAGGAACTTATGATACACAATTAACAAAAGTTTTAATTAAATCTGATAATCAATCTGGTGTTAATCAAGATACTCCTGATTCACCAGATGCTGGCAGTGAAGCTAATGATCAAAATGTTGTTTATGAAACTATTAGTTCTGGTCGACTAGATGCACTTATTGACACTGCTTTTCCTAGAGTAAAAGAGTACACACTTAATGGTCATAAATTGACAGGTCAAGTACAATCAATTAATCAAATTGCAGTTAATGGCCATACCCTCACACCCACTGTAACTTATCAAAAAATTGATAATAGTACTGTAGAATATACTTTAAAACTTCGTAGTGAGGAACATTTTATCAATGCTGATATGACTGTTCGTTTGAAAGTTGTTGATAATCAACTTCATTTTGATGTGACTAACATTACAAATCATTATGAAGTAGTACCTGGTCAACAAATTGATGATTCTAGAAAATTATTATCTTCTATTGATTTTCTTGGTAATACTCTAGTCTCAGTTTCTAGCCAAGAAGCAGGAGCTAAGTTTGATGGATCATTCATGTCAAACAATACTCATGTTGTTGGTGATGTTCACTTAAATGTTACAAATCCAATGAATAATCTTAACAGACAAGGATATATGTATGGCTTTGTTTCAAGTGATAAATTAGCTGCTGGAGTTTGGAGTAATTCTCAATACAGTTATGGTGGTGGTCAAGGGGACTTTACTCGTCTTACTGCTGAAAAACAAACAGTAGGAGGTGCTAATTTCGTTGGGATTAAGAGTTCACCATGGGATTACCAAAAAGCATATAACGGTCTAGTTTATCCTGAATATACTTTAATGCTACCAAGTGCCAAAGTTGTTATTACCGAGGATGCTAACGAAGATGGCATTGTAGATTGGCAAGATAGCGCAATTGAATATCGTAACATTATGAATAATCCTAAAGGATGGGAAAAAGTTAAAGATATTACTGCTTATCGTATTGCAATGAACTTTGGTTCGCAAGCTCAAAATCCTTTCTTAATGACTTTAGATGGAATTAAGAAAATTGCTCTTCATACTGACGGTTTAGGTCAAGGTATCCTTCTTAAGGGTTATGGTAGCGAAGGACATGATTCAGGTCACCTAAACTATGCCGATATTGGAAAACGTATTGGTGGTACTAAAGACTTTAAGACTCTTATAGCAAAAGCACAAGAATATGGTGCTAAACTTGGTATTCATGTTAATGCTTCAGAAACTTATCCAGAATCTAAATATTTCAATGAAAATATTCTTAGAAAGAATTCCGATGGTAGCTATAGTTATGGTTGGAACTGGATTGATCAAGGAATCAACATTGATGCGGCTTATGATTTGGCTCATGGACGTTTGAAACGTTGGGAAGACTTGAAAGCTGAATTGGGTGAAGGACTAGATTTTATTTATGTTGATGTATGGGGCAATGGACAATCTGGAGATAATGGTGCTTGGGCAACTAGAGTCCTTGCTGAGGAAATTATCAGACAAGGTTGGCGTTTTGCGATTGAATGGGGTCATGGAGGTGAATATGACTCAACCTTCCAACATTGGGCTGCTGATTTAACTTATGGTGGTTATACCAATAAGGGTATTAACAGCAATATTGTTCGTTTTATCCGTAATCATCAAAAAGATTCATGGGTTGGTGATTATCCAAGTTATGGTGGGGCAGCTAATTACCCATTACTTGGCGGCTACAGTATGAAAGACTTTGAAGGTTGGCAAGGACGTAGTGACTATAATGGTTATGTCACAAATCTCTTTGAGCATGATGTGATGACAAAATACATCCAACACTTTAAAGTGATTAGCTGGAAGAATGGTACACCTGTAACAATGTCTGACAACGGACAAACTTACAGTTGGACACCTGAAATGGAAATTAAATTAAAAGATGACAAAGGTAATCTTCTTGTTTTAGAACGTAAATCTAACGACGTTACCAGTCCACTTTATCGTCAACGTAAAGTGACATTAAATGGCCGTATCATTCAAGATGGTTCTGCTTACTTAGCACCTTGGAACTGGGATGCTAACGGTAATGACCTTTCTACAGATCAGGAGAAAATGTATTACTTTAATACAGAGACTGGTGCAACAACATGGACCTTACCTAATACTTGGTCAGGTGATAAAGTTTACCTCTACAAATTAACTGATCTTGGTAAAGTTGAAGAACAAGAAATTGCTGTTGTCAATGGTACCATTACACTTGATTTAGAGTCAACGCAACCATATGTTTTATATCGTACACCTCAAACCAATAAAGAAATGTCTTGGAGTGATGGTATGCACATTTATGACCAAGGCTTTAATAGTGGTAGTCTTACTCATTGGACTATTGAAGGTGATGAAACAAAAGCTCAAATTGTTAAATCTCAAGGTGCTAATGATATGCTGCGTATTGAGAACAATGAAGAAAAAATTAGCTTAACACAAACTTTAACTGATCTAAAACCAAATACTAAATATGCGGTTTATGTCGGGATTGATAACAGAAGTGATGCCAAAGCAAGTATTACTGTTAATACTGGTGAAAAAGAAATTACCAATTTTACCAATAAATCAATTGCTAAAAACTATGTTAAAGCTTATGCCCACAATACTAATAGTCAAAATGCAACTATTAATAATACAAGCTACTTCCAAAACATGTATGTTTTCTTTACTACAGGAAGTGATGCCTCTAAGGTTACTTTAACACTTAGTCGTGATGCAGGTACTGAAGCTAGTTACTTTGATGAAATTAGGATCTTTGAAAATGAATCCTCTATGTACGGTGATGCCCATGATACTGCTATAGGCATTTTCAAACAAGATTTTGAAAATGTAGGGCAGGGGATCTTCCCGTTTGTTATTGGTGATGTTGAAAATGTCGAGGATAATCGTACTCACTTATCTGAAAAACATGAGCCTTACACACAACGTGGATGGAATGGGAAAAAAGTATCTGATGTTATTGAGGGAGATTGGTCTCTTAAGACTAATGGTCTTGTGACAAGACAAGCTCTTCTTTATCAAACAGTGCCTCAAAATTTCCGCTTTGAAGCAGGTAAAACTTATCGTGTTACCTTTGATTATGAAGCAGGTTCAAATAACACTTATGCTTTTGCTATTGGTAAAGGTGAGCCAGCAAGATTAGCCAATGGTCGTTGGTCTAGAGACATGAGTAACGTTACTTTGCACGATCTTCCAAACAGTTGGGAAAATTCTGAAAATGCTAAGAGAATTAGTTATCTTGTTACTGGTGATGAATCTGGTCAAACATGGATTGGTATCTATTCAACTGCTAATCCAAGTGATACCAAGGGTGATTCAGGAGGAAATGCTAACTTTAGAGGATACAATGACTTTATCATGGATAGGCTTCAAATTGAAGAAATAATCGTAACTGGTAAGATTTTAGTTGAGGAACATCTTAAAAATAGTCTTCCAATTTTATCACAAACTTTATATACCCAAGAGTCATTAAATCGTGTTAAAGAAAGTCTCTTCCCATTACTTGCTGCTGATGATGCCATTAGTGTAGATGATGCTTATCATCTGATTAATAATGTTGAAGTGGCTAAACAAAATTTAACTTTAAAACAAATTACTTTAGTTGCGTCTGACTTTGAATCCTTAGAAGCGCCAAGTCAACCAGGTGAGGAACTTGATAAAGCTCTCGATGGTAATCTTTCAACATTATGGCATACTCCTTGGAGTGGTGGTCATGTTGGTCAACCAGCAACAATGATTCTTAAAACACCAAAAGAAATTAGAGGATTTAGATATGTTCCTCGTGGTTCTGGACAAAATGGGATTATTCGTGATTTAACATTGGTGGTTACTAATGCTGATGGTCAAGAAGAGATCTTTACTGCAAGTAACTGGGCGTCAGATTCTAGAGCTAAAGTTATTGATTTTGGTAAAATAATAAATGCTAAGAAGATTGTCTTGACTGGAACTGCTTCACATGGAGATGGTGGAAATAAATTCTTATCTGCAGCTGAATTACAATTTTTACGTCCTTTGGTTGATGAAGCTGCTTTAGATATCCAACCATTAGTTGTCGCAAAAGAACGTATAGCAGACGCTCGATTTGATTCGTTTAGAAGCCTTATTGACAAAACTGTTACAATTGCTAATCTTGCTGTTGAAAATAACATCATGACTAGTGATATATTAGAATCTTTTGTTGTTTACTTAAATAATCTAAACCTTGAAGAAGAAAAAACAGAAACATTCAATTATAAGCGTTTAGTAGCAGTCAACCCAACTGATCCTAATAATAAAGAAGTTGTTGCAGAAATTGCATTAACTAATGCTTTAACGCATTCATTAGAAGAAGGCCAAATAAAAGAGGAAAATCCTGAAACTAAAGTACCAAACACTGCTCCAACAGCTGAAGATAAACCATCTGTCGAGTTTAGTAATGGTAGTGGTGTGGTAAATGATCTACCAGAACTCTCTCTTTCAAGCCAAAAACGTGAACTAAAAGATGAAGTGTCAGGCATTATGATTCAACTAGAAGCTGGTGAGAGAACAGATATTTCTGATATCAGTGTTGGACACAAAGAAACCCAAGATCCAAATACACCAAATGTCCTTAAAGATCAAGATTATGACCTCTTTGATATCTCACTAGTAGATGCTAAAGGTGAGGCAGTTAGTCCACTTAAA
>NZ_KB904363.1 GCF_000380045.1 Streptococcus marimammalium DSM 18627
TAAGAGAAAAGCAACTTGATTATCTTAAAGACCATGAAAAAGAAATGACTGAATTTATCAAGTCTTTATACCCAACTGTTGAGAGCGTTCAGTTTGATTGGGATAGTATGGATGTTGGTCAAAAAGGTAATGGGCTACCTCAAGGAGGCGGTTGGGTTTTAACTATTGATGGAAAATTCAACCATTGGGAAAATACTGAATTTACGATGGCTTTTGGGCTAGATACAAAAGAAAGTCTCCCCTCTACTGAAAGAATGGGATTCATTACACCTCTCTATATATACCGTGATGGTGGTTGGTATGATTATTAAAAATATATTTGAGTTATAAATTTAAATAATGATAAAATTTTTAAGAAGGGAATTTTATTTTGTCTAATACTAATCTACAAACATTCGATAACTTATACGCTAATTTAGCACAATCTTCATATACCGAAAGACCACTCACATTCTCTAAATATCAAAATTCAAAGAGTTTTAGAAGAATCAATTATGCTTCTGACCATATTGATGAAGAAAGTAATCTCATCACCAAAGGNNGNCAAAATCTNCCCAACAANGGTNTNNTCTACCTTCAACCAGATAAAACGGTCAAAACATATTCTTTAGTTAATGGTCATCCAAGTGTTGTATCAGATAAATATAAAGGCACAGAGGGAACTTTTCAAAAAGGGCTATTAATAGATGAAGCTGCCGGCTACAATGCCTACTTTTTAACAGATACGGATAAACTATCACAAGAAACCCAAAAAACTTTTTTAGCGGTTCGCGGTAGCGATGGTTTTAGTTGGGCTTCAGCAAATGATTGGTACAATGATGGAATATTTACTCTTTTTGATTCTTATATTCCTCAAGCCAAGATGAATAATGAAGCTATTAAAGCCAAACTTGCGGAAATGGATAAAGAAGCCCCTAATGCCTTGTTAGATTTAACGGGACACTCCCTTGGTACAATGATTGTCGCCCAATCTGTAGCTAATTTGACAAAGGAAGAACTTGCAAAAGTTGATAAAATCGTTTTGTTTAATGGCCCCGACGTTACTGATAGTTTAGATAACATGAATATCAGTAAGGAGCAACAAAAGCTTATTGGCGAAAAAATCACTTATTATCTTAATCCCTTTGATATTGTCGCTAGTCTCAATCGTAGTAAACCTGTCTCAGAACAATTAGGAACGGTCAAGATTATCGTCCCTTTAAACTATACCACAACACTTGATCATCCAAGTGCTCATGATTTTGGTGAATTTCAAATAGGTAGTACTGGCGATTTCTTGGTGGCTTCAGAAGATTTTCATCCAGAATTATTAAGAGCTCATGAAAAATTGGCAAAATTAGTTGATAATGTTGTCAATAGAACACCAGTGATATTGGGTATGTTGCTCCAAATGGGTGCAACTGATGTTATCACAAGCATATTAGAGGAAGAATATAGAACCTCCTACACGAAAGAAGCTATTCAAGAACTTCTTAAGGAATACCGTCAAATCGTTGAAGAAGCACGTTTAGCTTCTATGGAATGGGATAGAGAGCACATTCCTCTTTATCAAGAACAGATTAAAACAGCAACAGGTTTTAATAAAATTGTACTTAGGGCTCAACTTCTACATTCAGTAGCTCAACTGGCTACCTTTGAGTTTGAAGATTTATATAAGCGTGTTGACAATATATTAGTAGAAAATAAAGAATTAGTAAAAGAAAAAATTGACCAAGGCAGACGACAAGCTTATAGTTATGGTTCCTACCTTAGTATTTGGGAAAGAGAGGCCTTGATTAGTTCTTTTGTGATGGCACGCCATTGGGATAGCGCAGTGGAAGACTCAACAAGAGCAGCTGCTTCAACTTTTAAGAAAAAAATTGATCAATTTTCACAAACGTTGATGTCAGCAGCCATGCAGTTAGAAGAGGCTGATGCTTTAGGAGCAGAACTTTTTAATGAGCTTTAACAGTTATGTAAACAATAGGAGATGATGAAAAATGGAATATATTAATGGTGCATCCTATGAAATGATTTATAGGGAATGGATGAAAAGACAAGAAAGAATAATGATTCGTGCTTATTTACACAGTAAAACGCTTGAGATTTTAAGATTACACCTACCATTAAGTCTCGATTTAAAACAGTCTGCCACCGCTATGAAAAATTATGCTTCTCATACCTACGCTAATAATATCAAAGAGGGTTTTCAAGGCTCAGCCGCTGAGAGTGCTAATACTTATTTGACTCAAACACTTACTACTCCTGATTTGAAAAATCCAATTAGATAGGATAGGTGAGGTAATGAGCGATCAAAAAGCATTACAAAGATTAGAAGAGGAACATTATGAACGCCTAAGACAGCACAAAAAAGCTGAAGAGGAACTGGAAAATTATTTTTATCAATTTAAATCACAGACAAAAGATTTAATGGAACAAATCTATTATGATTATCGTCATTTTCCAATTCAAGAGGCGAGACCATTTCTAGCTGAGTTGGAGGAGAACTTATCTGCCTATCAACGTGACTATGATAATAATCGATCACGTATTGAAGAGGTACGTCAAAAAGAGAAGCGTGAGTTTAACAAGAAAGTTGAAGACTTAGAAAATCGTTATAGAGAAACGAGAGATAACGATTAAAAGCCGAAAGGCTTTTTTCTTGTCTTTATAAAGGTTTGATTACCACTATAGTTAAATTCTTTTTATCTATTGATAAATTACTCCAATTTATTTTTCATACCAGAGTTTATTTTATGCGAGATAAAGCAAGATCAAACAGATTGTTTCAAGTGACAATATCTGATTTCATCAATATAATATTGTGTATAAAAAACACCCCATTCGTTAGATTTTGTGTCTAACTTTTGGGGTGCAGTTCCTTTTTTCTTTGGGGTTTTATTTTAAGAAAATATTTGTTTTAAAAGTGTTAGAACTTTTTGTTTAGTGACTTCTTTCGACCCACTATTATCAATAATTACATCAGCTTTTTTCTTTTTGGCTTCGAGACTTTCTTGAGAGGTTATTCTTTTCATTGCCTCTTCTTCACTATAATGGTCTCGTGCCATAAGGCGGTTCAGTTGTGTTTGTTTATCTACATAAACAAGCCAAACCTCATCAACTGAAGATTCATAGTGTCGTTCAAACAAGAGAGGGATATCCATAAAAAATATTTCATGGTTTTGACTGGCACATTCTCTTTCAAAAGCTAGAGTTTCTCTGATAATATCATCTTGAAGTTGTGAAACTTTTTGTTTTACTTCTTGGTTGGAAAAAAAGAGACTTGATAATTTAGGACGGTCAATCTCACCATCACTTTGGAGAATAGTCTCACCAAAAAAATCTACTAAAACACGATAGAGTTTTCCTCCTTTTTTTTGGAGTTTATGAACCACTTCATCAGCGTCAATCACATGAAACCCTTGTTCTTTAATCAACTGACTAACAAATGATTTCCCTGAGGCAATGCCACCTGTTAAACCAATAATTCTTGATTTCATCCTTTTTGACAAGAAGGACAAAAGTGTGTCCCTCTTCCTCCTAACTTTATTTTTTCAATTGGAATTTGACAATTAAAACAAGGCAAACCTTGTCTACCATATACTTTTAAGAAATCTTGCATTTCCCCTGACTCTCCTAAGGTGTTTTGATAGGTTCTAATGGTTGACCCTCGTTTTAATACTGCAAAAGCCAGTAAATCAATAATTGCTTGGCGTAAGTGCGTCACTTGTTTTGGTGAGAGGCTTGAACTCAGTGTCTTTGGATGAATCTTACAAGTAAATAAAACCTCATCAACATAGATATTGCCTAATCCTGCAACTAGGGTTTGATCTAAAAGATGAGACTTGATTGGACGACCAGATTTTGATAGAGCTTTTTTGAAAGGAGCTAGCTTAAAGTCATTTTCTATTGGTTCTGGGCCAATTTTTTTTATTTTAAAATAGTCATCTAGTTCTACTTTAGAAAAAAGTTCCATGGTCCCAAACTTTCGGACATCCTGGTAAACCAAGGTGGAGCCATCAGATAATTCAAAAAAGGCATGGAAATGCTTGTTTTCAGGCACTTCATTAGCAAAACTAAAATATTTCCCTTCCATACGGAGATGAGAAATAATGATATTGTCGGCCAGCTCAATCAAGAGGTATTTCCCTCTTCTTTTGACAGCAGTAATCACCTTATCTGTAATTTCTTGAATAAATTGTTTTTTATCTGTTTTAATCATTTGAGGATAGGAAAAGAAGACCTTTTTGATCTTCTTTCCTACAAGTAATGTTTCTAAACCACGTCGAACAGTTTCAACTTCTGGTAATTCAGGCATGTTAACTCCTTAGTATTCTTTTTTATTATAACCAAAATCAGCTAAATCAAGTTTTTTATCACGCCAATTTTTCTTAACCTTGACCCAGGTCTCTAAAAAGACCTTATCACCCAGCATGATTTCAATATCTCTACGGGCAAGACTACCAATTTTTTTAAGCATACTGCCACTTTTACCAATGATAATGCCTTTTTGACTATCTCTTTCCACCATGATAGTCGCTCTAATATGGATTTTGTCGGTCTCTTCATCACGTTTCATTGACTCAACAACTACGGCAACTGAATGAGGCACTTCTTGCATGGTTAAATGAAGGACTTTTTCACGAATCATCTCAGACACTAAGAAACGTTCAGGGTGATCGGTAATCATATCTTCTGGAAAATATTGAAAACCCTCTTCAAGATTATCAACTAAGATACTCATCAAACGCTCAACATTGTTTCCTTGAGTGGCTGATATTGGGACAATTTCTTTGAAAGTCATCTGACTTCTAAAATCATCAATCTGTTCTAGTAATTGATTAGGATGTACCTTATCAATTTTATTAATGACTAAAATAACGGGAATGTTGGCAGCTTTTAAGCGTTCAATAATCATGTCATCACCTTTACCACGCTTTTCATCTGCTGGCACCATAAAAATAACGGTTTCCACTTCTCTTAAGGTGCTATAAGCTGACTCTACCATAAAATCGCCAAGAGCTGTTTTAGGTTTATGAATACCTGGAGTGTCAATAAAAACAATTTGCTCTGTTTTAGTGGTGTAAATTCCCATAATTTTATTACGAGTGGTTTGTGCTTTATCACTCATGATGGCAATTTTTTGACCCATCACATAGTTTAAAAAAGTTGACTTCCCAACATTTGGACGTCCTAAAATGGCTACAAAGCCTGATTTAAAAGTCATTAATTCCTCCAATACTTAATGAAAAATAAGGTTCCAAATTTTTGGAACAAAAATAACGAGACCGGTAATCACCGCATAAAAAGAAACCAGTAAAACGGCTCCTGCTGCCATATCCTTAGCATTTTTAGCTAGCATTGAAAAATGATAATCACTAGCTAAATCAACTACATTTTCAATAGCAGAATTTAATACCTCAAAAGAAATCACTAAAAAAATACTCAATAGTAGCAATAACCATTCAATGGCTGATAACTGGAAAAAAATACCAGCAAGGAAAACTAAAAGGGCAGATAAAAAGTGCTTTTTCATGTTTCGCTCTTCCTTTAAGGCCGTAAAAATACCAGTCAAGGCAAACTCAAGACTTGCTATTAGGGTTTGATTTTTCCATTTTTTCTTTGTTTTCTTATCTCGTGAGGCCATAAGCAGTCAATATCTCCTCTTGTAGCGTGAACATTTCCTTTTCTTCTTCAGGGGTATAGTGATCATATCCATTAATATGTAAAAAACCATGGACGACTAAAAAGCCCATTTCTCTCTCAAAACTATGGCCATAGTCATGTGCTTGTTCTTTAGCCTTGTCTACTGAGATAAATAATTCACCAATGTATGCATTCATTTCAATAAGCATTTCAGCCAAATCTGGATTTTCTGCCAAATCATCCTCAGAAAATAAAATCTCATTGTCTGGTTTATACTCTAGACTAATGACATCGGTCGGTCTATCAGTGTCTCGATAATAACGATTTAGCTCATGACTACGCTCATTAGTCACAAAAGTAACAGCCATTTCCTTGTCTATTTTACTGATTTTTTTGGCTGCCAAATTAAGCAAATCAAGTGTTTGCTTCTTAATCACATCAGAGACTGTATTTGTCTCATCAACCATCTCTACATACATAACCTTCTTCTTTCACTTTATGATAATTTCATTATACCATAGACCTTGCATTATTGCTTCTAACAAATAAAAAAGCAGCATCCGCTGCTCTTATTTTTTAAAATAGTTCATTTGGTATCCTTATCTTCATAAGCATTGATGATTTCAGCAACAACGGGGTGTCTGACTACATCCTTAGCAGATAAATGAACAAAATCAATGGCTTTGATGGTTCTCAATTTTTCTCTAGCATCAATCAAGCCCGAAGTCACATTTTTTGGCAAATCAATCTGACTAATATCCCCATTAACAATCATCTTGGAATTAAAACCTAGACGGGTTAAAAACATCTTCATTTGCATGATTGTTGTATTTTGCGCCTCATCAAGAATGACAAAAGCATCATCTAACGTTCGACCTCGCATATAAGCTAGAGGAGCAATTTCAATAATCTCACGCTCCATCAAACGATTAGTATGTTCTTTTCCTAAAATCTGGTAAAGTGCATCATAAACAGGACGAAGATAAGGATCAACCTTCTCTTTTAGGTCACCAGGTAAGAACCCTAGGCTTTCCCCAGCTTCAACAGCAGGACGTGTCAGGATAATACGTTTGATTTGACCTCGCTTTAATGCTGTGACTGCTAGAGTAACAGCTAGAAATGTTTTTCCTGTCCCTGCTGGACCAATGCCAAAAACAACATCATGAGACTTGATGGCGTCAACATATTCTTTTTGACCCAACGTTTTAACACGAATGGGTTTGCCGAAATTGTCTTTTATAATCTCTTCTTCATACAAAGCGACAAATTTATCAATTTCATTATTTCTAGCCATAGAAAGAGCTGTCACAACATCTGGTGTGTTGATGAGCATGCCACGACCAACTAGAATTAAAAGGGCTTCAATAGTCAAACGGGCTAGTTCTACCGCTTCTTTTCCACCAATCACTTGAATATTTTCAACACGAGCATGAATAGTCACATCTAATTCTTTTTCGATGAGTTTCAAATGACGTTCATTACTCCCAAACAGGCTAAATAAATCATCTGGATGGTTTAAAATAATATCAATAGAATAATCTTGCAAAAAGTGTCTCCTTTAGTTTAAACTCTTTATTTCATTATATAATAAATACAGTAAAATCCCTAATAAATGCCACAACTGAGTTTATTTCATCTCAATAAAAAAGTATTTTCATTTTTAATGATTGAGGTATTCTTCCCAGATCAAATCGAATTCATTTAAAGGAAAGCTAAAGCTAGCTTCTTCTTCCAAAAATCGACTAATGCAGTCAAAATCACTGGTTTGCTTGGGGAAATCAGATTCTTCAAAAATAAAATCAGCTAAAATAGCCAGAGGGGCATCACTTTTAGAATTTCTTTGTGACATTAGCCAAGTATAAAAACTTTTTCTCATTTGTTATCTCTTTCTGGAAAATATACTGAGCGTTTCACTCATAATATCTCTTAACTTTTTTTCATCATTTAAGCTGTTGGGATTAATGAGTAATTAAAGTGACACCTGTTGTATCTTGTTTAATCTTTTTTGTTTTCATCAATCCACCTAGTGCTTTTTTAAATTGACCTTTTGAAATACCAAAGGTTGTTTTGATCTCTTCTGGGGATGATTTATCATTTAAAGTCATAAAGCCACCATTACTTTCCAGATAGGTTAGAATCATTTGGGCATCATTTTCAAGCATTTCAAAAGAACGTGGTTTTAAAGAGAGATTCAACGTTTGATCAATCTCACGATAACCAATGACACGCACATTTAATTCTTGACCAAGTCTTGGTTCATTGTATCTTTCACTAGGATGAATAAAACCAAGCATATTATTATCGGGCAAATAAACAAAAGTCCCTGACAACTTCAAACGATAAACAATGGCTCTTAGTTCTTGATTATGCATGTTATCATAAGCACGTCCTGCTATTTTTTGAAAAATCTCAGGTAGAGCTAGTTGCCCCCAAATACGTCCCTTATTATCAACATCTAAAGAAATTAGTAACTGATCACCCTTTTGTGGCCACAATTGTTTTATCTCAGGTAAAATATCAAGCGACACAACAACTTCTTTATCTGGAAGCCCAGTATCAACAAAAACACCTAAATCTTTTCTAACAGCTGTTACTATTCCCCAGCCATAATGATTTCGAGTTGCTTCAATGGATTTTGTTGTTAGGCGATTTTTTTGATGTTTGTCAGTATAAGTAAAACCTGACACCATTTCACCCAAATGGTGTTCACCTTCTGTTTTATCAAGTGCAAAAGTAAGACCTTCTTTTTGGATAAAATAAAAGCTATCATTTTCATCTATCACAAGACCTGTCAATCTCGTCGCAAGTAATTCATTCATTTTTTTACCTCGTGTTTATCAAAACACATTTCTTTTTAATAATGGACTAGCTAAAGGATAGGAAAAAGGGATCTGCTTGCAAATCCCTTTGATTTAGACTTCAAGCAACTCTTTTTCTTTTTCTGCTGTCATCTGATCGATATGTTTAATGGCATCATCCGTTGCTTTTTGTATATCTTTTTCTAACGTTTTTAACTCATCTTCAGTGATTTCTTTATTTTTTTCTTGTTTTTTAGCGTCATCCATAGCATCACGTCGAATATTTCTAATGGCTATTTTGGCATTTTCTCCAACTTTTTTCACTTCTTTGGCTAATTCTTTACGTTTATCTTCTGTTAACGCAGGAATAACAAGACGAACAACATTACCATCTGATTGAGGGGTAATCCCGATATCACTGGCATTAATACTACGTTCAATTTCTTTTAAAATAGATTTGTCAAAAGGTGTGATAAGTAAAACACGTGCTTCTGGAACTGTGATAGAAGCCATTTGATTTAGGGGAGTCATTGCTCCGTAATATTCTACTTGGATACGATCTAGAAGGCTAGCATTAGCACGTCCTGCACGAATTGTTGCATACTCACGGCCAAGTGCTTGAAATGATTGTTCAAATCTTTCGTTAGCTTTTGTAATAATAGCGTTTGTCATTATTTTTCTCCTTAAAATAAAATGATTATTAATGATTATTGTTGATGTTTATTAGACACAGTTGTACCAATCGGCTCACCATAAACAACTCGTTTGATGTTGCCCAATTGGTTAAGATTAAAGACAACCAAGTCGATATCATTATCCATGGATAGTGAACTTGCCGTTGAATCCATGATCTTGAGCCCTTGTTTTAAGACTTCAATGTGGGTTAATTCATCAAATTTGATGGCATCGGCATTTTTCCTAGGATCATCATTATAGACGCCATCAACGCCATTTTTTGCCATTAAAATTGCATCTGCCTCAATTTCTACTGCTCTTAGAGCTGCTGTTGTATCTGTTGAGAAATAGGGTGAACCTGTTCCTGCTGCAAAAATAACAATACGATTTTTTTCCAAATGTCTAAGGGCACGCCCTCTAATGTAAGGTTCAGCAAGTTGTTGCATGTTGATAGCAGTCTGTACACGAGTATCAACACCATATTGCTTCAAGCTATCTGCCATCACTAAAGCATTCATGACTGTTCCAAGCATACCAGTATAGTCGGCAGAAACTCGGTCCATACCTGCTCTTGCAGCAGGTTCACCTCGCCACAAATTACCTCCACCGATGACAAGAGCAATATCAATACCTTCTTCGTGGACTTCTTGAATTTCTTTAGCCATTTTTTGAACAGTAGGCAAATCAATACCAACACCCCTCTCACCAGCTAAAGCTTCACCAGATAGTTTTATCAACACACGTTTATATTTAGGTTTTACCATATCACTACTCCTTACTTTATCTGTACTATTTTATCATATTTTATTTTTTTTAGATAGTTAAATTTATAGAGAAAACTCAAAATTAATGTCCAAAGATCACTTTTTAAAGTATAAATAAGAAGTTGTTATATTTATTCCACTAGGTGCTTTATTCTCAATAAATCAAACTTTCATTATTTTTTTAACTATCGTTGTTATTGAAATATCAAAATTTTTCTACTAGTCATTTTTGGTATAGGTGATCTAGCTTTTACTGCTTTAGAATTTATCATTGATAACTTAATCCATGATGTGTTTTCAGGTAAAATTAGAAAAGTTGTCAAATAAGAAAAAACACTTGCTTTTAGCAAGTGTTTTTAAGATTAAAGTGAATTTGTATCAACTTTGATACCAACACCTTGTGTAGTTGTGATTGAAAGGTTTGCAATATAAGTTCCTTTAGAAGTTGCTGGTTTTGCTTTAAGAATAGTATCGTGGAATGCTTTGAAGTTTTCCACTAATTTTTCCGAATCAAATGATACTTTACCGATAAGTGCTTGAACGTTACCTGCTTTATCAGCACGGTAAGTGATTTTTCCACCTTTAGACTCTTCAACAGCTTTTGTAACATCCATTGTTACAGTGCCTGTTTTAGGGTTTGGCATAAGGTTACGAGGTCCAAGAACACGTCCTAGACGTCCTACAACTGCCATCATGTCTGGTGTTGCAATAACAACATCAAACTCTAACCAACCACCTTGAATTTTTTCCACAAGGTCGTCTTCACCGACAAAATCTGCACCAGCAGCTTTTGCCTCTTCAGCTTTTGGCCCACGCGCAAAAACAAGTACGCGAGAGGTTTTTCCAGTTCCGTTAGGTAAAACCATAGCGCCACGGATTTGTTGGTCAGCTTTTTTAACATCAATATTAAGGTTATAAGCCACTTCAACTGAAGCGTCAAATTTTGCGAAGTTAGTTTCTTTTGCAAGTGCTACAGCTTCTTCAACGCTGTAGGCTTTTGTGCTGTCAATTTTTTCAAGAGCAGCACGTAATTGTTTGCTTTTTTTAGCCATTTTAAAATTCTCCTTGTAATGTGGTATTATCGATTTAAAATCTCCCACGTCACTCATCCAATTATGATGAAGTCTTGCGGGTAATGGGGTTACGATTAATCAGTAACGTTGAATCCCATAGAACGAGCAGTACCTTCAATCATACGCATTGCAGACTCAATGTTTGCAGCGTTCAAATCTGGCATTTTAGTTTCAGCAATTTCTTGTACTTGTGCACGAGTAACTGTTGCCACTTTTGTTTTGTTAGGTGTTCCAGAACCTTTTTCAACACCTGCAGCTTTTTTCAAAAGAACAGCAGCTGGTGGTGTTTTGGTAACGAAATCAAATGATTTATCCTCATATACTGAGATAACAACAGGGATAATCATGCCAGCTTGGTCAGCTGTACGAGCGTTAAACTCTTTTGTGAATCCCATAATGTTAATTCCTGCTTGACCAAGTGCTGGTCCAACTGGTGGCGCTGGTGTAGCTTTACCAGCAGGAATTTGTAGTTTGACAATTTTTTCGACTTTTTTCGCCATTTTAAAATCCTCCTGTTGTGGTTCTTTCGGTAATTAAGATTTTTACCTCCCACAGTTATGCTAATATAGCATACCTTACTATTATAACTCAAAATCTGAAAATTGCAAGAAAGTTTCTTTATTTTTTTTCGTAAAAAGCAGAAGCATTGACAAAGATCGATAGATTTTTTCTGTTTTTTTCATATGAATATTTTAGTTTTGCATTTACAATTAAAGCGATTAACGTTAAAATAGAATCATGATGATATATAAATTAATGGCCGTGCTTTTTATTATAGTAACACCTGTTTTCTCATTTATTCTTGTGAGATTATTAGGACTTAGCAAATATAAGATTAACTTAGCAGACCTTTCTCTCCCTCTTTTTGTTGGAGAAATTTATCTGGTATCTAAGAATTTTTTTACACATAGTTTTATTTTTTATTATCTGATTGTAATGTCACTCCTTGCTATCGGACTAACAATTTGGTTACTACGTTCTAAAAAAGAATTCCACTATCGTCGCTTCTTTAAATTCTTTTGGCGAACTGGGTTTATTTTAACTTTTTTATTTTACTTAACAACAGTAATAGCCATCTTTTTTTAACCAGTCATTAAAACATTCTAATGTTATGAAGTAAGAAAAAATATTTAATTTCTAACCCGACAAACTGATTTATGAAAATAAATATAAGCTTCCGAGAGATTTCTCTTCTAGCTAATTACAGAAATTGTTATGAGCTACATTTAACTTCCTTTTCAAAAACATTAGTTTTACAAAATAAAAATTAAAAAAAACATGTTCAATTGAACATGTTTTTTATTATTTTTATTGTCTGATTAGATAATCAAAAGCGCCAAGAGCTGCTGTAGCACCAGAACCCATTGAGATAATGATTTGTTTATAGGCAGAATTAGTACAATCACCAGCAGCAAATACTCCAGCTAGATTCGTTGAGCCATGATTATCAACTTCTATTTCACCTCTATTATTTAAAATAATACCACTATCTTTTAGCCATTCTGTATTTGGGACTAGCCCAATTTGGACAAAAACCCCTTCCAAATCTAATCTTGTTTCTTGGCTGGTTTCTCTGTCAATATAAACAAGGCCATTAACATGACTGTCACCAACAATTTCTTTTGTTGATGCATTTTTTATAACAGTCACATTATCTAGTTTTGCTATACGTTCTTGTAATATCTTATCAGCTTTTAGCTCTGGTAAAAATTCTAAAACATAAACATGACTAGCAAGTCCAGCTAAATCAATAGCAGCTTCCAATCCAGAATTTCCACCACCAATTACTGCCACTTTTTTATCTGTAAATAAAGGGCCATCACAGTGCGGACAGTAAGTCACACCTTTATTGCGGAATTTTTCTTCACCAGGAACATTAATGTTTCGCCATTTTGCACCAAGTGATAAAATAACCGTTTTTGATTTTAGAATAGCACCATTTGCCAATTCTATTTCGATAACATTTGATTGTTTCAAAGAAACTGCTCGCTGAGACTTCATAATATCAACATCGTAGGATTTGGTATGTGCTTCTATTTGAGCCATCAATTGAGACCCTTCCGTATACGTTGTCCCAATCATATTTTCAATGCCGACAGTCTCTAATACTTGACCACCAAAAGTTTCCGCTAAAAGACCAGTTTTAATCCCTTTTCTTGCAGCATAGATTGCTGCACTATTACCAGCTGGGCCACCACCAACAACCAAAACATCATAAAGACCTTTGTCAGAAAAATTTTCCTTTGATAAAGGTGCTGTCACTAAGTCTAACAGTTGCTCAATTGTGTTACGACCAGAAGTTAGTTCCTCACCGTTTAAATAAACCGTTGGGACAGCCATAAGCCCCTTTGCCTCAATTTCGTCTTTAAACATTCCACCTTCAATCATAACATGAGAAATGTTTGGGTTGAGAACCGACATAATATTTAGTGCTTGCACAACATCTGGGCAATTGTGACAGGATAAACTAACATAAGTTTCAAAATGGAGGTTTTTATCGATTCGTTTAATTCTATCAATCACTTCTTGATCAATTTTTGGTGCGCGACCAGAAACTTGTAGTAAAGCTAATATAAACGAAGTGAATTCATGTCCTAAAGGAAGTCCAGCAAATTCAACGCCACTTTCTTCTCCTTTTTTAGCTATACGAAAACTCGGTAAACGACTTAGTTTTTTTTCTTCAAAACTAATACGATCTGACATTTCAATAATTTCATTAAGAAAATCTTTGATTTTTAAAGAATTGTCATCATCTGATAAATGTGCTTGGAAAACAATATCTGACTCAAGTAAAGCAAGATATTGTGCTAATTGATCTTTAATACCAGCATCTAAAGCCATAAGCCATCTCCTTAAATTTTACCAACTAAGTCAATATTAGGTGCTAACGTTTCATCTCCTTCTTTCCATTTAGCAGGGCAAACTTCATTTGGATGTTGTCTAACATATTGTGCTGCACGAATTTTATCAATTAATGAACTTGCGTCTCGACCAATACCATCGGCATTAATCTCCATCATTTGAATGACACCATCTGGATCGATAATAAATGTTCCACGTTGAGCTAGCCCATCCTCACCTAAAACATCAAACCCAATTGATAATTCGTGTGATGGATCACCAATCATGGCATAGGTAATTGTTCCAACAACGTCTGAGTCATCATGCCAAGCTTTATGTACAAAATGAGTATCTGTTGACACAGAATAAACCTCAACTCCCAATGATTGTAGCGCTGCATATTGTTCTTGTAAATCACCTAATTCTGTAGGGCAAACAAAGGAGAAATCCGCAGGATAAAAACAAAAAACAGCCCATTTCCCTTTCACATCTTTATCAGTTATAGTAATAAATTTTCCGTTTTTATAAGCTGTTGAAGTAAATTCAACCATTTGTTTTCCAACTAATGACATAGATTAGTCCCCCTTTTAATTTATAAATTTTTCTATAAGATTATTATAGGAAAAAAAACGTTTAAAGTCCAACAAACACTTGGATTTTCATGATTTAATTTAGCCTTATCTTTTCAATGAAAATAGTAATGATGACAATTGTTAAACAGCGGGCTGAAAAATATGTAAGAATCAAATTTTTAAATACTTATCAGTTTTGAAGTGAGTTTAGAAATCAGGTATAAAAAAGCCCCATCATTTAAAAATGATGGGATTGTGATTTGGGATTAAATGTTATCAACGAGATGGTATTCTACTATTGGTTTAGGTTCTTTTGTTAGTTTTTTGAATTCCAAATGATGTGTAGGATCATCAATTAAGAGTATTTTGGGTGATTCATCTAGATTGGTTACTAAGGAAATAACATAATTTTTTCTATATTGTTTTGCTTTTTCATATTCTTTTTCTGTCATTCTAAAAGTACCATGTTTTGCTCTAATGCCTTTCACTTCTGACAAATAATGGTTATTACCAACACTGATTTGAAAGTCATAACCATCACCATATAATCTAGCATCTTCTAATATCCCTTTTCTGAAAAGATCTTGCTCTTTATAATGACTCATGAAATAAAGTTCTGCTTCAAGGCCTGTTTCTTGTAATCTCTTAAAGCGTGATGAAATGATAGGTTTGTCAATGACAGTTATATTAGAGAGGTGATAATTCTCCTTAAGATATAATTTAACAATATCAGCAAACTCTTTAGCATTTGCTTGACCAAATAATGTATCGATCAAATCTTTTCGGTGACGATAAACATCCGCTTTTTGCCACCAACCACGTCTACCATTATCAAAATATGGGTCAAATAAATCCATACGATTCTTGAGAACACCACTTGTAGCTACTAATTTTAAATCAACAAAATAGCGATAAAAAGCAATCTTTGTGTTAAAACCAAACTCTTGAACAAATGCCATATTAAACTTAGCTAAACCATAACCAATTAGGTTCAATACTTCATAATTTTTATGTTTGCTTGCCATTATTTTCTCTCTTCTTTCACCAAACTTTTTTAAAAGAGAGGGACAAATTTTCATCCCACTCTTTTATTTCCCTTGTAAAACTTTTCGTGGTTTGGTGCCTTCGGCTGGGCCGATGACGCCTGCTTCTTCTAGTTCTTCCATCAAGCGTGTTGCTCGGTTAAAACCTACAGATAAGCGTCTTTGTAACATTGAAGCACTAGCTTTTTGGGACTCAATAATCAATGTCTTAGCTTCTTCAAATAAAGGATCCCCCTCACCAGATGAACCATCACTTGAGGTATCATTTTCTGATACTTCGCCTGGATCAAAGTTCTCATCATAGTCTGCGTCAGCTTGTTTTTTGATAAAGTCAACAATTCGTTCAACATCGTCATCTGAGATGAATGACCCTTGCAAACGAACTGGGTGATTTTCATCAATTGGTTTAAAGAGCATATCGCCCCTTCCAAGGAGTTTTTCTGCGCCATTTTCATCGAGAATGGTTCGACTATCTGTCCCACTTGATACCGCAAAGGCAATTCGACTTGGCACATTGGCTTTAATCAAACCACTAATAACATCAACACTAGGGCGTTGCGTTGCAAGAATCATGTGGATACCGGCTGCTCTAGCTTTTTGCCCCAAGCGAATAATGGCATCTTCAACTTCCTTACTAGCCACCATCATTAGGTCAGCCAATTCGTCAACGATGACAACAAGAAGTGGTAGTGGAATCTGTTTGACATCTGATGTGAGGTTATATTCTGCTACTTTGGCATTATAACCGGCAATGTTTCTAACACCGATTCGGCTAAAGAGCTCATATCGATTTTCCATCTCATCCACCACTTTTTGAAGTGCCTTACTAGCTTTTCGAGGATTGGTCACCACAGGAATCAAGAGATGAGGAATATCATTGTAAACGGATAGTTCGACCATTTTCGGATCAATCATCATCATTTTAACCTGATCTGGTCTAGCTTTCATTAAAATACTTGCGATAATACCATTTATCGCAACTGACTTCCCAGAACCGGTGGAGCCGGCAACAAGCAAATGAGGCATTCTTGCCAGATTAAAGGAACGACTAGTGCCATTAACAGCTTTTCCAAGCGGTACTTCAAGCAGTTTTTCTGGGTCTGTTTTTGACTGTTCCCATAATTCTCTAAAAGAAACTGTTGCCACTTCTGAGTTTGGCACCTCAATGCCGACCAAGGACTTCCCTGGAATTGGTGCCTCAATACGAACGTCTTTTGCTGCTAGGGCAAGGGCTAAGTCATCAGCCAAGTTAGAAATGCGATTGACACGAACACCAATGGCCGGTTTGACCTCATATTTTGTCACAGAAGGGCCTATCTCTGCTCTTTCAACAACCACTTTAATGCCAAAGCTAGCAAATGTTGCTTCTAAGACTTTGATATTGTCACGAACTAGTTTTTTCTCACGAGTTTGGTTTTTCGGCTTGTCAACATCAAATAAATCGATAGTTGGCAACTGATAGTGAAACGTTTTTTTAGGAGTGAAATCAACATCTAGTGGCTTCTCATCATCATTTAGAGGAGTTTCTTCTTTAAAATCATCATCTAGGTCGTAGATGATTTCTTCTTCCTCGTCTGCGACATAGCCTACTATTTCAGGCTCTCGATAGCTTTTTGACTCAAAAAACTTATCTTGAGCTCCTAAAACTGCATCCTCACTAGAAAATGTTACGTCATCTAACTCTTCATCAGCCACTTCAATAGCTGCAAGAGCTTTTTCTTCTTCTATGCGTTTCTTTTCTTCTTGTTTGAGAAAACGTTCCTGTCTTTTTCGTTCATTTCTGACTCTTATTTTTTGAATGATGTCTTTCACAAATTCAGTGATATCTCTAATATTCCATGGTGTCATCAAGAACAATCCTAATAAGATAAAGAGCCCACCGATAAAGAAACTACCAATGTTTGAGAATAAAAAAGAAATAGGTTTGTATAAAAGAGCACCAATCATGCCTCCACCAGTGAAGGCTTTGACCTGAAAAGCCATTAAATCCTCAACGATGACTTTCATTGTTCCAGCAAAAATCTCCTTGCCCCTCATAATTGGCAGTGAAAAGAAATAAGCATGCCATTCTAAAAGAAGCCCCATGAGTAGCATGATAAAGCCTCCTAAAAGGCCGTCTTTTTGACGAATCCATTTGAAGGCATACAAATAAATAAGATATGAAAAAATAACAAGGTAGGCTAGGCTACCAAATAAAAAACGGATGACATTGTAAATCGTCGTCCCAAACGGTCCTAATTTAAAAATCGCAAAAAAGAGAACAATCGTCATCCCAAGCGCTAATAGTAAGCGTTTGGTGGCTGCTTGTTTTTCTTTTTCTGCTTTTGTCACATAACGTTTTTTTGCTCTTGTTTTTACTGAATTTTTCGATTTAGTCATGCTTTTATTATAACATGTTTTTAAGTTTTAGGTAATATCAGAGAAATATGGTAAAATAAAAAAAGATATCATTTGAAGGAGTTCCTATGAAAAAAATTATTCTTTTAACCTTTAGTTTGCTACTTTTTTTAGTAGGCTGCAGTAATGAAGCTAAAGACACCCAAGAAACAACGCAAGAAGATGCAATTGCAAAGAGACTTGAAAAACTCAACAAAGCTGACTTTCCTCAGCTATCAACAACTATTGCAGACAATGAAGCAGCTGTCAAGATTGTCACTTCTAAGGGTGACATCTCAATTAAACTCTTTCCAGAACTTTCACCTTTAGCCGTTGAAAACTTTTTAACACACGCTAAAGAAGGTTACTATGATAACGTCATCTTCCACCGTGTGATTGATAATTTCATGATTCAAACAGGTGACCCTAAAGGAGATGGGACTGGTGGTGAGTCCATATGGCAAGGTAAGGATGACAGTATCGATGCTGGCCATGGCTTTGTTAATGAACCATCTGATTATCTTTATAACATTCGTGGTGCTCTTGCTATGGCTAATGCCGGTCCAGATACTAATGGCAGTCAATTTTTTATCAACCAAAACACCTTTGACCAAACGTCAAAACTGGACCCAAGATATTACCCCAAAAAAATTATTCAAGCCTACTCAAATGGTGGTAATCCAAGTCTAGATTTTCAATATACTGTTTTTGGTCAAGTGATTGAAGGAATGGATGTGGTAGATAACATCGCTTCTATCTCAACTGATGATAAGGATAAGCCTCAAGAAGACATCATGATTAAAACCATTGAAATCACAAAAGACTATACTTTTAAGTAAATTGAAGATACTAAAAAAAGCGTTAGCAATGGCTAGCGCTTTTTAAAGGTATTGTAATTATGTATTAACCTTTGTTTTCTTTATTTTTGTTTCTTTTTTTTATTGTCCTAAACCTTCAGCAATTTTCTTTAGGTTCCATTCCATCATCGCATAGTATGAATCGCCATCTTCGCCTTCTTCAGCAACAGAATCTGTGAAAATTTCAGCATAGATTGGGATATTTGTATCTTTAGATACTGATTCCATTGGACGACGGTCTACTGAACTTTCAACAAAGAGAGCTTTAAGGTTTGTTTTTCTTAATTTATCTACCAGTGTAGTAATTTGTTCAGGTGTTCCTTCTTCTTCAGTGTTAATTTCCCAGATATATGCTGATGGGACATTATAAGCTTTTGAGAAGTATTTAAAGGCACCTTCACTTGTAACAATCAATTTACGATCTTCTGAAATAGCATCAAAAGCAGATTTTGCTTCTTTATCTAATGTTTCTAATTTTTCAACATAAGCATCCAGATTTTTTTGGTAAGCTTCCTTATTAGCAGGATCTTTTTCCATAAGTTGTTTACCGATGTTTTTAGCGTAGATGATACCATTTTCAAGGCTTAACCAAGCATGAGGATCTTCTTTTCCTTCTTCGTTTTCTCCCTCAAGATAAATGATTTCGACACCATCACTGGCTGCAAAATAATCTTCGTTTTCTTTTTTACCAGCATTTTCAATCAATTTTGTAAACCAAGCATTTCCACCTGTTTCAAGATTGATACCATTGTAAAAAATAAGATCTGCGTCAGTTGTTTTACGAACATCTTCTGATAAAGGCTCATATTCATGTGGATCTTGACCAATTGGAACAATGCTGTGAAGATCCACAAGATCTCCAGCAATGTTTTTAGTCATATCTGCTAAGATAGAGTTTGTAACAACAACACTAATTTTATCATTAGTATCAGCTGCTTTATCAGCTTTTTTGTTAGTTGAGCATCCTACTAAAAGTACAATTGCAACTAAGGCTCCTAAGAAGCCTAAAAATTTTTTATTTATCACGTTAACTTCTTCTCTTTCTAAAAATTTGTTGTTTTGGAGAAATAAAGAAAGAAATAATGAAAATCACTGCGGAAGTCAAGACAATACATGAACCAACGGCAATATTAAAGGTATATCCTAAAAAGATACCAAGAATTGAAGCACTAGCTCCTAAGGTCGAAGATAATATTAGCATATATTTTAGTCTATTGGTATACAAATAAGCAGTCGCTGCAGGTGTAATTAACATAGCAACAATTAGAATTGTTCCAACACTTTGCATAGCTGTCACCGCTACTAACGTTAAACAAATCATCAAAAGATAATGATAAAACTGAACATTAACTCCTATTGATTTTGCAAAAACAGGATCAAATGAGGTCAGTTGTAATTCTTTAAAAAAGAGAGTGATGACCAATAAAACGATAGCAGAAATTAGAATTGTTAACCATTTATCACTATCTTGGACTGCTAAAATATTTCCAAAAAGAATGTGGAAAAGGTCGGTAGAACTTTTGGCAACATTAACAAGGATAATACCTAACGCTAAAAAGACGCTAAATGTAATCCCAATAGCCGTATCACCTTTGAGAGAACTATTTTCCTTGACAAAAGTGATAATAATAGAAGCTATAAGTCCAAAAACCGTTGCTCCTAAAAAGAAATTAATGCCAAAAATATAGGATATTGCAACTCCAGGTAATACAGCATGTGAGATGGCATCTCCCATGAGCGACATGGACCTTAAAATAATAAAGCAACCAACCGCTCCTGACACAATACCAACAACAATAGCTGTCACTAAAGCATTTTGTAAAAAATGGTAAGATTGCAATCCATTAATAAAATTTTCAATCATGACTTCACCTCACTCTCAACGATAATTGATTCGCCATAAGCTGCCTTCAGGTTAGACATAGAATAAATTTCTTTAACGTCTCCATAAGCAATCAATTTGCGATCAAGAATAATCAGTTGGTCGAAATATTGGTTAACTTTACTTAAATCATGATGAACAACTAAAATTGTTTTCCCTTCATCTTTTAGCATTTTGAGAATACCGACAATGATATTTTCACTGACTGAGTCGATACCAACAAATGGCTCATCTAAAAAGATATAATCCGCTTTTTGAATGAGGCATCTTGCAATCAACATTCTTTGGAATTGACCTCCAGATAGACTATTAATTGGTCTATCTAAAAATTCTTCTAATCCCACTTGTTGAAGAGCTGTTATGACTTCTTGCCAATCTGACTTAGAAAGATACTTGAATAATCCTATTTTTTTATATAAACCAAGCCCCACACATTCTTTAACAGTCATAGGAAAACTTAAATCAATTTGACTTTTTTGTTCGACATAGGCTATTTTCTTTAAAACTTTTGCGCTATCTTGTCCGTCTAGTTTGGTATGGCCTCCGTGTTCTACAAGATTTAACATCGCTTTCATCATTGTTGATTTGCCAGCACCATTAGGACCAATAATCCCAATAATCCCTGGTTTATCAATCGTTAATGAAAGATGTTCTAAAGCAAGATTGTTTCCGTCATACGAAACGGTTAAATCTTCCATAATTATCATTATTAATCTCCTTAATGAGCTAACAATAATTACAATCACCCTAATTATACCTATCTTTTTTTAAAACGTCAACTTGATGTCACAAAGTAGACAAACTAAGTAAATAGATACTAAAATAATTACTCTTTGGAAGGACTAAAACGCAAGCTAAGTTTCAAAACAAAGTAATTCTTAAAAACAAACCTACACCTACATTAAAATACTATATCACTCATTTAAATAAAATGATTTTATGGTGATTATTTAATTTCAAAAAACACCCCAACCGTTAGTTTTTCTGTCTAACCGTTGGGGTGCATTATCATAAGTTGTCTTTTCATTATTCACTAATAGTTGGCTCATTTGGTTCTTCAGATACAGATTCGTCTTGATTAGTTTCTTTATTTGCTGCTTCTTCGTTAGCTTTTTCTTTGGCTTTTTCCGCAGCTTTTTCTTCTTCTTTTTTAGCAATATTTTCAGCTTTTATTTGATCTGAAAGTATCTCTAACTCCTCACTTGTTGCATAAACACCTACCTCCATATCAATAATGCTTCCACCTGGAACTTGATTTGCAATGTCATTATATAAAGGCATTTTGACGTCTAATTGTGATAAAGGGACTCTGACTTTATTACCATCTCTCATTTGGATAGCTAGAAGATCTTTTGTAGTAGATGAATTAGATAATTGAATAGATACCATGTTATCAACAATCTCTCTATCTAATGTCATTAACTCTTTAACTAATAAGGAGACATCTTCTTGTTGAAGAAGCTCAATTAACAAGAATTCTTCAGGCATTTGAGCTTTGGTGATAGTTGGCATTATTCTTCCAGTTTCTAATACTGGTTGAAAGCCTGCTTCAATCTGCTGATAAGCAACAATACGATATTCAGAAATAGTTATCGTAAACTTATTAGGAAATTGATAACTGATATTAGCATTTTTGACCCATGGATCTCCCTTAACAACAGCTTGTTCAAACTGTTTTTTATTGGTGAGTATAGATAAAATATAATCACTATCTTTAATACCAGAGGCAGCATAAATCACTTCCTCATTAGTATATGTTATACCTGTTATAGAAATTTGTTTTTTCTGACTATAAGGTGTAATCATAAAAATAGAAAATAACAAAAGGATTGAAAAAATGATTAAAATAGGTAAAGCTTTTTTTACTTTATCATCTAAAACAAAGAGAACTCTGGGGGGAGCTGTTTGACTATTTTCTTTTGACTTTTTTACTTGAATATCATCTTTTTTAAGGGGAAGTGTAATTTTCACTTCATCCTCAGACTTCTCTTCTTCCGATGAGACTTCTTGAGAGATTTCTTGTTTTTCACCAAGCTCTTCGTCTGCAAATTTTTCTTCAGCTGTAAATATTTCTTCAGCTAAGCCTTCTTCTTTCTTATCAGAAAGATTTTGAGATTGGTCTTGTTCTTTTTCTTGTTCTCGTTTTAGCTTGTTTTTTTCTATCTCTTCTTTCTTTTTTTGTAATTCTCGTTCTTGTTTTTCTGCTTCTAATTTCTCTTTTTCTTGTTTTCGTTTGAGAAATTCAAGATTTTTTTTCTGCCATTCTGTTAAAACATCCTCTTTCTTAGAAGGCTTTTGCTTATTTGACATTTTATTTTCCTTTAGTTTTTTTCTGATATATCTTGCATCAAGATATGATAAAAATCTTCTACTGATGTTATTTCTTTACTATTTTTCATGGTTTTTATAAATGTTTCTTTGTGGTCAAAAAGAAATTCTATTTGCTCATAAAATCGCATTAGCGACAACTGATGTTCTGGCAATTGCAGAGCATAACCCTTATTTTCAAAATAAGAAGCGTTCTCCAATTGATCACCTCGACTGGCTTCTTTACCAAGAGGAACAATGAGATGAAGCTTTCTCATTGCTAAGAGTTCAAAAATAGTATTAGACCCACCTCTTGTGACGACAAGATCTGCCATTGCCATCAATGATTCATAAGCATCTGTGACATAATCTATTCGATAAAGATTTTTCTTCAATTGATTAAGTGTTTTATTCCCAGAAATATTAATTATATTGTAATGCTTGATCAATTCTTCTTGATTGGCTGTGATAAAATCATTAAAGACTCTAGCACCTGTAGACCCTCCAATAAATAGAATCGTTTTTAATTTAGGATCGAACATCTCTTTTACATCTGTGGTTATTTTTGATGTTGGTATTAATCTTTCTCGAGAAATTTTAGTAATTGCTCCAATATGTTTTAGTTTTTCCGAGGTATGTTCTTGTTCAAAAGTGGTATACATTAAAGTTGCTAGTCTATAAGCAATTTTATTGGCAAGTCCCATTGATAGATCAGATTCATGGACATAAATAGGAATGCCGATAAGTTTCGATGCAATTACAGGTGGGACCGAAACAAACCCTCCTTTAGAAAATAAGGCTTTGGGTTTTATTCTCAATAAAATAAGAAGTGATTGAAGCATACCAAAGAAAACTTTAAAAAAATCTGCCAAATTCTGCCATGAAAAATAACGTCGCAATTTCCCTGTTGCAATACTATGAAAAATTACTTGGTCTTGGAATGGTTGTAATTGTTCAAATTCTACACCATTTCTATCACCAATATAATGAACCTCAAAGCCATCTTTTATTAGCTGTGGGATTAATAATAAATTTAAAGTTACATGGCCAACTGTTCCACCACCAGTTAAGACTATTTTGGGCTTAGTCATTTTAAACTCCTTTTAATTCATTAAAGGTTGCGATAAATTCATCACCACGAACTTCAAAGTTATCATACATATCCCAGCTAGCATTGGCTGGGCTAAGTAAAATAGTATCTCCATTAGTTGCAATTTTAAAAGCTATTTTTGTAGCATCTTTAACATCTTTTGCACGAATATATGGGACATTTGCTTCTTGAGCTATTTTTATCATGCGAGGTGCTGATTCTCCAATTAAAATCATGACTTTTAAACCAATAATATCTTCCACCAGCTCATCAAACTCATTACCACGGTCTAAACCTCCAGCAATAAGAAGAAGTTTTTCATTATTAAAACCAGAAAGGGCTTTTTTTGTTGCTAAAATATTGGTTGATTTACTATCATTATAAAAAGAAATCCCCGCAATACTACCAACAGACTGCAAACGATGTTTTACACCACCGAAATGCGATAAAACCCTTGCAATCGTTTGAGTTGGTACTTCAAGTATTTTTGCAACGGCGATAGTTGCTAGAGCATTTTCAACGTTGTGTAACCCTGGAACACCCAATTGAGCAACAGACATGATTTTTTCAGCACGAAAATAAAGACTATCTTCTTTTAGATAAGCTCCATCAACTATTTCTTGTGTTGAAAAAGGAACTACTTTTGCTTTTGTGGTCTTCGCTAATGTTTTTTGTATGTCTTGATTAACATTTAAAACAAGAAAATCAGAAGTTGTCATTTCTTTTTGAATAGCCCACTTAGCTTTAACATAATCATCAAAAGAACCGTGATAGTCCAAATGTGTTTCTGGCATAATATTTGTTATTACAGCAATATGAGGTCTAAATTCTTTAATCCCCATCAACTGAAAACTTGATAATTCCATCACCAGAACATCATTTTTTGAAATGGATTGTGCCACTTCACTGGCCGGAAAACCAATATTTCCAGATAGATAAGGTGATTGACCTGCTTCTTTTAAAACATGTTCAATCATTGTTGTTGTAGTTGTTTTGCCGTTTGAACCAGTAATACCAACTATTGGTGCTTCTGAAATTAAATAGGCTAATTCCACCTCGGTATATACAGGTATCCCTTTACTTATGGCTAGCTGAACCATAGGATTAGAGTAAGAAATCCCTGGATTTTTAATGATAAGACTAAAGTCTTCATCTAATAATTCTAAAGGATGATGCCCAGTAATTACCCTAACCCCTTCTTCTAAAAGAGATTTGGCACTAGAATTTTCCTCAAGAGGCTTAGCATCATTTACAGTTACAATGGCTCCTAATTTCACTAATAAACGTGCTGCCGCTTCTCCTGATCGAGCTAAGCCCAATACTAGAATTTTGTGATTGATAAATTGTGATACTTGTTTCATTTTCTTTCCCATTCATTCTTGACGTTGTTTCTATTTTACCTTTAATTAGTGACTTTTTCAACACCTATTAAATGAATAAAACGATATCGATATTCTCATATTAGACAGATTAAAAAGATAGCTAGTAGCTATCTTTGGTTTCTATTTTACTTGACAATTTAATCACATCTTTTACAATATAAAAACCAATCACCAACATGACTAATATCACATAAACTTCTGGTGGTGATTCAATTAGTTTAACAATACCCATCCCTATAACGAAAACGGCAAAAGAAGCAATTGCTACAATCAGAATCATATTCATCGTGTTTTTTATTGTTTTAGAAGCAACAAATAAGTAATACAAAACAATCAAAATAGCAATTATCAAGTAAAACATCTATTTTTCCTCCTAAATAAAATTATTCTTCTGATTCTGAATTTTTCTTTTTCTTAGCAGCTTTGGCCCGAAGATTCTTATCAAGAATTTGCTTACGTAGACGAATTGATTCTGGTGTTACTTCCATATATTCATCATCATTTAAAAATTCTAATGATTCTTCAAGGGTTAAAATACGTGGTGTTTTAATGACAGCAGTTTGATCTTTTGTGGCTGAACGAACATTTGTCATTTGTTTTGCTTTAGTAATATTAACAGTTAGGTCATTATCACGAGAATTTTCTCCGATAATCATTCCTTCATAAACTTCTGTTCCAGGATTAATAAAAATAGTGCCTCGTTCTTCTATAGCCATAATAGAATAAGTTGTGGCTTTACCAGCATCAATAGATACCAGTGCACCACGATGACGACCACCAATTTCTGCTCTAACAAATGGCATATAACTATCAAAAGTATGGTTCATAATTCCATAACCACGTGTCATTGATAGAAATTCTGTAGTGTAGCCGATTAAACCTCTAGCTGGCACCAAAAAAATCAATCGTGTTTGCCCATTTCCGGTAGATTGCATATCAATCATTTCACCTTTACGTTCTGATAATGATTGAATGACTGAACCTTGGTATTCTTCTGGTGTATCAATTTGCACGCGCTCAAACGGTTCCATCTTAACACCATCAACTTCTTTGATGATAACCTCTGGACGTGACACTTGTAGCTCATAACCTTCACGTCTCATTGTTTCAATTAAGATAGACAAATGTAATTCACCACGCCCTGAAACAGTCCATTTATCCGGTGAATCTGTTGGGTCAACACGAAGAGAGACATCCGTTTGTAGTTCTGCTAACAGTCTTTCTTCTACTTTACGAGAAGTGACAAACTTCCCTTCACGTCCTGCAAATGGGGAATTATTAACTAGGAAGGTCATTTGAAGAGTTGGCTCATCAATATGAAGGATAGGTAGCGGTTCAACAGCATCAGTAGGTGTCACTGTTTCACCGACAAAAATATCTTCCATTCCTGAGACCGCAATTAGATCACCAGCTTTTGCTTCCTTAATTTCACGACGCTCTAAACCAAAGAAACCAAATAATTTTGTCACTCTGAAGTTTTTTGTAGTGCCATCTAATTTTGAAAGAGTTACTTGATCCCCGACCTTAACAGCTCCTCTAAAGACACGACCAATCCCAATACGACCAACAAAATCATTATAATCTAGTAAGGACACTTGAAATTGAAGTGGTTCATCTGAATTATCAACTGGTGCTGGAATATGCTTAATGATGGTATCAAAAACTGGTGCCATCGTTTTTTCTTGAGCATGAGGATCATCTGATAAAGATGACGTACCATTAATAGCTGAAGCATAAACAACTGGAAAATCCAATTGATCATTATCAGCTCCAAGTTCGATAAATAACTCTAAAACTTCATCAACAACTTCTGTTGGTCGGGCTGACGGCTTGTCAATTTTATTAACAACTACGATGGGAATTAAATTTTGCTCCAAAGCTTTTTTCAAAACAAAACGTGTTTGAGGCATTGTTCCTTCATACGCATCAACAACTAGAACAACGCCATCAACCATCTTCATAATACGTTCCACTTCACCACCAAAGTCGGCATGCCCTGGCGTATCCATGATGTTAATACGTGTATCGTTATATAAAACAGCAGTGTTTTTTGCTAATATAGTAATGCCACGCTCTTTTTCAATATCATTTGAATCCATCACTCGTTCATCTAGAGTAGTTCTAGCATCTAAAGTTGTTGATTGTTTTAACAATTCATCAACAAGTGTCGTTTTTCCATGGTCTACGTGGGCAATAATGGCGATGTTACGAATATCTTCTCTTAATTTGGTCATATAATCCTCTGTATCTTTTAATTTCAACTCATGAATTATACCATAAATTTACTCAAATAACAGTGATAAGGTTATTGTAAATGTTTTCAGAAATCATAAAACCTCTTTTAGAGCCTCTTTCAAATTTCAAATATCAAAAAAACAAGGAAATATGTCTCCCTCGTTTTTTTGTATTCTTTAGTCTCTTTAACCTTTTTTCCTTTTACCATCCCAATAGTCATAACCAAATTTTAAAACATAAATCTCTTGGTACCCTGCTTTTTTTAATTCAATAACCGCACGACCAACACCTTTACTACGATTACTATCATATAATAAGACTGGCTTATCCTTTCTTAAAGCTGATAAAGAGGATTTAAATTGCCCAATCGGAAAATTTCTAGCACCCAAAATATGATCACATTTAAAAACAGAAGGCTCTCTAATATCAATTAATTGCCCTGTTCTCATTAAAGAAGCAAATTCTTCATTCTCAATAAATTTAGAGGCTTGTCTAATTCTAAAATAGTTCCATATGGTCCAACCGATAAAACTTATAACACCAATCCAAAGTATAATTGTCACAATATTATTATCCATAATTCTCCCTTATTTTTCAATTAATTGACTAGCTAAGCTAGCTGCACCAATAATACCAGCATCATTACCAAGTTTAGCTATTTTTATTTTAGTTGATTCTTTAACTTGGGGAAAGGTAAATGTTTTGAAGTATTTTTCAATGCGAGAACGTAAAAATTCTCCAGCTGCAGATACGCCACCACCAATCACAATACTATCTGGGTTCAAAATATTACTAATATTAGCTGCTGCAAGTCCTAAATAAAAACTCACTTTTTCAACAATACTATTAGCAAAAGCATCGCCAACTTCAGCAGCAGCAAAAATATCTTTACTGGTCACTGCCTCACCATTATCAAGTAAAAGTTTAATCTTTGAATCGCCCTCATAAGCTTCTGCCAATTGGCGTGCCACACGAACAACACCAGTCGCTGAAGCTACTGTCTCAAGGCAACCATGACTACCACAAGTACAAAGAAAACCATTGATAGGTTCAACAATCATATGACCAATTTCACCACCTGCACCAGCAACACCATGAATGAGCTTCCCATCAGCGATAATACCACCACCAACTCCTGTACCAAGAGTCATAAAAACAACATCCAAATGGTTGTCACCAGCGCCAACCCAACGTTCTCCAAGTGCTGCAACATTAGCATCATTATCAATCGCAAAAGGAATACCTATTTCCTTTTCGATTATTGAGCCGACCTCTTGAGTCTTTGACCAGTTAAGATTGTACGCTCCTGTTACTGTTTTCATCTGACGTTCAACAGCGCCGGGAGAACCCATGCCAATACCAATAAAATCTTCTTTAGTTAAACCATATAATTCCAAACGGTGTTTAATGGAAGCAACAATATCTGGAACAATATGTTTACCTTCTTCTAAAATATTGGTTTCAATGGCCCATTTTTCTTGAATTTCACCTTCAAGTGTTAAAATACCAAATTTAATCGTAGTCCCACCCAAATCAATTCCTAATAACTTACTTGCCATTTTCTTTTTCCTCTTCTATTTTATGCTCTCGCCTTAAAATCAACTCAGCAATTAGGTAATCTTCTTTTTCAATTAAAGCATTACTATAGAGATTTTCCAATTCAATTTTCATCATCTCAATATCGTAAAGTCTTTTTCCAAGATACACAAAAATTCCAAAACGTTTTAGTAGCTGCTGGACATCATAAAGTGTTTTCATACACTGATTCTATCAAAAAGAATTCTTTTTTTCAAGATGTAATGCAATCGGTTTCTGTACAGCATTGTTCAGACTAAAAAACCTAGGAAAAATCCTAGGTTTATTTTTTAGTGAATAGTTTTATCTAATTCCTGGTTTATTACCAAGTTCTGCTTGTAACATCCAAAGTGTTTTCTCAGCATCAGCTTGAGCTGCAACAAATAAATCATTTGAAGGATCATCACCTTCTTCATCAGTTACATCAAGTCCAACTTGATAAAGATTTGCTAAATAGCTATAGACATCTACCAAGCGATTTAAGTGGTCTTCAATCGTTTTTTCAAAAGAACCCGCTGTTTCTACTAATTTAGAATTTTCATCAAATTCTTTAAGAGTAGAAAATGGTGCTCCACCTATAGTAATAAGACGTTCACTAATTTCATCAAGATGTTCATTTAAACCATCCATTAACTCATCCATTTTAGGATGAAGATGTAAGAAACCTCTTCCTCTCATATACCAATGAATTTGATGAACGATTGATGCTGCTTTTGAAAGATCAGCAACAGTTTGATTTAAAACTGCTTTTGTTTTGGTATTAGCACCTGCTCCTTCTTTTTTTGTCACATTATGAACGATTGATGCATAGATATTTTCAACACTAATTGTAGTCATTTTTTTCTCCTTATTTAGAATTATTATTATTTACATTATCATTTTATCGTTTTCTACCTGAAAAAGCAACTTATTTGATTGTTTTAAACAATTTTTTCGAATAAAGAAATATGAACTATTTCAAAAAGCATTGGCAACATTGGCAAAAAGGATTAACTACTAAAAAAACTAATCTTTTAAAACAAAAAATAGGCTTATTAATACTATTATTAGGATTAGTTTTTTCAACTTTAACCTATAAATGGGCAAATATAACCATCACTAGCACTCATACTACAATAATCAGTGTCAGTTTATTACTAAGTTTTTATGATATTTTTTATCAGGAATATCCTTTAATCATCTGGCTATTTTCAACCTTAGGAGTACTCATAGCTTATCCCATTAAACCAATAGGAATTATATTATTTTTGATAGCTTTATTAGCCGAATATCGTGATATTAAAATAGGTAGTGGTGACATATTTTATCTCAGTACGATTAGTTTAACAATGACTTTTTGGCAGCTATCTTGGTTAATTCAACTATCATCCCTCTTAGGAATATTAGTTATTCTCTTTAATAATAACAAACCTATCGCTTTTATTCCTTTTTTAACCTTGGCATATTGTCTTATTCTTTAATACCATTATAAATATAAAAAAATAGTTGTCTAAGACAACTATTTTTTATCTTCTTGATACTGTTTCTTCAACCATTGGTAAGTAAAAAGTGCTAGCAGACCTCCTAAAGTGTTAGTCCATAAATCATCAATTTCAAAAACTCGGTTAGCATCTATCAAAACATCTAAAAGGATTTGAGTCAATTCAATTCCTAAACTAATTAGAAAACTTAACCGACCAACTTTTTTAATTGTTCTTATTTTAGGAAATAAGAATAAAAGTCCTAAGATAAGTGGATAGAGTAAGAAAATATTAGTTATATTTTGAAAAATAATCCAAAAAAATTCCCAAATATTTTTTGATTGACTTGCATTAATCAAGGAATTAAAGGGGGTTAACAGAACAACAACACGACCATAATGTTCTACTCCAGGTGTTTCAAAGCCTGAAATATTGATTTGAGGTGTAAAACAAAGCAATCCAATAATGAGGATATAAAATCCGACCCCAAAAAATAAAAAAAGACGATAGCTCGGTTTTGGATTAAAATTTCTATCAAATCCTTTTTTTAAAATCTTCATATTTTTTCCTTTTTATAATTTTTGATATCTAAAACCACTAACTATAGTCAGTGGTTCTTAATTAGTTATTCATGATCATTTTTTTTACGAATCACAAAATTTTGATTATGTTGGATGAAAGATTTTTCTGTCTTTTGTTTATTAGTGTGCTTCTTAGTCATTTTTTTCTTTTTCTTAAAGTCATTTCGCTTATTTTTTTCAATAGATGAATTAGTATTTTTTTCATGCAATGATTTTTGTGAATGATTATTATTTTTACGTCTTTGCTTACGTTTTCTAGGATGTCCTTTAAATTCTTCTTTTGGCATTTCTTTTGGTTCTTTGTTTTCAAGAATAAAATAAGCACAACCAAAACTACAATACTCTTTTAAATAGTCTTCTAATCGACTAATCTTTAAAGTGCTAGTTGTTTTCTTATCATTTTTATAAAAACCTTTTAGACGAAGTTGGTCACTAGCCCAATCCCCAACAATATAGTCATATTTTAACATTAATTCTGAAAAACGTTGACTAAAAGTAGTAGTATCAAAAGCATTTTTAAAATTTTCGAGCATAGTAAACTGAATGTCATCTGATTTCACAATATCATCAAATGACACAAATTGAGGTCCAGGAAATTTATTGTAATTAAATAATTCAGGGTCTATTTCTTTTCTCATAATTCTCCTTTCATTTTAATTTTTCTAGCTAGTTTTCCAAAACATTTTTTAAGAAGAATCTATTATTCTTAACCTATTTATTATACACTATTTTTCTTTTTTTGTAAGCGAAGACAAAACATTACAGCAATTGTTTTGAAGAATTAAATTTCTAATAAAAACAAAACACAGAATTTTTTTCTGCATTTTGTCTTGTTTTAATGGGTTCTTAAATAAGCAATAGCTTCTTCAATTGTCTTAACAGGAATAATTTTCATATCTGTTTTTAATTTCTTAACAGTTTCTAAAGCCTCCTCATAATTAGTTTTGGCATCGGGGTTTATGTTTTTGAGTTCATCAGTGATTGGATTATTTGGAACAAAAAAGATTTTGGCACCAATTTCATCTGCGGAAACAACTTTTTTATCTATACCACCAACATCACCCACTGACCCATCTTGTTCAATGGTTCCTGTCCCTGCAATAATACGGCCTTTCCTTAAATCCTCATCAATGAGTTGGTCATAAATATCAAGTGTAAACATCAATCCAGCACTAGGTCCACCAACATCTTCTGTATTAAAAGTTATTGGAATTTTAGTGTTAACCTCGGTATGATCGACTAAACCAATACCAATACCATTTTTACCATTTTCAAGTTTAATAATTTTACCAGTAGCATTCTCACTAATCCCATTTGAAATGTATTGAACCGTTACATCATCACCTATCTTAAAACTACTTACATAGTTAATTAGTTCTTGAGAAGATTTGAAGGTTTTACCATTAATACCTGTTACAGTGTCAGCAAGATTGAGGATATTCTTAAAAGTTGAATCCTCAGAAACGTTAAGTACATATACTCCTTGGTAATCTAACTTAGCCTCTTTACCAGCCAATTTTAAAGCTTGGTAAACAGCACTATTTTGTGAAGTTTTCATGTAAAATTGATTGATACGCCAGTAATCCTCTTGACTGTAGCCACCTGTTGTTTCTTCAATGCTTGTAATATCGGCAAAAGGTGTAAACCAAGAATAGATAATCTGTGCAAGACTAGCACGACTTACCGTAACTGCAACAAAGTTATAAGAACCTTCTTCACTATCATTTATTTCATTGACAGTTAAGACATTTCTAATATCATAAGCACCACCAGGTATTTCTAAATAATAGGGAAGAGGAATTGTAACTGCACCTATGATAAATAATACTGTAAAAAAACTAACGAACCACCATTTAAATTGTTTTATTGTTTTCACTTATTCTCTCCAATTCTTCTATGACACTTTTTGGGACAAATCGAGAAATATCTTGATTAAAGTGTAATAATTCTCTCACACGACTAGAGCTAATAGACTGTAAATCAGGCTTTGATAAGAGATAAATCGTTTCAATATTTGAAGATAGATACTGGTTAAAAAACTCAAGATCTATCTCATAATTCAAATCTTCAGAATTTCTTATTCCTCTAATCAATACATTAGCACCAATTTTTTTTGCAACATCAACAGTTAAAGTATTACTAGATGTTATCACTTTAATATTATCAAATTCAACCAAAGCATTAATAAGCATCTTTTCTCTTTGTTCTTTAGAAAATAAAGTCACTTTTTCCTTATTATAAAATAAACCAACATAGAGTTTATCAACTAGTTTTGTTGCTCTTTTAATGACATCAATATGGCCAGTTGTCACTGGATCAAATGTGCCTGTATATAATCCTATTTTATCTGACATAAACGGTTACCTTACTAATTCCATAAGTTTTTTGTTTCCAAATTCCAAATTCACAAATTTCTTCTGGTAACAAAATCTCTTTATCTGTCTCACAGACAATCATTACATCTTTTGAAAGTAGACCTAATTCTTCAAGCTGATAAATCGTCTTAACAATCTCTTCTTTAGCGTAGGGTGGGTCTAATAAAACTAAATCAAACTGACCATTTAATTGAGTTAGCGCTTTTTTAACATCCATCTTTAAGAGTTTCAATTTATTTTTAGTTTTGGTCATCTTGATGTTTTCTGCAATGATTTTTTGAGCACGAAAATTCTTTTCTACCAAAACAGCTTCTGACATTCCTCTTGAAACAGCTTCAATTCCCAAACTACCACTCCCAGAAAAAAGATCTAAAGCTCTACCACCATCAAAAAATGGACCAATCATACTAAAAATAGCACCTTTTACTTTATCTGAAGTTGGACGCGTGATTTTGCCATCAAGAGTAATAAGTGGTCTTCCACGAAATTGCCCAGCAATTACTTTCAAAACAGCACCTCCTGATACTATTATTACTTGAATAGACAAATGATAATCCTTTATTGATTATTATTTTACCATATTGCATTAAATTCAGCTTAAAAATGTTGTCTCATAATTAAATAAATTTATTTTCCCCAATTGTCAAGTCAAGTGCAACAAAGTATTCATCTGACTAAGTCAATAATTTTTATACTGTTTGAGCTAGCTCAAACAGTTTTTTTGCAGACTGATAGTTGTGTATTCTTCTCAGTCTGTCATTGATAGCTTGTGTATAGGTATCTAATTCTTCTTGAGTTAGTTCCTGTAGCGATATCCCTTTAGGCACAAACTCTCTAAGTAATCCATTAAAATTCTCGTTTGTTCCACGTTCGTGAGATGAGTAAGCATGAGCG